>CALXMF010000004.1 GCA_944389415.1 uncultured Spirochaetota bacterium | reverse complement strand
TGTTGTGGTAACTAACATTTTGGAATTTTCAATGGCTTTTTTCTACCCCAAATTGCGAACTTTATTGTACACTATCAAAAGATTAAAAACGGATAAAAGATAGTGTATTTTCGTTTAAAAAAAAGACTAAAAATGGATGAAAAATAAATTATTAATTTTTGTTTTGTAATCTATACATTATTTTATATAATCGGTATTGAAAATGCAGAAAATAAATTCTGTATTATGCTGTATATACATTGACCCTACATTCCATAAGCTGCTGTTTCAGTTGATAGTATTGAAGGCTGCAAGTTTCTATGTATACGTCTGCAATAGGTTGATTAGCGACAAGATTATCTCCCGTCAAGATAAAGGAAAAGTCTCCCCGAATTTTTACTATATTTGAAATATTCTCTGCTATGACTTTGT
Source organism: uncultured Spirochaetota bacterium (assembly GCA_944389415.1). Lineage (GTDB taxonomy): Bacteria > Spirochaetota > Spirochaetia > Treponematales > Treponemataceae > Treponema_G. The sequence continues at coordinate 173,137 of CALXMF010000004.1, read as the reverse complement.
TTTTAAAGGGCATATTTTTTAAGAAATTAATGTCTTTGTCTGTTATTTTTGAAAGTGTTAGAATATACTCCCGTTGCTGGACGGTAATCATTTGTCCTTTTATTTTATATAAATACTCCATGATGGCAGCTAAATCTTTTTGAACTTCAATTATGGTTTCTGAAAGAATATCTTTTTCTTTGATTTCTTTTTGAAGAGGAACTGCAATAATATATGTTAAAAAGAACCCAATAAGTAGTGTTGCGATAAAATTTACTATATCAATAAAGGAATATGAAAAAAAAGTATTTTTTAACATTTTCCACTTCAAAACAGATAGGATAACTACAATCAGAAAAAGAATACCCAGTAAACCGATTAAAATATTAAAACTCTTTCTCATGTCCGTTTTTGTTCGATGTATGATTTAATATCATCAACAACAAGGTTGTTCTCTTTACATATTAATCTTAATGCTTTTTTTACTTTCTCAACACCATATATTCTTGCTATTCCTCCAAAAGCTTCCTCAAAAAAAGAAGATGGATATCCATTAAGCCCATCAAGGTTGATTTCCAGGATATTTCCTTCTTCATAACTCTCAAAAAAAGGTTCTAAAACATTTTTTCTGAAATCTTCACCGGAAAAATCACCTTGTTTAATATATCGTGCGCCAGGATTTTTTGTATATTGTTCAGCAATATTATAATATTGTGTTTTCATTATGACCTTCCGTTAAAAATTCCCATGCTATCATGGTGCCTGTAAATTTTTTCTTTAATTTTTCAGGCATTTGCCCTACTTTATAATATCCGTTATTGGAAACAAAAACAAGGTTAGCAATAAGTGTTTGTTCATAAAAGCTTTTGATTTGCGGCAAACCTTTGTTTCTTGTTTTTTCTCTACTGCCTGAAATTTTATATTCACCAGAAACTGCTCGTCTTATTGTGTCTGCATCTGAAGAAAATTTGTCTATGATAAATCTTTTTCTCACTGTAGCAGGAATACCAACTCCATTATCTGCAAAAGCAAAAAAGACTTTTTTGCTTTTTTCATCATATAACGCCATAGTCCACCATTTTTTCTTTTCAGATTCCCTGCTTGCATATTCATTTGTGTTTGACATACATTCGATAAGAATAGCGTATAGAGCTGTCAGGTGATCAGTTGTCATCGTTGGAATGCGTTCTTTTAAGTAATTTCGGATATGTGCTCCCTCATTTCCATCAACTTGTGTACCTGATTTTATTGTGAGAATATTTGCGTTGCGGGGAATTTCAGTTGTATCAATATTACTGTTTACATACTCATAGAAACCCGATTGATAAAAAATTAAAAATGCGTCCTGTTTTTCAGGGACATTTCCTTTTATAGAAATTTGTTTCTTTTTACTTTCTTCTAATACAAGAATCAAATAAATAATGGCATCAGGGGTTATTTCTTTTACGGAACTTAAATCTATTTGCAGAGGTTTTGATTTATTGATTGAATCAAGTACCTCTATAAAAAAATTTATGGTATCAGCACAATTATGAATAATACTGAAATTATCGGGAACCTTATAGCAATGTGTTCTTTTTTTGTGATGGGCAGTAGACCTTCTATGTTTGATATGTCGCTTTTTTTTCCTGGATATAGCTCGTTGTTTTCGAGAAGAACGCCGAGAATTAAATTTTTTGAATTTGATTGTTTGGTAGAATTTTTTCATGATTGTTTATTCAAGCAATACTCAAATATAGGATACATATAAACATAATTAGACCTTATTTATAAGGAAACAAACAATTACAACAGTACAATTTTATTCTTATCCAAGAAAACCTTCTTTGTTGCAAAGACAAATCTAATTATAGCTAATTTTCACCTTTTATTGAACAAAATTAAATCATGAAAAATTTTATTTTTAACTTGTTTTGATACTGTATAGATTATTAAAGGAAGAAAAAAAGCGGATGATGGGAGTCGAACCCACGTCTTCAGCTTGGAAGGCTGAGATAATAGCCGTTATATGACATCCGCAAGTGATGTTTTATTTATAGCAAAACATGAAAAAAAAGTCAACAGGTTTTGTTTAAATATTTTGTATTATTCTCGAATTGCTTTGCGCTTTTTTTGTCCTTATACATCGATTCATTGGCGCGTTTAAGGAGTCTGGCAAATTGAAAATCCTGACTGATTGTCTCTGTCGCGCAGCCTATAGACATCCCGCAGATAAAGCCGTCATACTTTGGCAGGGACAAATTATTTTTTATGCGTTCAATCACATTCTGAGCGACGCTGTTATCCGTATCAGGCAGCAGTACAAGAAATTCATCTCCGCCCAGACGGAAAATAAGATCTTGCTTTCGTACACTGATAAACAGAGCCTGACAGCATGCCTTAATATAAGAATCTCCGGCAATGTGACCGTACTGGTCATTAACCTTATTATATAATAAGTATAACACATTCTATGGTGGAGCGCTTATTTATTTCTTTTTGCTGCTGAAAATCTGAGTAAACAGTATGGGGGCACGGTGGCGGAGGCAGTATTCGCTGTATAGCATTTTTTTATTGTTTATGCGATAATAACGCAAAGTATTAGGAGGATTATTTTGTATAAGCCGGTAGATCCGAAAGTTAATTTTCCCGCTCAGGAAGAAGATATTCTGAAATTCTGGCAGGAGAAAGATATTTTTAAAAAGTCGATCCGTCAGCGTATCGATGCGCCTGAATATGTTTTTTATGACGGCCCTCCCTTTGCAACAGGACTGCCTCACTTTGGACATTTTATTCCCAGTACAATAAAAGATATTATCCCCCGCTATCAGACAATGAAAGGAAAGCGGGTAGAGCGCCGTTTCGGCTGGGACTGTCATGGTCTGCCGGTAGAAAATCTGATTGAGAAAGAACTTGGTCTGAATTCAAAAACAGATATAGAAAAATATGGTGTTGATAAGTTTAATGAGGCATGCCGTTCCAGTGTTCTGCGGTATGTAAAAGAATGGCGGCAGACTATTACGCGGCTTGGCCGGTGGGTTGATTTTGATAATGATTATAAAACGATGAACGCTGACTATATGGAATCCATCTGGTGGGTGTTCAAAAGCCTGTGGGAAAAAGGGCTTATTTATGAAGGTCATTATATTCTGCCGTTTTGTCCCCGCTGTTCAACTGTACTCTCAAATCATGAACTGAACTTGGGCGGATACAAAGATGTGCATGATCCGGCGATTACGATTCGTTTTAAAGTAACGCAGGTGCCCGACGGGTTTGGTGACGATGACGCGGCGAACGGTTCTACGTATCTTCTGGCTTGGACTACTACGCCGTGGACGCTGCCGTCAAATCTCGGTCTGACTATGGGCGCTGATATTGATTATGTAAAAATACATGATGGTGATGAATATTATATTCTTGCCGAAGCCCGTATTGGCGCGTATTATAAAAATCCTGCTGAATGTGAGATTGTCTGGCGCAAAAAGGGAAAAGAATTTATCGGTATGCGCTATGAGCCGCTGTTCCCGTATTTTGCATCATTGGCGGTGAATGAGGATGGTTCTCCCGGTGCGTTCCGTGTATTTAACGGGGACTTTGTTTCGACTGAGGACGGAACGGGTATTGTTCATACAGCGCCCGGATTTGGTGAGGATGATAATAAAGTCTTTAAGGGCACTGGTGTTCCGACTGTGTGCCCGGTAGATAACGAGTGTAAATTTACTGCCGAAGTGCCTGATTATCAGGGTCGGTTTGTAAAAGAATGTGATAAAGATATCATGGACCGGCTGAAAAAAGAGGGCAAACTTGTTAAGCGTGATCAGATTCTGCACTCATATCCGCACTGCTGGCGATGCTCAAGCCCGCTTATTTACCGTGCTGTCGGCAGCTGGTTTGTCGGTGTTGAGTCTATTCGTGATAAATTGCTGAAAGCAAATAGCCAGATTACATGGCAGCCCGCTCATATTAAAACAGGGCGGTTTGGCAAATGGCTGGAAGGCGCCCGCGACTGGGCTATCAGCCGGAACCGGTATTGGGGTAATCCGCTGCCGGTATGGAAGTGCCCTGACTGCGGCAAGGCTGTCTGTGTCGGAAGCCGGAAAGAATTGCAGGAGCTTTCGGGTGTGTATCCGGAAGATCTGCACAAACATTTTGTTGATAAAATTACGATCCCCTGCGAATGCGGCGGGACAATGAAACGTATTCCCGAAGTGCTTGACTGCTGGTTTGAGTCAGGTTCTATGCCGTATGCGCAGAATCATTATCCTTTTGAGAATAAAGCCTATTTTGAGGAACATTTTCCCGCTGATTTTATTTCTGAAGGCCTTGATCAGACTCGCGGATGGTTTTATACGCTGACGGTGCTGGCCGCTGCGCTGCTTGACCGCCCCGCATTTGAAAACTGTATCGTAAGCGGACTTGTTCTCGCTGCTGACGGAAAAAAGATGTCCAAGAGCCTGCGCAATTATACAGACCCGGCTGAGGCTGTAAGCACGTTCGGGGCTGACGCGATACGTCTGTTTCTGATGCACTCCGCGGTAGTAAAAGCAGATGATCTTAAATACAGTGATGAAGGTGTTCGTGATGTTCTGAAAGGAATTCTGATTCCTTTGTGGAACAGTTATAGTTTCTTTATCACCTATGCGAATATTGATGGTATTCAGGCGTCCGGAAGAGCGTTTGAAAACTCGCTGCCGACTAATCCGCTGGATCGCTGGCTGCTGTCTGTAACGCAAAAGCTTATACAGGATGTCACTGAGGCAATGGACGCGTATGATTTATCACGTGCGATTGATCCGCTTGTTTCATATATCGACCAGCTGAATAACTGGTATATCCGCCGCAGCCGCCGCCGGTTCTGGAAAAGCGAGAATGACTCTGATAAAAAAGAAGCGTATGAAACGCTGTACTACGCGCTCAAGACATTCTCCAAAACAGCAGCTCCAGTTATTCCGTTTATTACAGAAGCGATGTGGCAGAATTTAAAAACGGATTCTGATAAGGAATCTGTGCATCTTGAGGACTTTCCGATACCGGAGAGCGCTCTGCGTGACTGTGATCTTGAATTTAAAATGGCTACTGTACAGAAGGCTGTCTCAATGGGACGCTCGCTGCGGTATCAATTTAATCTTAAAATCAGACAGCCGCTGAAAAGTGTTGAATTTGTCACACGGAATCCGGAAGAGAAAAAAGTTCTGCTTGAGATGGAAGAAAGTATCCGTGAAGAACTGAACGTAAAAAGAGTTGTTTTCCATGAGCGTGAAGATGAACTGGTAGAGTATAAAGCAAAACCAAATTTCAGGACTTTAGGAAAAACTCTTGGGCCGCTGATGAAAGAGGCCGCTGGCTGTATTGGAGCTCTGGAACAGGATTCAATACAGTCTTTGCTTGATGGGGCGACGCTGAGTATTGAGGTTGGCGGAAAGAGTTTTGAAATTGACAGCTCTAAGATTCTGGTTGACCGTCTCGAAAAAGATCATTTGAAAGTAGTCAATGATGGAACGCTGACTGTCGCGCTTGATTCGGAGATAACTGATGAACTGCGCAGAGAAGGCTTTGTACGTGATTTAATCCGTGGAATTCAGAATATGCGTAAGGAGCGCGGATTTGAAGTTACAGATCGTATTACGCTTTCTGTTTCCGGTTCTGCTGAATTAAAAGAGTCCTTTGAGTCATTTATTGATTTTATTGCCGGAGAGACGCTTGCGGCAAAATCACTATGGCTTGACACTCCTGATAAAGCTGCCGCGGCGCAGATTGAAGCCGGAGAGGAAATCTGGTATGTCTCTATTGAAAAAGCATAAGGCTGGTTTGCTGGTATGCCTGGCTGTACTGGCAGCTCTTGTAACCGGCTGTGCTTCTTCTTCACAGGAACTGCCTGTAACAGATATATGGGCGCTGTTTAGCAGCGACCATGATATATATCTGCGGGTTCCTGTCGCTGCTAATACGGAATCTGTTTCTCAGGTTTTGGAATATGTAGTTCCGTCATTATCGCCGAAAGATAGGGACCGGCTGCTTTCTCGTCTTGAGACGGTATATCTTGGTGTATCGCCGTCTCAAAAAAAATCTGACGGTTCTGCGTATTTTGAACTTGCTGCGGAAGGGAATTTCCCGTCGATAGCAGTTTCTTCTGTGTTTTCTAAAAAACGTGGATGGCAAAAAGTCAGTTATGAGGTGCAGGATATTGAGTGTTCTTATTTTGTAAGAACTGACGATTCTGTTGAGGCTTCGGCTGTTTCGTCTAACTTGCTGTGTTTGTCCTCATCCATGCTGCCCATGCTTGATCGGTATGCGTCAGCAAATTCTGGTGTGACAAGCGGTGTCCCGCAGAATATGTATCCAGATACGGGATTAGAGGAGAGTATTTTATTCTATTCTAAAGGAAGCGATATGCTTCCGCTCCCCGGCGGATTCTCATTGCCTACTGTTTCATCAGCGGCCGGCTCTCTGACACCGTTGACTGATGAAAGCGGTATGCGTTCATTTATTTTTGATGGCGCACTGACTGTATCTGACGCTCGTGTTGTCCGCAGTGTAGCTATGCTGCTGAATCTTGTTGTTAGTATGCTTGGCGGAACTGTTTCAAGTTCAGAGAATGTGATAACGATAAGCGGTGTTATGCTGCCTGAAGAAACAGTTTTTGAGTTATTGCAAGGGATTTTGCCCGTAATCGAGATGTAAAGGAGTTTTTATGAGTTCTGATTCAAAAATTATTCTGAAAGCTGAAGCCCTTGACGGGTATCTTACTGAATCGGATCAGACATATCTGAGAGAGATGGACAGTTTGTATGAGAAAGCTGTAGCCTCTTTTAAAATCCTTGACGGCGGCGGTTTTTCAACGACACTTGCGGCGGAAGAAAAAAAGATTATCTCTGTATATAATGAGATGGGGCATCTGATGCAGTCAATATGCGAAGCTGTCCCCTCTCTTAAAGTTTACTCATTTGAGACAGAAGAAGAAAGTCATGCGGAGGCTTCTCGGGTAATCGCGAAACTTCGTGATATGCGCACAGATCACCATGAATTTGTGTATTATACGCAGCGCGCGTATGAAATGCTCTTTAAAATGGCGTATACCGGCAATCATTCTGATCATAAGAATTATCTGATTGTAAAAACGCCGGTTACTGATCCTGTGCAGAATTATTCTGTTCACAAAATACCTGATGTGGATCATAAGATAGAAAACACGGTTATGTGTGTTATGCTGCGCGGCGCGCTGCTGCCATCTATGATTATGTCTAAGGAAATACAGGCGTATTCATCGCATGGGTATATAACTCCGTTTGCTCTGTTTAAAATTAAACGAGATGAATCAAAGAAAGAACATAATATGGAATATATTCTGGATCTTAAAAATTCTTTCTTTAATTTGGAATCTCTTGATGGCAAAGATTTGATTTTTGCTGATCCGATGAATGCGACGGGCGGTTCTCTTGTTACAGTCGTAAAATATCTGCTTGAGCAGGGTATTAAGCCTCGTTCTATTAGTTTTTTCAATGTGATTGCTGCTCTCAAGGGCGCGCTGCGTATTGTCCGCGCGTTGGAAAACTGTTCTGTGTATACGTTATGGATGGACCCAGTGCTTAATACGTCAGCGTATATTCTGCCGGGGCTTGGCGATGCTGGTGATCGTTTGAATGGGAAAGATACAGATGAGTCTCCTCGTAATATTATTCAGCTTATTGCTGATTATGGTTCAAATATCAATAATTTGTACCGTGCGCAGCTGCGAAAAATAGAACAGACTGTATTAGGACTGTAATGAACAGATCATGTTGCTGGATATGTGTTCTTTTATTATCCAGCATTCTGCTGCTGTGTGTTTCCTGTGCTTCTTCACCGGAATCGGAGAGAGAGTTTTTTTTACCGGGCGAGAAGGAGCGTATTCTAAAAAATCTTGCCGCTGAGTATTATACGCTTGCAGAAGGGTTTGCCGAGCAGAAAAAATATGCAAAGGCGGCAGGGTATTATGAATTAGCAAAACGTGATGCTTCTTTATATCGTACAGCCTATTATAAGCAGGGGCGTATGTACGCGCTTAATAAAGAATGGAATAAAGCTCTTTCTGTTTTTCTGGATTTACTTGAGAAGGATCCGCAGAACACTATCTTACTTTCATCTATTGCGTATATAACGGCCATGAATGGTGATATACAAGCCGCGATTGTGCAATATGAGACGCTGGTGATTAATCATCCGTATGATTCTGATTTGCTTATTAATTATATTTATCTGCTTATTGACGCGGAACAGCTTGATAAGGCGCAGGCCCAATTTCAGCTGCTTATGAATCGTTTTCCTACAAATGGATCTCTTGAGACTCTTGATAAAAAAATATCCGAGAAGCTGGCTGTGCAGGAGGATAAAACCTCTGATTCGCAGCAAATATCTGCTGAAAATGAATCTGTTTTAGATGAAGAAATAGTTTTTGATGATTCAGTATCTGAAGTCAAAGAATAAATTATTTATAATAAAAAAAAGAACCTTTCAGCAAACGCTGCTGTAAGGTTCTTTTTTTGTTGTTGGATAATTGTTATTAGTTACTTACTGTTTCTTGCGGTATCGCTTCTGTCTGATTTTGTGCTGATTCCTGTGCCGCCGCGATATACTGCCGGTATTTTTCGGGATCCACACGGAAAGCGATGATAGGTGAATCTGGGTCTTTCTCAGCGTGACGCAGTGCTTCTGTTGCCTCAAGTACTAACCGGCGGCTGGGAATAAGTCTCAGGGCTCTTGATGAAAGACCTGCTAAAACATACAGATTGTCTTCGGGAGCGGCGTTAATAACAGCGGTGATGTCGCTGTAAATCTGTTCCGCTATGGCGAGTGATTCATCAGTATCTTTTCCGATAAATATACCTGCGAAACAATCTTCTCCATATTCAAAGATATTTTCTTTATGTTCAAAATAATGTTCAAGAATTGTATATACGCTGCGTGCTGTTTCGCTATTATATTCAAGATTAGCGACCTGGATAATCGCAAGTGTTACATCGTCCTGTGATGCGGCGGCTTCATTTAGAATAATATCCAGTTTATGTTCAAGCAGCGGTTCTCTCATAAAACCTGATACGCTGGAATAGGGATCAGGGATAATATCTTCATCTGTATCGCGTGAAGTGGGTAAGTCATTGTCATCAAGAATATGTTTTTCTTCTGGCTCGGACTGTACGCTGACAGTGTTTTCTGTTGTTTCAGCAGTTGGAATATATTCAATATTTTCAGCTTCAGTTTCTGTATCACAGCTGTCTGTTTCGGATACAGAAGCATATTCACCAAAACTCTCGTTATCATCTGGCTCCGCTGTCTCTTCTGCAGCAGCGGAAAAACTGTTCTGATTTTCTAACGATGTGATAGATTCTTCTTGTTCCTGAACAGGGGATTCATCTTCGTCAAGTGCTGGTAATTCCGCATCATAATGTACAATATGGGCGTCTGCTTTTACATATTTATTTTCGTCTTCTTCAGCATTTTCGGTTGTATTTATGCTGCTTGCGGTACTCTGCGCGGAAAGCGCTGTACTGTTATATAGAGCGGATTGATCAGTATTTGTGTCTGGAATGCTCTTATTTTCAGATATATCTGTTTCCTGACTAGTTTCTTTTTCAGTAAGTGAAAGATATATGATAAATATAGCTGTTATCAGTGTTCCCGCAAGTACAAGAAGAAATGCTGTTCTCGCGCGAGAGAAAATATCTATGTTTTTCAGTGTGATAATAGATGCTGTTACCGCGATTTGCCGTCCTGATTGTTCCAGAACAGAAAGGCTGTATGTTTTGATAAATGGTGAAGAAGTGCTCACCAGTCTGTTTGATGTTAACAGGATTGTCTGCCCATAATCGGTCAGAGACACGGAGGCAAAATCAGGCTTATTCAGCGCACACTTTTGGATTTGTGTATACATCTGTTGTGTTGTCTGCGGTGTGCTGCAAATGGACTGCACTTCTGTTATGAATATATTAAAATCAGCCTGTGCTCCAAGTGCACCTTGTTTTGAATCGAAAAGAATACCAATTGTCATAGATACAATTGCGAGAACAAATAAAGCAGAAATCAGTATTGAAAAAAGTGTTATTGTTTTCTTATTCATAAGTCTTATCCAATAGAATGTGATGTTTGCGTATACGCAAAATTCAGAAAATCAAGATAGCTATCGGTTGTATTTATTGCATGATGTGTTCTTCTATAATATGCCATGAGCGGTAATAACGCGATGAAAACCGGGCTGCTGCAAATTACAGATACCTCCTTTTTGTCAAGCAGTGCGGCGAGTTCTCTGACGAAATACGCAGAAAAGGAATCCGCGGCACTGTAAGACACCCTGGCTGGAATAAAACTTGTTTTTTCTGTATGCCTGCCTGGAAAGCAAGGCTGGTCAGATGTTTCATATCCAAGTCTCATGATTAATACATCGGCATTTTTTTGTTTGTATGTGAGATAACTATTGTAATATTGCTGTAAAACTGGTGTAGAAAAAAAGTTTTTCTGTTTTTTTACGGTGTCGCCTCGATACATGAGCGATGCGAAACTATATTCCGCTGGTTGAACACGGGTTGAGAGAGAATAATATCGTTTATCCAGATAGGTTCCCTGTGTGTATGGTTTGCCATCTGTATACCCGAAATCTGCTCCGGTAAGTGCGATATCAGTAAAACCTAATTGAACTGCAAGGTCAAGCGCCGCCATAATGACTGTTCCGCCGCCTGTTTCTATATACGGTATATGGCTGTCTGTCTTGGAATTAATATATCTGGCGGCCGCTGTCGAGAGCGGATGTTTATTATATGTGAACAGTATCGGATAATTTTGCTGTGCTAATCGTCGTGTCAGTGTACAGTTGGCGCAAAAATCAGCTGCAAGAAGCATCTGCGGCGCGTTTATACCGTAAAAATGTTCCGCTGATATTTGCTGCCCGTCGAGGGTAACGGTAATATCGGGGATGATATTATTTTGCAGGAGCGGCTGAAGAGTTGTATCGGCGGCAATAACACATATATCCTGCCGGTATTGTTTGATATAGGGCAGGTAATGCTCAAGTGTCGGCCCGGCGCCGGTTACGACAGCTTTTTGCTGTTTGTGTGCCTTGTCAAAAATTTGCTGTGGTATAGTACATGTTTGCAGTTTACCGGCGAGATGCAGATTCTGAAAGATATTTCTATGCCAGAGTTTTCCAAAATGAGCCTGAACAGAAAAGTCAGCGGAAAGACTTATGATAGCTTCTTTTAATATGGCTGTGGCACTCGCAGTAATTTCAGTGTGGTGATCCGCCCATGCACGCTGTGGCAGGCAAATAGCATCTCCATATAATGCCGGAATATATTTAGTTGTGATTGTGTTGTACAATTCCTGAGGGGTACAGACGGTTATTCTGGAATCAGAGAGCAGCGGCGCAAGATTAAATGTTGTGGTAAGAAAATGAATGGAACAGTTGTTTTCTTCAAGAACGATGATATGCTGTACGCCGCAATTCAGCAGTGCCTGTATATGCAGTCCCGATCCCAGTCCAAATACAATAACAAAAACAGCATTTCCTGCTTTTTGCGCAAATGTCTGTGCGTCTTTAAGCGGCGCATATCGTGAATACATTGTTTTTCCGTCTGTAAAAACAGGAATAAGTGTTCCATCCCGTGCTTTAACTGGGGCCGCATATGAGTGATTAAGCTGTCCGTTCACTTATCAATTCCGTTTGCGCAGTATGTGAGATATGTTTCTATTTCCGTTATGACGGATGCCGCTTTTTCTATCATTTGTATTTTATACTTATTTTTATCTTTATCACGCTGGTATACCAGATAGTCGGCCGGACAGAGAGCTGTCAGCCATATTTTTGCCTCTTGTGTATCAGGCTTTTGAATGAGCTTTTTTACTGAATCAAATACTGAAAGAAGTTTTTCTTTTCGTTCTGATGTATCTAACGGTATGTCGTGATATGTTTTTACAGGTTCTGATATGTGTGTGGTTGTGTGTTTTGCATATGTTTGCCAGGTAATATCGGGAATTTGTCCGAGAGTAGATTCTGGCAGGGCTGTGAAAAGTCTGCTGAAACGATGTGACAGCCTCCTGCTGTTATCACAGAACCACTGCCGGTACAGTGATAAAGACGCGCCAGATAGTTCCCGTGAAACGGTGCGTGAGGATATCGGAACAATACGGCAGTCTGTAAGAGAATCGTCTGTTTCCAGTCTGTTTGGCTGTGTGTGCTGATATCCTTTTGAGGTACACAGATCTAATCCGCATGCGTATACAGGTCCCGCAGTCAGATTAAGCGCCAGTTCAACAGCGGTACCGCTAACAGTACCATTACGGCGGGCATTGTATGCAGGTATGCCGCAGGCAGTGAGCAGGATAGTTTCAGGTCCGTCTCCATACAACAGTGGAACGAAGGGCACATTCCGTATTGCCTGGTTTGGTACTGCTGATTCTGCTGAAACAATGAGAGGTACGGCACAGGTGACTATATGTTTTTTTGCCCAGAAACCGCCGTCTGTTGAAATACAGGCATCTGGTATAATGTCTGCAAATACGAGAGGCTCATAGGCCGATGAAGCTGCGATTATAAAAAAATCCGATCGGTATTGATGGATAAGAGGTATTGATGGCTTTAGACTTGGTCCGGAAGCGACAAATAATATCGGTTTTGAGCCCAGAGAGAATTGTACTGTTTTTCTAACTGACAGACAAAAGCGTACCGTGTTTCTCAGCCAGATTTTTGCGTAAAAGGCTCTTGTGGCAAGCACATCTCGGCCTTTTGCTGCGGCGCTTTTTATCTGCTGCCAGACAAGATCATGTAACTGTGGATATGATTGAACAGCAGGTTTCCAGTCTGCAAAATATGCCGCTGATAAACCTTCTTCTCCTATATATGAAAAAAGCATTTCGGAGAAAGAAGAAACAGTTTCTTCTGTACAGTTAAATACTTTATCCCAGTATATATCGCTACTGCTGAACACGGTACTGAATCTTACTGCCAGTAGTTTTGCCTTGGGAAAACGCGAACGCAGCGGCTGCACACAGTAAGAAAGCGCAGGTTCTATAATAACAATGTATGCGGGAATGAATGAAGGATCTACGCTGTCTGCAAAGCGTTCAGCTTCACGCTGCGGATTATATGCTGAATGTATATAGACGCTGCCGATTTTACATGTTTGAGAACCGTTTTTAGCTGTAAGGAATTCCGGTTGCTGCATATCGGTATCAGGGAATAAATGTTATTACCGGTTTATGGTGCAGGTCGCAGCCCCAAAAGCTGGATAAAGATTTTTCCATATGAAATGAGAGCAGATCGATACTGATCGTATCCAGTTCTTCTCTGGTTAGGGGAAAGGATATACAGAAACGACGGTATGAATCACATTTGTGTTGCGGAATGAACCTACTGATTAATGTATATAATTCAGTGTGAAGTACCTGTGATACGGCAGCATAAACAGAGGATGTTGGCTTAATATCGGCGCTGTCTGTAAGTTCTTCAATTACTGCGGAACAGTCTACGGTAATGCGGGGCAGTGTATCATCCGGTTCCTGTTCTATATTTTCCAACGGAAGATACAATCTTGGGTCTGTACATAATTCGTTCAATCCTGAATCGATTTTTGTGGTGTCAGCCGCATTATCTGCAATCATGAGTATTACTGTTGAGGCTTCTGTATTGAACCGTCTGAAATGTAACTGTGAGAATGCAGAAAAATCTGATTTGGAAAAGAACTGTGCAAAACCGCCCACTGTGAGTCCGGAAATACACTTCCATTGTGATTCATCATTTACAATATGGTCGAGAAAATCTGTTGTAAATACCGCCTTGATTATCGTTTTTGCCGTCATGCCAACTGCGGAAATAGGGTAATAATAACCATTCTCCGCAGAAAAAAGAATGGCTTTGCTGAAATGATATTTTTCTGCAAAGCCATGTAAATTAAGCGGCAGATCATGCTGTTTAGAACTGGCGGCAGCATAATCTGCCGTCAGTATCTTGTCTAGTAATCCCATCAGGATAATCCTAATTCTGAAAAAAGCTGTTTGTATAACTTAAAATGTTCTGATTTTGCAAATTCTGCAATTTTATCTTCCGGCAGATTTTCAAGCAGCTGGTCAATATATGATAAAACTGATTTTATTTCATCTCTTAATTCAGCTGGAATAGCATTCAATCTGCTTGTATCTGTGTCATTGCTTTCATTTGTAGTATCAGGGAACTCTGATTCTTTTTCAACTGATTCGAGGAAATTATGTGCTTCCTGTATGCTGATATCAGATTGTTCGCCAGAAAGGGTTTCTTCTGCAGTTGGTTCCTGTGACAGGTAATCAAGATTATCATTAGTGAGACCGTAATCAGAGGTATCCACATCCTGCATATCCAGATCAGTTTCAGGTATTATTTCTGGTACATTATCATCTGTTGCAATTACTATGTCATCATCTATAGATTCTTCAGGTTCAATGTCTATATCAGCAGATTCATCTTCTACATCTTCTTCAATAATATTTTCTTCGACTGGCGGAAGTATTATGTCTTCTGAGATATTGCTGTCAGGCTCTTCAATAGTTTCCGCCGAATTTTCTTTTATTTCATGCTCAATATTGCTGTCGGTATCATCGAATATGTCATTTTCGTCTGCCGGTACAAACAGTTCGTCATCAGATATATTTTCTGTATCAAAATCAAGGTCGCTGTCAGATGGTACTTCTGTATCTGTATCACCTGCGAATTCCTCAACAAAGTTTGCGCTTTCAAGGATATTATTAAGCTCATCTCCTGAGAGTGCAATAGTATCATCACCATCACTTGATAAATCAGAACCAAAAAAACCATTTGCTGCTGTAGTTTCAGTAATTTGCTGCTCTTCTGCGGGAGGAATCTTCTGCGCTGGTGCGGGTGTATCTGTTCCTTGTTGTTTAATCGAATCAACATCAGCACGAAGCTGTCCGACCTCACCCTTGAGCGATGTCAATTCAGAAATGATACGCTCTAACATCTGTTCTGTCTTGGCGACAAATTCTTTGTTTTTCTCCATATCAAAGTCCTGTTCTTCCTCTGGAATTGAATCGGCACCAGAGGCGTCATCACTTCCTGATGGTTGATCTATAGAAAAATCTTCTGTCTGTTCAAAAACTATTTCTGGGTCAAAATCACTGTCTTCCGGTTCAATAGATAATCTTTCTTTCTCTGAATCTTTTGTATTATCGAAATCAAGTGTTCCTACAACTGATATATCTACATCTTCGGATTCATCAGTACTTTCTGTCTGAAATTCTTTTTCAGGAGCAGAAGGATTATCTTCTTCGACACTGAGATTGTAGTCAACAATAGTCTGGTCTTTTTCTTTCTGATTATCGTCTGTAATAACCACATCATTAATATCGTTTAGAACATCATCGAAATCGGAAATTTCATTAAATTCTATATTGTTATTGTCTGTCTCGGTAGTGGTTTCGTTTGAAGATGTGTTTATCTCTTCGATATTGTCAAAAAGATCATCAAGGTTTGTCTCGGATTCATCGTCAGGTGTACTGTCCATGTTTTCTATCTGATCTGTATCAGATAAAACAGCTCCTGCTTGTGCGGTAAAATCATCATCAAATGTTAAGTCAATATCAAGTACCGGTTCTTCTGTTTCAGACTCCTGTTCAACGGGATCTGTTGTATCAACTGGTATATCATCATCTAGAAAATCATCTAATGACACATCAATTATTTCCTGCTGCGCAGGCTGTGTTTCGGCACTGTCTGTCATTTGCGGTTGTTGTTCGATGTTTTGTGGTGGTTTTTTTACCCACACACCATATGCATCTAAATCAGCTTTATTATCCTGACTGAAATCCAATGCCATTTTTTTCTCCAATGTTTGTACGTTACTGATTAAAAATAAGTTTGTCTATATCTATATCGGCAAAATACAAAAAAACACAACTGTTTTACTGTAATATCATGTGCCTGTACTAAAGAGTATAACACACATTTCCATTTCAGAAAACCACAAAATCTGCCGTTATTAAAGATATGTTGCGCTTACGTATTTTGATATCCGCCTGTATAGGTACATTTGTATATGTTGTTGTTTCTATTATAGGTGGTCAGGACGGATTTATCGCGTACAGTCAGATGAAAGAACAGAGACAGCGACTCAGCATAAACACTACAGAACTGGAACATATTAATGATAATCTGCAGGAACGCTATCTTTCGCTTAAACAGGATGCGGATGTTATCGCTTCTTATGCACGCAAACTGGGATATGTGCATGATGGGGAGAAACTGGTAAAAATCGCGGGGATGCTTCCGCTGCAGGAACCTCTTTATGATGCAGGAACGGTGCTCCATGCTGAAAAACCTTCCTATATACCGGAATCTGTCTGCAAAATTCTGGCAATTATTTTTTTTAGTCTATCGTTTATTATTCTCTCGATTACTCGTAATGGTAAAAATCTGCATAGCAGATACCGGACAAGTACGCAGGTAGAAAAGGAGACTAACAGAAAAGAATCTGCCGGGAATTCTTACGGTTCCGGTGTTGCTATGAATATTTTCCGTTAAAAAGGTTCATAATTTTTATGCTTATCACCAAATCACATCCTGAAAGTATTTCATTAGCAGTTTCTTTTCTTTTGAAAGAAGAAGCAGTAATTCTGCCTACTGATACCGTGTATGGATTTTCTGGAATTGTACCGGCTGCGGATCGCCGTATACGAGAGATAAAAGGCAGATGTGAAACGAAACCTTTTATCAGACTGGTCGCTGATCCTGCAGATATACATTTGTACAGTTCTATGCCGATTCCTGAATGGCTTTTGAAGTACTGGCCCGGACCGCTTACTGTGATTGTTCCGCTTATACCGCAGGCTGTTGATGATACGAAAACACAAACTGCGGCTTTCCGTTGTCCCGGTGATGAGTGGCTTCGTTGTGTGATTCGTTCATGCGGGTATCCGCTGTATTCAACAAGTGTAAACAGGTCAGGAACGCCGATACTGTATTCAATAGACAGTATTATGAAAGAATTTGAGCATGACGTTTCGCTTATTGTTGATGATGGTGATTCTATTCCCGGACAGCTTCCGTCAACAATAGTTGATATTTCACAGGGTGCCGCGCGGATTGTCCGTCAGGGCACACTTTGTCTTAAAGAAATAGAGATGATATAGATGTTATTCTTCTCCTGCGGAAAGAAAGATACATTGCAGCAAGATAACAGCTGAGATACCCAATAGAGCGCAAGCTGTGTATACGGCAATAGATAAAAACTGTGGTAGTATTAAGCATATCATTGAAATTAGTGTAAACACAGAGGAACATACTGCAAGCAGTATCATCGCGATGCGTTGTCCAATTGGTTTTTGGTATTTGCTAACAGATACTATTTCTGAGTATGATTTTTCCTGAGGAAATTTTCCAAAACGTATCAAAAGCGCGAATGTACAGTCAACGCCCGCCGCGCATAGGAAAGCGAGAGCAAAGAGAACAGATTGTTTCATAATCAATAAAAAGTATACTAAAACAGCGTTCTATTCAAGTTTTATGCATTTTAAGATGATGCTTGTACCAAGAATAACATGTTGTTATTTTTTTCTACTTGAGCGGTTTATTAAGATGTCGTATACTAAGAATATGAGCGGTTCAGGCACAAAGCTTATTGCGCAGAATAAAAAAGCAAGATTTAATTATAGTATAGAAGAAACATATGAATGTGGTATTGTTTTGCAGGGAACTGAAGTAAAATCGGTAAAAGCCGGTAATATTTCTTTTCCTGACGCCTTTGCTGAAATCAGAAGCGGTGAAGTCTGGATTATTGGTCTGCATATTTCTCCATATCCGTTTTCGTCAGTATTTAATCATGATCCGGATCGCAAGAAAAAATTGCTTCTTCATAGTGAGGAAATAAAGAGACTTATTCGGAAAGTAGAAGAAAAAGGTATGACACTCATTCCGCTTGATGTATATCTGAAAAGCGGACGTGTTAAAATAACGCTGGGGGTTTGTCGTGGTAAAAAACAATTTGATAAACGTGCTGATATACGTGAACGCGATATAAAGCGTGATATGCAGCGCGAATTTAAAAAGGGTTTGAACGGATAGGAGTTTTCATTGCGAATCAGAGGTTTGAGCAATAGGCGAATCCTGCTGAAGATGATCTTTGTACTCATTCCAGTTGTCGTTTTAGCAGCGGCGCCGGATAAAGCGGTATTTTATGGTGTACCTAAAGCTGCTGCTACAGAACAGATTCTTATGGCACAGGATTTGTTTTATAATAAACTTGCTTCTTTAAATACGATTACTCTTGAGGATCACAGAGATATTTCCTATCAGGAAGCAAAAGATGGTGGTCTGCTGCCTGCTGCCGGTATTATATTTTATATTTCAATCGAGAATGTAAATGAAAGTTGGGCATTCTCTTTTAATGGAGAACTGCCGGAAACAGGGAAAAAGGCCAGTTATGCGAAATCTTATGATTCGTTTTATAAAATCCTTACAGAAGCTGGTTCATCTATTCAGGCTGTCATGGCCAGTCTTGTATCTCCTGACGCTGAACCGGTAAAAGAACTTACGGAAGGTACTGTTCTTAAACCGTCTGTCGAGATGCTCGCCGGTACATGGGGTGGTGAGGAGTTCATAGATAAAATTGTAATTCTGCGTTCCGGCAGAGGTTTTGTTATCTATAAAAATGGTGCTACGATGAACATTACTGTTGCAATAGATGGTTCAACTGTTACGTTAACCCAATCTGGCAGACCGAATGCATCATTCTATCCAGATATACCAAGACAGATAGCGCTTGTCAGCGCCCAGAGCGCACAGCCGATATCATGGACAATGAAAGTTACCGGACAGGACAATATGATGGGAACAAAAAGAACGCTTGCTCCAATATATGGCGAAGGTGGGGATATTATATCTGCTGAACAAACTGAAATTTCAGTTCAATGGAGTAGAAGATCTAATTAATATAATGAGGAGGGAGAAATATGCCTTTTTCTTTTACAGCGTGTCCAATAATGGGTCTGTATGAAATACAACCGAAAATATTTGGAGATGCGCGGGGTTATTTTCTGGAAACGTATAGTGAAAAAGAGTTTTTTGCAGCTGGTCTCACAATGAAATTTGTGCAGGATAATCAATCGTGTTCCAGTCGCGGTGTGCTGCGCGGGCTTCATTTTCAGAAGATACATCCGCAGGGCAAGCTCGTACGCGCGCTTTCTGGTGAAGTCTATGATGTCGCTGTTGATATCAGAACGGGTTCACCGACATTCGGTAAATATTATGGGGTTGTATTGTCTGCGGAGAAACAGAATCAGTTTTATATTCCCGAAGGTTTTGCTCACGGGTTTTATGTTTTATCAGAACAGGCTGTTTTTGCCTATAAATGTACGGATTTTTATCATCCTGAAGATGAGGGCGGTTTGATGTGGAATGATCCGAATATCGCTATAGACTGGAGTGCTGTCTTTGGCGCTTCAGTTCCTCTTTTATCAGAAAAAGACAGAAAACATCCGGCGTTTAATCCGCAGGGAAATTATTTTGATTCAAACGCACAATGGATTGGCAAATAAAGAACAGGAAGTGATGATGGTCTGGTTGATTGGTTGTAAAGGAATGCTCGGCAGCGAAATTGCCCGCCAGCTTGAACAAAATAATGTAGCATTTATTGGTACTGATCGTGATGTTGATATTACGGACAGCCGCGCACTTGAAAAGTTCGCGGCGGGTCATGAGGGAATTACCTGGATTGTTAACTGCAGCGCGTATACAGCTGTTGATAAGGCTGAAGATGATGCTGACCTTGCGGCGCTGCTCAATGAAACAGGCGCGGGAAATATCGCGCATACTGCTAAGCAGATTGGCGCTAAAATGATTCATATCTCTACGGATTATGTGTTTGATGGTAGTGGAAAAACACCCTATACGGAGAATATGCCGGTTAGTCCGTTAGGCGTATATGGCAGGACAAAAGCCGCTGGAGAACGTGCTGTTCAGGAATCTGGTTGCGCATGGTATATATTCCGTACGGCGTGGTTATATGGTTATGATGGAAAGAATTTTGTATACACGATGATTAATCTGATGAACAGCCGGGATACCATTTCTGTTGTTGCTGATCAGAAAGGTAGTCCAACGTTTGCAGCTGATCTCGCCCGGTGTATTGTAATTACGATACTGAATGCGGTAAAAGGGTCATTGCTGCCGGAAGGAATTTATCACTGCACAGACCGTGGCGAAACGACATGGTTTGAATTCGCAAGTGAAATTTACCGGCTCGGACGTGAGAAAGGCAAAATCACTCATGATTGTACAGTCAAGCCATGTACAACTGATGAATATCCAACACGGGCTACTCGTCCGGCATATTCTGTATTATCAAAAGCAAAAATACAGCGTGCGCTTCAGATTGAGCTTCCGGACTGGAAAGAAAGTCTGCGCGCTTTTATAAGCAGTCCGCTTTTTTCACTAAAATGATATACTGTGTTAAAGGAGGTTTTTATGCGAAAACTGCATAATATACTGGTGACCGGAGGAGCCGGTTTTATCGGCTGCAATTTTATTCACTATTTATTTAATTTATCTTCCTCTGGAAATGAGGCATTTACTGATGCCGGTTTTGAAGGTTTAATTGTTAATCTTGATTGTCTGACATATGCCGGTAATCCGGAAAGTCTTGCTGATATTGACCATGTATACGGCAATGGTGCGGGAGATAAGCGGCGGTATTATTTTGAGAAAGCTGATATTTGTGACCGTGCTGCTGTAGATCGTATTCTGCGTCAATATGAAATAGATACTATTGTTCATTTTGCAGCGGAAAGCCATGTTGACCGTTCTATTCTTGGACCTGAGGCGTTTGTTCGCACAAATGTGCTTGGTACATATACATTGTTAGAAGCAGCCAGAAATTACTGGAAAAATGACGATGGGTCTATACGCTCTGATGTACTGTTCCATCATATCAGTACCGATGAGGTATATGGTTCTTTGGGTGAAACCGGTTATTTTACGGAAACAACACCGTATGATCCCAGAAGTCCGTATTCAGCAAGTAAAGCATCAAGTGATCACCTGGTTATGGCGTATTTTCACACGTACGGGCTGCCGGTAACGCTTTCAAATTGCACAAATAATTATGGGCCATTCCAATTTCCTGAAAAACTTATTCCTCTTATGGTGCTGAATATGAAAGAGGGTAAAAATCTGCCTGTATATGGAGACGGACGCAATATACGGGACTGGATTTATGTGGAAGATCATAACCGTGCGGTATGGCTTGTTCTGCGCGGTGGAAAAACAGGCGAGAAATATAATATTGGTGGAGAAAATGAGTGGGAAAATATCCGTCTGCTTGATAAACTTATTGAGCTGACGGCGAAAGAGACAGGCAAAGAAGCAGCGGAGATTCGTTCTTTTATCACTTATGTTAAGGACAGGCCCGGTCATGATCGGCGGTATGCTATAGATTGTTCAAAAATAAAGCGTGAACTCGGTTGGGAACGTAAAATGTCTTTTGAAGAAGGACTTGCAGCCACAGTTCAATGGTATCTGCGTAATACTGATTGGATAGAAAGTATACGCAGCGGCGACTATCTTAAATGGATAGAAAAAAATTACAGTAAGCGGTAATGTATAAACGCGCGGAGCTTTGGCTGCCGCGCATTTTTTATAACAAGCCTTCATCTTTTATATTTTATATTTGTCTGTTATACTTAGATATATGAGTTTGTCAATCAAAAACGAAATTACAATTCTGAAATTATCAACATGCATTAATGTGTTATTTGCTGCAGCAGGATTTATTTTTGCATTGCATTCACGTTCGCAATCTGTGTTTTTTGATGCATTGTATTCATTTACAGCAAGCTTCTTTACATTGATTTCAGCACAAGTCGTGCGGCTTGTATTAAAAGGTGATGACAGACAATATCAATTTGGTTATGGTGCATTTGAACCACTGTTTATTATTATACGTTCTGTATTTATTATCTGTATAAATCTTTCTCTAGTATATCAGGCAATACAGAATATTATTAGAGGCGGAAGTGAGATAAATATATATTCAGCTGGTGCCTATACTCTTGTTTCTATTATTATCTGTTCTGTTGTGGCGGTATTATTGAGGGTTGCGTCTCGGAAAATAGACTCTCCGGTTTTGCGGGCGGAAGCAAGAAGCTGGATGACAGATACACTGATAAGTACATCTGTGTTAACAGCTTTTATTGGAATGCGGTTGTTGCAAAATACGCATATGGCTTGGCTGATCCCATATATTGATCCATTAATTACATTGATATTTATTTGCAGTGTTATTCCGCAGTTTGTAAAACAATTTTTATATAGCATGAGAGAACTTCTCACGGCCGCCCCTCCTGCGGATGTACAGGCAATACTTGATTCTCTTATCGCTCCCTTTATCAGGCAAGAGCAGTTTTTAGGATTTAAAAATTATTCTGCGCAGCGTGGTCGGACACTATATATTGTTATCCATGTTTATCTCCAAAAGGAAAGAAAGATCAGAGAACTTGATCAGATACGCAAGCAAATGGTTAAAGCAATTAAACAATACAATCCATTTAGTGATGTGGATATTGTCTTTACAATTGATCAATCGTGGATTGGAGAGTCTGTTCCAAGTGTTCCTGATATAAATATTGTATGAGATATTTATATTATTTTACCATAGGTATTATTTATAGCATATTGATATGCATGTTGCCGCTGTGTGCGTCTGAAGCACGGCGCAGCGGCGATTTTGTATATAAAATAGATAAAACAGGTGTCATTTTGACCAGATACACCGGAACAGATACAGTACTTACTGTTCCGCGTAAATTTAGCGGTGTTTCTGTGACAGTAATAGGATCTGATTCTTTTACTGATTGTGGGACGCTTGAAGAAGTTCTATTGCCTTCTTCTGTGGTTATTATTAAGCAAAACGCGTTTTCATCTTGCTCATCTCTGCGCCGTATAACAATTCCTTCTTCTGTTTCACGTATAGAAGAAGGAGCTTTGCCTGATAGTGTTACTATTGTTACAGAAAAAGACTGTTTCGCATATAGATTTGGGGTAGAAAACGGATTTTCTATCTGTATTGACAGCATGGAGTAAACTGTCATACACTGCCAGTGTTTTTAGAAAAATTAGGAGATCACTGATGAAAAAATCCTTATATCGTACTATAGTATGTATTCCTTTGATAATATTTGCACTGACAGGTTGTGTTCGTCAGAAGTCAGATGTCGGAAATGATGAGAATGCGCTTGTATATACGATTACTACGGAACCTGATCATCTGGATCCTTTTATGGCTGCAAGTGCGGACTCCCGTTATGTAATGTTTAATGTTTTTGAAGGACTGCTTAAGCCGATGCCGGATGGAAGTCTTATGCCGGCTGTGGCGGAATCATATCAGACGAATGATGATTATACAGAATATACGTTTATACTGCGTGATATATTGTTTCATAATGGTCAAAAAGTAACAGCAGATGATGTTGTATATTCGATCAATCAGGCGGTTGCATATAAAATGAACGGTATGGATGCAGTTCGGTCTGCAACAGCATCTGATGAACGTACTGTAGTGATTAAATTGACAGCTTCTGATAGTGAATTTTATTATAATCTGACTACGGCGATAGTTCCGGCCGAATATGAGAATTTAAATACACATCCTATTGGAACAGGACCATTTAAATTTTCATCGTTTACGCCGCAGCAGGAATTGGTGCTAGTAAAAAATGATAGTTATTGGCAGGATGGATTACCTAAGATAGATAAAATCATTTTTAAGATAAAAGCTGATTTTAAAGTAGCTTTGCTTGATTTGCAGGCAGGGTCTGCTAATTCGGGTTTTTTTGATGCAACATCTGCGTTACAGGTAGATGTAAACCGGTTTGATGTTGTATATGATAATTCAAATTCAGTGCAGATGCTTGCGCTGAATAATGCATTTGAACCGTTTCAGGATATTCGTGTGCGTCAAGCGTTCTGTTATGCACTTGATATTGATGAGATAATACAGCTTGCTCACAATGGACATGCGGTACGGGCTGCATCGCCGGTTATACCTGGTCTGAAAAAGATGTATAATACTGATCTTGACAGTTTGTATTCCGTTGATCTTGAAAGGGCAAAAGAGTTGCTTTCTGAGAGCGGATATGTAGACGGTTTTGAATTAACTATTACTGTTCCGTCTTCTTATCAGATGCATATCGATACGGCGCAGATTATAGTAAATCAGCTTGCCCGTATTGGCGTAACAGCTAGGATTCAGCAAGTAGATTGGTCTTCATGGTTGTCAGATGTCTATCAGGGGCGTAGATATGAGGCAACTGTTATTTCTGTTGATGGAACAACGCTTTCACCACGAAGCTATCTGGCCCGGTATGTATCAGACAGTCCTTCTAATTTTATTAACTATAACAATCCTGAATATGACCGTTTGTTTGCACAAGTGCTGGAGGCGGGGAAAGAAGATACACACATGTTGCTGTATAAGGAATTGCAGAAAATTATCAGTCATGATGCAGGAGCTGTATTTATATGTGATATGGCAGTACCTAAAATATATAAAAAAGGTATTAAGGGATACATCTCATATCCGCTGTACATCTTTGATGCGGCGCCGATTTATTTTGAGTAATTGTCTGAACTGGCATGGCGGCTTTTATACTGAGAAAATTTGCTGATCTGCTCATTACATTGTTTGTGGTGTCTCTTATAGTATTTCTGTTGTTTCAGTTTGTGCCGGGAGATCCTGTGGTGATGCTTGCCGGATTGAATGCCTCGCCAGAGCAAATCGCGATTCTCAAAGAAAAACTGAATCTGGATAAAAGCCTAGTGTTGCAGTATACATACTGGCTCAGTGGTATTATCAGAGCTGATTTTGGTACCTCTATACAATATGGTCTGTCGGTGCGGGAGCTAGTATTTGATCGCCTCATTGTTTCCACAACACTGGCTGTTGAATCATTTGCAATTATTGTGCTTATCTCTGTACCGGCTGGTATTATAATGGCGTATCGCCGCAAATCTTTTATTGATACTCTGTTTGATCATGTTGCTATATTGGGACTTTCAATTCCGCATTATTTTATAGGGATTATTATTGTCTGGCTCTTTGGGCTTATTTTGC
This sequence comes from uncultured Spirochaetota bacterium, assembly GCA_944389415.1. Lineage (GTDB taxonomy): Bacteria > Spirochaetota > Spirochaetia > Treponematales > Treponemataceae > Treponema_G. Next base: position 148,064 of record CALXMF010000004.1, on the reverse strand, counting down.
ATCTTTTTGTTCCAGGGCAGTTTTTTCATTATTCTCAAAATATGCAGGCATTTTTTGTTTGCTTATTTTTTCCGGCAATAGCAGTTGCACTGCCGAACTGCAGTATTTTAACTAAATTCATTCGTATGTCTATCGTTAGCCAACTATCAAGTGAGTATGTTCGTACAGCTAAAAGCAAGGGAGCTTGTGGACAGAGGATACTTTTTTCTCATGTTTTTCGGAATTCACTGCGTCCTGTATTAACTATAACAGGAGTAATAATTGCGGATGTGCTTTCTGGTGCAATTGTAGTAGAACAGGTATTTGGTATACCTGGACTCGGCAGGCTTCTTGTAAGCGGTATTGCGAGACGGGATTTTCCTCTGGTAATGACCGTAACTATCTATGTATCATCGGTAGTTGTAATTATCAATTTTCTTATGGAGATACTCATCCGTATGGTTGATCCGCGTATAAGGACGGATTCAGAAACCGTGTTTTTGTCTGCGGGGAAATGATGTACAGGAAACGCTTTAAAACCGGGCTTGTGCTGGTAACACTGATAACAATTGCGGCGGTTTTCTCTGTGTTTTACACGCCCTGTGATCCATACGTAATGGATCAGACATCACGTTACCAGCCCCCATCTGGTGCACATTGGTTCGGCACTGATAATTTCGGCAGAGATATTTTCAGCAGGGTAATGAAAGGTGTTGGTGTATCACTGTTTTTTGCATTGGTGACATTAATAGCTAGTTTTTGTGCTGGTACAGCGCTTGGTTTATGTGCTGCTGTATCAGGCGGAATCTTGGATCGTGTAATCATGCGTTTGATAAATGCTCTTAATTCGATACCTGTTGTGCTATTTGCACTTGTGCTCAGAAGTGTGCTTCCTGACGGTAATTTACCTCTTACTGCAGTAATGACTATTATTTTTATTCCGTCGTTTGTCCGTGTCTCACGTAATGAGGCAATGCTTGCGAAAGAATTTGAATACGTGCAGTTTGCCCGTATATTAGGTGCAAGTTGGCTTCGTATTGTGCTGGTGTATATTCTGCCGAATATAAAAGCTCCGCTGCTTTCGACAGTAATAATTGTACTGACTCGTTCTATTTTGATAGAATCTACACTCAGTTATCTGGGAGTCGGGGTACAACCGCCGGTACCGAGTTTAGGACGCATGATGTTTGACGCTCAATCCTATTTGTTTAATGCTCCATGGGCTGCGCTGTTGACTGGCGGTGTTATGGTGCTTATGATCTGTTCTATGAATTATCTGGGGGAAGGATTGCAGCATGACTGATACTCCCCGCGAACTGCTTCGAATTGAAAACTTGTGTGTCAGTGTTTTTTCCCATAGAAAAGAACAGCCGATTGTGTATGGATTTTCACTTATGCTTCATGAAGGAGAAACTGTTGGCATTGTAGGAGAAAGTGGCTGCGGTAAAACAACGGCTGCTCTTTCTGTAGGCCGGTTACTGCCAGATGGATTCATTATAACCGGGGGAACTGTCAGTTTCGCAGGAAAAGAACTGTCCACATTTTCTCGTAGCGAATATCTTCGTTTTCTTGGTTGTGATATTGGTTTTGTATTCCAGAACCCCATGACATCACTGAATCCGCTTATGACGGTATACGATCAGATTGCAGAACGTTTAGTACTCTTCTCTCAGATGAATCGGCAGGAAATACATAGTCGTGTCTGTAGTATGCTGCGTGAGGTTGGACTTCCTGATACGCCTGCATTTTATATGCAGTATCCTCATCAGCTTTCTGGTGGTATGCGTCAGCGGGTGATGATCGCATCGGCGATTATCAACAATCCCAAACTGATTATTGCTGATGAACCAACAACTGCGCTTGATCCAACTGTACAGAGTAGTATACTGTCTCTGCTACATATTGTCTGCGAAAGAAACGGATGTGCACTGCTGCTTATCAGTCATAATCTTGCGGTTATTGCCAGTATTTGTAGCCGTATTGCGGTTATGTATGCCGGTAAGATAGTTGAAGCAGGTGAAACGCAGCTTATTCTGAAAGAACCGCTACACCCGTACACGCAAGGGCTTATTCGTTCAATCCCTGATCCTGCTAAAAAAGGTAACCCTCTTACCAGTATTGCAGGAACTGTTGATCATTGTCATGCAGATGAAATGTGTCCATTTCTTAAGCGATGTGCGTTTGCTGATGAATATTGTCAGAGTAGACCGGTAGACCTGTGTAGAACTGCTGATAAAAGACTGTGTCGCTGTCTGCGTACCGGTTATAGAAATGGGAATGGATGTTCATGAACAGCCCGATACTTAACGTCAACAATCTTTCTGTTTCATATATGGTACGCTCTGGTATAGTACATCGGATTAGAAAGCAGACCGTGAAAAACGTTTCTCTACAGATTGGCGAAGGAGAAATATGCGGTCTTATCGGTGAAAGCGGCTGTGGTAAAACAACGCTTGCTAAAGCGATCTGCGGTTTGATTCCATACTGTGGAACCGTACTGCTGTGCGGTAAACCGGCAGAGACAATGCATCGTCTTGAACGGGGCAGACAGTTACAGCTTATTTTTCAGAATCCAGACAGCGCACTTAATCCCTGTATGACAGCTGCTCAGATACTTGAAGAACCTCTGGTAATTCATAAGGTTGGAAGCAAAGCAGAACGTTTGCGCAAAGTTTCTGAAATGCTGTATACAATTGGTTTAACCGATGAATACGCACATCGCCGTATGCGAGATCTGAGCGGTGGGCAGCGTCAGCGCATTGCTATCGGTTGTGCACTGCTTGCATCTCCTCGGCTTATTATCTGTGACGAGATTTTGTCATCGCTTGATGTTTCGATACAGGCGAATATCTTAAATCTGCTCTCGCGTATGAACAGCGAGCGTGGTGTTTCTTTCCTGTTTATTTCTCATGATATAAATACAGTCTGTTATTTGTGTCACCGTATTGGTGTTATGTATCAAGGGGAGCTGATAGAAACCGGAACCGCGGATGATATATATTATCATCCGCGTCATGAGTATACTAGCCGTTTGGTAGCGGCAGCGCCCAGATTACCGATGTAACAGCTGTTCCCAACGAACACCATCGCCGGCATTTACCGAGACGGCAAGACGTGCGCCAGTAACGATTTCCAGATATTCAGGCGAAATACCAGGAGTTAGTATTTTTTCTGTTCTCAGAACGGCAATATCATCTGCCGTTATCACTGAACCCTGTGAGAGAGAGTGGGTGAAGTGCAGAGATCTGTTTGTTCTGCCATAATTCTGCTGTTCATCTGGAGCGAGGAATTTAATTCCTGTGCCAAGCGCTGCAGAGACTGCTTCGGCGCCGTACTTTTCATTCAGTTTTTCAGTACAGCAGTCAGCTGCGCATGTGCTGCCGTACTTGGCAATCTGTTCTTCGATATGGCGGATATATTTAGTCATTTGCTCAAACTGAGCAGGTTCTAATGCCACAGGATCGTCAAGACCATCTGTTTTTCTGCTGAGTGTTATATGTTTTTCTATGATAGTTCCTCCGCACAATACACTAAGTGACGGAACAAGCACCGGATCCATACTATGATCGCTGATGCCTGTTGGAATACCGAATATATCAGAAAGCGTTCGCACTAGGCGTACGTTATATTGTGATTCTGGCGCCGGATACGCTGTGATACAGTGAAGCAGAGAAAGTGCCGGCAGCTGCGGATATATTTTATTTACTGTTTGATTCGTTTTGTCTTGAGAACATGAATGACGGAATGTATCAAGCAAATCAAGTGCTCTTTCAATATCACTAAGTCTTGAAACCCCCGATGACAGTATGACCGGGATGCCTGTATGTGCGCTTTTACTGAGTGCGTGCAGCAGAGGATAGTGATTAAGTTCTGGAGACGCAATTTTTACTGCGTCTGGCTGTATCGCAAGCAGTTCGGAAAGACTTTTTAAACCAAAGGGCGAACAAATAAAACCTGCATGCTTGCTGTGTGTGTATTCCTGTGCCTGTGCGAAAAAATCAGGAGACACTTCCAACTCCTGAAAGCGTTTGTATAATGGTACAGCACCACCCGGCAAATTGACAAACCCTGTGTTTGGATGCAATATCTCATCAGCGTATACCCACTGAAATTTAACATAATCGGCACCTGCATCTACTGCGGCATTTATAAGATCGCGTGCTTTATGCAGGCTTCCTCCATGTGCGGTTCCAATTTCCGCGATAATAATGACTGACATACTATAAGTGTACCGATGATTGCACAATGGGGCAAGGTGTTAGTATAGATATTATTCATTATAGAAATGATTTTTTTGATGCAAACGTCTTTTCTTTACAAATGAAAAATAGTTTTTTATTTAACTGGCATAATTTGCCAGAGACGGAGGGGTATAATATCAATAAGAAACTAATACAGGAGTGTTTTATATGGGACAAATGATTTCTTTGGGAACAGAATTAATCCGCATCAATCCGCAGAATAACCGCATTGAATATTCTGTTAATGGCGGCAGAACGTGGCTTATTCGCTTTAATAGTCCCCAGTGTGGTGTTTTCCAAGAACTGACTGTTCATGGTTCTGAAATATTGGCGACAACATCTAAAGGGCTTTTTTACTCTAAAAATGCAGGGAGAAACTGGTTGAGGCGATAAATTGGCAAACCTGTTTGATACGGAATTCAAACAGGTTTTTATTTTTCCTGTGTTTGTTCATTTACGTTTTGCCGTTCATTCCATATGTTTTGTGCAATAGTCAATAGGCAGTCTTGCGTATTTTGTGCAGGGTCTTCAAGAACTGTGTCAAGTAGTTCCTGTAGTATCATTCCAATCTGTTTGCCGGGCGGAATTCCAAGTGCAATCAGATTAGTACCATTAACAGCCAGTTCTTTAAGGGTAATTGCTGCCTGCTCTTGTTGTATATACGCGATTCTGTCTTTCAGTTCTATCAGCTGTGCACTCCACAGTCCTTCTTTCAAAACAGGTGGTGAGGCAGTCATTCCATATACGTCTGCAATGCGCAGATCAAACAGATCATGCAGATATTCAGTGCCGACATGTGCGATAAATCTGCGCACCGCCGCATCTGTCCAGTTTGGTTCATAATGAAACATATGTTGTGCGATCAGGTGGCATACTTTGTCAATTATCTTATTAGGAAATCGGAGTTTCAGCAGTATTTGCCGTGCTAGGCGGGAAGACGCTGCTTCATGCTGCAGAAACGTATTTATTGGACGGCGTATGCCATCCGGCGCTATTTTATATTGTATGTGTTTGCAGGCAGGTTTTCCTATATCGTGGAATAATGCTGCAAGCCTCACTGGTAAATTATCAGCTGGTGCGCCGTCACAGGCATAAAAAAGATGATCTAGTACATCAAAACAGTGGAAACCCCTGAAATCAGCTTGTTCAATTCCACGGCACGCTACAAGATCTGGAATAAAAATTTTTAGAATGCCTGTTGTTTCGAGTAGTTTTAACGCTTTTGATGGTTTAGGAGAAGAAAGTATTTTAATAAATTCATCTCTAAATCTTTCTATGGAAATACAGGCTGTTCTTTCAAGACATTTCGGAATTGCTGCAAGTGTATCATCAGTTATTCTAAAATCAAGCTGTGAGGCAAATCGTATGCCCCGTACAGGGCGCAATCCATCTTCATTAAATCGTTCTTCTGCATCTCCGACAGTTCTGATTATCTTTTCTGCTATGTCTGCTCTGCCTCCAAACGGATCAATTAGTTCCCCTGTAGAAAGTGAAGCAGCAATTGCGTTCATAGTGAAATCTCGTCTGGATAAATCTTCTTCAATTGTTGCTGCATACTCTACTGTGTCAGGGTGCCGTCCATCTGTATACATACTCTCAGTACGAAAAGTGGTCACTTCTATATGGATATGTTCAAAGATAACAGTTACCGTACCATGTGCAATACCGGTTGGAATAACTTTTTTAAACATACTGATGACAGCCTGTGGCGGTGCATTCGTTGCAATATCCCAATCACTTGCTGGTTGTCCGCGCAGTATATCGCGCACCGCGCCTCCAACTAGATAAGCTGTATACCCGTTACTGGAAAATATCTGTCCAATTTTTCGCAGTACAGGGTGTATGGGAATTTTCTTTTTTAATAGATGTGCAGCGGAAAATGATTGCCGGTTCATGATATTATCCGTATTATACATGAAAGGATTATGTTATGTATATAGTGATATTTACTGGCGGAGAGTATCCCGAACCTTCTCTTGCCTCAGTTTTTTTTAATAATAGTAAAAATGTGTATACAGTAATAGCCGCTGATTCTGGTCTTGAGGCTGCCTTTTTGTATCAAAAAGAATACAATTTTACTGTTGATCTAATTATTGGTGATATGGATAGTTTGAGTCGCTTTGATTTGCTAGAGCGATATCCAAGAGAAATAATAAAGCAGCAGGATATGGCGAAAGACTATACGGATACGGAAACTGCACTTATTGAAGCCGTTCGGATCAGAAATGAAACAAATATACCACTTGATATTGTTCTAGTTGGTGGTGGTGGTGGTAGATTGGATCATCTTTTGGGTATTCAGCGGTTATTAGGTACTGATTTATCACCTGATTTCTGGCTTGTCAGAACACAGGTAGTTTGTTTGCTGAAAGAAAAAACTGTGATGCAGGTGGGCGGGCTGCAGGATGGTGATATGATATCGACATTTGCACTTCCTGGATGCATGAAATATACAATTCGTTCACGTGGCCTGAAATGGCCGCTTAATAGTGTGGACTGGCAGAATTGGGGACGCAGTATCAGTAACTGGCCTGAAAATGAAGCAGGTGGCAGAGCTGTCTTTGAGACTCAAAACGGTCTATTTTATATTGTACTGCCACTTAAAAGAGAGTTATTACTGAACCGAACAGATTGTATCCTATAATTGTGTCTGTGTCTCTTCCGTTGCCGCAGATGCGGATACTTTATCTTCAGTCGTATTGTTATTTGTTTGCTGTTCCGTACTCAGTGTCTGTGCCAAGCGATATAGTGCTGTATCAGGAATTTTTCCTGTTTTGACAGTAATATCAGTTATTTCCAGATATTGTTCTTTATTATTTAATACTGCGCGGAGATCTTCCATATTTACAGACTGTAAGGTGAATAGTTGTCCTCTGTCAGATGCTGCAAATGATTGTTGGATCAGGCTGTCTGCCGCATTTGAAGCAATGCGTGTGCTCTGATTTTGAATCCATTTATTCAATGTTTCCTGATTCGCAAAATCTTTGTCATGGATTAAAGTGACAAGTTTATCTTTAGGTACTCGCAGTGAAATTTCAAGGGTAACAGAATATGAAAAGTCAGTCTTTTTTGCAAGGACATGCTGATATAGTTCTGCTGATGGAAGCATTCCCTCAACAGTTTCGGTAATAGTCTGCGGAGTCAGATCAAAGATTCTCAGCTGCGTGTTTGTAGGCAATAACCGTTCCCATCGCCATATAAACACTCCCGATTCTATTGGCTGCGGATACAAGCCTCCTGTTTTTGAGATCATGATACCATAGCTGCCTGCCGGAACAAGAAATTGTACCCAACCAATAAAAAATATCACCGCCGCACAGATAAGCAGAAAAACGATAGAAATAAGTGTTTTTTTCATAAATATATATCCAGCCTTGACCATCAATCTGTATTGCTATTAGTATACGGGTATCTTTCTAAAACTGCAAGGTAAAATGCAGATGAAAGGTGGTGTCCATGTCTCAACGAGCTCAGAAAGATTTTCCGCCGCAGGAAAAAATTCAAAATAGAAAAAAATATTCTCTGCTGTTGTCTTTGACGCTGAGGGCATTGCTGTTTATTGTTTGTTTGTCGTGTGCACTTGCGTTGCTGTATGTAGCCGGCTGCTATCAACTATTCCTTGATGACAATATTTTTGATATTTTGAAACTCTTATCCGTTTCTGCTGTTGTTCAAATTGTATTTTCAGGATTTATTGCTGTTGAGAGTATTGTTTATACAATTCCATTCAAACAGCCTGGCTTATTGGTTTATATTCCTGTTGCTATTGTTTCTGCTGCGCTAGGTCTCATATTATTTATTTTTTCTCAGGGAATTCTGTTTCTTTCGGCCGGAATACCCGCGGTATGATAATATACGGTCTTTGTATCTTGGAGTACCTCTAATATCCCTGCTATATACCATAGACTTGACTTAGTATATGGTTTTTTTTATCATTTATACATTGTGTTGTTCCGATATTCTTCTGACCAAAAGGGACGGCCGATAAAAAAAGCCGTTATTTATACAAAAGATGAACATAATATATCCCGTAGTAACATAGATGCAGATGCAATCAGAATAATCAGTCACTTGCGGGATTATGGATATGATGCTTATATTGTTGGCGGTGCAGTTCGTGATTTATTGGTGTGTAAAACTCCAAAAGATTTTGATATTGTTACAGATGCCACTCCTTCAAAAATAAAAAAGTTATTCCGTAATTCACGGATAATAGGGAAACGGTTTCGACTTGTTCATATCTTCTTTGGTTCAAAAATTTTTGAAGTGAGTACATTTAGATCTCTTGAAGAAGGCTCTGTCGGCAACAGTTTTGGTACAATCGACGATGATGTTAAACGACGTGATTTTTCTTTGAATGCGTTGTATTATGATCCACTAAAAGAACAGATTATTGATTATGTAGGCGGAGTGAAAGATATCAGACGGCAAATTATTCGTCCGGTAATACCTCTTGATCGTATATTTGAGGAAGATCCTGTAAGGATGCTTCGTGCAGTGAAATATGCCGCGACTACTCAGTGCAGAATGTCCAATTCTTTGAAGCGGAAGATCCGAAAATCGGCTCATTTGCTTTCTCCAATATCTCCGTCTCGGCTCACCGAAGAAATGCTGAAAATTATTAACAGTGGACATGCGTATAATATTGTTTCTGAAGCACTGCAGGAAGATCTATATATGTATTTGCAGCCAACAGCAACTGCGCTGATGTATGAAAATCCCGATTTTGAGGCGCGGTATCTTGAGCACCTGCGGGAGCTTGATGCGTTAGTAGAAAATGAACCGGATGTACGGCTTGGTCAGAAATTGAGCTATATTATTTATGATTTTATTTCTGAAATGACGGATTGGGAACAGGAAATACATACTACTACACCCAGTGAATTATATGCTAAAACATGGTCTCAGTGCCGTCATTTTGTACTGCCGATGAACCCGCAGCGGACTGAGCTTGATTTTGCAATTCGTACCGTTCTAAAGAAACTTGGAGTATCTGTTCGTTTTCCGCGTAAGATACAGAAAAAAAATAAAGAAAATCAGGATAATTCTGCCGAACAAGCTGTTACTTCCTCTTTTGTTGGTCGGAATCATCGCCGTAGTCAAAAAGCACCTGCTGCTGATACGGCGTATACAGCAGCAGCAAAATAATAATTGTGTTTTTATCGGATGGGATTATTTTCTATCTGTGTGATTTTATCAATAATAATACTGACTTCTTCTATAAGAATGCCAGTATATCTTTCTATATTTTCAATAATGTATTGCTGGAGATTATGTATTTTTCCGGTTAGTTGCGTACCAAACGGTACATCAATAGTGATTATTAAGCGGTAGCCTTGTGCATCTGTTTTGATAGAAAGTTTTTTCACACGAACTTGAGAGTCATGTTCTGAAACACAGTGCATGACCATTTGGGTTAGTGCCGCTTCTGAGATACTTATTCTGCCTTTTTTTGAGAATTCGGGACGCACGACTGATTTTTCAAAAACTTTATCAGCTGAATTCTGCGCTGCAGTTTTTTTGCGATTAAAAAAAACTTTAATAGTGTTATAAAAAATTTTAGGATAATTGCGCTGAATTTCTATCGCCGGTACAGGAATAACGTGTTTACCCTCTACTTGCCGGGAACGAATTGCTTTTTCTATTTCTTCTCTTGTTGCAATTTCTTCTATCTTGATGATTTCACTTGGCGGGGGAAGTTGTAGCCGTGTCGCTATCTTTTCAACCATTTTTTCAGAAGTTCCTAAAATAAGTACTTTCTTTGTATGCAGTTTCTGAATAACTTTTGCTGTTTCATCTCGATGTCGTTTATCATCAAAAAGTGCAACTCGAACCGCACCCATGTATGTCTTTTCACGCTTGGCGGAATGACCGGCAAGAATTTTATCCTGCTGAATAAGCAAGCCATCATCTATAATGACTTCAATGCCGTATTTCTGAGCCAGCAGTTTTGCCCGAAAGCTTTTCCCGGTTCCGCTGGGACCAACAAGCGCATATACGGTCATGCCATTGATTTTTCTGAATAAATCTTTGAAAAAATTCATAACACATCATCCAGTTCCGTATTTAGTATAAATATATCATTCTTTTCGAGCAAGCTCTTTTTGATTACTTCTTTAAACGCAGATGGCAGCGGCGCCTGGATCATTTCTGGTAATCCAATACTATTGTTTGCCGGAAGCGACAATCGCCATGCATGCAAAAAAAGCTGCTGAACTCCTTTAATTTTGAAACCTCCGTATGCAGTGTCTCCTATAAGAGGAAATCCATGGGAGCTGCTGTGAATTCTGATTTGATGTTTTCTACCGGTCGGAATTATGAATTTGACTATTGTTATCGGCTGTGCATACAGAAAACCTGTTGCCAGCGGGCAGGCATGCGTTTCGGCGGATAGGGTTCGATTTGTATCTGTGTCTGTTTGCTTGTTTGCCAGACAGACACGGTGAAATTGTCTGGTCTTTATATGACTATGTGGTACTGCTATGGAATCACGCCAAATATGTGTATGTGTCATATGCCCCTGTATAATTGCGATATATTCTTTATGTATACGGTGTTCTGTAAGTGCCCGTGAGAACCATTGTGCGCCAATAAGATTTTGTGAAAAAACAAGAATACCTGTCGTTTGCCGGTCAAGCCGGTGCAGTGGCCCTGGTTTGAAAGAAAGAGAAGTATTTTCAGAATGACGAGATTGATAATCTTCTGCTACGATATCGGCGATATTAATGTCTTGTCCGCCTTGTACAGAGATTCCGTATGGTTTATTTATGATACGGATATATTCATTGCAGAAAAGATCTGTGAGAATGATTTGCCGCGTAGTTTTAGAGGCACAATTAGAATGTTGTATGATAGATACTGAAAAATCGGGAACTGTAATAATATCTCCCTCTTGTACCCGATATTGTGCTGAAACCTTTTTGTTATTGACTTTTATTAGTCCTTTACGTATATAAGCATATAATGTGCTTAACGAATTTTGAGCAAGCCATTTACGAATAACACGGTCTATCCTGCGTCCACTATCATCTGCGGCTGCTGTAAAAGAAAGAAATTTCATACTAATTATGATTTGAGTATAAAACAAAAAAAAGGTTCTGTCAGTATGTCATTTTTGGGTACCGTTGAAAGGGGCTAGACTAAAGTCTTTTTTTAGGTAAAATTATAATATATGTTATCTGTTGCAGGAACACAGTTACGGTCGTTACTCACTAATCCGGTATTCCTTGCCTGTCTTTTCAGCTGGTTTTCAGCGCAATTTATAAAAACAGTGATAAAGTTATTTGCCGGACAGGTACGGAACATAAAAGAGCTGTTTGAACTGCTGATATGGAGAACCGGTGGTATGCCGTCAAGTCATTCTGCTCTGGTAAGTTCTTTAAGTACTTCAATTGGAATACGATCTGGTTTAAATTCAGATATTTTTATTCTATCATTCTGTTTTGCAATGGTTGTCATTCGGGACGCTCTTGGTGTCCGCCGTGCGAGTGGTGTTCAGGCACGTGTATTAAATGAAATCGGTGCGTCTCTGGATAATAAAAATATTTTAACATTTAAACCGATAAAAGAAGTTCATGGACATAAACCATTAGAAGTTCTGATAGGCTGTTTTCTCGGTATTTTTATCGGTATCGCTTTTACTATCTTATAATATTTAAAGAATCAGTACGGTATGGTTATATCAAAAAAATGGATGCTCAGATTTTGTGCAATACTGTATTTGTGCGTGTATATTATATTTTTGTATACGATACAAAAATCTGGATCTGTTCAAAAAATCTGGAACGGATATGAGGTTCTTGCTGTTCCCACTGAAATATCTGAAAATGAGGTATTGACATTAGCCGCTCAGCAAGAAATCTCTAATATTATTTCTATATCTACACAGCCTTCATTACCTGTCTCTATGCTTGCTCCGGTTCAAAATGTCGATATATCGGCATCGCTTCCTCAATCATATGAAATAATGCGCAGCAAATATTTCTATGATCAGGATATGTGCTATCAACTCTATTATATTCCTGATAGGTATGCCGCTGCACTGAGTAAGGTTCAACTGCAACTTGAAAAAAAAACAGGAATGACAGTATTTACTACATTTCAGCCAATGAAAAAATCTTATTTTCCTGCTTTTATCTGTTCTGGTGTATTTGTTTTTCTTATTTTACTTGGCCGTCATAAACTGTTCCTTTTAGCAGGAAACTTTCTGCCGGTTTTATCTATTTTTTTTGTGCCAGAAGCTTCCAATGGAAGTGCTGTGTGTCTTTTGTTTTATATTTTTTATCTGCTGCAAGATGAGTGGTATTCTAAAATAAAATTGATGTATTTTATCAAAAATCCATTTGCAGTAACATTGGGAATCTGTTCATTTGCTGTTTGCTGTTTTACATCTGTACTGTCATCTATTTTTTTTCTATCTACAGTTATTGCGGCGCTGCTGTCTACTGGTTTTGCTGTTTCTTTTTATAAAAGAGCTGTGAATATATTTGAGCCTATTCCGATAACGGAGAGTGGTCGCTATATTACAATTACTACCAGAATGATTTTGTGTCTGACTGCGGTATGTGGTGCTATTATATGTCTCTATGTATCTGATCTGAGAACGCCTGTATCAGTCCGGCCGGCATCTTCAGTGCATATTACAATTCCTGTACCGCAACATACAAAAGAAATATCGGGAGGTTTTTCTATAGATGCATATATGCAGGCTGTTAAGAATATACCTGACGAGAGAGAGTTGCCAGCGCTTATTGATTATGTTGCATGGATATGGAATGAGACAGTTTTTCCATTTAGAAAATTGGGCGGCAAATATCCTACATGGCCGATGGCTGATGATATAATTTCGATACCGACTTTCAATATTGAAAACAATCGAATTAATGAACAAATGAAAACGGTATATATTTTTGATCAGGCTTTTTTGAGAGGTCTTATTGAACCGTTTAAAGGAAAAAAAACAGACTCGATTGAATCACTGCTGGTAAGACAGGATAAATTTGTATATACTGTATATGCATCTCTGAGTACGGCTGTTTCTTCTGCTGATACAAAACAGAGTTCACCAGCTATCTTTGCAGTATTGATTTCTGTACTGACTATTCTGTGTATATTTATAGTTGGAAAACGAAATGATAGATATTTTTAAAATATTACCTAATAATAAATACCCTGAAGGAGATATTATTTCTGCCTGCATACCTGCGGAAGTATGTATTCCGGTTACCGGTGCCGGAAAAAATATCTCAGCAAAACCTGTTATCTCTACAGGAGATTGTGTTCGCGAGGGACAAGAAATAGCCTCCCCATGGGAAAATTCCGAAATAAGCATCTGTTCTTCAATCCCTGGAGAAGTTACAGGGATGAGGACTAAACTCTCATCTGATGGCATTTTTAAATTATCCGCAGAAGTTAAACTTCAAGGATCGTTTTCATTTTTAGGTAAAGAGCAGGCTGTAAAGAACTGGCGTGAATTTTCATCAGGACAACTATGCAGACAGCTTGCACAGAGTGGTGTTGTAAACACTTTTGATAAACCGGAATCGTTATCTACTCAGATAAAGCAGGTATCTGATTCTGCAGGGAAAATTTTATGTGTACGGATGTTTGATCGCGATCCTTCTGTAGGAGTTGATAGTTATCTTGCTGAAAACTATACTCGTGAGATTTTAGAAGGAGCTGCTGTTATCTGTGCGGCAGCAGGTTTTTCAAAAATATTATTACTGTGCAAAAAGCGAAAACAGCAATCAGAAGTAATCTCTGAATTCCAGCAGTCCTACAGTCACATAGAAATTTCTACGGTTCCAGTACCTGGTAATAAATATCCACTTGGGTGGAAACAGGAAATCTTAAAATTTCTTAAAAAGAAGTCTGTTTGTCCCGATTTAACGCCAGCTGATATTTATATTGACAGCACGACTGCTTATGCTGCATATCATGCAGTTGTTCGTGGAAAGCCCTGTATGGATAGTGTTGTATATGTAACCGGAGCCGCATTATCAAAATCAGGAGTTTTTCTCGTAAAAGAAGGTACGTCGATCAGCAGCCTTGTTGAAGAATGCGGAGGTTTTATTAAAAACCCTGTTCAGATAATTGTGAATGGACTTATATCCGGAAATTCTGTATTCGATTTATCAACTCCTGTAACGCGTACGACTAAATCTATCCATTTTCCTATAAAACGAGAAAAGCCGTTGCAGATGCAGGAATGTATTCGATGCGGAAAATGCAGGCAAATCTGTCCTGAATCACTTGCCCCGGACATTTTATATGAACATCTGTGCGGTGCAGTACCGGCGAATCCTGTGTATTTACAGACAGCCGGGCTTTGTTCTTCCTGCATGTTGTGTAATGCTGTTTGTCCGGCCAGGCTTCCGTTATATCAAACGGTTTGTTGTATAAAGGAGCAGAGTCGTGAAAGATAATTTTTATTATACTCATATCACTAATAAACCATATGTATTTCTTTGTCCATCCGTTCGGCTTTCTTCAATTTGTACAGTTGCTTTGTTATTACCACAGCTTGCAGCTCTAATGATAATGGGAGATTATCGAGCTCTTGCTGTTATTTTAACAGCTGTTGTCGCATCATTTCTTGCGGAATTGCTGGATAAACTTATTAGACACAGGCAAAAGATTGCTGTTGTTCAACCGCTTTTAACTGGATTACTGATTGGAATGTTGTTGCCGGCATCATATCCAATCGGTGCTGAACTTGTGCTTGTCTGTGTTGTGCTTCTGCTGACAAGATATGCATTTGGTGGAATCGCTGCAATGTGGGCAAATCAAATTGCTATTGCGATTGTTATCGCGTTTCTTGTCGGTTCTGCCTGGTTTCCTACAGCTGAAATTACATTAGAGCAACTGCAAAACCGGAATCCATCGCTGCAATTAATACAAAATGGTACCGTTGCTATATCTGCTGCAGATACGGCGGTAACTCAGTTCCTCAATACAGTAGTTTTTAAATGGATAGGTACTTCTATACCGGAAGGGTATTTTTCATTTTTTTGGGATTCAGGTTCTTCTATTCCGGCTTTTAGATTTAATATCCTGATATTATTTGCTTCAATAGTGTTGCTGGCTTTTGGTATGATTCCTTGGCTGATTCCTCTATGTTATCTAGGTGTGTATCTTGTACTTGTGCGGCTGTTCGGTTCTTTCCTGGTAGGTGGTGTTTTAGGGCAGGGGGATATGTTTTTAGCACTCTGTACTGGCGGAACTTTATTTTGTGCCTTTTTTGTACTTCCATGGTTTGGTACAACACCACAAACTGTATGCGGAAAAGTTATTTATGGCCTTATGTCCGGCGTTCTGGGATTCCTTGTTGCCGGTTGCGGTATGTCTCCTATTGGAACTGTATATGCGATTCTGGCAGGTAATATTATGGCTCCTCTTATTCAGTATTTTGAGGAAAAAATTACTTATAAACAGCATATTCAGACATTGCTGCCTTTGGCAGAGAGGCTAAGGAGATTCATCAATGATTAGCAATGAGCTGAAAACTAAGTTAATAAATAGCGCTATTGTAATGGGCATAGTTATTTTTCTGTTCAGTATGTTATGGACTGTGGGATATTTTTCAAAACCGTTCAGAACTGAGGGATTAAGGCAGTCTATTACAGCAGTATTAGAACAACAATATCCGGGAATGTATACGGTAACAGATGCTGTTCCAATACATAATTCGGCTGCAATGACTGTAGCTATATACCATGTTCAGTCTCTGCCAAATGCTCGTAAACAGTATGATTACGCAATGATTGCTCGTGTTGCAACGATTTGTGGTCCAAAACCGGCTATATTTTTATATCATGAGTCGCAGAAACGGGCTGAGTTTGTTAGTTTTGCTTTTGCAGATAAAAAAACAGAAAATTTATTTGCCGTGACGGCAGAGAATACGCAGGTTCGTTACTGGGAGAATCGTCTCGCGTATCTTCTTAAAATTATTCAGAAAGGAAGCTGACAGTATGCAGCAAAAAAATAATTTTTATATAAATGTGGCGGTTTCACTTACAATGCTGGTTCCTGTCCCACCTAGATTTACTTATGGTCTTATTCTGGTAATTACTTTTAATTTATTGATTTTATTTGGTACGTTATTTAAACGGATGCTTGAAATTCTTCGTATGCAGAATGTATTAAATCCGCTCATGATATTATTTTTGACTTCTGTAGATATGTTGGTTGGTATACTGCTTACGTATTATGATCCGTTACTGTCACTTTCTTTAAATTTTGTGCTTTTTTTGCCGGTTTTTACATCGCTTATTATCGGCCGCCTGCTGGCAAATAAAGATATGCCTCTGTTTCCTTTGCTTAAAAAGAATATGTTGTATAGCGGGTTTATTACTCTTATCTCACTTGTTTTCCTCTTTATTCGGGAATTATTCGGATACGGTTCTATAACATTACCACAGCTGACAGGTCCGGTTCAGTATCAGATAATTCCACCGGAACATATTCTGACAGGAATCTTTTTTGCGACTATTCCTGGAGGCATTATTCTGACCGCGCTGCTTCTGGCGTTTTTAACTTTCTTAAAGAAGCTGTTTCTGGCTGTAAAGGAGCAATAGTTATGCTGCTCTATGGAGTTTTATATTATCTTTTATTTTCATCAGCTGTTCTTGTATATGGTATTGGTCTGAACCGGATTGTTACTGCTGATTATGGTTCTGACTTTTTTCTGCTTTTCTTTAGAACATTGATTACCGTTGTTTGTTCTGTTCTATTTGGAAAACTTTTTATCTGGCTCCTGCTCGAAGATGCTGGAATGATAATGCTGTTTCCTTTTTTCTGTGCACTTGTGCAGATTATTATTTCTGCGTTTTTTCAGGTTATAGTGGATATTACTGCAAAGATTTCTACTGCCGAATTTTCTGTTTCTTTTCTAGCGACTGTGTTGGCAATATCCGAAAGCTTTACAGTTGGTGAGGCTGTATTATTTTCTATCTGTTTTGTCTGTACATTTTATATACTGCTGCCTGTTATTCGAATCCTGCAAAAACGTCTTATGTATGCGCAACCTGTTCCTGCGTTTTCAACAGGGGCATTGCTTTTTATTTCTGTTGCGGTGCTGCTGCTTGGTCTTGGCGTCATTAATGTATCATGGCTTGTTCCTGGAGTACTGAAATGATTTTGTCTTTTATTTTTTTGCTGCTGATAATTTTACTGTGTAGTATTATTATAATATTTATTTATGATGTGCTTACCCCTGCAATGAAACAGCTGTCTCTTTATGTCGGAGAGACATTGTTTTCAGCTGATGAGATTGTTTCGCCAGTGTTCAGAGAACCTGTTTCGACAGTGCCGACACATAAAAAAGCAGTTGTCTTGTGTTGTCATGAAAAAGAATTTAATAACCCCCGTGCTGTTTATACGGGGATTTCTGATTGTAATATTTTTGTCTCCAGCATACACAGCCATACTGACTGTCCATTCAGCTGCTGTGGTTTAGGAACCTGTGCTGAAAAGTGTCCTCAGAGAGCTATTATAATAATTAATTATACGGCTGTTATCACCGATAATTGTACAGGATGTGGTTTGTGTGTTGATGCCTGTCCGCGTTCGTTAATACGATTGGTGGAATCAGAAGAAAATGTTGCTGTGCGGTGCGCCGCCCCTGAGGGAATACATACAACATGTTCGCAGTATTTAAAGCATAATACAGATATTCCATTATTTCATGCGAAACGTACACTGACAGACCGTCTTGAGAATTTTATCAGGAACATAAATCATAAAACTGATAAAACAGAGCAGGGGGATCTGATTGAATAATATCTGCCTCATTTTGGGTGAGCAATATACAGGTGCATTTACCGATGCGGTTATGGAAGATATCTATAGCCGTGTTTTGGGACCTTTTTGCAGTCTGTTATATGCGAATCAAAAATGTAACTGGACATTTTATTTCTCAGGACCCCAGCTTGAATGGTTTGAAAAATATCATCCGGAATTTGCAGAACTTGCCGCTGAGATGTCTGACCGTAAGCAAATTGAGCTTATCGGCGGTGGGTTTTATGAGCCTATTATGCCGCTGCTCATACCTGCTGACCGTGTCGCCCAAATCGAACATTTGACAACTACGCTTCGAAGATTTGTTGGTAAACGTCCGCGCGGAGCTAAACTGATTTGTGATATTTGGGATCCGTCTCTCATTTTAACTTTGTATAAATGTAATTTTGAATACATTCTGCTTGACAGCTCTCTTATCTCATCAAAAGATAAACTGTGCTATCCGTTTATTACCGAAGATATGGGAAGGTCAATATGTATTCTTCCTGAAACACAGCAATATTTGCCTGCTCCTGAAGAATCTCCGCATGCGTGGTTAAATAGACTTGATTCTTCATTGCCTGGATCTGACATACCAGCTGCCGCAGTGTGCCGTTTTGATATTCCTTTGTGCATGAAGCTTCTTGAAACCGGTTGGTTTAGGGATTTATTTACTGTTCTTCCTGAATATAAAGATCGCCTTGAAACAATATTGCCATATCGGTATATTCGTTCCGTTCCCAGAATGGAACCTGTATACGTGCCTGCTTCTGTAACTTCTGATCTTGCCCGCTATGCGCAGCGTTTATCAGGTAAAAACAATTCTCTATTACCAATGTCAATTCAAGAATGGTTGCTTGCTTGTCCGCAGTCACGTAATTTTTATATGAAGATGATTAATACGAGTAATCTTATTTATCAAAGCAGATGTGGTGATAAGGCGAGAAAAATATCTGCATACGAGAAATTGTATGAGGCACAGAATGGAGCAGCTTGTTTAGGGTTTGGTAAGTATGGTATTTCCGGAATAAAACAGCAGCAGGATGCATACCGTAGTTTGCTGCAGGCGGAACGTTATATAACAGAAGCCGGTAAAAGTGTTGGTGGTATTCCTCTGTGTTTTGATGTGAATGCGGACGGAAAACAGGAATATATCTTTAAACAGCATAAATATACATTAGGAATTACGCCGAACGGCGGCAGTATTTTTATGTTTGATGTTCAGAATGTTTCCTGTATATCTGGATTGAGGCGTAATTTGCAATTAGATGGTGTACAGGATCTGTATGATAGAAACCTTTTTGTGGATCATCTGATTCCGCCGCAGTTGTTAGACCAATATATGCACGGCATTCCTATTGGCAATACTGTATTTTCTCAGTGCTTTTATAGACCGAAAACACAGGAACAACCGAAAAAGGACTTACAGCTTATTGCTGAAGGTTATTATGGTGAACATCGGCAGAAAATTGTACTGAGAAAAAGTTATGTATGTTCTCCAGATGGTATTCAGGTTCGTTTTATCCTTATGAACAATGATAGTAATCCTGTGAGTGCTGTCTTTGCGACAGAGTTAACTTTTGAAGTGCCGATACAAAAACCAAGTGAAGTATCTGCAGAAATCTTATTAGGGGATAATCTTGAATGTTATGAAGAATCTGATATGTCTGCAAGAACTGTGCAGTATGAAGGCGTCTCGATAGTACGTTTATCAAACCAGAGTGCAAATCTTTCTCTTGTATTTGAACCAAATGAATGCGCTGGGTATTGTCAGTATCCTGTTTCATTTTGTCGCCCGCCGGACTGTTATGCGGCGGAATCGGTGATGAATAAAGTCCCTGTTGGAAAATCTTTATCCTGCACTTTTTATTGGAATGTTGATATAGAACCAGGGCATAATATAGAAAAAACTCTTTCAATGGGAATTACGACTCCGCCAAAACGCAGACGTCATGGCAGAGATTGATAAATTTTAGAATAATTCTGTTTTATTTAACGCGTTTTTCTGCACAACTTTTCTGTGCTGTATGAAAACACATTGACATACAACCCCTTAAAAAACTATCATTGTTACATTATGAATCGAAGATTAATTACTTCCGCATTGCCTTATGTTAATAATGTTCCTCATCTGGGAAATCTTATCCAAGTACTTTCTGCTGATGTCTTTGCCCGTTTTTGTCGGAGCCGCGGCTATGACACTATGTATGTCTGTGGTACTGATGAATATGGAACTGCGACAGAGACAAAAGCGCTTGAAGAAAAAAAGACTCCGCGGGAATTGTGCGATTATTATCACGCGATTCACGCAGATATTTATAAATGGTTTGACATTGCATTTGATCATTTTGGACGGACTTCAACTCCGCAGCAGACAGAAATTGTACAGTCCTTATTCAAGGATCTTGATAACAATGGGTATATAAAAGAAAATACGATTGAACAATTATATTGCCCTCACTGCGAGCGTTTTCTCGCAGATAGATATGTCCGCGGTGTTTGTCCGCACTGCGGTTATGAAGATGCGCGCGGCGATCAGTGTGAAAGCTGCGGAAAACTTCTGGATCCTGTTGAATTAAAGGCTCCCAGATGTTCAACATGCGGCGGAACTCCGCATGTTAAGTCAACAAAGCATTTATACATAGATCTTCCCGGAATTCAGAAGAAATACCAGTCATGGATGGAGAAAGCAAGCGTTGATGGCCAGTGGGCTAAAAACGCTGTGCAGATGACTCAGGCATGGATTCGTGATGGTCTGCATGAACGTGCTATTACCCGTGATTTGAAATGGGGAATTCCTGTACCCAAAGCCGGTTTTGAAGATAAGGTTTTTTATGTATGGTTTGATGCGCCAATTGGGTATATTTCTATCACAAAGGCTCTGGCAGATAAATTGACAGCTGAAGGAAAGCACAGTTTTGACTGGAAATCATGGTGGCTGCCATCTGATTCTTTAGAACAGGGAAACCCTCCTGTTGATTTATTTCAATTTATCGGTAAAGATAATATACCGTTTCATACTGTAATATTTCCATCAACCCTCATTGGCTCAGGAAGGGAATGGACTAAACTGTATCATATGTCTAGTACGGAATATTTAAATTATGAATCAGGAAAATTCTCAAAATCAAAAGGTATTGGTGTATTTGGTACAGATGCTAAAGAGTCCGGTATCCCTGCTGATGCATGGCGATTCTATATTTTCTATAACCGGCCGGAAAAATCAGACACACAGTTTACCTGGAGTGATTTTCAGGAAAAACTGAATGGTGAACTGATTGGTAATTTGGGTAACTTGGTAAATCGTACAACTACATTTGTTGCCAGATACTATGATGGAAAAATTCCTGAAGGTCCAAGTGATTCTGCTCTTTGGGATACTGTTCGCCAGTCAGAAGCAAAGATAACACAACTGCTTGAATGGGCTGAGCTGAAAGACGCATTCAGAGAAATGTTTGCGCTGTCTTCTGTTGCAAATAAAGCCTTTCAGGATGGCGAACCGTGGAAAACAAGAATTTCAGATCCGCAAAAGGCAGCAGGACTTATTAGAGATCTCTGTTATATTATCAAAGATCTGATGATTATTGCTCATCCCTATATGCCTCAATATTCGCAAAAAGTGATGTCCTTTTTTGGCAAAACAATTGCTGATTCCAGAACTGGATATCCGGTAAACCCAGACGGACTTACCTGGAACGATTTGGGGATTTGTACAGGTCTCGAATCTGTTTCAAATCCGGAGATATTTTTCAGACCGCTTGATGATAAACAGACTGCGGAGTATAGGCTCAGGTATTCTGGCAGTCAGGAGGAACGAAAAAAGAAAGAACAGCCGGCAAAAAATAAAGAAAATAAAAACACAAAAAAAGAAATAAAAAAGGCTTCAGATCCGGTAGCGTTTTTTACCAGTAAAATAGCGTTAAAAACGGCCAGAATTATCAAAGTTGAAAAACACCCTGAAGCTGATAAGCTATATATTGAAACACTTGATGACGGCAGCGGAGAAGAACGGATTATTTTATCCGGACTTGTCCCGTATCTGACTCCTGAACAGCTGCTGGGAAAGACAGTTGTCATCGCGGATAATCTGCAGCCCCGCAAAATGCGCGGAATAGAAAGCCGCGGAATGCTTCTTGCTGCGGATTACACTGATACTAATGGTAAAGACTGTGTCGAAGTCCTTGACTGCGAATGGGCTGCGCCAGGTACACCTGTTGTCCTTGAAGGAATGCCACCTGAAGGAGAAAAACCACAGCAGATTGATGCCGATACGTTCTTTGCGGTAGATATAGAAGTGCGCAATCATACAGTTACTATTGGCGGAATACCGCTTACTGTTGGCGGAAAACGAATTACAACTGTGTTTACCGAAAATGGCGGTGTGCATTGATAACTGTTTCTATAGAGCCGATTACCCATCAGATATATACTGCATGCCGTTTTCTTCAATCTGAATTCTGGGGTACTTTTAAAAGTGCACATGGATGGCGGCAGCATCGTTTTCTGGTGCGGTATACGGCTTGTGAATGCGGCAGTGTTGAATGTTTGGTTCTGATTAGAGCGTTTCGATTTGGATCAATTGCCTATTGTCCAATGGGGCTTGATATTCCGTTACAGACCGCTGCCGGTACAGCCGGTGTCTCTCTTGAGGAGTATGAGGAAATTCTTGCTTTGACCGCACAGCAGATAAAACAGTATCTGCCAAAAAATACCTTATGTCTGAGATTTGATCCTCCCATAGATTTTGAATCAGAAGATACAAGAAATTTATATATAAAAAGTCTTCTGCGTAAAAAAAACTTTTCTGTAGCTCCAGTGGCGATTCAGCCGCCTGATACAGTTGTATTAGATCTCAGGTGTTCACAAGAAGAATTACTCAGTAATATGAAGCCCAAATGGCGTTATAATATCCGGCTCGCAGAAAAAAAAGGGGTATCTGTCAGGCGGGGAGAGGTTTCTGATATTGATATTTTTTATCAGTTGTATGAAACAACCGCGCGCCGTGATGGTATAGCTGTTCATGAGAAATCATATTATAAAAAACTACTTGAACAGAGCGGTGATACGCAGAACGAACATACGCCGCGTGTAACACTGTATATCGCGGAATATAATGGTGAACCGCTTGCTGCTATTATAACAGTATTTTCGCAGCGCGAAGCTATTTACCTGTACGGCGCATCATCTAATTCTCACCGTAATCTCATGCCGGCATATCTGCTGCAGTGGATTGCGGTATGTGACGCAAAGGCATATGGCTCGGCTGTATATGATTTTTATGGGATACCGCCAAATGATAATGAAAACCATCCCATGCACGGACTGTATCGATTTAAAACCGGTTTTGGAGGAAAAATAATACATCGTCCCGGCAGTATAGATGTTCCTCTCTCCCCGTTCTATATATTGTATATAGCTGCAGAACGGATACGGGCTTTCTGGTTTAAAAAGATAAAAAAACTTTTTAAAAGATAGCACAGCTGTATTAGCTGTGCGTTACAGATTGAATTCTGTGGAAGAAACAGCCTGTAAACCCTTGCTGCAGGCTTGTTCAAGGAACGCGGCGCCTTTATGCTCAAATCCGGCGACATTTGAAGTACAGTCAGTAAGCAGTACCATTTTATTATAGGGAATGTGCTGGGAGAGATCCTGCAATGTATTTGCAACACAGTGGGACAGCGCTTCTCCGGCAAAAATAATACGGTCTACATTTTTTATCGATTCGATAAAAGCAAAATTAGTCCGTGTACGTGTATCTGTCGGATCTGGTACTTCTGCGTGTATAGCACTATAGTGTTCTGTTCTTGAATTCAGCGCTTTTAAGATAAAATCGATGGATTTTCCTGGATGGGATACTTCCCATGTATGGACAGCATCCCAGATGCGTGATTCGATACAATAACCATATGTCGCTACAAGGCAATGCGGAGGCCAGATGGTGAGTTGGTATCGTCCCCGTGTTTCAAGCGCCATAAGATATTCAGCCACATATTCTTTTTGTGCTGCATCAACGGGTGTATATTTTTCTGTTTCAAAATCTTTATAGGTAATAACGGTATAGACTGGAGGATGGTTGCCTGCTGCGTCTTTCCAGAATATGGGATGTGCAATATGATAGGATGGATGGGTATCGAGTGACATATGAATGTTATCAATTTTATCACTGTTGTTATTGATCCATTGTGCGAGACGTCCGCAGTCTTCGGATGCATTGGGAACATACAAGGCACCGTTTGGGACACAGAAATCATTCTGCGCATCTATAATTACTACTGCATTAACCATGCAAGTATTGTACCCTAAAGATGATAGAGCGGTCAAGAAAAATATTTGCAGGCAGTTCGGATAAAAAAGATCACATATTACTGTATGATACTAGTATATCTTGTATATCGGAGAGTTGCTGGCTGAATTTATTTCTGTATGAACTGGTTTTCATGATAACTTGTAATTTGATATGTCGATATAAATAATATTCATATATTGGAGTAACAATTGAAAAAAACGTATAAAAACAAGATTAAAACTTTTTTCCTGTATACAGCCTCAGCTGTATTTTTTGCTTCTTTTGCTGCTGGATGCCAGCAGCAAGTATATAATATTCCTTTAGATATACCCCGGCCTTCGGTTCCAACAGAGATTAAGAATCTTCGTGCCGATGATGCGGAACAATATTCTGTGAGAAAAAGTTTGATCCTGCAAAATGAAGAATCATTTGAAACTATTACAGATCAGGAGAAACGTTATTTTTATGTTAATCAGCCGCTGCAGGTAAAATGGCTTTCAGAGACAACTATTCAGGTGATAAGTTACGCAATGCGGCCTGTTAAAGATGTACGTATCTGGATGAATATTCCTGAATATCAAGAAGATATTTATCTGATGCATATTCAGGAATTGCCTGCACTTTCGCAGCAAGTATATACGGTTCCTTTTTCTAAAGGCGTAACAGAGTATCAGACAAGAAGTGGAAAGTGGGTATCTGCGTTCTTTGATTCTGTTTCACAAAATAATATTAAGTATTCAATTACGTCTCTTGACCCCTGGTATCAAAAAATAGCAGGAATGCGTCCTCATTGGAAAGTAACATTTGGTAATTACAGCGGAGGTAACTGGAGAGAGATAAACGCTCTGTATGCCCGTGAATGGATTATCATGATTACTAATATGGCCGCTGTATTTGATTCTGATGAAATGTTATATTCGTTTACGGCGGTAAACTATCCAAAATCAAATAACAACGGAAAACACTTTCACACCGATAGTGGATATTATTATTCTTCACAAGCTGATTATGAGAAACTGCTTACACAGATATATAATAAAGAACATTTTAATGTCGGTGTAACCGCGATAGGCGGCGGGCTTGGCGGAGGCGCTACGCTCGGTGTAGATACATGGGTATTCTATTCTCACTATTACGGCAGCAACAGTGAAGATTCCGCATTGATAGCGCACGAGATGGGACATGGTCTTGGTTTTGGACACTCAAGCTCGTTCTGCTACGGAGAATTCCAGGCATATGTCCAGGATTTATACGGACTTCTGCTGCGTACAGAGGCCCTTCCGTATACTGATGATTCGGTTAACGGATTTTATAAAGAAGAAAACGCGCAGTACCGTTATAACGGTGTCGCCCAGAATTATCGTCAAAAGAGAAAAGGACTTAATTCGATAGAAAAATTTATTATTGCTAATTCAGGTCTTTTTACACGGGATGCGGAAATTTTAAAACAATATCAATAGTATTTCTGCAACGCGCACAGGAGCGGTATATATTGCCGTTTCTGTGTGATACATTATCAGATATTTAAAAATAATCTTTTTTTAAGCGCAAAATAAATTATTTTCAAAACAAAAATAGTGTATTTTTAATTCAAAGATAATCTTTTTTTGAACGCAAAATAAATTATTTTTAAAATAAAAACAGTGTATTTTTGATTCAAAGATAATGTAACAATGGCTTAAAGATAAGCATATTTTAAAATAAAAAAAGACTAAAAACGGATCAAAAATAGATTAAAAATGTAATGACTGATAATTTAGCATAGAAATAGAATATAAATAGAGTCGGGCAGGCGGGATTCGAACCCGCGACCTCTAAGTCCCGAACCTAGCGCGCTACCACCTGCGCTACTGCCCGAAAAAAAAGCACCGTACCAAATACGGTAGGTGCTTAGCGGGAGCGACGGGGCTTGAACCCGCGATCTTCGGCTTGACAGGCCGACGCGATAACCAGCTTCGCTACGCCCCCGTGATGAATAAGAATATATCATATACAGATACTTTATGCAAGTATGTTCACAGCAAATTCTGTGTTTTTTTGCTTTGGATATGAGTTTACATAAACAGTTTTTTCTTTTATATTATATTGTACCTGAATTTTTAGCGAGGTGTGTAATGATATTTCCGCTTGAGCAACTGATTAAGTTCAAAGATAATATTTATGAAATAACTTGCGCCGCAAGCCGCAGAGCTTTTCAGCTTTCGATGGTAAAAGATCCGGTTATTGAGGCAAATGATGATAAAGTTGTCTCTGTTGCTGCTGAACAGCTTTTTGATAAGAGTGTTACATACAGTATAGAAAATTAGTTTTATGAACGGCACGCCGATTCCTGTGCTGGTGCTGTTTGGGGCGACAGCCTGCGGAAAAACAGCTCTTGCTGATAGATTATTTTCAGCTGATGCTGACAGTCCTTTCGCAGGGATGGCAGAAGTAATCAGTGCTGATTCGATGCAGGTGTATCGGGGAATGGATATTGGCACTGCAAAACCTGATGCCAGTCTGCGTCAACGTCTGCCTCATTATTTAATTGATATTCATTCACCTGCTGATCCGTTTGGAGCAGGTGAATTTGTCCGTCTGGCGGATGAATGCTGTGCGGAGATTTTTGGACGCGGCAAGATTCCGCTGATAATGGGCGGAACTGCATTTTATATAAAAAATTTTATCTGCGGTTTGCCGCCGACACCCGAAGCTGAACCGGCTGTGCGTATTCAACTTCAGAACCGTTTAAAACAGGATGGAGCGGAGGTGCTGTACGCGGAACTTCGGAAAACAGACCCCGAAAGTGCGTTAAAAATTCATCCTAATGACGCGTACCGTATACTGCGTGCGCTTGAAATATATTATACAACAGGAAAGCCGCTGAGTAAGTACCGGCTTCCGTTACAGACGCGCAGTCAGTATCGTTTTTGTACTATTATATTAGTGCGGGACAGAAAGATTCTGTATGAGCGTATCGTGCTTCGTGTTGAGCAGATGTTTCGCAGCGGACTAGCTCAGGAATTTGAGTCACTGGTGTACCAGGGATTTACTGAACAGGACCCGGGAATGCAGGCGATTGGTTACAGAGAATTTTTTACTGTGCGGCAAAGTGATTTTGATTCAAGAGAATCATGGCTGCGTGCAGTCAAAGCGCAGATCATAACTGACAGCCGTCATTACGCTAAACGCCAGGAAACTTTTTTTAGAGGAATCCCATCATCGGTGCTATTTGATGCTGATGATTATGAAGGAATAGTGAAACATATTGCCGCTTTTAAAAATGAGGCAAATCACTGATTCAGACTTGACGAAAAAGTCTGAATTGATGATAATATATACAGTTTTCAATAAGGAGTGCCATTGTGCCTTGCGGAAAGAAAAGAAAGCGCCAAAAGATTGCAACACATAAGCGCAAGAAGAAGCTGAGACGAAATCGGCATAAGAACAAGTAGTTTGTTCTGCAAACACACGTTCTGTGTAAAAGTACTATATGTACAGTTTGCCTATGTGCGTCGGTTTTGTTTTTGCCGATGGAGACCGCTGCTTTTAGTTGCGTGAGCAACTTAAACTGCGGTCTTTTTTGTTGCTCTTAGATACTCTATAAGAGGAGTGTTTTACGCTTCTATCCGAAATACATTCGCCTAAAGATATTAAACGTTTGGATAGAAAGCAGCTTGCTGCCCTTGCTGCTGATATTCGAAAAACAATATTAGAGACTGTTGCCAAAAACGGCGGACATCTTGCCAGTAATTTGGGAACAGTAGAACTTACTCTTGCACTGCATAGGGTGTTTGACAGTCCAACTGATGCGATTATTTGGGATGTCAGTCACCAGTGTTATACTCATAAACTGATAACGGGCCGTTATGATCGTTTTTCTACATTGCGAAAACACGGCGGACTGTCAGGTTTTACAAAACGCAGTGAGAGTTCTCATGATTTCTTTGACGCAGGTCATTCATCTACTTCTATTTCATCTGCACTTGGTATGCTTACCGGCAGAGAACTTCTTAACATTGAAGGAAAGGTTGTTGCCGTCATTGGAGACGGTGCACTGACTGGCGGTATGGCGTTTGAGGCTTTATCTCATGCGGGACTTTTGGCTAAGAATCTGATTGTTATTTTAAATGATAATCAAATGTCAATCAGTGAGAATACCGGTGCGCTGTCAAGGTATTTGAGCCGGCTGACAACGACTTCATCGTATCAGTCTTTTCGTTACACCATAGACAGAGCTGTTGCCAGAATCCCGCTGGTAAACAAGTTTTTAACACATTTTATATTTCGTTTTAAACGTGGATTAAAAGGGCTCTTTTTTCAGACGAACATTTTTTCTGATTTGGGCTTTGAATATGTTGGTCCTCTTGATGGGCATAATATGACTGATTTGGAACGGGTTCTGCGAAAGGCAAAGCATCTTTCACGTCCCGTTGTTATTCATGTGCTTACTAAAAAGGGGCGGGGATACAGTCCCGCTGAAAATGATCCGGCTGCATTTCATGGAATCGGTCCATTTTGTATTTCTGATGGTACTGTTGAAAAATTCGATGCAATGAGTTATACCGAAGCATTCTCAAATGCGCTTATGAAACTTGCGGCGGCAGACAGTCGTGTTGTCGCGATAACGGCGGCGATGTCTAAAGGAACCGGATTGAGCCGTTTCTCTCGTAAATATCCTGAGCGTTTTTTTGATGTTGGCATTGCGGAACAGCACGCGGTCACATTTGCCGGTGGGCTTGCTGCGGCAGGCGCGCTGCCGGTAACAGCGATATATTCAACTTTTATGCAGCGGGCGATAGATCAGTTAATTCATGATATTGCAATTCCTGCTTGTCCGTCTATTTTTGTGTTGGATAGAGCTGGTGCAGTACCTGATGATGGAGAAACTCATCAGGGAATTTTTGATATAGCACAGATGCGTTCCGTTCCAAATCTGATTTTGACTGCGCCTGCTTCTGCTGCGGAACTTGAGTTATTGCTGTTTTGGGCAGCTCAGCGAAAAGCGCCTGTTGTGATACGCTATCCAAAAACATCGTGTCCATCTGAGTTCCCTGAATTTTCTTTGCCGGTAGCAGAGGGGCGCGGTGTTCTTTTGCGTTGTTCTGATTATTGTGATACTGAGACTTCTTTGTTATTAGAACGTAATTGCGGAAAGAAACTGCTGTTTGTCTGTACAGGAGGCATATTTTCAGAAGTTCTAACCGCGTGCAGACAGCTTGCTTTTAAAAATGTGTTTGCTGATATTTATAATTTGCGGTTTATAAAACCAATTGATATTGAATATTTTAATGAAATCTCACGGCAGTATCAGTCTGTTGTGTTTGCAGAAGATGGAATGCTTGCCGGAGGTATTGGAGAGTATCTGGCCGTCTGTTATAAAAAAATTGTTCCTGATGGTAAATGTATAGCTGTTGGTTTTCCGGATCAGTTTTTAGCGCAGGGGAAACGTTCCGAGGTGCTTGCTGATGCCGGTCTTGCTCCTGATGATTTGAGTCGGTATGCATATTCAGTGCTGTAAGGTTGTGGTACGGTATGAGGTGTAATGAACTGTGTGTAGGCGGCGGAGTTATACGTACGGAACTTCCGGCGTTTGTGATGGGAATTGTAAATATCACTCCTGATTCTTTTTGGTCTGGCAGCAGGTGTGCGCTTCATGCTGTGCATGACGCTGTTGATAAAGCTCTTATGCAGATTGCTGATGGAGCGCAGATTATTGATATTGGCGGGGAGTCAAGCCGTCCGGGAGCAGAATATGTTTCTGCAGAAGAAGAAATAGCCAGAATTATTCCGGTGATTCAGGAACTGCGCAGTAAGTCTGACTGTGTCATATCGGTGGATACAAGGAAACAGCAGGTTATGCAGGCAGCTTATGAGGCTGGCGCAAATATGTGCAATGATATTTCTGCGCTTGAAGATGATGAAGCGGCTGCGGAATATATTGCTGAGACCGGTATCCCGGTGATATTGATGCATAAACGGGGAAATCCTGTTATAATGCAGCAGCATACATCGTATACTGATGTGTTTGCTGAAGTGGATTCTTATTTGCATCAGCGTATTGAGTATGCACTGTCAAAAGGAATTCAGAAGAAGCAAATCATTATTGATCCTGGAATCGGTTTTGGAAAAGATCTTGCCGCCAATCGTATCCTGATTCAGGAGTGTGGAAAGTTGTGCGGCGGACAGTATCCAGTCTTGATGGGTTTATCAAGAAAAACGTGTATTGGCGAGATGACTGGCAGGGATGTTGCCGGACGGCTTGCCGGCACGCTTGCTGCAAATCTGATTGCTGTTCAGTGCGGTGCTTCTATTGTCCGTGTCCATGATGTTCGTGAAACGGTTGATATGCTTAAAATACTGAGGAATTTATAGTTATGAGTCCTTTTTCAAGCCTTCACTCACCGGTAGAAATTATACAGATTGTATTGGATATTTTATTCTTGGCTTTTCTGCTCTACAAAGTGTATGGGCTGCTCGTAAAAACAAATGGAATGCAGATTATCAAAGCCGGAGTTATTATTGCGGTTGCGTATGTTTTGGCGCTGGTTTTAAATCTGAAAACATTGCAATGGCTGCTTAATATAAGCGGTCCCAGTCTGGTCATCGGATTCTGTATAGTGTTTCAGCCGGAGCTGAGAAAGATTTTTTTAAAACTCGGTCAGGGGTCTTGGTTTGCAATTGGCAACAGGCCCCGCCATACTTCGATAGAGTCTGTGCTGCTGGCTGCGGAACAGCTTTCCGCATGCAAACGGGGTATGCTTGTTGTTTTTATTAATCACACAGAATTAAAAGGTATTATAGAAACAGGGACCCGTCTTGATGCAAAAATAACTTCAAATCTGTTAGTAACCATATTCCGGTATGATACTCCGCTGCATGACGGCGCAGTTATTGTACAGGGCGGAAAAATTGTTGCAGCAGGATGTTTTCTGCCGCTTTCAGAACAATATGATATTAAAAAGACTTTTGGAACAAGACATCGGGCAGCGCTTGGTGTCAGCGAACAAACAGACGCGGTTGTTCTTGTTGTTTCAGAGGAAACAGGAGCTATTAGTCTCGCTTATGATTCTAAACTTCATTATAACCTGACATTGGAACAACTGTCTAAGACCTTGGAAACAGAGCTTGAGCTGTCTCCGGCCGATATTACCGAGGAGGATGATGCAGATGCGGTTCAAGGTAAACTTTGATAAAATTCTTGCAGATTGGCCAATGAAAATTGTCTGTTTTGTTGTGGCCATTCTGCTGTATGTGCTGCATGATATCACTATGCTTCAGCAGAAAGTAATTACTCTGCCGCTAACTGTGATTGAAAACGGTTCAATGGTTGTTGCAGGGCCATATTTATCTCGTGTAAAAGTCACTATCCGGGGAAATGGTTCTGATATCAATATGCTGGGGGATAATGATATTTCTGTTTATCTTGATCTCAGTTATTATTCAGAACCGGGAACCTTTAATATTCCGGTTACCACGAATAAATCGCAGCTTGCACAGGCAATGACGCCGCTTGAAATCAATGTTGAACCAAAGGAAATTCCTCTTGTATTGGAATCACGTACTTTCGCTGATGTTCCGGTCAAGGCTGGTTTAGAAGGTGCGCCTTCTGATGGATATGAAGTTACAAATGTTACATTACAGCCTTCGACACTTCGTATTGAGGGTGGTTCATCTATTGTTGCCAGTGTGACGAACCTTGTAACTAAGCCGATTCCGCTTGATGGCAGGACAGAAAGTTTTGATATCATGGTTGCAACGGAAAGTGTCAGTCAGTATATCGCTCTTCCTGATAAATCATCAGTAAAGGCTTCTGTTACTATTGAACCTGTTGAGGAGACTAAACAGTTTCAAACATCTATTACTGTGCGTAATTTGCGATCCGGCTTGAAAATAGATTCTGTTCTTCCGCTTATTGATATTACTGTGAAAGGTGCGCAAAAATCTTTGGAACGATATTCACCGAGTGCTGATGCGGTATACATGGATTTTTCGAAAATTACAAAAGGCGGTACCTATGATCTGCCTGTTATATTCTCTTTGCCTTCATATCTGGAATTGATTGCGCCAACAGAAAAACAAACTGTATCTGTGGTTATTAAAGATTCTGCTGTTTCTCAAAAAGTGCCGGCAGAGAATAAACAAGCGGCGGAAGCAGATAACCTGCCTTCCACAGATGGGGAATTGACAGTGACTATGACTCCCGTGCCCGCACAGGAACAGTAATCATATGATTATTGGTATTGGTATCGATATTGTAAGTGTCAGCCGGTTTGAAAAATGGTATGATTCACCCCGAATAGTTAAGCGTTTTTTTCATCCTGAAGAGTATAGCACTGTGATAAAGATGCCGAAAAATACTGCGCTGCAATCATTAGCAGCCCGTTTTGCTGCAAAAGAAGCTTTTGTGAAGGCTCTTGGAACAGGGTTTAAAGGCATTGCTCTTGCCGATATCTGTATTCATAAGAATGCTTTAGGTAAACCGGAGTTATTAGTGTATAATTCTGCCAGAGATGCTTTTGTAAAAAGCGGTGCGGATTATATTCATGTGTCACTGTCTCATGAAAAAGAATATGCGACAGCCTTTATCATCCTTGAAAGGCACTGCTGAAGCAATCTTTTTGTGCCGAGAAATAAAAAAGTATTTGGGAGATATTCTATGATACGAACAAAAAAAACAGTAGAGTCTGATAAGAAGCCTGCTATTTCTTATTATACAAAACAACCCGCAGTATGTCCGTTTTGTAAAAAAACGTTTCCGCATGAAGAAATGTTGTCCGGAAGCGGCCGTATGATTGCCGGTGAGCTGACAGATGAACTGCATCGTGTTTTTGAGCCGTCTGCCAGATATGGTAAAATTTACCCCCTTATTTATGCGATTGGTGCCTGTCCGTTTTGTCAGGCAGCTTTATTTTGGAGCGATTTTTCATTAAATCCTGATCAGAAAAGTATTGATGCTGTCCTGGATGATATGCATGAGAGAGAGAAAGCAGTATCTGTGATTTTTCCTCATTATCAGCTGACAAAATGTCGGACTCTGTATGATGGCGCTGCTATGTATTATCTGGCCCTCTTAACGTATGAGAAAGTCTCCAGAGGATATTCTCCAACAATAAAAGAAGGGATTCTTGCTTTGCGTCTTGCATGGCTTTGTATGGATCTGCATGCGTTGTGTCCTGAACACAACTTTGATTATATTGCTCAGGTTTTTTATCGAAAAGCACTGTTTTTTTATCAGCAATCTCTTATTTATGAGATGGATCGTACAGAAAGTATAACTGCAATTTCCAATTTTGGTCCGGATATTGATAAGAATTATGGGTATGATGGAGTAATTTATTTGACCGGACTTCTTGAATTTAAATACGGGCAAAAAGAAGATATTCGTCAGCGCCTCACTAAACTTAATGAATGCAAACGGGCTATTGCTAGAATTTTTGGATTGGGAAAATCTTCAAAGGCAAAACCAGGCCCCCTGCTTGAACATTCTCGTAATCTCTATGACAGTCTTGCGAGGGAAATTAAAGAAGCAAATGTAATTGAATTTACGGACGATGATGAATAATATCATTCGGAATTACTGTGAGAAATATACTATTAACTGTTTCGTATGATGGAACTCATTTCTGCGGGTGGCAGAAGCAGGAAAAGGCTGATGCGGGCAGGCCGCTTCGTACCGTACAGGGCGAAATTGAAAAGGTGCTGGAGCGCATTCATCATGTTGCTGTACCTCTGACTGGTTCTGGGCGTACAGATTCTGGTGTTCATGCTGTTGGTCAGGCTGCTAATTTTTTTTCACCGGTAGATTCAATCCCGGTGCATAATTATATTCCG
The DNA here is from genome assembly GCA_944389415.1 of uncultured Spirochaetota bacterium. Taxonomy (GTDB): domain Bacteria; phylum Spirochaetota; class Spirochaetia; order Treponematales; family Treponemataceae; genus Treponema_G. The sequence continues at coordinate 113,969 of CALXMF010000004.1, read as the reverse complement.
GCAATGAATAGTATGCTGCCGCATGATATTCGGATAACAGCAGCAAAACAAGTTGCCCCTGACTTTCATGCGAGATTTTCTGCGACATCGCGTACATATCGGTATTTTTTATGCTGCGGGCGGCAGGCATACGCTCATGAGATGCCGTATGTCTGGTATATTCGTGATATGCCTGATATCGCTAATTTAAATAAAATGGCAGCATGTTTAAATGGAGAAATGGACTGCACGATATTTTCTGCAGCAGGTGATAAAAGCGTTTCCAAAAACCGATATATCGAGAAAGCAGTTTTTTATCCGGAAAATGATAAGTTAGTATTTGAAATTGCAGCAAATGCGTTTTTGTGGAAAATGGTTCGGTCACTAGTAGGTACATTGCTTTTTTATGATAAAAAAGGAAAAGACGCCGCTTTTTTTAAATCTCTTTTGAGTATGCAGGATAGACGCTTAGCCGGTCCTACAGCTCCGCCTCAGGGGCTGTTTTTGTGGCGAGTTGATTTTAACGGTCCCCGCCGGCATTAAAATTATAACAGCTGTACAGGATCAGTATCTGCTTCGATATATACATGCTGTTTTGGCCGGTAGCCAAATAAAAAATGCCTGCTGACAGTTTGCAGTATACGTATATCATTGCCGCGCAGTAAGATTTGCACACGATAATTAGCTGCTACTTTTGCCAGCGGACATTCTGAAGGACCGAGCAGCTCAACACTATCCGGTTTATATAGATGTTGTGCAATTTGTCTGAGCAGGACAGCTGCGCCGTTTGCCGCGTTCCATACAGATGTTTCTATGGATGAGCGAAAAACAAATCTGATAAGCCGGGTAAACGGAGGAAATAAAAGCATTTTTCGCTGTGCAAGCTCTGAATCATAAAAATGTTCAATGTCCCCGGAACAGGCTAATGCGACAGGTTCTCTATCAGGATTATAGCTTTGTACAATTACTTTACCATCTGGAAAAAATCGGCCAGCACGGCCGGCAACTTGTGTAATCAACGAAAATGTACGTTCTGCCGCACGAAAATCAGGTAAATGCAGACCGGTGTCCGCGAGAATGACTCCAACAAGTTTTAGATTGGGGAAATTTAAACCTTTTGCGATCATCTGAGTGCCAAGCAGTATATCTGTCAGGCCGTTTTTAAAATTATCCAGTTTTTCCTGAAGTTCGCCCCGATGCGTGAGGCTGTCTGTGTCTATCCGGTCAATCACCGCATGAGGAAATCTGGATCGAATTTCACCTTCTATATATTCAGTTCCAAAACCGGCATAGCCGACATCAATTGAAGCACATTGTGGGCAAATATGCGGAGGTTCTAGTGACCAGCCGCAATAATGACAGCGGAGCCGGTTTTCATTTTTGTGGTAGGTGAGTGCTACGGAACAGTTTTTGCAGGTGAGTTCAAAACCGCAAGTATTACATCTGAAAAAATGGGTAAATCCGCGCCTGTTTAAAAATAAAATAGTCTGTCTTTTTTCTAAAAGAGTGTTTTTTATTTCTTTTTGCAGAAGAGGTGATAAACAACTGTCTTCATGTGCTGTTTCACATAAATTTACCGGAATAATTTTAGGCGGGGCTCCTCCTGCAAGCCGTTTTGTTAATGTATAGCGATGTATAATACCTTGCTTCATAAGGTACCAGGCTTCTGCGGATGGTGTCGCGCTTCCCATAATCAATGGAATACCTGATTCATGGCATCGGAACAATGCTACCTGACGCGCGTGATAACGCGGTGTTGCATCTGATTTATATGCGCTTTCATGTTCTTCATCAATAATGATTGCACCGAGATTTGGTACGGGCGCAAATACCGCGCTGCGAGCGCCTATAACAATTCGAGCTTCGCCAGAAAGGATTCTGTTCCATTCACTTAATTTCTGACTGCCTGTCAATCCGGAGTGAAGAAGAGCGACTGTATTGCCAAAGCGTGCTGTAATTGTATCAGAAACCTGTTTGGTAAGACTGATTTCAGGAACCAGATATATAATGCCTTTTGCATGTGATAACATATCTTCAGCAATTTTTAGAAATACTTCTGTTTTTCCGCTGCCAGTTGGTCCATATACATAATGGATATTATCTGTGCCGCTTTTGTTTTGTATATGTTTAAGAATGCCCTGTACGGCAGATGTTTGTTCAAAAGAAAGATCGCATTGCGTTGGAAGTGAATCTAAAGCGTCGAATACGGTTTCTCCAACTGACCGCTCTTTGCGTCCAGAAGGAATCATTGCTGAAATGGCTTCTCCTTGGGAACATAAATAATAGAAAGATATCCATTGCGCCAGCCGTACCTGTTCCTCGGTAAATATAGGTTTTGTATCAATGAGACGAATAACAGGTTTAAGTTTTTCTATAGGAAAGTTTTGTGGAGGGGTTTGGTGTATTTTTATGATAAACGCCGTCATTCGGCGGTTTCCCAATCTTACTTCTGCGCGCATACCTGCTTTTGCATTTGTGATTGTATGCGGTAGTATATAGGTAAAACTTTGATTGACTGGTATGTTAAGAATAACTTCTGCGTACTGATTCATGAATGAGTCTGTTCTCTGAGAAATGGCTGTTCGTATCCGGGCGCGAGCTTCTGTAAATAACTGCGGAAGATTTTTAAGTCTTCCCATGCAGGTCTTTTAAGCTCTACATTGCGCAATAATGCACTGGGATGATATGTCGCCATAAAAGGGATTCCATTATATTCACGTATTGAGCCATGCAGCCTGCCTATTCCTTCACTTGTATTAAGTAAATTCTGTGCTGCTATTCTTCCTACTGCAAGAATCATTTTCGGACGCAGTAATTGAATTTGTGCTTCCAGATATGGACGGCACGCTTTACTCTCTTCAGGAAATGGATCCCTATTGTTTGGCGGCCGACATTTAACTATATTAGCGATAAAACAGTTTGCTGTACGGGATAAGGAAATTGCGGCAAGCATTTTGTCCAACAGTTGTCCGGCCCGTCCAACAAACGGCCGTCCTGTCGCGTCTTCATCAGCACCAGGGCCTTCTCCAATTACGAGTACAAAAGGTTCAGGTACTCCCATACCGGGAACAGAGTGATGCCGGTTACGGCAAAGCTGACATTTTGTGCATGCACTGATTGCTTCAGCAATAGAATCAAGCGATGGTAATACTATAGAAGAAGATTCGCGGTCAGCTGTGTTACAGGAAGTGATTGTATCGGGCGCACAATCATCAGAGAAATCGGGCTGTATTTCGTATTCAGGCATAGTACAGCCGTACAGCCAGGAAACACTTGTTTTCAGCAGCGTATACAGCTGTTTTTTTTCTTCTCCGGTCATATGTATCAGCATACTGCAATTATAAATATGTTGCAATTATATTGTGAAAGGCTCCGTATGTATCTTTGCAGAAAAGTGTCTGCGATTTATAAAGAATATTGTTTTCCTGCTCTCTGAATTTGAACTTGACCGATTGGCGAATCTATGTACAATAAAATGATATGGGACGTAAATTCCTTTTATTATATTTAAACACGGGTGGCGGTCATAAGGCTCCCGCCTCGGTATTACGCAACTCATTACTTGATTTGTATCCTGATGCAGAAGTTGAATTGTTTAATGGTCTGAGTCCTCATAATTATCCGTACCATATTTTTGTTGAGGAAGGATACAGGACGGCATGTAATTATGCTCCGGGTGCTTTTTCTTTATTATATGAGGTGTCTCGTTTTAAGCCCGTTCAGAAAATTATGGACAAAAATTTTAAGCTTACAGCGATTCCATATTTAAAACGGGAATTTAAAAAAAGAGGAATAACAGATGTTGTTTCTTTTCATTTTATTCTTACTCCCTGTGCTCTTGCCGCAATACGGATGTTGGGTAATACGATTCGTTTTTCGTGTGTTGTCACTGATCCCTTTACGGCACCGTCCGTATGGTTTTATGAACATAATATTCCGTTTTATGTGTATACAGAACAGGTAAAACAATTTGCAATGTCTTGTGGTGTTCCTGAGCAGAATATAACGGTGTGTCCATTTCTTATCAAAAAAAAATTTACTCTGCCGGTAACATCTCAGGAGCGTATTGAATATAGGCAGAAACATGGCCTGCCGTTGAATAAACGTCTTGTGCTGCTTGTAGGTGGTGGAGAAGGTTTACCGGGGGCGATAGAAATCGTTACGTATTGTATTCGTAATAAATGTGATTTTGCTATTGCTGCTGTTTGCGGCCGTGATAAACAGTCAAAGCACTGCCTTGATCTATTGAAGGTTGCAAATCCAAATATCGATCTTCATATCTTTGGTTTTGTTGATTTTATGGATGAGTTAATAAAAACTTGTGACTGTGCAGTAATAAAACCGGGTGCATCTACATTGATTGAAATGTTAAAGAGTAAAAAACCTGTTATTATTTCTTCTTATATTCATGGGCAGGAATTGGGAAATGTTCAATTTGCTGTGAACAATAATGTGGGATGGTTTATTCAGAAACCCGAAGAAATATTCAGAAAAATCAATCAGCTTTTTTCAGATGATATGTACTATCAGGCTGTCTGCCGGAAACTTGAATCTCTTCAGCTGGACACAGAGGCAGATAGACTTGCGAGAGATGTGTGGAAATTAGGTGAGCGATAGATAAAAGAATGAATAAACAGCAGCGCGTTCTTTTTTTATATTTAAACACCGGAAATGGGCACATCACGCCGGCGCGTATTCTGGCTCAGAATATACAGAAGCGGTATGGGGATACTGTTGAACCTATTCTTCTTAATGGTTTTTCTTCAAAGCAGTATTTTCTGAAAACTCTATTTGAGCGGGGATATCATTTTACAAATACTTTTGTCCGCGGTGCGTATTCTCTGTTTTATGATATAAATACTATTCCGTTTGTTTTGAGACTGACGACATTGTCTACTCTGGTACAGACAGTGCCGTTTTTGACAAAATATATTCAGGAAAATGGTATTACAAAAATTGTGTGTCTGCATTTTGCGCTCTGTCCGGCAGCTGCCAGCGCAATTAGAAAATGTACAGGAAAAATTCCGTTAATCATTGTTGTTACAGATCCTTTCACCGCTCATCCCTCATGGTTCCTGATAAAGCGTGCACAGTATATTGTATTTTCCAATGACTTGAAAGAACAGGCTGTATCAAAAGGTATACAAGATGTTACTGTTTTTCCGTTTGTGCTGAAACCCGATTTTAATGGTATTTCGTCTATATCTGCCGCTGCTGCTCTTCAGCAGAACAGAAAAACGTTTCGGGTATTAGTGATCGGCGGCGGAGAAGGGCTTCCTGGCATGGTTAAATTAATACGGTATATTCTTCAAAAAGAGTCCTGTCGTTCTGAACCGTTGTTATCTCTGACCGCCGTTTGCGGAAAAAATGTGGTTGCCTATACTAGATTATCGCGTATCAGCAGAAAATACCGTACAGAGCAGCTGAATATATTGGGGTATGTACATAACATACCGGAACTGATGCAGAATGCGGACTGTATTATCAGCAAGGCTGGGGCTTCGACAGTGTTTGAAATACTCTCGTGCTGTAAACCGGTTATTTTCTGCACGTATATTCACGGACAGGAACTTGGCAATGTTCGTTATGCAGTGCAGAATGGCGCCGGATGGTTTATTCAGAAGCCGGCTGATATTTACCAAAAATTATGTTTTCTTGCGGAACATCCAGCAGAGTGCCGCCGTGCTTCACAGGCGGCAGCCTCTCTGCGTATTCATTCTGATTTAGATCATATCACCCGGTTTATTATTGATGCCTAGTTTTATGAAGAAAAATGTTGGGATATATAATCACGGGCAGAAAATCGTTTAATTTCCCGTTTATTAAATGCATCCATGATCAGGTCATCTGCTTCAAGTTTATTATATAAAGCATGTGCGTCACTGATTTTTGCTCGGAGTACAGGATGTCTTGGAGAAAACAGAACACAGCAATCTTCATATGGTAAAATTGATATCGGATAAGTGCCGATATATTCTGCGGTGGAAATTATTTCTTCTTTATCAAGTCCGATCAATGGTCTCAAAAGAGGGATATTACATGCTGATTCGGTTACGGCAAGATTTTCTATGGTTTGACTGGCAACCTGACCAAGGCTTTCTCCTGTAATAATGCAGTCTGCCTTGATACGTTCTGCAAGTAAATTTGCCGCTTTCATCATGCACATGCGCAACAATAACGTACTGTACGGTTCGGGAGAACGTTCTTTTATCCTCATCTGTACATCTGTAAAGGGAATGATATTGATATGTGTGTCTACTCCATAATTGGCAATTATCGAGGCGAGGTCTTCGACTTTTTGTTGTGCTTCTGCGGAGGTATATGGCCATGCATGAAAATACAAGCAATCTACTTTCATACCTCTGCGCATCATGCGATATCCGGCAACAGGCGAGTCTATTCCTCCCGAAAGCAGTAAGAGTCCTTTGCCTCCTGTTCCAACAGGAAGTCCTCTGCAGCCGCGGTGCCTGTCGCAGTATACAAAACAGCGTTCCCGAACTTCAACCCGGATAATGACATCCGGATTATGTACATCAACCTCAAGGAGTTTCGCATCGTATACATCGCCTGCCGCTTCACGGCTTATTTCGTACGAATTCAATGGAAATCCTTTTTCTGCGCGTCGTGTCTCTATTTTATATGTTTTTGCACCTGACTCTTTTGCCTCAAGAGCTTCCTGATAGACAGCCTGTGTTATTGACTGAATGTTTTTCTCACATACTCGTGTTCTTGCCCACCCGGTGATTCCGATAAGATGCGAGAGTGTAAACTCTATTGCGCGTGCTGATTCTTCTGGACCTTCTATATACATTCGTCCTGCGCGAAGCTGCACGGTGGCAGGCACTGTTTCAAGTGACAGGCGGGTGTTTTCTATAAGCCGCCGTTCAAACTCTTTTTTATTAGAGCGTTTAAGTGTTAATTCTCCGAGTTTTGCCAGGTATGTTACGTTAGCCATATTCTTAGTGTATATGTTTTTTTTAATTTTGTCAGTTAGATTTTGCTGTTCATATGATGGATAAGAGAGTATATTATCAAATATGATACTTACAGTCTGTCTGAATCCGACATTGCAGAAAACACTGTGTTTTTCTGCAATACAAAAAGGAGCGGTAAACCGGGCCTGCTCTCAGCGCTGGGATGCGTCCGGCAAAGGCATCAATGTCAGCCGTGTTCTTACTCAATTGGGATACGAGACGCTGCACTTGACACAAGCTGGCGGTGATTTAAAGGATTTTTTTTGCAGGAAAGCGCAGGAAGATAATATTTCTCTTATTACAGTTCCCTGTGAATCTCAAATAAGGTGCTGTACAACAATTCTGGAACACCATGAAGATGGTTCATATCGGACAACAGAACTGGTTGAGGAAGGAGAGGTCGTACAGCCGGAAACAGAACACCAGGTATGGCAGTTATTTCAACAATGTGTACTGCGCTGTGATTGCGAGGCTGTAATTATTTCCGGCAGTAAGGCAAAAGGTTTTTCAGATGAGTTGTATCCACAAATGGTTTTATATACTCTTTCCAGAAACATTCCTGTAATCGCAGATTATCGCGGTGATGATTTAACAGAGACTTTAAAAGCTGTTCAGAATATTTCTTTTGATGTGCCATTTATTATAAAACCGAATAGAGAAGAATTTTGCGCTACCTTTTTACCTAAATATAAATCGATTATTCAATCAGATGTATTATATAAGACAATTAAAGATATTTCTTCTATATATAAATGTATAATATTAGTTACACAAGAAGAAAAATCTGTAATATCCTGCATAAATGATTCTCTTAACTTTACAGATACAGTGTTTATATCTCCACATAAGATTATTAATACTATTGGCTGCGGTGATTCGTTTACTGCCGGGTTTTGTTCTGTTCTGGTAAACAAGCGCCGTGGTGGTGTATTATCTGGAAATTGGCTTTCGGAGGCAATCAATGAGGGGAATAGATGCGGTGCGCTGAATGCGCAGTCTGTCCGTCCTGGTTCTCTATATTGAATATGTAGTATCTTTGTGCCGATAGTAAATCATATGGAAATACATATTCATAACAGGAACGTTTCTGCCGTGTTTATTATGGCTGTATATATACTGTTTGCTTTTTCTTCTGATTTATCTGCACAGAATTTATTATACCCTGAGTCATCGGCAGCGGCTGGTACTGCTCGGTCTGGTACAGAATCAGCCGCTGTTCAGCAGGTCAGTACAGAGATTCCACAACTGTTGAGTGGTGTATGGCAGAACAGGACACGACTGCTTCAGTTTTCTGACGGAAATGAAAACAACGGGAATATATCAGGTCCGTATATAGTTCTCAAATCATTTTATGGCTGGTATTATGACCGGGTCGCAGAACCTGCTAATATATCTGCTGTACGAGATAGAAACGCTGCCACAGCTCCTGAGGCAGAAAATATCCCTGTCAGTTTTATGCCACTGCTGCCATTGGATGAAAAAAACGGTGCATGGGAAATAAATATGCAATATAATAAAGGGAAGACTTCTGTTCCAGTTCCTGTGGCCCGTATTGGAGATGGATTATATCTTGATTTCTGTATAAAAGGATCTGCTTATCAGGAAGTTGAAGATGCAAATGATTCTGATAGCAATATATTGGGTTTCTGGCGGGCAGCGGGTAATGCCAGCGGTATTCTGGCAAGTATGCCGATATTGGCAAAAGAAGTTTTTTGTTATTATATTACGGCGGATTATTGTTACCGGCTGCGTTACTGGAGAACAGATGCAGACTATGAAATGACGCAGGCAACGTTTACTGATGGAACAGACACATATTCTGTGGATAAATTCTTACGGATAGGCGATATGATATATACCTGTGTTATGGGTAAAGCAACAGCGATACGGCACGTGGATATTATTGAAAAACTGCCTGATATTGTATCATCTGATGATTTCAGATTGTGCAGTTTTAATACCAGTCCATATTTGTCATATTCCTCTGAGCAAACTGATGTCCTTAAACAGGCAGCAGAGGCAAATAAGCGTAAAAAACCCCTGCCATTACCGCCGCCATCAACTTTGGATTTTCATTATGATGAAATAGATAAACTCCGCCAGTATACACCGGGATTGCGATGAGACGGAGTTTAAGTTGTTTTCTCAGATATTTTCTCTTATAATTTTACACGGATTACCAAATGCGATCACATTATCAGGGATGTTCCGTGTAACAATACTTCCTGCTCCGATAACAACATTGTTACCAATAGAGACCCCGGGCAGAATAATTGCACCTCCTCCAATCCATACGTTAGAGCCGATTGTTACAGGGGCTGTGCGCGTTTTGCAGAATGGAAAAGAATCATCTTGTATTGGAGTGCTAAAACGTTCTGCTGCGTTAGTTGGATGAAAAGCTGTGTATATCTGCACATTGGGGGCAATAAGAGCATTATCACCGATGATTATTTTGTTATCATCAAGAAAAGTGCAGTTCATATTTACTTCACAGTTATTTCCAAAAAAGATATTATTACCGTAATCAGCATAAAATGGTGCAGTAATCCATAAGTTGGTACCGTATCCGCCAAGCAATTCCGAAAGTATTCTCTTTTTTTCTGTAAGGTTTTCTGAAACGAGGTTATTATATTCTCGTATCAGATTTTTAGCTTTATGCCACTGTGTCAATAACTCCTGATCACCACAGTCATATAATTCGCCGGCGAGCATTTTTTCCCGTTCTGTCATTTGTGTACTTTCTCTGTTTTTAATGAATTTATCGGTCAGCTGCTGCAAGCATGTGTGTTTCCCATTCAAGGAGAGCTTCTTCTTCTTCTGTATCAGCACCTTTTACGTCGCACAGTATTCTGAAAACAGGTTCAGTTCCACTGCCGCGCATCCAGATAAACGCCACAGGTTTACTTTCTGCATCTTTAAAAAGTATTTTTAATCCGCCGCGACTGGAAATACTGAAATCTGTAACATTGCGGGTTTCTTTTGTACCATTATTAGCAATTACTTCATACGAAACAATTCCGTATTTTTGAAACAGTTCCTGTTTTTTCTGCTCCCATTCAGATTCGAATATTTTCTGAAAGCGCGCTTTTAGTATGCCGTGATCTGAGTTTTGTATATGCAGTAACGCCCGGTTTTCAGAAACACCGGTTGTGACATACTTGGGCAATGTATCAATCACATCTGCAAGTGTAAAATTGTCTTTGTATAGAGTTTCCTGACCGGACAAACTGCACCAGATGTGGAATAATCCCTTTTGGATTTTGCCGACTTTCTGTACAGAGTCACGCAGTGCAAGTAATTTAATAAGAGCAAAAATAGTATTTATTGGATCTCGTACAGCCGCTGGATGTGTAATGTTGCCTCCATTTGATCCTTCTCCCAAGATACGAACCTCATAGCCTTCGTTACGCAATTCACGTGCGCGATTTACCACATTGGCCTCACCAACTTCAGCACGTGCGACATGGGCTGAGAATGCTTCTGCAATTGCTTCTATTCGCATGGATGTGGGATCATTTACGGCAACAGCAAAGCGGCAATTTTTCAGGCTTTCTTTTGTACCATCGCATCCATTCTGATAACTGCAATAAGCAAGCTCTGATAAAACTGAAAGTGCGAATACTTCTTGGGCTTTTAAGACTTCTGCCTGTTGTGTTCTGTCGTTCCAGAATACAATGTTTCCGCGATCCCCATCGCAATCAGGCATATACCCAAGAGACGCATATTTTCCGTTTTCAGATGTTGTTTCTCCGTGACGGAGCGACATCATAGCACGTGCGCACCATACTAAATTCTCTGGTTCGGGAATAATAGCATGAACGATATTGCGCGGGGTATTATTAACTGCATAAAATCCCAATCCGCACTCTGTAATAAAAGATGAATCAATTGATAATGTACGTGCGGATCCATTCATATCGCAAACTATGGTGAGCGGTTTATCTTCAACCATTTTCTGCAATTGCGAGAATAATTGATTCTGGATAACCTCATCTGTACTGCCGCTGATAACTTCTCTGCTAAAATGCCTGTAAATGGAAACAGCCTGTTGTTTTGCTAAAGGAACATTGTTATAGACTGTTTGTACAGAGTCTGGTTTTGCCAAAGCTATCAGTGTCGCCGCATAATAAGCGGCATCTGTTCGTGCGCAGCGTTCTTTAAATGCGCTGATAAGTTTAGCAGCTTCGGTTCCTGGAATAACGCCTCCGTCATCAGTACCAAATTTTACTCCGTTATGTCCAATCGGATTATGACTTGCAGAAATATACACAAATCCCTGTGCCTGTCTGCTGTATGCCATAATTTCAGGAGCTGCTGTAATGAATAAGTATTCAACGGAAAAACCTCTGCCAAGGAGTACTCGAACCATTACATCCGCAAGGATAGTTCCTGTTGGACGCGCATCAATACCTATAACAATGCGGCTGCCCTTGCCGCTGTGTTCAATAATATAGTCTGAAAATGTATCTGCCATCAGAGCTGCAAGAACTAGATGTTCATCTCGAACTGCAGGTGAATCATCTTGTTCATTCCCGCTTGCTGCAAATACTGTCCTCCAGCCGGATGCGGATAATATCATGTTGGACAATGCAGTATCTATCGCTGATTTGGGCGGGAGAGGCATACCTTCTCCATTTAATGGAATGAGATGTGGATCTCCTAATTCAAAACCAGTTACAGGATCTATAATACAAGGCATACCTTCTCCTTTGTTTTATAATATAGTATATATTTTTGTATAAACTGGTCCCAAAGTCAATATGCATTATATTAATTCCTGTGTATCTTTATGTTATGAACTTGTCTGGAAGATACATATTTCAAATCTTTCGTTATTCAGGCTTTTGTTTGATTTGCATAAACAGGTAATCTGCGATATAGTACCTATATGCAGTTTGAAGATATTGGATTACCTCCGGCTGGATCAGTTGTCGCGATTGGTATGTCGGGCGGGGTAGACTCAACGCTTGCTGCTTTATTGCTGAAGAAGCGTGGTTGTACTGTTATTGGCTTAACTATGGCTAAATGGGATGGCGGCAGCAGATTCGGACTGGAGCAGGGAACAGGCGGTTGCTATGGACCTGATGAAGTTAACGCAATAGCACAATGCCGTCAATTTTGTACGGAGCATGGTATTGAATACCATGTTATAGATGTACAGAATGAGTATCGTGAACAGGTTCTTGATTATTTCAAACAGGAATATCGCAGCGGAAGAACTCCTAACCCGTGTATACAATGTAATGTTTTTGTTAAATTTGGTGCACTTCTTGAATATGCCCGGAAACAAAATATTTCATTTGACTATTTTTGTACTGGGCATTATGCACGACTTGTGCGTCCTGTAGAATCTATAGAAAATTTATATCGTGAAATAACTGTTTTATCTGATAATAAAAGGATGCAGAAAGGCAATGATAATGAACGTCCTGTTATGATCGGTTGTGCCGCAGATCAGGGAAAAGATCAAACTTATTTTCTGTACCGTATTCCTCAGGACATACTTGAAAAGGTTCGTTTTGTATTTTCTGGTATGACAAAAAAGGAAGTTTATCAACTTGCCAAGGAATACGGTCTCGCTGCTGCCTCGCAGAAGGAAAGTCAGGATTTTATTCCGCAGGAATGTTTTGATGCTGTTTTTGCTGATATACCAGCTCAAACAGGTAATTTTGTATCAATGGAGGGTAAGGTTCTCGGAAAACACCGTGGTATACAGTATTATACTGTGGGACAGCGGCGAGGACTTGGTATCAGTGCAGGTTATCCTTTGTATGTACGTTCAATAGATGCTCAAAAAAATCAGATTGAACTTTCTGATAATGATGGTCTGCTTTGTCGTGTTCTTGAAGCAGATAACTGGGTTTGGGCAGGTAATTTTGTACCAGAAGGACCGTTTCGCGCGCAGGTGAAAATACGCTTGGCTTCACCGCCTTCAGATGCTTTGATAGAGCCTGTTTCAAAAAATACCGGTTTGTCTAATTCTATATGGAGAATAACATTTGAAAAAATGCAGAGAGCAGTTGCCCCTGGCCAGTCTGCTGTAGTATATTTTGATAAAATAATATTAGGAGGCGGGGTTATTACCCGTGGAATTTATGAGTAAACGAATTTATCTCGATTACAATGCAACCACTCCGCTTTCACCGGAGGTTCGGGACTTTTATATAAAAGAACTGGACAGGTATGCTAATGGTTCAAGTCTGCACGAAGATGGCAGAGCTGTTGCAAAGGACATAGAAAAAGCTCGTGTACAGGTTGCAACGCTTGTTAATGTGAGACCTGAGGAAATTATTTTTACTTCAGGAGGATCTGAATCAAATAATACTGTGTTTAATACAATGGCTGAATTATCTAAAAAACGTGGACGTTCTGTTATTGTAACTACACAGATTGAGCATCCGTGTGTTCTTGAATCATCAAAACGGCTTGCTGCTGTGTTTGGTCTTGAAATTATTTATTTGCCTGTTGATGAATATGGTATAGTTAAAAATGATGCATTTGAAGAATCTTTGACAAAAAATCCGTTACTTGTCTCTGTAATGGCAGCAAATAATGAAATTGGTACAATACAGGATATAAAATCTCTTTGTCGCCGTGCACATGAGGTTGGTGCGTTATTTCATACAGATGCGGTACAAGCAGCCGGAAAAATACCTGTTGATTTAACTGATTGGAATGTCGATTATGCGACATTTTCCGGACATAAAATATATGGTCCCAAAGGTGTCGGGGCGTTATTTGTCAAAAAAGGATGTCCGATTGAACCTCTTGTAAGGGGGGGGCATCAGGAACATGGATATAGAGCTGGAACATACAATGGTCCTGCAATTGCAGGATATGGGTTTGCTGCAGAACGTGCATATGCGGAATTGTCAGAATATGAATCTCATACACGTGTGTTACGGAATCGGTTGCGGGATGGTTTACTTCAGCGTATTCCCAATATCCGTATCAATGGGCATCCTCAACATGTTCTGCCGAATACGCTTGATGTATCGTTTCCTGGAGCTGAAGGAGAAGCGATTTTGCTTCATCTTGATTTGCTTGGTGTTGATGTCTCAACTGGTTCTGCGTGCGCATCTGGCAGTCTGGAACCGTCTCATGTTCTTATGGCGATAGGGTTAGGTCCGGAACTTGCTCATGGTTCTATCAGATTTAGTTTAGGGAAATATACTACAGAATCAGATATTGATTATATTCTTGAGAAATTTCCACCTGTTATAGAAAATCTGCGGAAGATGTCGACAGTTACAGCTCAGTAATTGTATAATTGTGATTAAAAGGAAAATATTTATGGAAGACTGGTTATACTCAGATACAGTGAAAGAACACTTTATGAACCCTAAAAATGTTCTTATGGATAAAGAAGAATCATGGCCCCATGACGCACGGGGAATTGTAGGAAATATTAAATGTGGTGATCAAATGCTGATCTTACTTCGTATTACAGATGATGTAATTACCGATGTTAGATGGAAAACATATGGTTGTGCGAGTGCGATTGCCTCTACGTCTATTTTATCAGAAGCTATAAAAGGTATGAAGATTGAAGATGCATACAAGCTTCGTCCGCAGGATATTGTGTCAAAACTTGGGGGGTTACCAGCGCAGAAGATTCACTGTTCTGTATTGGGTGATAAGGCGTTGCGTGCTGCGATTGATGATTATCTTGAGAAACAGGGACGGCCATCTTTAGCAGGTCAGGAACAGCATGAGGTGATATGCACTTGTTTAAATGTAACAGATAAAGATCTTGAAGAAGCGTATAAAGCAGGTGATCGAACCTGGGAACAGTTGCAGGCCCGTACTAAAATTGGGACAGGGTGCGGAGGCTGTAAAGAAAGAGCTATGGCCAAGATGCATGAATTTGAACATCTGTACGGGGAGTGATAAATAAGAAAGGTGCCCTATATATGGGGCACCTTTCTTATAAAATACAGCAACGAGATGTTATATTATTATTTCATTTTTGCAGAATTTGCATTGTATGTGTCTGCATATTATAGATCCAGTCATATGATGTATTCACAGTAAATTTTCGTACACCAATTGTCTTGTTTTCAATGAATAAACTTGTTTGATTCTGAACGGAATGAAATAATTGTCGTAATGTTTCCTGAGAAGATATGCTTGAAAAAGGTTTACCTGTATAAATAAGCGGATAACCATCTGTATCCATATATGCAGAACAGAGAGAAATAGCGTTTGATTCTGGAACGATATCTGAATATATATTTATTGGAAAAATAAGACGCTGGTTTGCTCCCTGCACACTCAGAACAGAAAATGTAAAAAATAATTCTCTTCCCTGTAAAATTACAGTTCGTTCAGCAACATTTTTTTTATATGGACTATGAAAATCAATACGGATTGTTAGAAGTAGATCTCGTTTATCAATGATAGTAAAACTGCAAAACACAAAATCAGTATGTATACTGTCTATTTGCTGCGGAAATGACAATCTTGCTTTGCTCTGCATAAAAAGAAACAACAGTGATGCAATAAGAATTGCCGTTAAAAAAAGAGATATGATAATAACTGTGAAGAAGTTTCTTACTTCTGTATATTTCTTAAACAATCTACCATACCTGCAATGTATATGTAATGGTAGCTTCTATTCCTGCAATATTACTTGTTGTTGCTGATAAGACATTGCGACCTCTTGTAAGCGCGATTTCTCCAATAAATTGTCTATCTATTAGCGGATATAATTTGTGAGCAGTGTAAAAATCTTTGCCGGAAATTGTAATAGAACCACGATCAGCTGAAGCTGAATCATAAGTAATAGATTCTGCAATTGCACCATTTACTGTCAATGTTGTTGAATATGGCATTGTATCATTTTCTATCTGGCGATATACTTTATATGTATCTGCGGCAATTGTTTTGACTGTTCCCAGTTCATATTCTTGTCCTTCTTTATTAATAAGATAAATAGGACCCGGTACGATTCGTTTTTGCTGCTGCTCAATACGTGAAAGAAGAATTGCTGGATTAATTATTCGATTTTGTTCTAAATCAATAACCTGTAATATAAGTGAGTTTTTGCCACTTTGCCAGCCAGATGTTCCTGAATTGCCTAATTGGGTATTAGTGGAAACAGAAATACTATTATTTATCGAAATTGTATCAAGATTGCCATAAACAGAAAGCATCTTATCAGGATGAATAACTAATACCATATTACCCAGCGCGGAGGGAAACCAATTAGAACCTCTGCTGGTCTCATTAACAACAGCTAATACCTGACCATCACCAATTGCATTTATTTCTGCCGGCTCTGAAAATATAAGGGCCGTATTGATAGTATTACCAATTTGTTGTCCAAAAGACGCAAATAACGGAGATTTATCATTCGTCTGTTGTGGCCAATCAAATGCAGTTGCTGTGAAAAAACACCATGAAACAATAGTAAAAAAACACACTAAATACTTCATAAATTCCTTATTGTCTTTGGATGATCAGCCGTGAAATAGTATCATCATGGCCGATATATAGATTTCTGCTGTCTCCTGCAATAAACGCCGTATTCGCTGTAAACGTGAAATTTCCAAGCAGGTTAGCTTCTTTTTCTATCAAATATACATGATATTGCGAATTTTCAACAGAGAGAACAAAAATAATATCCTGATCTGTAAATTCTACAATATTTAATACCTGTCCGCTTATTGGTAAATGAAAACTTGAACCTGTTGCACAAGAAACAATACCAAGGCCATTATGATAATTAAAATAAACCATGTTTTCATCTTGTGAGAACTTAACAAATACAGGAGTATATTGATCCTCAGGAAGAAATTCATGAAAGATAACTTTTGAGATTGCGCCAATTTGTTTGGTTAGCACAAATCTTTGACGTTGAATGCCTGATACACAAGCGAGATATTCGCCTGAGTTTGAAATATCTGCTCCAAGAATAATACTATAATCACTGCCACCGGGTTCAAAATTTGCAATTTGCTTTCCATTGTGATCAATTGCAACAATTGTTCCGTCTGCAAAACCTACAATACAGCCTGAATCAGTGGCTGAAAAAGCAAGAATTGGTGTAATTCCATCATATTGCCAGCGGATACTGCCATCTTGATTATATTCAGCAACAGCATTTCCTCCTGGTGGAAATAAGTAGATTGCATCATTAACAAAATATGGAAATCCTGTTCCATTAATGATGCCCTGTTTAGTTCCGTCAGCTGTATAAAAGGGTATTTCAGAAGCATCGGAAGTGTAACTTGTATAATATTCTGCCGATATTGAAGCTTTAAATGGAAAACTGGTCATGTTATAAATAAATCCATCTGGCGAAATATATCCCATATTTTGCCCTAATTTAAACGGGATACAGTTATCCGGCATATTATCGATTGGTTTATACGTGGCTCGAGAAGTAATATTTATTGTCCAATCAGGAATGATTTGTAACTCTGATCCTAACGGACGAAATGACAGAAAAAAATATACAATAAATAATAATATAACACAGACAACAAGTCTTGATGGCCGTATTTTTTGTTTCATTTTCATGTTATTATGTGCTATAATACAGTAAAAGAATATCTAGGTCAAATTGTTTCTGAAGGAGCTTTAGATTATGGAAAGAAGTGCACTTCTATCATTATATTATCAGGCGCTTCAAGCATCTGAACACTCTTATTCTCCATATTCTCATTTCCCCGTTGGGGCAGCGGTTCTCACAGAAGATGGTACAATTTTTACAGGTGCTAATATTGAGAACCGATCGTATGGACTTTCTAATTGTGCAGAACGAACGGCTATTTTTTCTGCTGTTTCTGCTGGATATAAAAAAATATGTGCTATTGCTATTGCCACACCTGCAGCAAAATACCCTGTAGGTCCTTGTGGTGCATGTCGTCAAGTTATAAGCGAATTTGCCAGCGGTAACACGCCTGTATTTTTTGGTAATACAGCTGAATCTTCCGTTGAGACAACTGTTTCCAAACTCTATCCTTATGATTCACTTCATGAACTTGCAAATATAGGAGATTAATAAACAGAAACTAGAAATTATGTCTAATACTTGACAGAATTATGAAAACATTGCAATATATTAGCAATAATATGTATTCATTATATTGAAATATATTGAAAGAGGTGCAATGTGGACGATGACATTTTAACTATAGAAGAAGTTGCAAAATATCTGCGGGTTTCCGAGCGGACTGTATATGATTGGGCTCAGAAGGGTGAAATTCCATCAGGTAAAATTGGAACTGTATGGCGGTTCAAAAAGTCTGAAATCGAAAAATGGGTAAATGACAGGCTTTCTTCTGGTGCGCGACAGAATACTGTTGCAACTGTTGTGCAAATTAAAAATATTCTTTCGCCGGACAGGATTATTTTTCTGAATCATGCTACAAAACGGGATGCTTTATTAGAGCTTGCTGCGAATTTAAGCACAGCTCCGCAGGTTAAAAATGGTCAGGAACTTGCTGTAGAAATTCTTAAAAGAGAAGAACTGATGTCTACCGCAATTGGGCGAGGAATTGCTATCCCTCATGTAAGATTGTCATCTGTAACAGATTTGGTTATGTCTGTTGGAATCAGTAAAACAGACATTATTGATTTTCAAACAATCGATGATACGCCTGTTCGTATGTTGTTTATGATTGCTGCAGCTTATAATCAGCATTCATATTATTTGCAGACGTTATCCTATTTTAGTGCTAAATTAAAGAATAAGGAACTTCATGACGCCTTGTTGGTAGTCAAAGAGCCTGCTGCTGCATATGATTTACTGATCAATGCTTAATATTTATACACTCTGCAGTAAATATTCTAAACAGTTCTGTAGAGTGTATAAAATATATTGGTTATTTTATTAATATTTTCTAAAACGGTACAACGAGCCATACGTTAGGATCGCTCATGTTTTGGGGTATTAAGCCTGGTGTTACATTTTCAATAGTTTCACACATAAGATATTCAATGCCATCAACAGAGAATTTAAAACCTGGTAAATCACAAGCGACGCCAAGTATGGCGTGACCTTTTTCAGGTGATACAAATAAGGCTGTTTTAAAATTCATATGTGTCAAAAGTACTGCGAGTAGCATTACTCGACCATCACAATCAGATTTCTGCCCTTGAAGAACAAGCGGAAGAGGTGTAAAGTCGCTGCCGCTTAAATCGCGACCATACTGCATATTCTGAACCCAATCAAGTAGTATGGTAAGTATCTGTTGTTCTCTTTCTTGTTCTATTGTGATACCGTCTGTGTTTAGGGTTTCGTTTAGGTGATTATATATATCAAATGAAGCCTGTTTAAGTCGGTCATATCCATCTCTGAAAATTAAGCGATAGTATCGTTTATACGACTCCATAAGATAGGGGGATAATTCTTTTATAGTAAAAAATGTCTGAAGAATGCTGAACTCTCGTTCAATTACAAATTTATTTGCTTCAGCATCATCTTTCTGAATCTGAGTTTGAATAACAGTATCATCATAAATACGTAAATCTACAGATTGAGACTCTGTGGCAGGGAATGCAAATGAAGTGACAGGACCTGCTGTGAAGTAGCTTCCTCGGTCTGTATATACGGAATCAAGAATTGATAACAGTATCGGATCAAGTGAATCACCAATATTCTCAGGAGTATAGGCAAGAATAACGAGAATGCTGTTTACTGCAGGAATGGGGATTGCCAGTCCCCAGCCGTATTGCCGCTGTGGCGGGAATGGTTCCATTGTAAATTGCGCTATTGATGACTGGGTGTTTCGCCAGTTGAAATTTGAAAGTTCTCCTGTACCAGACAACTTGTGCAATGAATCAGATAAAGCGGAATATGCAGATGCGTATCGGGAACTTTCATATAGACGAACAGCGGTCTGGATTGGTAACACAGAATGGGTGAATTCATATGCAGTTCCATTTCCGTCAGTATCTGATAGTACAAATCCTTCAGGTAAATCTATTGCAAACTGATAATTTTGGGAACTAATTATTTCCGCAAACAGGCTATGCACTGCTGTAAACAGGCATACTGTAAAAAAAAGTCGTAAACCATTATGCTGCACTGTTTGCCTCCATATCTTCTAGTTATAATACTATCGGTGTCTTTGCTTGACAGATAAGAGCTTGACTGTTACTTTTTTGTCTATGATCCCAATTCCAATATTATATGAAGATAAAGATATAGTAATAGTAAATAAAAAAGCTGGTCTTGCTGTACAAGGGGGGGCTGAAATTACTCATTCTCTTGATAATATACTGCAAGAGCAGTTAGGTTATAAAGTTTTTCCTGTGCACCGACTTGATAAAGATACAGCCGGTATTCTTGTTGTTGCGAAAAGTTCTAAAGCTGCGGCATACTGGAGTTCCCTGTTGGTTTCTGATTGTGTTTCAAAAGAATACATTGCGCTCTGTGTCGGATCACTATCAGAAAGATCCGTTGGCATGATTGCAGAACAGATACATCATCGGGGAAGAATACAAAATGCGACTACCCATTATAGAGTTGAACAAACAGCTGCTGTGGATTTAAATGGAGTAGAAACTAGGATTAGTATGATTCGCTTAGAACTTGAAACAGGGAGAATGCATCAAATTCGTATTCACCTTGCGCAGCGAAAATGTCCAATTATAGCGGATGATAAATACGGTGATTTTAAAGTGAATAAAATGCTTCGCCAAGTTTTTGGTATACGTAAATTACTGCTTGCTTCTGTATCATTAAGTGTGCCAATAAGTGGAAAAGTTCATGTATTTACGATACCATATCCGCCTCACATGGAAGAAGCTATCAAAATGATTTTCGGTTAAAAAAACTGATGTGGTATTATCTAATCAAGTTAAGTACTTACAGATGTTTCATACGGTACGTGTTTTCTTATTGTATAAAATGGTGTGGAGTGTATTGCCTTGAGTCGAAAAATACCGTACTTGACTAAAATACTTTTTTTTTAGATGATACCTCAAGTTATGGATAATAATATGCTTTCTCGTCCATATTTGGAATCGCTAACATCGGCTCAGCTGTTTGAATTAGCGGAACAGTATGGTATAGATATACCACCGGATTTGAACAGGCGTTTTATAATAGGTGAGCTGCTGGAAGAATTAGAATCGGAACGTAATGAATTATCAGATGATATTCAAACAACTGAGATATCAATATCAGAACCGACAGCGTTGCCGCCTTCTTATAATGAAACGCAGATTTCTGTTATTATTCGTAATCCTGCGTGGGTTTATGTTTTTTGGGATATACGTGAAATTGATTTAAAAACAGTGGTTGAAGCTGCTGAAAAGGGAAATTTATATATACGCGTACTTCGGTTTTTGGATGAAGAAAGTCCTGATCCAAATGAGATATTTGATATATCCATTTCTGCAGAGGATCGTGATCAATATGTTTTTATAAAACCTGGACCTAATGTGTTGCGTTTTGATCTTGTTGTAAGTAATGAAACCGATACTAAGCTGTATCAAACGTTTGCTGTTTCACGACGTGTCATACTGCCTAAAATTCTTCCTGATATTGATTCTTCTGCCAGAGTCAGGACTGTATCTCCAATACTTGAATTATCAGGACTGCCTCAAATATTAAAATGCCAATATGAAGAATACAGACAGTCTTTTTCCTGAGGGGTACCATGTCTAAGAAATCAATCATCCTTACGTTTATTGGTCATGAAGAATTTGTTCCTCACCAGGTTCAGAGTCATCATGATTATAGTAGATTTTATTTAAAACTGTATGGTTTGCTTACTCGTACATATATACCGTTACTAGATATGTGTCGCCGACTTGAAAAGGATGGAATTCCGTTTTCTTTTATGATGGTCCTATCTCCATCACTTTGTGCGATGCTTGATGATGAAATCATTCGTAGTGGTTATATTCAATATCTGGAAAAACTACTACAGTTGGGTGAGTCTGAAATCAGTCGTCATACAGGTTCAGAAAAGAAACTTGCAGAGATTTATTTTGAAAAACTACAAAGAGTCAAGAGTCTTTTTATTAATGAATTTGGTCAGAATCTTTTAAATGAGTTTAAACGGCTTGCTGCTGCCGGGTATATTGAATTACTGGGTACCACAGCTACGCCGGTTTTTCTTCCGCATTATATTGACTTAACAGAAGTAATTAATGCGCAGATAGAAGTTGGTCTTATTTCTCACCGACATTATTTTGGAACATTGCCATCTGGTTTTTGGCTTCCTCATATGGGGTATACTGAGGGTTTGGAAAAGAATCTTAAATCTTTTGGACTAAAATACAGTATACTAGATGCTCAAGGGATTTTATGTGGAAATCCGACACCTGACGAAGGAATATTTGCACCAGTTAGGTGTTCCAATTCGTTTGTTCTATATGCCGGCGATCGTACTGAACCATCAATGCTGATTGGTTCTTCGGGCTATTCAGGCAATTCAGTTTATCGTGCGGAATCACAGGATGTTTCATTTCATGAAAATACCGCAAATCTTGCAGGTTTTATTCAAGAAGGAGAGAGTAGGATTGCTTCTGGTTTTTCATATAATGCACAAGAGAATGGAAATTCGGGTGTTTACGATTATGTTGCTGCTGAGAACCAAGTACGTTGTGATGCGCGGGATTTTTTGGAACGGCAATCTCAGAAATTAACTCAAGCAAGTATATATCAGCCTGAAAAAACACTTTCTCTTGTCTGCGCTTATGATGTCGAATTTTTTGGAAAAGAGTGGTATGAGGGAATAGACTGGATTGAACAATTATTCCGTCTTGCTCCGGAATATGCCATTTCATTTGATATAGGTTCTGAACACTGTCAGAAAAATACTTGTCTTCAGACTGTCCAGCCTTGTATGTCGGCATCGCCTAGGGTAGGATATGGAGAAAATCTTGTGTATGCTACAAATAATTGGATTTTACGTTACACACGTAAGGCGAGTGAACGTATGATTGATTTAGCAGGACGTTTCTCTGATAGTACCGGATTAAAAGCTCGTATTCTTAATCTTGCCGCAAAAGAAGTATTGCTTGCTCAATCAAGTTCATGGCCACAGATGATATACGAACAGAATTGTATTGAGTATGCTGAAGAACTTGTGAAAGACAGACTGATTGCGTTTACAACTATATATGATTCTCTTGGTGCTAATTCTATCAGTACGGAGTGGCTTATCCGTTATGAGAAGCAGGATACTCTCTTTCCATGGATAAATTATCGAGTATTTAGCCGAAAAAAATAGTACCAACTTGATATATATGTTAATTTAACGTAGTATCAATTGATACAATATCAAGTATCTGAACTGTATAATTGTTCTTTGTAGTTTTAGAATTGTTTGTATTTCTGCGAGCATTTTCGTGGTCGTGTTTAAAAGAATTGTCAGTATTCAATAGAATGTGCAAAACAGACCGCGCGGTTCTCGATATTCTTCTGCATAACGATGCAGAGCCTTGGGTGTACAGTAGATCTATTTCATATTGCTGTGTTTTTTCATCCTCGATCGACAATGATTCAGCTGTGCCGCCAAATTGATTTTATCTGATGTATTTCATATTGATCGGGGAATATATTTTACAGATACAACTTTCCAGGTGGGAAATTATGGAACTGTTCGTGCCGGGTAAATTTATCTATGCAGAAACGCTGCTTTTATGTGTTATAATTATATTTACCATCATAATAGTAAGTTTTTCAATAAAGAGAATCATTGCTGTGGTACAGCAGGGATTTCTGATTAAACATGAAATGCAGGCGCTGCTTACGGGAGATTCTATGCTTTTTACCAAGCAATCCACATATCAATTTATGCAAAAAGGAATCAGTTTGAAATATAAACTGGTTGCATTTACTGTCTTTTTGGTAGTTCTCATCATTATTCTGCTATCAGTGCCTTTGGGAATATTTATGCTGAGAACTCAGGAAAGAACACTTGCGGAAGGTCTAAGTGACCGTATTTCTGTTATGCTCAACAGTTTGTCATCAGGTGTACGGGCATATATGCCAACAAAAAACGCGCTGGAACTGGGTTTTCTGCCGCAGCAGGTTATTCAGTTTAAAGAAGCGCAATATGCTACTATTTTGGGGCGATCGCTTTCTCCTGATAAAAGTGGCATTCAATATGTATGGGCAACAAATGACACAAATATCGGTTCAAAAATAGCTGGTGAGCAGCTTATTTTAGGTGAATCTGTATTATCAAATGAGGCTGTTGATACTATTGCAAAAATCTGCGAACAACTTGATGTACAAACAGCTGCATTAGTAGAAGATATAACCGAAAATATTGTTGCGCTCAATGCCGAAGGTGTCTCTCTTGCTTTAAATGAAGATGCAGAGTCTGTCAGGCGATTTGGTGAAATTCAGACAATTACGATTCAATTGAACGAAAAACTTACCGCCATACTGGAAGAACAATCTTTACGAGGTGATGGTTCTATACCGCAGTTCTCAACTGATAAACTGGATTATCACAATACGAGGTATTTATTTTACCGTCCTGTATTATATCGTCAGGGAGCATCGAAGTCATATGTGCAAGGGCTAGTTCTTGTTGAGATTTCAACAGAAGAGCTTATCCAATCAGTAACACAGGCCAGAAAGAATATCATATTTATTGTTTCAATCATCGCGTTTGCTGCTATTGCAATGGGATTAACCGGTTCTCTTATATTAGCGTCTATCATTGTACGTCCCATCAGATATCTCGCGGCGCATGTAGCTATGATTCGAGATACACCGGATAAGGAAGAACTAGAAGGAAAAGATATCCAAATCAGGTCGAAAGATGAAATAGGGTTGCTTGGTGATACCGTAAATGAGATGACTCACGGGTTGATAAAAGCAGCGGCTGCGGCCAAAGAACTGACAGTAGGTAAAGAAGTTCAGAAAATGTTTATTCCGCTTGAAACGGATCAAAAAGGCAGAAAACTCTCAACAGGACACCTGTCGGATAACAATGCAGATATCTTTGGGTATTATGAAGGTGCTCAGGGGGTTTCAGGAGACTACTTTGATGCAAAAAAGCTTGATGACCGCTGGTATGCCATTATCAAATGTGATGTAGCGGGCAAAGGAGTTCCTGCTGCACTGATTATGGTTGAAGTTGCTGCTTTGTTTCAAACATTCTTTGCAAATTGGAAATACTCAGATTCAAGTATCCAGGATATTGTGCAGCTGGTATCCCGAATAAATGATCAGATAGAATCACATGGGTTTACTGGCCGTTTCGCTGCGTTTACGTTATGTCTGTTTGATTCTTTTTCTGGAAAACTACATTTCTGCAATGCAGGAGATAATCAAATTCATCTTTATGATTCGGCAGAGAAAAAATACCGGATTATTACGCTTCCTGAAACCGCTGCGGCAGGTGTTTTCTCTTCTGAGTTAATTTCTGCAAACGGCGGTTTTAAGGTTGCTTCTATACAATTACATAAAGGCGATGTTATGTTTTTGTATACTGACGGTATTGAAGAAGCAAAAAGATTTTTTAGAAACAGTGAAGGAAACACTGTCGAGTACATGGGAGAAAATACACAAAGATTTGAGAAGCAGTATGCACATTATTCAAGTGAAGATTTTTCTGCCCTGCGTGTCAGTGATATTATTGAAGCTGTGTTTGCGCGTTCGGTTTATTTACTGAAAAAGGATCATGATGCGTCCGGTTTTGATGGATTACTGTTTGATTTTTCAAGTTGTTCAGGTACTCCTGAAGATGCAGTCTTGGCTCTCGTCTCTGTTGAAAAAATATTCCGTATGTATAAAACATCTCATACAACATCCCTTGATGTAATTCATACCGATAAAAAAATTGATATGTTTCTGCGGGAACATTTTACACAATATGCGGAGTATTGTACCCGCAGTGAAACACAAGATGAATCAGATAACTATGTTGTATATTGCGGCATAAAAGAAGAACCTCAATATGACGATCTAACAATAGTTGCGCTTCAGAAAAAATGAGCGTTAGAGATGATCATCGAATTCCTGGTCGGCTATTACGAGGCATAAGATGATTCCGTTTTATATAGTTATCAAGCGTCAGCCAGGTTACTCCTAATTCCCGAGAAATACGCATTTTGCTTACACCTGCGTTTAGCCGTCGTTTTATGTAATTATCTTTTCCGGAAAGTTTATATTTTGTTGGTTTTTGCCCTGCCATTCTTCCAATTTGTTTACCTTCAAGTCTCGCACGCGCTATGCCCTGTTTGGTACGGTCTGAAATCAACTTCCGTTCAATTTCGGCACTAATACCAAATGCAAAAGCAAGGACTTTAGATTGAATATCATCCCCCAACACAAATTCATCTTTAATTGTGATAACTTTTACGCCTTTATCCATCAGTTTTTCCAGAATTGAGAAAATCATAACTAAACTGCGTCCCAGTCGGGATATTTCAGTACAGATGATAGTGTCGCCGCTTTTGCAAATATTGATAAGTTCTCCTAATTTCCTTTTATCAGGAGATCGTGTGCCGCTGACAGTCTCTTCAATCCATTGGTCAATATGGATACGGTGTTTTTTGCAGTGTTTTCTGATTTCCAGTTTTTGATTTGCAAGTGTTTGTTTTTCAGTACTTACTCTAATGTAACCAAATGTCATTTTGTTCCTTTTTCTAATCAATAGAATATCTATAACTCTTTTAAAGGAGTTAAACTGTAAACTTATTATAAGTTACTCAATAGGAGGTACAAGATGGATTTTTTTGATCAAATGAAAGTATATCTGGATAAAGGAATTGATGTGTCCAAGGATATGTTTTCAAAAGCTGGAGCAGCAATACAGGATTTTGGAGATAAAAGTGTGACCCGGATAGAACTGCACCAACTTGAATCAAAAACAAAACAGGAATTTGCAAGACTAGGTATGCAGGTGTATGAATTATTTCGTGCTCAGAACCAATTATCAATCAGCGCTGAAGAACCATCAATTAAAAATAATATGGAAACAATTGATCATTTTCGTAATGAAATAGAAAAACGGCAGGATGCGCTTCAGCAAAACAGATAGTGCAAGCCATAAAGACTGTAGTTATATATGGCTGTAAAAGTTGGTAAAAAAAGTAATATATCAAAAAGTCTGTTTATAAATTATTTTTTGAAAAAAAATAATTTATTTTTGATCCGTTTTTAAATTAAAAATGAACGGAAAATAATCTATCTTTAGTTCATTTTTAATGTAATTTTGATTTAAAAATAGACTATATTTAATCAGAAAATAATCTTTTTTCAGATAAAAAATAGATTGTTTTTGTACTAGGTTGCACTATTATGCTTCTGAAAACAGTCTGAAAGGTGGTGAGAAAAAACAGATGGAATAAAGTTGCCTTTCAGGGAAATAATTTTTTTTCTGAAACTACTTGACCTTTTTTTTGATATGCGCTATTATCATCAACGTACTGATTAACGCCAATTTAGCTCAGCTGGCCAGAGCACGTGATTTGTAATCTCGGGGTCCAGGGTTCGAATCCCTGAGTTGGCTATCGTATGGGGAGGTTCCCGAGCGGTCAAAGGGGGCAGACTGTAAATCTGTTGGCTCCGCCTTCGAAGGTTCGAATCCTTCTCTCCCCAAAGGGTGCTAATGCATATGCGTTTAGCACCCTTTTTTTATATCTGGTGTGTCCTATGTCCGAGATTTTTTACGCAGATGGTCTGCATTTTGAGTGTCAGCAATGTTCGCATTGCTGCCGGCATGAGCCGGGATTTGTTTATTTGTCAACGGCAGATTTGAGTAATCTTTGTCGATATTTTAATATGAATGAATCGGCTTTTATTAAGCAATATTGCCGATGGGTTCCATACTATGATAACACAGAAGTTTTGTGTCTCCTTGAAAAAACTGACTATGATTGTATCTTTTGGAATAAAGGCTGTACTGTATATCAGGCACGTCCGCTCCAGTGTTCAACGTACCCGTTCTGGGATCATATTCTTGTGAATAAACGCACATGGGAATCAGAAAGAGCGGAGTGTCCAGGAATCGGAAAGGGTGGGCTGCATTCCTTTTCGGAAATTAAACAGAAACTTCTGCTTAATGAGAAGAATGAACCAATACATCGTGTCTCATCATTAAAGGAGTTTTGTTGATGCAGGTCATTTTCTGGGGAGTTAGAGGCTCGCTCTCCGCACCGCTTACAGCACAGCAGGTTCAGTCTAAAATTGCCGCGATTGTACAGCGCATTACTCCATCTGATATCGCTGATGCTGATGCTCGACAATATTTTTTATCTCGGCTGCCTGACTGGCTGTATGGAACTGTCGGCGGCAATACGGCATGTACTCAACTAATCACTGACAGCGGTTCTCATATTATTCTTGATGCCGGAACTGGACTGCGTGAATTAGGAATGGCTCCCAGTATGCAATCGGTCTCTGAGTGGCATTTGTTTTTATCCCATTATCATTGGGATCATATACAGGGGTTGCCTTTTTTCGCTCCAGCATATAATCCTAATACTATTATTCATATATATGGTCCTCAGGCAGATCTTCATAATATACTTTCTGGGCAGATGTCATCACCGTATTTTCCCGTTACTTTTGACGGCAGTTTTACAAAGAATATTACATTTCATCCGCTTAATGATGGAGATACCTTTGAATTACGGAATGTTATTGTTTCTTGCCGGAAAATGTTCCACCCCGGAGGTTCTTTTGCATATTCTTTTGAGGAAAAGAATAAAAAGTTTGTTTACGCGACTGATGTAGAACTAAAGGGGGATGTGTGTTGTACAGGAGATGAAAACGATTTTTTTACTAGTGCCGATATGCTGATTTTTGATGCGCAATATACAGAACTTGAGGCCGATCAGAAACGGAACTGGGGGCATTCTGCTTTTGGCAACGTAATTGACTTTGCCGGCCGGCGTGGAGTAAAAAATGTGTATCTGTTTCATCATGATCCAGCATACAATGATAAAAAGCTCCATGCTATGTTTGAAGCTGCGCGGAAATATATTATCGCATCTCAGAAAAATATCGCAGTGCATCTTGCTGCTGAAGGTTTGATGGTTACTGTCTGATATGAAAAAATGCCGTTTTATTATCAGATTGTCTCTGGGGATACTTATATTGCTTTTTTGTGCCGTTTGTGTGGTATGGTATCTTGCGAGTCCTGTATCAGGAAATCCAGAGGCGCCTGTTGTTCGTGTTGAGGTAAAAGAAGGCCTGTCTGCAAGGGCTGTTTCAGTGCTTTTGCAGAAAATGCATTTGATAAGAAGTGCTGATTTATTTTATATCTATGCTCGCCATAAGGGGTTAGTTATAAAGGCTGGTATTTATCAGATAAGTCCGGCAATGACAATTCCTGCAATTGGAGAAATGCTTGAATCAGGCAAACAAGAATATATTACTTTGATAGTACCGGAAGGTCTTACCGTTTCAAAAATTGCGCAGCTTGTTGAACAATTGAATGTGATGTCTGCTGCTGAGTTTATAGGTGCAGCAAAACGGCCGGAGCTGCTTAATGAATATGGTATTCCCGCCGGGAGTTTTGAGGGATATCTCTTTCCGGATACATATTTTCTGGAGCCGGATATGGATCCAGAGCGGCTTATCAGAATGATGGCTGATAATTTTTTCAAACACATTAATGAAATTGAGCAGGCAAAAGGACTTTCTGCACAGGATTTGTTTTCTTCTGTAATATTGGCTTCTATTGTTGAACGAGAATATCGTGTGGCCGATGAAGCTCCGCTGATTGCCAGTGTATTTAAAAACCGGATAAGTGAAAATATTGGTTTATATTCCTGTGCAACAGTTGAATATATTATTACTGAAATAAGAAAACTGCCGCACCCAGAAATCATTACATATGAAGATTTGAAAGATCCTAGTCCATATAACACATATAAATGGGCAGGGCTTCCTCCAGGACCAATTTCAAATCCTGGTATGGTTGCGCTGCGCGCGGTATTTGATACCCCGGATACCGATTATTATTTTTTCAGACTTATTGATGAAGCTGAAGGCAGACATCATTTCTCATCAAGTTTTGATGAGCATACGGCTACAGGTCGCATTCTGTATACTAAAAAGGCCGCAGGAAATTAATGGCTGGCAGAATATCACTTGAGACTATAAAGCAAGTAACTGACAGAATTGATATTGTCTCTTTGATTGGGGAGTATACCCGTCTTGAGAGACGTGGTTCTGAATGGTGGGGATGCTGTCCGTTTCATACTGAAAAAACGCCGTCGTTTCATATAATTCCTGATAAAAAAATATACCACTGTTTTGGCTGCGGACAGGGAGGAAATGTGATTTCTTTCTGTATGGAAATGGAAAAACTTTCTTTTGCTGACGCTGTAAAAGAGCTTGCCAATAAAGCGGGAATAAAAATTATCTATGAAGGTGGAAGGGAAGCTGTCTCTCCAGATGAAGCTGCAAGTCGTCTGAAAGAACAATATAAAGAGTTGTATTCGCGGGTTGCGGGGACATTTCATTTTCTTCTTACAAATACTGAAAATGGTAAAAAAGCATATGATTATGTTAAAAACAGAGGAATTTCAGAACAGACAATACAGCAATTTAAACTTGGTTACGCTCCTGCTGAACGATTTTGGCTTCGTCGCTTCCTTAATGAGAAACATTACAGCAATGATTTTTTAAATAACTCGGGTTTGTTTTCAAAAAAAAATCCTCAGGCGGCTTTTTTTTCTGATAGACTGTTGTTTCCTATTTTTGATCGAAATGGATCTGTAATAGCATTTGGGGGACGGCTTTTATCTGGTGATGGACCAAAATATCTTAATACAGGAGATCTTGTTCAGTATAAAAAGGGTGAAACTTTATACGCATTTAATTTTGCGAGACAGGCAATACGGACTGAAAAAACAGTAATATTTTGTGAAGGATATATGGATGTTATTGCTTATCATCAAAGCGGTATTTTAAATGCTGTTGCGCCTCTGGGTACTGCATTAACCGAGCAACAGGTTAAACTGATACAACCGTTTGCTGATACAGTTCTTTTGTCATTTGACAGTGATGGTGCTGGGCGCAGTGCAACATGGAAAGCAATTTTGCTATGCCGTAAAGCTGGTCTTACAGTGAAGGTTATTCGTTTTTCCGGTGGAAAAGATCCGGCTGAAATTATGTTGAATTTGGGATCTGAGTACTTGACTAGTTGTGTGAAAAATGCTATATTAGATAATGACTATTTGTTATCTGATTTAGGTAAAATGTATAGGGTGGATACACCTGAAGGAAAAACAAAAGCATCGCTTGCGTTTTTTCCTTATATAGATTCATTACAATCAGATATACAGAAAGAAACCAGTCTGGATTTGTTGTGCCAGACATTTAGTTTGAAGCCGGAGGCTGTCAGAAGAGACTTTAGTAACCGCAATGCGGCACAAAAGCGGATTGAAACGCGGCAGCAGGATATACAGAGGCCGGAACTCACAGAAAAAATCAAATTAAATGCAGAAATCCGATCCCTTTTAGCTGTTATTGCAAATCTTGATTTCTATCCGTTGATGCGATCTTCGTTATCTTCAGATGACTTTGAGGATTCTGTGGCGAAGGATATGTTCATTATCCTTGAAGAGTGTTATCGTTCCGAAGCTTTATCGTACAGTAGTATCCTTGCTAAATGCAGTGAAACTGTTAGCAGGCTTATTACAGATGCAGTAATGTCTGGTGAATATGGTGAAAACAGCCGTAAAACAATAGAAGACTGTATTCAGCTAATAAAGCGAAACAGTCTGGTACGCAGACGTGATAGGTTAGTTAATAAAATACGGCAATGTGTTCCCCATGATCGGGCGGAACAGGAAGAACTGGAGTCTATGGTTCTTGAAAAAATGAGTATTGATTCTGAATTGAATAAACAAAAGGAAATGAGTGATGACAGATCAAGAACTTGAATCTGCTGTTGCAAAACTGGTTGTATATGCCAGTGCTAAGAAATTACTGAGATGGGATGAGTTAAGCGAATTTATTCCTCTTGATGTTCAGCAATCTGATAAAATGGATGGAATTCTGATTGAGCTTGCTAAGCAGAATATCCAACTTTTAGAAGACGATATTGATCCGGAAGAAGATTCAGAAGAAGTTGATGATGAAGATACAGATGGTCTTGTCGATGAAGATGCAGAGGAAATTTCTAAGGCGGATGAAAATGACCGTAAGCGTCTGATATATAGTGATAAAGATTCTGGCACAGATGATCCTATTCGTTTGTATTTACGCGAAATTGGAAAAGAAAATCTTTTAACAGCAGACCAAGAGGTTGAGCTTTCAAAAAAAATGGAAGATGGAGAAAATATTATCAAAGATGTGATTAAAAATTCTGGTATGATTATTCCAGAATTCTATGCTATCGCACAGAAAGCTTTCTCCCGTATTGATCCACATGAAAGCGGAAAACCTCGAAAAGAAATAAATGAAGAAATGGCAGAAAAACGGCGGCTTAGGATATGTTACAGTGAACATTTGAAACCTGTGCTATCGGAAATGAAGCAGTATGTCGCGGTTAAGAAAAAACTGTATGAAAGTGATCCATCACAACGAATATTTGAAAATGAAGCACTTGTAAAGCTGAGAGAGAAAATACTGCCGGAACTTCAAAAAATAAATATTCAATCTGAAGAAATAGAACGTTTTTCTGCGCGTTTTATTGATGCAACTCATCGTATTACGGAATTTAAACATAGACAGGAAAAGAAGGCGAAAGAATTGCGCCTTGTAGATTATAATAATGATTTAAGAGGGCTAGGAAAACGTCTGGCAGTTAAAACAGAACGTGAAAAGCTCGAACAGGAACTTGGTATACCAGCAGATGAAATTCGTGATGTGTATACACAAATTCAGAAAATAGATCGAAAATTGCGTCATCTTGAATATGAGTTTGAAAACGATGTTACTGAAATTTTAGCAATGGCAAAAGAAATTGGACGCGGGCAGAGTATGATGGATCGGGCAAAAAATCGCTTGATTAATGCAAATCTTCGACTCGTTGTTTCCATTGCTAAAAAGTATACAAATCGTGGTTTGCAGTTTTTCGATCTTGTACAGGAAGGAAATATAGGTCTGATAAAGGCTGTTGAAAAATTTGAATATCGTAAAGGATATAAATTCTCAACGTATGCAACATGGTGGATTCGTCAGGCTATAACCAGAAGCATTTCTGATCAGGCAAGAACAATTCGTGTTCCTGTTCATATGATCGAGCAGATAAACAAAGTTGTGAGAGAGTCGAGGCAATTAATGCAGCGTCTGGGACGGGAACCGACTGATGACGAAATAGCGACGCAGCTTGGCTGGCCTGTAACAAGAGTAAAACAAGTAAAGAATGTTGCACGAGAACCTATTTCACTTGAGACACCCATTGGAGAAGAAGAAGATTCTCTGTTGGGGGATTTTATTGAAGATAAAGAAGTAGAAAATCCCGCAATGCAAACGGCTTATACTTTATTGCAGGAACAACTTCAAGCTGTGCTCGCGACACTTCCTCCTCGGGAACAGGAAGTTCTTAAAATGCGTTTTGGTCTTGAGGATGGTTATTCTTTAACGCTCGAAGAAGTAGGCTTATGTTTTAATGTAACCAGAGAGCGAATTAGGCAGATAGAAGCAAAAGCATTGCGCCGGCTCAGACATCCTCGGCGTGCTATGGGATTGCATGATTTTATTGATATGTGACATAGTGATTTTATGTTGTGTGTAGACATTGCAGTCATATTCGTGTATATATATTGAGAGGTTTTCATGGTAATGACAGATATTTTCAATAAATTGAAAGAGTTGCAGGATATTCTTGCAGAGAAATACGAACTGGAAGAGCGAATAAAGAATTCTCCTGGAAAGTTATCGGCGCAGGCGGAGCTTCTGGATCGTATGAAACGCGAATTCATTGAATTGAACACCACCTATGAAATGTGCCGTGAAAAAGTCGCGTCTTTGAAAACGGAATTGTTAAATGCAGAAACAAGCCGTGAAAATTGTGAACGTGAGATGGATAATATTACGACGCACAGGGAATACGAGACCCTTGACCGAAAGATAAAAGAAGCTACAGAAAAAGAACAGCAATTTCGTCGTGATTTACAGAAAGAGGAAATCGATCTAGCGGATTTACAGGAACGCCTTCAGCAACATGAGACACTGCTTACTACACAAGAAGCAGAACTGAATGCGGGAAAAGCGAAACAGAGTGCAGAAATTGAGGGTTTTAAACAACAGCTTGATATGCTGAATGAAAAATCGCTGCCTTTAATACAAGATATTGATCCAGAAATTATTTCTAAATTTGAGCGTATCATTAAAAGTAAGCACAATAAAGGTATTGTTGCGGTAAAAGGTAATGTTTGTGATGGGTGTCACATGGTTTTGCCTGCGCAATTTGCGAATGAAGTGCGTTCTGGCGAAAAAATTGTTTTTTGCCCGTATTGCAGCCGCATCCTGTATTATCAGGAGGCTGATGATGATACGCAATATTTCCATATGGATGATACAGGAAGCCTCTCTGATCTTGATGAAGAGTTTGAGGATGAAGAGTTTGAGGATGAAGAACAAAATGAAGATCAGGACGATGTAAAAGACATGGGGTATGACGAATAAATAAAATACGCAGAAGAGATGTGACCGCTCTGATAATGTATTTTGCAATTACAGAGAGGAAAGTCCGGGCTCCTTCGGAAAAATGCCGGTTAACGGCCGGGCACAGGGTGTATCTCTGTGACAGATAGCACAACAGAAAGTAAACCGCTGTACATAAATGTGCAGTAAGGGTGAAACGGCGGGGTAAGAGCCCACCACGTAAATGGTAACGTTTATGGTACGGTAAGCCTCATTTGGAGCAAGGTCAAGTAGTAACTGGTATTCCGATACGGAGATTCTCCGCAGTTACGGGTAGACTGCTACATGTATGGAAATATCCATATGGCAGATAGATGGTCACACTGTATTTATACAGTAACAGAACCCGGCTTATTATCTCTTCTGCTTCTTTAGTAAAATATATTGTTGTATGAAAAATATGGTTGTGAAAAGGAAAAAACATTTATTTCTCCGTTTTTTAGTATTGTTTCTTTTCATTGCTGTTATCACTGGTTCTATTGTTTCTTTTATTTATTTTGTAAAACCTCATCTTAAGAAACAGGTATCTTTATCATCAATAAATGATGCTTGGCTTGCGCAAGATTATCAGAAGGTCTATGAGCTATCAAGTATGCTTCTATCTTTAGATCCCTTTCATAATGCAGCTCTTGTGTATAAGGGCTATGCAGGATTTTATTTGTCTGTGTCACAGACGGATACAATTCAGTCGCAACTATACCTTGATAATGCAATTAGCAGTCTTCGTATAGCATTATATACAGCGCTTAATGAAACAAAGCCGCAAATTTGCTATATGCTTGGAAAGGCGTATTTTTATAAAAATACGTTATCATCCTATAACTATTATGCAGATCTTGTAATTAAATATTTGAATGCCGCACAGGAAGGCGGTTATCTTATGGATGATATTCCTGAATATCTTGGATTGAGTTATGCGTCATTAGATATGCGGGGTGAAAGTCTCACAGCATTTACTAATGCTTTATTAGTTCGTGAATCGGATATGCTTCTTCTTGCTATTGCTGAACAATATTACCGTAACGGACAGGCTACGGCGGCAAAACCATATTTGTTTAAGTTAAAAGATAGTAAGAATGATATTATTTTGCTGAAGAGTAAAAACTTACTAGCTAAAATATATATTGATGAGGAAAATTATGCTGATGCTGAATCAGAATACGAATTTATTCTTGAAAAAAATCCGAATTCTGCTGACGCATACTACGGTCTTGGTGTAATATATGAAAAACAGGGTGATTTAGTAAAAGCGCGGGCTGAATGGCGCAAAGCGCTGCGCATTCAGGTTGATCATCCAGATGCGCTGAAAAAAATAACTGATAATAAATAACTTGTTCAGTCTCTAGGAGGAACAGATGGGTCTTTTTGATAAATTTTCAACAGATATTGGCGTTGATCTGGGAACTTGTAATACATTAATTTATGTACGCGGAAAAGGAATTGTTATTAATGAACCTTCTGTCGTAGCGGTGGAACGTGGTACTAATAAGGTTGTTGCAGTTGGTGCAGAAGCAAAACGTATGCTGTGGAAGACCCCAGGGAATATTGTCGCGATTAGGCCTTTGGCTGATGGTGTTATTGCTGATATTGATCGTACTGAAAAAATGATACGGTATTTTCTATCAAAAATCATTCCTCGCCATCAATTGGTAAAATCAACAAGAATGAAAATTGGTATTCCAAGTTGTATTACTGAAGTTGAAAGACGTGCTGTTATTGAAGCAGCATTAAAAGCGGGTGCGAAAGAAGTTGAAGTGATGGAAGAATCACGTGCTGCTGCGATTGGGGCCCAAATTCCAATTAATGAACCGGCCGGACATATGGTCTGTGATATTGGCGGAGGAACTACAGAGGTCTCTGTTATTTCTTTAGGCGGCATGGTTATTACAAGTGCAATACGTGTTGGTGGAGATGAATTTGATGAAGCTATTATTAAACATGTAGGGAGTGTTCATAATTTAAAAATCGGTCAGGAAACTGCAGAACGCCTTAAAATTCAGATTGGAAATGCTTCTCCTGAGAAGGAAATTGAGAAGATGGAAATTCGTGGTACTGATATTATCACGGGGTTGCCACGACGCTTATCTGTAGACTCTGTTGAAGTTCGTGAAGCTTTGAAAGATACAGTTGGTCAAATTGTTGATGAAATTAAGCGGACTCTTGGAAAAACACCACCGGAGCTTGCTTCTGATATTATTGAACGGGGTATTGTGATGACGGGCGGAGGATCTCTTCTTAAGGGGCTTACAAAACTTATTTCAAAAGAGACTGGTGTGCCGGTTATTCTGGCAGAGTCTCCTCTTGAATGTGTTGCGATTGGTGCCGGGCAGGCTTTTGAGTTATTCCGTGATATGTCATCTGATCGTAGTATTTATGATAGTTTAAACGATTAATTGCATGGCTTTTTTTAAGAATGGTGAAAGAAAACAAAATCCGTCGTTGATTGTTTTTTTATTTCTTGTTTTGATATCTGGTATTTTGCTAGCTCTTTCTTCTGGCGGATTTCTTGTTAATTTTAAGAGCATGGGGTTTTCAGTTGTCTCTGGTATTCAGGAAGGTGTATATACCGTTACTTCATCGATGGCGCGTACAATAACTGCAGTTCACGAAATGACGGTGCTTCGAGAAGAATATGAAAAACTTACTGAGCAATTGCGTAATTATGAATATTTACAGCGTAATAATGCGGAAATTCGAAAAGAAAATGAGCGTTTAAGGGAACAGATAGGGATATCAGATACATTTGATTATAAAAATTATCCAGCATATATCATTGGTCGTGATCCAAATAATCTCTTTTCTGCACTGACTATTAGTAAAGGCACAAAAGATGGTGTTCGTAAAAATATGCCTGTTATTGCTGTACAGAACGGAAATGTTGCTCTTGTTGGAAAGATCGTGAATGTTGGATATTCAACAAGTATGATTATGCCAGTTTATGATTTTCAGTGTAATATTTCTGCCCGTATCCAGAATACGAGAGATGTTGGTTTAGTAACGGGATCTGGTTCTCCTGATAATCCTCTAATTTTACGCTACATAAAGAAGCGTGTTGCTGATGAGCTTCAATATGGAGATGTTGTGGTGACATCTGGAGAAAATGATAATTATTTACGTGATATTCCTATTGGCACAATATCAAAGGTAACTGTACTTGATTATGATTCATCTCTTGAGATTGAGCTTCAGCCATCGATTGATTTTGCGAGATTGGAAACAGTTTTGGTAATCGATATGGAAAACAGACGAGAGCAACAATGAGTATTATCAGGAAATTTTGTATTTCTATTTTAATATGTTTCTTTTTCATTTTACTGGAAACACAGTTATTATCGAATCTGTTTTTTCTACCAGTTATGCCTGATTTTGTATTAATTATTCTTTTATTTATTTCTATAAATAACGGATCTCTTTCGGGGGAAGTCACGGGTTTTACCAGTGGTTTACTGACTGATCTTCTAAGTTTATCGCCATTGGGGTTTAATGCATTAGTAAATACATTAATTGGTTTTGCCATTGGGTGTTTTAAAAATATCCTTGTTTTGGATGGTTTTTTGATTCCTGCTTTTCTTGGTTTGGCTGCAACCGTATGTAAGGCCTTTATCTTATTGTTGATCAATTTCCTTTTTCCTATTCAGTTGCCTATGCCTTCGATCTTATCAAGTATTTTTGCTTTAGAGATAGTTTTAAATACAGTGTTAACACCGGTTATGTTTAGGTTTTTGCGGCTATTCTCTCCATTTATTTCTAGTAAAAAAGAGGAGAGCTAATACTAATTATGGAATTTAACAGGTCGTGGATTCGTTCTGGTGGTTCTACAGAAGTAAATGTGAAACTGCTTATCATTGTGGTAATAATTATTACTGTTTTCACGCTGTATCTTCTTAAATTATTTTCAATGCAGGTATTAGAAGGTTCTGCCTATCGTAGTCAATCTGCGTCTCTTGCCAGCCGTGTAAAGATATTACCAGCGCAGCGGGGTGAAATTTATGACCGGAATGCAGCCATTCCAATGGTTGTAAATACAGATTCCTTTGCGATCGACCTGATTCCTGGTGAAATTCCTCCGGGACATTATGATACAGTTGCAGCGAAGCTTGCAGATTTTTTAGGCATAGATAAAGCTGTTATTGATAAAAAAATACCTGTGAGTATCCGTAGATCTTTCTCTGCTGTAGAAATTCGTTCAAATGTTCCTTTCACAGTCATTACTAACATTGCAGAAAATATTACGGATTTGCCAGGTGTTTCATGGCGTTCAAAGCCGATCAGGAATTATGTTGAAACAGGTTCCATGTCCCATATAGTCGGTTATGTTGGCGATATCACAAAGGAAGAGCTCAAGCTCATGTATAATAAAGGATATTCTGATAACAGTATTGTTGGAAAAACCGGTATAGAACGTCAATATGACTCGTTACTTCAGGGTCAACCAGGAACAGAATCAAGAACGGTAGATGTTCGTGGTAGATATTTGGCTGAACCGCCGGTCGTAAAGACCCCGCAGATGGGAAAAAATCTTATATTAACAGTTGACAGCCGTATTCAGCGCCTTGTTGAAGAAGCTCTTGGCCCTCGTATTGGTGCAGCAGTTGTATTGAAACCGGCTACTGGAGAAATTCTGGCGATGGTCTCATATCCATTTTATGACCAGAATATTTTTAGTTCCGATGAATCTGCACAGGCTTATTCAAAACTTGCATCTGATCAGAATAATCCTTTGTTAAACCGTGTTGTGAACGCAACATATCCACCTGCATCCACGTTTAAAGTGATAATGACTACTGCATTATTGTCAGAAGGTTCTTTTTCTCCGGAGGCAAAAATAGAGTGTTCTGGTCTACTTGAATATGGAGATCGGACGTTTAAGTGTCATATTGGTGTACCCGGTCATGGGTATTTAGATATGAAAAATGGTCTTGCTCAATCATGCAATGTCTATTATTGGACAACTGGCCGGGATCATCTTGGTGTAAATCTTATTTCCTCTTATGCAAAAGAATTTGGCTTTGGACAGAGTTTGAAAATCGATCTTCCAAGTCACTCAGAAGGTTTTGTTCCGACCCCACAATGGAAAGAGCGTCGATATCATGAACGTTGGCTTGGAGGAGATACAATGAGTATGTCAATAGGGCAGGGGTATACTCTTGTTACGCCACTTCATGTTGCAAATATGATGGCAATGGTTGTAAATAAAGGGAAAATTTATCGACCTCATTTATTGAAAGAAGTCAGGGATCCTGTATCAAATGCTGTTATTACTGCTATTGAGCCTGAGATCTTGCATGAGTCGCATATTGAAGAATCTGTATGGAATACGATTCAGGAATATCTTCGTTACACTATTACTGATGGATCTGCACAATATCCTATGCACAATAATACTGTTCAAATAGCAGGAAAGAGTGGAACAGGTGAAGTTAGTCAGTATAAAAATCAATGGCATTCATGGTTTGTTGCCTATGCTCCGTATGATGCACCTCCGGAAGATGCTGTTGTTGTTTGTGTTCTTGTTGAAGCCGTTAATCCGTGGGAATGGTGGGCACCATATGCGACGAATATCATAATACAGGGTATTTTTGCAAATCAAACGTATGATGAGGCGATTGAAACGCTTGGATTTAAATATTTAAAAAAACCTGTTGGACGACAAGAATAATGAAAGTTAGATTTTTTGAATATTTTGATTACTTGTTGCTGCTTTGTGTGGTTTTACTTGTTGCAATTGGTGTTGCATCTATTTATTCATCAGGTATTAATTCTGATGGTGTGAATGTATCAAATGAATATGTAAAACAAATTATTTTTGGATCAACAGGTACGATTTTAATGTTTGTATCTGCGGTGTTTGATTACCGTAGAATCAAACGTTTTGCTCCGCAACTGTTTTTAATTCTTATTATTGTGCTTCTTTATACTAGAATATTTGGCAAATATGTGAATGGAGCTAGAAGTTGGTTAGGAATTGGAGTTTTTGGTATACAGCCATCTGAATTTTGTAAAATTATATACATTTTTTATCTAGCTTATTTTCTTGAATCTTCACGAGAAATGCCCGAACGTAAACGGTTTGTACTGGCATTGGGCATTTTATGCATCCCATTAGGACTTATTTTACTGCAACCGGATTTAGGGACAGCAAGTGTATATATACCAATTTTTTTATTTATGGCGTTTATGGCAAATATTCCGCTGCATTACATATTAATGGTTTTTAGTGCTGGTCTTTTTACTGTGATTTTAACAGTTTTACCTGTTTGGGAAAGGGACATCCTTCAATATTCTATTCCTATTATGCGTGTTCTTACAGAGCAGCGCCTGCGTTTTATTATTATTGCTGCATTGGGATGTGTAACTGTTATCAGTATGATTGGAAAAGTCTTATTTAATACACGATATTATTACTGGTTATCATATATCTTTGGTATTGCTACTTTCTCAATGACCGCATCAATTGCAGCTGGTAAAGTTTTAAAAGATTATCAAATAAAACGTCTTATTGTTTTTATTGATCCGAATAGCGATCCTTTGGGTGCTGGGTGGAATATTATCCAGTCCAAGATTGCTATTGGATCTGGTAATCTTTTAGGTCAGGGATTTCTGGAAGGAACACAAAGTCATTATCGTTTTCTGCCGCAGCAAAGTACAGACTTCATTTTTAGTATTATGTCTGAAGAATGGGGGTTTGTTGGTGGCACTGTTGTTTTTCTTTTGTTTCTGACTATCTTATTGCGTATTGTATATATTATTAAAAATACCAATGATACATTTGGTATATATATAGCGACGGGTATATTGGCTATGTTCTTTTTTCACTTCTTTGTTAACGTTGGAATGGTGATGGGCATGATGCCTATTACAGGTATTCCGTTGCTTTTTTTGTCGTATGGCGGTTCATCGTTATGGACAGCTATGATCTGTGTGGGTATTGTTATGAGTATTCGTTCGCGCAGACTGGATTTCTCGGAAATATGATATAGCTTTGGTATTTTGGGTATGAGACATATTAATCCACTGGAACTTATAGGAAGAGAGTTAAATTCTGTACAAAATCCGGTACGATATCTTGGCGGTGAATATGGGATTTGTATAAAAAAAGATTCAGATGTTGATATCACTTTTGTGATAGCTTTTCCTGATGTATATGAAATTGCGATGTCAAATCAGGCTGTTAAAATTATTTATAATGGCTTAAATGCGTTTACACGAATTCGTTGTGAGCGTGTTTTTGCTGTTGAACCTGATTATGAATTATTGCTTAAGAAAAAACATATTCCATTATATACATTAGAAACGGGCATTCCTTTGTGCGATACTGATATTATTGGTTTCTCAATTGGGTATGAACTTGGTATTACAGGTGTTTTTTCTATCCTAGAAACGGGTAATATACCAGTTTTTTGTAGAGATCGTTCCAATTCTGATCCAATTATTATTGCTGGAGGTTGTGGAGTCACAAATCCGATGCCTTTTGCAAAGTTCTTTGATGCTGTTTTTATCGGTGAGGCGGAAAATGGATTATTTGAGTTGATTCAGCAACTTGGAGAACAGAAAAGGGCTGGGGCAGGACGTTCTGAGCTGCTTAGGAGTATTGCGGAGCATCCCGCTGTGTGGATGCCTGGTAAGTCAGAGCGGGCAAAGCGCGCAGTGTGGAATAATTTTGGAAAACAGAAATCTGTTCCTGCTTATTTCCCTCAGCCAACAATACGCCCTGTACAAGATCATGGTGTTGTTGAAATTATGCGTGGATGTCCTAATGGATGCCGATTTTGTCATGCCGGGATTTATTATCGTCCGCAGCGGGTAAAATCATTTAACTTGATTGAAGAGGAAGTTGATAATCTTATTTATGTTGCCGGTTATAGAGAAATAAGTTTAACATCATTGTCTTCTGGAGATTATCCGCAGATAAGTAGCTTATTATATAGACTTACACAGAAATACTCTGATAAACATATTTCGTTTCAACTTCCTTCGTTAAAAGTAAATTCTTTTACGTTGCCATTAATTGAACAGCTTTCACAAGTGAGAAAAAGTGGACTTACTTTTGCGGTGGAGACACCAGAAGAAGCCTGGCAGCTTGCTTTAAATAAGGAAGTATATTCTTCAAAACTAACTGAAATCATTTTACAGGCAAAAAAATGTGGATGGAGTAAAGCAAAATTTTATTTTATGATAGGACTTCCTTTTGAATATACAAAGTCTTTTTCTGCTCGT
Source organism: uncultured Spirochaetota bacterium (assembly GCA_944389415.1). Classification (GTDB taxonomy): domain Bacteria; phylum Spirochaetota; class Spirochaetia; order Treponematales; family Treponemataceae; genus Treponema_G. The sequence goes on along the minus strand of CALXMF010000004.1, from coordinate 71,264 downwards.
CACAAAACCGAGGAAGAAGCTATTGTGGATTTTTTGTTGCAGTTACAGAGAGAAACTCGTATCCAATGTCATGTAAATATTGGTACATTTGTACCCAAACCTCATACTCCGTATCAGTGGTGTCGGCAGATTTCTATTGATGAATCAAGAAAAAAAATTGCTTACATTCGTGAACACTTACCACGTAATATATTTAAAGTGACTCAGCATAATGAATATGCGGCGTTTCTTGAAGGATTAATTTCTCGCGGTGATGAACGTGTCGGTGATATTTTATACGCAGCATATTCTAAAGGGTGCCGCCTTGATGCATGGGATGATAAATTACAAAAAGATTTGCCTTTGTGGGAGGCCGCTGTTTCAGAAACAAAATGGGATATTGAGAGTTTATTTGTCCAAAAAGCACTTGATGAGACTTTGCCGTGGGATTCTGTATCATTGGGACCAACAAAATTTTTTTACAAACATGAGTGGCAGAAATCCTGTTGCGAAGAATTAACTCGAAAGTGTGTTGAAAAATGTACGCATCGGTGTGGTGTATGTGATAATACTGTATCTATTCATATAAGTGATAATTCTACGCAGATTTCACAGAATGATAAAGAAGATAACCGGTTGCAGATTCAGAAAAAAAATAATATTAAAGTTATGCAATCACAAAACATAAAGATTTTGTGGCGTGTTATTTTTTCATTCCGCAAAATGAATGGTGCGGAATATATTCCACACTTAGCTCTTCAGGAAATTTTTTACAGAGCTATGCTGCGAATCGGTTTTGATTTTGTGTATACCTCAGGTTTTAATCCCATACCGAGAATTGAATTTGCGTCTACCTTGGCTACTGGTATTCCTTCAAATGATGAAATTGTATCCTGTTTGCTCTGTGCTGATACAGAAAATTACGAATTTATACAGAAAATGAACATGGAATTACCATCCAATTTGGTTATCAGTAATGCATTTATCTTTCCTGTTACTAACAAAAGAAAGCGGGAATCACTGGCCTCGTTATATTGGGGCAGTAAATATCTGTATCAATTTTCACAAGAGCGTGATGCTGAAAAATATCTTGGTTTTCTTCGATCTTCGGGATTACCGCTTATAGTCGATAAGAGTATTTCAATACAAATGCAGTATTCTGGAATACAATATATTCTATTTAACAATATGCGCAGTATTCAGTTTACAGTGCCATTTTCATATGAAAAAAAACTCAGAGAATGCATTGAAAACTGTTTTGGTCTGCCTGCATATATAATTTGTTCTATTGAAAAAATACAAACATATGCTATTTCAAATATAACTGGAAATGGTTCTGCGCTCAATAGTTTATATCCTGATAAACCAGTCAGTTATTTTGAATTATATTCTGTGATAGCGCAGATCAATCAGGAAATTATTAATAGAAAATAGTCTTTGAGAGTCATAAAAAACATATTATTTGTTAATAGTCGACAGAATATACATTTTTAATAAAAGCAGATAGAAAACCTGTTAAACTCTGTATACTCGGTAAAAGTTTAGTAAAAAATCTTCCCTTTACCGTCAAAACTGGTGAGATAACTGATAATTTTGAATATCTGACGTTAAATAGTTTAATAGAACGATACGGAAAAAATATATCTGCTGATATTCCATTAAAAAATTACGTACTCGCAACACTAAGCAAAGAAGAAAAATAAATTTTTACAAGAAAAAGTAAATATAAAGCAAGATAAAACAAGGTTTTAAAAGATATAGGCTGCATAGAAACACTTTTTATATATTCAAAAATAGAAAAAAAATTACATATATATTTATATATAAAGTACAGAAGCATTTTTTTTAGGTGTCCGAAAAATCACAGGTAAAAACAGATCTGTTTTTATTCCTGGAAAAGAAAAAAGAAATCAAAGAAAAAAAGAAAAAAAACACAATGCCCCCTTGAGGGGGGACGGCAAAAAAACTTTGTTTTTTTGTGGGGGGTGATTATTGCTTGTTTTTTATATCTTTCAAGGTAATAACAGTCATTCAAAATGACATAATTACTTATTTTGTCATGCATTAGTCAAACATTTTGGAAAAAAACAATATAAACTCAGTCTATAAGAAATAGGGGGTGGGGGTATAAACACTGTAAAGTTATTGACATTTTAACATATAAAGAAATACTTTATATTATTTGACATTTATATTTAATAGTGTTATTATAAAGATAATGAAAGAGTATGAGTTAAAAGAACGGCAAAAACTGATATTATCGATTAAAGACAAGGATAGCTTGCGCCATTATCTTAAACAGCTAATGTTCGCATATGAAGGGAATCAGCTAAATGAAAGCCGATTCCGTGCGCTTGTTTACGCAATACAAGTTTATGACAATTCATTGAAAAAAGAGGGCTGATACATGAAAAATCATGAGAAAAAAGAATTCATTGAAACACTCATAAACCGGCATACAAAATTCTATGAACGCAGTGGGCAGCCAATGCCCCCCGCAATTTTTGAAAAAATCTGCTTTTTGTACGATGAGTTGGCAACCGTTGACGCACTTATCCAGCAGGAACAGGCAGAATATCAAGAAAAGCTAGCAGCCCGAAGGGCGAAAAGACAGCAAAAACAGCAGGAAACCGCATAATAATATAGAAGGAAAAAGAAATGGAAAACGACGAAATTATTGAACTGCAAAAAGAACTGAATAAACGAAATGAAGAATATAATACGTTATACGGAAAATATTCCGAACTAATCCGGAAACAAAGCGTTACGGACGCAGCCGAAAAGTATAAATTTATAAATCCGGCAAGCAAAAGGGCATTTATTGCATTAGCTTTAGAGGGTAAAACGCTGAATATGACAACCGATACAGCCGGTAACGATACCTTCCTAACCGATGACGGCAAGACAGCAGCGGACATTTTCGCCGAATTTGCGAACACAGACGATGGCAAAAGCTTTATATCTTGCGGAAACACCGGCGGTGGCGCCCTCGGCAGCGGTGGGCGTTCTTCATCCGGTGGAGGTTATCGATACACAGCCGAGCAGGTTAAAGCAATGAACCCCGAAGAAATTTCAAAACATCTAAATGAACCATCTTTTATTGAATCGTTAAATACTATCATGGGGGCTTAATGGCTGATAAAAACTTGATTGCGACAGTTTGGGGCGCAAAGCTTCTCAAAACATTGGAAAATACGTGTGTTTTTTATAACTTAACAAGCCATGATTACATAGAGAACGGCAATAAGTTGATTGTAAATCGGCTGAATAATCCGACAATTAAGGACTATACGCCAGATACAACAGACTTAGAATATGAGAGTATCACCGGCGAAAGTTTTGAAATACCGATGAATTTTTCTAAATATTTTGCGGTGTCCATTGATGACGTAATCCGTGTACAGGAATCCGCCGACAGTTTAGGAATGACCGGAAACAATGCAGCGGACGCAATGCGCCAGCAGCTCGATACATATCTATCCGGACAGATATCAGCAGGCGCAAAAATAACACTTGATAGCAGCAGCAGCGCAAAACTATCGCTTGATAGTACTAACATAATCAGCACGATAGCCAAAATCGGGGAAGCATTGGACAAAGCAAAAGCGCCAGAATACGGCAGATATATAGTTATTCCTCCATTTGTAAAACGGCTGCTGATACTTGAATCTATCGACAAGTTAACAAACAATACAGAAGTTACGCAAACTGGATACATCGGCAGTATCGGCGGTATAAATATTTATTCAAGTAACAACATTAACGAAATTATCGGCGGTGTTACTGAGGGTGCTACATCCGTCATGCAGATAGATAAAATTGAGACAATCACCCTTCAAAATCAGTTTGGCGAAGCATTGAGGGGGCTGTGTGTTGCTGGTGCTGTTTCAACACTTCCGAGCTGTTCAGTGAAAATTTATGCAGAGGAAAAAGAAACTGCATAGATAAATATAAACTCCTTTTCATTCTGATACTTTTTTTGTACCGGTGAGGTGAGAACCTCGCCGGTGCTTTTTTTATCTATATAAACAAAAAATGCTTGACAAAAAACAGAAAAATGTCATAATAATATATGTTCATTGTTGCATAATGATATATGATTTTTTTTCACACCTCGACACCGTTCTACCAAAACGGTGTTTTTTTTATTATTATATATAAAAATATATAGAAAAAATGTTGACAATTTTTTTTATCAATTTTATAATTATTGTAGATTTTATTTGAGGAGTGCAAAAAAATAACCGCCGTTAACGGTATTGGTAGTACCTCGGGCGGTTTTAGAAACAATCGTTATGGATATATTAAATTCAGATAGTAATTTTGTCAATACTTTTGACAATAAAAAAGAACACAATATACCAGAAAAAGTTATTCAACAGGTAAAAAACTATATTGCAAGCCCTGTAATTGCGATAAAAAATAATGATGGCTCAATAATTGCTTTACCGGCAAGAAAAAGGGGCAATGCATTCTATAACCTTGATATATCGGCAAAAATGGCTGTTATCAACCGGCAGGCAGTAAAGCTGCTTAAAGCAGATATTCAAAACTTAAAAACAAACACATTTTTTATAACACTAACTACGAAATATGACCCACAAAATCCGGAAAAAACGACTTTGCAAGCGTTAAAGCGTGTTAACAGCAGATTGCCTAAATTCTTGCGGTATATGCGAAAAAACTATAAATGTTCGTATATATGGGCTAAAGAATCACACAGGGATGGCGGTTTTCATGTTCATTTAATTATTCAATGTAAAAATATGTATCAGTGTTTCAAGTATACAGATTCTGACGGTGTTGAAAGTTTCCGCAGTGACGAACTAAGGGCAGATATCAGAACTGCTTGGGCTATAGGCAATGTTGATGTACAAGGGGTTATGTATGACTCGGGCGTGTTTGCTTATGTATCAAAAGAACTCGGCAAGTCTCAAAACGTTGAGAAGGCATTAAAAAGAATACAGAACGGCGAAGATCTGAAAAAGAACGATACAAATAAAATTTGGATGTTGTGGGCAGTAAACACGCTTGCAAAATTACAGGAATTCAACACAGGGAAAAAAACTACAATCAGAATTATTGGGTATTCAAAAGTATACAAGGTAACCGCAGAAGAACAGCAGGCAGAAAAAGAAAAAATTCTTGCTGGCAGCGCCTCGATAAATAATAATACTAAGACGACACAAGAAACAGAAAATAATAATACAGATTGGTCGACAGAATATACATTATAGGAAGTTATAAAGGATTGTAATTCTTTTTACTCTCCTTATTTAAGTTTCATCAGTTTTAAAATTGGGTCACCAGATTTTTCCAGGCTTTTTTTCCCTGTTCTAAATTCTGCCAGAGACATCCATGTATTCCAATCTGTATAGCTGTATCAATATTTTCCCTGATATCATCAAAAAAAACAGCTTCTTCTGGTTTTACGGTAAGACCTTCAAGAACTTTTCTGTAAATGGCAGGATCCGGTTTGATTAGGTGTACATTACATGAAAAACATGCGTAATCTGCGGCTTCAAATAGCGGGATTTCTTTTTTGTAATGATCGAGAAATTCTATTGGCATATTTGACAGAATCCCTAATTTATATCCCTGTTTTTGCAGAGACAGTCCCCAATCTGTTACCTCCTGACTATATGGCCGCCAGCTTTTCATATCCAGACGGGCAAGTTTGTGCATCAGAGGCAGATTAGCAGCCTGTTCGTAATAACCATGTTTTGTAAGAAGCCGTATATACATTGTAGCACCATTAATGTCTCCACGGTCAAAATCATACCGTTCTTCGTCATATACAGCTCGAAAAATGTTGGAAGGTACCCCTGTCAATTTTTCAAGTCCAATTGTATAATCTCCCGTTTGCGGGAGAGAAATAACATTACCATAATCAAAAATAACAGCTCTTATCATCTTTTTGCTCCTCAATTTTTTATAATAGAATTTCTAGTTTTTCGCGAATAAATTCGCTTTTCTCTTTTAATCCGATTTTTCCTGTTTTTAAAAGAAATGCATGCTGATTCGGTTCTAACTGTACACGCCCTGCATTTTCTGCCGCCATTCGAATAAACTTTTCAGAAGATATAGCCGAGAATTGTGTTATTTCGATGCGGGCGACACCATTACGTTCCCGTAACGATGATATCATCAGTTTTTTACAAATAATACGTATATCAGCAAGTGCAAGCAAACTTGATACTTCTTCAGGAACTGGGCCAAACCGATCCTGTAATTCACTGTATATCCGATCAAGTTCTTCTTTATCGGAGATAGCGGCAATTTTTTTATAAATTTCCATTTTAATTTGCGGGTTTGAAATATAATTATCTGGGATAAAACCTGTATATTCGAGTTCAAGTAATACCTCATGCTGTTCCTGATAATTTTCTGTACTAAGCCTTTGTACAGCTTCCTCAAGCAGCCGCAGATATAAATCAAATCCAACAGAATATACTTCTCCTGACTGATCTTTTCCGAGCAGATTTCCGGCGCCTCGAATTTCCATATCTTTCATTGCAATTTTAAATCCAGCACCGAGTTCTGTAAAATCACTGATGACCTGCAGTCGTTTCATTGCAATGTCTGATAAAGATTTATTTTCAGGATAGAACAGGTATGCGTATGCTTTGCGGTCACTGCGGCCTACTCGTCCTCGTAACTGATACAGTTGGGACACACCATACATATCAGCGCGGTCAATAATAATGGTATTAACGTTTGGGATATCAATACCATTTTCAATAATTGTTGTGGCGACAAGTACATGAAATCCACCCATTTTAAAACGTCGGAAAATATCATCTAGTTCGGTTGCTGTCATTTTACCATGTGCAGTGTCAATCATCATTTCAGGTACCAGTCGTTCAAGTTTAATGCGAGTCTCATCTAAGGTCTCTACCCTGTTATGCAGATAAAAAACCTGCCCACCTCGTTCCACTTCTCGTCTGATTGCTGCAGCGATACGGTCGTTATTATATTCATCTACAACAGTTTCAATAGGCTGTCTGCTACTTGGCGGTGTAGTGAGTAAACTCATATCACGAATTTTGAGCATACTCATATGCAATGTACGAGGAATTGGTGTCGCGCTCATCGCAAGACAGTCAATATTTGCTTTAAGTTCTTTAAGACGTTCCTTATCTTTGACACCAAACCGCTGTTCCTCATCTATAATCAGTAAACCAAGATCTTTAAATATAACATCTTTTTGAATAATACGATGAGTTCCAATCAGAATATCTATTTGTCCAGCAGCAAGACGTTTGAGAATTTCTTTTTGATCAGAACGTGAGACAAAACGGGACATATGAGCGATCGATACAGCTTTAAATGCGTTAAACCGTTCAGAAAATGACTCAAAATGCTGTTCTGCAAGAATTGTTGTTGGTGCGAGCAGCGCAACCTGCTTTCCGCCCATTGCAGCTTTGAAAGCAGCTCTCATGGCAATTTCTGTTTTTCCGTATCCAACATCACCGCATATTAAACGATCCATAGGTATTGGTTTTTCCATATCTGATTTCACTTCTGCTGTAACATTCAACTGATCTTCTGTTTCTTCATAAGGGAAAGCAGCTTCAAATTCTGTCTGAAATTCTGTATCAGGAGGAAATGCAAATCCCTGTGATGTCTGTCTGCGTGAATACAAATCAATAAGCCGTTGTGCAATATCCTCAACTGACTTTTTGACTTTATTTTTCCGATTCTCCCAACTTTTTGATCCTAGTCTGTCAAGCCGTGGTGTATCGCCTTCATTACCAATATACCGCTGTATAAGATTAACCTGCTCAATAGGAATGAAAACAGTCTCTGCTTCTGCATATTCAAGTTTGATATAATCACGCTCATTTCCCAATGCTTTGATACGTTCTATGCCCTTGAAACGTCCTATTCCATAATTTACATGTACAATATAGTCACCGGGGTTAAGTTCGACAAAAGTATCAATTACAGCACTCTTCGCATGCCTGATAGATTTGGGAACGCGTTTTCTTCTGCCAAAAATCTCATTTTCCTGAATGACGAGTATTTTTTCAGAAGGAATCCCAAATCCCGAGGAAAGAGCTGATGGTATGATTTGCAGTGGATGTACACCTACTCTGCTTTTTTCTTTTAATCCATCCGTAAGAAAATCTTTAAACAATTCACTCAAACGTAATGCTTGATTTTCACTGTCAGCGAAAAGATATATGATCCAACCTTCATTCTGCAGGTTTGTGAGTGTTTCTTTTAAGTAATTGATGTTACCGAAAAAACTTCTTGGCTGATCAACATCAAATATACAATGAGTTGTCTCTGGGGATGTAGTTGTATGGAGAGAACGAAAACGAATCACTTGAACTGCTTTTGATTCTATTGTTTTAAATGGAAAAAGTATTTCTGAGGGTACTGGAACAGCATGTTCCTGTATTGCCCTGCGATATAACCCTAAATATTCCCGTTCAATACTTTCCTGTGCATTTTCAAGTCGGTCGTAATCAAGAAAAAAGACACCTGATTGCTCCGATATATACTCAAGTATGGTATATTTTTGCGGGAAAATCAGCGGATAAAAAAGTTCTTCACCCTCGCCTGCTCCTCCTTCACACAAATCTACAAGCAGAGTGTGAATTTCCTCACGAGCTTTTTCATTTTGTATTTTAACAGAAGGCAGGGCTGAATTTTTCTCTGAGTTACTCACAGCTGATTCAAGTCGTTTAATCAACTGATCGGTCCAGATAACTTCTTTCATGGGGTAAATCAAAAGACTTTTCTGTTCTTTAAGAGAAGACTGTGTTTCTGGATCAAATGTTTTTATGTGGTCTATTATGTTAAAATCAAAAACAATACGATGAGCTGCCTCTTCGCCTGGCATGAATATATCAAGTACTTCTCCGCGAAGAGTAAACTCACCACGTATTGTAACCCTAGGTACTCGTGTATATCCCTGATTCACTAGTTGGTCCGCTAACTGAGTTGGATCAAATTCCTGACCGCACTTAACGGAAAACAACAGACTTCGTATATAATCAGGAGGTGGAACAGGAGTCAAAACTGCCCGCTGAGTAATAATAAAAACACGTGGTTTTAAAGAGGAGCTTAATATTCGTTCCTGATAAGCAAGTTTAGCGAGAACAGCTGCTCTTTCACCAAATATTAAGGCACCTTTGGGTACTGGCCTATAAGGAACAATACCCCACCATGGAAAGAAATAAATCTCAATTTCAGACAAGATGGTACGTAGATCTGATTCTATTTCTTGAGCTTCTTTTTCGCTAGGAACAATAATAATAACATCAGTATCTGCCGAGTTAGCTACAGTATTAATTGCTTGAGAATATCTTCCAGTATCCTTATACTGCAGGTAATGCAATTGCTGTGCTTTTCTATTAGATAGGAATTCGCGAATAAAAAAAGCATACAGTCCGCTATTGAGACCTTCAATATCATAAGGGGATTTTTTTTGTGACAGAGCGTTGAGTGCATCAATCATTTGAGGCCAGCGTCTGATTTTATCCAGTAATGAATTTGGTAATAAGGTATTCATTCCAAGTGTCCGATAATATAATGAATTGTAATAGCATATATTGCAATTTGAAAAACTCTGATTGTGGAGAACTGTTTTGAAACGTACTCTTACCATTATTATACCTTGTTTTTTGCTGTTTACTCAATTGGTTTCAGCACAGCAGCCTGTGCAGTATTTTGCTTCGACTTCTGAAGGCATACAAGTTTCTGCTCAGCCTGATGCGGCGAGCAATTTTGAGAATGCAGATGTTTCTATAGCATTTTATGATAAAACTATCTATTATCCTGGTTCTGCACAGGATAACCCGATTTATGTTCGGGTAACTATAGCAAATAAAGGAACAGATACACTTCGTTTTAAATTAGCTGATGATCGTAAATTTAGTCTGGATTTTTCTGTATATACAGTAAAAAATCGAGAACTTCCGCAAACAGATGAACTGATCAAACGCCGAACTACTAATACAACAGTATATTTCCGTGAAATAGCACTTGAAGGCGGAGAAGAATATTCTTTTACAGAAAATCTGAAAGATTATATTGTAATTGATAGTCCTGCGATTTATTATTTTGATTTGAATTTATATCCTGAATTATATAAATCCCGTGATATTGTACAGAAATCAAACAGGCTCACCCTTGAAGTTAGACCTTCTCCTTCTGCAGCAGCGTCTGCGGTGTTGCCTGTATCAGCAGATACTGTTAATGTTCTGCAACCTCAGGATATTGCGCCGGACAAAGTGGTTGAACAGACTATTGTGGCTAGACAAAAGAGTTTGTGGGATCAATTCTTCTTGTATATTGATTTGGAACAAATGCTTATGCGAGATCCTGGTCGTGGACAGAAATACCGTATTGCGTCAGCGCAGGAACGTCAACGTATGCTTGATCGTTATAAAGCTGATTTAATGCAAGAACGTATGGATAACGATATTGTCTCAATTCCTGAAAAATTTGAAATTGAAAGGACTGTTTATTCTCAGTCAGAAGGTACAGTAAGTGTTATTGAGTGGTTTAAATATAATAATTTCAGAGAAAAGAAGCGCTATGTATATGATGTTCATCTTCGTGATGGTATTTGGTTGATTTATAATTATACTGTAGAAAATTTAGGTACTGAATGAAAATTCTCACTGTTGTAGCACGAGGATATTTTCTGATACAGCTTGCTGATCAGCTTGAATCAGCAGGTTGTGCTGTTATTCGATATATGTCGTTGATTAAGGCAATTGATAATATTAGGGAAATAGAACCTGGTGTTATTATTATCAGCACTGATGACTATCCTCATCAGTGGAAGATTCTGGTTCAATTTATACAAGGTAATATATTTTCGCTTGCCCAACCGCAGATTTTTCTTGTCGGTTCTTATATCTTGGAGCCGCAAGATATCCAGATGGCACAACAATTAGGAATCACGGTTTATTCTGGAGAACATTGTGCTTGTAAAGATATAATTTTGAGGCATCTTTCTTTTTTACAGGATTCTCAACACAGTATATCTTTTTCACATCAGTCTGATAATAATTCTATCGAACAGGATGCACCAACTATCGCTAAAGTTCTTGGTGCGGAAGTTTCACTTGCAGGTATCAGAACTGAACAATATCTTTTGTGTTCTCATCCAATAACGGGGGCATTCATTTTTGGAATTCCTGAACATATATCAAAACATGATATAATATTCTATTCTGTCGCACCGACTACAGGTTTACATATCAATGATATCATTTCGAACGCAAGCCTTGAACGAGATGGTATGATCTTATCCGTATCTTGTAAAATACTTAGTATAGAAAAAAATACGATAATTCATTTACAGATTCAGTGATAGCTGATAACGACCTAAAAGGCATCTCTCAGATACAGATACCTTTTAATTAATTTGAAGTTCCTATAAAATAAAATACCGCGCATAAGCCAATAAAAATGCAAGCTGTTAAGATATATAACCATTTGGGCAAAGACTCATCAGAAAGAGACTTTTTTATTTGAGAAGGATCATTATAGGCTATTCCCTTTTCTTTTTTCCGAGGTAAAGATTCTTCCATTGTCTGAGTAACGGTATTTCCCGCATATCCGCAGTCAGGACAACCGTTACTAAAAATTTGCAGAGTCCCGGTTTTTCCGCACTGCGGACAACGGACAGATGCAAAAAAATGTCCGCATTTTGTACAGACCCTAGCATCTGGACGTACTTCAGCATGACAGAATTCACAAAAAAAATGTGGTTTATTCTGCTGCTTCATACTTTACGCTCTACATTTATTGCAGTCACATGATTTACAATTTTTATCAGTATTTGTCTTTGTGAGATATGTCTGATGCGAATCATTCACATAGAAACCGCTTCCACGAAACTCAATACCAATGCCTCCGCTCAGTAGCCGTTTTACGTGTTTACCACATACAGGGCATTCTGTAATTGGATCATCAGTCATATGCTGGCGTATCTCAAAACGTTTCCCACATGATTCACATTCATATTCATATGTAGGCATAGTTCCTCCCAAAATACATTAAAAAAAAAGCAGTGCCTTCGCACTGCCTATTTGCCCGGAACAAGACTTGAACTTGCACACCCTACTGAGCTCTAGTACCTGAAACTAGCGTGTCTACCAATTCCACCATCCGGGCTTTTGTTGTCAGTGTTAATCACCGTCAACACGTATATATTACAAGGAACAGGAAAAAGTGTCAACTACTTTTTCCTAATTTTTATTTAACAAAGATTCTGGGTACGCGTTTATTGATAGCACAGATAATTTCATATGGTATTGTATTATTATTATCTGCAATGTCCTGCGCAGAAAAAAGTGATCCTGTTTCTTTCGGACCGAATACAGAAACTTCATCCCAACGCTTTACACCACTATTCAAACCAAGATCTACCATACACTGATCCATGCAAATACGTCCAACAACAGGATATGCTTTACCCTTAATAGATACTTTCAGATTGTGTCCATATCGTCGAAGAATTCCATCTCCATATCCAGCGGGAATAACTGCAAGTTCTGTTTCTTTATCTGCTGTCCATGTTCTGCCATATGATACATTATATCCTGCCTGTACTCTATGAATTGATACTATGCGTGTCTTAAATTCCATTACTGGTCGTAGTGCAAATTCTTTATGAACAGTTTCTGACAGAAATTGCTGTGTGATATCACCTGGATAATATCCGTATGTAATTAATCCTGACCGCACCATATCAAGCTGCATTTCAGGATACATCAGAACAGCGCCAGAATTGGCACAGTGTAGGAGACCGGGACGGATCCCCTGCTTCTTCACAGCGTCAGCAACAAGTCGGAATCTCTTAAACTGTAGTCTAGTATAAGCGATATCATTCGGAGCGAGAGAATCTGATACCGCAAAATGTGTACACATCCCCCCCAGTTTAAGAAGTGGTAAACTATTGATTTGACGGGCAAGTGGTACAGCCTGTTCAATCGGACAGCCTATTCGTCCCATACCGGTATCTATTTTCAAATGGACAGTGATAACGGAATTTGCCTGTTTAGCGCCATCTGCAAGCAGTTTAATATATTCTGCATCAAAAACCAGTGGTGTTAATTTGTAGTTTACAATATCGGGAATTTCTTCAGGAACTGGAAGACTCAGTGTTAAAATTGGTGCTGTTATTCCGGCATCGCGCAGTTCCTTGCCTTCTGAAACAGCGGAAACAGCTAAACAGTATACGCCTGTTTTAAGAACAGTTTTTGATACTTCAACAGCACCATGACCATATCCATCTGCTTTTACCGGAACACAGATTTTTGTTTCAGGTTTTAAAAAAATACGGATTTGTTCTATGTTGTGACGGATATTATCTAAATGGATAAATGCATTTGTTGCTCTCATATTATTTGTATAATACGTTAAACAATATGTCTATGCAACAGGTATCTTGTTTGTATATAAAAATTATAATTTTTCCTATGTGTTTATTGATATATACCTTCTTCAAAACCAGATGCCGCACAGAATGCTAGAAAGGAAGTATTTACCTCAACAATAGTAGAATTTATTTACTACGGGATTTGATGATTTGAATACATTTTAAAAGAGGGAAATATTAAAATAATATATTACCATTAGGTATTATTCTAGAAAAGATATTTCATCATTGACATTTTCTGTAATTTTGTTTACTATTCTTTTATGACAAAAAAAAAGAAATTGTCATACTATAATGATGAGAGGTCGTCATGGAATATAATTTGCAAAAGCAGCATGATAAAGGTAAGTTGCATGCCATTGAACGTATTAATACGCTTGTTGATCCCGGCTCATTTATGGAGATTTATTCCGGAGTAAAACACAACTGTACTAGTTTTGGTATGGATAAAAAGGAAATTCCCTATGATGGTGTTATTACCGGTTTTGGTACTATTAGAGGGAGAAAAATTGCTATTTATTCTCAAGATTTTACAGTTCAAGGTGGTTCTTTGGGGAAAATGCATGGTGATAAAATCGCTGAGCTGATTTCGAAAGCTATTGATTCGCGATGCCCTGTCATTGGAATTAATGACTCAGGTGGAGCACGTATTCAGGAAGGTGTTAATGCCCTTGCTGGATATGGAAATCTGTTTTATCAGAATGTACGTGCATCGGGATATATTCCACAAATTTCAATTATTGCAGGTCCTTGTGCTGGTGGAGCAGTATATTCACCGGGTATTACCGATTTTATTTTTACTATAGATAAAATCAGTTATATGTTTATTACTGGTCCTAAAGTTGTAAAAAGTGTCATGTTCATGGATATTTCGGAAGAAGAGCTGGGCGGTGGCGCGGTCCACTCACAGAAAAGCGGTGTTACTCATTTCCGTTGTGTGGATGAGCATGATTGTTATGACCGAGTTAAACGCCTCCTTGATTATATCCCCCATTATTACGGTGATAAACGTGCCTCTGCTTCTTTCAGTTATGAGGCCGAGGGTAAAGCAAATGCGATTGCGCGTTTATTGCCTGAACGTAGTACTCAGGGGTATGATATGAAGAAAGTTATCGAATGTATTGTTGATGATGAGTCTTTCTTTGAAATTGCCTCTGAGTTTGCAGTTAATGTCATTATTGGTTTTGGTCGTATTGAAGGGCGGACGATTGGGGTTATTGCGAATAATCCATCTGGCCTAGGTGGTATTATGGACTGTGATGCCAGTGACAAAGCGGCTCGTTTTGTTCGTTATTGTGATGCATATGATATTCCCCTGTTGACATTAGTTGATATTCCAGGGTTTATTCCAGGTCCTCAAGAAGAACAGAAAGGTATTATCCGGCATGGCGCAAAACTTATTTATGCCTATTCTGAAGCTACTGTTCCGAAGGTTACTGTTATCACACGAAAAGCTTATGGTGGTGCTTATATTGCTATGTGCTCAAAACATTTAGGTGCAGATTTTGTGTATGCGTGGCCGAATGCGGAAATAGCTGTTATGGGGGCGGAAGGTGCTATTCAGATTTTATATGCAAAACAACTCAAAGATCCATCACAGCAGACTCTAGTTGAAGAAAAACTTAAGGAATATCGGGAAACTATCATGAATCCCAAAACGGCCGCTGAATGTGGTTATATTTCAGAGGTCATTGATCCGGTGAAAACTCGAGAGCGAGTTGTTAAGAGTTTTAACTTCCTTGATGGAAAACATAGTACAGATTGTATTATCAAAAAACACGGAAATATTCCACTGTAATGTTGGTAAACGTTTAATATAAAACAGGACGGCGAGGTATATACCGTTCTGTTTTATATTATATCTGTGTGGAAGTTTATATATTGGATTTAATAAATCCGTAACTTATGCAAGGGGTTCTAGACACTTTTTACTGTACTCTGATTTTCCCAACCAGTTTTTTTACTGGTGACGGTTGTTCCTGCATTATCGCTACCATATGTGCATCCTCAGGGAGGCAATACATGAAATCTCCATGTTTCAGATAATATATATGTGTTACTTTGCCGGTATAAAATCCAATATCTTTTTGTGTATCATACGGAATTTGTTCTTTGAGTTGCCGTACATCGGTTACTGCAATCCCTTCAATACCAGAAAGGATAAAATGTACATCACAATAGTTTTTATGTGCTTCATAAATGCACTGTTCCTGCAGTTTTGTAGTTAGTTGAACAGGATTTATAAAAATATCATCGTTGTTTAATTCTACCTTAGTACTAGGATAGTTATTTTCTGTAATTGAGGCAAGGTAGTTTAATACAGTGTATAATTCAGTATTATCTTTATATTTTTCTTTATTGGTTATTGAATCATAAATCATACAGTTTTCTCCTATTGACCTTGATTTTGCACTTTACTTGTTGTGTTACTTTTAATATATAAAGAATACCGCTGTATACTGTCAAAATCAAGTACCTGTTTCCACCACTCTTATTTTAATGTGTACATAAAATGAGGTTTGTTATCAGCATCATGTAAAGTATGTATTGCGACACCAAATATATCCTGTACTACCTGTGATTGCAGCAAAATATCAGAGGGACCGGCGGTAACAACAGTGCCGTTAGAAAGCATAACAATACTATCGGCGACTGTGAACGCTATATCAAAATCATGTAGAACCGTGATAACTGTCTTGCCGCTCTGTTTGAGCTGTTGAAGCCTTTGTTCTGTTTCAAGCTTATTGCGTATATCAAGGAATGTTGTTGGTTCATCAAAAAGTATCACAGGTGTCTGCTGAACCAGTGCCATTGCAAGATATACCTGCTGCTTTTGTCCACCGGAAAGCATATGTACTGGGATATCAGCTAGTTCTGTAAGTCCTGTCTGTATAAGTATTTCTTTAACAATCTCATGGTCCTGTCTCTGATAGACGCACGGATATCTGGTGTATGGGAATCTTCCATGCAGAAGCAGCCGGTATACAGAAATATGAGGTGTTGTGCGAGATTGCGGAACATAGGCGACCAATTTGGCACGTTCTTTAGGTTTGTAGGTGTTCAGCCCTTTTTGGTTTATGAGAATTTCACCACTACGAATTGGGATAATTCCACATATTGTTTTCAATAATGTCGTTTTACCACTGCCATTCGGTCCGATAACTGCTGTTATTTTCTGTGGTGCAAAAGAATATGAAATATTATGCAGAATTTCTCTACGGTTGTAGCCGCTTACAACAGCATGCAATTCAATCATGACTGGTATGTCCTCTGTGTTTAAATAATAAATATATAAAGAATGGTCCTCCTATAAAAGACAAAATTATGCCAACAGGTATTTCATTTGGCGAAAATGCGGTTCTGGCAATAACATCACAAATGGTTACGAGCGCAGCTCCGCAAATCGCTGACAGTGACAATGTGTGTATTGATTCATTTCCCGCTATAAGTCTTACTGCATGGGGCACTACAAGACCAACAAAACCGATCAGACCGCCAAAACTTACAGCTGAACCGGATAGGAGTGCAGCCAGCAACAGAAAAATGAAGCGCATGCGTTTGATAGAAAGTCCCAGTGATAGTGCGATTTCATCTCCAAGAGATAGAACATCAAGTTGATTATGCAGTAGTATCGATATCAGTATAGCTGTTGTTATCAGACTTCCAGCTGGTATCAGTACCGGTAAAGTGATACCGCTGAGACTCCCTGTTCTGAATGAAAGTCCTCCAGGAAGTGATTCAGGATATAGTACAGTAAGTGTATCTGTACCAGCTGAAATGAAAGCGCTGATTGCAATTCCGGCGAGTACAATCGTATACGAGGTTGAACCGGTATATGCTGCTGCTGTGTATACAAGTATCATTGCGATAAGCGCACCTGAAAAAGCTGCAATCGGCAACAGCATACTCAACTGTGGAAATACAGTTACACAAAGTACTGCCATAAACAGAGCGCCTGAATTAACGCCTATAATACTTGGCCCTGCCAGCGGATTATGTAGAACTGTTTGAATAAGTACACCGGATACGGCAAATGCGCTGCCAGCGCAGAGAGCTGCCGCAACACGCGGAATCCGTACCAACAGTAGAATCCGGCTCTGGACAGAAGAGCTTGTACCGTTTAATATACTATGTACAATAGTATTAAGATTGATATGAACAGATCCGAAGCATACTGCGGATACACTAGCACACAGTAGAACCACGGTACTGATTACATATAGCAGGAAAATATGGTGTTGCTTATTCTGTTTGAAAACCATATACATAGTCATTTAACATCCGGTAACTTTCAGCCCATCTTTCATTTGGTTTATAATGAAATAAATCACTTGGCAGCATAATAAAATGGCCTTCACGAACAGCGGATAGAGATGCCCAAGCTGGATTTTGAATAATTTTTTCTTTTAACGACTCAAGTGATTTTTCTGTATTTTGTCCCATAATAACAGCAAAAATAAATTCAGGATCTTCCGCCAGCACAGCTTCCAGACTGAGTGTGTGCAGAAGCTTTTTTCTACTGTCTGCAATATTTACGCAGCCGAGTTCTTTCAGCATAGAGCCTGCCAGAGATGAACTGTCTTTTATATGAACATCAGTCGCATATGCACGTAGAACAAGTACTGTTGGAGATGTTCCCCTTTTTTGAAGTTGTGTTTGTGCAAAAGTAAGTTCCCGTTGTACATCTTGCTCTAAATCGGTACCGTACTTCTGAAAGAGATCTTTTCTGCCTGTTATTGAGGTACAAAAACGAAGCAATTCCAGATAATCTGAAAATGTGGAAACATCAAAACAGATGCTTTGAATATGTGCTGTGTCAAGGGCATTGCGGAGAGAAAGATGTCCTGATAGATTGGGTGAAAGTAAAATACAATTAGCTCCTGAAGCGATAATTTGTTCGATATCAGGATTCAATAGAGACCCCAGTGACAGTGTGTTTGTCGGAATGTTCCATCCACTGTACTCAAGGCCATCACGCGTAACTGCACAAAGTTCGCCGCCTGCCAATAGCCATACCGCACCAAGACTACCAAGAGCAGCCGCCATACGGATGTTTGGCGAAAGACTGACAGTTCTACCTGTACAGTCGGTATATTTAATAGTATTAGTCTGTTGATATAACGCTGTGTTTTTTATGTTTTCATAACACGATGTATGGAAACATACACACATTATATATAAAAATAGCAGTATTACATCTGTTTTCATGATGACGCACTCAGAATACGCTGTGCCTTTACTTTGTTTGGTCCGGCTTTATCGTCTTCTGCAATTTCCTGAACCCGGGTAGTGAGCTCTGCAAATCGATTACGGGCATAAATATCTAGACCAATACCCTGTGTAGACACGTCTTTACTATCCAGATAGTTCTGACATATACCGCTGAATGAGGAATTTATATGCTTTGCAAATTCTTTTCCAAGTGCATACCGTAAATTCTTTTTTTTATCATCTTTAAGAGTATCTTCTGCAAGTGCGATAATCACTTCAGTACCGGCATTACCATACTGAAGTAATGCTGATGCAGCTTTTACTTGTGCGGTTTCACCTTTTTTGGTATCTTTAACAACTGAAATCAGGAAATCGTTTCCAGCAGGCAAATTAAGAGATGCAACAGCATCGTAACACGCATATTTAACTACACTTTCAGGATCATTTTTTGCCCTGTATATAAGGGAATCACCGGCTGACACAAGTTTTAATGATTTTATAGCGGCAATTGCTTCCAGCCTCACTTTATAATGATTATCTCTGAGTGCCTGTTCAATCACAGATTTTGCATCTTCATCAGAGGAATAGTTTTTCAAAGCTCTTATTACAGATGCTCTCAGGTTTGGATCAGAGGCATTATATAATTCTATGAGTACAGGAAGTGCATCCATATTTTTCATTTCACCGAGTGCCTCTGCTGCATACATACGAACAAATGTATTTTCATTTTCATCTTCCGCTATTGAAATAAGTTTATCACTTGTTTCAATAGCATGCAATTTACCCAGAACTTTCATCAATGACTGTCTGCGAGCTGTCGACATATCAGGTCTGTCCAAGAAATCTGCCAGAAATTGTGCGTCTTCTGCTCTACCTATACTGCCAAGTGCATTTAGTGCTGCATCAAAGTAATCTTTGTTTTCATCATCTATAATTTTTCTTGCATATGGAGCAGCCTCTGTAAATTTAAGCACACTAATATATTTAAAAACACTGGCAACTAGATCTTTTTCTGCATCATAAGGGTCTTGTGCAATAGCAAGTGCATATTCTTTCAGCCTAGGATCTTCTGCCGCTGTAAAATATTCAATGCATTTTTGTTTAATAGCATCACTTTTTGCTGCATCAAATACTTTTTGTATCTGATCAGAAAAGTAAAAAATATCTTCATTTATGTATTTTGCAATGAGATCACTGATTTCTGAATCAAGTCCATATGCAAGAATATCCATTTCCTTTTTTATTCCATCGTCTTCAGTATTTTGTATAGCTGGCTTCGATTGTTGCTGTGTCTCACTTTTCGGATTTGAATTTTTTATGATCGCTGTCGGTTCTGGAACAGTTTCAGGTACTGATGGCAATAATTCTGTCTGCTGTTCGTACTGTTGAGCTGATGCACATGCAACTACTGTGAGTATACAGATAACGACTTTTAATTTTTTATACGAGATTTTTATCATAAAATAATCCTTATATCAAGATTTGTTGTTAAATCTGGTTAAGAAATTTTTCTTATATTCAAGGAAACGATTTTCTCGAATAGCTTTGCGCACATCGTTCATTAAGTTATGTAAAAACGCAAGATT
This sequence comes from uncultured Spirochaetota bacterium, assembly GCA_944389415.1. Classification (GTDB taxonomy): domain Bacteria; phylum Spirochaetota; class Spirochaetia; order Treponematales; family Treponemataceae; genus Treponema_G. Next base: position 51,080 of record CALXMF010000004.1, on the reverse strand, counting down.
GTGATATGAAGCCAGAATGGAACTTAATATTTCTTGTTCCTTAAACAGATGCCTCAAATATGCACGAGAATATTCCTTACAAACTTTGCAGGAACATTCTGGATCGATTGGACGCAAATCATGTGCGTACTGCTCCTTTTTTATATTTATCGTACCGTCTCGGGTAAAATAAGAGCCGTTACGGGCATTTCGTGTTGGTAAAACACAATCAAACATGTCAATCCCGTTTGCAACAGCTTCCAAAATAAAATCTGGGGTCCCTATTCCCATTACATATCGGGGTTTTGATCTTGGAAGGTACGATACTGTATATGCCAGCATATCAGCATATACAGGAAATGGTTCTCCGACAGAAAGTCCTCCGATTGCAATACCAGGTGTATCAAGCGAAGCAACGAATTCTGCACTTTCTTTACGAAGATCTTGATAGAAATTACCCTGTACAATTGGAAACAGGGCTCCTTTATAGCCATTTTGACATCTGTGCTGCCATGCGGAAAATGCGCGCTGTGCCCATTGAGATGTGATTTTTAGTGCCTGTTTTGCTTTTTGATACTCTATATCATAACCTGTACAGACATCAAGCTGCATTTGAATATCGCTGTTGAACCGGGCCTGTAAATCAACAACATTTTCAGGTGTGAGAAGATGAGCGGATCCATCTATATGGCTTTTGAATTTTACTCCATCCTCTGATATTTTTCGAAATAAAGCCAGTGAAAAGACCTGAAAACCACCGGAATCAGTCAAAAAGTTTTTGTTCCATCCTGAAAAACCGTGCAATCCTCCAGCTTCTTCTAGAACTTCAACTCCTGGACGTAAATATAAATGATATGTGTTTGCAAGAATAATTTCAAAGCCTATTTCATGCAGCATATCTTTTGTCAGAGCTTTCACTGTTGCATGTGTTCCAACTGGCATGAAAACAGGTGTTTCCACTGTTCCATGAGGTAGCTGCATAATACCGGTACGAGCAAGACATTTGGCATCTTCATGCAGACTGGTAAAAAAACTATTATTCATATCATTATGTCCTTGCAAATCTCAACAGCAGAATGCTGAGAAAAATAAAAAGAATTATAGGAGCCCATGCTCCAATAATGGGAGATACATAACCAAATTGAGCCAGCAGCATTGTGACCATTTGCGATACATAAAATAAAACAGCTGCGCTTATACTCGAAATCAGACTGACCAGAAGAACATTTTTCCTGCTCTTGCCTGAGAGACCTACAGAGAGGAATACTACAATAAAAACAATAAATGGAAATGAATATTTTTTATAATACTGAGAGCGAGCTTCCGCTGATGGGAGCCCTGCGCGCCGTAAATGATCTATATATGTGCGTGCTTCCTTTATATTTACTTCTTCAACAGAAATGGTATTATTACGGAACGTTTCTGGGGGTTCTAAAAGGGTTTGTACTAATTTTATATGCGGAACAGAAGAAAAACAAACTGTTTTTTTATACACTATATACTGAACTGCGTTAGATAGTTCCCAGTTACTTCCATTCCATCTAGCTTCATCTCCGCATATCACCGCCTTCAGGCTTGTATCTGTATTGCGAAATACAATAACTGGCTGTTTCAGACTCTGTTGTGTTTCATCATAGAATTCTGCTTTATAGACAATTCTTCCTTCGTCTGCAATGATGACAATATTATTATTATCCAAGGATTTTGATTGACCAAGTAGTTTATTCTGGAGTCTTGTTTTTTCTGCATATGATGGAACAACTATCTTATCCTCAAATATGAAAAGTACATAACTGAGCAACAATGCAATAACAAGAAGTGGAAGTGTGAATTGGAATAGAGAAACTCCTGATGCAAAAATTACTGTCAGCTCATTTTTTGCATATAAATCACTTAAAACATATGAAGCTGCAAACAGAATTGCAAGAGGTAATGCAAATGACAGTGTTTTTGGAAAATATAGCAGAAGTACGCGCAAAATTTGTGATAGAGAGACACCGTTTGATATATACTGCCAGAGATTCATCAGTAAATCGACTAGTATCAGTACCATAGCAAAAAATGATAAGGCACCGATAAAAACTGGAAAAAAACGACGGTATAAATATAAAACGAAAGTCATTTTTTTATGAGCCTTGTAAAAAATAGGATGCCGATTCCACCAACAAGTATATTGGGAGACCACATGGTCCAGAATCCGCTGAATCCGCTTCTAATTCCAAAAGTTTGTCCAAGAATCATCATAGCCCAGTATAAAACAGAAACAAATAAACCAATAATCAGACCTATTGTTTGTCCATTATGTTTTCCAAAAATTACAGCAATTGGCATTGCCAACATTGCGAAAAATAATGAACCAAACGGAAGAGAAAATTTTTTATAGTATTCTAATTTATATAGATTAAGTTGAAAATCACTATGATTTGGATTGGCTTGCATAACGTTTATTTGATGCTTGAGATCAATAGATGTAAGTTCGCGCGGATTTGTTCCGCTGTTTTGAGGAAAAAATGAATCGGTAAAAATGTTCATAAGACCGCTAGCGGCATGCATGATTTTATAATCTTCTCGGGATTGCTGGTTCAGAAAGATGATTGTGGCATTGTACATATCAAGTTGCATTAATACACCTGGTGCTTTTGGCTGAAGCACTTGTGTTTCTCCTGCGGCTATAATTCTCTGATTTCCCCTGCTATCTGTATCAAAAAATAGTATATCGGATACATGAGTATCGTTTACAGTACCAATTACTAAAGTTGTATTTTCATTTCGTTTAACGGAATTGGATTCAAGTTCTAACCCTGGATTGGATATTAAAATGGAACGATATAGTTCATTATATTTTATAGTTCCGACAGGAAGCAGATAGTCATTTATAAAAAATGAGACAATTGAAATGCATAAGGCTGTTAGCAGAACTGGAATCAGGATAAATAAAAATGGCATACCGGAAGCCCGTAAAATCAAAATTTCATTATCTGTAACAAGTCTTCCAAGACACATTAAAAAACCAACTAAGGTTGCGAATGGTGCTGACTGAGCAATAATAAATGGCAAGGAATAAATAATAAGGCGAAGAACATCTCCTACCAGCACTCGTTTTTTTAGAATATCTTCTGCCATTAGAAGAATTTGATTGACAAAAAATACCATAAAAAAAAATAGAAAAGCAATTGTAAAGTATAGTAGAAGTTCTGTAATTAGATATACGATAATTACATGATTACGTAGAATGTGCGAATCTATAAATCTTGATATAACGGATTGTGTGTTCATAAGAGTCCGGTGGAACCAAAACCACCGCTACCACGTTCTGTCTCAGAAATTGTTTTTACCGAATAAAAATCAGCTTGGAAAACTGGAGCAATAATTATTTGTGCAATTCTATCTCCATTCTTAATTTTGAAAGGTTTTTTTCCATGATTTATCATTAATATCATTATTTGACCTCGATAATCACTATCTATTGTCCCTGGCGAATTCAAACAGGTTATACCGTATTTTGCTGCAAGTCCAGAGCGTGGCCGGATTTGTATTTCATATCCTTCTGGAATTTCTAATCGAATGCCTGTCGGTACTAATCGATATTCTCCACTTGGAATAATCAATTCTCTGTCAAGAAATGCACAAACATCAGCTCCTGCTGCCCCCTTTGTGTGATATACAGGCAATACTGCACCTGGTTGTACTATACAATTAATTACAGGTCTTTCATTCATATGATCTTAATGTACCACATTTTGTGCTATACAACAATCAGCAAGATGCAAGAGTTCCTGAATAGACAGTGTTTCGGCTCGAACAGATGGGTTTATATCAGCTGCTTTTAAGGCTTTTTCGGCAGATGTACTATCAGAAAGAAATTGGGTGAGATTATTTTTGATTGTTTTTCGCCGTGATGCAAATAAGGCACGCTGCATTTGCATAAAATATCTGGCATCTTGACACCCTGGAAAATCATTTTTGCGCATCATCAAAACGGCACGGGAATCTACATTTGGTCGCGGCCAGAAATTGCCTCCTGTCAGATCAAGTATTGGAATAATAAAATATGCCCACTGACAGAGTATGGAAAATGACGAATAATCAGCCTCTGCAGGTTTTGCAGTCATTCTGATAGCAACTTCTTTCTGGACAGTTACAACAGCTTTTTCAAATCTAACTCCGTCTGAAATCATATCAGCAATAATAGTGGCAGCAACATTATACGGAAGATTTCCAAAAAAACGTTGTGGAACACCTCTCTTTACATACTGGTTTTTCCAAGTTTTTAAAACATCACCTTCTACCAGAGTGAAATGTCCATTCTGTGCTTCTTGATAAAAGAAACGTGGAAGTAAAGAAGAAAATCCCCGATCTATTTCAAAAGCAGTCAGAATTGCTCCTTTGTTAAGAATACCTGCTGTCATGGCTCCTAATCCAGGTCCTACTTCCCATATTGTTGTTTCTGGGTGAAGATCGAGTGCTGTGATAAGACGCTTCCTAGCAGATTCATTGATTAGAAAATTCTGGCCAAATTTTTTCTGCATTGTCATATTGCACATTTCCAGAAACGCTTTCAACGCTGCTGGAGAGTTATAATCAGGTCTCTCTATCTGCATAAAAGAAATATACTATAGGCGGGGATATTCTGTCCACGGGGAATAGAAAAACAGCGTGGCAAATTAAAACCACGCTGCTGATGTCTGATAAAATAGACTGTCTATGTCTTTATATCGGAATTTTCATCAGATTCGGTATTCCTATATTGTTCCGCTGTTAGTGTATCATCTACTGTTGCGCCGATTTTATCAGTATAATCAGTTCCTCCAGTTGATGAATATGGAGATATTCTCGATGAATACATTGAAGATGCTTCTCCTGTTTGAGTTATATTTTTACTATAACCATACTGAAAACCGGATGAAGAGCAACCATCAAAATCTTTTGCTTTTGGTGGTGTTAACGCACGGATAATAATAACAATTAGAGCAATGATAACAATGAACACTACAATTATAAAAATGATCCATAGTGGAAAACTACCTTTTTGTTCTGGCTGCTGAATAACAGATGCTCTTGTTGACGATACTGGCGGTGTTGATACAGGTTCTGGTGCTGGCGGTTCATCTGCATGGAATGGTACTGGCGGAGTAAGAACAGCCGGTTCATCGTTCTGAATAATCTGTTCAAAAATAACTGTAACACGTCTATTTGGTCTTCGCTGTGATTCGGTAGTATTGTCACCCCATTTATATGTTGATCCATATCCGTCTGATGCGAATAATGAGGTATTGATTCCTCTTTTTTCAAGTTCCGAAACGACTTGCTTTGCCCGGTCTTTTGATAATTTCCATTCATCAACACCGTTATCCACATCTGCTGTATACCCTGAAATTAAAAGTCTGGCATTTTCTGTTTCGCGTGTTTTTAATGTATCAGCAATCTGGTCAAAGACTTTTGCAGCATTTGAAGGATTAGCAAAAGTACTTTTATCTGGCATAAATATCACATATCCTAAATCTTCATGTACTGGTTCAGCTGTAAAAGCTGCAGTTGTTGAAAACAAGAATATAAACAGACAATTAAAAAAAAGAATATTACGTTTCATAACATAACTCCTCATTTTCTTTATCGGCTGCACATTTATTTTTCAAGAATTTTATTTATTGAAAATACAATAAAATATGTTGTATGTTATATTAAATCAGACATTATTATTCCATTTTTAATTACGCTGTCAGTATAATCAGTGGAAACTCTGCAAAATAATTGGTAATCACATATATTATATTATATAAATATTGCACAGGAATTCCTGAATAGAAAGTGAACGAAGGGAAAAAGAACGCCAGAGCAATACATAAACAGGAAACTATCATAAAAATGCTAATAAGTGGAGATATAATTGTGGATGTGATAATTCCGATGGGAGCGGCTGTTCCGAAAACGATCAGGGTAATTGGTGTTGTTGCTATCTGAGCACCAATTGATGAACCTAGTTGTTCTGCTGCTGTATATGGCAGACGAAGTTTGAGGAGAAGATTTCTTGCTGCAACTCCAATAATAATGATACCGACAAGGGACACATATGATAAAATACATGAAAGTTGTTTCATATTAGTTGGCGCGATAATGGTTTGTGCAAGAAATGCTGCAGATAATACATTTAGTAAACACGGTTTTCTTCCAAGCGCTGTACATACCGTTGTGATAAGCATACAAAGAAAAGAACGAAATAAGGAGGGAAAATTTCCAGCAAACCAGATAAAGGCTGTTGCAGCGGCAAGCGCTGAAATTGTGCATGCAAATATACCTGTCCGTTTAGTTACTGTGCGGGCCATTCCGGCGAAAAGAGACAAATGCATTCCTGAAAGAGCGAGTATGTGAGCAAGCCCTGCACAACGAAACATCGCTAGTATTTTTTTATCAAGAGTATCTGTGGCTCCTGAAAATAAAGCAAGAACCAATGCTCCTGCATCACCCCAAGCGGCTAAAATTTGCCGTAACCAGAATCTGCAGCGGTTTCTTATCAGAGAATGATATGAAATAACAACGAAACTATCTGGATCACTGTAAAATAGAGGATATCCAACAGAACTGTCTGCAATTGATACACGTGATCGTATATGAGTCCCTTTTTCAATTAGAAAGAATTCTATACCGGTTTCTCCGGAATTATATTGAGAATATAATCCATCAGGTAGGTGCATTTCTACTATATGTGCCGGCAGTAAAATCTGTGCTTGGCCATATGCACTAAGTTTACTGGTAGCTATGGTATGCTGTAGATGGTTTCGTCTTTTTTCTACATACCCCATCACTTGTTGTATAGAAATAGATACTCGATACATATTATCTGAGGTTATTTTAATGGGATTTGAAGATATAATACCTTCTATTTCAGTAATCTGCTGCAATGACAATGGGGAACAGAACGCTGATTGTTGAGGTAAATTATATATCCCGCTATAAATTAGACAGGCACAGCAAATCGCTGCGATTGTGACTCCGTATCGCTCTACCATTTTAAACCCGCAAGTGCGCTGCGGGCAGCTTCGATGACTGTCTCAGGATAGGAGAGATATGTAACATACAGTAAATAATCAAAAGCAGTCTTGTCACCAAGCGCCCCTAGTGCGTTTATAACAGCAAGTACTACCGACTCGCTGCGGAGACCTTTTTCTTCGGTTTCCTTATTGAGGGCATTTAGATAAGCAGTTAGAACAGGCGCTGCCTGATCTGCAGCAAGCTGTGCTGTTTGCTCGATTACACTAACAAACTGCTTTTCAGACAAACAGCCACTTTCATATTCTTTTCTAGCAAGGAGAAACAATTGCATAACAGCTTCAGCTGCTTTGGTCCATGAAAGATTTGACAGCATTTGAAGTGCCTCAAGATGCAGTTGTATAAGTTCCTGATCAACCCATGATATGTCCTCTGTATTATATATTGTTTTTTCAAGGGCTTTTGTAGCGACTTCGGCTTTAAAAGTATCTGTAAGCTCGGCATTCTTATTAATCAGTTTTAAAATTTGTATCTTTTCCGATGATGGATTTACTGCAAGAATACGAATTATATTTTGCATGCCATTCGGTAGTAAGGTATTGAGAGATTGTTCTGCTGCTGTGGATAATTGGGCATTTTGTCCACGCAGAATGTAGGAGAATAATATGGAAAAAGAACTCTGACTTCCAGCTTTTCCTAACATTTTAATGGCTGCAAGTTGTGCTTGTCCGACAGTTACAGATGGTTTTAAACTTTCTGTTAGGAATGCGTTTGCAAGTGTTATTGAAGCACCTGTTTCTTGAGGTTCATGTTCTACATAGTAAGAAAGTTTTTCAAGTATGGCAGTGCGTAATGCATCATCAGAAAAGAGCCGGAATAGTTTATTTAGTCTGGGAACAGCTTGTTTCCCTGGTGGTGTTCCCATTGTATTTACAGCTGCATACGTCAGTTTCAAAAAATCAAGATCTGTACCCAGAATTGGAACATATTCAATCACATAATCAACAGCCATCAGAGGCAACATACTAGATTCCGCATCAGGTGTTACAAATGGATTACTAACAGCTGTAGTTTTATCGTATATATTTCCGGTAATAAACAATCTGAGCGGATCGTTAGTCACAGGGAGACTGTTTTCTGTTACTGGATTTTCTACAGATTGTATTGCCTGTATAAATAAACTTGTATATAACATGATTATTGCCACCGCTGTATGCCTGTTTTTCATAATTGATTCCTTATATAAAATCTTTTGTGTTATAATAACATAGAAGATATGAAAAATCATCCCATTTTGCGGCAGTGCATTATATATTCTTTTGAATATATTGTTATCTTTATTCTGTTTGTTTTGCCGCCTTTTTTTGCGGTAACAAAAGTCCAGCTTGATCTGCCTCAATTTACTGTATCGAGTTTATTGTTGTATGTTACGGCGATTGCTATATGTGGTTCTGTCAGATACCGATATGATCTGTTCTCACAGACTGTATTTGTAAAACCAGAACTTTCTATTAAACAGAAGACAGTATACGGTATTATAACACTGTTGTGTATCAGTGTTGCTGCATGTGTATGCAATATGTTTGCACCACAAGTAAGTGTATTTTCTGTTGATTTTCCGACTGGAAGTGAGCTGTTTTTTTTGTTGTGTGGCACTATTTTGGCTGCTGTATATGAGGAAGTGTTATATCGTTTGTATCTACCTGATTTTTTATATGGTCTGACTGTCATTATACTTCGGAATAAAACTATGCCTTATTTCCGTATTCTATATTGGTGTGGTGAATTTGTATGTGTAATGATTTTTGCATTTTCACACTGGCAGAATGGATTGATAGCTGTCATAAATGCGGCTTGCGCAGGGATAATATTGCGTATTGTGTTCTGTTACAGCGGTTCACTGTTACCCGGAATATTTTCGCATGTTATCTATAATCTGGGTATATATGTTATACTACTATTATAGTAGATAAACTGAGATATTTTATAAGATGTTCTGCTATGTTTTGTAATATAATTATAATCTTATACACATTATGTTTTTAACGCCTTTGTAGCTATAAAAGAATTACAGTATGAATCAAGTAATTTTTGTCCACCGAAATTATCTTCGTAAAATCCTGTAATGACAAAACCTGCATCTATTTGTCCCTGAATTTGTGATTCCAAAGAGTGTCCGAATTCAATTGTCGTATCTGTATTTATCTGTTCATGAGACAACTGCTCTTCGTCAGAATATGGAATAGAATATGCAACTTGTAGTATCCCGTTTTCTTGCAGTTGTTCATCAAATAAATAAAATACCGGATTCATAAAACCGCTGATCAGTATACCTCCTTGTTTGAGTACCCGCGATGCCTCATTCCAGACAGGTTGAATATCAGGAATAAATACGTTTATACTGGATGAACAATGAGGTCAAATTGTGCATCAGAAAACATGGATAGATTTGTCATCTCAGCACAAACAGTCTCTATTTTCAAATCATATTGCTGTGCTGCATCACGGTCTTTCGCAAGCTGTTCATCACAAAAATCAAGCACTGTTACGTATCCGCCAGCAGTAGCGAGTATTGGTCCCTGTTGTCCGCCGCCCGAGGCGAGGCACAGAATATTCTTACCGTGTAAGTCTGGAAACCAGGTGTCCGGTACCGGTTTTATTGCAGTAACAGTAATATACCATTTTCCCTGTAAAGCTTGTTTAATTTGATGAGGGGTTACTGGCACTGTCCATGGATTGCCATTTGCGACCTTTTTCGCCAACAGTGTAAATTATGTTCAGTTATGTTCATTGAAAGACTCCGGTATTATTTCTAGAATACGGTTGTATGTCCATTCACTGATAGAAAGTGCATATTGCAATTTCTGAACTGCATTATGCAGTGATACAGGCCATGAGTCAGCCCCCCCTATTTGAGGAACAATACAGAACTGAGCTTGCTGACTTTTATCAGTATATATTGAAAGCTGTATTTTTGTACCGTCTCCTGTATCAAGCTGTATTTTAAATAGCAGATCTCCTGCCCTTGATACAGGAATAATATCGGCGCTACGAAGAGTTAGCAGTATGTGAGCCACATTTTTAATATCTTCACTTCCTCCGGAAAGAATTGTGCTACCAATACGAATACGCTGAATTTGTTTTTCATCAAGAGAGCCGAAAACACTCTGCGGAATAATGTTCATATCAGCCCACCGTTTTGGTTCTGCTGTCAACCAGGGAAAAAGATTATTTTCGATTTCATATATGGAAGTTCCTGCCGCTGCTTTTACACGGATTCGTTTTCCAGTATGGTTGACAGTACCAAAATATAAATGAGAAAGAATTTCTTGTTCATGATTGCCAAACGATATAGAAAGAGCCTGATTTTTAGCAAGACCATACTGTACAGCAGTATTAATATCGTCTGATAAAAGATACATTGTTCTGAGTGATGAAAACTCATTGATACACTGTTGTATTTGAATAACCGGAAAACAGATGGTTTCACCTGAGGTATCAAGAGTTGTGCCAAGCCAGAAATTCCTACATGCTGATAATTGTACTGTTGTACCACCTGGTTGAGATACAGAAATAGAAGCAACGTTATGCTGGTATTTGGGATTGAGCAGCGAACTTCTCTCGCTGTCATTATATTTGTTTTGTGTGACCTCTCCAAGTACTGCATATAATACTGCGAATACAAGACATAGACTTATAAGAAATACAAGTTTGGATTTTTTATTGTGTGTCTGCAGCATACTGTTCCTTTTTTCGAAGTATATATACGGCACTGCCAATCAGCGTCATATATATAATGGGAACGATAGCAGAAATCGTCATGACTGATAGTTGCGATGCTGCTAGTTTTTTTTCATCTGCTTTGTATAAAGCAGTATTTGCTGGCAGTTTATTACGCACCAACAACATATCATCTTCATAATTGAGCCACAACAATGAATTGATAAGAAAATCAAGATTTCCGCTGCTGCCGGTATAGTTAAGCATTAACGAGGAAACTGTGAGATCTCCTGATACTATAACAATTCGAGTATTGCTGCTCTGTTCCCCTGTATAATATCCAGAAAACACCCCTTCTGCTGCTGCGGCTGTCAGATATTGTGTCTGCTCTGTGTTGGACTGCATATTCTGTAGTTGAAATGGATCTGTAAGAAACTGTATACCTGTATCAAAATCTGCTTTCTGCAAGCATGCGGCAGGTGTTGTATATATAAGCGGGATATATAAAGTCTGCTCTTTGTCATCAGATTGAACATTGTTGAGTACTAGCGGACTCGACCAGAATAAAGTTATCTGAGTTGTAATAGCTTCTGTGATAGGATGTGCTGCGCAATATTGGGGCAAAATATTTAGCCACAGAGGATAGTTTCGGTATATATATTCTGGTTCTGTTTCATCTCCTGTTCCCAGTTGTAAACGGAAACAGGAAACATCTTGTATCAACGCCTGCTGAAAATTAAATCCCCATTTATTCAGTACTGGAAAAAATATATCATCTGTATTTAACTTTGCGTTCCATGTCGTGTATTGCTCTATTGAAACTGGCGATACAGCACAAAACATGGTTCCTCCTGCTGCCACAAAACGTTCAACGGCGGCAGCCTGTTCCTGTGTAAGTGCCGATGAACCAAAAAGCACTAGTGGTATAGATCTATCGGTAGAGGTGGTTATTGTTTCTATCTGTGCTGCAAATTCTTCCGGTGTGAATATGTGGCAAGCAAATCCGGCTTGTTCACACCATTCAAGCGCAATGCTATATTCCTCTGTGAGATTCAATCCGTTTCCGGCGATAACAAATATCTCTCTGCTAAAGTCTTGTGCAATAGCTTTCACTCTGCTTGTAATCTCGAATTCAAGTCCCGGGACAGCAAAAACAAGTGGCAGTATGGCGGTTCTATCTAAATACTCACACACAATTGCTGAATAGACAGAAATAAATTCAACACTGTTTGTATTTGTCGTCTGTATCTGTTGGGCATAAATTCCCATCGCAGCAAGTGCTTTAGTAAGCTCTTCTTTTTGTGGATCAATAATTGATACAGTTACTGTATTGCCGCTGTCTGCATACTCATACAGGAAATCTGTTACGTCGCGTATCTGTGGATACCGTTCTTTTAATTCTGCTGAAAGATAATAAGTAATGTGAAGCGATTCTCTCAATTCAGATAACACATCTCTGCTTGGTTGTGATACGGAAAACTGCTTTGATTTTGTCAAATCGAAACGCAAATATCCACGCTGCGCACACATCAGTATAAGAATTGCGAGTACTGCAGAAAATAATCTTATAAGTTTTTCAGTAATACTGATTTGTGTTTTTTTGAGCGAATCAAGATGGAAAACCGATGCAGTGAGAAAAAATGCTGTCAAAGTACAATAAAATATAATATCACGGGAATCAAGAATCCCTTTACCAGCAGAATTAAAATGCCATGAGAATGATATATACCGGCACAGAGTTATGACTGTATCAGGACAATGAATGTATTCCGGGATCAGATGAACGCTATTTGCTGCTGCGAGAACCAGAGAGGTGATAAGAAACACTGCTGCTCTATTTCCTGCAAGAAGACTAAAAAACTGTCCTGCAGAGCATGCTGCCGCACCGAACAGTATGATCCCTGTATATCCGCAAAAAATTTGACCTGCATCTATATCACCATAAAAAGATACAGTGATAGGCACAACAGCAGTAGGAATAAGGGCAATACAATATACAACAAATGAGGCCAGCCATTTAGATAATATCAGTTGCATATCAGAAACAGGCAACTGCATATCAAATAGTGCTGTCTCACCATTCCATAACGGCATTATAAGTACCGGTACTGTTAATATACTGAAATATGGTATTGCCGTAAAAAATATCTGCAGGTTGGACGAACCAAGTCCAAAAGTAAAAAAACGAGTTGTGATAAAATAAAATAGAGCAGGAAAAACAGCAAGGCCTATACAGGCAATGTATACTGATGGTCTGATAGAGGCCGAAAAAAGTTCTTTCTTTAACAGTATTTGGAAATACTTCATTCTACTGTTTTCCTTGTAAGGTACATAAAAGCATCTTCCAAACTGTTACTGCTTGTTTGATCACAAATTGCTTGTGCTGTACCTGAAGCAGCAATATGGCCTTCTGAAAGTATATATATCATGTTGCACAGGGATTGGGCTTCCTGCATCAAATGTGTAGACAGGAGGACTGTTTTTCCTTTTTCTGCGAGTGCTGTAATCAAACCGCGGATATGATACATCTGCGCCGGATCAAGGCCTGAAACTGGCTCGTCAAGAATAAAGACCGGGGGATCACCGATAAGCGCCTGCGCGAAAGAAACTCTCTGCTTATATCCTTTTGAAAGGTGTCTGATTTTTTTATGTAAAACAGTTTGCAGCCCGCACTGCTCTACAACTGATTCAAAAACTCCTTTCCGGTCTATAGCTGGCACTGCAATACTTCTGAGTTGTAATACGAACCTAAGAAATTCTGCGGATGTATATTCAGTATATAAAGCCGGCTGTTCACTTACATAGCCTATCAGTGCTTTGACGGCAACAGGCTCGGCAGCAGCGTCTTTACCGCAAACAGTAACAGTTCCTTCATCTGGAATGAACTGCGCACAGATTGTGTTTAATATCGTTGTTTTTCCCGCGCCATTAGGACCGAGCAGTCCGCTGATTTTTCCAGGCATTGCAATAAGACTGACTGCCCGTACCACAGAAGTATGACCATAACTTTTTGAAACAGAATCAAGTATAATCACTAATTAGTCCTCGTATGGGATATCAAATACCATTCTATCTTTTGTTAGAACGGTTTCAGGAAAAACCTCCGATGCTTCTTTTTGTAACACCTGCAATTCATAATCAGTATACCGCGGACTATAATGAATAAGAGCAAGTTTTTTTACCTTACCATCTTTGGCAATCTGTGCAGCTTGTTTTGCAGTCATGTGTTTTTTCTCACGAGCCTGTTCAGCGACATCGTTGGCAAACATTCCTTCGCAGACAAGCAAATCTGAGCCATATACTTCTTTTGCAATTCCCGGTAGATACAGTGTATCAGTTACATAACTGAATTTCCTGCCCGGGCGGTTTGGTCCAAGTACCTGCTCTGGTCTGATTTCCATACCATCAGCCGAAAGGACTGTCTGTCCTGCCTGAAGCTTTGACCAGAGAGGACCTCTTGGAACATGCAGTGAAAGTGCTGCTTCTGGATCAAACTGACCGGGACGGTCAAGTTCTTCAAGAGTATAGCCGACACATGTTTTTGTATGGTGTAACGGAAATGCCCGTATATAAAAACCATTACCTTCGTGTACCACGCATGGTGCAGAAATTTCTTTCACGACAATAGGATAATTAATATACATATCCAGAACTTTTCTGCTGCTTTCTATATATTCAGCGATTTTGGGTGGACCGTAGATATACAAAGGATCATCACGCTCCACTTGAGAAGAAAGCATGAGTATTCCTGGCAGTCCGGTAACATGATCAGCATGTGTATGGCTGACAAATATCGCGTTTATTTTTTTCCATTTTAAATTTAAACGGCGAAGTGAAATTTGGGTTCCTTCTCCACCGTCAAATAAAAAAAGCTCGCCTTCACGTCTCAGCAGAATAGATGTTAAATGCCGGTATGGAAGCGGCATCATACCGCCGCATCCCAGAACGAAAGCTTCCAGACTCATAATAACGGAATTGTACAAAAAAAAAACAGTATACGCAAGTTGCTGTACTTTTGTAGAACAAACGCTTGATTCAGAGTGCTATTTTAAGTTCATTTTTACTGTCTGTCCCCTGTACAAAAAAACAGCCTTTGTATATAGTGTTTTTTGTACTAATACAGCGCTAGATATAGCGGTGTTAGCCTGCATAAGAGTGGAGATATAGATGCGATGTCCGTATTGCGGCAGTCTTGATGACAAAGTAATAGAATCTCGCACAATGGCAAACGGTGAAAGTATTCGTCGGCGTCGTCTTTGTTCAGCGTGTGGTTATCGTTTTACCAGCTATGAACACATTGAAGAAAAACCATTCATGGT
This sequence comes from uncultured Spirochaetota bacterium, assembly GCA_944389415.1. Classification (GTDB taxonomy): domain Bacteria; phylum Spirochaetota; class Spirochaetia; order Treponematales; family Treponemataceae; genus Treponema_G. The sequence continues at coordinate 36,075 of CALXMF010000004.1, read as the reverse complement.
TGTTAAACGCGATGGACGACGACAGCCATTTGATAGAACAAAACTGAGCAAGGGCATAGAACGAGCACTTGAGAAACGTCCTATTCCTGCTACGATGGTGGAAACTATTGTTAACGAGATCGAAGACGCTGCCATACTGCAAAGTAAAGGTTCCCGGGAAATTTCAACAGTGGAACTTGGTGAATTGGTACTTGAGCGTTTATATAAAGTAGATAAAGTCGCCTATATCCGCTTTGCATCAGTATATCGGCAGTTTTCCAATCTTGAGGAATTTATTACAGAAGTAAAAAGATTGGAAACAGAAGAAGATTTGTTTACAAAAAGTGACGATAATACATAAAAAATAAGAAATTTGAACAGGGGTGCATGATATGGAAGAACAGGCGGAATTTCCCGAATGGAGAAGTTTCCTTGGAACAAACGAAGATGCAGAAACAAAAGCATTTTTAAAACAAGTTGTTAAACGTTCCGGAGAGATAAAGGAGTATGACCGCAGTAAGATTGAGAAAGCAATCGGAAAAGCAATCGTAGCTGTTGAAAAACATCCTGATCCAGATCGTGCGGCAGTGCTTACTGATACGGTGGAAGAAAAACTCCGCTTGCTTATGGCTGGTCGTCATAAGAACTCTATACCTGCTATTGAAGAAATTCAGGATGTTGTAGAAAGTGTTCTTATAGAAAATAACGCTGTCCAAATTGCCAAAGCATATATTTTGTATCGTGCACGTCATGAGGCTATTCGTGATACAAAAAAACTCATGCTTGATATCAACGCAACAATGGACGGATATCTGAATCATTCTGACTGGCGTGTTAATGAAAATGCGAATGTCAATTTTTCACTTGGCGGACTTATTCTGCATAATTCTGGTACTATCACAGCGAATTACTGGCTCAGAAATATTTATACGCCTGAAATTGCGGAGGCTCATAAAACAGCAGCATTTCATATCCATGATCTTTCTATGTTCAGCGGATACTGTGCCGGATGGTCTCTGCGGCAGCTAATTGTTGAAGGACTTGGTGGTGTGCCTGATAAAATTACCTCTACTCCAGCAAGTCATTTATCTACACTAGTGAATCAGATAGTCAATTTTTTAGGCATTATGCAGAATGAATGGGCAGGCGCACAGGCGTTCAGTTCTTTTGATACCTATCTTGCACCATTTGTTCGGAAAGATAATCTTTCTGAAAAAGAAGTTCGTCAGTGTATTCAAAGCTTTATTTATGGAGTCAATACTCCAAGTCGTTGGGGGTCTCAGGCTCCGTTTACTAATATTACACTTGACTGGATAGTTCCTGATGATCTACGGGATAAACAGGCGATAGTAGGCGGAAAAGAACAGAAATTTACCTATGGTGACTGCCAGCATGAGATGGATATTATTAACAAAGCGTTTATTGAACTGATGATAGAAGGAGACGCAGCGGGGCGAGGATTTCAATATCCGATTCCTACTTATAATATAACTAAAGATTTCAATTGGGATAGTGAGAATGCACGCCTTCTATTTGAGATGACAGCGAGATATGGTACACCATATTTTCAGAATTTTGTCAATTCTGATTTAAATCCAGGTGATGTGCGTTCTATGTGCTGTCGTTTACAGTTAGATAAAAGAGAGCTGCGCAAACGTGGCGGCGGTCTTTTTGGTTCCGATGAATTTACTGGTTCTCTTGGCGTTGTGACGATTAATCTTCCGCAAATTGCATATTTATCAAATGGTGATAAACAATTTTTTGCTAAACTTGATCATCTGATGGATCTTGCAAAAGAAAGTTTATGCATAAAACGAAAGGTAATTAATCGTCTTCTTGAAGGTGGTCTATTCCCCTATACAAGACGTTATCTGTCTACACTGAATAACCATTTTAATACAATCGGTTTATGTGGGATGAACGAATGTTGTCTGAATTTTCTTGGCTGCTCAATCGTTGCGCCTGAAGGTAAATTATTTGCAGAGCGTGTTCTTGATCATATGCGTAAGCGTCTTGCAGATTATCAGGAAGAGACAGGTGAATTATTTAATCTGGAAGCAACACCAGCAGAAAGTACTTCATACCGTCTGGCACGACATGATAAAGAACGATATCCCGATATTATCACTTCAGGTACAGATGAACCCTTTTATACTAATTCAACACAGCTTCCAGTTGATTATACGAATGATATTTTTGAAGCGTTAGATCATCAGGAATCTTTACAGACTAAATATACTGGAGGGACGGTTTTCCATACATTTATGGGTGAATCTATAAAAGATTGGCACGCATGCCGGGATTTAGTCCGTGCTATTACGGCGAATTATCGCATTCCATATTTAACAATTTCACCAACATTTTCTATCTGTCGTATTCACGGATATCTGAATGGAGAGCAGTTTGAATGTCCAAAGTGTAAAGCTGAAGCAGAACAAGAACTGCGTATGCGCTTGGCCGAATTAGAAGAAGAACGGGCAAAGATTCTGGAAGAACAGTCATTATAACAAATCTTTTTCTGAACAGTATTTTTACCAACACTAAATATAGCGGATGACATTTACAAAACGTGTGATATACGCTATATTTAGTGTATAATAATTTTCGGAGGCATTCATGAGTGTAAAAAGGACTCTTGCGGAAATTGATACTGAAATTGAACAGGTAAAAAATGCATTGCAGAATGTAAAAGGTTCAGAAACAGAAGTATATGCACGTATTGTTGGGTATTATCGTTCTGTTCGCAATTGGAACAAAGGTAAACGAGATGAATATAATCACCGGAAATACTTTGTGTATGACGGTTCTTATGAACTGACAGCGGCTGACAGCAGCTGTTGTGCTGCTAATACGTCTGTTCCTAAATCAAGTATGCAGATAGGTTCTGTTGTTCGTTATGAACTGTATGCTCGCAAAACCTGTCCGAATTGTCCGTCTGTAAAAGAATATATATCTAAATTATCTATGGATGGTGTTGTTATCGATGTTGATTCTGAGGAAGGTTTTATAAAAGCTGGTAACAATCATGTTTTTTCTGCGCCTACAGTGATTTTTTATGATGATCATGATATGGAAGTTGGCAGAGCGCACACCATTGCAGAAATAGAAAAGATTTTGAATCGGGAACTTGTGGCTGTTGCTGTCTGATTCTGATATTTTTCCTGCCGGTGTTTTAGTAAAAACAACACTTGTAGACTATCCCGGCAGGATTGCTGCCGTTTTTTTTGTAGAGGGATGTAATCTCCGATGTCCTTACTGTTATAATGCGGATTTAGTTGTTCGGAATAAGCAGTATGAGACGGTATCATTTGATGAGGTGTTAGAGCATTTAATACACAGAAAGAATGTATTGTCAGGGTTTGTAATTTCTGGTGGAGAACCATTGTTGTATTCTTCGATACAAGAAATTATTTTGCAGGTACGGAATCTAGGATATAAAGTTAAACTGGATACGAATGGAATGATGCCGGATAGGCTTGAATACCTTATTAAGAGCGAGGCTTGTCCTGACTTTATTGCATTAGATGTCAAAACAGTTCCTGAGCGTTATACGGTGCTGGGAAGCGGTTGTACCGGTGCTGCCAATATTCGTAAAAGTATTCAGTTACTTTCACAACTTCCAGCTGAACAGAGAGAATTCAGAACTGTATTAGTTCCCTCTCTCGTACAGCAAACTGATATAAATATAATTGCTTCTTTGCTGCCGCAAGACGCTGCCTGGATGATGACTAATTTTCGCCCAGGAAATTGTGTGGATGATCGATATAATCACTTAATTCCATATACAGATATACAGGTGCAAGATTTTGTTGATTACGCAAAGACACTTATTCCTGGCGCAACATTACGGTAATTGCGTCTGATACTCTCTTGTTTTCTGCGCAAAACGATATATTGCCTGTGGACAGGATGGAAAATATAAATGTGGAAATCCTGCAAATAATTGAGTATTTTGATTATTATCTGAAATAATACAATCCCATTTTATATGGCTGACTGGTTTTTCAGCGATACAGCTATTTCCTTGTATAGTGCTGTCAAAGTAATGAAATTCATGAGCTCTGATGCGCTCACCTGTTTTGAGAATTAGTGTATCCTGTTTTGCAGCAAGCGTAATATATCCGAAACGTTGCAATTTGCCAGTCCAAAAACATTCGCCATCTAAAACGTCACATAGCTGATATATTTTTTCATCTTGACAGCGCATTGTATGGTGTAGATATATAAAACCGCCGCATTCAGCAATTGCTGGCAACCCTTCTTTAATACGATAAGAAATATTTTTTCTCATTATCTGATTTTCTTCAAGCTGCTTTCCATATAATTCAGGATAACCTCCGCCAAGATACAGTGCAGCTGTATTTTCGGGAAGTTGTTTATCATGTAGAGGTGAAAAGTATTTAATAGTAAAACCATTTTTTTTCAATAACACCAGATTTTCTTCATAATAAAAGCAAAACGCTTCATCTTGTGCTACAGCAATTATTAATGGTTTTGTATCCTGTCGTTGATAATAAAAAAAAGTTCTTTCGCATACATCTGTTTTGCAAGGTAAAGATGTAGCTTGGTCTGCGATATACTGTATTCTTGAAACAGAAATATTTTGCTCTATCATCTTTACTGCACTTCTCATAAGAAGAGAAAGATTCTTCTGTTCGTGTGGAAGTGTAAGTCCCAAATGTCGGCTGGGGATATGCAGAGACGGAGTATCAGGAATAGCTCCTAAAACGGGAATCTCACAGAGTTCTTCTATAATGGGACGCAATTTTTGAACAAGAGATGGAGAACAGCGGTTTAATATAATCCCCTTAATTGCTGGTATATACTTATTGTGAAATTGTGCCGGAATAAATTCTACAGAACCTTTGATGAGGGCACATACAGACAGCGCCATTCCATGAGTATCAACTACCAGAATAATTGGTGTTTGTGTTACCGCAGCCAGATGGAACGCAGAAGCCGTCGCTGTTGTGGCTCCAATCCCATCAAACAATCCCATTGCCCCTTCTATAATAAGAATTTGGTTTTCTTGTGCCTCCTTTGTGATTCTGCTCAGAACTTCTTCTTCATTGCTGAAAAATAAATCAAGATTGCCAACGATACATCCAGTTTTTCGATGGAACAAAGGGTCGATATAATCAGGTCCACATTTATAAATCAATGATTCTTTGCAATAATATTGTTTCAGCAATGCAGCAACCCCCGCGGTGATAATTGTTTTACCGCTTCCGCTGCTTACAGATGCGATCATGATTCTTGGAATAGCTTTTGTTATCATAGATATATCTCCGGTAATGAATCAAATAAAAATACAGGGCTTAATGGTACAAAGAGATGATGTGTATGAGTCCCTGTCACCGTCTTACTTCTGTTTATTGCCAGCTGTGTAACGGTAAATTCTGTGTGTGCACGTTCAGAACAGCATTTGACTGCCTGAGCATATGTTTCCGCTGTGACAGCGGTAAGCAGTATTCGAACAGCCGGATTTCTTTTACATACAGAATAAAAAATATCAGATAAATTATCGCTGCTTCCGCCTATAAATACTGCATCAGGGTTTGGTAATGATTCTAATCCGTGAGGAGCATGGGTATCTACAATAGTAAGATTCAATACCTGATGCAGGTCTCTGTTTTTACTGATAAGACGCAAAGCCTCCTTATTTGACTCTATCGCATATACAGAAGAAAAAGGCAGTAGTTTTGCCACTTGAATGCAGATTGAGCCTGTACCAGCACCAATATCATAAATTGTCTGATATTGGTGCTGCATAAAACGACTCGCAATTACCAATCGTGTTTCCTGTTTTGTCATAGGGACAGTATCTCTAATAAAATCGGTATCTTCTAAAAGTAACTTTGTATGTATAGGATGCTCAGGTTGGTACCATGTTATAAGTACTACAGAAGGGGCTTTTGTATTAATAAGATGTATGTTTTTTTGTAACTCAATAATTGATTTTTCTATTATAACCTGTTCTTTTTCAGACAATGATATACCGATTGAAATATTTATATGATAGCTATCAACATTGTTAAAAGATAATAATATGTCTGTAAGTGTGTTAATTATTATTTTAGGAGTTATAATTCCTCCTGTTAGAAAAAAGATTTCTTTTTTGCCGTTTATGAAAGGAGCTGATAATATTTCTCCAATAATATTACAATCTTTTCCATGTGCATTAACCAATTTCCAATTCTGCCATGGTCGGCATAACTGAGATGCAAAATACTGAACAGAGGATATTCCGCATAATGTGCTGATATTTACATCTGCTATCCGGTGTTGTATTTCCTTCCTGAGAGGAATTGCGCCGCTGCAGAAACCGCTGTCGCCAGAGAAAATACAGACAATCTGTGTGTGGATAGACTTTTCGATAATAGAGACTATTTCGGTACTGCAAACAGCTTCTATGCGTTGTGCATCTGAACATTCTGCCGGAATCGCAGAAAGCAGTCTGCTTGATCCGATAAGTATATGGGCTGTGGCAATACAGGACGCCGCTTCTTGTGTTATGAGCTGCCAGCAACCGACACCGAATCCTATCAGATAAATATATTTCATTTTAGATCTTTCCTTCTGTGCGCAAATATTCAATTAATGCTGTTTCTGTATACCCCTGATTATTTTCATCTGGTCTTGTTACAATAATTGATAAAATACCACAATTAGCCGCAGCTTGCATTTTTTCGGTAAAACCGCCTGCATCTCCACTGTCTTTTGTTATAAGAACCTTTATATTATAGTGGCGGAAAAAGGCCTCATTTAATGCAGTATCAAACGGTCCATGCATAGCAATAATATTCTGGGATAGAAACCCTGCATCTGTACATTTTTGTATAATTTCCTGATCCGGCAGTATTCGAATAAAAACACGTTTCGGAAATCCTGTGATAGTAGTATATTCAGAAATTGCCTTGCTGCCTGATAAAATAAAAATATTGCCATTCTGTTTTGATGCATATGTACAGGCATCTTTTATAGAAGAAACCATATATACTGACTGTTTATCAGCTATTTCTGGTCTATATTTACTGTTCCGTATTAGCCGATAATATGGAACAGATGCCATTTTTGCTCCGCATTGTATTTCTGTATGAACAGTTTGTGCGTATGGATGTGCAGCATCTATTACAAAAGCTATGTGATTATCTTTGAGACAGGCATAAATCTGAGTTTGATTCAGTTTACCAGTCAGCAGTGTACAATCTGGATATCTGGAGCTGAAAAGTCTGTACCCATAATCAGTTGCAACAGAAATAAAAACAGTATATATTTTTTTTAATTCCTGAATCAGGTTTCCACCATCACTTGTTCCTGCGAAAATTAAAACGCCAAGTTTATTACTAGTTTGAGATTTTGAGTAAGCAAGCGGAGTTTTATATCCGCGCCGTGTTACCATTTTATCGCCATCAGCAGATTGAAGCAGCACAGTTGCTTCGTTTCCAATAAATACGGTACAGAACATATCAAGCTGTTCTTTTTCCAACTCCGCAAGCGACGTAAAACGGACAGATTGATTATGCCTTCCTATATTCCTTGTGATTCCGCAAACCGTTTCTGGTGAGCGGTAAGTAAGTATTATTCTGCAGGCGTCTCGAAGAACATGAGGACGAGTGCTGCTTGCAGGATTATACAGGCAAATACAGAGATTTCCTTGAGCTGCAGCTGATAAGCGTTTATTTATTTCATTTTGAGGTGTGAGAAGATTACTTAGGGAAATCACTGCAAAATCATTCATGAGAGGAGCACCCAGTAATGCGGCACCTGCTGTCGCTGCTGTAATTCCTGGAATAACTTCTATATGAACAGAAGGAAATGAACTAGATAACTCATATACTAAACCTGCCATACCATAAATTCCTGCATCTCCGCTGCATATTAACGCGACTGTTTCTCCGTTTTGTGTTTTATCAAGTGCAAGTTGGCAGCGTTCTATTTCTTTACGCATCCCTGATTCAATTATCTGTTTCTCTGGAAATAAATGGTGTATTAATTTTACATATACTGTATAGCCAATAATCAGCGAACAGGAATGTAATGCCTTTTTTGCAGCGTCTGAAAGAAAATCAGAGTCACCCGGTCCAATACCAATAACAAAAAGCTTGCCCATATTTTTTAGTCCTGTAAATTATCTGTATTTATTCTGCATGCGGCTGCAAAAGTCAGTCCCTTATAACAATGCTTAAGAGCAAGCATTTTATACGTATATTTTGGAAGAACTTCTGCATTATAAACAGCTCCTGCAGCGGCACTTCGTTCACAGACAGAATCTACGCCTGTTACATCTAAGACAAAATCTGAACAGGAAAAATTTCCCTGAATACTATTAAGCTGTTCCGGAGTGAATGTTTGGAATTTATATTGATATTGTTTGCATAATTTGATAATTGCAGTTTCATCTGATTTCAGGTTAATACTGCATACTTTATAAAACGATGCTGATGACAGTCCTGTATCATTGCAAAACTGCAAAAAAGCTTCTTGTACTATGGATGGTCTGATATTTTTTTTACAGCCAATCCCCAATATAACATCATGAGGAATCAGACAGAGCGCATTTTCTTTTATTTGTTTACCTGAACGGGATATAATAATATCTGCCTGTTCTGGGGCTGTGTATCGAATATTCTGGTAGGGTATTTGAAGCTGTTCAATGGCAAAGGTATCTGTATATATAGCAATCTGTTTATGCTCCAGTACAGCTGTTGAGATTCGTTTTATCATATCTGGATTACTGATTGTCATATCATGTTCATTTGCCCAAACATCTACTGCCCACGTACCCTGAATATCCGTTGCGGTAGTGATGACGGGTACGGCATTGATTGCATCGGCGATATATCTTGCAAAATCATTTGCGCCACCGATATGACCGCTTAACAGAGGTATACAGAATTGTCCTTTTTCATCAATCACCAAGACAGCTGGATCACTCATTTTTGACCTGATGAAAGGGGCTATATGGCGCACTGCAATTCCTGCGGCTCCTATGAAAACAATGGCATTTCTTGTTTTTCCATCTGTAATAAATCCTTTCTCAAACCATGCTTCCAGATTTTCAGGCTTAATGGTACAGATAGTATTTGCACCGGTGTTGCTTAAAATTTGTGTTAGTTTTACCGCAAGTGAGCTGCCTGTTTGTGTCAGGGCTGATATATATACACATGAAAATTTCTGAGGAATTGCTTTGTTAATACGTGTAGGAATAACCTGTACCGCAGGACGTACACCAGTTGAAAAATCATCTGCATATAGTCGGGAGAATTCATATTCTGATCCCATAAAATTTCCCACCAGAATCAATGCTGTGCGCGTGATACCCTGAAGTTGTGCTGTTTGAGATAAAGTTTCAATCGTACATTTGCATATTTTCTGATCTTGCCATGTCGCTTTATATACAATCGCTGCAGGTGTTTCAGGTGTATATCCCCCGCTTTTAAGAAGTTCTTCCTGTACGCGAGTAATCAGCGAAGTACTTAAAAAAATAACCATAGAACAGCCATGGGCAGCAAGTTTTGAGAGAGACTCATCAGATGGTACCGGGGTTCGTCCGGAAAGCCTGGTAATGATAACGCTTTGTGATACTCCTGGAACAGTATATTCAGCTTGCAGAGCCGCTGCTGCGCCGCAAAAACTTGATACTCCGGGAATTACTTTGTAAGGAATTCCAGCGTGTGAAAGAAATTCCATCTGCTCCCTGATTGCCCCATAGAGACAGGGATCTCCACTGTGCAGACGAACACAGCATTTATTGCGGTGTTCGGTAAATACAGCGGTTATCTGATCCAGTGTCATTTCAGAGCTGTCATATAATACACAACCTTCTGATGTATACATAAGTATATCTTTGTTTATCAAACTTCCAGCATAGATAACAATTTGTGCACTATTTAATATTTTTTTTCCTCGTATGGTAATTAAATCCACAGCTCCGCAGCCTGCTCCCACAAAATATACCATATCACTTTGACTCCCGTATAATAAACAATGAAAAGTAATCATGTTCCGCAAATACCGTATCTGGTACATCATCTAGGTTTTTGAAACATCGTTCTGTGTTCATACCGCAGTTTTGTACGAGAGTACTGTGCGTATGCAATTTCATTGCGCGAAGCACCGCGGCAACGGTTTTAAGCTGTGATGCCGGTTTCATGATTATTTTTGTTCCTGGTTTCTGCAGTACCCGCTGTAGATAGTCTTGGTCTATGCTCGCAGGAATAATTGTGAGAGGTTGTGTGCGGGAGACCAGTTCTTGTCCTGTTAAAGCCGCCGCTGCGCAAAAACTGGGTACACCTGGGACAATCTCTACTCTGAACTGTGCTTTCGTTATATACGGCCAGATTCGCGCGGCTGTTGAATATATTGCAGGGTCCCCAAGTGTGAGGAGTACAACATCCTGTCCTTTACTTAAGATGCACAGCAGGTGTTCGGCTGACTGCTGATACTGTTTTTCCGCTTCCGAGGTATTCTTTACCATTGGAATATCAAGCAGAATTTGCTTTTTTTCACGTAAATTTGTAATCTGCGAAACAATATCAAGCGCGCAGTTGCGCTTTTCTGTGCGCACTGCAGCAATGACATCTGTGCGTTCAATAATACGCAGAGCTTTTAATGTAATTAATTCCCCGTCTCCGGGACCAACACCAACACAATAAAATTTTCCTTTCATAATTGTTCCCATTCAGTAATAAGCTGCTTTGCCTTTTCAGTTTGTCCAATGGAGCCTCGCGCCTGAGAAAAAAGCCATGCGCCGCATTTGACATCTGTACCGATAGATACTCGGTTATCAAGATAATATTGTATACGCAAAAGAATACGGTTGATGATCTGCGAAGTCAGTTGCGGAACTGCCGCATCAAGCAAATCAAGACAAGATTCTGTTGTTGCAGCCTCCAAAAGTTTTTCTATAATTATCTTTGGGGTACCGCAGGCGGCTGCATGAACAGCAATCAGTTCAGTACGGCAATCAGCTGTTTTACTATGTGTATCCATGATTCCTCCTGCAAGTTTGATAAATTTTCCAATATGTCCGACAAGTAATATAGATTTAAATCCTTGTGATACAGCATAATCTAGACTGTAACCAATATAATTTGAACATATTACTGTTGAAACGTGCTTAACAAATGATTTATTGCAAAATGTCTGTCCATAATTTCCTGGGGTTAAGATTAGCCTTTTGGGAGCAACAAGTTTGCAGCCTGTTGTTAATATTTTTGTGTCATACTCAGCAGCTCTCACACGGATTTCAGTTTTAATTGTCTCTAGAAGTGCGTTAAGACTCATTGGTTCGACAATGCCGCTTGTTCCAAGAATCGAAATACCGCCTTCAATTCCTAACCGCGGATTAAAAGTTTGCTTCGCAATTGTTTCTCCCTCTGGTACTGATATCAATACCTGTAATGTACCGTTAAAATTAGCGGCAGATGCCACCGTTTGTACCGCATGTGTAATCATCTGTTTGGGTACACTATTGATTGCTGCCTCACCTACTTTCCGCTCAAGGCCCGGTTTTGTTACGATTCCAATACCTTTACCGCCTTGTATTAGTACACCGCATTCAGAATGAGACGGATCTCCTTTTGCGGAAAGCAAAGAGACAGAGACCTGGACTGTAATTCCATTGGTAATATCCGGATCATCACCTGAATCTTTTACAGCGCTGCAGCATACATAGTCTGTACTGGCAGATTCAAGTGCTACTGGCACTGTTACAACATCGCCCCTTGGTACGGTAAGAGAAACAGTCTTTTGAAATTTGTGCAGCAACAGCAGCTGTGCTGCTGCATACGCCGCAGCGGCTGCACAGGTTCCAGTTGTATAGCCACAGCGCATACTATGCTATAATTTCTGAAATATGCGATATAGAGTTGCTGCACGCAGACAAAATATAATCGCGTATCCAGACCATTTCTCCTAATCCGCGTGTTTCTACTTGGACAGAAATTCCCGCTTTTTCAAATCTTGTTTTCCATGAGGTATTTCCATTGCCTGCAATATCTTCATATGTATGTACCCCTGCTGTGTATAGTAAGGGTATCAGTATAGCTTTTGTAAATCCGACTTGTATTACGCTGCGGAGTACATCATCAATATCGGGACTTGCTTCCAGCGTACCAATAAAGAGATACGGCATAGTATTTTCCTTGGCCTGCCGCTGCATCTCCAGATATATATTATTCGCCTGATGTGTGCTGCCATGTCCAATGAGAACAATACATGTTTGCAAAGGTGCTTCCTGATATAGATGTTTCATATGATTCAGAATGAGATTTCTCAGTCCATTATCCATCAGTAATGGTTTTCCCATTTTAAATATAGAAAAACGGTAAGTGATATCGCTGATTTCAACTTTCAGTTTTTCATATTCAGTGCCGGGAAGCATCAAGATGGGTAAAATATATACGATTGTATATCCCTTCTGACCGAGTGCTTCTAACTGTTCTTTGGGAGAAAGATAAATAATCCCCTGGTGAGCAAGATCGGACCTGACGCTTTTACTGGTATATGCCTGACAGACAGTCCAATCTGGACACAATTGGCGAATAAGCCCTTCCAACATATTGAAACTGTTTTCACGGCCGGTTGAATTTGTTGTACCAAATGATACTATAACGATAGCTTTTCTTTTATTCATGTTGTATAAATATAGCATAACAGGCCGTTGTAAAACCATATAACAGCAGACATTGGTGCTGCTTGCGTAATATCTTTATATGCATTTTCAGATTTTCAATATTTCTTTTTCATTGTATACTTTGAGATATGTTGAAAAAGAATGATATTCTACGTATCGCACTGGAACAATCTGCATATGACTGTAGTTGCAATGCTGGTGATTTTACATTAAACAAACATGTGATTATTGGCACACCTGTATCTGATTCTCGAAAAAGATGTAAGAAAAATACAAATGGACTGCTAGTATCATATGGTAGTAATATTGTTGCGTCAGTGCCAGATAATTGCGTAGAAGCTGTTCAGGAATATATTAATATGTTTCCAATGGAGTATTGTTTTGAAACTCCGGGACTATATCTTTTAAATGAAAAACTGGAAAAAATGAATTTAAGAGCACATTTTATGTCTGAATATTTTCTTCCAGATCCGGACAAATTGTTTCAGAGTACCTGTCCCTATCAAACAGATATACTTTGTCAAGAAAAATTTAATCATTGCTATGGCAGTGGGTTCTGGACGCATGCTCTCAGTGAAGAAGATAAATCTCTCGATATCTTATGTGCTGGCGCATACGATGGTAAGTCCCTTATAGGACTAGCAGGAGCATCTGCTGATTGTGAAACTATGTGGCAGCTAGGTGTCGATGTATTGCCGAAATACCGCCAACAGGGTGTTGCCTCTGCACTTATCTCTTTGCTGGCTGGTAATATTCTTAAACGTGGTATTGTACCGTTTTATGCTGTTGTGTGGTCAAATATACGCTCTGTGCGGACCGCTATACACAGTGGCTTTTTTCCAGCTTGGATTGAAATTTCTATAAATTACAAAGGTGTTTAATATGAATGGTTTATCATACATTAATAAAGAATGTGGTGAAAAATTAAGTATACAGTGTCAGATGCTTGCCAATCGTTTGTCAAAAAAATATAAACATCTGCGTAAATGGGCAAAACGCAGTCATATCAGTTGTTATCGCCTGTATGATAAAGATATACCGGAAATTCCTCTGGCAATCGATTTTTATGCAGTACTGTCTCAAAACAGTTTGCCAGCAGTATCTGAAATAGAGAATACTGATTTTGAAAGCAGATATCTTAAAATATACTTATATGAACGGCCATATGAAAAATCAGATGCAGAAGAACAGGTCTGGCTTTCTCATATGATTTGTGCGGCATGTGATCTTTTACAGGTACCTGATGACCACGTATTCTGCATGATCAGACGCAAACAAAAGGGTGATTCTCAGTATACTAAACAACAGGAAAAAGCAATTCGTGTTCGTGTATTGGAACAGGATTTAATCTTTCTGATAAATCTGAATACTTATCTTGATACTGGATTATTTTTTGATCATAGGCCGCTTCGTGCTTTAGTACGCCAGAACTGCTGCGGCGCTGCTGTTTTGAATTTATTCTGTTATACTGGGGCTTTTTCTGTGTATGCGGCACATGGAGGTGCCGCTATTGTAGATTCAGTAGATCTTTCAAATACCTATTTATCATGGACAGCAGAGAATCTTAAAATAAATGGATTTGACGATACAGCGAGATATCGCTGTATTAAAAGTGATGCGGTGCATTTTTTACGCAGTGCGCAGAAGGAAAATAAACGATGGGATTATATCATTCTGGACCCGCCGACGTTTTCAAATTCGCATAACACATCAGGAATACTTGATATAAATAAAGACTGGCCAGAACTGGTCAATATGTGTATCTCTCTGCTTAACCCAAGGGGTGTTTTGTATTTTTCAACAAACAGCCGGAAATTAGAATTTAATCAGGTGTTGATACGTTCTCGCCGAGACGGTTTAATACCCGCTGTTAAGGATATTACCGAACAAACTATTCCTGAAGATTTCAGAGGGAAACGGCCTCATCGCTGCTGGCAGATAACAATATAATTATTGGGTTTATATAAAAAAAGTGTACCGCATATAAACGGTACACTTCTCACGCCAGATTTTGTAGCTGATTACTTTTTAATATTGAATCGTTTATTAAAGCGTTCAATACGTCCCGCAGTATCAACCAATTTCTGCTTTCCGGTAAAAAACGGATGGCACGCAGAACAAATTTCAACATGAATGTCTTTCGCTGTTGAGCGTGTTTCAATTACATTGCCGCATGCGCAAGTAATTTTTGTCAGTTCATAATTGGGATGAATACCTTCTTTCATCATAATCCTCCAGATATATTTTGTATCTTGCCCGAAACCGGGGAATTTTTATTCATCCGGCTCCACAAGACCGATACGTCACAATATGTTCTATGCGTCAGCGCTTGACATTGAACGCAGGAACGCTTCATTATTCTTACTTTTTTTCATTTTGTCAATAAGTAGTTCTATTATTTCTGTATCATCCATCGGATTAATAACCTTACGCAATACCCAGATTTTCTGAAGAACATCTTCCGGCAGAAGCAATTCTTCTTTACGGGTACCTGATTTTTTGATATTAATAGCAGGGAATAAGCGCCGGTCAGCTAATTTTCTATCGAGAACAATTTCCATGTTACCGGTTCCCTTAAATTCTTCAAAAATAACCTCGTCCATACGGCTTCCAGTTTCAATCATCGCGGTGGAGATAATTGTCAGGCTGCCGCCCTCTTCAACATTGCGCGCAGCGCCAAAAAAGCGTTTGGGCTTGTGGAGAGCGTTTGAATCGACACCTCCAGATAGAACCTTTCCGCTCGTTGGAACTGTCTGATTATACGCACGGGCAAGTCTTGTGATTGAATCAAGAAAAATCACTACATCACGCTTATGTTCAACAAGCCGTTTTGCTTTTTCAAGCACCATTTCTGCAACTTGAACATGTCTTGTAGCAGGCTCGTCAAAAGTAGAAGAAATTACTTCAGCTTTAATAGACCGTTCCATATCGGTAACTTCTTCAGGTCGTTCATCTATAAGCAATACGATTATATATACTTCAGGATGATTCTGTGTGATCGCATTTGCTATTTTTTGCATGATTGTTGTTTTTCCTGCTTTAGGCGGAGCAACAATCAAGGCGCGCTGCCCTTTTCCAATTGGACTGAACAAATCCATAATACGTGTGGAAATTTCTTCTGTAACAGTTTCAAGATGCAGTTTCTCATTTGGATATAGTGGCGTTAAATTGTCAAAAGGAATTCGTGTCTGAGCCTGACGTGTTTCTTCAAAATTAACCGTCTCTATACGAAGAAGCGCAAAAAAACGTTCTCCTTCTTTGGGCGAACGGATTTGACCGTAAATCGTATCTCCAGTTTTCAAATTAAATAATCTGATCTGACTTGGAGAAATATAAATGTCATCCGGTCCAGGCAGATAACTATTTTGCGGTGAACGGAGAAATCCATATCCATCAGGCAGAATTTCAAGGGCGCCTGAAGCAAATATAATGCCACCATGCTCTGTATGAGCTTTCAGGATAACAAAAATGAGTTCCTGCTTTTTCATTGGAGCAAGATCATCTGGAGATATACCGTATTCAGTACAGGCAAGTTCACGCAACTCATGAATTCCTTTTTTGGTTAAATCATTAATGGAGAGTCGCGGTTTAAGTTCATTATCTGAAACTAATTCTGCAGTATTATTTATTTGTGTGATGGTATCATGCGGGATATACGGATTTGCAGGAAGGTTTGAAAAAGGCTGTCTTGTGTCTCTTCGCGGTCTTCCGCGGGGACGCTGCTGAACATCTTCTTCAATACGTGGCTGCATTGTTTTTCGTCTAATACGTGGTCGAACAATTTTTACTGGTTGTATTTTAGCTTCATCAACTGCCGGTTCTGTATTTTGCACTTCTGCTGGTTGTGCTTCCTGACTGTTTCCTTCTTCACATATCACAGCCTGCTGTGTTTCTGTCTGCTGCTCTGCAGGCATCTGGTTATCAGTTTCCATTTCTAATCCTAATAAATCTGGCTGATCTTGATATATCTCATTCGCCTGTTCTTCAGACGTATCTAGAAAGCGACGCCTTTGAATCGGTGACATCTTATATCTCCATTAATAAATGTATATGATTCATTAAAAATACTAATGTAATTTATTTAGATATAAAATAAATCTATTTTGGGGATTCAAATTATATTATTACTATATCGGAACTTTTACTGTTTTGTCAACCATTTTTATCTAAAATCCTTCTTTTCTGGTATACAGGGACATACACACAGCCATGCATTATTCTCCTAAAAACAGTACTATATACATTGTTGTTTTTAATCTTTCTTTAATCCAAAAATAACTTTTTATCATTTTAAAGATACACTTTCTTTAATTCAAAAAAAGCCTTTTATTATTTCAAAAATACATTGTCTTTAATTTAAAAATAGTTTAAAAACGGATTAAAACAAGTGTATCTTGTTTTAAAAATAAGACTATAAACGGATCAAAAATAACTTATATTTTACCTGTTTTAAATACTATAATGTACAAACGAGTGACTTAATATAGTTTTACCGAGTATCGCTTAAGTATTTTCAATCTTCATAATTCCGCCATGAAGCTGAAGCGTGTGTTTTAGTACCTGTACGGTCGTATAGCCACCGATATAGCGGCATATATTTGCGGTTAATTACTTCATCCCAGGAATATGTATAACGCACAAACACAGCAGCCTGAGCGATAATTTCCATATTAAATTCATGATCGATAATAAACCGTTCTGCTAGTTCTGCCAATAAATTACACAGTTTCTCACCGGTATTCGGATGATACAGATATCCTGTTTCACCGTTGATTATTTTATTTAATCCTCCGGTAGCATGAGCAACAGGAATGGTTCCGAAAATCTGTGCAATAAAATCTTCAAGGCCACATGGCTCAAAATCACTTGGCAGCACCAGAAAATCTGCGATAGCGGTACATAGTCTGGCCAGTGCACGGTCATATCCTCTGAAATAGATGCATCTGCCAGGAAATCGTGCTGCAAGCTGTTCGTACCTTTCTTCAAGAACAGCTTCACCCTGTCCGTTTATGATAAATCTCATTTCAGTATGTTCCGGCAACAGCTGTTCTATCGCATCTGCAAGCACAAAAAGACCTTTCTGCCGGACAAGTCTTCCATGATATGAGAACCAAACCGTATTTTCCTGCGGCGGCAAAATAAAACCATATTGTTCTACTCCCTGGTATATCTGCGTACATTCTTTATGCTGCTGAATAAAATCATTCCGACAGAGATACTTACCGCAAAGATCTTTTTTTGCGGGAGAAAACGGATATGTTAGCAATGATTTTTTCGGTTCTTCAGGAGTATACCGATCACAATCAATACCATTGGTAATACCAATGATATTGACTCCTCTTTTAATAAATTCCCCTGACAATCCGCCTGTATCATGGTTTTGCGGATTGAGAATTTCATATGCGTACCATGGGGATACTGTTGTTAAGCAGGCGCAGGATGAGGCAAGCAGAAATGGCTCCACACTGCCGTTTTCGCTGTTTATACCGTCTCTGATACACTGTTCCGGCAATGATGTCAATTTTAATGCTGTTTCTGCATTATCGAAAGCATGATGATAACCTGGTCCCGCATTGTGGATTGTAACAACAAAATGTGTGTTACTGAAAACAGCTCTATATTGTTCACAATGCCGTGCAAAGACTGGGACAAGCGCGGCTGCTGCGTCCTGGCAATGTATCATGTGAGGTACCTGTTTAGGAAAGAGCAATCCATATTCCAGCACAGCCCTCTGGAAAAGTACATTCATTACTAATGTTTCACGATGACCTTCACCTCTGACACAGGATGGATCCTGTTCCTGATCTTCTTTTGTATACGTATACACACCGCGGCGGTTTGAGAAGAGACTGCTGATGATAAATACAATATCAACACCATGGATGCTGCCGCAAGCCCATGATATGGGATATGAGTAGTCTGCTACTTGTATTGTTCCCTGATGAGGTAACTTAGCATATTTTTCTACCTCATCAAGACAAGAACAAGCATATAGCGGAATAAAAAGTGTTGTTTTTGTGCCGCGGCGGACTAATCCCTCACATAACGAGCACGCAACATTTTTAACACCGCCGGCTTCTGCAATACCTGCGTATTCTCTGCTGATGAGCCATAAAGATTTCATGCGGTATCCTTTGTTTGTTGTTAGTTCTGTAAACTGCTATTGTGAATAAAGTCAGGACGCAGAACTTCCGCACCTCCAGTATATACATGCACTGGCGGTTGCTCTCCATATGCGGTGATAAGAACGCGTATCGTCCGCGGTAAGCCGCCGTCTATAGGAGGTTCTGTACTGCAAAAGAGTGCGCAGGTACTGACAAGCGCGGCGACAGGAGATTTACGAAGCGCAGCTGCTGGATTAAGAGCTGTCAGGTCTTCTGTTATTGTAAACTGTATAGAAACAATATCTTCAGGAGTATATGTATTTAATTTGAAAAGTTTTACGGCAAGCTCTGAAACAGCCTGCTGTATTGCTTGCTTTGTATTTTCGGTACAGCAAACTGCACCTCGGAGCCCATATAGACGCATATTTTGAGTCATAAATAAAATTGTACTCACATAGTGAAAAGACGTCAAGTAAATTGCGTAACGGAAAGCAGTGTGCTGAAATTTTCTTGTGAAATAGTATTGCTGATAGCTGTTTTCACCGTTTACAAAATCAACAGAGCAAAGTATTATATAAATAATACTGTATGCATAGAATAACTCTGATATTTACAGTAAATTAAGGAGCATAGCTGAAAATGGATACAAATGAAATCATTGCTCGTGCGAAAGAATATATTGCACAGGAACAGGATGAAAATTTTCGCAGGGAAGTAGAGACTCTGCTGGCAGATAGTACTGCAAATAAAGCCGAACTGGAAGATCGTTTTTACAGGGATTTGGAATTTGGTACAGGAGGACTGCGAGGTATTATTGGCGGCGGCACTAACCGCATGAATACACTGGTTATTAATAGAGCAACACAGGGGCTTGCGAATTATTTCATCAAAACATTTCCTGAAAAAGCGGCAGCTGGTACGTTGTCGGCTGTTGTTGCCTATGATTCACGCCGGTATTCAGATGTCTTTGCAGAAGCTACTGCACGTATTTTTGTAGCTAACGGATTTAAGACGTATTTATTTACCGGATTGCGCCCTACCCCTGAACTCTCATTTGCAATCAGAACACTTGGATGTGATACCGGAGTTGTTGTGACTGCCTCGCACAATCCGCCTCAGTATAATGGTTATAAAGCGTACTGGAATGACGGCGCACAGGTTATTGAACCGCATGATACCGGAATTATCGATGAGGTAAATAAT
The DNA here is from genome assembly GCA_944389415.1 of uncultured Spirochaetota bacterium. Taxonomy (GTDB): domain Bacteria; phylum Spirochaetota; class Spirochaetia; order Treponematales; family Treponemataceae; genus Treponema_G. The sequence goes on along the minus strand of CALXMF010000004.1, from coordinate 16,149 downwards.
GTAACGGTTGTTAAAACGATTTCCCGTGATGAAGCGATTAAAAGCGGAAAGTTAATTCTGATTGATTCCGAGATAGATGAGAAATATTGGGCAATGGTAAAAGAGCAGCTGTTCCGTCCAGAACTGATACGTGAAAAAGCAAAAGACGTAAAAATTGTGTATACACCGCTTCATGGAACAGGTGCAATGCATGTTGAGAAAGTTCTTGGTGACCTTGGTCTGACAGTGATTACAGTTCCTGAACAGCGGATTCCTGATGGGAATTTTCCTACAGTTGAAAAACCAAATCCGGAAGAAGCGCCTGCGCTTAAAATGGCTGTTGAACTTGCAGAGAAAGAAAAAGCAAATGTTGTTATGGCAACTGATCCTGATGCGGATCGTTTTGGCAGTGCGGTTCCCGGGCCTGATGGTAAATTTGTTCTCATAAATGGTAATCAAATGGGAGTGCTGCTTACAGATTATATTCTTCTTTCACGCAAAGAACTTGGGAAGATGCCGCCGCATCCGGCAATGATCCGTTCTATTGTTACAAGTCCTCTGGTAGATAAAATAGCCGCATTCTATGGAGTTCAGCTTGACGAATGTCTTACCGGTTTTAAATGGATTGCAAATGTGATGGCTGGTTATGAAAAAAGCGGAAATAATCAATATGTGTTTGGTTATGAAGAAAGTTATGGATATAATGTAGAAACAGCTGTCCGTGATAAGGATGGGGTATCTGCTGCCGCCATGTGTGCTGAAATGACGATGTACTGGAGTTCCAAAGGAAAAACACTGCTTCAGCGCCTTGAAGAGTTATATACGCAATTTGGCTATATGCAGGATATGGCGATTTCACAAAATTTTCCGGGAGCTGCCGGAGTTGAAACAATGAAATCGATTATGGCTAAACTGCGCGCTGATGGACTAAAAACACTCGCAGGGAAACGAGTTGTTAAGATTCGGGATGTTGGTACTAGTGTATCATATGATCCGCTGTCTCCTAAAAAGAAAGATACAGTTGCACTTCCCAAAAGCAATGTACTGCAGTTCTTCTTAGAAGACGGTACAGTGGTAAGCGCGCGGCCAAGCGGTACTGAGCCGAAAATCAAGTTTTATATAAACTGCAGTGTCCCTGTCTCAAACGGTGATCTTGTGTCAGCTCGTGCAAACGCGGAAAAAGAATGTCTGGCTATAGAAACTGAAATTAAGGCTATTTTGGATGCCGCTTCCTAACAGGTTTTACAGAGATTATAAAAGACTGGCCCGTCAGTTCTGTGACGGAGCCGTCTTTACGGCGATTGATACAGAAACTACCAGTTTGCGTCCTGACAGCGGAAATATTATTGAAATAGGTGCTGTCCAATTTGATCGGAATGGTATTCTGGAGACATTTTCTCAGTTAATAAACCCAGGTGGATATATCCCGCCGCAGATTACGGCTATCACTGGTATCACACCAACGATGGTTTCAGATAAACCGGCAGCAGCTGTTGTGTTACCAGCATTTCTGCGATTTATTGGAAAAACGATTGTTGTAGGTCATAATATAAACTTTGATTTATCGTTTATTCATGAAGAATTGATACGCTCTGGAATTTCAGGGTTCACAAATTCAGCTGTTGATACATTATGGCTTTCAAGAATCGCCTATCCTGAATTTTCGTCATATAAATTGCAGAGTCTTGCGGAACAGCTAAATATTCATGTTCAGGAAGCTCACCGGGCGCTTGATGATGCGCGTGTTTGTATGGATCTATTTTTCTTGTGTTTCAAGAAATTAGGAGTAATAGAAGCAGCTACTGCGAATCAAACACAAATGTCTCTGTTTTAGATACTGCGCATGAATGATTTTATGCGCGCGGCGCAGTTGCAGGATCAATTGGTTTTCCGTCTTTAAATACCATAAACGTCAGCTGCGGTTTGCCGGTAATAGCGTCTATACCGGCAGTACCGATAATATCTCCGGGAGATACTTTTTCTCCTTTTGATACTTTTATCGAACCTAAACCGGTGTATACATAAATATAATCGCTACTTGATCGGATAAAAATAACCTCACCAAATCCACGATAGATACCGCTGTACATAACAGTACCTGCTGCGATTGTTTTTACAGCTTCATTTGATTTTGCGGAAAGCTGAACACCGGATATCTTTCCATCTATATACGATACATCCGGATAGGAGACAGGCCAAATCAGAGAAGAATCACCTTTTTTAGTTGAATACGGTCTTGGATCTGTTATTTGCGGTAAATCAAATGGAATGGTTTTACTGATATCTGATGAAGACGAAAGTGTTTTTTGCACCGGAATTTGAAGTGTCTGTCCTGCCTGCAGGACAGCATCCACATCCATATTATTGTAAGAACGCAGCTCATCAACAGTAATACCAAAAGTACGTGCTAGACTGTATAGGGTATCCCCCTTCTCAACCGTGTATGTACCAGGTTTTTCAATTCTCCCGCCTGAGACGTTTTGTGATGGTACTATCAGTTTTTGGCCGACTTTCACCATGGAACTGTTTTTAATTCCATTTATAGAGCATAATTCATCGAGGGAAACACCATATGATTTGCTGATAGAATATAGAGTTTCTCCTTTTTGAACAATGTGTATCTGATCTTGTGCAGCCACGTAAAACTCGATACAGAGGATACAGAGAACAAGACACATTTTTATCTGAAAAAATTTATGTTGACGTGTAATAAAAGGCATAGACATACAATATCTTTATCGGCATTGCAGAATAATTTTATGAGGCTTTATAGAAGTTTAAATTCTGCGGTTTGCAAATTCAGAAAAGAAAGCATAGATATCAAATCCGTTAATTATCCGACCATTTGGATAATTTTTCAGCAGATTCTCTTTACCATCCCGTAAATGCGCTGATGTAATCCCGTGTTTAATAGAACTGTCTGCTTCTATAAATGCTGCTATATGGTCTGCACACCGTACTAATTGACCATCGACAGGAAAAAAATTATCTGCATTATAGAGAGTATTTAATTCTTCAAAAGTTACAGACCGTACTCCAGTTGCAGTACGGATACGGTTAGTAAATTCATCTTGTGTAAAATATAAAAGCTCTTCTGCGTAACAATCATCCATCAACGGCCGTAATTCAGAAGCAACAAATTCATCTTCTATTTTTTTTACGATTGCAGGGAGTTCATATGTTGCTTGTTTTACCGGTGAGATAATGTCTCTTGTGACAGCTTCCGGTAGATCATGAAATAACGCAGAGAAAAAATTATTGTATTCACGAGCAGGACAGAATACCACTTCAGGCTGCTGTCCTAATAAAAGTGTCAGAACAGCTACATAAAAAGAGTGTCCAAGGACACTTGTTCTGGGAACCCGAGGGGTTTGATTCCACCGAGTTTGAAAACGCAGTTGTTCTATAATTTTTAAAAATTCATACGGACTTTGTTTGGTAACTAAAAGCTGCAGAGCCCGTAAATCAAGAAATTCCTGTATATCTCTATTGAGTTCGTGTTCAATATTTTTCAGCCGATCTGGTTCGTTTACAACAGAAATCATCTGTAATTCACGAAGTGTTGCAAATTTATGTGCGGCTCGAAGAACCCGGTAACTGTGAAGCTGTACAGGATCAGCAGAGTGTGCAAGGCTGGGTTCCTCTTCAAGAAAATGACTGAACTTGGTGAATAGCTCTGTTTCTCCGATGTATGCCGCATATTGTGTCAGAACCCATGCATTGAGTTTTTTGTATTCTTCTGGATATCTGGTACGAATCATCCGCTGCACAGGTGATTTTATATCGCAGAGAGCTATTCTTTTAAGCAGATCAAATATAGATGCATAAATCATCCAGTGCCAGTCTACTTTTTTGCCCTCTTGTTCTTCATATTTTCCAATAATATAGGCAAGCACCATCTTTTCACCGGCTTTATCCATTTCGACCAGCGCAAACGGACGGACTAAATCATTCCATCGTTCAATAGAAAATGCTTCAAACAGTTTAAGGGCAAAAGAAGCAGACAGCATTCATGACCTCCTTGCTATGAGGATGTTTTTTCATACGGCTTGCCAGATGCAAGCGGAGCGTAATTCTTCCCGCTGAATACAATGAGCGCTATCAAGGTAATAACATACGGTAATAAACTAAAAAACTCTGATGGCAGCAAGTTACTGAGAGCCGGTATATTGACAACATAAATAGCAAAAGCAACTGCTGAACCAAATAACAGTGATGCTCCGGTAATTCCTGCTGGACGCCATCGACCAAATGAAACAGCCGCAAGCGCAATATATCCGGTACCATTAATTGTCATTGAGGTATATTGAATAGTTTGTGTTAGAACAAGACATCCGCCAGCAAGACCTGCCAGGAATCCAGAGGCTAATACCGCAATGTAACGAATACGTTTTACATTGATACCTGCTGACGCTGCTGCACTTGGATGTTCACCGCACGCACGCAGCCGTAATCCGAACGGCAGTTTATACAGTATAAACCATACAATTACGATTACTGCTGCTGCAACAAGTGCTGTGGGATAAATTCCGAAGAGTCCCGGCATCATTCCCATGTTGTATGGTTTTGTTCTGTCCATAGAGAATAAGATCTGTGCTCCAAATATTGTGATACCATTAACAAGTAAATTAATACCGGTTCCAGAAACTGTCTGATCTGCGTTTAAAGAAATTGCTGCATAGGCATGAACAAGAGAAAGTAACATTCCAAAAAATGCTCCAATCAACAGCGCTATCCACACAGATCCAGAAACAGAGGATTCCATGAGCACGTGTGCTGATGCCGCACAGAAAGCGCCTATTCCCATAAGGCCTTCCAGAGCAATATTTACAACTCCTGAGCGTTCACATATCATTCCGCCTGCTGCAGTGATGAGTATAGGAGAAACGATCATTAAAATAGAAGGAATCATTCCAAGCAGACTATCCATGGACAACCTCCTTTGCAGAATGTTTTTCTGTTGCTTTTTTCTTCTGCCAGACAAGGAACATACGAATACCGGAACGAAGCGCGATAAAAACAACTATCAATCCCTGTATAATAAATGTTATTTCTTTAGGAATTTGTTTAAGCTGCATCAGCGGCTGTGCTGCCGCAAGCAGACCAAATAAAAGCCCCGCAAGCAATGTTCCAACAGCAGTGTTATTTCCAACAAGTGCGACTGCAATACCGGTAAAACCGTAATTATCCATGCCTGACAGAACCCTGCCGTATTTAAATGATCCAAGTGCGACAATACCGCCTCCAAGTCCAGCAAAAGCTCCGGCAATCGCCATAGAGGTTACAACACTGGCGATAACAGGAATGCCGCTGCATCTTGCCGCATCTTTATTAAAACCTGTCGCACGGAGTGCAAAACCATATTTAGTTTTTTCCATAAAAAACCAGTAGAACAGAACAGCGAGAAGAGCCATAAAAAGACCGAGGTTAAGATTTGAACCATTGGTGAGCACTTCAAGAAAATCTGCACGCAGTAGTGCTGTCTGCGGAAAATCAACTGTTTTATATGTATTAGTTCCAGGTATCGCAAAAATCACAATACGGGACAGATAGAGAGCAATATAATTAAGCATGATTGTTGCGACAACTTCAGATACTTCAAATCTAGCTTTTAAATATCCAACAATACCACCCCAAACAGCACCCATAAGAATTGCACCAAGAACAGCAAGCAGCCAATGTAATACCGGAACTTGAGGACCTAGCAATGCGATTACTTGTGCTACGGTTACGCCTACTATATACTGGCCTTCTCCACCAATATTAAATAGGCCTGCTCGTGCTGCAAAAGCCATGGACAGCCCGCATAATATAAAAGGCACTGAATAATTCAGCCATTCACCGATATAACGGACATTCCAGACACCTCGGTCGATATTCCATCCGGTACATCCCTGTAAAATCGCTTTATACATATTACTAGGATCTCTCCCAACACAAAGAACAAGAACTGTACCGCAGAGAAATCCTAACAGGACAACGAGGATAGAAATTGCTCCGTCAGATTCTATCAATAGTTTTGTCAAACTTCTGTGTTCTTTCTTTATGGCGGTCTCTTTCATGCAGAAACCTCCTTATCTTGTTTTTTTGAACCAGCCATCATAATGCCGATTTCACGTTCTGTAACTTCGCCTTCTTTAAAAATACCGACTATTGTTCCTTTTGAAATAGTTGCGATTCGATCACAGAGATTCATAATTTCATCTAGTTCAAAAGAAATCAGCAGAATTGCTCTGCCTTTATCGCGTTCTTCAATTATACGCTGACGAATGTATTCTATAGCACCAACATCAAGACCTCGTGTTGGCTGTGCAATGACAAGAAAATCAGGTGAGAGATTTAATTCCCTAGCAATAATCATTTTTTGTTGATTGCCTCCTGACATACTGCCTGCAGGAGTATGTGCGCCTTCTCCTGCTCTGATATCAAAATCTGCAATAAGTTTTTCTCCCAACTGATTCATAGAGCCATAATTAAGAATACAGCCCTTTTGTGTATACGGGGCGCTGTAATAATCTTTGATACATACATTTTCAGCAATGGTAAATTGTGAAACAAGTCCGTGTTTTTGTCTGTCTTCCGGTATGTGGCCAATACCAGCCTCTATACGTTCCTTTATTGAAAGATGAGTAATATCAGCATCGTTTAATATAATTTTTCCTGATTCAACAGGACTTAGGCCTGTCAGCGCGTAAATAAGTTCGGACTGACCATTCCCGTCAACACCAGCGATACCAACAATTTCCCCAGCATGCACATCTAAAGACAGATCTCTGATAGCTATTTGCCCACGGCTGTTTTTAACAGAGATATTTTGAATCGATACAACAGTTCTACCCGGTACACAAGGCTTTTTTTCTATTTCAAATTTAACCGCTCGGCCAACCATCATTTCTGCAAGCTCTCTCTCAGTTACGTCTGAAACCTTTACAGTCCCAATAACCTTTCCCCGCCGCAGAACAGTACACCTATCTCCTACAGCTTTTATTTCTTTGAGTTTATGAGTAATGATAATAATTGTTTTTCCTTCTGCCTTCAGGCGGCGAATAATAGTCATTAATTCATCTATTTCCTGTGGTGTCAATACTGCAGTTGGTTCGTCAAAAATAATAATATCCGCATTACGGTATAATGTTTTCAGTATTTCTACCCGTTGTTGCATACCAACGGTAATGTCTTCTATTTTTGCTTTAGGATTGACCATCAATCCGTATTGTTCAGAAAGTTCTGCGACGCGTTTTTCAGCGGCTGCTAAGTCAATGAGTCCGAATTTGTTTCTGGGTTCAATCCCCAAAACAATATTTTCAGCGACAGTATAATTATGTATCAGTTTAAAATGCTGATGAACCATTCCGATTCCTAAGGCTGTTGCCGCATTGGGATCTTTTATTTTTACTTCTTTTCCTCTAATTTTAATAATTCCCTGATCTGGATCATATGAACCAAATAGAATTGACATCAGTGTCGACTTACCGGCACCATTTTCGCCAAGAAGAGCCAGAACTTCATTCTCACGCACTGTTAAATTAATATTATCATTTGCAATAATTCCTGGAAAAATTTTTGTTATTCCGATCATTTCTATTGCATTTTGTTCCATGCACACCCCCTTGTATGGTGCAGCAAAAAATTATTAACAATAAAGGGCCGGTCAATTAATGTGTTATTGGCCGGCCCTCACCTTTATATATTTATAATCTCAGCTATATTAATCATCCATAGCTTTAAGACCAGAAGGTGCTTTCCCTGCAGCAAGCGCATCTTTATATGTGCCAATAACAGAGATTTTTCCATCAATAATATCTTTTTTTATTGCCTGAACTTTTTCAATAACATCCTGAGATAATGCGGGATTTGCTGTTGAAAAATCAACACCGTCAGACTTCATATCAAGCAGCACCACACCGCCTTTAAATGCATTATTCTCTATAGCTTTAAGAGCATACAAAGAACTTGATTCTACACGTTTTACCATTGAGGTAAGAACAGCAGAGTCTGTTCCGGAATAAATTCCATCAGCATACTGATCAGAATCCACACCAATTGCCCATACATTACGTCCCTGAATACGGTATTCTTTTGCCTGAGCTATTGTACCATTACCGCTTCCGCCGGCAGCAGAGAAAATCGCGTAAACTCCTGAATCATACCAGTTCTTTGCCTGGGCTTTTGCAAGTTCTGGTTTTCCCCAATCGTTTGTATAATAATCTACGATTTCTGCATTTGGAAGAATATGTTTTATACCCTGAATATACCCCATTTCAAATTTGGTAATTGTTGCTCCAGGAATTCCTCCGATAAAACCGAATTTGGGATTTTCAACACCATCGTTCTGTGATTGCAGCGCAGCAAGCGCACCAACGAGGAATGAACCTTGTTCTTCAGTAAACAGGAACTCCATAACATTCGGTTTTGAGACATAACCGACATCAACAATCATGTATTTCTGATCAGGATACAGCTGAGAAACTTCTCCAAGCGCATCTGCAAACGTAAAGCCTGTAGTCATGATAAGATCATAGCCTTCATCAGAAACCTGTTTAAGTGTTGGTATATACATATCCTGAGTCTGACAAGTAATCGCGTCGTATAATTTACCGCGTCCAGCAGGATTTTCTACTGTATCACCGTAATATGCAACTATACCGCGCCATGCAGCTGCATTGAATGATTTATCATCAATACCTGTTGCATCTGTTACCAGCATGACTGTCGGTTTGCTGACATCTGTTGTTTTTGTACTATTGTCTTTTCCTCCGCCGGCAAATACAGCAGAAGTTAGGACTGTGAGGGCTGACAACATCAGAATAGCTTTTTTCATTAATGATCCTCCAAATTATGTTTTCTTCCTTTTTAGGAAGCTTATTACTAATTTTATATCATAATTCAGGAAAAAACAATGAAAAAATCTGTTTATAATAAAAAAAGGCTGCTCAGAATCTGAACAGCCTTTTTTTATTATAAACAGATATAAAATCTGACTCTTACTGGCAAATACCCTTATTGCGATCTTTTTCAAGTCGATCGCTCCAAACCGCGGCTTTCTTTTTCAATTCTTCTGATTCATCTATATCATTAATAATAACACACAATCTTCGCAGGGCAAGTACTAAAGCAATAGCTATTCTCATATCATCAAAACGGTGTGTCGATAATTCGTATCGATCACGATATTTTTCGCCAGCTTGAGCAAGAAGTTTTTTTACCAGTTTGATATACATTACTGTAGTATCATAGTCAAGTGAACGAGGATCAAAATAGTCACGACTTGCCTGTTTTAAGTCTATCAAGTTTTTTGCAACAACCGCGTACCGACCTTGCAGTTCAACAAAAGCCCATTTCCATTTAGTGTTATCACCAAAGCCGTCAATAATCAGCTGAATAGCTAAACCAAGTTTACGAACAAGATAGTACCGTTTCTCGATTGGCATATTAGCAAGTTCTGCAACTCGGTCTGCGTATTCGGTGAACGGAGCGTCAATCAGAGGTGTAACACATTCTTCAAGATAAATGATCGCCTTATATAACATTTTACGACCGTCATTCAATGCATCTGTGTTTTTTGTATCGAGGATTTGCAGAGAAAGATTATTAATGAGAACTTGAATTGTGGCTATATAAATCATCTCTTCACATAAAATAAGTTTTTTATATGAATTGCCGAAACTTTCTCGTTCAATCAATGTAAGTATTTCCTTTTCGTTCTGAAGGACATTGTTAATGAGTTCGCGGTAAGGCTCTGCTTTTTTATTAAATAATTCACGATCTTCTGCTGTAATTTTAGCCATAGCAATTACCCCTTTCCTGTATTTTTATTTAACAAGGAACGTGCATAGTCTAAAGACTCCGCACTGTAGGAATCACCCGAAAGCATCCGGGCAATTTCTTCAACCCGTTCAGAACCGTCAATAATATGCACATCGGTGACAGTTTTTCCATTGACAATCTTTTTCTGAATCTTTATTTGACTATCGGCACAAACAGCGATACTCGCAAGATGTGTTATACAGATAATTTGCCGTGCAGAGGCAAGATTTTTCATGTGAGAGGCCAGACTGACTGCAACTTCTCCTCCAATACCAGTATCAATCTCATCAAAAATCATTGTTTCTACAGGATCTCCCTCAGCAAGCACGGTTTTAAGAGCAAGCATGACACGGGAAAGCTCTCCTCCGGAAGCAATCTTTGCCAATGGTCTCAACGGGGAGCCTGGATTGGCACTAATAAGGAATTCAATATTATCTATGCCGTAAGGACCACATTTCTGTCCATCTTCACCAACTGTTTTTTCTGAAACTAATACCTGAAAATGAGTATTCTTCATTCCGAGGCTTGCAAGGACATATTCTACTTCTTTGGCCATTTTCTCTGCTGCCTGTTTTCGTACTGATGATAAACGGCGCGCAGCTGCAAGAATCTTCTGTTCCATTTCTGAGATAATTGTTGCAAGCTCTTGTTTTTCTTCTTCACTACCACTGAGTTTGTCAAGCTCAGCGGCAGCTTCCTTTGCATATTCAATGACTTCAGTTAAAGGTGCTTGGACTGATGATGCATATTTTTTCTTCAACCGGAAAAAAAGAGCTGTTCGTTCCTGCACTTCTTCAAGGCGAACGGGATCAAACACCAGAGCATCTTTATAGGAACGCAGACTGTTAGAAATATCGGTCAATTCATAAAAAACAGATTCTGTTCTGCCAGAAAGAGCCGAAAGTTCTGTATCTCCAGAACAGGCTCTTTTAAGCATACTGTCAAACTGGCGGAAACTATTTATAAGTGAATACTCATCACCTGATAACATTTTAGTTATAGATTCAAGATCTGTGTAAAGCTGTTCAAACCTGGATAACCTATTTTCTTCTGCTGATAATTCTTTATCTTCATCAGGATGAAGCTTTGCTTCAGTGATTTCAGAGACAGCGAATGTAAGCATATCACGACGGCGTTCTCGTGCTGCATCGTCAATATTAAGAGAATCCAGCTTTCGTCTTAATTCAATAAGCTGTGTATACATTCGGGTAAAATCAGCTGTATCCTGTGTTAAACCTGCATATGCATCAAGAAACCGGCGATGTTCAGATACTTTCATTAATGACTGATGTTCATGCTGTCCATGAATATCAACAAGTAATGAAGTAAAATCTGCCAGATCACTGCGTGTAACTGGTACATTCTGTATCCACGCACTGGATTTTCCTGAATCCCGAATGATACGGCGCAGTAGTACTCGAGATTCATCTGCTTCTATGGCATGTTCAGAAAGCCAGCTACTGATTTCCGGAATATCAGGAAGTAGAAATGTTCCTGAAACACTTGCTTCTTTTGCTCCTGCACGAATCTGATCAATACCGCTTTTTCCTCCCAGAAGAAACGAAAGCGCTCCAATGAGAATTGATTTACCAGCGCCTGTTTCTCCGGTAAATACAGTAAATCCCTGACTAAATTCCAGATTGACAGATTCAATTAATGCAAAATTTTGTATTTGCAAGTCTTCAAGCATTTACACCTCCTGACCAGTGCAGCTTAGAACGCAATGCGCTGTAGAATTTTTCTCTTGTACAGTCAGCAAGCAGTGCTTTTCGCGGTGGTACTGTTATCTGTACGATATCATCTGGACAAAGGGTAAATTCTGATTGGCCGTCAGCTTTTAAAATACTTCCTGTGTCACGGGACGGTAATATATGTAATTCCAGCATACCACATGCAGGAAGAACAACAGGGCGATTTGATAATGAAAATGGGCAGATTGGACTTAGCACAATAACATTCAGTGCAGGGTCAATAATAGGTCCGCCGGCAGCGACTGAATATGATGTAGAACCTGTTGAGGTCGCCAAAATAAGACCATCAGCTTTAAAAAAGCCAAACGGTATGCCGTCATATGATACATCAAGAGAAATAAGACTGACAGGAGTCAATGTTGAAATAACTATATCATTGAGAGCATAACTTTCAAATACATTTTGGTTTTTGCGTAATATGGTTGCATATAACATACTGCGTTCTACAACAGGAATTAGACCATCAAGGAACAATTCAAGCCGTGAAAAACATTCCTCTTTTTGAACACCAGCAATGAAACCGAAAAGCCCCAGATTTACTGCAAATATAGGAATTGCATATTCAGCACACCCGCGCGCCGCAAATAATACCGTTCCATCTCCGCCAAGAGTGACAGCAAAATCATATCCTTTACAGGAACATTGTTTTTCATGTCCGGAAAATAAGAAAATATCACAGACAACATCATGATTTAAAAGAAATCGGTTTATCTGTTCTGCTAAGGGAGTAGATTCCTTATTATAGGTATTTGCAATTATCAAACATTTTTTTTTCATGATGCCCGTGCCTTTTTACGGGAGAGTTCTGAGAACTTTTATAATCTTTTCTACCTGCGAACTTCCCAGCCTTGGATAAAGAGGAAATAAAGCAGTTCGTAAAAATAATGAATTTGCCTGAATACATGATTCATAGCTATCAGGACGCAAAGCGATAACTGAATCCGCAAATGCAGGCTCAATCTCAATATCCTTACGCGCTGCATATTGTTTTACTTCTTTATATCCACTGGTAAATACTACAGGGAACACACAAGCACATGTTATATTCTTTTCATCATCTTCACTGCGAAGAAATGTTGTATGTTTTCCCTGTAGAAGTGCCTGACGGTATGCTGAAAATAACTCTTTTCTGAGTAATTCATTTCGTCCAAATTCACGAAGCTGAACATATGCAAGTGAGCTGTTCAAATCAGGCAGAATATCGGTTGTAGGAGCTGTATCTATAATTCTTTTTAACGGTGTCCAATATTTCCTTGTGGGAGCAATAACAATTGCGCCGCCGCCGCCTGTAATACTATCTCTCTCTTCAAGTCCAAGAAGTGAATAAACTCCAAATGTTCCCGCACGCTGTCCATCTTTGCAGCCTCCATAGCTGAGAGAAAAATCTTCTATGACTGGAATACCGGCGGCAAGAATTTCATTAAATGCAGGAAGAATGCCAAGTGTTTCTGAAAGAAGTACAGCTTTACCTCCCTCAGCGGCTGCCTGTACAACGGCTGCCGCCTGAATACAAGCAGTTTCTGGCGATACATCGATGACAATTGGTTTGAAACCCAGTGCCTCTATGGTTAATAACTGCCATGACGGAGCCAATGCAGAAATAATAATCCCTGCGCCAGGCTCTAAAGCAAGTGCCTTTAGAATATACTGCAGAGCGATTGATGGACTACGAACCGCAACGGCACCGTCAACACCAAGATCGTCCTTGATTTGTTGAACTAACCGTCGGTTCATATCACCTGGACCAATCTTTTCATCGACCATACAGGTCAAAACGGCATCCATTTCTTTTCTGCGGATAGTCGAACTGTATGTTCTTATCATATCTTAATTATTTATATCAATAATTTTCTGCAGCTCTTTTGAATTAAACAATCTTCGGATATCAAGAATGATGAGATACGAATTCTCAACACGGACTACTCCCCGAATATATTCGGTACCAATACCACTTATCATTTCGGGAGGATTTTTAACATCAGAAAGTTTGACAGAAACAACACGGGCAATTCGATCAATAATAATACCAATCTTATTACCATCAATATTTAAAATAATAAATCCTCCCTGATCCTCATCACCTTCTTCTGTTATTTCCATTTTCTTTAATCTAAAACGTTTATGAAGGTTAATAACAGGGATAATTTCGCTTCGTAAGTTAAAAATACCTTCCACATAATACGGAGCGTTCGGGATGGGCCGTACATTCTGCACTCGAACAATTTCCTTTACGTCCATAATATCTACGCCATACAATTCTTCACCGAGCTGGAATGTAACTAATTGAAACTGAGACTCATCATCTGCCATATTTCCTCCGCATATCTCTTAAAACAGAAATCAAATTTTAGAAAATCATACACGTAAAATCATTTTTTTACAAGTATCTATTATCTATCTCTCCGGTTTGTTTTTTCGCTGAAAACGTGAAGTTGCAGAAAACATGAATTTGAAAAAATTTTTCAAATCTGAACCTGCTGCCGATATCTCTGTTGAAACTAGTTTTTGAACGGCTTCAGGGGGCCCTGAAATTAGCAGAATATCATCTGCACAGAAAATATATTCCGCATCGGGTAAAAGAGAAAAATTGGGATCATTTTGTTTGCGTATTGCAACAATATTAATTCCTGATTTTACACGGAGATTTGCATTGCGAACAGAGAGCCCGACATATGATTCAGGAATTTTTAGTTCAGCAAGGACAAGGGATGGCGAAACAGGCATATATTGGAATAGATTTGCAGAAGCAAGAAGTGGCGTAAGACTTTTTGCTGTTTCCCGATCAGGAAATACAACTTTTGTTGCGCCAATAATTTTAAGAACTTCCCCAAGTTGATCGTTTTCAGCCTTGACTATGATTTCCTTGACATTCATTTTTTTTAGATAATTAGTAACCATTATTGTATCTTCAATACTTGAACCAAGATCTACAATGGCTGCATCAATATCAGGTGGAATAGTTTGAGCAAGTGCTTTTTCGTTACTTGCATCCATGATGAGTGCCTCATGTGCGAGATCTTTGTATCGATTAACAATTTCTTCGTTCTTATCAACAACAATAATATCTTGGGTTACTAAAGATAACTGCTCAAGCATTCGAATACCAAAAGTATCAAGTCCTATAATAGCAAACTGTTTCACTGCAAATCTCCCTCATGTCGTTTAGCCAAGCATTACCTGACCGGTAGGATATTCTATCATACTATCAGTTGGTTTGCCAGAACCTGGTAAACCAAGCATCATTGAGAATAAACCTGTTCTTCCAATGAACATTGTGATACTAATAACAATTTTGCCCCAGTCGGATAAATTAGGGGTTACACTTCTGGTTAAACCAACGGTCGCAAACGCTGAAACAGATTCAAACATGATATCAAAAATAGAAAACATATCAGCTTCAATACGGGAATTTTCAGTGATTCCTAAAAGTAAAATTGATGTGCAAAGAAACAAAAATGCTTTACCCGCAATATTGAAAGCCTTCTCAATCTGTTCGGCATTTATCTTTGTTTTAAAAATTCTCATAGACGTTTCTCCAACACGTTCTTTGAAAGCATAGGTAGCCATAAGAAAAAAAGTTGTGGTTTTTATGCCCCCTGCCATAGAACCTGGAGAACCACCAATGAACATCAGGATAATTGTGAGCAGAGAAGATACCGGTGAAAATTCAATTTGAGGAAGCATTTCAAATCCTGCAGTTCTGGTTATAACTGCTTGAAAAAATGACTGGATAAGTTTTTGAGAAAAAGTCATATCCCTAAATGCGTCATTGTATTCAATCATGAAAAAGCAAAACGTACCAGCAAGAAGTAAAAAAGTTGTTATAAGAATTACGATTTTTGAGTGAAGAGATAACTTTTTTTTGAACCGATGTTTTGCGGATGATGCAAAATCGTTTATAACAGTAAAACCAATTCCACCAGTAATTACAAGAATACAGATAATAACAGGTATTGCCGGATAATCCGTAAAAACAGCAATGGAACTATTAAAAGTGGAAAATCCTGCATTACAGAATGCAGATACAGAATGAAAAATCGCATCAAAAAAAGGATGGTGTGATAGGCCTGAATGTAAAAACGCTATATATAATGCGAGAGCACCTATCCCCTGGAGAAAGAAAGTTGTTATAATAATCCTTCGTATGATTTGCTTTGGATTTACATCTGCATCATCTATAAAAAAACTTCTGATAAGTCGTCTATTGACGAGAGAAATCCTTGTTCGGGGAATTGCAACATATAACGCAAAGAAAGAAATAAGCCCCATACCACCAAATTCGATAAGCAGCATAAGGACAATTAGTCCAAACAAAGAAAAAGACTCTGCACTAACTGATGATAATCCTGTAACACAGCAAGCAGAAACAGAAACAAGAAGAGCATCAACTAATTTGAAGGGAGCTCCATTTGATGCTGCTGGTAAAGACAAAAAGAATGTACCAGTCAAAGACAATACAATAAAATAAGAAAACAGAAGTATTTTATCAAAAGAAGGAAGAATTTTCATAGTTGAATAACATCACCACGAAGGTTGAGAGGGAAAAGAAAAAGCCTGGCAGCGACCTACTTTCCCACAAGAAGCAGTATCATCGGCGCAGGAGAGCTTGACT
>CALXMF010000003.1 GCA_944389415.1 uncultured Spirochaetota bacterium | reverse complement strand
TGAGCAAGGGAAAAAAGCACTGAAACAAATATTAGAAGTGTAATGATGATAATTTCTACAATTATTGTTACTTATAACCGTAAAAACTTACTTTTACGGTGCTTGGATGCGGTTCTTAGCCAATCCATAAGTTCTAGGTATGTTCTTATTATAAATAATGCAAGTACGGATAATACTGAAGAGAGTTTGGCTAAAAAATTTAATACCGATACTGATGTTTGCGTAAAAGAAAAATTAGTAAAGTTGGCCTCTTTTGAAAATATAAATACGGATGTTTTTTTATTTAATAAAGCAAATAACACTGGCGGAGCTGGTGGTTTTGCCTGTGGAATGGAACTAGCAGAAAAGGAATTGCAAAGTAACTATTATTGGATGATGGATGATGATGGTTATCCTTCTGAATCTTGCCTAGAACAATTGCTTAAAACATCACAGAAACTGAATGTTGATTATGTCATGCCGGTCTCTTTGGATATAGACAATCATAAACAATTATCTTGGGCCGTAAGAAAAAGGAATGGAAGAAAGACAACTAGTTATGATGAACTTAGAAAATCTTGGGGAAGTATTTTAGATTATGTAACTCCTTTTAATGGAATTTTGCTTACAAAAGATTGTGTGGCAAGGGTCGGCTATATAAACAAGGACTTTTTTATTTGGGGGGATGAATATGATCATTATTGGCGTTGTAGAAAAGCAGGGTATAATCCGGTCACGGATTTAAATGCCATATTTTTTCATCCTTCAGCAAAACTACCTTTTGTGCCTATCTTCGGGGGACTATTGAATGTGCCATATGTTGATTCTAAATTAAGAATGATCTGTCTTGCCAGAAATTATACATATATATATCGCCATTATAACCAAAAATACAAAATTCCAATTAAATGGATAATGTATGGCTGGCTTTTTATTATAACAAGACATGGTGATTTTGAGGGTTGGAAACTGTATAAAGAATCCGTAAAAGATGGGCTGAAAGGTGATTTTACACGCCATTTGAAGTATTTATCTTAAAACGATAAGTTCGAAAAAACAAGGTTTATTTTATGCAAAATTATAACTATCTCCTCATAGGCGCAGGCCTTTTCTCTGCTGTTTTAGCACATGGTTTTATAAAACAGGGTAAATCCTGTCTCATAATTGACAAGCGTCCTTATATTGGTGGTAATATTTACACGGAAAATATTGATGGGATCAATGTTCATACATACGGCGCGCACATTTTCCATACAGATTCAAAAAAAATCTGGGAGTATATAAATCAGTTTGTCGAATTTAACCGGTACACCAATTGCCCGGTAGCAAATTATAAGGGACAGCTTTTTAACCTTCCGTTCAATATGAACACATTCAGTAAAATCTGGTCTGATGTGGTAACTCCTGAACAGGCTTACGCCCGTATTACAGAACAGGCTTCTGAAATGGCAGAAAAGATTCCGCAAAATCTTGAGGAGCAAGCAATACGCCTTGTCGGCCGTGATATCTACGAACGGCTGATAAAAGGATATACGGAAAAACAGTGGGGACGCCCCTGTTCTGAGTTACCGCCGGAAATAATTAAACGGCTTCCGCTCAGATATATTTTTGATAATAACTATTTTAATGACCGCTATCAGGGAATCCCAATTGGCGGATACACACAGATTATAGAAAAAATGCTTGCCGGAGCAGATATTCAGCTGAATACGGATTATTTTTCTGATAAAGAATATTTTGATACCTGCGCAGAAAAAATAATTTTTACCGGCCCCATTGACCGCTATTTTGACTACTGTCTTGGAGAATTAGAATATCGCAGTCTCCGGTTTGAAACAGAAATATTACCGGTGCAAAATTATCAGGGAAATGCCGTAATCAATTACACAGATGCGGAAACACCATTTACCCGCATTATTGAGCATAAGCATTTTGAACCTGATAATAAAGAAAGTTTTAATCTACCGAAGACTGTTATTACCCGTGAATATCCTGCTGATTGGAAAATTGGTGATGATCCCTATTATCCGGTAAACGATAACAGAAATTCAGACTTATATAACAAATATAGAGAACTTGCAGCCAGAGAAAAAAAAGTAATATTCGGCGGAAGACTGGGTATGTATAAGTATTTTGATATGGATGATACGATTGCTGCCGCATGGGAATTAGAGAATGAGCTATGATAAATAAGTCTAAAGGGAGCAATTCTTTCAATGCTCTTAGATTTGTCTTTTGTGTAATCGTTATAATCGGACATAGTCTTGATATTTCTCATACAGAATGGCTTTTTCGAAATTGCATTGATATGCATATTTCCGTTTGTGGATTTTTCATTCTGAGTGGCTATTGGGTGACTAAAAGTTATCTAAAAAACAAAAATCCTAAAATTTTTTATACAAAAAGATTTCTAAAGATTTTTCCATTATACCTTATTACAGTTCTTAGTTGTGCAATTCTGCTTGTTTTTTTCAGTACACTATCCCCTAAAGATTACTTCTGTAATCCACTATTTTGGAAATATGTGTTTTGGAATTGTATAACACTTAATTTTATCGCCCCATCTTTACCGGGAGTATTTGGAGGTAATCCGATCAATGGTGCGTTATGGACTATAAAGGTAGAATTAGGATTTTACCTGATTTTACCTTTACTAGTTTATATACTTGATAAACTTTCTACACGCAGACGACAGAATATATTTCTATGTGTTATATATGGTTTGTCTGTCCTATGGAATATTTTACTTTTAGTGTTTGCGCCATTGTTTGGGCTACCGACTCAGCTTGCTCATCAACTACCCGGATTTATGTCGTTCTTTGTGAGTGGAATGATGTATGTGTATAACACAACGGAATTGGAAAAGACTGATAAATTTCTGCTCGTTCCGGCAGTTATATTGTTTATTCTGCATTATGTAACTAAAACAGAAATATTACTTCCGTTCGCTTTAACGATTATTATTATGTTTTTAGGAAAAAAGCTGATCATTTTTTCAGAAATTGGACAACCCATAGATTATACCTACGGAATGTATTTATTTCATTTCCCAATCATAAATATTTTTGCCTATTTTGGATTCTTTACCGTTACTCCCGTATTTTCAATTCTAGTAATAATATTCTGTGTTCTTGGAATGTCTTATATCGCAGAAAAATATATTCAACAGAAAATTAACCGCTTAATACAATAACACACTCATATTAGGAAATCAAAATGACACATCCCGTTTTCTCAATCATTACGCCTATGTATAAAGGCGCGTCTTTAGTTGCTGCTACTATCAAGTCCGTTATCGCTCAGGAATTTCCTGATTGGGAAATGATTATAGTTGATGACTGTTCCCCTGACAATGGAGAAGGTATAGCAGTCGTCAATTCTTTTGCCAAAAATGATTCCCGGATTAAATTAATTCCCTTATCACAGAATCGTGGTTCTTCTGGAGCCCGTAATGAGGCACTCAGAAACGCGTGCGGCAGATATTGGGCATTTCTTGATTCAGATGATATCTGGCATCCTGATTATCTGAAGATCATGAAAAAACATATAGACAGCTGTTCTGATAAACAGGCAGCTGTTTTTTATTGCGGATATCGTCGAATGGATGAATTGTGCAAACAGGAATTATTGCCGGCGTACATCTGTGCTGGTATAAAAACGTATCACACACTTTTATACCATTGCCCTATTTTTCCTTCTGCCGCAATTGTTGACTCCACAAAATTAAAACATCCTGTTTTTTTTAGAGAAGAATTACGCAATCTGAGAGATGATTATGTATTCTGGCTTGATATTCTGGCGCAGGAATTGGTCGCAGTTGGATATGATGATATTCTGGTTGATTACAGAATGAGAAATGATTCACTCACTGCATCAAAGAAAAAAATGATCTATCCTCAATGGAATATTTATCGCAATGTCTTAAAGATGAACATCTTTAAGAGTTTTTTCTATTTATGCTCATGGGCACTAAATGGAATCAGAAAATATAAAAAAATATAGTATGACTTTTCGTGACCGCCTCCGTGAAGAACTTGAGGCACAGCACATCAGTAAAAAAGAACTTGCTTCCCGTCTTGGGATAAGCTACAGCACGCTGCTTTCGTACATAGACGCGCGCGGTATTATGCCCAGCGCTGATATGGCAGTGCGTATAGCACAGGAACTCGGTGTGTCTGTAGAATATCTTGTAGAAGGATATAAAAATCTTCCGCCGGAATATCAGGAACTTATCGACAATCTGCAAGAATTCCCAGTAGAATCCCGTCATTTAATCATATCATCATTGCTCTCTGTAATCCAGACCTTTAAAATCACATCTGCGAAAGCATAAAATCAATCAATTTATAATAAAATTACCGCACTGCACGAGACAGAAGCGTCATTATCGGAAGTTCTTCTTTATCTATCACTCTCTCACGACTTTGCGGATACGGTTACTGCCCCGTCTCCTGATGTATTACACACCTGAATGTATCACTCTGTCAAGCAGCCTGCCGCAACAAAGTCAGCCGCAAAGCAATACCATTAACAGTATTATACATCATTATCTTGAATTGTCAACATCACTTTTTTGTTTATAAAAAGACAGTTGGTAAAAAACAATACAGCACCAGCGGCAAGACAGATGCCCACTGCGGTAAATGACGCGCCGTATCCCCATGCGCTGATATATATGCTGATACATAATGGAATAAATACAGAAATACTCTTTTCAGCGGCCCGGTAACATAACAGAACACAGTCATCACTTAGTTTACCGTTTCCCAGAGAACTGATATACCCTTCTTCAAGCGCATCTACAAACAGATTATCCACTCCCATACAGACGAGCGCGAGAATACAAAGTATCCATGAATGCGGCCATATACCAAGCAGAATCAGAGAAATACCGGCAATAAAAGCGCCCGCGCTCAATAAAATTCTGTTTGTCTGAATACTCCCTGCGGCCTGCCCCGCAAGACCGCTCGCCAGACTTATCAGCGAAAAGACACCAAGTACAGATCCCGTTTCTTCCGCAGAAAAACGCAGAATATCGCTCATATACAGCGGCAAAAAAAACTGAAATAACCCCCAATATACAAACTGAAACGGAACATTGATACACACAAGATACAGAATAATTCCGCGGGAACGAAGCACCTGAAAAAAATCAGCCGCGCTGAAACTTTTCTCATTCCGATTGTTCTCCGAAAGGACAGGAACATAGGTAATAACAAAAATGATAAAACACAGCATACACAATGCTGAAAACATAAAGCCCGCTTCATATCCCCAGTGCTGGACAATTTCTCCGCCGACAGAGACAGCTGCGAACGAAGCGGCTGCTCCGGCTGCGGCATTTGCCCCAAAACCTTTATTCCGGTCATCTTCAGTTACGGTACCGATAATTAACACAGAAAGAGAGAATAAAATCCCCCCATATCCCATTCCGCAGATAAACCGTGCGGCAATAAGTCCCCAGAACGATTGTATAAACGCGGCTCCCAGACTGCCCATTGTGAACAATACCGCGAAACTGATTAACCGCGCTCTTAATGGTACTTTCCGTACCGCGAAAAGCAGCACAAACAGCGCCGCAAGGATTCCTGCTATATAACTTTCTGCCGGAATACCCGCCGCTGTTTCCGCAGAAAGCCATGATGGAAACTTTTCCGCTGAGCAAATACGCATAATATATGCGGGCAGAAAAGAAACTGAAAGACTGCCCGCAAACAGGGTCATAAATGAAGTTACCCTGATAAGATGCAGCGCAGCGGACGGACTGTTTTTCATCTGCGCTGGCAGAAACAGCTTTCTGCGATTACGGCACAGCAGCAGAAATTCTCTGGTAATATAGGTAAAAACAAAACCTGCCGCCACGATTATATATGTATTCTGAAAAAGCCCAAGCAGCAGTGAATAGATATACTTTCTATTCGTCTGCATCATAAGAGTATATTCGGTTCCGACAGAATCTTTTATAGACCGTATATACCAGTCTGCATCTGTCTGAATTGCCTTAGCCGTATGATCTCTCACTACCCCGCCAGCCGCTGCCGAATCCACAACCGGCACAGAACATTCATCAGTAATTACGATACGGGAACATTCAACATTTTCCGCAAGTGTCTGACGCAGAAAATCATCTATACCGGTTATGTTCTGGTATCTTGTTATGTAAGCAAGTGTCTTGGTAAATATATTTTCAAGCGAATCTCCCAATATACTATTATTCTGGATACAGATCGCTGTTATGCGGTTATTATACGCGTACATATTCATCACAGCGAATATGCTCTGAGATACAAAAAGTGTTATGATACATAGAACTGTTCTGCGTCTGGTACGAGTAACACAATATAAAACGATTGCAAGTACACACAACGCCGCAAATACGATACAGATACCCTGTATCATAATCCGATATATGTATGCCATCGTCATGGAGTGCAGAAACGGCGTACTCACTTCAAGATGCATGATTCCGCTAAAAGAACTGTCCGCCGCGCAGAAAGGAACAGAAACGCTCTGTAAATTCTCCGCCAGTATACTGCCTTCTCTCTGAGTATCAGATGAATACACAATAATCTGCTGAGCGTCTGTAATACACAGATTGCCAATCGCAGGATTTCGCTGCTGTAGTCTTTTAAAAGACATTCGTACCAGAGATTCAATATCTGTAATCCGTTTGCCCACATTCAGAGAAGCAGTAATTTCGTACACCGTACTCCGCCCCTGTATTAGAAGCTGACGGGACAGCGCGTTTAATACAGAAGTTTCAAAAGAAGATACCGTAAGCAGCGAATTGATAACACAACCGATAAGCAATGGCGCAATATATATACTAAAATCAAACAGAATATGTTTATTTTTCATATCAGATATCCAGCAGTTTTATAACACGTTCTTTTCCGATAAGTGAAACAAGAGAATCAATCGGAGGTCCGTCGTTCCGCGAAATCAGGAGATTATATAAAGCTCTGCACAATTCCTTTTTTGAAACGCTGTCAGCAGCAGACGCCAGCGCCTGTTTTACAGTGTGCTGACAGTCAGACTCTGCCACCTCCTGACGGAATACGGCAACGGCATGCAGCAGTTCCTGAGAACAAACTGCAGAAAACTTCATATTGACCGTTTGCCGTATCTGCACTTTTTTTTCTGGATGGTACTGCGTCACATACTTCCACGCACAATCAAAACGCTTCTGATATGATTCCGAATACTGAGTTACACCGCTTATTCTAAACGAAAACGCAAGCGCTCTCGCTTTATCTCCCCCACTGCACATCACAGCAGTAACAAGCTGAGAAAAAGAGGCACCGCAATAGTGATACTCGCTGCTGCCAGACGCTATTGTGTAAATTCGCCGCTGTAAAGAATCAGATTCTGTAAGCATCACATTAGCACAGAATAAATCCCATTCCCGGTACAGGGCAAAAATACCATTTGTAATATCTATCTTAAAAGGTTTATCGGGACTGTGTACCAGCAGCAGCCAGCGTAAAAGCGCCGGTTCCAGGATATCAATCAGTGTACGTGCAAGCACAGGAGTCCCCATTTGTCCGGATACTTTTGCTGATCCGGGAATGCCGATAAATTTATATTCAATATTTAAAGGCGGTGTCTCTCCAAAAATCTCCTGACAAATCCGCGATGCCGCATGAAAACTGCCGTTTTTACACAGGTGATTTTCTCCAGAAGCCTCGGCACAGACACCATCCATATGCCATCGTACCGCCCAGTTAATTTTCCATTGTAATTTACCGCGAAAATTCTTTTCTATATTATATACGCCGGAATACCCGCAGCTGCACCTAAAGCATATATCTTTTTTCTCTTCGTCATACGCAAGCACCGTACATGTATCTTTCCCGCAGGATGGGCAGTATACCTGTACCGGGAAAAAAGAATCAGTGTCACTGCCTGATTCTGTATCTGTTCTATTTAAAATATGCTGAATTTTTTTTCGATTGATCAGCGCGGTATGTATACAGCCGTTATAAATTCCTGACTGATATTGGTGTGACTGATAATTATATTCAGGGAAAATATCCAGATGCCGCAGACACTTTTCAAAATCACGCATAATATGGACCGCATATGAACTGTAAACACCGGTAAAATCTTGTACTTCGGTAAGGGGATTTCCCAACTGAGCTTGTACCAGATCTTTGCTGGTAAAATACGGAATTTTACAGAAATGATCATAATCATCCCAATAATATATAAACCGCGTGTTAATCCCTTTCCGCTTTAGCTCTTCCGTGATAAAGGACATAATAGCAGCTTCTCTGAGTATGCCGAAATGAATTGGACAAGACGGCGTCATTCCAACAGCGCATACAATTTGTGATG
This sequence comes from uncultured Spirochaetota bacterium, assembly GCA_944389415.1. Classification (GTDB taxonomy): domain Bacteria; phylum Spirochaetota; class Spirochaetia; order Treponematales; family Treponemataceae; genus Treponema_G. Next base: position 189,451 of record CALXMF010000003.1, on the reverse strand, counting down.
CATTTCGATGATGCAAAGAGGTATAATTAATCACCGCATCGCACGCCTCATCAAGCCAGAATCGTTTTTCATGTATCCGGTAAATCATATACTACTCCTGTATATAAGGAACAGGCTGAGGATATATCTCATCCGCACCAAGCAGTAATTCAAACGGTATCGTAAATCCTATACGTTCAGCCGTATCCAGATTTACCGCAAATGTTTTAATATTTTCAAATTCCTGCGGAAGTGTGCGCGGGAGAATACCATGCAGTACCATCGCTGTTTTTTTTGCGGTATATATACCGGATCTGATAAAAGCTGAACTGCCAAGCCCAAAAAGGATTCCCTCTTTTACCCGTTTACTTCCTTCAAGAGAAAAAGACGGCACACGGCAGGATACAAGTACTTCTGAAATATCATGCATATTATCATATTCCGTTACCGCAGCAGACGCGCCGATATATACGGCATCTGCCTGCCGTGCGACACGTTCAAGAGCACTCAAATACAACGGCACAGTATCATCACTGGCATATTCTCTTACAGAGGTATCCTCAATGATGCAAAAATTAAGAACTTCAGCCATCTGCTTTATATCACGGACAGCAGAATATGTATGCCCGTATTCATCATCACCGTATACAATCCCAAGATTGGTAAATCCTGTCAGAGTATGAAACAGTTCTATTTGTCGTTTAAACTGGTTTACATCAATCTTACAGGAGACCATATTTTTTCCTGAATCAGAAACAGTTTGTGTTAGTCCAAGACGAAAACAATCAGTTACCGCATCTATCAGAATTGGAATACCATATCGATCGGCATTATCATACAGCAATTGCCCGGCGATTCCTCCATACGCAAGTATCACATCCGCTTCTGCAGGAACATCCATAGTTTTTTGACCCCATTCCAAATCAAAAAACAACTGCGGTGAAAATGCAATATAATTACTGAAATCTACTTGAGACAAATATTTGATAAGGTCATAACCTGTACTGATGGTATTTGGAATAGTAATATCTCTGCCCCATCCTATTGCACTAAATCCTTTCACAGCAGCTTTTAGATTCTCAAAAAATTCCCAGTATTCTCCTGAGAACACAACGGCTATTTGATATTTTTCTCCGGGACGTTTCTGTTCAGGTAAAAATAGTTTTCCGTCTGTAAACGAATCCATCTCCGCCTCAAGCGGCAACACGGCAGGACATTCTATATTCTGATTTGTACAAGCGCACAGCAGTACAGACAGGAGTAATATAAACGTACAGCAATTCACCATGCCAGATCCATTTTCTGTATATACGGATTCAGAGAACTGTATGAAAGAACAGTATAATCGACACCCAGAAACAGTAAATTTCCAGGAGACTGTTCTGTTTCAGATATCTCTACAACAGTAAAATCAAATGTCTGCCCGCAGAACATAACATCAGGATTGCATTTCTGCAAATGTACCTCAGGAGCTGCAAGACTGCCAAAATCAAGGACACACCGTTGGATCTGTTTTTTGAACAGACGTTCTATCAACCGTGTCTCTACTGTTTCAGCAAGCAGATACCACACATCCTGCCGCAGGCCGGGCAATGCTCTATCTCTTACAGAATCATATCCAAGAAAAACAGCTTCTCCTAAACGCACATCTGTAATCTGTTCAGGCAGATATCCGTACCGTATGTAATCCCATAATACAGAACCTCCTGCGGATACAATAGCTTTTCGTCCGGTAATCTGTTCATATTCCTCCCCTGCATGAACTAATATTTCAAGTGATTGCTTATCTGGAAGACGATGAGACAGACAACTGAAATTAGCCGAAACACCCGCTATTGGCAGACGCTTATATTGTTTCAGGATATGTGAAAGTTCGTTCAGTTCGATACCATCACGATGATCACCAACTTCTATTGGAAGGATAACAGAAGGGACAAATGACTCCTCCTGCAGCGCGGTAAGAATACCGCTGTCAGACACATAAATATAAGAAACAGGATGTTCACACCCCGTTACAAAAGGAATATCCGTTATCTTCATTCTAAGCAGAATTTTGCTCACAGGGGCAAATAGATTTTGTTCAAAATTTGAAATATTTGTATCAGCAATCGAATGTACTGCGTTTTGGATGAGAAACTGTACTATATCAGGGCGTGAACATACAGCTTTAGTCACCACAGTAAGTTTCAGATTTTGTTCACTGCATATTTTCTGTATAGCCACAATATTTAATCCCAGTTTATACGAATCACAGAATAGATACGCCATTTATATAATCCACCTGTAAATCACAGAAAGGCCGTATGAACGGCCTTTCCTTTCGGTGTTAAAACAGCTGCCTGCTATGTGCAGCTGAATATCCGTTTTCCAGACAGCTTTCCGACTGCGACTGTTTTTGAATTGCCAAGCGGATCATATAAAACAGCGCCGGTACCATCGCCCAGAACAAAATGCTGATAAGTACCATTTATGAACAGAAGAATTTCATACTCATTCCTCTGAGTGGTATAATCAGCAGATTCTTTTTTTACCGAAAATCGGCCGCCGGTCATATGAGAAAGTACAGCAGCAGGGTCAATCAGTGTCGCTTCACGATCTACCCAGTTTTTATTCAGTGCCTCAAGATACTGCTCAACAGCGTCAATGCGTTTTTCGGTGATATTCTCTGCAAGATGAACGAGTGATAAAAAATAACAACCATACTCACCAAGCATTTTCATAACTTTTTGCCGGCTTTCAGAAGGTGCCATCACAAACTCCTTTCGACAAATAATCAGAATCTCACACCTTGACCGGGAACAAATTCAAACAAAACTGTTTCCGGACGCACAGTGTTTGTAACTGGCAAATTAATCTCATAAGAATACGGTCTGCCGTTAACCTGATATTCAAGCCGTCCTGTACGTTCCTTTCCGGTTAAAAGGAACTCATAGTCAGCAATCGGATCTGCCTGACCTCCAATATTATCTGAGATACGGATATTCTTCACTCTGCAGGCAGCACCTGTTTCTACATCTGTTATTGTTCCATTCATAATCAATACTCCTTAAAATAAAATGTTTTATTGTCCCTGCACTGTTGCCGCAAGCACATCAAGCAATCGGCTTAATCCTTCAGGGGGTTCCTGTTTACGGGCCTTTACCTGAATTTGATACTTCGCGCTCTGATTTGAATCACGTGTCTGAGCTGCGCTCGATGATACTTTTCCGCACACAGCTACATGAGAAGACAGTTCTTCCTGTTGTTCAACCTGCGTTTGAACTTTACTTGTAGAAGTAACTTCCATCTGAAAGTCGATACATACCTCTTCAACCGCAAGATTTGGAATCGGAACGATGGCAAGCAGCGGTGCCTGAATAGATAATTCGTTCATACTTCCGCCTTCTTTTGCTGGAGCCTGAACCGTAAAAGACAAGTTTCTGGCTGTTTCCCGGCCGGTACTATCTTTTTGAATTCCGACAGAATGAATAAATTCAACAGTACTTCGAGCCAGATTCAGTTGTGCTTCGGCTGCTGCTGTCAGCGGTGCAGCAATCAGATCTGCGATTGAAATGTCAGTTTCGAAATTCTTTTTTTCAGAAATTCCGCTATTTGCCATCATGGTCTCCTATGTCCGCTTATGCAGCTTCAGATTTTGAAGAAGTTCCACCTGTAGAACTCTTTTCAATTCTGACAGGCTCTGTACATGAAGCAAGCATATCCATCAGTTTTCCCAAACACTCAGTTGCTGGCTGCTGATTTGCTTCCACATGTACCTGATATTTCGCTGTCTGATTGGTAGACCGAGTATTTTCTTTACTCGTCGATACCTTTCCGCTGACTGACACCTTGACGCCCCAGAAACCGCCAGAAGCAGATGCGGAAGCTTCTGCACTGGTATTTGATTTTTCAGCAGTTGCGGATGATACTTCCATTTGAAAATCAATCGCTACATGATCTACCAGCAGTGACGGCATCGGTAAAAGTCCAAGCACAGGTGCCTGAATACTAAGATCAGTTGTTGTTATCTGATCATCAGAGATAACCGGTTTCTTAATATTAAACTCAAGCATACGTGCCGCTGTTTTGTTCTGATCATCGAAACCAACATCATGAACATAATCGATCATTACATGCGCCAGATCTCGCTGCGCAGCCACAACAGACACAAGCGGCGCACCGATCAGCTCATTCATGGGCAGTCCGCCCATCATTTCAGCAATTTGCCCCACAAAAGGCCTCCTTCATAAATTAATATATGGGTTCAAAACGAACCACTCTTCGGAATCTGTTATCTAGGATTACTTCTGCAGCAGTACCCCGATAAGCCACATACCATATCATGATTAAGAACGTGGCTATACATACAGTCTCCGGTTATATTTCATATTGTGAATGTTCTCCGTCGTCGTGATCTTTCCATGGTGAATTATCCACACCTTCTGCCGCTGTAAAAGGAACAACGAGCTTATTATATTCATCCAGTATGCGCGATAATCCTTCAGGACGAGGCGCAGCTGTAAATTCCAGTTTTACTTTCAGCATATTGCTGTTTGGTTCTCCGGCAAAACCGATTCCAAAAACAGCAGTATCTTCGGTAACAGACACCTCAGGTGCAGTACCAGAGGATTTATTATTTTTTGTGACGGCTTCAAGTAAATCTTCAGCACTTCGAATACCGACCTGTTCAATTTTCGCTTCAAATTCCATTGAGAGTTTATCAATAACAAGCGAATTATGATTAGCCAGTGCTAAAATAGGAATCTCAAGATAATTTTTATCACTCAAATGCAGCTCAATAGTTTTTGGATCGCCATCTTCATAAAAGAAACTTCGCAGTGATCTCAAATTGTGTGTTTCAAGCATCTTCTGAGCCTCATTCACTGCCTTTTGCATCCCCTTAATCACATCAGACAGATCTACAGAGGATTGCTTACTGTTTTTTTTCTCCGTTTTCTTATCATTGTTCCAAATAGCCATATAAAGCTCCTTCAGCAGTATTAAACTCCGTTATCAATGTTATACAACATTATATTGACTAAATATTTTCTTATTTTAAGATAATTGACTTTTCAAATGCAAAAATCAGAGAAAAGACTTGTTTCAAACATAAAAAATTTAAATAAAAATTATTTTGTCCTTGACAAATACAATGTAATGTTGTATTATATTGTATATTGCCAATGATTTTATCAGCTTCAGTAGAACAATTCAAAAAGTATCTTGTTATTGAAGAAAAATCACCGGCAACCATTCAAAAGTATATTCATGATATTAATTTTTTTTTGAACTATATTTCCTCTTTTGATAGTACTAGCGAAATTAATAAAGAAATTGTTTTACAATATAAACAGTTTCTCATGCAGCAATTTAAAGCAAGTACAATAAACAGCATGATTATTCCGCTCAATAAGTTTTTCATATGGCAAAACAGAAGTGATTTATGTATCAAAACAATACGCCTTCAGCGTCAGTCAAATTATGAAAACACTTTCACTCGTGAAGAATATCAGAAGCTGCTTAAAACAGCGTTAACACTTAATATGCCGCGAATTTATTTTATAATGAGAATTTTAGCCTCGACAGGCATTAGAATTGGAGAACTGAAATATATTACCTACAATGCTCTTTTTGCCCAATCTATCACAGTATATAATAAAAAGAAACAACGCGAAATTTATATTCCATACACGTTGTGTGAAGAACTGAAACAATACTGCAAACAGAACAAACTTTTTGATGGCATTATTTTTTCAGGCAGACAGAAAAACAAATTAATCGATTTAGCACAAATTTGGCGGGATCTTTCTGTTGTCGGACATAATGCTGGAATGCAACAGGGAAAAGTCCATGCTCATAATTTCAGGCATTTTTTCGCAAAAATGTATCTTGAAAAATATTCTGATTTAGCTGATTTGGCAGACATACTTGGACATTCATCTATCGAAACAACACGGCTGTATACACGAACTTCAAGTACAGAAAAAAGGAAACGATTAGAAGCTCTGAATCTGTAAAGAAATTTAACTCAAAACAGTTTCCCGTACATGTTCCCGGTACAGATTCTCCAGATAGCCGGTAAGCCGGATAGAGCGTTCCCGTTCATTTTTGCCGTCAAACATATGGGGATTAATTTCTTTTCCCTTTGTAAAAGTATACGTGTAATAACCGTTATCGTTGATTTTCCAGAACGGATCTTTTTTACGCAGTCCGTTCTTATCATTTCCGCCAATATACAGAGGGATTATCGGCGCCCCGGCAGAAAGCGCTATACACGCGGTTCCCCGCTTTATGGTAACAGGCTGACCTTTTCTGGTGCGTGTCCCTTCAGGAAAGATAATCAATGTCTCGTTTCTCGCAAGCGAACAGGCACAGTCATGCTTTAGCTGTTCAAAGTCTTCGTTATTCGCGATATACAGTGCTGACACAATAGCGCCTACGACACTGTGCACAAGTGCGCCGCGCACGATACAGTTGGCGCCGGGTATCAGCGCAAAAAGGATTACCACATCAAGAAGTGAAGGATGATTGGGAGCGATAATTTTGCCGCCAGCATCAGAAAAATCAGGTATTGCCCCCTCAAACCGCACTATACCGAATATCATACATAACCGTACAATAAACCGGTATGCAAGGGTAACAGTCCGCCGCCCGGTTTTTCTAAAACGGACCTCAGAGCGGATAAACAGCCTCTCCGCAGGAAGAACAGCAAAACCAAGCAGCAGAGCGCCTATGCCAAAAAGCAGATAAATGATAGCTTTTCGTACACTCACCCTGCCGTCTTTTATTCTAACCATACAGCAGATTTATGCTCAACAAGATATGTTATCAGACTTACAGCATCCGCCAGTGATTCTGGCGGAAAATCATGGATGCCATCCTTTCCTGAAACTTTTATTCCCACACACAGCGGGGGCAGTATCGGCCCTGACAGGTTATGCCGGTATTCATCAGGAACACGTTCTTCCGCATATATCAACATGACAGAACGCAGTCTCTCAGAGATAAGCGGCGCGCAGCCAACAGTAATCAGATTACGGACAGCATTCTCAAATCCTGAATAAATCGGGCAATATGGTACTTTTGACTTTAAAAGAATAGTCGCTTCAGCTGGAGCGGTATTAAATACCGAAAGAGTAAACATCGCCGGTTTTACCTCATTCTCGCGTGCGAATGAAGTATTTATTTTGTACTGAATATCGATTTCCCCGCGCGCTGATGTAAAAAACAGCATATCCGTATCCAGTTTCAGCCGGTGCGCCATATAACACGTCATTTTTGTTAATTGGCTGAACCGTCTGGTAACAATCGGAGACGCGAACGTAATTTTTGGAGACTCTGTCGAATCATCTATATTTTTTTTACCGCGAATCCAGTCCTGCCAATCAGTTTTTGCTGCAAGACCGGGCGCCCACATACAGAACGAGTCTATCATTGCGCGTTTCTCCTGAAAACAAGCAGCGTATAACTGAAAATTCCCAGATTATGATGCGCCGTCTCCAGACGCAGACCGCCCCGCTCTATCGCCGGAACAATATCCGCATAAGTGTACATTCTGCTGTTTCCGTTCGCAATACAGGTAAAATACAGGCTCGTCTCCTGTAAACAGAAAGAAGAAGCGCGGAAACGCTGTTTATCAATGAGCGGTTCAAGCACATATATTTTAGTTTTATCACAAGAAGCCGCCGCAGCTTTCGCGCAGATTTTTGTAATCTCTTCTGGAGAAAAACAGTCAAGAAACTGACTCATCCAGATAACATCAGCGCCTTCCGGCACCGCAGAATCATCCGCAAGAATATTCATCGGGCACGTTTTAATGCGGTCGGCAAAGCCTTCTTTTGCGGCGTTCCGTTCAGCAACAGCAGTCTGTCCGGGCAAATCAATTATAGTAACCTGAACATCAGGATCATGTTTTACACAGGTCAGCGCCCACCGCGCGGTATTTCCGCCGATATCGTACAGTTTTGCAGGTTTATCAGAAAAAACAATATCAAGTGTTTCAGGAAAAATATTATCCGAGTAATTATGATCAAAGGCAAACCAGCTTTTTCTGACCCTTTCAGGAAGATATGCCAGCGCCTCATACACGGTCTTCCATTTGTCACCAAATACTTTCAGTCCTTCAGGCCGCCCGCTTCTGATACTTGCCTCAAGATATTTCGCGCCGTCATAACAGACATCCTGCATAAAATCCATATTTACTTTTGTCAGATAATCGTCCGCAAGAAAATATCCGATTTTGCTTAATATGAGCCGTCCATTCTCAGACAACTTCAGGATACCCAGCCCCAACCCGATCTGTATAAGCACACTGATACCATAAGACGACACAGAACATTTTTCCGCGATTTCATTTTCAGTTAGTCCCGTTTCGCCGCTTTTGAGCAGCGCAGCTAATATTCCCAGCTGCATCATTGCGTACGCCGCCTGAAAACTAAATGGAGCGAAAGCTATCTTCTGAGCCTCAAAACGTGCATCAACAGCGCTCATCGTATCTTCTATATAATACGTATCCATACTGCTGTTTGTAGTATCTTTGCGTGAAATAATATGCCTCCAGATTACCGCGTCATAATATATAAAAATTAATAAAGAAAGGCCAATTCCTTTTCCAATATACCGATCCATCTTCGGTAATTTTTGTGGATCTTATCTTTAGCAGGGTTCGCATCTAAATTCCGCGACTCAACATACTCATACCAGTATTCGTCTTCACAATAACAGAATTTCACTGTGCAATCAAAATCTCTTTTCCATAACTGATAGGTTATTACTCCCTGTTCATCAGACAAAATCTTATATCCGTGTTTATTTAACGCCTTGGACAGTGCTGTCCTGAGACGAGATGTGTCTATTGGAGTTGGAACAGCGGAACCAGAGATCACTTCAAAATTCCCAGGTTTTGCAGGAATTTTCTTTACCGGGCGGAAAAAAGCAGCAGTATCAGACTCGGAAATACTCTGAATATCATCTTTATTAATCTCTATAAGAATAGATATATTTCCATTTTCGTTCTCATCAATTATTTTACCAGTATATGTTTTTCCCGATTTTGTAATTACTGTTTCCGAAAAACTCAATACACTGATACATAAAATAAAAATAGCAGTTCCATATAACTTCTTCATATTGGCTTTATCATACAGGAAAATAACGAAATGTCAACTAAAATAACGTTTTTATTATAACAGGCAGGCGGTATAGTATATATATACCGCTATACCGCCGTAAACTGTTTTATACCTTACGGAAAATAAGTGATGTATTGATACCGCCGAACGCGAAATTATTAGACATCACATATTCAACAGAAAGTTCCCGTCCATTTCCTGTGATAAAATCGAGCGGAGCAATTTCCTCATCCCGCTCTGTTAAATTAAGATTCGGACAGAACCAGTTATTACGCTGCATGAGTATTGTACACCATGCTTCAATAGCTCCGCACGCGCCAAGTGTATGGCCAGTATAATTTTTCAGAGTTGATACCGGAACAGAGTCGCCAAACACGGAGAACACCGCATTTGACTCAACAATATCACCGGAAACAGTCGCCGTCCCGTGCATATTGATATAACCAATATCAGCAGGACACAAACCTGCATCACTGAGCGCCATTTTCATAACCTGCGCTACGGTATTCTGGTTTGGATGCGTGATATGCGTACCGTCTGTATTTGTAGCGAATCCTACAATCTCTGCGTATATATCCGCTCCCCTGCTGAGGGCATGCTCATATTCCTCAAGAATAAGCGTACCAGCGCCTTCTCCAACAACAAGCCCATCACGAGTTTTATCATATGCCCGCGGCGTCCGTTCAGGATGCTCATTATCAACAGAAGCTGAAAACAGAGAATCAAAAACAGCCGCATCAGCCGGTGTAAGCTCTTCCGCTCCGCCGGCTATCATAATATCCTGCGCTCCATTCGCGACAGCCTCATATGCGTAGCCAATCGCCATACTCCCCGACGTACATGCCGTATTCGTAGTAATAAGCCGTCCTGTTAATCCATAGCGCACAGACAGATTAGCCGCGCATGTCTGCGGCATCGCCTTAATATAAGTCGCTGCGGATATAGAGCTGGAATTTTTATTTACCAGCAATTTATAAAAATCAAGAAGGGCATCAACATCCCCGGCAGATGATCCATAAGAAATACCGGTTAACCCGTTTTTAAGTTCATCACAGCCAATAAGGCGGGCTTTTTCCAAAGCTGTTTCTGTTGCGTTCAGCGCCAGCAGCGCCACACGCCCCATGCCTCTTGTTTCTTTGCGTGAAAAAGACCTGAGTTCCGCCGTTACTGGAGCAGCCAGATGAGGCCGTAAGCCTTCATATGCCTCCCAGTCAGGCATAATAACAACTTTATTTTTCAGAGCTTTAAGACTCTGCATTACATCCGCATCTGTTACACCAAGTGAAGAAACAATACTTCCGCCAGTGATAACAACTCTGCGTTTCATCACAGGCCTCCGTTTACCGACAATACCTGACGGGTGATATACCCCGCGTTCTCTGAGATAAGAAAAGAAACAGCCGCGGCAATATCATCTGGTTTTCCAAGCCGCTTCATCGGAATCATATTTTTAATTTCATCAACAGGGAGCCCCTGAATCATATCAGTTTCAATAACTCCCGGAGCAACAGCATTTACCGTAATATTGCGGGACGCAAGTTCCAGCGCAAGAGCCTTTACCGCGCCTATGAGACCGGCTTTTGACGCACTATAATTTACTTGTCCCCTATTACCCATAACACCGGAAACAGATGACAGAACAACGATTCGCCCCTTTCTCTTTTTGCACATTGGCATCAAAACAGGTTTCAATACATTATAAAACCCGTCCAGATTAGTATGAATAACATCATCCCAGTCGCTATCATCCATCGCAACAAATACATTGTCACGGCATATTCCCGCGTTCAGCACTATTCCCCAAAACGCTCCATGTGATTCTGTATATGATTCCAACGCAGCGCGGCATTCATCTCTATCTGCAATATCAAACTTAATCAGAGATGCCGACCCGCCGTTCCGCTCAATTTCCGCGCGCAGCTCGTCAGCTTTTTCTCCGTTCTCGCCCCGGTAATTAATTACAACCTTGTAACCATCCCTTGCAAGGCGCAAACAACACGCGCGGCCTATTCCCCGCAATGCGCCGGTCACAAGAACCATCTTTGTATCCAATATTATTCCTCCAGTTTTATAATTTGTGCAACATCCTCAACGCTCATAACAAGCAGTCTGCCTTCCGCAGCTGTCCCGTTTTCATTAAAGACTCTGCCGGAAAAAGAAAAAAGACCGTTAAATAAATCTGTTTCCTGTTGAACTTCTATCTGAACCGTTTCATTTTTATCAAAAAAAGGACGTGAAATAATAAAATCTGTCACACGCAAAATAAAACCAATCTCCGGTTTATCTTTTCCCGCATATTCTTTAATATGAGAAAACACACTGATCGCCTGCGCAATAAGCTCAAAAGAGACATATCCAGGCGTTTTTTCATCAAAGAACAGCGGAGAACCAGCATCAAGTGTCGCGTGCGCAGTCAAAGCGTTTTCAAACACTGACAGTATACCGTCTATTAACAGCATATTATTTCTATGTGGGAGAAACGGCAGTATTTTGTCTTTTCCCATAAGCGGAAGATCTATCTGTTTCATATTATATTTTCTCCAGAACAAGAACCGCGTTCGCTCCGCCGAAAGCAAACGCGGAACACATAACAGTTTTAAGATTTGCGCAGTCACCGCCTTTTACAAAATTAAGAGCCGGTAAGGCAGGATCACTGATACCGTCATATACATGAGGAGGCAGCATCTGCGGCATTTCCGCAGCGAGAGTCAGAGCACAAATTGACGCACCTATCGCACCGGCTGAACCAAGCGTATGACCGGTCATAGCCTTTGTAGATGATACTTTCACCTCAGAACCAAATACGGCATTAACCGCGCCTGATTCCATCGCATCATTTACTTCAGTTCCTGTTCCATGCAAATTGATATACCCAATATCCTGCGGCTGCTTTTTAGCCATTGCCAGCGCCTGTCTCATAATATGTATAACGGCAGCACCTTCAGGATCAGGGCTGGTCATATTGTATCCATCACTTGATTCGGCAAAACCGGTAATCACAACCGGAAAAGGAACAATCTGTTCTTTTGTTATAAAAAACAGACCAGCGCCATCTCCCAATGTTATACCGCTTCTGTTAGCGCTGAACGGATTTGTAGGTAATGGACTTACCGCTGACAGCGACATAAAGCCGGCTGAAATCAAGTCGCTTGCCAGATCAATTCCGCCAACAAGCATCGCGTCAGCAGCTCCGCTTTCTATTAAATCAATTCCTCTGATTACGGAAGACACTCCCGACGCACAGGCAGCAGCCACACTAAAAACAGGCCCTTTCAGACCTAAAATAGAAGCAAGCCTTTCCGCTGGAACATAAGGATTCTGAAGATCAACCCTATATGAACCAAAAGAACCTTCTTCCAGATATTTTTTATGCTCAGAAAACGCCATCTGACTGTGATAATCACAGCCGCCTATTGCGACACCGACACGAGAAGCATCATATTTTGATAAAATGCGCTTTGCATCATCCTGTAATTGTCCGGCCGCGTGTTCCAGAATCGCATTAAATAAATCAACTCCCGGCAGCTGAACTCTTCCAACAAGAGCCCCGACTCTATTGCGGATAAAATATTTCTGTTCACCTTTGAGCAGATTCCGCATTGTCTCATCAGCGCTGTTTCCAAGCGCCGTAATCATTACCGGCTTTGTTATAAAATACTGCACCATACTCATCGCACCTTTTGAACACCTCTGTTCATTCTGTTGTGGGTATCTCGCTGCTCATCAGTATTTCAATATCATACGAATAATTTCTCAGATAATTTTTCACACTGATATGAGTCTCTGTTTTTTCCATACTCCAAACAGGCTCACTCCCCTGATAAATAACACGGGACTGCATACCATCCGTATTTTCACAACTAAATACTAAACCGCTGTCCTGTATCAACTGTCCAACGGCTTTTTCATCATACAAAACAAACTGCATATCTGCCACAATATACTCAGCCTTAATCTGCGCGGCAGAAACAAACGGAGAAGAAAACGACAGTGTTTCACCGTCCCACAGGATAGAACACATTGTCTGTCCGGCAGAAGACATTACTTGTATATCCAACATATCCTCATTGGCCGTAACATACGCCTCAGCAATAAATTCTTCCCGGCCGCCAAAACTTCCGGTCAATAACTGATATGTTTCCAGCGGCGTACCAACAGCTGACGGCGCAAGCAGCGGAACAGCATGTGTATTAGTAACATATACCATATCAGGATTACGGACTGATTGACACGAAAGCAACAGTATACTTATTATAATACTCAGTAAAATATTAGTATGCATAATAAAAAACACAACCCCAAACAAGTCTACTTTTTAGAACCGTTATTAGTCAATAGCAACAAAAGAAAACACCTATCATATGAATATATAACAAAATATCTCACATCGTTTTTCCATGTTTCAGAACAGAACATTCTCATTACAGAACACAAAAACGGTAAACCGCACAGCCCACAGCTGCATCTGGCATATAACGCGTCTCATTCAGGAAATCTCATATCCGTTGCGTTTTCTTCAATATATACAGATATAGGATGTGATCTGCAAAAATGTTCCGCAAAATATTCCCAGGATGAAATAGCGAGCCTGTCTTTTATGCAGGATGAAAGGCGCTATATGCACGAACATGATATCAATTTTTTTCTTTTCTGGAGTATGAAAGAATCATATATAAAATACCATGGATTATCTGTGTTTGATATGCAGAATGCGGGTTCAATCTTACCCCGCATACATGATTTTTCCTCATACAGCGTGTTCTATCAGAACGAGCATTACTACCTGTCAGTCTATCCCGGAGAAAGGAGAGAACAAATCATTGTGCCTCACTGTTTCCGGCACACAGTGCAGTTACAAAAGCTGCCGAAATTCCAATAAAAACAGTCACACCAAATATATGTACTGGCTGAAAAGAACTGAGCATTAAACTGCCAAAACTTAACGCAGTCGTTATATATGATAACGTAATGGCAAGCATCGGCTTTTTTTTGCTGTTCCCGGCAAAAACCATGTAATCCAGTCCCAATCCGATAACAAGCAGCAATCCAACAGAAAAAAAGAAATCAATGGACACATTAAGCATCCCCACAACCGCAAACACGGTTAATATAGTAATAACAGGAGCCAACGCAAAATATATTCCCCGTTTTTTGAACGCACCAAGCAGCAGAATAATAATCAGAACAAAAGCCGCGGCAAAAATCTTCAGGATAATAAATGTTAATTCATCCAGCTGTCTGCTGACATCGCTGCTCTTCTGAAAATATGTTACCCCCTCACATTCAGCCGCTGCCTGTCTGACCTGTTCAGAACCGGAACCGGCAAAAATCAGCACCGCGAGGTAATATTTCCCATCTGATTCACCTGGTACCAGACGGCCAAGCAGTTTTGAAAACTGCTCAGGGATATCTGAAAAACCAATAACTGCCTGTTCTTTTAAAAGAGGCGCAGCAGCCGCGTTCCTGTCAGTTCCCAGTATGCGGCACTGTTCATCAAGCAGCGGAAGCAGTTTCTGAGAAACAGCGAAATTGGCTTTCTGCACAGACGGCGCGGGCACAAAAGAAGACACAGATAGATAATTCTCTATAGAACCACAATCACGCAGTTCTTGTAAAGCCTGCGCAAAAGTATATTCTTTTTCTCTGGCATCAAACTCATTTTCGCCTTCAATAATCGCGTATGTTGAACTCATTACACCAAGAACAGTTCCCGCCGTTTTTTCACTTTCCAGAAGCCGGTCGCTCATCTGATACAAACTAAGAATATTATTATGTATCCGTAAATTTCCAGCGGCAAAAACAAACAGCGCGGCAGCGATTCCCAACAGCGGCAGCAGCAGTGATTTATGATTTTTCGCGCAAGGAATTTTCCACGCAAGCGCGGTTTGCGACACCATTGACGGATACGAAATCAGCGGAAAGAACCCCATAACAGTCAGAAAAGAACTGATTAAGCCAGCGACCGAAAACAGCGCGACCTGTCTGAGAATATCATACGGACTGAATAAAATCAGAACATAACATAACACTGTTGATATAAGGCTTACAGAAAGATTTTTTGAAAGCCTGTGTGCAACCGCCGCACCATTCTCGTTCCTATTCCTTTTTGCGTATCCCAGATAATAATGCACGGCGTAATCTATACTGGTGCCAATGAGTGATGTTCCAAAAATCATCGTCAATATATGAACATCAGGAAAACAGATTATAACAGCGGAAAATGCTGATAATATAGAAAAGAAAATACCAATCAGGAATAGCCCGACGACATACAGATTTTTAAGAAGAACAAGAAACAGTATAATAATCAGCGCTATCGATACGGTCGAAATAACAGTTATTTCTTTTTGAGCATTAGACGCGCTTTCATAACTGTGAAACGGAAATCCTGAGTAGCTGATTGAAAGATCTGCTGTTTCACGTTCAAGCTGGTCACCAACAGCATAGATTGTATCAATTCCGCCTTTTGTTCTTGAAATATCAAGCGCTTTTTCAGAAAGAGTTCCCTGCAGCAGAACATACCAGATTCCGCTGTGTTCAACAGCAAGCACACCTTCTTTGGGCATTACAGGAGTCATTCCGCCTGCTTTCTGAATAAAATCAGTAAATATCGTGTTATCAATAAAAAAAGGATCGCTCTCAAGATTTTCAAGCGGCTGAAATGTCAGAGGCGAAAAAATCGCTGCGAGACTGTTTTGCTGAAACTCAAGAGGATCTCTGGATATTTCATCCCGGACTGTCTCAGGCAGCAGCTGATACCGATACTTAGAAAAAAAAGAAGAAAATGCTGCCGGATCAATATCCGCATTAAACAAATCAAGCCTGGTAAAAATATCATCAGCTATCAACGCTTCATACATTTTTTCGGCGTTTGATTTCGCGACGGCAAAATCAGGGTACCCAATCAATATTGTAACTTCAGCATTTTGCTTTGCGACAAATTTTTTTTCTGCCCTGCTCACACCTTCCGATATGCCATTTGTCGGCAGCAGCGCCATAAAATCAGTGGTAACAGATAATTTTCCGGATAAAACAACATATAATAAACCGGAAATAAGCACAGCATGATACAGTATAAATACTAGGCTAAAGGGAAAAAAGTTTTTCTTCATCAGAATTTAATGTTCTCTGTTCAACATTCTCTAGCGTGTACAGGATAGAATCTCCAGACACCTCAGTAAGCAGCATCGCATCAACTGTTTTTGCCCCCTGAATAGTAATAGACTGCACAAATGACTGAACCGCGTCATCTTTAGGAATCAGTCCAAGATACCAGGTATCACCATCTCTCAGAAAAAAAGAATCAAACACCGTATCTATATGCGAAAAATCACCCGCAAATATACTCTCCAGAGCCTCCGCAATAGAAAGATAAATTCTGTTCTCAGATACATCCATCACAACAGTGCGCGAACCAATCTGCTGTTTCATATAATCACGCCCGACAATCATCGCTGACGCATACGGCCTTTCCGTTATCCATGCAATACCTGTTCCGGGACGGATAACCATTCTGCCGGATGATTCCAGACTCCTATTTAACCGCTTTATAGTTTTTGTCTGAACATAGTCAGCGACCATCGGCGAGGCAGAAAAACTCTCCTGCACTGTTTTAAAATCAGGATCGTCAGAATGTACCGGATGCTCATAAACAGCAGGATCACGAATATCAGCAGCAAGTGCAGATACTAATACCGCGCACAGAAAGAAAAAAACACAGCTGAAATATCTCATAAATTCTCTATATATTCCTTAAAAGCGTCAATAATAAATGAGGGCACTGCCGCTATGCCCCTGCCCTCAAGATCAGTTACCATCTGGCAGCTTTCTCCTTTTGTCGTAACAGCTCCAGTCTTTTTATTGATAATCTCATAGCGGAATTTAAGCATATATTCATATTCAAGAACACTGATTCTGATAATAGCAGTCTGCCCTGGAGTCAGCGGCCGGATATATTTAATTTTATTCCGTGTCAGCGGCAGCATATACCCTTTTTTAAAAATCGCGCTATAACTTAAATGCATTCTGTCTAGCAGCTCGGAACGGGCCATCTCAAAGTAATCAAAATATTTTCCATTCCAGACAACACCCATCGGATCACAATCATTAAACTGTACTTTAAATTCTTTTTCCAAACAGAACATTTTCATTTCCTCCAGAAATCGTAAAAATTATACCACTGATACGGATACTGAAGTACATATTTTTCCAAAAAAGACACATAGCTTCTGCAGGATTGTTCAGCAAATACGCCTCTGGCTGTTTTACTGTCTTTTTCAAGTCTGGTGGAATTTTCTTCCACATATACTTCATAACTTCCGGCAAAAGAAATATCAGAACTTCTTACGCATATGCCAAAAAAAGATGGAACTCCAAGCATTGCAGGCAAATAAAACGCTCCAAATGGAAAAGCTGCCGCAGAACCAAGAAATTCAGCATCTATATTTTTATCCCCCGAGCGGTCTCCGGCTATAATTACTATACCGCCGCTGTCAAGCACAGTCTGAATCTGTTCAATACTGGACAGAGAAATTGTCCGCACACTCAATAAATTCAGCATTGAATCGGGATTCAGTTTTTTAAGCATATCGTTAAATTTATCAGTGACTTCAAAATCAACCAGACTGAGCACGGGAATCTGTTTTCCAAGTTCATTTACAGATAATTCCGCGGCAAGCGCCCGCAGCTCTTCCGCAGAGCCAAGATGTGAGGTGATCAAAAATACTCCCTGCCCTGTTTTCAGCGTATCATTAAATTTTGCAACACCTGCTGTTTTAAAACGCAGGTTTCGGCAAGTAATTTTGCCAGCCCATCCTTCGCATTTTTCTATCAGCGTTATCGAAAAAGCAAGAAAACTTTTCCAAGTGTTAAAACGCCTCCCCGTAATCAGCTCAATCCGATCCAAATACTCCCGCATCGCTTTTCTGGCCTTACCAGCCGCTATATAATAGAAGAAACTCACCGGCACAGCGATAAGAACAAGCACTATATGCGGCAGAACCCGTATAAGAGCCAGCATTACAGTCAGCGCAAGACTGCTTCCTACAGATGTTTCCTGCTGCCAACTTTTTTTCAACAGTATTTCCTCATTTTCACAATTGACGGGATATGCAGAAACATTCCAAAAACAAGCTGAATAAACACCCAGGTAATGCGGATATTATCACGTACCAGATGAAAATGCGATAAAGCTCCTTCCGGATATGTGACTTTAACACTTTCAGATACAGCGGGAACCTGTTTCCAGTACATTCTGACCAGAATTTCAATATCAAACCCCATTCTGTAATCCCAGAACCCTCTTGATGTCAGCTGATACGCAGGCTCTACGGGATAAACTCTGAAACCGCACATAGAATCTGCAATAGCTGTTTTATTCACCGTTACTAGATGAGTAAAAAAATTAGCTACTTTTCTTCCATTTTTACGGCTCGCAGGTACAGATTCATCATATTCCGGATATCCAATAATCATTGAATCCGGATATTGCTGAGATAGAGCAAGAAAACGCGGGACACGGCTAATATCATGCTGACCGTCCGCATCAAGCTGCAATACGTGAGACAATCCTATTTCTTTTGCTTTTCTGAATCCGTTAACGACAGCGCCGCCTTTTCCAAGATTTTTCTCAAGCGTTACCAGATGCACCAAACCCGACAGCGCCTCACATTTACGCAGCCACTCTTTATTTTCCTGGTCACTCGCGTCATCAACAAGAATAACAGGCAGTCCATACCGCAGCAGCTCCTGAACCTCCTGATACGCGGAAGCACCATGATTATATACAGGAATTAAAAAACCGTAACTCATACGCTATACTGCACCAGTCCATATGACGCTTTTTCTTCAGCCTCGTTGTAAAATGTAAAACGGGCTTTTTCATCCGGACAAAAATCTAACACCAGCCTCATTCTCGCGTCGGGAAAGATCGGTTTTACAAATTTCGTCTTTTTTATCGCGGTAATACCAACAGGCTGTTTAAGAATCTCAGCAATACACCGCGCGACAATATCAATTTCTCCAACAGCCGGCAGCAAACGAAAAGACTCAAAATGTTCTTTAAAATACGCTGACCCGGCAGGCACCAAAAATGAAATGTCCCACTGCGTATCAGACCGCTTATTTTTTGCAAAAAACTGGACAGACTGATATCCGTTAGTATTCACTCTTCAATCTCCTTATCAAATAAAGCAACCATTTCCTGCTTTTGCAATTTTCCGACACCGTTATACGGAAGCTCCGAAACAAACCGCCATCTTCTTGGAATCGTTACCGGTTCAAGAAACGCACCAAGCTGAGAACGGAACAGTTTTACCCGCTCTGCGTGTTTTTTATTTTCAAGAATGCTTCTGCCTTCACAAGACAGCACAACAACCGCGGCAAGATACTGGCGTTTTTCCGATGCCAGAGCAAAAACAGCCGCGTCTTCAGCAAGACCGGTCTGACGGATTCTATTCTGAACCTCGATAAGAGAAACACGCTTCTCCGCGATTTTTACGATTGAATCTTTTCTTCCAAGCAGCTTGAACTTACCGTCATCACGCAGTTGAGCCAAATCAGACGAGTGAAACACACCGCCATGAATAGCGCCGCAGTAAAATATCAGGCATCCATCATCACCCAATTCGGTACGCACACCATGAGTCGGCGTCCACCATTCAGATTCATCATCACGGTTTATCCGCCACCCTACAGCGCCTGTCTCGGTACTTCCGTATATCTCCAGCGGAAAAGAACCGTAACAATCACAGACAGATTGCGCCTCGTTCCGATACAGAACACCTCCGGCAGTGACAATGGCTATATCACGCACCGTTTTAACCGCCTCAGTAAGAGAAGGATCTTTTGTGCTCATTTTTAGAAAAGACGGAGTCGTAATAAAAATATATTTCTCACTGCCAAGATACAGAAAATCATCAGGCTGAGTGATTCGTTCCCGCCGGAACGGAACACCATATAAAAACGGCTTAATAGCGGCAAACACTATACCAAACGCGTGATGCGGATTAACACTCGATACCAGAATCCGCTTCTGAAAATCACCCCTCCACCGCTCACCGATAGAATCATTATCATCTTCCAATTCATTTATTTCGTGGAGAACGCCTTTGGGCTCTCCGGTAGAACCTGAGGTAAACAGATACACATGGGCATCTCTCGCGACTGGAGGAAGTGCTGTATCATGAACTGGCTGAGTTTCCGCTATCACGGAGGAAATACTGGCAGCGTACTCAGAATCCGTATCAAACAGACACAGCGTTTTTTCATCTATAAGCGTTTTAATAAATTCATACGAATAGTTTGAAGAAACGTATACTTCTTTTTTACACTGCAAAGCGGCAGTAAGAGCGACAATAAAATACCAGAAATCATCAGAATGAAGAATTATTTTATCAACAGCTTTTCTATTGATAAATTCACGCACGGCAGCTGTTTCACGCAGATAATCTTTCCAGCGTTTATAATTGCCATCAGAAAATGTACCCGCGTAACAGATAATATCATCAGCGTTTCTGGACTCGGCTGTCATCGCGGACAGTGAAATCATTTTACTCAATTTTTTCTGCATTTTTATCCTGCATATAAATTCCGCCGCAAAAAGACATCCCATCAATAAGTACGAAACCAACCCGTTATACAAAGCCCAGACCGAGGTTTCTTGTAAGAATACGGTATAACAGGCGGCAGCCGCGTTGAACACAAAAAACATACACCAGACATATGTCACTTTGCGGCAATAATCCTGAATCCCTCCCTGATGCGCATTCCACTTAATTGTTTTATCTCCCAATTGCGCGAATGTATAAATAATACCGCCCCGCTCTCTCAGAGATAACGCGAAAGTGCATAAAAAAAGCAGATTAATGATAACGGGATAGAATTTTAAGACCGCCTCACTGTTCGTTATAATCACAAATACCGCGATCAGCCCCATCACAAACGAAGCGGCGGAAATCTTTTCTCTCCGAATAAGAAGAATGGACGCGGCAAATACAAGCAGCATCAGGCTGATAAGCCTGAGCGGAAAATGAAAAACACAAACAGCGAAAAAAATCAGAACCGGATACATCGCGGCCAGCGCATATCCGATAATTTTCACAAGCCACATTTATTTGCTGTTCTTTGAAAGCAAATCTATCAGGTCTCTTACAGTCTTAATCTCCCGAAACATATTCGCGTCAACTTTGGGAGGAAGATAACTTTTAAATTTTACAATCAATTCAGCGGCGTCAATCGAATCCAGATCAAAATCTTCTACTAAACGGGAATCAAGTGTAATACTTTCCCGCTCAATATCAAATTCACTTACAAAAATATCTTTAATGCGTTCAAATAATTCTTCTTGCAGTGTCATGCTGTTTTAACCTCTGTGGGCAGCGATATACTCTGTAAGTGTATTTACTGACTGGAAATACTTTTTGTTATCGCCGTTTTCTTTTGAAAATGAAACTCCAAATTTCTTTTTCAGAGCGATACCAAGCTCAAGCGCGTCAACACTGTCCAGTCCCAGGCCTTCTCCAAAAAGAGCCTCATCATCATTGATATCATCAGGTGTGACACCTTCCAATTCAAGGCTTGAGACAATTACATTCTTAATTTCGGCCTTTAAGTCTTCCATACTATCATCCTTTTATTCATGTATTTTTACAGCAAATATGCCAAAAGTGGTATTTTTGCAATCTTTTTATCACTTATATCACTATATTTTAAATACGCACACTGCCGCAGGAATCATAAAATAATGTTAGAATTATAGTTAAGAATACCGCTAAAATCAAGACTGCCAAAACTGGTAATCGGGAAACACGAGGGCACAGCGCATCAGATACGCTGATATACCGCGTTTTAAGACTGAGAGCGGAAAGTATAAAACTGCACGAACATAGCAAAATGAAGTAAAAACCATACTTCAAAAAATCATCAGAAACAGCAAACTATCATGAGCCAAATCAGCAATAAAATTTAATCTTTTATAAAGTATACTCTAAATTTTGTCAAAAAATAAATTCTATTTCTATTATACAGTCTCGCTCAGTTACTATTATAACAACTCCACCTTTCCGTTTTATTTTCGATATAGTATCTGGGGAAGGATGCCCATATCTATCACAATATCCAGCAGATATAACATTTATTTTAGGTTCAGAATTAATTTCTTTATTAAAATTACAACAGGCTCCATGGTGCGGTACATATACAATCCCTGTCATTGACCATAATTCACCATAAAATGCTGTAAATGCTATCCATCTGTCCGAATCGTTTGCCTCATAATCACCAAAATATACGCACCCAGGCTTTTTGTATAAGTTAATCATATTGCATTCCATACATCCATGATTAACACACGAACATTCCATCCAACACTTATGCATACAAAACCAACTTGGATTATTAAGGCATCCAGTTAATATATGATGTATTTTCGTTGTTGTTTCACCTGCCGGACCGGAATAAACAATCATCGAAGTTTTATTTAAATTTTTATCTCCGTATGCATTTTTGTATGCCTTGATAATTTTTTCTTTCACGGAATCCCAGTTATTTTTAACAAATTTGATCCACTTTTTTAATAAAGAAAAGTCCTTATTCTTATTCTTTATTTGTTCCAACAAATCCCCTGGATTCTGTTTCAAAGATCCAATACAACCATTAGTACCATCATTAAAAACTTGTATCAGTTTTTCGATAAAATCATTACGTTGATCTTTATCAAGATAATTAAAAGGCTTAAAAATCCATTGTAATTCAGATAATCCAACCAGTCCTTTTTTGTTTAGTTGACTTTCAATTTCATCGCGACTATCTGAGAATATATCACGAATTTCAACTTTATTAGATTTATGTTGACTATCATTATCATTAGGTTCATGTTCTTTTCTATTAGATTCATTTTCACCATTATCTTTACCAACATGAATTATTTTCGTATTTTCAAATTCACCGGTCAATGCTGTTTGAGATGTATCCAATGCACATTGAAATAAGTCGGCAAAAAAATCAACAGAATCGGCTTCATTTTGCATGAGAATATCAACAATTCCGTAGAAAAAATCATTAGGAGTAATCACAGGTAAAAAAAGATATTTAACATTATATTTTTTCAATAGAACCGGCAAGCCACTGATATGATCATAATGCAAATGTGAAATAAAAACAACCGTCTCTCCAATTTCTAACTCTGGAACAGCTTCTTTCAAGTTTTTATCTATGCTTTTCTTTTTACTACTACCACAGTCAAAAACAACATTTATTAGTTTATTATCTAAATAAAATGACTCTAACGAAAAAGCACCGTGACCAACCGGCAAAAATTTTCTCGTGATATGCATATCAGTCCTCCTTGTTTTGTACTTTTAAATATCCAAGATAAAATCATTATTCAACTCAGACCAATTTCAGTAATAGAGAAATTATAACAGCATATGTACTAGAAAGCCAGAAAAAACAAAAGCTGGAATGCTGTATTAATTTATTTGATATAAGTATTAGGTCTGTATTTGAATTTGAATAAGTCATATAGTTTTTGGCGTTCTCTGAACTCAACGTGATGTGTTTCCAAATATCCTTTAATCAATAAAGAAAGAACACCTTGTGCCCTATTTTTTTTAGATTTATCAAATGATATTCCTTTTTATAGCACCCGTACCTGTCCGTTCATCAGAAGGGGAAGAAGTTGATTGCGAAGTACAACAAGTCTACCTAGCTGATTTGCATTTAAAAAGATTTTACGGAAATAGGATTCAACCTTATTGTGAAAATTAATAACAATATCTTTTCCTGGAACAAGTAACATAATGCTATTCAAATCATCTTTGTTTAATCCTGGCTGTGCTGCCTTTACTTTTCCTAGATTTTGCATAATTTTAAAATACGAACTACTAGATAATGTGAAATAGAGAAATTCCTCGTATTTTTCCTCTGTTGCATGGATTAAAAAAACATGTTCATTGACATAGGCATCCTGATATGGGAACCATCTCTGAATAATGTTACTTTACCTACATAAGCTCCATCTTTGTATATTAAAATATCATTATTTTCGATCTTACCGTTTGAAAGTTTATCTTTAAAAGAATCTTTAATAAAAGGAGTTGATAAAAAATCAAATTCACCTAAGTGTTCGTTTATACATTCAGCGCCTAAACTTGGAATTCCTGTTTTTAGTGTCTTGTCAATTCCACCTTTCGGACGTTTCCCTGATGAAAGCTTTGAGATAATCTCACCCAATTTCTTTACTTCCCAGCCTTCTGGAATCTCTCGTTTGAGGGTTTCGTTCCAGACCATTTTGCCGCCGGAAGATTTATAGGGTTTGCCTTGCTCATTGGGAAAATCAAACTGCACAAACCAGTAATCATAGAGTTCTTTCGCCATGGCTTCCAGTTCTCTGCTGATTTTTTTGTTCAGCTCGATTTTAGCATCGATAGAGCTCAGAATCTTTGCGATACGCTGCTGTTCAGAAAGGTCGGGAAGTTGAATACAAATATTATTAAAAGTATCTCTTGTAATCGTGTTAAATACACTACCATGAGAATTAGCTAAAAAGCTTTGAAAACTATTTTTCAACTTGTAAAACAAATAATGTTTATCAACTAACTCCCGCTTACCTCTTAATCCATAACAAGATTGATTAAATGTCATAGGAAAAGGAATTAAAGTTAAGGCACCTACTGTACCCCTTGCCGAAATTACAATATCATCCTTTTCCAATAATGTAGCAGAACAATGCTTCAATCCTTCTTGTGTTATTTTTTTCTCTGTTTCATAAACATAGGCATCATCATTATTAAAATCTTTCACAGACAACCAGGGAATATCACCATTCCAATATTCAGGAATAGTTGTCTTAGGAGTTCCGCCTCCTAAGATATCGCATATTTCACTAATCCTATATCTCTTCATCACCTGTCTCCGTTTTCGTTTTCATGGCGGTAGTGTTCCAAAGCCCGGATAAATTCCGGTATGTTTGAAAAGGCGGCGCCTGTAGCGGATGACTCGGCGATATTGCACATCGCTTCAAGACGTTTATCCCACAAGAGTTTTTTCTCACTTTCAGAAAGAAAACCTTTCCGGTACCCTTTCCACTCCTCTGTTCTGGTCAACCGGCGCAGGCATTCGGCAGCAGACAAGTCCGCGGCTGCTACTTTTTCCGTATGAGCCAAAAACCATACTTCAAGACAGGGGCGGCTTAAAATCGCGGTAGCACCCGTACAAGCAGCTATTCTATCCGCGATTTCAGGCACATCAGCGTCATATAAAAGAAAACAGTCAATCTGTTCCGATTTGCAAAGCCGCATCTCGTTCTTATACCGGTTTATCAGCGCGGGACTGATTTTCTGTCCAACCACTTTGGAAACTACTCGAATCGGCAGCCGGTACTTTTGTTTTAAACAATCCACGTAACATTCTTCTGTTTTACCCTCACAGAGAACCAGAATGACCGGTTTCATTTTCCGGGCCGCTCGCCCGCCCGCTTGTTTTCTCATACTTTGTTACTCAAACAGTTTTTTGATAGTTTCTACAGAAGTCGCGGTGTACGGCACAGCGTCAAAACGCCCCTGCAAATATCCCTTTTCCGCGTCCATATTTTCACGGAAATCCTTAAAATCATAGAGAGAATAAAAATCAGTAGAACCGTCTTCTTTTTTATTGGTAAAACAGATCTGATCCCGGCGGAATTTTTTGATATCTATCAGATTGGTGTTGTGGCTGGTAAAAAGAAACTGCGCTTTAGCGGAAGCGTGAACAAGATTGATAATAAAATCAGCCATCGCTGAATGAAGGCTTACATCAAATTCATCCGCCATAAGCGTTTTTCCATTTTTGCAGATATCAAGCAGAATCAGCAGCAAAGAAAAAATCTGCACCGTGCCTTCAGACTCTTCCGTCAGCAAATCAAATTGAATATTTGGATTTCGTTTATGTCTTGTCAAAAACCGGGGAATGTTTTTTTGCTGAAAAGCAGGCTGAATCCCAAACCGTGAATCAGGCGCGAGAGCGGGAACCGTAACCCGTTCGTGACGAATTTCCACATCGACAATATCGCTGTCGGCCATGCGCAGCGCTTCAAGCAGCAGTTTTTTATTTTGAGTAAAAAGCTCAACTGCATATTCATTGGGAATCAGAGGAAGTCCGACATAGAATTCGCCTGAAAAGAACCAGTAGATTTTTTTTGCCAGCTCCCTATCCATCTGACTGGCACGGCTGATAAACAGTGTCGAGCGTCCTGTACTGTGCGCCACATCAAGCGGGCGGACAAAATACCCTTCGCCAAAACTGTAAATCTCGCTTTTGGGTTTTCCGACTTTTTCTTCCCGAACAAATACTTTCGCTCCCCGCCCGCCGGAAAAATCCTTGAGGCTTTCCGAAATGATTTCTTTCCGGTTAAGTGAAAAAGCGTATTCGTATTCAGTTCCTTCGCACACAAAGCGGATAGTAAAGGTACTGGGCTGTTCGTCATAACCGTCAAACTTAAATGGTACGAAATTAAAAACAGAACCTTCGTTATTCGTATGAGAGTCAACAATCAGCCGGGTACAAAATAGCAGTGCTTTATAGATACTCGATTTTCCTGAAGCGTTAGGGCCAAAAATACCCACTGTTTTCAGATACTGTTTTTTTCCTGCGGTAAACACATTGTCCGGCAAATCGCGTGCCGCCGCTGACGCGATTTTTTCCGCCTCAAAACTAACGGTAACGGTGTCTTTAATCGAAAAAAAGTTACTAAGTGAGAACCACAATACCATTACACACCTCTTTTTGCAATTTTACTGCAAATATAACACCATACATGGAATGTTTCAATGTTTTACAAATAAAACATCTGTCCGCCACAAGTATGGTGTCTGTCGCGTTTTGTTATTCTGTTTTTTCCTCAAACTCAAGCGTGTCAAATCCGCAGAGAATTGCCTCTTCAAGAGAACGGCTTTCGGCAAACATTTTCTGCAAAGCGGTTTTGTGACTGTTCATTTTTTCAGCAAATTCTTTCGCTGTCAGCTCGGTGTACTCGATTTTGATATCAAAGTACTGGCCCGCAGAAAGGCTGTAGCCTTTTTCTTTTATCTGACTGTAGGTAACAGCGACGCTAAAATCATCAACAGTCTCTTTATGCCGAAAAGTAGAAACAATTTTTTCTTCTTCATCAGGCCGCAGCCGGCGTTTCTGGTTTGTGCCTTCTTTATAGTCTTCTCCCAGTTTAGACGCATCAATCAGAATCACTGTATCGTTATCGCTCTTTTCGCTGCGGTCAAAAAACAGTACGCTGACATTGGTGCCGGTAGTGGCAAAAACATTGCCGGGCATACTGACGACACCGGAAATAATATGATTATCAACAATCCGCTTGAGAATTTTATTTTCTATACCGCTTTTCGCTGTTATAAAACCTGTAGGAACAACAATGGCGCCCCTGCCTGCCGGTTTCAGAGAATTGATAACGTGCTGGATAAAACAGGTATAAATGGCCATTTTCGGTTTTTGCGGATCAGGGCTCTTAACTTTGTTTGGTACGCCTGCCCAGAACCGTACAGTATCCGCGGCCAGTGTGTCCGCGTATTCGGGAAAATCCAGCTTGAACGGCGGATTGGACACAACAAAATCAAAAGTTTTTAACCGTCCGTCGCTCTCTCTGTGCGCCGGTTCAGTCAATGTATTTCCCTGCACAACGTTCGGCAGGCTGCCGATCAGATTATTCAGAATCAGATTCAGCCGCAGCATTTCGGCTGATTTTTCGGAAATATCCTGACTGTATATGGAACACCGTTCTTCGCCAATCTCATGAGCAAGAGCCATCAGCAGCGTTCATGTTCCGGCGCTTGGGTCGTAACACTCCGCTCCTTTGTATTCTCTGTTTTCTTCGGTCAGCAGCCGGGCCATTACACGGGCAATAGAACGAGGCGTAAAATATTCTGCGTATTTACCGCCGCCGGCATTGTTATAATCTTTAATGAGATACTCAAAAACGCAGGAAAAGAAATCGTATTTTTCATCAAAAACACTCTCAAAATTAAACGAGGCAATAGAGCGCAGCAGCGCTCTGGCAAAATTATCCCGTTTTGCGGTATCGGTCACATATGTAGTGACCGCGCTGAAAATACTCACTTTCGCTTTTCCTGATGAGGAAACGGAAAAGGTATCCGCGTTCTGAGAAGCGATTTCAATCAGAGTTGAATCAAGCAGCGCTCCAAAGTCTCCCTGTCCGGACGCGTTGTATAAATGAGAGAGTGTCTGATGAGGCTTCAGCACAGGCACGCTCCCCGGCAGATAGGTGAACAGATCTTCTACTTCGTCTTCACTGAACGAATCATATTCCACATCCCATTTTTCAGCTTTCGCGAGCCGTTCACCATAAACCGGCGCCTGTTTTGCCTCATAGCCAAATTTATCATTAAAAAACTTATACAGAAAAATTTCCGTAATGATTTTATACTCGCTGCCATTATTTGCCAGTCCATAGGCTCCGGTCGTGGATTTAAGAGAATCAATTAAAGCGACTGTTTTAGCGCTGAGAGTCTGATCGGTCATAAAGTAAAACTTCCTTCATTTTTTCTTGTATTTTCCTGATTCTGTCCTCTTTATCAATACCGTCACTATTTTGAAGTATTTCCACTGTTTCCTGCACATCTTCATCCGTTGCATTACGGATATAGTAATTTGTGTTATCCGAATCGATATACAAATTATTATCCATAGAATAGATTCTTTCTCCCCAAGATTCCCTTGATATAGAATTTCTAATTGCCTTTTCTAATGCTTTTATAAATGGATTATACGCATTAGCAGATTGTTGACGTTCTGTCCATAAGACTATTAATTCATATGGTTTTTCGGAAGTATAAATACATTTTCCATAACGCCCCGGACGAAATGCCTCATATTTTACATAATAATATTTCCACGGGAATTCTTTTTTGTTCTCGCACCCCGCTGTAAAATCTTCTGCTATTTTTTCCAATGCTTTACTAACATCACTTTCATTGGAAATTTTACCCAATAATTCCGTTAAGACACTTTTTGTGTTGTCAAACCCTGTTGAACCGGATTTATGGAACAAATTCTTCCATGCAGAATCGAAATTTGAAGACCCAATTTGAATTCTCCAACTATTTTCTTGTTGAAAATAATCTCCTAAGGAAAGCATTGCGCAATCAATCAAATCCCAATTTGTTTTTTCAAACAACCGTGAAAATTGTCCAAATAAATTGGAATTTTCCAAACCTATAATAGCAATTTGTCCGTACAATAAATGATGATCCTCTAATGTGAACAACGATTCAGCCATTTCTGGATTATTGTGTGTCCACTCAAGCTTTTCTTGTTCTTCACTTAATTGATATGAATTAAAATTTGCCGGCAAATCTAATTTGATTTTTCCATCACGGATGATACTCTCTACCTGTTTGATAATAGCAGGCAGGGTATTTCCCAAACTTCTGTTCTCGCTATCGGAAATTTGGTCGGAAGAATTTTGGATTAAATTATTTACAATCCTAATACGGCGTCTGAAATCTTTCTCCTGAATCTGTTTCATATTTTGGCGATAAACAATAAAAGCATATAGTAATATTGTATCTCCCAGCGAGATATCACCGGATATACATTTCCGAAATACGTCTGATTTGTTTAATTTTATTTTTCCCGGTTCATGTGCTTGCGTTGTAATAAAGTTGTCAAAAAAGGCTTGAACATTGATTGGTTTATCATGCTCAAACCAGCAGTCAAAATATTGCTCTAAAATTTGGATATTTCTTTCCGGGTTCTGTCCTGATTTATCCGAAAAAAATTCATCAATTTTTTCAAAGACTGACAAATGATTACAGCGGGGTTTTCCATCAATAAAACGAATAATATTACATATAAAGTTAAAGTATGACAAAAACTCACTATCTACTGCTTTATTTTTTTCAGAACATTCCCAAAGCAAAGTTGTCCAACAAGTATCGATTTTTTCTATCACAGTTTTTGATTTTTCTTCATTATATATTGAGATCTGCTTTTCAAGTTCTGCTTTGAAATGTTCAAAGTCGCTTAAAAGTTTTCCCCTGGAATTCATCTTAATATATAATTCATCCGTCAATCCCATTTTTTCGATTGCAAGAAAATGAAAACTAATATTTTCCAGTTTTTCACGAAGGTTCACAACTCCGCTAAATTGTTTCTGAATATCATCTAAAACAACTAACATTGACTGAATTGTAGGATCATTATTCCATTCCAAGGGGAACCAGTTTTGGTCCTTTATTTCTTCAGAAATTATTTGATTGTCTAAGTCCGGAGTAAAATTAACTAATTTCTCACAAAAATCTCTGGCAGAAGGACGAGTTTCATAAGTAAAGTTCTTTAAAAAACCTAAATCAATATTTTCTTTTTTCGATGCAAACCAATACAGAAGAAACAATATCGTTAAACGTTGTTGTCCGTCTAAAGGAGTTAAAACACCATCTCTTAAGTCTCCGTATACAAAATCAAGAGATATTGGTTGCCCATTTGAAATTTTTGAATAAATTGACCCTAAAAAACGCGCTCTTTTATTAGCTGTCTGAGAATCAGTCCTTCCATACGCAAAATCTCTTTGTATTTTTGGAATAACAATTTTATTAACAGTATCGAATATTGTTGTAAATGTCATTATCTGTTCCATAAATCAATTTCCTTCTTTTGTAAAAAAATCTTTTAACGTTTTTTTAATATTCTCAAGATAACTTGTTCTGTCATTCTCTCCCCAGAAATGCAAATTGGTATCGCCTTCCGAATAATATTTCAAAAAAACCATCTTTGTACAAAACGGAATATATTCTCCCTTTTTATCCATCGCTATTATCTTATCTCTTTTTGCATCAAATGTATAATTACTCAACGCAGAATTTTTTGACTGACTTAAAAGCGCCATATTTGACAAAGAATCTATATACTCTCCGGAATTTTCGTTTTGTGGAGAAAGGTAACGGACAACATCTTTCTGAATCAAATCAAAATCTGTACCTATTTCTTGTTTTGAGTTTGTTTCAACTCGATCTATCAGTGTCGTTATCCTATCCATTAGGTTTTTAACGTCTTCACTTCCTATACTTGAGTTATTTTCCAGTTTTATTAACCGTTTTAATGGTTCTATATGATCTTGCAACCACAGTTTTCTTTTTTCGTTTGTATTTAATCCAATCGAATGTTGTGCATGAATATGTTCCAAACTCCAAGATTCTTTTTTATATCTATTAAAAGGAAAACGCTGCTGCTGGTTGTCAATGTTACGAACAGATTCTACATTAAATAACAACAAAAGTTCGGTAATTTTCTTGTAATCCGTATCATAAAACAAGCCATCAAGTTGATTTTCATTAAGCTCTAGACTCTCTTTTATTTTTTTATCTAATGAATGTCTAAAAGATTTTTTTGAACATTCTGAATATTCTTTTAACAAAGCGGACAAAGAATCTCTACCAACAGCTACAAGATAACCTATCTTATGGTAAAGCTCATGATCATAAAACCATTCTCTCAATGTCAGATAACTTTGCCTGATTTTTTGCCATTTTTCCCAAATAGAAGTGTCATCTTTATTATCTTTAAAATAAAAAAATGTTCTGTAGTTTTCTCTATCATTTTCAGGTTTATTTGCTATCATATCGAGCAAAAAATCAATATGCGTGGGATAAGATGTTTGATCTTTATTTGTTAAGAAATACCAAAAGGAACTGTCTCTCAGCTCTTTTTCCATGTTATCCCACTGTAGAGAAATTTCGTTCTGTAGTACAGGTTCTGTCGACGAATTCGTAAGAAACAACGCTTTAACAAGCTCTGAATTTGTAAGGGGAATTTTTCCAATATTGAACCGTGTAAATAAATCTATCGGATTCTCGTTTTCCGGAATCTCATACCAAATAACATTTATACTTTCATCAAAATACTTATTGATATTTGTCAGAACAGACTGTTTTTTATCTCCTTTTTCCTCAAACCAGTTTGAGATGTTTTGATATGCCTGCCATATAAAATAAAAATCGATATTGTCTGTTTTACCTTCTTCTTTCGGGTCTTTTAAGAAATCGGAATCCGGTCTTGTTTCGTATGATAAAGAAAATTTAGGATTTGGCAAGAAACCGTTGCTTGATTTATGCATATAAACATATATTAAAAAAATAGTTGTTAATCGTTGTTGTCCGTCTATGAGTTCGTATTTGCCATCATTCATTTTTTTTACAATGATAGGCTGTAAGCAATAATTTTCATCATTTTTCCTAACTTTACCAAATTCATCGATATCATTGAGCAAAAAGCAAACTTCTTCTTTTGTCCATCGATATCCTCTTTGATAGGAAGGAACAGAAAATTCTCCCTTAATATCACCAACTTTTTTTAGGTCAGGATTGACAAAGTCATTTTTCATTCTACTATACTCCGTAACTTGCATATTGATTAATATATTCCTGAGCAATCAGGTTTGTGAGGTATTTTTTATCGCTGATAGCGGCGGATATGCCTAATTCATACAGTTTGCGGCTCAGATTTGCCTGCACATCTCTTTTAAACTTTGGTTCGCCTTCAGGGGCAAGAATATGGGGATTTAAATCAACATAACTGTCGATAGTACATTTTAACTGATAGAGATTCTCGCACAGAATTATATCTTCCCGTGAAATCAGCGGGTCAGAGCGTTTCGCGTTTTCTTCCTGAATACGTTTATGAACCCGGACAAATCGTTCGTCATCACCGTATTTTTTCTTTAAAAGATTATTCCGGCGGTTAATTTCTTTTATCTTATTCATTACCTCATTCATATAATGAATACTCTCTTTCGCGTCTTTCACGCTGGCGGGAACAAAGCCTTTTTTGCGAAAATAGGCACGAAACTCCTCGGCAAGATTAACATAGTTTTCTTCTTTTTTATCAAAATTACTCTCAAATTCCCGCTGTACCCGTTCAATCTTTTCTCTCAAATCATTGATAACAATTTCAAGTTCTTCCGCCAGACCTTTTTTAAACTCAAAATCCAGTTCCGAAAGAGCCAGATTAATAATTCCCGCCACATCTTCCTTATGTTCAGTATTTTCAAGCAAATTAATGCGGTTTATACGGTTTGTTACTTCTGTAACAAGCGCAGGAATCATACCGGGAAGCAATGATTTAACTTTCTGTTTCAGTTCATCGTCTCCCTGAGCCCGTACAATATTCAGTATTGCTTTCGCGTTTTCCAATGTTGAACGCAGCTCATACAGTTTGCTTTTATCATATATCTCATCTAGCTGGATACGAAACTCTTCCGCATTGGAACAATCATAATACCACAGCGCGGCTTTGATATCATTCATCTGACGGCGGATTTCTTCTTTGTCCTCATTTGCCAGAAGAGTCTGTGCGACTGGTTTTGTTTCTCCTGTTTCATCCGCGTCATTTGTCCGATTCAGTTCCCGCAGATACCGTTCGTTAGTCGCATCAAAGTTTTCCCGTATATCCACAAAATCAACTACATACCCATACTTAAAATCTTTATATGGTCTGTTTACCCTAGTCAGAGCCTGTAATAAATCGTGCCCGTCAAGAGTCCGTCCAAGATACAGTTTCTTTAATCGCGGCGCATCAAAACCGGTGAGCAGCATCTGATTAACAATCAGAACATCGATTGTTTCTTTCTTTTTAAACTCTTCTATATACTCTTTCCGTTCCTGCTTATCACCCTCATCGTGCAGAATCAAAGAAGCCCGCAGCGGCCTTTTACGTTTATAAAAATCAGGAGCGTCTTCGGCAGCGAACGCAGAAGCGGTATGAATCTTATATCCCATTGAGCTTGCAGGCTGCTCATCGTGAAAATATTTTTTCCATAAATCAAAGAATTTTCGTGCCTGCGCGTTTGTTTTACACACCACCATCGCGGCCACGGAGGAGTCTGCTTTCTCAATTCTGAACATACGTAAATCATCTGCGATATACTCAATAAGCGCGCTCAGATATCTTTCATGTTCGATAATTTTGTCCCTGTCTATATCAGATTTTTTTACCTCAACAGCCCCGGCAAGTTTATCAAGAATTGATTCAAGCCGCTCTTTATACACTGTCTGCACGGGTTCCCGCATGAGCCGCAGCGTATACCCGTCAGCGATGGATTTATCATAATAGTACGTATCAATATAGTCCCCAAACACACGCCATGACTCACGTTCTTCTTTTAGAAGAGGTGTTCCGGTCATCGCGATGCGCACAGCGTTTTTATCCGCATCAAGCAGATTCGCGAGAAAAGACCCTTTTGGATTATAGCCCCGGTGAGCTTCATCTATAAAGAAAATACGCTGCAAGGCAATACCGTAATCTGATGAAATATCGACTGGTGTATGATCCTCTTCAAATTTCTGGATATTGACCACCATAATTTCCGCTCTGCCATCAGTATTTTCAACCAGTTCACAGGAGCGAAAGTCTTTCATCAGGTTTTCTCTGGTATCGGCAGTACGGACAAGCAGGCCTCTTGATACAAATTCATCAGCCGCCTGCTCCATCAGAGACAGCCGGTCAACAATAAAATAAAATTTAACTGCCGTATTTTTGCGGGCGTAATAATCAGTTAATACTTTTACAGAATAATAGGCAAAAGCTGTTTTGCCGCTGCCCTGAGTATGCCAGATAATACCGCCCTTGTGTCCCCTGTCCAGAGAACGCTGTACGGCAAGCGTTGCAAATAACTGCTGATAGCGCATAATATGTTTCTGCAACACAGACACTTCTGTACCATCGGCAAGTTCTCTGCGGCGCTCAACATAGGCAAAACCATACCGCAACAGATACAGAAAACGTTCCCGGCTCAGCATGGATGTAATAATTCTGTTTGTGGGTGTGACAGGTTTGATATTCGTCTCAAATTCCGGATGGCTTGCCAGAGAAAGACAGTTGCGGTGACGGAGTATTTTCTTTAATACATCAGCACTCACATCCTGATACGGATACTTCGCAGCAAAGTCTTTTTCAGCCTCACGAAATACATTGTAGAAAGCGGTATCTTTTGCGGTGCAGCAATAAAAAGCCCCCTGAACCGGGACACGGTTTGTGCTTTCATACTCCTGATTATTGGAAAAAATCATCAGCTGAACAATATTAAAAAACCGGCGGAACGCTCTGTTTGCAAATCGCCTGTTTATCCGGTCAAATTCAGCTTTCATACCTTCATAATTATTCGGCTTTTTAACTTCGATAAACGCAAGCGGCAGTCCATTTATAAAGCAGGTAATATCCGGCCTGAAAGAATCCTGCGTATCAGTATTCTCACAGCTGAATTCAGTAGTAACATGCCAGGTATTACGCTCTGGATGCTCAAAATCGATCATTCTGATACCGGAATTGGCAGACAACAGAGAATAAAATTCTCTGCCAAGATCATCGTTAGCGAGGCAGGTCTTAATTTTCAGCAGATAATTTTTACAGTCCTGTTCTGTGTATCCGGGATTCAGTTTGCCAAGCTGTGAAAGGAATACATCCGTCAGAATATTACAGTCATCTTCATACCGGGGTAGTGTATCAAAATATGTATATCCCAACCGGCATAAATGAAACGCGGCAGGCACCTGCACCCGTGTATTTTCATTAAAATCAGACGGCATTATAAAGCCCCTTTCAAACAGTCTGTTATTATAGTATAACAATATAATAACACCTTTTTACAGGAAAAGAAATAAATTCCGTACAGACACCGCATATATTTTACTACAGTACAAACGTAAATTATACACAGAAAAAATATAATGTATTTTTGATCCGTTATTAGTGTATCTTTTATCCAAAAATAAATTATCTTTAATCCATTTTTACATTAATATGAGGTCAAAAATAGTGTAAAAATAAACAAAAAATAATCTTTTTTTGAATTGAAAATAATCTTTTTTGGGATCAAAAAAAGATTATTTTTTTTATGTGCGGTAATTTATCATACCGCTTGTATCTGATAACGTATACATTTTAAAAGAAACATCATATTCGGCAAACCTTCCTTTATCCCCAAAACTGTTATATACTATATATGTAAACTGAAAGGAGTTGAGTTAATGGAAGAGAAAGATGTAGATATAAAAGCGCGGTTTAGAAAATGGATGAGCAAAACAAAAAAGGAAGATGGAGAACCATATTCTGAAAACACCATAAATTCATATTGTAATGCAATGAGTAATGCACCACAAAAACTTGAAATTGATCACCAATATCAGAAACCGATTTTCGCATATACAGATATACATGAATATAACAAAGTAAAAGAAATAATTTTCACAGCACCAAATTTTGATGCTGTAAATAAAGAGGCTGGTAATCAGGCCCTCAAATACGGCATGATTCTTTATAATCAATTTTTAAATGAAGTATTCAACAACAAAAATATTTTAGATCACAAAGAAACTCTCCCAACAAACAATCTTAAAAGCAAACTTGCTGATCTTTTAGAACACACCCATAATCTGATTCTTCATGGGGCGCCGGGAACAGGGAAAACCTATCTCGCGAAAGAAATTGCGAAAGCCATGGACGCGGAAACGGCGTTTGTGCAGTTTCATCCTTCATACGATTACACGGATTTTGTGGAGGGCTTGCGGCCCCTTCCGCAGGATGATGCTGGACAGATTGGCTTTGAACTGCGGGACGGAATATTTAAATTGTTTTGCGAGAAGGCGCTTGAGAATCTATTAAACAGTCAGAAAACAGAAACAGAAATAGCGGAAGAACAATCTCTGGATGAAAAAATCAATGAGTTTATTGATACTTCAATAGAAGAAAACACAAAGTATACAATCACGCAGGGCAATGAGTTTTTTATAACAAACGCGGATGAGAAAAATATTTATATTTCCATTCCAAATAACGAAAAAGCCAATAAGCTGACGCTCAAAAAAAGCGAAATTGCGGCCTTATTGAAATGCGGGGAAAATATTGAAAGCGGAAATGAAATTCGCGATATTTTTGGAAGGAAATGGAGAACGCAGCAGGATTCGTATACGCTTTCACTGTATAAAAGTATCAGAACTTTTAAAAATACGGCAGCAAAGAAAAATATAGTAGAAGCAGTAAAAAAGAATTTTGTCTTTATCATTGATGAAATAAACCGCGGAGACCTTTCTAAGATTTTTGGGGAATTGTTTTACGCGCTTGATCCCGGATACCGGGTAACTGCCAGGGATTTACAGGATGTTAAAAACGGCACACACAATCTTACCTCAATCCGCACGCAGTACGCCAATATGGAACGGGAGGGCAACACCTTTGACAACGCCCTGAATATTTCCAGACAGGAGGACTTTGGTCATTTCTTTGTTCCCGAAAATGTCTACATCATCGGCACGATGAACGACATAGACCGGAGTGTGGAAACTATGGATTTCGCTTTCCGCCGGCGCTTTACTTTCGTGGAAATACAGGCGTCAGAGCGGACGGAAATGCTGGAACAAATTCAGGATGATACAGTAAGGGAACAGGCTCTTGCCAAAATGCAAGCTGTTAATGATGCTATTTCCAAAACAGAAGGACTTTCTCCTGCCTATCATATCGGAGGAGCTTATTTCTTAAACCTCAACACGCTGAACGGCGATTTTGAAAAACTCTGGGAGTATCATCTCGCACCGCTGATAAAAGAATATCTG
Source organism: uncultured Spirochaetota bacterium (assembly GCA_944389415.1). GTDB lineage: Bacteria > Spirochaetota > Spirochaetia > Treponematales > Treponemataceae > Treponema_G. The sequence goes on along the minus strand of CALXMF010000003.1, from coordinate 151,758 downwards.
CGGGGCGCCGAGGATGAAAACGGCGCCTTTGAGAATATCAAAAAGGCCTACAATTCCCCCAAGGTATCGCCTGAGCAGAATTCCGCCCATGATACGGAGTAGACAGGCTGCCCATGATTCGGTTAAAAACAACAGATAACTGTACCGGAAAAACAATCTCGCAAATGGCCCTGCCGCAAGTATTGTCTTCTCAGGACATACAAACAGCCTGCGAAGGACTGCTGCCGCTCTCTAACAAAACCTTAAAAGCCATTACCCATGAAAGTCCCAATCTGCTTGTATTTCCTGACTGTATCGAAAATACTGAAGACAGAATCCAAGACCGGCCGGTTATCATATGCGATATGCCGCTTGCAAAAGAATTCCAGGCTCAAGTACTTACCATCAGCACAGGAAACATAGCCGGATATATCGGGCTTCCTTCTGACCGCGAGGGCGAGGAAACCCTTCTGAAAATAACTTCCCGCTTTGCGCAAGATACTGCCAATTATATAGAAGAAAACGATTATTTTCTGTACTATCTTCTGGAAAAAGTTTTTTCCGTCAATCTTTTTGATTTAAAAGACCTTTCACAAAAAGGACAGTTTGATTTTCTTGTGTTTCTGTTCCCCTATTACCTGAAAAAGGCGCTTTCCCGCGGATTATTCAAAACATACACCTTGTACAAAAAGAACGATATGCATATCAGGGGACAGATAGACACGGCGAGACATATTAAAGAAAATACGCCTTTCCGGGGGAATATTGCCTGCAATATCCGGGAACGTACTGCGGATAACTACCTGACACAGCTGATACGCCACACAATAGAAGTGATAAAAGCACGCAGTTACGGCCCGCAGATACTTTCCTGTGACAAGCTGACCAAGGACGCCGTGGGGTACATAGTACAGTCAACGCCTTTATATAAAAACGGTGAACGCAGCAACATTATCAAAGAAAACCTGAAGCTGATTAAACATCCTTTTTTTACCGATTATGCCGCTTTGCAGAAACTCTGCCTTGCAATTCTGCGCCGGCAAAAAGTAAATTACGGGGCAGATTCAAAAAAGATATACGGAATTCTCTTTGATATGGCGTGGCTATGGGAAGAATATCTCGCGGGATTATTAAAAAAACAGGGCTTTAAGCATCCTCAGAATAAAAAAGGCAGCGGCTGGCTGTATCTGTTTGAAAACGCCCGTACTGCTAAAACAGATAACAATTACAGCAGAATATATCCCGACTTTTATAAACCTGACGAATGTGTTCTGGACGCAAAATACAAAAAAATAACCGACGGCAAAATTGCCCGTGAAGACCTGTACCAGCTTATAACGTACATGCACGTTATGAAAATCTCCACAGGCGGTATTATATATCCCCTGAAAGAGAGTGAGCACACCACAGAAAACAACAAAACCTACACCCTTAAAGGATATGGCGGAACAATACACACTTTCGGCTTGAAAGTTCCCCTAACCGCCGCGACACAGGAGGATTTTGCGCAAAAAATGAGAAAATCGGAAGAGGAGTTGCTGAAGAAGATAGCAGAAGTTTACCTGAGCTAAAAACTTTTTTCTCGTATGTATTGCAATATCAGAACATCATATAAGTATCTTAAATTTTACGATATTGTCCTCTTCCAAGGAATTCAATATATCCTCTATCTCTCAAAATTTGAAGCTGCTGCCTGATTTTCGCTTCTATATTATGATTTTCATTGTGTTTTATCTGTAAAGTTCTGGTAAATTTATATACGTCCTGCAGCGAAAATTCAGTTTTTGAAATTAAATTAACACACGATAAAACATCTAAAAGCCATGTTTGATTATCAACATCGGCACTTTTTAATTTTTTCACTCTGGCATATTGAGTGATCACCTCATTTCTATCACTCATCCTCTGATCATCAATGAGCATTATTTTACCTTGTTCAGGAATTTTATAATATAAGATATTACAACCAGTCCATCCAGCCCTCCTTGCATCAAAGCGAAGAGAGTTTCTCTTTTCGATAACAGATGGAACAAGGAAGAATTTTGGAATTAAGATCAAAGTTCTAACTTGCAAGTCATCGGAATATTCCATAACAAATAAATTAGGATTATTCGCATCTGTAATCCGCTCTATCATTGTTGAATACGCACCATCAACAATTTTTTTCCCGATTTTTCCCTTCTTACTTTTTAATTCATACAATTCGCCGCACTCTCCGCATTGAAAATCGGCGACAGGCATATTGTTAGAAAGGTGCGATAAATGCATACATCCGCACGACGGGCAGAAGATATTATCGGCTACCCAGCTCTCACTCATCACTCGGATTTTCTGCGAAGAACTTTTATATTGAAGCGCCACTTTTGCATCAAAATTAAAATTCATACACTTTTTTAAGTGTGAAAAGCTACAATTCATATCTTGTTCCGTGAGAAAGCAACAGTCCGCTTGTTAATTCCACTTTCAGAATTATGGTGTTTTCATCTTCAAAATTATTATGCCCATTATCAATCCATTCGGCAAAGACTTCCTTTAACCTTTCAGCAATCACACGGTTATCCTTTTTTCCAAAATAACCCAAATTGATACCTTTCCCCTGCGCCGTAAACCAGTCTCCCGCTATTGCAACGGCAGGATTACTTTTGATTTGTTCCATCTTGTTTGAAAGTGCGTATGTAATAATATAAAACGCGCCATTTTCATAATATGCGTTTACCTTTCGCACATAAGGCGCTCCGTCTTTTACCGTTGCCAACGCAATAACAGTATCTTTGCCAAAGCGGTCAATCAGTATTTTTTCAGCTTCTGCGCTCAATTTTTTCATCAATAATTCCTCTCTTCGGCTTTTAATTTTATGAGAGCATATTATATTTCATCATTTTGCAATGCTTTCAATTTCTTTTCTTGAAAGGCCCTGTATTAAAATATATTTTGCATCCAGCATTGTATATTTTTTTCCGGGAAGTTTTTTTACAAATTTTTTATGTTCAATATATTTGTATACACTATAGCTTTCAGGATTATTTGGATCGCCGTCAATTACAACAAGTCCAATCAGCCATTGAGATATATCGCTGTTTTTTACCGTGTCCGCATTTTCATATGCAATGCAAGGCGTAAAAGGAATGATAGTGGGAACTGTTTCTGTAATAGTGTATACGCCAAAAACAGAGCCGTCATCTTCTTTATAAAGTTTTTGCCTGGCGGAATGAGCATCAATATACTGCAAATCTGTGATAAAACTGCTGAAATTTTCTACAGCCTCTTTACTTTTAATAATTTCTTTTACAATTTTTTTATTTAATGCTACAGGTCTGCATAAGCCGAAGATCTCAAAATACTCGTGATCTGAGTTTTTCAAATCGTCATATATTGCTTCAAGAGTACATCTGATCTGTTCTTTATAGTTATAGGCAGAAATAGTATCAGCAGTATATGTTTCATTATCTTCTGTAGTTATGTTATCATTCTCCAGAAAGACACATAGTTTTTTTATATAATCAAAAGCTGATTCATAATCAGCAATGCTTGATGGAGCAAAAATTCTTACTGCATAAGAATCCGTTTTATCATCATAAGACAGCTCAAACCCTCTGGCACTTATATTATCTTTACCAAGTAATATACACTCGAAATTATTAATTTTTTCTTTTAGAAATTCATTATATTCTTCTGCATCTTCCTGTACTACATATTGAGAAAAATCCTGTCCGATTTCAAGGGCCTGCTCAACGGTTATGCAGCCTTTATGATGAATGTCTTCGATAAAAAGTGATGTGCTCATGGAGGTCTCCTTTGGTTTGAAAGGTGTCCGTTTTACCACTGTACGAAAACAGACACTGTTTTTCTTTATTTCATTATGTTACAGTAACTTTTTGGAAAAGGCTACCGTTTTTTACACAAAGGGTTTTATTGAAGAAACCTGCCTGTATCGTGTCATAAAGTTTCGGTTTTTTATATCTGGATAGAATTATTTTAGAAACAGCCGGTTTGTTTACTCTGTCAACATTGCGAGGTATTCATCCAGTCTTTTGTTCAGGTATCCGGCAAATAATTTTTCCATGGCTTCAGGGTTCTTTTTCTGATGGTAACCATCAAAAGCCTTGTAATAAGCAAGCCGGTCTTTGAATTTGATGTCGATAGGCGGATATCCGGCTTTCATCAGTTCCAGGTTGACCAAAAGACGGCCTGTACGTCCGTTTCCGTCGATAAAGGGATGGATGGCTTCAAATTCGATGTGAAACCGTGCCAGTTTGGGAACGATATGCTCCGTGCTGTGCCGGTAGGATTCCAGCAGCTCTTCGATTTTTGGCTGAATCAGATAGGGTGGAACCGGCTCGTGTTTTGCACCCATAATTTTTACGGGGATTCTTCTGTAAACGCCCCGGTCGTCTTTTTTATCCGCCAGTACCAGAAAATGGATTTGTTTGATTACGCTCTCCGATAAGGGAGTCTGCTTCGCGACCAAATCCCGGACAAAATCAAAGGCTTCTTTGTGTCCGATAATTTCCAGATGGTCTTTCAAAGGCTTTTGGCCGATGGTCAGTCCCCGCAAGACCATGTCGGTTTCCCGCAAAGTCAATGTGTTGCCCTCAATGGCGTTGGAATTGTACGTATACTCTACCGCAAATTCTTCGGTGAGGCGTTCCGCTTCACCCGGGGTTAAGGGGCGCTTTGAGTCCAGCTCGGTTTTTTTTCGGTCGATTTTTTCCAAAAGTGTTTCGGCAGATTTGAACCGTCCGTCATCCGGTTTTGAGGCATTTTCCGGCAGCTTCCACGTCCGGCCTTCCCGGATAGTCCCGGGAATTTTCCCTTCGGCACATAAAATTCTGACCCTTCTGTCCGAAATGCCCCATTTTTCCGCCGCCTGATTCACTGTTATGTACATAAATTTCCCCGTTTCTCTTAACAGAATATACTATTAACGGAATAATAGCAAGTTATCGGAATAATATAAAACAGGTAACGGAATAATATCTGTTTCTGCCCGGGGGATTTTGGGACTGCCGAGTCAGAGAATAACCGTTCCATTGAAAAAATATTACTGGCAACAGTTTCACAGTAGGTTGTCCGGATGATAATATCACAGATGCTTGATTTCATCGGCAATCATAGCCGCAGTTTTCTTATTGGTATCAATTTTAATGGTGTTGAGTGCTTGATAAAGCGGTATTCTTGCAATGCTTCTTTCGAGAATGTCCGCTGTCCGAATGCCTTTTTCAATATCATTGGATAATCTGTCCTGTAGGCATTTTTCGTTTACGATGAGAGAGATACAGTGCACAGTACAGTTCTTTGTATCTAACTTTTCAATAATTGAATTGATAATATTTTGCTCATGCATAACCCAGCAGAAAATAATATTTTTATACACTGAACACTTTAAAAAGTTGTTTAACAAATGGCAGATATTATCAATCACCATAGCTTTGGTTTCATCGGTTACTTGGAATGGACTGGCATCCCAGCACCAATCACCGTCAATAAAGACGCTGTTCTGTAAATCTTGTTTAAGCTGCTGGCATACGGTTGTTTTTCCAACTCCCATGGTGCCTCCAATCATATATAAGGTTTTCATCATTGACACCTGCGAATTCTAACTTATTATCATTTCAGTATACCTTATTCAGTCGGGAAACATATATTTTTTTCGTAAATTTTTTAGAAGAAAAGATTGCAGCATAAGGTATTTCTAGTCTGAAATCTTATAAATAAATGGCTGATGTCAAAGAATTTGATGATGGTGTTCCAGATTTTATGTAAAAGTTTTTATAATTTTAACTGTACCATTTTCACCATGCAGAATCTGTCAGAAACCGCCATACTGACCTTTGTGGAGAGCTTTAAGCCGTTTTTAGGAATGTAACGATAATAAGGTTCCTCCGCAATCACCTTCACATTACCCCCGATCTTTTCTGCCAGTTCTTTTGCTGAATCCACATAAAAGAACATCTGTGCATCGGCATGGCCGACCTGTTTCATATATTTTTTCTTCATCATGGTCATGCCTCTTTTGTTCACCGTATCAAAAACAACTTCCATATTTCCAAATTGCCCAATCATACGCAGAAAGGCAATGACCTTATGTTCCTCAAAATAATGAAATAACCCGCCTGCAGTAACGAGAATAGGAGCATCAAGTACATCATTGCGAACTTTTTTGATCCAATCCTTTGCAAAGGCATCCCCGGAAATATAGAATTCCCTCTCTGGTTCGGGAAGAAGTCCCCGCCGGTATTCGATTACATGAGGCAGATCCACGGCATACCAGTGTGTCTTTCCGTTATCACATCGGTGATAGGTTGTCTCCAGACCACAGCCAAGCTGGACAATCACACCGTCCGGTCTGCGTTCCAGAAAAGCCCGAATAATCCGATCCATATTAGCAGACCGGGAAGCAGAGGCCAAAAGGGTATACTGGTTCTGCATATTCTGTTCAATCAAGTCTAACGGCAGCCTATTTTTCAATTCCAATGCTTTTTTATCATATAAAATTTGTGGGCAATGCTCGCTGGCATAGAGCCTGCCCTGCATGGGGATAAACAATGTGTCCTCCACAACGCCTAACTTGGACATAGCCAAACCTCCTGTTTTGATACATTACTTTCTGCCGACAAGCAGCTGGGAAGACCCCAGCATCATCATGGCAGCCCGACGGTGGGAGCCAAAAGCTTCCTGTGCGGTATCAACGAGGCATATTTCCTCATACCCCATATCTCGCAGTCTCTGCACAAAACCTTCCATGTCACCGTACATCTTTGGTTTCATATCATCGTTGAGTGCAAAGACGCCGCCTTTTTTCAATACCCGCAGGCTTTCCAGCAGCAGTTTCTGCATATCAGCACCCATAACATTGTGATAGACATAGTTGCTGATGACTACATCAAAACTCTCATCAGGAAAATCCAACTGCTTCGCATCACCATTTTGAAATACACAGTGGGAGGCCACTCCCTCGCTGGCAGCATTTTTCTCGCAGAGTGCCTTGCTGTAATTGTACACGGCCCCCCAGTAATCAACGCCAATCACTTTTGCTTTCGGCCATGTCAGAGCCGCACGGATTGCCAGTGCTCCGGAGCCACATCCAACTTCGAGAATCTTTCCATCGCCATCATAGTCCAGATGGGAGAGGACAACCCGGTGAACCTGTTCCATAATTCCGCCGCCGCCAAAGGCATACTGCCGTCTGATCCATGTGATCCAGATCAGCAAAGCCACAAGTGCGATTGTGATAACAGCAAACAAAATACCCAGAACAGCAACACGGAATACATAAAAAGAGAGTACAGACAGCACAATGGCCAAAACTCCGATTCCGCCAATGATGTAAAAGACAGGATTGGACATCCAGCTTCCATAGTCTTCCCCGTGGGTGCCAAGGCGGATATTTTCCTGCTTACAATGGTTCTTGTTCATTACATTTCCTCCTTCTTTACGCAAGTTTCCAATTCTGGCTTTCTGTCTGCAGTTTTACCATATGGGCATACACACCATTTTTCTCTGCTAGATCTTTTGGTGATCCTTCTTCTGCCACGGTACCATCGGAAAGGACAACAATCTTATCTGCTCCGGCTACGGTACGCATCCTGTGGGCGATAACCAGAACGGTTTTATCTGCGATCAGACGGGAAAGGGCTGTCTGTATCAGGGTTTCATTCTCCACATCCAGAGAAGCAGTAGCTTCATCCAGAAGAATGATCGGCGCATTTTTCAGAAATGCACGGGCAATGGAAATACGCTGGCGCTCTCCGCCGGAAAGTTCACAGCCGTTCTCCCCGATATTGGTCTGCCATCCATCCGGCAGTTTTTCTGCAAATTCATCCACATTGGCAAGCTTTGCAGCCGCAATGACCTGTTCATCTGTGGCGTCTTTGTTTCCGATTCGGATATTCTCCAGAATCGTATTGTCAAACAGTGTAACATCCTGGAATACGATGGAATACAGGGAAAGCAGTGTTTCCGGGTCAATTCGGGATACATCCATGCCGCCCACGGTAATCTTTCCTCTGTTAATATCCCAGAACCTTGCTGCCAGCCGGGATACGGTTGTTTTCCCGCCGCCTGATGGGCCCACCACAGCCGTAACCTCTCCCTGTTTTGCCGTAAAGGAAACATCTTTCAATACGGTTTCTCCGGTATTGTAGGCAAACCCGACATGGTCAAAGACAATATCATACCCCTGATTGGAAAGCCTGTCACTGCCTTGCTGGATCGGATGATCGAGAATCTCATTCATACGGGCAATGTTGGTTCGTGTACTGATGACTGCCGCAAGATTCTGGAGTGCGCCCTGCAGAGGGTCATACAAACGGGATACCACCAGAAGGAACAGAAAGAATGTAAGCACGGAGAGACTTCCCTGCATGAGCAGAACAGCTCCTGCCAGCGCAACCGTTGCAATACCAAGTTTCAGCACCAATGATGCGGAAACCACAAAAGCAGCAAGGCCGAATTCATTGAGGATGGAACGATGCTCCACAGCACGGATCTTCTTTTCCAGCCCCTTTAAATATGCCTGCTCCGCGTTGTTCGCTTTCAGGTCACGAACCGTTTCAATGCACTCCTGTATCCCGTCTGCGCAGGCCATCTTCACGTCCATGGCTTTCTGATTGAGATTTTCCTGAATCTTAGCGGAAAATCCCACAATCGCAAAGGCAACCGGCAGAACCCATAAGGCAGCCAGCGCCATTCTCCAATCCGTAAAGAGCAGACCAATGGAAATCAGAACCGTAGAAATAATTGAACCCGCAAGCTCAGGGATAAAATGCGAAAAACTCTGCTCCAGGAAGGTGCAATCCGCCATAATGGTACTGGTAAGATCGGCTAAATCCTTTTTTCCGAAAAAAGAAAGGGGGATTTTGCGCAGATGCTCTGCCAGGGTAATGCGGCGGATACCGCTTTCTTTGTAAGTGGCAAAATAGGTCGCATTGTATTGAAAGAAAGTGGTCAGCAGAATCAGGCCTATACACACCACGCAGCCTGCCACATAAAATGGAATTTTCCCACCGGGAACACCCCCGTTCATCAGATCGCTGACCAGGTAATATAAAAGTCCTACCGGGAACATAAAAGACAGATTCTGAAGGACACAGGCCAGGCAGCCTTTGATCAGGTCTTTTGCTCCCTGTTCAGACAGAGCATATTTTTTCTGCAGTTTTTTGATCATATCACTGCACCTCCTTTGTTACCTTCCATTGCACGGAAGTCTGGTAATTTTTCCACATACGGCTGAAAATGCCGTCTTTTGCAAGCAATTCACGGCTGTTCCCGCACTCGGCAACCTGTCCGTCCTGAATGACAAAAATCTGATCCACATTTGTTACGGTAGAAAGCCTGTGGGCAATCATAATCACTGTCTTTCCCTCGGAAAGTTTTGAGAAAGCAGCCTGTACACGGCTTTCGTTATCCGGGTCAGCAAAGGCTGTGGCTTCATCCAGAATGATAATCGGAGCATTTTTCAGCATCACACGGGCAATGGCAATCCGCTGCTGCTCGCCGCCGGAAAGATAGATCCCTTTTGTACCGATGACCGTATCCGCACCCTGTGGGAGTTTTTCCAGAATATCATCGCATTGCGCGTGATGAAGGGCAGTCAGAACTTCCTCACGGGTAGCATCCGGTTTCCCTATACGCACATTTTCCAGAATGGACGCTTTGATGATGCGGCTGTTCTGAAATACGAAAGACACCGTATTCATGAGTTCCTCTTTTGGGATGTCTTTCACATTAACACCACCGATTTTTACCATTCCGCTCTGGGGATCAAAGAATCGGGAAATCAGGTTGGCAAGGGTTGTCTTACCACCGCCGGACGGGCCTACAAAAGCTACCGTCTGCCTTGCAGGAATGGTCAGTGAAATATCTTTTAATACTTCTTTTTCTCCATCATAGCTGAAATGAACCGATTTCAGTTCCACGGAAGCGTTTTGAGGATGCTTTGGATGTTTCGGTTCCTCCAGAGGCTTCAAATGCAAAACGCTGTCAATTCTCTGTAAAGCGTCGTCTACGATCATGGCGTTTTCACTTTGGAACATAATGCGTGTCAGTGTGACAGAAATAACCGGTGTAATGATGATATAGAAAATAAGATCCAGTAAGAAACCGGAAGTCACACCGTCTTGTGTAAACAACAGTCCTCCGGCGATCAGTGTGGCAAAAACTCCGTTAATTGCAGCTGTATAGAACATCATCGGTGTCCGAAGCTGCTTGGTATAAGCAATCACCCATACTTTATATCGGTCAATGGAGTCTTTAAACTTCTTAAAGGAAAAGATCGTCTGGCCAAAGGTTTTTACCACAGGAATACCGCGGACATACTCTACCGCTTCGTTGGACATATCATCCAGCGCATTCTGGTATTCTTTCATCTTTTCCTGCATCTGCTTTCCGGTCATTGCCATCATGATTAGAAAGCCCAGCACAACCGGAACAAGGCTTAACAGTCCCAGTCTCCAGTCAAAGGCAAACAACAGCACTAGAAGACCGCATGGGGTTGCAATGGCATTGGCTCTGTCGGGAAGCTGATGAGCGAGATAGGTTTCCGTGGCTGCGCTGGATTCGTTGACGATCTTGCGCAGTTTTCCGCTGCCAAAACTCTCGGCAAACCCAAGAGGTAACTTAACGATATGCTCCATGGTCTGGATACGCAGGTTTGTGGCGATACGAAATGCTCCCAAATGGGAACACATAAGTCCTGCCATGTAGACAAGCACCGCTATGACTGCAAACAGCACTGCCATCCAGCCATTGCCGGTCAGGTTCTGTGCCTGGCCAAAATTCGGTGCCACCTCCAGTACTTCCTTGATCATTTTCCAGATGTAATAGAAGGGTACCAGGGCAATCAGGGCACTGATAGCAGAAAGCACCCAGGAAGCATAGGTCAGGTACTTATGGCTGCCTGCAATTTCCAGCAGGCGTGATAAATTGGATTGTTTTTTCAAAAAAAAATTCCTCCTTTTCTTTGTGTTTATAATAAAGAGAACATGTCTATGTTCTTACATTATCTAATTATGTTAGTTATAACTAACTACTGAACAAAAATTATAGGGCATTACTGCCCCATAATTTTCATCCATCCTGCTGTGTAGAAATCACGCAGCTGATCCACATAGCGCAGCGCCCGGTCTTCCGGCATATCGTGTACTACGATTTCAAAGATCCCGTTAAACATGCCGCTGGCAATGATATGGCACATCTGTGCGTCCAGTTCCGGAATGTCCCGCCCCAGGCGGCGGAGGACGTCCATGTATTTCATTGTGTATTCTACTTCAATCTCCACCATATTGTGGACAAAGTGTTCATAGCTGGTACCCTCCGAACGGGTAAGAAGCAGCTTTACCGGCTCCCGGTGCCGGCAGATATAATCCACCATCCAGTGAACGCAGTCCGAGGATTCCACGCCCATGTGGTCAGGCTGCTGTTCTTCCGGCAGTTCTGCGAAGGAAGTCTGGGCTTCCATAAACTTTCCCATGAGAGCGGCGGCATGAGGCTCCACGATTGACGCGAACAGGGCTTCCTTGCTGGAGAAATATCCGTAAAAAGCGCCTGTTGTTACGCCGGCCTTTTTTACGATCTGCCGCAGGGATGCCCCGAGAAAACCCTTGTCCGAAAATTCCTCCATAGCGGCCTGCTTTATTTTTTCCAATGTATCCGGTGATTTTTCTTCCATCCTGGCGTCTCCGTATAACGATGTTATATAACACTGTTATTATTAATATAACAAACAAAGTGTTTTGTCAAGAGAAATGTCATCCGCTTGCGGGAAAACCGCCGCGCAGACGGCGCTCCGCTGGAATATGCAGCGAGGCGTTGTTGTGTGTTTGCAGTTTTGATCCCTTCATTGGTCTTGCAACGAAATAACCGTATAATCTTATCTTTTGTAAAATTATTTGTTTACCGCGCTCCCGCCGAATACCGCCGACATGGGAATATGATCCAGTATCCCGTCCAGCGCTCTTACCTCCGCTGCGGACAGCGTTACCTCTGCAGCTTCGGCATTTTCTTTTAAGCGTTCATCCCTGCGCGTTCCCGGAATCGGCACGATCCACGGTTTTTTACAAAGCATCCATGCAAGAGCAATTTGACCGGAAGTTGCACCTTTCTTTTCTGCCGTTTCCCTGAGCAGCGCAAGCAGTTTGCTGTTTTCCTCAAATGCTTCTGCCGTAAACTGCGGCATAGAGCTCCGGTAATCATACTGCTTATCAAAGGTATCGTTTTTTCCGTACCTGCCCGAAAGCAAACCATTCGCCATCGGCGAAAATGCCACGAAACCAACGCCGAGTTCTTCCAGTACCGGAAACAGCGTTTCATAGTGCCGCGCCATCATGGAATAGCGGTTTTCAACTGCCGTTACCGGGCAGACAGCATTTGCGCGCCGCAGGTATTCTTCGTCTGCTTCGGAAATTCCCCAGTGCAGGACTTTACCCTCTCTGATTAAATCCTGCATCACGCCCGCGACTTCCTCGGCAGGTATGCCGGGATCAATACGATGCTGGAAATACAAATCGATATAATCTGTCCGGAGGCGTTTCAAAGACCCTTCCGCTGATTCACGGATACGTTCAGGCCGTGAATCGGGGATGATGGGATATGGGATGGTATTGCGGGACATATCAAACCGTACGCCGAACTTCGTCGCAATCCTGACTTTGTTCCTGTATGGGGCAAGGGCTTCGCCTACAATTCGTTCATTGTCATAAGGATTATCCTGCGTCCCGTAAATCTCAGCGGTATCAAAAAATGTATAGCCGGTTTCCACTGCCAGCCGAATCAGGCGGACAGCCTCATTTTTTCTCAGCAGGAGCGCCGTACGCATGAGAAAGACCCATGCAGCCCAAGCCCAGCGCAGATACCTCTAATCCGTTTGTTCCTAAAATTCTTTTCTGCATTGTTGTATTACCGTGTATTGCAATCTGAATACCTGCGGGACATATACCCGCAGCCGCTTTACTGTATGTCAATAAGACTTATTTCAGCCCGGAGAGCCAATCCAGCACGTCCTGTTCAGACGCACCGGAACGGAACCGGCGCCCGTCAAACCAAATGCCCTCCCCTGCCATTTCGGCGAGCAAACTCCCGCTGTCTCCAAGCCCGGAGCTTAACGAAGTGCAGAACGGCACAACATTTTTGCCTGTAAAATCATTTGCCGTTACAAAGCCGTTGACAGGCCATGCGGCAATACCCCACCAGATGGGATAGCCGATAAACACGGTACCGTAATTTTCCCAATTTTCGGGCACGGAAGAAACAAGCGCCACGCTGTTTTGCAATTCCGTATTTTCATGCTCAATCGAAACGCGGCTGTCCCCGTTTCTCCAATTCAAATCAGCGGATGTATAGGGCTCTGCAGGCACAAGTTCAAAAACATCACCGCCTGTTGCATCGGCAATATAGCCGGCAATTTTTTCAGTACTGCCCGTGGCAGAGTAATATACCACCAATACATCGCCCCAGTCTTCAGGAAGTTTCACCGGTTCATTTGACGAGGCAAAAAGCCCGAAAACGCCGCCTGCGCCGGTACATAACACCAGAAGCGCTGTCAGTAATTTTTTCATGATTCATTCTCCTTAGTTTGAATCTCTATTATTATATATTTCCATGAATATGAATTGTCCGTCTGTCTGCCGACGTACACCGTATCTTCTTTTCTTCCCTGTGCCTGCATTTCCCGACAGCCTGCGCAAAATGCAAACATACAGCAGACTGCCGAAAACAGCATACCATGCCTTACTCTAAGCCCCGCTCAGAAAGCCAGTTCTGCAGATGAGCGGCAATCTCCGCGTTATTCAATTCCTGAAACATAAAATGACTGTTTCCGGTAATGCCTATTTTGGGTAGATCAATAACTACGGCATCGCCGCCGTCACGGTTATATGCCTCGGCAAATGCAATCGCTGTGTCCCGCACGTCTTTCCAGAACGCGCTTGACATAATATCCTCAGGCCCGTTATCAATGTAGTCGCCAAAGTACATGATAATCGGGATATCCGCTTCAAGGAATTTATAGTAGAGGTCCGAACCAATCTCAGGCGTTCCGCCGGGCTCCACCGCGACAATTGCGGCGATATTATCCGCATCCGTCTGCCAGCCGACGCGGCCGCCCTGCGAATGTGTAACGTATATCGATTTCTTTCCGGTCATCCGCCGCACATCGGCAAGCACCTCGCTCAATACATCGCCGAACAGTTCTTCTTCATAATTGCCCGTATTCGGCGTCATCTGCCTGAAAAACTGATTCTGCGCTTCTTCGCCGGCAGGAAACTGTGAACCAGGATAGCGTTCCGGCGCGACGCGCCCGATACGAAAATGCGTGTACCACGCCTGATCGCCAGGCTTATAACTTTTGCCGTCATCTCCCCATGCGTCAAGCTCCATATCCGTCATGCGCACTGTTGAACCGGCAGCACCGCGGCGCGGCTGGTCAACAAGAAAGATCGGGTGCCCCTGCCGCAAAAACCACTGCGCCCACGATTCCCGTCCGTCAGGTGCAGAAACCCAACCGGTACGCGACTGTCCATATCCGTGCAGAAACACCATCGGCGTACTGCCGCCGCCTGTGGGAATCTGATAAAACGTATTTGCGTGATCCACGTGCGCCGTATTGCCAGGCCGTTCCGCGTCAAGCCAGTTTGTCGCAGGATCGTATGTTCCGGGCGCCGGTTCCGTTACCGTGCCGCCTGAAGCAAAGAATCCCTGCTCGGCAATCATCAGCACATCGCCCTGCCGCTGTTCAGGCGCGGAAGTGCAGGAAACGACGCCCAGCGCAAAAACCGCGCTTACTATGCCGTATACTATCCGTTTCATATTGATACCTCCTAAAAAAACTGTTAATGAATTTTCCAGCCGCTGATCATTTTTACAAATTCAGGGTCTGCATGGTTTACAATCTCACTGTGCCCGATATCCAGCTCGCCAATCTCGCGCATATCCTCCGCATCAAGCGAAAAGTCCCAGACAGCAAGGTTTTCTTCCATCCGTTCTTTATGCGTTGATTTGGGAATAACGACTACACCGCGTTCCACGTTCCAACGCAGCGCAACCTGCGCCGCAGTTTTGCCGTATTTTTCCGCAATCGCGGTTAAAACCGGATGAGAAAAAATACCGTGCTTGCCTTCCGCAAACGGACCCCACGCTTCCGGCTGCACGCCGAACTCTTTCATTGTTTTAAGCGCGTTCTCCTGCTGAAAAAACGGATGCAGCTCTATCTGATTCACCGCAGGAATAATCTCGTTGTGCAGGCATAAATCGGCGAGCACGTGCGGATACATATTGCACACGCCGATCGCGCGGATTTTGCCTTCTTTATACAATTCCTCCATAGCGCGCCACGAACCGTAATAGTCGCCCACCGGCTGATGGATCAGGTACAGATCGATGTAATCAAGCCCCAGCTTTTTAAGCGAAAGCGCAAGAGCCGCCTTTGTGTTCTGATAACCTGAGTCCTGCACCCACAGCTTTGTCGTAACAAAGATTTCGTCACGCGCAATGCTCGATTTCCGTATCGCGCGCCCTACTGCTTCTTCGTTTCCATAGGCAGAAGCAGTGTCGATAAGCCGGTAACCGCAGGCAAGCGCGTCGGTTACCGCCTGCTCTGTCAGCTGACCATCCGGAACCTGAAACACGCCGAACCCTTCTTTCGGCATTTTAATGCCGTTATTCAATTCTACAAAATCCATAAAAACCTCCGTGCCATAGCACCGCATACAGGCGGCGCCAGCCGGTATGCAGTATATGCAGATATTAGCGTATCATCAGGCAGCGTGTACAATTAAACTTTTTTACACCGCTATACGCTGTGCGCATAGCAAGTATGCAGGCAGCCCTTCCCGGAAAAGCAAATTACAGAGACTAAAAAAGGAAAAAAGTCCGTGTGTGCACACGCAAAAATATTCCGCAGAGACCTGCAAATACAGTGCACACGCTGCAGTATGCAGAGTAAACGCCGATGCACTGCGCCCCGCCCTGCGCTCTTTTAGAAATGCCGCGCCTGTGATACAATACGGTGCATGGAAACCTATATCCTGCGCCAGCTTGCAGCTTTTGCCGAATACGGCACGCTTTCCCGTGTTGCCGAAGAGCTGCACACATCGCAGCCGGCAATCAGCCGCTCCATGCAGAAACTTGAAGACGAGCTTGAAGTTCCGCTGTTCTCCCGCGGTAAAAACCGCATCGCGCTCAACGAGTTCGGCATGCTTGCGGCGGAACACGCCAAGCGCATTATGCAGGCGCACGACGCCATGCAGCGCGAAGTCCGCACGGCATGGCAGAAAAACCGCACATTTTCTTTAGGGGCAGTTGCGCCCATGCCCATACACGAGCTTACGCCCGTAATCGCGCAAATCTATATGGGAGTTCATATCACCGCCGACTTGCAGGAAACCGAAGAACCGCTTTTCAGCGGCCTTGACGACGGCACCTACCGGCTTATTGTGCTGAATCATGATGTAAAAGAAGACGCCTATTGCAGCCAGTTTTTGTTTCGCGAAAAACTCAGCGTGCTGCTGCCTAAAAAACACCGGCTGGCACGGCGCAAGTCGCTTAAGCTCAGCGATTTACGCGGAGAAAACATTTTAATTCACCGCGACATTGGATTCTGGTTTCCGTTATGCAGAGAGAAAATCCCTGACGCGAACTTTCTTGAACAAAAGCAGCTGTCTGTTCTGCGTCAAATCGTTATGGCCGCGGATCTGCCGTCGTTTATGACAAATATCTCATACAAAGACACGCCGGTGCCCAAAAACAAAGTGTCCGTTCCGTTGCAGGATGCAGAAACAGACGTGCGGTACTGGTGTGTGTGCAGAAAAGACGCGCGGCGGGAGCTTGAACCGCTGTTTTCACAAATCCGCACGATGGCTCAAAGCAGCACTTCTGCTACAAGCTGACGCGGTGCCCTCCCCTGCAGCGCGGAAATCTCTGCCGCGGTTGCTGCCGCGCTTTTTCCTGAAACGGACACTTTTATCGTATGCAGGTTCTCGTACAGCGGCAGCCGCGCTATGCTCCGCGCAATCACGTCGGGCGTGCGGATACCGGCCGCCGCATCCTGCCGCAGGCGCGCCTTTAGTTCCTGCTCCGAGCAGACAAGCGACACAGCGATAATGCGGCAGCCGGAAGTGTCCAGATGCGAAACAATCGTGTCGATAATGGACTGCTCGTGCATAACCCAGCAAAAAATCACATGCTTATACGCGGAACACGAAAGAAAGTTTTGCAGCACCGCGCAGATATTGCGCAAGACCATTTCTTTTGTCTCAGCCGTCACCTGAAACGGATGCGAATCCCAGCACCAGTCTCCGTCAAGGAATACGCTGGCAGGCAGCGTTTGTTTTAATATCCGGCTCACGGTGCTTTTTCCCACTCCCATAGCGCCGCCGATAAGAAACAGCTTTTTCATGTCTTGTCTCTTTCAACCTGTACTGCAAAAACTATAGCACAGATTCACAGACGTTGCCAGCGCCGGCGGCAATAACCACTCGCGGCAGGCGCGGCGGAACCAGAAGCAAGCTCAGTATCTCCTCAATAACCACAGCATAGGCGGCAACTTTCAGAGCCAACTCAATACGGAAAACGTTTGTTTTCTTTTTGCCCTTTGCCATTTGGTCTGTCTGTATGCCTTTTCTTCTTTGCAGCAGCATCTTGCCGATGTACACCGCATAGAACAGCGCAAGTATCAAAAATCCGGTGAATTTCATTGCTTCCTCGCTTTTCGGGGCCGATATTTTGTGTGCGGTTTACCGCGAAACGGCACGCCTGCGGCAAGTTCCGGCGCCGGGCACAAGAGCTGAACCGCTGTGATTACAGATACCGCCGCGTCTTTTTCATATACTGTTCATAGGCTATACCGAATTTTTTTATACACTCCCGTTCTTCCGCACGTATAATCCAATGAGCAGAAATCTGAAATATGACAACCGGCAAAAGAGCACAGCGGATTGAGTAAGCAATGCCATTCCTACAAAACAAAAAAATACGATACATACATTGGATTGCGCGAAACGCGATACAAGCCTTTTGTATTCAGCCCTCTATCGTCCGGAAACGAAAAGTGTATGATTGTAATGAACAATGCCGTTAAGCCGATGACATAGAAAAGCATCCCGGCATAAAAAAGGATTGAAAAGTCCGCGGTTATATGCAGAAAAAACGGATAAAGAAGTATCCCAACAGTTGAAATCTGGTAAATCCAATAGGCAATTACTTCTTTGCCCGTACCGGCGCGAAACGAGCGGCGCGCCGCACAGCCTGTTTGCGCAGCAGCGTCAAAAAGCCGAATCGTATAAGAAAAAACGGCGCCAACAGCAGAAATCCATTCATACAGCATCGATCCTCAATTTCACGTATAATCAGTATACTACAGGAGCCTGCACTTTTCCACTTCACCGAGCGGCGGCAAAATCTCCCAAAACCAGCATACCAGCAAAATCCTATAGGAGAACAATAAGGCGGTACAGTCTTATGCCGGCATTTCTTCTGCTGCGTCCGTGTTGCGCCTATACATGCCGGAGAACGCCGCCGCCTATATGTACACGGGCTTGCTTCGCGGTCTTACGCCCGCTGCGCAAGCTGCCGCGTTTGAGACTTAGCCTTAAAACTTGCGGCTTTTCTCATGCACGTTTAGCGCTGCGCCCTAAACTTGGCAGCTTGGAGCAGGCAGTTTACTGCACTGCGGCAAGCCCGGTATGCGCCGGACGCAGAGCAGGCTGCACAATCGGCATTGTACTTTTTTTTGCCGACAGTGCTACAGTATAGCCAGCAAAAACTACGGAGGTACATGCTGTGGCATTAAAGCTGAAAAATAAAACAGCGGTAGTTACCGGCGGCGGAACCGGTATCGGACGCGCCATTGCGGAACGGTTCGCCCGCGAAGGCGCGATGGTCTTAATCGTGGGCAGAAGGGAGTCCAAGCTCGAAGAAACTGCCGCACAAAACAGCCGCATTTCGTATGTGGCGGGTGATTTAACAAAAACGGAAACCGTTGCCCGCGTCATCGACACGGTAAAGGAACGGTTCGGCGGACGGCTCGACATTCTGGTAAATAACGCAGGCTGGTGTCCCGTACAGTCCATTAAAGAGGTAACGCTTGCAGACTACGACACGGCGTTCAGCCTTGACGTCCGCTCTCTGGTGGACATGACCATTCAGTCGCTGCCGCTGCTGATTGCGACAAAAGGCACTATGATAAACCTTTCCACTATCGGCGTAACGCACCGCAATTACAATCTTTCCCTGTATATCGGGGCAAAATCTGCGGTAGAAAACTTTACCCGCTGCTGGGCGCTCGATCTGGCGGCTGACGGCGTGCGCGTCAATGCCATTGCGCCCGGACCCATCCGCACGGAAATCTGGAATGTGACAAACCTGTCGGAAGCGGACGCACGGGAACACGAGAAGCGCATCACCGGCAGCAACCCCATGCAGCGATTTGGCGAACCGGAATAAGTTGCCAACGCCGCCCTGTTTCTGGCGTCTGACGAAGCGAGTTTTACCAGCGGCGCGGTTATTGCCGTTGACGGCGCCGACGGCGCGTTTTAGGCAGGCAGACTGCACGCCTGCGGCATACAAGCAAAAAGGATACGGATATGAATGTATTGTTACTAAACGGAAGCCCGCACAAGGAGGGCAATGTCTCTGTCGCGCTGCACGAGATGGATCGGATTTTCCGCCAGGAAGGCGCGGACACAGAAATCGTCCATATCGGCAATCATGCCATACGCGGATGCGTTGCCTGTTATTCCTGCAAAGAAAAAGGCGCATGCGTATTTGACGATCTGGTCAATCAGACGGCTGCCAAGTTTGAACAGTGCGATGGGCTGGTGATCGCAAGCCCTGTCTACTATGCTTCGGCAAACGGGACGATGATTTCTTTTCTGGATCGGCTTTTTTACAGCACACCGTTTGATAAAACCATGAAAGTGGGAGCAAGCGTTGCGGCGGCGAGGCGCGGCGGACTTTCTTCCACGTTCGATGAGCTGAACAAGTATTTCTTCATTTCCGGTATGCCGGTAGCAGCCGGACAGTATTGGAACAGCGTGCACGGACGGGAAGCGGGAGAAGCGTCAGAGGACGCGGAGGGCTTGCAGGGTATGCGTACCCTTGCCCGGAATATGGTATTTCTGATGCGTTCGATTGCGCTTGGCAAAGAAAAATACGGACTTCCTGAACGGGAGCCGTTTATACAAACCAATTTTATTCGGTAGGAGGAATAACCTATGTTTACATTTTGGATGCCGACAACAACACTGTTCGGCGCAGGAAAACTCAATGAACTGCATACACAGATCAACACCCCGACGGGCGCGGTTCACGGGAAAAAGGCGCTGGTGGTTATCTCAAACGGTACATCTACCCGTGCAAACGGCTATCTTGACCGGCTGGAAAACGAGCTGAAACAGGCCGGTGCGGATTACGTGATCTTTGACAAGGTGGCGGCAAACCCCACCAAGCCTGTTGTGGAAGAAGGCGGACGCTTCGCCCGCGAAAACGGCTGTGATTTCATCGCAGCGCTGGGCGGCGGCAGCGTCATGGACGCCTCCAAAGCTATCGGACTCATGGCGGCAAACGGCGGCGACTTGTGGGATTATGTGCTGTTCGGCACCGGCAAGAAACAGCGGCCCTCAAAGCCCAGTCTGCCTATCGTTGCCATTACGACAACGGCGGGCACCGGCTCCGAGACGGACGGCGGCGCAGTCATTACCAATCCGGAAACAAACGAAAAGACCGGCGTATTCGGCCCCGGCACCTACCCTGTGCTGGCAATCGTAGATCCGGAGCTGATGACCAGCGTGCCGCCTGCGTTCAAGGCGTATCAGGGGTTTGACGCCCTGTTTCATTCCACCGAAGGATACATTTCGGCCGCCCGCAATGAGTTCAGCAAGATGGTTGCCGCAGAAGCAATCTGCAGCGTATCCCGCAATCTTGCCGTTTCTATCCGGCAACCGGATAATATGGAGGCGATGAGCGCCGTGGCTTTAGGCAGCTACCTGTCCGGCATCCAGATGGCGATCGGCTCCTGCACCAGCGCCCATCCGCTGGAACACGCACTTTCCGCCTATCATGAGAAGCTACCGCACGGCGCGGGTCTTATTATGATCTCTAAGGCGTATTACAGCCACTTTGTGGAACAACACGCCTGCGACGACCGCTTTATCGAAATGGCGAAGCTCATGGGCATGAAGAACGCCGGCAAGCCGGAAGATTTTATTACCGCGCTGGCTGCATTGCAGAAAGACCGCGGTGTTGCTGACTTACGGATGTCGGATTATGGCGTCGACCCGTCTGAGTTCCCCAAGATGGTGCAGAACGCCCGCGACACGCTTGGCCGCAACTTTCTGAACGATCCCTGCCGGCTCTCCGATGAGGACTGCGCAGCTATTTACCAGAAATCATACAAATAACCCACAGGAGCAAGAAATGACGGCAACGAGAACAAAAAGACGCGCAGTACTTATGCTGGTATACATGCTGGCTGTAACAGCGGCAGGAGCTGAAAGCGAAATTGCATACGGCGAACACACGGAACAGACTCAGGGCAGCATTTCTCAGCAGACAGACCACGACGAGAACATACGAACAAACGCCGGAGAGATTATTATGATTTCTTCTCTGGAACATCAGCGGAACACTGCAGAAACAATTGTTTATTATACTTCAGAAATCACCCCGGAGGCTATGGTGAACATTTATAATGTACTTGGCATAGAGCTGACTGGTAACAATATCGCGGTGAAGCTCTCCACCGGAGAACCTCCGGCCAGCAACTATCTGGATCCGGATCTCATTGCAGATCTGGTGCATCAGGTAAACGGAACTATTGTCGAGAACAATACCGCGTATGGAGGGCAGCGCGCCAGTACAGCTATGCACTATCAGGTGGCGGAAGACCATGGTTTTACCGATATTGCAGATTTTGTTGTACTGGATGAGAACGGTTCTGTATCCCTGCCCGTTGAGGGCGGCGTGCATCTGACTGAAAACCTGGTAGGCGCTCACTTTCCGGAGTACGACGGCTATTTGGTTCTCTCGCACTTCAAAGGTCACGCCATGGCTGGTTTCGGCGGAGCAATCAAGAACATCTCCATCGGTCTTGGATCCAAAGAAGGCAAGTGCCTGATTCACACGGCAGGAAAGAGTCATACCAGCCCCTGGGGCGGCGAACAGGATCCGTTTCTTGAATCCATGGCCGAGGCCGGCAAGTCTGTAGTGGATGCGCTGAACGGCAATATCCTCTATGTCAGCGTGATGAATCATCTGTCCATCGACTGCGATTGCGACGGAAATCCGGCAGAGCCGGATATGCATGACATCGGTATTCTGGCTTCCGCAGACCCAGTGGCGCTGGATCAGGCCTGTGTAGACTTGGTGTACGCTTCCCAGGACGATACCGAATCTCTTATCAACCGCATGGAATCACGCCACGCCATTCATGTTCTGAAACATGGAGAGCAAATCGGTCTTGGCAGCCGCACCTATCGGCTGGGGAACATCGATGAGTGAAATACTTGACATGCTGCATCGAGAGTTTATCTATATCCGATACTACTTTGATGTGCAGTTGCGGCAGGTTTTCGGCTATTGGGTGATTGGAATCCTTCTCGGTTCCTGCGTTTCAGTTTTCCTGAAAGATAAGATCCACGGACTGCTCCGTTCCATGAGCCGGAGCAGGATGGGATTATGGGGCATTGTCCCCGCCAGTCTGCTGGGAATTGCGTCCCCTTTATGCATGTACGGAACCATTCCTCTGTCCGCATCCTTCTCCAGAAGCGGGATGCGGGACGAATGGCTGGCCTCCTTTATGATGTGCTCCATTCTGCTCAATCCTCAGCTGATCGTATACAGCACAGCTCTGGGAACAACTGCACTGATTATTAGAATCGCATCCTGTTTTTTGTGCGGAATTGCCGCAGGACT
The DNA here is from genome assembly GCA_944389415.1 of uncultured Spirochaetota bacterium. Classification (GTDB taxonomy): domain Bacteria; phylum Spirochaetota; class Spirochaetia; order Treponematales; family Treponemataceae; genus Treponema_G. Next base: position 128,877 of record CALXMF010000003.1, on the reverse strand, counting down.
GCTGCTCTGTGTATTTCAGAAAGAAAAGTCATTTTTCCGCTTCGATTGTTTTGACGAACCAATAAGTCATGACACTGACCCGAATCCGGTGCGCCGCCTGCTTAAAAATATTGGACGCAACATTAAGACTACCGGGCCGTATTTCCTGCTGGGCATTCTGCTGTCGGCCCTGTTCCAGCACTATGTACCGGAAGAACTGATGACGGGAGTTTTCGGCGGGAACGAGGCTTTCGGCGTGCTTATGGCAGCAACCATCGGTGTTCCTCTCTATGCCTGCGGAGGCGGGACAATTCCGCTGCTTCAAGCATGGCTCATGGACGGCATGAGCATGGGCAGCGCGGCAGCTTTTATGATTACCGGACCGTCGACTAAAATAACCAATCTCGGAGCGCTGAAGATCGTTCTTGGTCTTAAACATTTCATTATCTACATTGTCTTTGTGATGGCATTTTCACTTATCACAGGAATAGCAGTCAATCTTCTGAATTAAAAGTGCATTTTCCCTTTCTTCTCAGTATCGCGGTGCTGAAAACCAATCCGTAACAGTCCGAGGCGGGCGGCGCTTTTCCTGCCGCCTGCCTTATCCGCTCATTCAAAAAGCCGCTCCTGCAACGCCGCCTGCGCTTCTGACAGTTCAGCGTCAGACACCGGAGAAAGCCACTCTACAGCAGCCGTTCCCAGTCTGGCGCTCGCTGCGATGTGGGCAAACGTGCTTCCCGGAGCAGCGCCGTGCCAGTGCGCAATGCCCGGCGGGCAGACAACCGCGTCGCCCGGATACAGCACCTGCACCGGCTCCCCCTGCAGCTGATGAAAGCCGATACCGTCCGTGGCAATCAGCACCTGCCCGGCTTCATGTACATGCCAGTCGTTAATCACGCCGGTGTCAAACACCACATAATGCAGCGACGGTCCTTTTGATACATTCGGCTCTTCTGCAAGAGACGAAACCCATGCCGTTCCGGTAAATACTGGCAGATGCTGCCCCTCGTCTGCTTTATAAAACATGTACGCAGGGTCTTTTGCGGTTCTGCCGGGGAATTCTTCTGTTTCAAGAGCGGTATATGCTTCGTCCGTCACATGGCGCGCCGGAGCGTTTGTCTGTGCGCCGGTGTATGCCGCGTCAAAAATCACTAACTGCGAAAACCAGCTGTCAGGCGCCGCGCCGTGCCAATGCTCAACACCTTCGGGAATGGCAAGCACATCGCCCTGCCGCAAAATCTGCGCCGGACGGCCCTGCTCCTGATAATACCCGACACCGCCCGTTACCAGAACCAGCATACCGCCGTGCGTATGCCACGCACTGCGCGCTCCCGGTTCAAACACGATATTGTTTGTCCAGGCAAAATCATGCGTGCCGTCAGGAACAATCAGATCCGTCCGGTACACATGCCCGATAAACTCCGGTGAAGAAATATCCCTCCCAAGCGGAAACGGGAGCTCTTCTTTTGAACCAATTCTTCCTGCGCCGGACGCGGTGTACGCACTTTCTGTTACGGACTCTGGCGCAGCCTGTTTTGCTGTACTGCATGAACAAAAAGCAGCGGCAAGCAGCAGCACAGACGCAGCCGTTATGCTTAGTTTCATTTTGTTTACCTCCATGGAATACGATGATGCGGACTAAAGAATCCTGTACAAACTATACCAGTGCACGGCAGGCTGTGTACAATTATATTTTTGCACGCTGCTATGCGCGCGCGGTATGGCTGAAGCAGTCAAAGCATGCCTGAGCATGACGCTGAACAGAGGATTTCGATATGGTTGCGTAAGCCGTATGGCAAAGGTTTTCCGCATCAGCAGTATACGCTGTCCTAAACAGGGCTGTTCTTGACGGAGGCGCAGACAGCACATAATATACCATTGGAATTACGCTGTAAAACATACGAAAGAGGCTGTACATGGAACAGACTGAAGCAAAGCAGGCCGTACAGGAGCTGACGATGACGCAGCCTGACGCCCCGTTCGGAGCGGCCCCTCCCCTGCAGCGCGGCAATCTCCGCCGCGGCTTCTTCCGCGCTTTTTCCTGAAACGGACACTTTTATCGTATGCAGGTTCTCGTACAGCAGCAGCGGCGCGCGGCATGACGGCGCCTATGGTGCTGCGACAGACCGGTAGACCTGTCATCCTGCCCGCGCTATAATAAAACAGAAAACAGCACGGCAAATGAGCAGACGCCGCATAAAAAGGAATACAGGTATGAAAGTAGGCATTATCCGGTGTATGCAGACAGAGGACTATTGTCCGGGTACAACTGATTTCCGCATGGTCAGAGAGAAAAAAGGCGTATTTGAAGGCATCGACGAAGACATAGAGATTATCGGATTTATCAACTGCGGCGGCTGTCCGGCAAAAAAAGCGGTGCTCAGAGCGCGGGAGCTTGTCAGACGCGGCGCGGACACCATTGTGTTTGCAAGCTGCATCCAGAAAGGAACGCCGATAGGCTATCCCTGCCCGTTTGCCAAAAAGATGAAAGAAATAATTGCAAATGATTTAGGAGACAGCGTCACATTGCTGGATTACACGCATTAGCGTGCATTTCCCGTGCACAGGGCTGTCCGCCGCAGGAAAGGCACAGCAGCCTACAACACCATAAGCAGCGCGCCTGCCGTAATCAGCACGGCTCCTGCAACCGATTTTGCCGTGAGCGGTTCATGCAGGAATACTGCCGCAAGCATAACGGTAATTACTACGCTCAGTTTATCAATGGAAACAACTTTCGCCGCCCCGCCAAGCTGCAGCGCCCGGTAATAACAGAGCCACGACGCGCCGGTCGCAAGGCCTGAAAGAACCAAAAAAAGCCAGCTTTTGCGGCTGACAGACGCGATGCCGCCCTGCCCGCCGTCAGGAATACCATTCCCCACGCCATCACCAGCACGACTACAGTGCGGACTGCCGTGGCAAGGTTTGACTGTACACCGTTAATACCGATTTTGGCCAATACGGAAGTCAACGCCGCAAACACCGCTGAACCGAATGCAAATACCGCCCACATTTTCCACCTCTGCAAGACAGTTTAACGCATCCCAAGCAGAAAGCCAATTCCGGATAACGCTTTGTTTATCCGCTTGCGGCAAAACCGGCAATCCGCTAACATATATTGGATCACAAACGGAATAAAGAAAGAAAGGAAGGAAAAACATGCCGCAGCACATTACCGTAACGGAATATAATCCGGACTGGCCGCGGATGTATGCGGAAGAAGAAAAGAAAATTACCGCCATCCTGGGGGAAAATGCACTGGCTGTCCGGCACATCGGAAGCACGGCGGTTCCCGGACTTGCAGCCAAGCCGGTTATCGATATTCTGGTTTCCGTCCGGAGTCTGGAAGCGGTTGACGCCGCATCGGCGGATTTTGTCCGGGCAGGCTATGAATTTCTCGGCGAATTCGGTATACCCGGCCGGCGCTACCTGCGCAAAGGCGGAGACGAACGGACACACCAGATTCACATTTTCCGGTCGGATGACACATTCAACATCACACGCCATCTTGCCGTCCGGGATTATCTGCGCATGAACAGGGAAGAACAGAAAGCTTATGCAGAGCTGAAAAAAGAACTTGCCAGGCGTTTTCCCTATGACATCGAAGGATACTGTTCCGGAAAAGCGGAATTTATGCAGAAACTGGAAGAGCGGGCGCTTGCCGTTTACAATACGCCGTAAATACCGGAAACCACTGATACAAACTGAATCAACATAAACACCCGCCGGAAAATACCCGTGCGGGAAAAGCAGGAATCAAGAAAGGAGGGGATATGGGATCGGATCCGGATGCGGTTTATCCGAATGAAAAAAATCAAAAGCGTCGTATTCATCAAAAATGTTATTTCCCGTCCGAATATTATTGCAGGGGAATACTCTTACTATGACGACAATACCGGCGCAGAAAAATTTGAAGAACACGTTACGCACCATTATGAATTCATCGGCGATAAACTGATTATCGGAAAATTCTGTGCAATTGCAAAAGGAATTGAATTTGTGATGAACGGCGCGAACCACAGGATGAACAGCGTGACGACATATCCGTTCAACATCATGGGCGGCGGCTGGGAAAAATTTACGCCGTCCCTGCGGGATTTGCCGCTGAAAGGAGATACGGTTGTAGGGAATGACGTTTGGATCGGACAAAACGTAACCGTCATGCCGGGGATTCACATCGGGGACGGCGCGGTGATTGCCGCCAATTCCGTTGTTGCAAAAGATATTCCCGCCTACTGCATTGCAGGTGGAAATCCGTGCAGGATTATCCGCAAACGCTTTGACGATGCCCTGACGGACTATTTGCTGCAACTCAAATGGTGGGACTGGGATCCGGACAGGATTTTCCGGAATATGGAAGCCTTATGCAGCGAAAATCCTGAAAAAATCCGGGCTATACCGGACGCCGCGCCGCAGGCAAAATAAAACAAGATTTTTTTCCGTTTCATCTTTCCTTAACAAAAACCTCCAACCGGATAAATATGCACGCGGTATAGTACAAACGGTCTCAAATAGGAGGTAAGCCAAATGAAACGGGTTTATATAATTACCGGCGCGGCCGGACATCTGGCCGGGACAATCATTCAATATCTGCGCAAAACAGAATGTGAAATCCGCGGACTGATTCTTCCGTCGGAAAACGGAGAGAGCGACAGCCAAATCACCTATTACAAAGGCGACATCACGAAACCGGAATCGCTGGAAGAAATTTTCTCCGGTCTGTCCGGCGCAGAAGTCATTGTTATCCATGCGGCAGGATTGATCAGCATCGGCAGCAATATTACGCCGCAGCTTTACAGCATCAATGTGCAAGGTACAAAAAATATCATCGGACAGTGTATGCGCCATCCGGTTAAACGGTTGGTTTATGTCAGTTCGGTCCATGCTATTCCCGAAACAGAAGAAAAAGCAACCATTTCAGAAGCGGCGGCATTTTCCAAAGAAAACGTAATCGGTGGATATGCTTCTACAAAAGCAGAAGCCACGCAGGCTGTATTAGACGCTGTTCAAAACGGTCTGGACGCGGTCGTTGTACATCCGTCCGGTATTGTCGGGCCGTATGACCGCGGAAACAATCATATTGTGCAACTCATCCAAATGTATATTTCCGGAAAACTACCGGCGGGAATCACCGGAGGATTTGATTTTGTGGATGTCCGCGATGTAGCAAAAGGATGTCTTGAAGCTGCCGGACACGGTATCAAAGGAAACTGCTACATTCTTTCCAACCGTTATTTCACGGTGCGCGAATTGTTGGAATGTGTCCGCAGAAGCGTAGGCGGAAGGAAAAAGTTCTGTCTGCCAATCGGCATTGCACGCGCCTTTGTTCCGTTCTTTGAATGGATTGGTAAAATTACGCATACGCGTCCGCTGTATACCCGGTACTCGCTGTATACAATTTCCAGCAACAGCCATTTTACGCATGACAAAGCCACTGCAGAACTGGGATACCATCCGCGGGATATGCAGGATACGATCCGCGACACGATTTCCTGGCTGCGCGGAAATCCGGTTCAATCCGCTTCCGGTTCCCCAAACAGGCGGATTCCGGCAAAGGCGAGGGAAAGCCGCTCTTCGTCAAACGGAAGGTTTTATTGGCAGCGAGTGATTTTGAGAACGGTGTACGGACGCCGTTTTATCCAATCAGACCGGCTTTGCTGTCAATCCCAAAGGCTGGGAAATTATGATATGATTGTTACTTCAAAGAATATAATTTAACCTTTTTGATTTTAGATTTAAACTTATGCAAATCACTGCTTTTAAATCGTTTCCCATGCGCCGGGTAAATATACTCTGCATTTTCGTCCAATAATACTTGCCATGAATTTTCAAACGCTTCTTTATTTTCTACCCATATCGTTATCCTGTGCAGACTTGGCACGCCGTTCATAGCGGCATCTCCGCAGAATATCAAATTTTTTACCTTTAAAGAAACAGAGTCTGCCGTATGTCCCGGCGTAAATAATATTTTTCCGGACAACAAACTTTCTATTTCAGCGATATTATCTTTTGTTACAGTAATCAGTCTATTGGCGTAGGTTTCATTTATTGCAGGAAAAAGATGTTTTCCATTACCCAATAGTTTCATCATGCAGCAGAAGAACAAAGCCAATCTGCTGCTGCATCCGCCATTGAAAGAATTTTGTCCTTTAGCTAAAACCGGAAATGCCGTACCGCTTATAATACAAGTAATATTTGCGTGTTTATCCAATACTTCTTTTAAAAAGCCTGCATGGTCATCATGAGCGTGTGTGAGAAAAATATATTTGACATCATCCCATGAAATCCCTTGCCGCTTCATAGATGAAGTACACTTTTGATAACTATGTGCATATCCGGTATCAATCATGACATACCCATCTTTAATCCGATAAAGATAGGTATTCATAACCCTGTTCCCTGCATTATATATTTTCATATACGGTCTCCTGTCAGTTCATGCTTACCGTATTTTACTTCCGTCCGCTGCGGTAATTTATCAAAAGCAACCGGGTTCCTTTATTTTCTGTGCTGGTCATGCCCGAGACGCATATACAGCAGCGGATACGGATTGCCCTGTTCGTCGCGGTCTGTCCGCTTGTACACCTGAAAACCCATGTGCGCATAGAACCCCTTCGCCTGCGGATTCTGTTCGTTGACCGCAAGACGCTCTACGCCGTAACGTTCGATCCCGTAGCGCAGCAGCGTTTTTCCAAGACCTTTTCCCCGTTCTTCCGGCGAAACAAAGAGCATTTCAAGCGAGCCGCCCTCAATCCCCATAAAAGCAACGGGCGCGCCGTTTTCATTTTCCGCCGCTATCAGATGCGCAGCGGCTGCCAGCGCCTGCGGCACATATGCTTTGATACTGCTGATTTCACCATCAGTCAGAAAAAGATGCGTTGCCCGCACCGATGCTTCCCACACGTCAAGCAGCTGACCAATCAAATCCGGCGTTCTGTCTGTTACTTCTATTATTTTCATGGTTATTTCTTCAAATCTTTCCGCATGATATAGTCAGTTTGCATATCATCACCCAGCACAAATGTATGCGTCCCTGTCTGATAAAAGCCGCACCGCCTGCAAAAGCGGAGCGCCTTTTCGTTTTTCTCCCACACACCGAGCCAGACATATTTTTTCTTCCGCTGTACGGCAATGCCGACTGCCTTATCCATCAGATACCGCCCTGCGCCCGCGCCTTGAAAATCTTTGCAGACATAAATCCGCTCGATTTCCAGAGACTGTTCATCATGAATATCTGTCTGCGCCGCGGCTTCGTTCAGTTTCAGGTATCCGGCAAGACTGCCGTTCCAGTACAAAAAGTAAAATGCCGCAGCTGTATCTGACAATTCCATACGGAGTTTTTCAGGCGCAAAGGCTTTGTCCAAATACGCTGTCATGTTTTCAGTCGTGTTTACATCCGCGAATGTCTCAAAAAATGTTTTGCGGGAAAAAGATTGCAGAACACTCAAGTCTTTCATAGTACACTGTCTGAAAAGCGCAATCACTTTTGTTTGTTCCTCACCGTAAGATGTCAGCATATTTCCCCGCCCTATTTCAGCCGGTTGATTTCGTTCTGCAGGTTTTTCAAAAATACGCCTGCGTGTGCGCCGTCCATCTGCGTGTGATGGAACTGGAAGGAAACCGGCAGATAATATTTGAATAATTTCTTTTTATACCTGCCCCATATAAGAAACGGATTATTGAAAATCCCGCTGTTCATACCAACTGCTCCGTCGATTTCCGTGTCGATAATGGCGGATGTGCCGATAACCATGCAGGTTTCGGACAAGTCCCTGTCCCGGCAGCTTGCGGCGGTCTCTGCCGTATGTTCCAGGTACTCATCGTTGAACCGGCTTAGATCGGCGTCAAATGCCAGATCGCAGGAACTGACTTCGCCCTCTTTGTTTTTCACTATGGTATTGACTGCTATGGTGTCATACTGTATGAGTTTATCGCCGACCGGAAGCATATAAAACTCTTTTACCGCAGCGGCAACTTTGCCGATACAGTAATCGAGCAGCATATTGAATTTCAGTTTCCTTTTTCTGCTGACCTTGATTATATTTGTCACATCAAATGTTTTGAAGAAAGTGACCATTGGGTTTGGCGCCTTCATCCAAAGTTTATACGCCGCTGCTCTGTCGGTGTCTTTTGGATTTACTTCTTTCGGCATACCGCTGTCCTGTTGTCATATTTTTGAATGTGAATCACGATCATGCGCACAAGCATATAAAGCTCCTTGTATTCCTTCTTGTAATCAAATGCTATTTTCTTTCTTTTTGTCAAGCAGTCGTGTCAGCGCATTAACTTTTCAATTCAACAACCGAAAAGTCAATAGTGTTTGACAATGGCGCGTAATTCATTTGCATAGAGATCGGAGCGGTTAATGGAAAACTCTCCGTGGTGCATCGCCGGAAGGATATGCAAACTGCTTTTTTCCAGCGTCTCATGGAGCTTTTTTGCAGAAAGTAAGATCCGTTTGTTTTCCCTCCCACCGACAAACAAATGGATTTCCGCAGTACACTCTCCAAGAGATTTCTTTATGCAATACACAGAGCTTTCTTGTAAAAACGCAATCATATTTTGTTTCGTTATAGCGCAGGTATCTTGATAATAATCATTGAACAATTCCGGCTTTATTCGGAGTGAACGAAATTGCAGTTTTGAAAACCATCTTTGCCGAATCAATCCATAACAGCTTCCAAACACCGGTTTGATCAACGAATCGGTTAGTTTAGATGGAACGACCGCTGCGCTCTCGACCATTGCAAAACGGCAAATATCTTTTCGCTGAGATAACATTTCAAGTAATATCTGCCCTCCGAGAGATAAACCGCCAATCAGCAGTACCGAACCGCCCCATTCCGCATCGATAAAAGAGATGATTTCCGCGGCATTGTCTTCGATTGTTGTGAAATTCTTATTGCTCCCTGCATGACCATCCAAGATCGGAATGACGATTCGAAAATCATTTTGAAGCCGTTCAGCCGCTTCCCGGTAATTCCACCATGACAAACCGCCGCCGTGCAGAAGAAGAATCACATCTCGATTTTGCTTTCCGTATTCTTTATATTTCAACTTGCCTCACCTCCGAAAATCAGCATCATTATTTCCGATTAGGTTTTCTTTTATTAGCCAACAGTTTCATATAGTCATCGAACTCAGAAGTATCAGTCGGCTCAAACATTACCCATTTCCCGTCACGATAAGTTGTTGCCTCATCATATTGTCTGCAAACAGAATCAGAAAGAGTTTCCCTTATCTCCTCAAATTTTACTCTTTCATCTTTTCCAAAGATAATCATAAAACCAAGGCTATTCTTTTTCGCATATAGACTGCAAAGCGTTTTACCGCCTCTGCGGTACTTATATTCATAAATCCAGTTCTTACCGCCTGTATTCCATAGCCGTTCCATATCGTATTTTTCATCAATCGCTGAACACAGCTCTTGCCAGACTGCAAACAAAGGTTGTCCGAGCAATTCAGTCATAGTTGACTGAGTAGGAGTATTTTCAAGCATTGTGTTCCCTCCGCAAATCTGTGATTTAATAAAGTCTTTCTCTAATCCAGTTTCTGAAAAAAAACCAGTTCAAAATCCGTATGAAACCAATGTTCCCCGCCTTTTTGTTCTATGAGTTCACAGCCAAAATTATCTGCAAAAGTTTTTACATAATCGTATTCACACAGGGTATCGTTTTCCCCTCGCAGAATAAATGTTTTATGGTTCCATATATTAATCGGATGACTTTTAACGTATGTATAATATGGAAAATATAAAGGTTCTATATCATTCTCTATCTTTACTCTTTCTTGGAACTCTTTTTCTGTGATGTGACAGTATTCCATAAGATTATGAATGATTCGTTCCATATCTGTTACAGGATATAGAAACCATGCATATTCTATATCCATATCCGCAAATGCAAGCAATTCAAAATAAGCTCCTATACTACACCCAAATATTGAAACTTTCTCGCCTTGATTTACTGCAAAAGAATACATTGCTTTCAACTCTCGAACGCATTCGTCTGGCATAATAAAATCTGTTTCATATACTCTTTCTCCATGCTGTGGCAGGTCGAAGCTAAGAACCTGATAACCCTTTGTAGTTGCTTCTTCCGCCAGTACCCAAATGCAATCATCAATTTTTGAAGAATGACTTCCATGTGCTGCAATTATAATTTTGTCGCTCGGTTCTCCCCACAAAATAACAGGAATGCCGTCGATTCTGATTTTACTTAAATTCATGTTTTTACCTCTGCAAATCTGATTTTGTTACTCTATGTATTTATCCTTTCAAATTTTCCAATGCGGCAGGATTGTTCGAAATAATCACCCCAACAGTCGGGCAGATTTCTAAATCCGGGCAGTCGCCGCAGGTGGAAACGCCCTTATTCAACGCACACTTCCGAATCTCGCACAGACTGTCGCAGAATACCGTTTTTGCTCCGTTCATACGGCAGCCCTCGCAGTTAATATGTTCCGGCAGAATAGGAGTGTTATTTAACTCTGCCCACAGCTTTGCTGTTTTCTCCCGCAAGGCTTGATCGTTGTTAATGGTCGCAAGATATGCGTCGCATTTTTCGCAATCCAGGCCGCAGTAACCGATCAGCTCTCTCATGGTTTATTTACCCCTAATGCTCTTTTTATATCCGCAACAAACTGTGCCTGCTGTTTTTTCAGATACGACTTTACAAAGGGTTTCATAAACCACTTTTTTGCTTCCACGAATTCCGTAAAATCAATCTCTGTTTCATTCCCATTATCATTAAAAACGCCAATCCAATGACCTTTCATATTGCTGTTTTTCATATCAAATTCCCATCGTTTGTATGGGTCAACAAGTGTTACAGTAAAAGTGGTAGGGTAGCCGTCTTTGGTATATTCAATAAATTGCGTGTCACTGATGACTTCTGTTTTACTTAGATCGCTTCTCCAAGCAGCGTAATTTTCAATGTCCAAAATCAGTTCCCAAACTTGTTGAAGCCCGCCAAGAATTACAGCTTTTATATTTGAACTAGCCATTTTGCTGTCTCTCCAAATCAGTTGTATTTTTTGATATTTCCCCTCACTCCATCTCTTCCAGCGCATTCAGAAGCGTGCCGGTGGCATATTTGTCCTTATATTCAATCAGGGCGCTGCGGATGGTCTCTTTCCCAAAGCGGCCGCAGAGGTTTTTCAGCTGCTCTTTGACTTTTGCCCGGTACCCGGCAGGCGTAAAATCGGTGCCGGAGGAAGCGGCAGCCATGATTAAAGTTTCCAGATGACTGTACCTGGAATAGTAAAACATGTGGTAGGTATCCTGGGTACGCAGTTTCCAGCCGGTCAGGGGCTGATTAAAGGCTTGCCGGCCGCCGCCGGGGAAAGTATCGATAACGGCAAACATTTCGACCATATTCGTCACACGGGAAACGTCCCACTTTTCCAAAGGCTGATTAAAATCACGGGCGGTATTGAACATACTGCCCATATTAGTTACCGAAGAGATATCCCACTTTTCCAGAGGCTGGTTAAAGCACAGCGTATTCTGAAACATCCGGCTCATATCGGTCACTTTGGAAACATCCCAGTTTTCCAGAGGCCAGTTAAAGAACCGGGCGCAGTCAAACATTCCCCGCATATTGGTAACCGAACTAGTATCCCAGTTGCTGATGTTTTGATTAAAACTAGCGGCACATAAAAAGAGAAAGCTCATATCCCGAACCCGGGACACATTCCAGCTGCCGATGTCTCCGTCAAAAAGGCGGCACCCGGCGAACATGCTGCCCATATCTTCCACGTTGGAAACATCCCAGTTGTTCAGGTGCTGATTAAAGAACATGCAGTTATAAAACATCTCGTACATGGAAGTCATCTTGGAGACATTCCAGCCGTTAAGGCTCTGATTAAACGTCACGGCGTTGTAAAACATTCTGTGCATATCGATGACGGAAGACATATCCCACTTTTCAAGAGGCTGGTTGAATTCCACCGCGTTTTCAAACATTTCCGATGTATCGGTGACTGAAGAGGTGTTCCAGTTTTCGATATTGTGATTAAAGTGTTTGGCGCCGGAAAACATTCCCCGCATGGTGGTAACTTTGGAGGTATCCCAATTCTCGATGCCGGAAAAATCGCTCTGGGTAGAATTCTTAAACAGATAAGACATATCGGTGACATCACCGGTATCAATCTCTCCCAGAGGAATATTCAGCCGCAGCAGGCGGATCAGCTCGATTTTATCCGCAGGCCGGTACATTCCGGAATCGTCCTTTTGCAGCTCATCGGAGACCGTTATTTTTTTCAGGCGGGGATAACGTTTTTCCAGTTCCTGTTTAAAGGCCGCCACATGCTTTCCGCTGTAGCGGCGCAGTTCCGGATAGACTTCATCCGGGTTCATCTTTTTCAGTTGAGACTTGACCTCTTCCCGGTATTTTTTCTTGGTAGTAATCGCAAAACACTGCACCAGCATTTTCACGTCGGTAAAACGGGGAGCGTTTAAAAACATATCGCTGACATTACAGCGCGGCATCACCGTCCGGAATGAAACAGGAAGATTATGGGAAAAACTGAGAGCGTCCTGAAACATTCCGGCCATGTTTTCGACCTGGGACACATCCCAACTGTCAAGAGGCTGGTCAAAAGAATCCGCCCCTTTGAACATGACTTCCATATCTGTGACCCGAGACACATTCCAGCTGTCCAGCGGTTGATTAAAGGCTTTGGCGTTGTGAAAACACTTGCTCATCTTAATCACCCGGTCGGTCTTCCAATGATCCAGAGGCTGATTAAATATAGTAGCGTTCTCAAAGACCCCATCCATATACTGGACATTCTCCGTATTCCAGCTGTTGATATTCTGATTAAAAGATGCCGTCCGGCTGAACATATAACTGATAATAACGACATTGGAAACATCCCACTTATCCAGCGGCTGATTAAATTTTTTTGCATTATCGAACATGCAGGCCATAAGTTCCACATGGGAAACATCCCAGTTGTTCAGAGGCTGGTTAAAACTCTGGGCATTCCAGAACATGGCCCGGGTGGACTGCAGGGAGGCAAGATTCCATTTTTCCAGCGGCTGATTAAACCTTTTGGCATGGGCAAAAAGACAGTGCATGTCTTTCACCCGGGAAACATCCCATGATTCCAGCGGCTGGTTAAAAGCCGTGGCCTCGCAGAACATATAACTCATGTCGGTGACATGGGATACATCCCAGCGGGAGATATCGTGATTAAAAAACCGCGCCATGCTGAACATAGAACTCATATTGGTCACACGGGAGGTGTCCCATTCTTCAATGCCGGAAAAATCTTTTCGTTCAGAATATTTGAACAGGTTTGACATATCAGTTATCAGGGAGGTATCGATATCCCCCAGCGGAACATTTTTTTCAATCAGCTCCATCAGTTCAGGTTTATCGGCAGGTTTATAGGGTTTGCTCATTTTTTTATTATACAGGCACTAAATCGGAAACGCAATTTCAATGTTTCCTAGTATATATAAATTAAACGGGGAGCTCTTTAAGATGCTCCCCGCAAAAAGTCAATAAAAAAAGATGGATATTATCCTTCCGCGCCAGCAGTCAAAAGCTGTTCGACAATCTCTGTATAGCCGTTTTCGGTAGCGTAGTATAATGCGCTCCGCTGCAAATTATCCGTCAGATTTACATCCGCACCGTTTTCAATCAACAGAGCTGTCATATCATTATAACCTTCACGAGCAGCTAAAATCAAAGGTGTTTCACCATCCAAGTTTCGGAGATTACTGTCAGAGCCGCCGGCAAGCAGCGCCTTTGCAATAGGATAGTTTCCACCTGATGCCGCATAATGCAAAGGAGCCAAACCGTTCAGCAGCTTTCGGTTTGGATCTGCTCCAGCTTTAAGAAGCATTTCAACAAGATATACATTCTGATTTTGACACGCCATCAATAGCGGTGTATCGCCATCATCGTTTGGCGCATTAAGATCAAACTTACCAGTGCGAATCAATGCATCAGCCACCTCACTCTGGTTCAGAGCGCAAGCCTGATGCAGCGTTGTATTGCCCTCATTATCAGTCTTCCTCTGCTCATCCTCTAACAGAGTTATGATATCCCGCATACCATTTGACGCAGCGTAGTCGAACGCATTATGACCATCCTCATCAATCAGCGTCTTATCAGCTCCAAGCTCAAGTAAAAAGCGGCATGCTTCACTTCTTCCATTCTTTGCAGCATAAATCAATGGAGTTCTGCCTTCCCGATCTGTTCCGTTCAGTTCCGCGCCACTGTCACACAACAGACGGATGATATCCTTGTTTCCTGACTGACAGGCCATGTGCAGTGCTGTACGACTCTGATTATCTGCAATAGATACATCAGCTCCCGCATCCAACAGTAACTTTACAATATCCCGGGACCCTTTTGCGCTCGCATAATGCAGAGGAGTGCCTCCCTGTGCGTCACGCTTATCAATCTGTATCCCACCTTTTTTCAAAAAAGCCTGAACAACACCTTTTTGTCCATTCTTACAGGCTGTTAACAGCATATTATCTAGATTCACTGGCATGATAATGTATACTTTTTCTATTATTCTACATGCGGAAGCAATAACTTGACTAATGGAGTGTTATCCCGTTCCATAGCATAGTCCATCGCTGTTTTTCCAGCAAGGTTGACCGCATTTACATCCGGCTCCCCAAAGTCAAATATCAGTTCCGTCATTGCTACTGCGCTTCGGCGGGCCTCTTGGCGTGCAATATAGTGCAATACAGTATTGCCATCCGCATCCCGCATTGTTACATCAGCTCCAGCTTCCAGAAGAGCTATCTGAACCGCTTCCATCGTCTGGAAATCACCAGCACCGGACAGCATCAAAGGAGTCTGTCCTGCATCGTTTTTCCGGTTTACATCCGCCCCTAACTCGATTGCAGTCTCTACAACCATATCAATTACGCTATCTCTGCCGGAACCTTTATCACTTTGGAAAGAACAGGCCATTCCTAAAAGACAATCCCCTGCATTGTTCAGGCTGCTATCAAGATCAAAACCGTATTCACATAAAAGCCGTACCAAATGTTCAGCCAGTCTGTCGCGGAAAAAATTCTTGGGTCTGTGAATTATAATCTGAGGACTGAACAATGCCACGACGGGCTGTTCACCTACTCCATTTTTTCTGCAAGGATCAGCTCCAAGCTCCAGCAATAAAGAAACCATAGGAATATCACATGTCTGACAGGCTACCGCCAGAGGACAAAGCCCCGCAAAAGTCTCCTCCTCGCTGACAGCATTGATATCTTTTCCCATATCTACCAGAGCACGAACAGCCGTTTCATCGCTCTGTCGTACCGCCTGATGCAGAGTCATACCACCTGCCGCAAGCTTTTTCTGTGTTTCAGGAGAATCCTCATCCTCCGGAGAATAACTGCCGTCTAACAGAGC
Source organism: uncultured Spirochaetota bacterium (assembly GCA_944389415.1). Lineage (GTDB taxonomy): Bacteria > Spirochaetota > Spirochaetia > Treponematales > Treponemataceae > Treponema_G. The sequence continues at coordinate 113,518 of CALXMF010000003.1, read as the reverse complement.
CGCAATTTTTTTTGCTCCTACACGTGTTGCAGCTTGTGGGCTGTCTCAAGCATATCATTTTCCGCTTCCGGATCTACACCAGCGTCCATTAAAATCACGGCACAGCGGAACAGATTTTCGAGTACGTCCTCTATAGCTTTTTTTCGTTGTTCCAATTCTTCCATAGAAACAGGACTGCGCCGCTTTACCGGCAGTGAAGCCTCGTTGCGCTTATCTTCGATTTCTTCGTTAACCCTTTCCATATCCTGCAGCGGGTTATAACAGGCCATGGCAATTAAATGCAATCCTGTATTACCATCTCTATCGGTTTTATTCAGCTTTACACCGCGCTCTGCAAGCGCACGCAAAAATTCCTCATTACCTTCCTCAGCAGCATAGTGATAACAGAATTTATCATTGGAATCCCGGCGCAGTACACTGCCGCCAGCATCCAAAAGAGCCTGCGCTGTTTGGTAAATATCACCCTTTCGCGGAAGATAGCCTGCGGAAAAACTTTTTCGCGCCAGAAGAAATAAAGGAAGATCGCCATAACGTGAGGCTTCATTAGGTTTCAATCCCTGTTCCAAAAGCTAGGCAACCGCCTCAGGATGCGCATTCTGGCTTGCGATATGCAGTAAACTAACATCGCCATACCCATCAGCTCTTTCGTCCAGGTCACATTCATAATACATAGGAAGTATGGTTTCTGGATCCGCATTTTTCTGATATGACTTCCAAATTTCCATGATATCCATTCTTAATTCTCCTTTTCTGAAATTCGCAGCAGTGCGTTCTCCACATTCTTAAAATACTTTCCCGGTAATGAAGCCGTTAAAGCTCTTACACGGGCGCCGTCATTCTGCTGAGCACAAAGATCAATCATCAACCGAAGAATTCTTTCCCGTGCATAGGCAGGCAAATAGATGCACTCTTCTTCCCTCATGGGAAAACGGTACACGGCACTGACACACTGCTGTTCATATAAATTCTGCAAAACATCCTCCTCACCGGAGGGTTTCTCAGTATCCCTTTTTTCCCGCGGAAGGCAGGAAAGTGCTTTTTCCAGACAGGAAACAGCCTTATCTGTATCTCCCGCATGTTCCAGACATAACGCCTGGTTATAAAACAACGAAGCAGTCCGAATTCCTGCCGCTGCCAGACGCAGCAGTAAACGAAAACTTTCCGCCCACGCCCCCTGTTCATACAGAAAATAGGCAAGATCCATCATCTCTTTTTCTTGTGATTGTGTCGTGGGGCTTTCTTTCAGCATGCTCTTTTTCCCTGCTTTTTTGCTTTCGTATTGCAATCCCATTGCGGCCATGTGTCTATATGCAAAATAGAAATAAAGAAACACCAGAAAAACCTATTTAATCTCTTTTGCAACTCCTGTGTAAAAACAAAATATAATGCCACATAATAAAAGATATCACAAACAGCCTCTTATCCTATTGTGTTTTTTACATTCCTCACCTAAAATATAAATACTGTTTTTGTATTTTAGTATTTATATAATAAAAAAGGATAGTCCTACATGGCATTGAAAGCATATTCACATCAAGAAAAAGAACATATAAAGGAGGCATTGCTTACAGCAGTACTGCAAAGCCTTGCAGAGAGAGGCCTAATACATAGCAGTATTGATATACTCTGCAAAAAAGTCGGAATATCAAAAACTTTTTTTTACACCTTGTTTCCATCTAAGGAAGAACTGATTTTACAAGCCCTTCGGTATCAGCAGCCAAAACTGCTTAACTATGCCCAGCAGTTAATGAATTCCCCTGATATGGATTGGAAAGATGCGGTCAGCCTGTTTCTGCAAAATTGTTGTTACGGAGCGAAAACAGGAATTGCGGTTCTTTCTATAGAAGAGGAACAAGAAATATATCGCAGTCTTTCTCAAGAAAGTTTTTATTCCTTTCAGAAAAACCAACTTGATTTTTACACAGGACTATTAGAGATTTTCGGCCTCCCTAAAGATACAATAGATCCACGCCTATTCGGAAATCTGGCACTGTCTATGATGATGATATACAAGGGGATTCCCCGTTCTCTTCCATTTCTCTTTCAGGAGGTCGCAATCGATATGGTTAATTTTCAAATAAACGCTCTTGTGAGCGAAATGGAACGAATTAAAGTCAATAATCAAAAACTTAAATAAATCCTTTTCTCAAACATCTGAAAGAGGAAATAACAATGAAACTGATATATCGCTGTCCCAGCTGCGGGACTGCTTTAGGCTATAACGGATTATGTTGGAAGTGTAAATATGAACAGGAGCGTAAAACTGCGCTGAGATGGATTGTCAGATTGTATCCACGCAGCATCAGCAGCCCTAAAAGGAGAGTATCGTATGAATTTACCAAAACGAAATAGTGCGGATGGACGCTGTTACTGGATGAAGCCTGAGGTACAGGAGGAACTGCAACCGCTCTTTGACCAGTGCATCCAGGATGCCATTGACGGGAGAATCACGCGGCTTGATTCCCTCTGGCCGCCGGTAGTGGTCAGCAGCGAAGGCGCGCCCTTTGAGGTGTGGCAACTGCTTCGGACATGGACCGAAGCGCAGCGGGCTGAGACCCTTGACGCGGAAAAGGCCATCGCCTTCAGCGAAAACCTGCGCCGCCAGAGCCGGTGGGGTGAAATTGACCACCATCTACTTGATATGCTGAAACGGGAGCTACAAGAGAAGTATTTTGTTGCAACAGGCGATGAAGATGATCGCTTCTGGGATCGGGAGTATTCCCTGAAACCAGGTATCCGTGCAGAGGAGGTCCCGGAGCCGCTGCTGCGTTTCGCCTGCTATGTGGCGGTGAGCTATAAGGTATATGGTATGGACTTTCAGTATCTGGACGCCAATTACCTCTTTGGATTGGTGGAGAAAGTCCGTCCGGATATGGTGAAAAAGCTCCGGGAAAATGGAACCGGCATGCTGCCGATCTCTCTGCAAAAGAGGAAAACAGAGCACTTCACCGCATCGGCCAACGATGCCTTTGCTGTGATCCGTATTACTGCCAGGAACAGCACGGAGGAGTGCTGCCATGAAGTACTGAACTACCTGTGTGAGCTTCTGGAGCAGGAGGATTTTCCCCGCAGCTATGCGGTGGAGTTCAAAGGGCCGGAAAAGAGGTATCTTCCCATCACAGGACTGCCCAAAAAGGGAGTAAACCAGCTCTTTGCCTGTGCCGTGCAGTACCCCGGCCTCCACCCCCTGATGGAACGGTACGCCCGGCTTGCCATGCGGCAATATGAGCAGTACACCAATCTCAGCGATGAGCAGTGCGCGCTCCCCGGAAGTTTTGCCGTGTTCGCCCTGGGAATGCTGGGGCAAGAGTGGCGGCAGCTGGTATGGGATTATCTCGATCTCTGTGATGATGAGCACTCCCACTTACAGGAAAAATTCCTCCGGGAGTATGTGAAACAGTTCGGATTTACCGCCGATACCGTCCCTGTATTTGTCCGTGGGGTGCTGTCCATGCAGAACATGAAGTATTCCAAGGACTATGCCGCGTGGATGGCAAACGCAGAAAGCCTGGACGCTCTGCTGGAGGCAAAAATCCACCTGTCCGAGATCGTTCCAAGCGGTTTTTCCTCCGACGAGGACGATGATGACGAGGACGAGGACGAGGAACCCGCCGAGGAAACAGAAGCCAGAGCGGAGGAAGTGCTGCAATACGCATGGGAAACAGTCTGCTATGTGATCTGGGGCAAAGCCAGCGCCAAGGATGGTCAGAAAGTGGTGGAATCAGCCCCGGAGGAACTGAAAGAGCGTTGCCGGCAGATTTTTACTCCAATCACGGAGATCCCGGAAGAAAGAGGTAGCCCGCTATGAGTTTACCGAAACGAGACGGCGTACATGGCCGTTATTACCTGATTCATAAACCAGATACGGCCCCCGAAGTGCTGGAACAAGCCGATCAGTGCATCCAGGATGTGTTGGATGGAACCGCAAAAGAAAACCATTCCGGCTACCCGGTGGTTGTTCGGAATCAAAACGGAACCCCCTTTCTTCCCAGCCAGCTGCTGGAGCGGTATCTGTCCAAGCTGCCTTTGAGGGAATTCCCCTATGAGGAGGCGGTCACCTTCTGCGACGCCCTGCGGCGGCTGGCGGGCTGGAAGGAGATCGATCATACGCTGCGGCAGTACATCGAACACCAGGTGCAGGAGCGGTATTTTAATGTCGGAGAGAAAGAGGATTACTTTTCCGCTTACCCGCCCTGCACCGTGTGGCCCGAGCTGAGGCCGGAGGATGTGGACGAAGGCCTGCTGCGCTTTGCCTGCTATGTGGCGGTCTGTTATACGGTATATGGAGCCAGCTACGACTCCCTCACCACCGAGCACATTCTCGGCCTGGTTTCCCAGCTCCGCCCGGACATGGTGAAGCAGCTGAAAACGGGCGGCAGCGGCAAATTGCCAAAGGACATCCAGCGGCGTAAGACGGAGCATTTCACCGCATCGGCCAACGATGCGTTTGCCACCATCCGCATCACCGCCAGGGACTCCACCGAGGAGTGCTATGCTGAAATCCTGGACTACCTGTGCGCGGTGCTGGAGCAGGAGGAATTTCCCCGCAGTTACTCGGTGGAGTTCCGTGGGCCGGAGAAGATTTACCTGCCCATTCCCGGCCTGCCCAAAAAGGGAATCAATCAGCTCTTTGCCTGCGCTGTGCAGCACCCCAATCTGCATCCAGCTATGGAGCGATACGCTCGCCTGGCTATGCGGGAGTTTGAGTGGTACCAAAACCTCGCGGATGAAGCCTGCGCAATGCCCGGCACCTTTGCCGTGTTTGCTCTGGGGCTGGAGGGACCACAGTGGTGTTCGCTGGTGTGTGATTATCTGGATCTATGTGATGATGAACATTCCTCTTTACAGGAGAAGTTCATCCACGCATTTTTCAAAAAAAGCGGATTTACTGTTCAGACACTCCCTGTATTGATCCACGGCGTCCAGTCTATGCAGGGTATGAAACCGGCTAAGGAGTTCCGTACTCTAATTGCCAATGAGGAGAGCCTGAACGCTCTGCTGGAGATCAAGGGTCATTTAGAGGACTACCTGCCGGAAGAAAATTGCCAGGACAAAAGATCCCAGGACTTTCTCTGGCAAGATGTGCTCTGGGGCATTTGGGGGCAAACTGCACAAAATGGCGGCGGTAAGGTGATCAAAGCAGCACCGGCGGAACTGAGAGAACAGTATCAGAAAATTTTTCAATAGGATGGCAGGAGGATTCAGATGAGTGAAGTAAGCTATTCCAATGTACCTCCTATGATGGCTGCCATCCGAGGTGGCGACATTGAGACACTCCGTTCCCTGCTTCACGCGGGATATTCCCCCAATGAGCCGCAGTGCTATCAGGTGACGATTGGAGCGTGGCTACGGGAGGAGGAAACCTCTCCGCTGGAACTGGCGGTGCTGGAAAACCGGATGGACATGGTGCAGCTGCTGATCGAAGCCGGAGCGGATTTGACCCATAACCCGGAAGAATTGCTTTACGGCTCCCTGCGCAGTCAAGACCTAACCCTGTTTTCCTTTTTGGTAGATGTGGGAGTCAGAATCCCCGCAACGCAAAGGGATATATGCAGGCTGTTTCTCCACTTGGTGGATCGGGATGAGCCTAATGTACTCCCCATTTTGAAAAGGATGGGCATGGATTTGAAACAATACGGCGGTGAAGCCCTGCGCAGTATGGCGAGCCATGGAAATCAGCTGCTGTTGGAGTATCTGATTCAAAACGGGGCGGACATCAACTATCACAAGCCAGATATGGTGTTTCCCTACGCTTCGACTCCTGTCACTGAAGCTGCACGGCACAACGATTTTTCTATGGTGCGCTGGCTTGTGGAACAGGGTGCAGACATCACCATCCCGGATAAATACGGTGACCGGCCCTACACCGTAGCAGTGCAGAACAAAAATCAGGAAATGGCCGCCTACTTAAAAGCTCTGGAGCCGGAGGAATGGCACAACGAACAGGAAAAGGCACGTCAACTCATGCCTTACAAGCTACCTGCCAAGCTGGTGGAATACTTAAAGACCGGCCCCTTGCGTCTGGAATTTCCAGAGTGGGAGCTGGTGAAATGGGCGGAACTGTACCCCTACATGGATGTGCAGGAGATGACCTGGAAGCGGAAAAAGCTGCTCTCTCTCATGGTGAAAATGGACAATTACAGCGACTATTTGCTGCTGTGGAGTCCCAGAGATAAGAAACTCTGGTATCTGGACATTGAGCATGAGGAGTTTCATCCGTTAGCCAAATGGGAGGCATTTATCGCTGATCCCGGAAAATATCTCAATGGAATGATTGAGGGCGAGTTTGAGGGATAAGGAGCTAACGCAATGTTTGAGGAATTTTATCAAAAATATGAGACTGAGGAGCAGGAAGTGATTGCCCTGATTCGCAAGTGCATTGGGGCTGGGTACCATAAGAGCGATAACGGCGACTTTTGGGATATGACTGTCATTACACTGGGTATGGTGTTCTGCAACACTGGCAAGGTCAGCATTAAAGAAGGTCGGCTGAAATGGCCGGTTACGGAGGAGGAACGCAACAGTGAAAAGGGCTGGGGGCGTTTGCAGCAAGGGCAGATTTGCCGTCTGAAGGTACGCAGATTGCTTGATGGGTTGGTACCTAAACATACCACTCCGGAACAGTTCAACAGCTGGGCTGTTATAGAGGTGCTGGAGCCTTCCGTATCCTGCCCTCAGCTGGAAGCAGTATGGGAGGAATACCAGAAACCCGTGAACATTGAGGATGAAGTTCTGGGAACTCTGAAACTGAACCGGGACTTCGGACTGCTGGATGGTGAAATCTTGTGGAATGAAAAGAAAGTCTCCCTTGCACTGGAAATAGACCTGGAGGATGTGGAAACATGGAATACTGTCCGCAGCATTGCCCACAAAGTCATAGCAGACCGCGAAAGCTGGGACAAGTCCATGCGGGAATTTGCGGCAAAGGAACTGACAGGGCTGGCCAATGAGTGGCAGGCAGATGACGATGAGAAGGAAAATGCTAATCCCATTACAGAAGAAGTATTTGCCCAGCGCATTACTTTGTCAGAACTGAGCCTTACTTATGAGGGTGACTTTACGGCCTATTTTGATGATGACGATATGTTCTGGGGACACACCATTGAGGTTTGCGGTTCCCTGGAAAATGGGATAAAAAGCGCCAATATTGCGGGATAACGGTTGCATAAGACATACAAGCTGATATTTGAATGCGAAAGGAGAAATCACGATGAAAGCATTTGACCCGAACTACAAACTGCTGGACGAGATGTATCAGGATAATTACTATCCAGTTTTTCTGGTAGACAAGGTAAAGGATGAACTTCAGAAGGTTATTGACCTGCTGGAGAGCGGCGAAACCGACACCGAAGTGGTGCAGGAAAAGCTGGACGAAGCAGTTTGCGGCATCAATGACCTCCAGGACGAATTCTTCGAGAACGACAGTGAGATTGAAACGGTAGCCCGGGACTGCATCGGCGTCACTGTAGACTACATTTTGAAGTGGTTTGGCATTCCCATTGATATGGAGGAGGCCATCCGGGAACGGGACTGGTGATTTTCATGAAAATGGAACACCCTTTTTGCACCGCTGTTTTCTGGCGCGGCGGAGAAAAAATAGAACTGAATGGACTTGAGCCAAACACAGTACAGCGTCTGTCTGTGACGGGAGAGCGGAAAGTGAATCTGTCCTTTCTGCGAAATTATCCCAATCTGGAGGAACTGACCCTGATGGAAAAGTGTGAGGATGCAGAAGTTCTCTCCGAGCTAAAGCATCTTCATACACTGTCCCTATGGCTGTCGGCCCCTGTCTCCTGGGATGATATTTCCCTCCCCTGCCTGCGTGTCCTCCACCTGCGTGGGGAAAAGAATGGCGACATCACCCCGCTTCTCTCCAGCATCACCTATCTCCACTTGGAGGAAATGCGGAAAACAGAAGATCTCGCCCCTTTCCTTACTCCGGCGACCCGGCTTCAGAAGCTCTATCTCCAGTCACTCCCCGCTGTGCAGGAACTACCGGCTCTGGATGGGCTTCCTTCCCTTTATGCCCTGAAACTCTATGAACTGCATAAACTCAGCGATTTGTCCACCCTCTCTCACAGCCATTTGCGCTACTTTGCCGCCTCTCTGATTGGGGATAAACTCTCCGCCCAGGCGCTGGCAGATGCTGTGATGGCGATCCCCAATCTGGAGGCAGCCGCGCTCCAGCTGGCAGATCGCTCCGGGCGGCGCTATGGCGGCGTCCAAAAAGCCTTTGCCGCCGCTGGGAAGTCCCCGCTGCTGCGGGAGGAAATCAGTGCTTTGACCACATGGCTGTCGCTATGATGTAGGAAATGGGAAAAGGAGAAACTACCTATGGCAGAGTTCAAACAAATCATAGATGATGCGCTGGACATTCTGAAATTTGACGGAGCCGTACAGGACACTCTGGCGGAACTGCGAGAAAAATGGGGCGCACAGGTCCCGGCGCTGCTGGATGAACGCTTTGATGCCGTTGGCGTCCAGTATATGAAACTGTCCCATGAAAAAGGGGCGGCAGCGTTGGGACAGGAACTTTCTGCCTTCGGCTGGGCGCTGTATAACCTGGATGATGAGGACGAGTATCTGTTTGTCCTGATTCCAGAGGAAGAACGCGGCGAATGGGAACGCTTCTGCAAAAAGCAGGGACAATATTGCCACCTGATGAAACAGCAAGGGCGAAAATGGGGCGACCACGCCAGGGAGCAAGACAGTGGTGCGCTGATGCCCTGCGAGGAATATATACTTCAGGATGAGTACGATTATTTCTTCAATTCTCTGGCGGGTGATTTTGCGGCGGGAGAATGGAAAAACCAGGATACAGAGGAATGGAAAAATGGCTGTGTGGCAGATCTGCGCCGCCGTCCGCCCCAGGTGACCCGCGCCAACAGCTTGCCGCACCTTGGATGCCTTACCTATTCCGCGGAACATGAAGTATATGCCGCATCCCGGGCCGCAGGCAGCGGAACCATTGGCCGGGCATTACTGAGCAAGAATCCATCTACCCTCAACTGGGCAGAACCGTCCCCTATCGGATATGACGGACCGCCCCGGACCCTCTGCTGGGCTGAACATTCCCTCTGGGTGGGCGATCCCACCAACGCCACACGGATTGAACTCACCGACCGGGGCACCTGCCAGGATGTAAAAAACTGGACTCTGCCGGAAGATGGATGGAGCACCAAATACCATTGTGGCATCGTGACAGACGGGCTGGGCCGGGTCTACTTTTCCAACGAGTGGTACAAGGGGCAGATTTACCGCTGGGAAAACGGCAAGGTAACAAAACACACCTTCTCTTTGGATGGATACGACCATCTCTCCGATGCCGTTCCCGTTCCCGGCACAGGCAGCATTTACATGATTCACGCCGTCAGCGGCAAAGGACGAGCAGAAGAATGCCTGCTGGAACTGGACATGGACACCGGGCGGTGCCGCATCGCCTCCCTGCCAGGAATGGGCGAAGGACTGAAACTTCGCTGGTTTACCGGGAACTGGCTGCTGGTGCAGGGAAACGGAGAAATCCTCTCCGATGACTTTGCCCAACTCATCAATATGAACACCCGTGAAGTACTGCGTATCCGTCCGGGAATGTTCGGCGGGGAGAAAATGCAGCACATCGGGATGCTCACTGATGGAACAGTGGTCATCGTTACCCGGCGGGACAGGGTTGGGCCGGTATTTCGTTATCCCATCGACTTCTGGGGTTTCCTTCGGACGGCAAACAAGCCCAAAAAGCTGGAATGGCGGGAATACAAAGAAGTGTACCCGAATCTGCCCATCTTTCTACCGCCCAAGGCCACAGAGCGAAAAATCATTCTCAAAAAAGACAGCCTGACCATTCTGGACTCGGTATTTACACCGCCGTTTACCCTGCCGCAGCTGGCAGAAAAGCTGGGACCCGCCCGCATTGTCCTGCAAAATGGAATACGGAAAAGCCCCATTACAGGCCGAGAGAGTCCCTATACCCAGGCACTTGCTTTGTGGGACGAGCTTGGACTACAGGGCTGGTTGGACGAAGATGAGCAGACCATCAAAACCATTGGTGTCCGGGTAGCGGCACAGGGAGAGTATGCGGTCCGGCAGACATTTGACGGAGCGGTTTGGATCGGGTCCAAGGACTACCGGGAGGCCAGCTGGAAGGATTTCGCCGGATTTGCCCATACCCTCAAATTAGGCGGCTTTACCGTTTATACCCGCTTGCCGGGTCCTGTTCCAGAGGAGCAATCAGCGCAGAAAGCAAAGCTGGAGGCCCTCTCCGCCATGGTGCAGATCAGCTGGAAAGAACCAGAGCAAAAGACGGCGAAAGCGCAGAAATACAAGTTATCCAAGCCGACTGAACCAGTGCTCACCTTTACCAGCTTCAACTTCAAGCTGGCGGTCATGGAAGTCCTGATGTACGAGAAAGGCTTACTGGCTCCTAAACTGGATGCCCATGAGTTTGCCAGAGAGTATAGCCGACGCAAGATCGACATTGACGCGGAAGGGTATGAACCCATCCCAGAGATTCGGAAGTGGCTGGAGAAATACCCTGTCCCGGAGCGGCTGGCCCCGGAGGTCACAGAAATCGAGATGGATGGCGGCAGCGAGATTTATACCCAGCTCTGTCCGTTCTGGGATGGCGAGGATGGAGCCTTTGATCTTAATACCATTACGGAGGCGGAACTGCGCCAGTTCCCCAATCTTGGGCATATTACCCTCATGTCCTCCAAGCCGGAACAGGTGCTGCCGGTTCTGCAACGGTGCGGTATCAAGGCAGACTTACTGTGAGGTGAAAGTATGAAAGCGAAACTAAAAGTGATAAAGAACTGGGAGTTCGAGGAATTCGAACTGACGGGAACTTCCTTCAAATACAGCCCAACTGGATGCAAAGGTATGGTAGCCCGCAGCGAGGATGAAATTGTGTTTTGGACCTATCATCTCACGCAAAAGTGCAGCGGCGTTTTGTGGGTCAAAGACGAAGTTTCCAGGTGGATTCCCAGCCCAGAGCCGAAAGAGCAGCAAGATGTTTGGGAAGTTCCTGTCTTGCTCTCATGCGACAGAGGAATACTGTTGGTTTGCCCGGCCAGTAAATCCCTTTGGTGGATGCCGCAGATGGATGGAGAGTGGATTCCGATCCCCATGGATAACTGGTGTGCCCAGGGTATTCCCAAGCCGGTGGCAGTCACCGGAAGCCAGGGCGTTTTCCCTATTGTGTGCCGAGTGGACAACTCCGCTGATGCGACCAACAGTTTTACCAGCCTGACGGTAGACTTTGAAACCATGACTGCACACTGGGCAGAAAGCGGCTCTTGTGTATACAGCAAAGCAGGAACCCGACAGACCCATTTGGCGGCGGTAGAGCGAGCTGGCGGCAATTTTGCCCAGGCAGACTTTCACTACAACTATCCTATGATTGGCTCCATACTGGAACAGAACGGACAGTTTTATGCCTTTTTGGAAAGCAGCACCATCAATCCGGCGGGTCTTTCTCTCATGGGCTACTATTGGTATCTGGAACTGGAGGAAAACGGACTATTCAAAAAGAAACTGTGGGGCAAAGATAATTTAAGCCGCCTGCCCGGAAAACACGGGATGCGCGGAAAATTCTCCGGTGACAGGACTTGCCTGATCCTATCTCCCATTTTTAAGAATGATGACTGGAAGGGTAAACAAAAGGTGCTGCGCCTTTCGGATTTGGTGCTGATCGACCTTGCCATGCCCCGTGGATACGCTTCCTTCCATGTGCTGGATGTATGGGGAAACCGGGCATTTCTCAGTGATGAGAAAGACAAGCTGGTTCTTTGTGAAATGACCTTGGAGTAGTTATGAGGGCTGAGTATGCTTTTCAAGAAAAAGATTGTATTTACAGAAGGAATGAATGAAACCCTTTGTTCTTTCGATGAAATACCCTGGTTTTCCTGTTGTGGAGTTTCGTATGATAAACCATCGTATTACCCATATCTTCAGGAAAAGGACCCAAAACGAGCAGAAAAACTACTGCTGCATACAAAGAACTGCTCAGGAACCGTCTGCCTTACAAATTTGTTCAAAGAAGGCATTTGTCGTGCAGATACCTTTATTCTGCAAACGGCTGGGTGGAAGTTTTACCAGAATGAATTTATGCCATGTGTGGAGGCCAGTTGGCGCACTTATGAAAAAAGAGTATCGAAGGCAAATGGCCTCGATCTGAACTCGGCGGAAAAAAGATTCCTGCGTGATTGTGGCTTTCCTGACAGCATAGATCTTCAGTTGTGCCGAATGGTGCAATATTTACTGGTTGAACAATACTTCCTTGAAAGGTTTCCTCAGTTCCCTCTATTTTTCAGCCGGATCATTGATATTTACAAGGATGGGCATATCGTGCTCGGCTGGAATGGAAGATTTGCATCGCATGAGACGAATCTGGAAAATGAAAACGGAACCCCAATCTTACCAACAGACGGAAGTTTGATTATATGGTAGGAAAAGAAGAATTTAATTGCTGTGAGACGAGGGAAAATGATATGGCATTACAGGAAAAGAAAATAATGCCTCCCCCTTGGCTGGCCCACCGGGAGATCGAGCGATACTCTATTGGCTGGCGCATGGGCTACGGGGAGGATTACATATACCGATTTGGCGATTGGCTGGACACCCTCTCCCCGGATGAGCGGACAGAATACCGCACCCTCTTTCCCGAGCCGGTGACCTGGAAGGGTTGGTGGGATGACGAAGATAGCAGCGAAGTGCTGGAACATGGGGACTTCTGGGTGAATGCGTGGCAGCCGGAAGGAAGCCCTAAATACACCCGGCAGTGGCTTCAGCAGGAGTTTGCCGCTGGGAGAAAGCGGGAATTTTGCTTATTCTGGGGCCATCAGCCTTCCGAGGACGGCCAGCTGACAAAAAGCTGCCTCAGCCAGTGGTGGATGGAGGATTTCTGGTCCATTGCCAATACCTATCTTTGTATGGAGCAGTATATGATGGCGGCCAAGGCGGAGCTCTTTGGCGATAGTGAAATCCAGGAGCAGATATTGAAGTGTAGTGACCCTAAACAGATCAAGGCCCTGGGCCGCAAGGTGCGGGGTTTTGACCAGAAGGTATGGGATAAGTTCAAATACGCCATTGTATTGAATGGCAACTGGTGCAAATTCAGCCAGAACCGCGACCTGCGCGAATTTCTTCTCTCCACCGGAGATAGTGTGCTGGTGGAGGCCAGTCCCTATGATAACATCTGGGGTATTCGTCTCGCAGCCAGCTCCCCCGAGGCGCAGGACCCGATGAAGTGGCGGGGGCAAAACCTGCTGGGTTTTGCTCTAATGGAGGTACGGGACGAACTGCGCCGGGTCACGCAGAATGAAATGTTGTGCGACTGGAACGCAGTCTGAGGTAAAATGATGGAATTATTTGCAAAAAGAATGACTTGGGAGCTGGACAATGAGGAAGGGCTGTCCTGCCTGTTCTTTGAATGGGAGGATGGTTACTTTACACTCTCCCGCAAGACCGGCGCGGAAGCACTCCGCTTGGAAATGAATGATCCAGCCAATGGTCAGTTGATTGACCCGGACTGTTTTGAATATGCCCTTGATAATACCAGGTTTCGTCTAAATATCGTGCGGAACAACCGAAAGGTTCTGCGGTATCTGAAAGAACACCACATCAACACGGAGTTGTATGGAGAAATCGTTCTTCACTACACTCCTCTCAGCAAGCCACAGCTTGAATCATTATCTGCCGTGACTCTCAGGCTGTTTTTCGGTGAACTGCTTTTTTAATTTGAGACAGGATTACCCTGAATCAGAAAGAGGGAATGGCTATGAACGAGAATTTATTTCGCCCGCAATTTGATGCATTGAAACTGTCCGATAAGCTTTGGCTCATGCAGACTCTGGCAGCTCGGTACAATTTGACATTCAAGGAACTATACGCCTTTTCCCGCTGGGGACAGAGCTGCACGACTGGTGTATTTGAAAAAGACGGCCGGGAGTTTATCTTTGTCCCAGGCGATACCGTGATTCTTGGCTGGGAAAACTTTGCCCAGGGAATGGACAAGGCCAACCAGGAGGAACTGGCGGATATGTTTGCGGAAATCGAATATGAAGGCACTGCGGAAGAATTTCTCCGGCAGGGCATGACCCCACTACGCCAGGTGACCATCGGAGCCATGTTTGTGGGCAGAAAACTGGAGGAGATTGGCTGGGAAAGCGTACCTATGAACGACCCTCGCATCACCGCTCACCCCGACTGGCTGGAGAACTTGCAGAAGTGGGCGGGCCAGAACAGCCAGAGTTTTGAGATACACGAAACTGTCCGCTTTGAACGCAATGGTGATAGCTGGCGAGCGTGGCTGTGCCATCCAATGACCTATCCGGAGTTTCAGCGGTCCCTGTTGTGGGAATTGGCAGCGAGCCTTCCCACGCCGGATGAGTGGGCCTATCTGTGCGGAGGCGGATGCCGCACCCTGTTTCCCTGGGGGGATGGACTGGACTGCTCCATGCATCTTCACCACTTTGAAAGCGAGAAAGATCAGGGCAAGCCATACGACATGGAGCAGCCCAACTTCTTTGGCCTGTCGATTGCCTACGACCCCTATAAGCAGGAGCTGGCAGACGGAAAAACATTGACCACCTGCGGCGGTGACGGCGGCTGCAATATCTGCGGCGGCATGGGGCCTCTGCTTGGATATTTGCCCTGTTCCCCTCACTGCAAACCGGAGGTTCGGGAGGATAACGAGATCCACAATGACTTTGACTTTTTCCGTCCTGTTATCCGGGTGCAGACATCCGGGTGGAGAATGGGTTCGCCCGGAGATGAGAGGTGATATTACCAAATGATCGATGCAATTATGAAAATCCACACCACTTCTTCTTCGGTTACATTTGAATGTGGTGATGTTGCCATTATTGGAAACGGTGAGTTTCGGGCTTCATCAGGAAAAGTGGATGGTTTTATCCTGTATGCCGACACTTTACAGTATGAAAATGGGGCGAAGCTTTCACAGTATGAGCAGGAACATCTGAAGTGCCTGTATCAGCACTTTGTATTGAACCATGAAGATTTCATAGACTGGGATATTTGAAAAGGAAATTCCCGATGAAATAACAATCGTATGGAGAGCCGGAGGTACACTATGGAATGGCCAAAACGGGCGCGGACAGCGGATTGGGAAAACGGTGTCCTGGTCTTAGATAGAGAGAAACAATTTGAAGTCCCGAAGCTAACAGCAGAGATCATGGACCGGTTGGCCGGTTACAACCTGGTGGGCTTCCATGTGAAAGGGTATCCGGTGACGGATGAACTGCTTGCCCCCTTTGCCGAGCATAAAAGTATGGTCAACTTCGGCGTGGAGAACGGCGCGCTTACCGACGCCTGTTTCCCCGTTTTTTCCGCCATGTCCAAGCTGCGCATCCTGCTGCTGACCGGAAACGCCGGGATCGACGGAAGCGGCCTGTCCGCCCTGCAAAGCTGTAAGCTGGACCTGCTGACCCTTGACCACACCGGGCTGGATGATGCCGGTCTGCTCCAAGCAGCCTCCATCCCCAAGCTCTCCCATATCTGGATTGACCACACTGCTGTTACTTATGATGGATTGCTGGCTATCGTTGGTAACAACCGCATCGAGCCGGTGGCCCATGTGCAATTTACCAACGAGCAAATGGAACGCTTCTCCCAGCTCCAGCGGGAAAAGGCCAAAAAGTCCGCCCAGCTGGATGAGCAGGCAGCGGCGGAATGCCGCAGAGTGTTATCAGCCTTCTTTGCCGAGATGACAGAATGGGAGCAGTACATGGAGCAGGCCGGGTTTGAAGATGCCGAGGCAGTTCCCCGCCTGTTGGCAATCTGGGAGAAGTATGTGAGCGAAAAGCCCCGTCTGGGCTATCGGCCTCTGGCCCTCTCATACAGCGCCCAGGGCTCATACAACGGGGAAGAATTCCTTGACGCGGAGCAGATTACTAAGAACAAGCTCTACATCTACACCAGAGAGAAAAATACCAGCTTTGACCGCCGCTTTCTCATGAAGCGCGTGGGCGAGGGTTGGATGATTGACGCGGTGCAGGAGCGGCTGGACGGCTGGCAACGGACAGGATTGTAAGGGAGGCATAATGGATGATATATAGTTTTACGGAAGTATTAAACGATCTTGTTAATTATTTTCTCCTTGGTGACATTTTGTTGCTGGAGGACTGGAAGCAGGCAAATCATCTTTCAGATGATTTAGCGATGGAGTTTACCACAAACGAAAGCGGCGACAGGGTATTTGCCGAAGGAATTGTAATCCCAATGACCGGTATTGAAAACTATCCCTATACCATATTGTTCAATCTCTCTGGTGATAGACCGGAGCTGTGCAAAGAAAGAAACCGATTGCAGCTTAGAAAAAGTGGCTATTCCCTCAAAGTAGATCATAATATGCTGATGCTTTTTACATGGCCAATATTGGAACAGTTTACGCCTGAAAAGGTGAAAGATCTGATTTCTTACTATAGAGTGCATAAGAAGCCGATGATTGAGCTTGCAAATGGCTGGTATCATATCGAGATTTTGGGTGGAGAAACCTTGCAGGACGGGGACTATGAACCTACATTTGAGTTTGTGATACAACCAGCCACAAATGAAGAAGCCACCATAAATACAGATATGAATTTTAGTTTTGAAATTACAAGCTCTGCTTATTAGAAAAATCTATTCCGACTAAAGCAAAAAAAAAGGAGGTCATGATATGGATTTAATGGAACAATGCCAGCAATGGTTTGAACAGGATGAAGTGCAGAAGGTAATCGACACTCTGGAAGCGATTCCTGCCGGGGAACGCACCCCGGAACTGGACAGCGAACTGGCCAAAGCATATATTGCCGCTGCAGATATAGAAGAACGGGAGCCTTTTGAAAAGGCGCTGGAACTTCTGGCTCCTCATGAGGAATATTTTGCCGAAGATCACTGCTGGAATTACCGGATTGCTTCTGCTTATTATTATCTGGATGAAGAAGGCCCCGCACTGCGCTACTTTGAAAAAGCCCTGAAAGCGCGCCCCGGAGACAAAGACACCCAAGAGTATATAGACGATTGCCGCCGGCGGTTGGCACTGCCCCGGTTTGAAAAAAACTTCCGGGAAAGGACACAGGAAGCGTGGGAAGCCTTTTCTCAGATTGAGGCGGAACTGCGCCAGATCATGAATACCGATAAAACGCACCAGCGCGGCGAAGAACTGATTGAAAAATGCGGGAACGCACTCAAAACTGCCCTGCGTGATACTTCCTTTGAGCTGGGGTTTAATGGCGAAAAATATGAACTGATTCTCAGTGCCGAAGGACTTCGTTCCCGCCTGTTCCCGTTAGTGTACTTTCAGCAGCAGGCCCCGGAATCGGTACTGGAGCATTGGAACATCTGGGTAGGCCGTCAGCCCTGTGAGGGTTTTGAACTGCGGGCCGGAGATATCAAAGTCCAGGCTGAGGATGTACAGATGTGGGCAGAGAAAACAGAGAATCAGCAAGTGAGCCTGATTCTTTACTGTGAAAAGCTCTCGCCGCTCTTAAAAGAGAATACAGACCGGGTCTGGTGGGCGCTCTCCATGCTGATCGACCAGACAATCGGAGAGGTCTCCTCTATCGCCTTTGTTGCCGGATTTGATGTGTATGCTCAGCCAAAAGACGAGCCGGCTAAGCTCCTTACTCAATTACCGGAACTTCTGCAAAGCATGGGACTTACCCTGTGGCGGGATGGGAGCGACTATCTTGAAAAAAGTTATCTTGCCTATGAACTGGAACCGGTAAAAGATCCGCAAGCAGACTGGCGGCTGGATGTCTATACCGGTATCTGCCGCCTGCCGGTGCTCATCAACGACTACATGTCCGCCCGCAGTGATATGGCCGACGAATACCACAAGGACGGCATTACGCCGGGCTTTCTCTGCTACCCATTAGAAGGCTTTAGCGGTGAGGAGCGAGGCCAGGCCATTCTGAACTTCAGGGATACACTGCAAGAAGCGATTTTGAACAAAGCCGGAACACAAGCCGTGACTTTCCTTGGAGGAGCAACCGGGTTATACCATGGATATCTGGATTTTATCGCCTGGGATTTATCCGCTGTTTTAGATGCGGCGCAGGCGTTCTTTAAAGAAAGCAACTTGCCTTATGCGCACTTCCACGTTTTCAGGCGGGATGTGGGCGGAGTGCCTTTACTGGAGGAAAAAGAAATAGAGCCTCATATTTATGAGGAAACAGGCTCTCTGCTCTCGGCGGAGGATATTGAAATACTGAAATCATTTGATGAAGGAACTTCCGGTTACTTTGGAAAAATGCTTCAATGGCTGGAAGATTTTATCAAAAGCGGCGTAGAAGAAAGAAGATTCAGCGAAAAACAGGCTCATCAGGATTTGCAAATCGCCCTGTGGTACGCCTTTGCCTGCAACAATCTGGATGACTATATTCACTACTACCAAGCGGCAGAGTGGATGAAGGATTCGGAGAAAAATGCCGCGGGCTGCGCTACCTGGTACTACCGGTATTCTGTCGCGCTGATGTACTGCGGCAGACTGGAAGAAGCTCTCAGCTACGCGGAAAAGGGTGCCGCAGAAGAACCGGACTATCCCTGGATCTGGCTGCAAGTGGGCAAGCTGCGGGCTCATTTTGGTAATAAAACCGGCGCGCTTGATGCGGTCAAGCAAGGATTAAAACTGGAACCGGGCGATTATGAGTTTCTGACCTTGCAAAAAGAGATTACCGCCGGAGCAACTCTGGAACAGATGCTGTGCCACCTCATCTACCCCGATGCCGACCAAATGCTTCAGCAGGGGCTTGGTGAGGACGCGGATGAAAAACAACGAGCTCTGGCCTGTATTCAAGTAGACAAAGCGGGACTTTCCGAATTTTACGAGCTGTTCCGCCCGGAGCAGTATAGTTATGAGAAAAATTCCCCCTGCTGTGAATTACAATACCCGGTAAAAGAACATATTGTAGAACTCTCTTTCCGTATGAACGAGGCCGGACTCTCCAAGATGGGAAGTGACTGGCTGCGGCAGCTCAAAGAACAGCTGGACAGCGGAGAATGGCTGACACACACACCTGAGGGGGAGCCAGAGGGAACTCTGCAAGCGGTGCTTATAGACCAGACACACCGCATTGGGCTTGTATACCAGCAGCCGGGAGAAAATCAATATTTCGAGATTTTCCTGAATCCGGATGGTACAAAGACGGATGCCATCTGGTCCTCGGCGGAAAATAACACGCCAGAAGTTTATACGGAGGATGAGATGTCTGCGATAGAGCAGCACATCAAAAATACCTTTGGCGAGTTTGAGACTGTGTTCCATGAACTGGTTTCTCCGGACATCCATGTGGACATCTGTGTCGTTCAGCCGTCTGAGGAGAAAGACTACTACACACTTGTGACGATGGGCATGGGTGCTCACCGGATGAATGTGCCGGAGGAACTGGCGGAATACAAGCTGGAGCGGGCGGAGCTTGCCATCGCCCTGCCAAAGGACTGGAAACTGGATGAGGAATCCCTAAAGGATGAGCGGTGGTACTGGCCTATTGGCCTCTTAAAAGTGCTGGCCCGTCTGCCCATTTCTAACGATACATGGCTGGGCTTTGGCCACACGATGGAAAAACAATCACCGTTTGCAAAGAACACGACACTCTGCGGCGCACTTCTGGTGGGTCCGCAGGATATTGTCTGGACAGGCGGCGAAGTCTGCACTTTGCCAAGCGGCGAGGAGGTCAACTTCTATCAGGTGATTCCGCTCTATCACAATGAGATGGAATATAAGATGGAACATGACGCGGACGCCCTGCTTGAAAAGATGGCAGGCATCAGTTTTGTGGTCAATCCCGCCCGCCAGAATGCCATCACCAGAGGCACCCCTGACGGCGAGAATGATGAAAGCGACTATATTGAAGAAATGGACAATGCCGCCTGGCATCTTGAATCCATTCAGGAAAAAGGTCTGCCGCTGGATGAACTGAGCGCTTATAACCACATGGCAATCTATCTGCGCTGGTGCATGGAACATGACCTGATGAGCGTAGAATTTATGGAGCGGTACTGGGAGCAGGTACAGCCGTTTATGGCAGATCTGAGCAGCGCCGATCTGCGCGGCTTTATCCGGGATCAGCTGAATGGGCAGCTCTTTGGTGCGCTGTTCAATAAGGAGGGCGCGGCCTTTGCCGGATACTACTATGGGGAGGCGGACAGCCCTTACTTCCCCAGTGATATTGACAACTATGCCTTGGAATATTTTGGCGCAGAGCGCTATTATTCCGAAGAGTTCCAGGATGAGGCATATCTGTTTATTCCCTTTGATGAGAACTATTATCAGGCCATGGCGAAAGTTATTGAAAAACGGTTTACCAACTGGCAGGGACAAAGTTTTGATAAGGACACTCTGGAGCCTTCTGAACTTGCAGAAGCCATGATGAAATATCTGGACTGCGAATGTACCTATTTTCCTTCGATGGCGGACGATGATCCCATTATGTCGGCATACAGCTATGCCAGACGGGAAAGTGTCAAAGAAGGATTTGTGCCGGTTTTGATTAAGGCAGATGATGCAATCCTGTGGGAATGCCTGATTATGAATTCCGACCCGGACAGTGATGGCAGGGATGATTATGCCTTTGACCCGGCCAAGGTAACAGAATACCGGAAAAAAATACTTGCCGCGCCTATAAAGGACGGAAAGACGGTTCTGGAGGAACTGATCGGCCAGCGAAAAGAAGAAGCAGCGGATGACGATATGGACTGGGATGAAGAAGTACTGGGCAAGATGGAGGGCGGATATGAGAACAGCCGTTTTTCAAGTTACTGGAATTCTGATAACAATATGACCTACCCTCTCATTCTGGCCAAAATTCCGGTACAGAACCCATGGGAGATCTTTGCCTATCTGCCTTTCGGCGGCTGGAACGAATGCCCCAATACACCTGAGCTGATGGCGGCAGCGAAATACTGGTTTGAGCAGTATGGCGCTGTCCCTGCCGCTATGACCCATGATGAACTGGAATTTAGTCTTTCGCTCCCTGTTCCCTCAGATAAAGCTCTGAATACGGCGGCAGAGTTATATGGATTCTGTCCCGATGTGATTGACCAGAGTCAGCAAGAAACAACCGTTGGCGCTCTGGCAGATATATTGCGGCAGTCCACGGTCTGGTATTTCTGGTGGGATTGATTGGAGAGTGTATTGAAGCCACAAATAGCGGACATAGACGGACTGATGTAAAAAAAGTTCTATACTGATGGCAGACTCTTTTCCCTAACTATTCTCTGCCAATAGTCAGGGAAAAGGCACATCACAGATGTTCCCTAATAGTAGAAAATACAAAAAACGTAACTTAAACACTTGAAAATTGGAGAATGAAAGTATGTTAGAAAACAGCAAATATTAAATAGTTTAATATCGGACAGTGGATTAAATCCCAATCGCAGATGATATAATCGAGCAGATTAGGTATGCAATTTTCTTAAATACGTTATGGGTATCTTATTAAAGAGTATCCTCTATAAATAAAGTTACCCCAAAATTTGTTGAAGTGATTCAATAATAATATCAACATCATTTTCAGAATTATTTTTTCCAAACGACAATCGTATAGTTCCCTTTGCCAGATCCGGTTCCAGTCCAATAGCTCGTAATACATGAGATATCTGAGTTTCTTTGCCATTACAAGCAGAGCCGGTAGAAACACAAATTCCCATTAAATCTAATCGGTGCAAAAGGGCTTCACTGCTATAGCCACGAAACGAGAGGCTTAAATTTCCGGGGATACGTACCTTACTCCCATTTCGGGAGAATTGTATATTTGCATTTGATAACCCTACGAGCAATCTGTTTTCCAGCAAAGCTAAATGTGACGTTGTATCTTTCATTGCAGTCACATTCTTTTTTAATGCAGTGGCCATACCAACTATCGATGCAACATTCTCCGTTCCGGCTCTCATGTAGTGTTCCTGGCCACCTCCACTTGCGTATGGCACCAGTGGCGTCCCTTTTCGAACATACAGGAAGCCTATCCCTTTTGGGCCATTAAACTTATGAGCAGAAGCAGAAAGCATATCTACACCAAGCAAATTCACATCTATCTCAATATGCCCAACTGCCTGAACAGCGTCTGTATGAAATATGGCACCACAGGAATGTGCAATAGCAGCTAAAGTAGAAATATCCTGAATAGAGCCAATCTCGTTGTTTGCTGTCATGATGGAAACCAATCGAATATTTGAATTGATATATTCTGACAGAGTTCCATCATTCACTGTGCCAGTACAATCAACAGGGAGATAGGATATAGGATACCCCATACTTTCTATATCAGCACATGGACGCAGAATCGCATGATGTTCAATGACTGAAGTTATGAAAGCATGTTTGGCAGAGTCAGAAAATGCGGTTCCTTTTATAGCCCAGTTATTACTTTCTGTACCACCAGAGGTGAAAAATATTTCTTCGGGTTCAGCACCGATGCATTGAGCAATTGTTTCTCGCGAGTTCTTCAGTGCTTTTTTCGCCGTTCTCGCAAATGAGTAAGGTTGTGAAGCATTACCATACTCTCCTAAAAGATATGGCTTCATTGCCTCAAAAGCATCCATATCCAATTGTGTTGTAGCTGCATTGTCAGCATAAATAAATCGCTTCACAATCCCACCTCACTCAAACAATTTACATCCTTCTTCTTTGAACTCCTCAATTTTCTCAAGGAATTCCTCGACAGTACATCCCAGATACTCCGCAAGGCAATCCATGCAGAAGAAATTCTCTATATCTTCACCCAAGAGCTTTTTGTTGATGCCAACAGTATTTTTGCTGAGGTTCTTTTGTCCACAAATAATGCAATCAGTTCTCATATGAAATCTCCTTCAGCGAGAAGGAAGGCACATCCTTACCCTTGAACTCTACATCAAGAATCCCAAGTTGCCGTTTAATGATTTTCCGCATACGAACAGCAGGCCGGAGGCAATACTGCTGGAATCTCTTGGGGTTGATATCCTGTGCGCTCCGCACATTCGGGAATAGCAGCTTCAAATATGCTGTTGCAATTCGCTTTACAGCCTCCGTGTCACGGGTATCTGCCTTATCAGGCACATCAACAATTTGGTCAACAATCGCTCTGTAGCTCACATCATTGCGAAGCTCGTGCAAAATGGTGCAGAAGTATTCTGAATTCAACGCCCAGCCGGACAGTTTCAAATCATCATTCATTCTCGGTATATCCCAACCCTTGATGAAACCATGGATTCGGTCTACCAATGCACTTTCTTGAAATAGTGAGGGCAGCTCGGAGAACATATTCTGCCACTCATCCATATTATCCTGTGCGATGTTACCCAGGAAGATGATACCCGCATCAGATTTCCCCTCATAGCCACCGATGTTAAACTGTCCATACTCCATATATCCCTGCATGATGGATCGCATTTCGTTCACATCGCCGAACTGCACCAGCTTTACCTCATCGATTGCAATAAAGTCATGTCCGGTAACAAAGCCGGGAGTCTTCCGAGCAGTATCATAAAACATTTTTGCCCGAGTTACCTTTCCACCATCTGTTAGAAGGCCATATTTACTTACATGACCAAACACATAGGACTTACCAGTTCCTTTCGGAGCCAGCTCAATTAGATTAAGCCGCTTTTCGACAAAAGGCAGGATGC
Organism: uncultured Spirochaetota bacterium; assembly: GCA_944389415.1. Classification (GTDB taxonomy): domain Bacteria; phylum Spirochaetota; class Spirochaetia; order Treponematales; family Treponemataceae; genus Treponema_G. The sequence continues at coordinate 89,920 of CALXMF010000003.1, read as the reverse complement.
GAGTTAGCATCGAAAGTTTTTGTTCTTCACTTTCATATCCACCGGCATTATAGTCAATTGCACCCAACAGTACATCTATCCATTCGGAAGTTGTAAATTCATTTCGCACATCTTTATAGTAATCAAGATCGATGGTATAAGGGCAGAAATTTGTAAACCCCGTAAGACGAATTTTCCCGGGAATCTTAGGCTTCACAGTATCATCAGGAGGACGATAGCCAAGTTCAACTACGCCCCAAACCTCTTGCCCGCTGACCAATTCTCCACGGTATTGGTCCCATACGGACACATCAATCATGGTTTCCTTGTTTGTTAACCCAAAGTCGGGCAACGAAAATGTTATTTCTCCTGTTTTGATGCTAATATCCACAGAAATTTTCGTGAGAATTTTGACACGCTCATTGTCGTTAATAATTCTATCTTTAATCCTGATCCATTCTTCTTTATTTGGAAGATAGGTGTGGATGAAATCCGTGAGCTCGTCTATATCCAGATTTCCTTCATCATCTGCAAACTTTTTAAGCAGCCAGTCTCTTAAAAACGATGGCAAGCCCAACGCAGAAAAGAAGTTGCTTTTCTTCAAATCCTTGTAGACGACCATTTCATCAAAACAATCTCTAAGTTTTTCTGTCACGAGTATCCCTCCTTATAGAATGTTCTTTTCGCTGCCGCTTTCCTTCTTTACTTTCAGAGGCAGGGCAGTGGCCACAGGCATCCCACCAGCACATACATCTACGCTGTATGTTTTCGCACGGCGGATTTCGGCCATCTCCTCTACAACATAGAAATTTTCATCAATTGGCTTTGCTTCATAGACATGACCATCTATTACAACACTGACATCTACCAACTTTTCGGTGGAGAATACTTTAATTGCAGCCCTCTTGCGGAAGCTGACGGTAATTTCGGGGACACCGGTAAACATCGCTGTCGAATCAAGTGGCATTATCTTTACTTCAATGGCAGAGTTAAGGCACGAAATCTCAATAATTGGTACAGTAATTTCCTCCAATGTTGCACCACCATGAGCCTCAACATTGGCTTTCCGGCTTCCTCTGAAACGGTCATAATTGGCAAGCGCCCAGAAATCTTCAGCATCAGTTGCACTGTCTGGCCTCATATCAATCTCGCTTTTAGGGCAGCATCTTCCTGAATGCTCTCCTTTTGATTCCATTTCCCATAAATTTTCAGTCTCGTGAATCACTGCCAGTCTACTGGCACCATGATCTGCGATTAAGATGGCCTTTTGATAGTCCCCGTTTGTGAGTTTTGTTTTGACTTTCCTTAAAAGCTCATCAATCAGCTCCAGTTCGCGAATCAAATGAATTGGGAGCTTTCTATCCTCGCTACTATAATCATACCCTTCTTCACCGTGATGCTTGATTTTATCTATTTTATCAACAGTAATAATCGGGAACTGTTCTGTGGATAACACATCCCAAAATTCCTTATTTCTGCTCGTAATGGAGGGAAGTTCACATCTACATACTGTGATTTTCGCCATCAACTCGAGAGCATGACATCTGGCCATAATATAGCCAAGATATTCAACGCCCAATGCATCAGTGAAATAGGTCTGAGCGTTTGTTACATCGATTCCCTCAATCACAGAACTCCTGGGCCGAAGAATGATATTGTAATCTCTATCGACTGCCTGCTTCTCAACGAGCTCCATGAAGTTCGGGAAAATCTTGTTGACAACCTTTTGGTATTTATACTCTTGAAAATAACTGTCAAGCAATTCATTTTTGAAACGGTATGGTGTCAGGTAAGCGTGAAGGTCAGGATAGATGCGCTCCAATACACTAAAAAGTTCAGTTCTGTCAAAGTCTTCACTGTATCTATCCAGCAACTTGAAAATAAGCTCTTTTTCCTGAATAGTATTGTCTGTTAGATAGTAGAGCGCATACTTTCCCTTGCTCTGGACAATCTTGCAAAAATTATTAACTTCATCGAGCGGGTTACCAATGGCATTCAAGTGTGCTTTTCTGCGTTCATATATGGCCGCAAATATACTATCTGTTGGCTCGACTTCTAAAATAGTGCGATACAAATTGTGAACGAGCCCTGCCGGGGAAGAAGCTGCCTCTATTGCCTTGTTTAAGTACGAGTCATTGCCCGCATGGAACAGTTTGAGCCCAATAAAATACAACCAAAGCCATTTTTTATCTGCACTATTTTGCTGGTAGGTAGAGATAACAATATCCAGATTGTAAATACTCCCTATTTTTGCAGAAATGAGCTGTTGCCACGAAGGGTACTTTTGAAATTCTGCCAGAGCATACTGCCATTCTTCTTTGCTGCCATAACCTTCTGCCAATCCAGCTGTTATTCCATCCAGGTGGCACAAAACCTCGTAAGGATTCTTCAGGTCTGAAATTGCATAGAGAGAAAATGGATAACTGTCTTTGCTTTTGTGGGTTTCGATGTATAACACTTCTGCGGCGGCTGATTCCACCGCCTTAGCTAAGCCTCGAAGCCCTTTTACCGTCTCACTTTTACCCGTGAGTTTAATACCTTCTTCAGTAAAAACAAGTCTCGGCCGAACAGATTTTTCTCCACCCAAAATACAAACTCTTCCACCAAAACGCCGGTCATTATTGATAAGATTACGCAGGTATTCAGCACATTGAAAGGTGAGAATTACCGCATGACCAGCAATACTCATAGATAGAAGTTCTTTTAATTCTTGCATCAATGCCTTTTCGCCTTTTAACATGAAGAAACTCGAAATTTCACTAACAAAAAAGCTACTGTTTTCGTTGGCAAGGCGCTCGAGAATGTTCGGGATTATAGGAAATTCGTCTGCTTTACAAAACTCCGTGTCGGAAGCACACAAAAAGACATTCTGGGGCAATTTGTAATGAAGCATGATAGCGTCCAAATCTGCCTTGTTTTGAACATCGACAATAAGAGGTTCGACATTATCCTTTTTCAGATAACGGTCAATTTTTTTAATGACTTCCTGGATGGTCATTTTGCACCTCCTTAATTCCCTTTGATGATCTCCATGCCAACAACCATGTTATCCCGAATGAGGTCCTTTAGATACTTCTTCACATCAGCAATATCCATTTCATCAATTTTGGCAAGAGCACGGTCACAACCGCCCTGATTGTATTTTGCTTCCGCCATCTGGCGAAGCTTCTTCTCAATTTCAGGAAGGCCAAACCAATCAAACGGCTCTGCTGTGATGTGAGAGTCAAGATAATCTTTTACTTCTTGAATATTCGTCAGCATGACGGAATAGCTTCCAATAATGCTGCTCTGAAACGCTTTATCCAAAGCTGCGGCATCATCCAGCAAGTCAAAGAATTTTGCAGAAGCAAAGTACTCCATTGCACGGTCAATTGCCTGCTCATCGGCCTTTGGACGATTGACAGCACCAAATGCGGCTTTTGCCTTCGCCACCTCGCTGTCTGGAACAAGACACAAAATGGGCATTTTGTGTTTTTTCGACCAATCCCGGGGAGACTCTGTTCGGGTTTTCTCTCTCCACAGCTTCTTTAACTGCGTATTTTTCTGTCCCTCTTTATAGGCGGCAACTTTGGCCTCGACCTGGTTCAAATAGTCCGCTTTTTCGTAGGTGAACGAACCGGCGGGCATTGTGGCAAATACTTCCTTAATTTCATCGTCCGACAGATCATCAAGATAGTATCCGCATACACGCTTAAAAAAATCAACCTGGTTATTATAGAAATTGCGGAATGTGCTTTCATTAGCCTGAACGAGTTCCAAGAAGGTTTGCTTCTGGGAATCCAACAGAGTTCCGGCCTTTTTCAGGGTATAGAGCATCCCGAGGAATGGTCCTAACTCATCGAGATAGTTTTTGGCGGCCGCATAGGAGATGCGAATATATCCACACTTGTCACACCATTCCCGTATGGTCGCATCATAAGAGATGCTTTTAGAGATAATCTTATTGCTTTCTACAATAATTTGATACTCCAGAATAACCTCACGGATTTTCTGTTGTGCGGTTTCGACATTCCACACCCAGTTTGCTGCATCTGCATCAAACTTTTTGCGAAGGACATTGATGTATTGACCTCCATCGCCGACGGTTTGAGCAAGGGAGACAAGAGTACCATTTTCAAAAGTTTCAAGGTAGGCAGCCATGCCTTGGGTACACTTCTCTTTGGTCAAAATGCTTTGCAAATCATTTGCAGCATTTCCGTTAGTGAGGGCAAGATTCCCGATTGCCATGGCAATATCGCTGTCAGTCGTCCCGACTCCCATGTTATTACTGTTGGCAATCCCACAGAAAGAATCGATGATTTCAGACAGCACAGCGGTTTCTGTTTGAAGCGTCTCTTTCTTAAGAATGTACTTCAAAGTCCAAATAGGGAACGAAAATTCCTTCATCCTACTGCGGATGCGTTCTCTTGTGTTCGGAACAGAGGTACACATATTGAGCGGAATACCAAATGCTACAGAAGTAATTTCATTGAAAGCCTTCTCTGCAGGGGTCATCGCAACAATATACTTGTCTTTGTAACGAGGATTCGGTGTAATTTCGAGACGAATGACCTCATCAATCATTTCCTTGAGCTTGTTGACATTCAAAACATCGTTGGTGAGTCCATCGCTCCAGCTATATGTCCCGAAAGCGTACTCTTTAAGCACAAAGCCCAGAATAAATGCAGACAGATTACAGGGCATAAAACCGTAGGGTGCAGCCTTCAAAACATCATAAATTTTCTTAATTGATACACGGCCACCACCGTTCTGGAATCCATCATTTATGATTCCATCAACGCACACCTTGATTTTAGAAATCAAAAGATGAGGTTTGGAAACCCAGTATTCAGGCACCTTCCATGCACCGTCAAGAGCGGTTTCCAACTTTGTGGCAGGACTGCCAGACAGGAAGGTTCCGGCAGTTTTCTCGTTGAAAGCACATTCAACACCTTGCTTCAGGCTGCTTGGTGTATACATATTGGCGATTACATTGTAAGAACCCTCAAGACAGGACACAAATTTTTTCTTGTTGATTTCTACGAGAAGCCCGTACAGAGCGTCAAGCGTAGTAGCCCGCTCACCATCCGGCTTATCGGCGGTGTGAACCATGAATTCACCAGCAACAATGCGGGTTTTCCATTTTTTCAACGAATCCTTTGCATTGTTGGCATACTGAGTAACTAATGCAGGGTCTTTTCCTTGCTGGGACATAGATAACGCCATATCGTGACGATATACGCCGTATCCATCCGCACCAAACGGGGTTCGGCTGGCATCAATAAAAACCATGTTGTAAGTTCCGGCAGAAAGGGCATCGTGGATTTTCTTACCCAGGACAACGCTTTCGGCATCATCTTTTGCGAAACATACTACGGCAACAATCTTGTTTTCATACTTTTCTTCCGTGTTGCGAAGTTGCTTGATCGTAGAATCGAAGTCGGAAGCAGAAACAAAGCGTAGCTCATAGCGGAGCTTAAGGGCACCTCCAAGGGTAATAGCGTCAATGATTCGAGTTCGATCAGCGAGTTCCTCCGTAATAAAAGCAGAAGTGCTTTTTCGGTCAATTTGCTCCTCAAAAGGCGTTACATCAATTTCGTCTTCATGGTTGTAGGCTGCATACTGGAATTTTCCACCACCGAGGGACTTGGAGAATAGCACCTTCTCTCTAACAAGCTGTTCAGCACATCTCGCTGCGGAGCCTTCCATGTCAGTTCCTTCAAACGCATTGTCGAGATTTTTTTCATTGGGAATAAACAGTTCAACAGAGTCGCCGGCGTATTGGGAAATTGCTTGCAACAGAAGAACCGTCTTCAGAACTCGTTTTTGGTCAGAATCAAGTCGTTGATTCCCGGCACGGTTGTAGTAGTCAAGAATAGAGCGAATATCGTGCGCCAGATATTCCTTGCCTTTGTCATAGAAGAATTCCCAAAGCATATCAACAGAGAGTAGCGGGTTATCATCCTCCGGCCCGAAATTGTCAATAAACCATTGGAAGCCTTTAATTTCATCCCCACGGTCATTTTTGATAAAGTCAAACATACTGCGCTGGTTGGAATCAAACGCAGAGGAGATGTGTTTTAAGAGCAGGGCAGCATAGGGGTGTATAGGGAGGATATCCACCATCTCTTTGTCGGTAATGCGGGCTACCGACTTCACCAGCTTGCGGGATTCCTGTGTTCTGGCGGTAAGGTCTCCGAGAGCAAGCTCCCAATCTTCGAGCACGGCTTCATCTTTGTTTTTCTCCATAGCTGCACCCATGAGCTGAAATGCGATATTTTCAGGTAGACTGATTAAGCTGTGCGGACTGACAAAGCGTCCGTTCAGCTTAATGAAGTCCTGATCACGCTCATGGAACAAACCTTGGGTAACATGGGTGACAAGCACGAAATAGAAGGGATCGGTTTCGCTGATTTCACAAAGCTCCTGGAATCCAGTGAGATTGCGGGCATTGTTGTAAAAGTATTCAGTAAACTCATCCCACATAAAGACAATAGCTTTCAAGCTGTTTGCCTGAATCACTTCACGAATCCAGTTGCTCAAATCGGTTACGCTCAACGAGAGAGCTTTTACCTGACGCTCATCGGCTACCTTAAAGATGTTGTCCATAACCTTTGCCAGCGCATCGCCAGAAAAAGTGCGTAATTTTTCAATTACAGTATCGGCATCATCTCCACCGAACAGGTTAGAGTATGTACCCGTAATCAGGCCGTTGAAATAATTTTTGTTGTCCTTATCGGAAAGCCATGTGATAGTGGCCTCTTTTAGTGCGTTTCCACCCTTGTTTTCAATTCCGGCATCGACAAGCGCTTTTTCTATGCTCTCCTGGATAGCAAAAACAAGGTTGTGGTCGCTGCGAATGGTAGCAGAGCCGTAGCGATGGACTGTCAAAATGCGACCACTGGATTTCACAGCCTGGAAGCGATTGCACAGATCATTATCCAACTTGTGCCTTTGGAAGTATTCACGAGTTTCTTCCTCACTGGAGTCCAGTAACTTCTTTAGGGTATGGACAGCGTGAGATTTGCCTGTACCGTAGGCTCCCTCCACCCACAGGCAGAGTTTCTGCTTACGCTCAAGGACACTGATTGTGTTCTTCAGAAGTTTCACAAAGGTCTCGTGGGGGAAGAATTTTTTCCACACTTCTGGGTTCTTCGTAATGACCGCTTCATTTACGGCAGGAAAATAATCTGGGTCAATATCGAAATAATGACGGTATTTTTCCAACATCGGCATTGTTTCTTCCTCCTTAGAACAGACTCAGCACATCCTGGGATGTTTTTTCGCTGTTGAGTGTGATATTATCCAGATCAAGCGTAAAGCTGGCATTGATAAAGTCTGGATAGTTGATAGTCAGGCCGTTAAGAATCTTTTCCATCTGATTGCGATCCAGTCCGAAAATCTCAGTAGGACTAACACCATCACTCTCGATGTCATGATTTAAGAGCCGAGACAAGGTGAACTGGTGATAATCCCCACAAGCCTCGGCGAATTTGTATAAGCTGTAAAGAATGACAAGTGGATTCGGATTTTTCCAAGGGATGCGAACCACGCTATTCCAAAAACGCTTTCCGTTTTTTAGCGTGTAGTCACAGACACCCAAACCAATTTCGTTGCTTAATTGAGGGATAGAAATCAGGATGTTCTTATATGCGGAGACAATGTGTGAACGAGAATTTTTACTCATTGAGTCATCCAGCATTGCATAAATGGTATCGGGGGTTTGTGCTGTAGAAAAATCAATGTTTTTGACCCACCAATTAAACTCCGAGGTGTATGTCAAATTGCAAAGCATCAACGCCCAAGCATCGGAACTCTCTATTCCAATATTATCAATAACTTTACCAAAGGGTGCAAATTTAGATTTAACAGTAACTTCGGCATCGTTCAAGAAGCTCTTGAGGTTTTTAACCATGTTGGTCCCAAGACTGTGAGGAGAAGTCCAAAATTCATCCTTTAATTTGAAATACGACCTAACCCAATCGAGTTCAATACCCATATTTCCATACCTGTCAATGCTCCCCATTTTCTTTTCTCCTTTCGGTAATCGCAACGAGTTGGCTACTAAGCAACCATGGAATACATCGTGACATTTTTTGCATTTTACACATCGGTCATCGATTGTTACATGGCCATCCTTCATAGAAATAAACCCATGTGGACAATTTGCCTCGCATACTCTACAGCCAATGCAATATGCGGTCTTTCTGAACACAGTCTTCAATTCTGACATAAAATAAATGTCTTTCTGGGTATTTGTCCCTATAACAACTGTGGCAGTTAGTCCGTTGGCATTTTCGGCAATCTCAATGTGATACAACTTATCTCTGTAAAGTACTTCGACATTACCATTCTCCAGAAATGTTATATTGCCAATTGTTTTAATCCACTGCTTCCAATCAGTTTCTATACGAGATACTTGAATTGTAAGTACACCTTGTTCAAATGATTCATTTGTATAACTTTTAGCGAATGATAATTCTTTTCCACTTCTTCGTGCTTTCCATCCACCAATGTCCATAAACTCCTTGACGGCGCTCGGAGTAGACAGCTCTTTGGAGGTTGTTTCCAGAATAATATTATTGAATGTTGTGGTTGTCCGATATCCCTTATCACTACAGCTGTATGCTTGTTCCTTAAAATACATATTCTTCGATGCGGCTAACGGGCACACAAGACATCCTGCACGGCTATTTCCTTTTTTATAAGCATCATTTATCAGGAGTTGTCTCTCATAGATATAGGAAAACAATTCGGCGGAGTTCCATTCAAGGATTGGGTGGCAACTATACTGTCCACGCACTTTCTCTCCGTGGCTAACGCCCTCGTATTCACTACGAGATGCACTTTCATCTCCACGAACGCCTGTGAACGCCATTCCTCTAAAATGTGGATTATTGGTATACTCCCTGAGTAAGATAATTTGAGGTGTAGTTTTATGCACACTACAACACCAACGCATTGTTTGTGCTGGTGGGCCAAATTGTCTCCATGTAAATTCCGGGTCGAAATCAGACTTTGCTCTTAAAAATTCAATTTTAGATTCCGTACAGTTCCGTTCAACTTGCTCAACTATTTTGTATGTGTCTGGGACTTCCATTCCAGTATCACCGAATAGAACCTTAAACTTGTTGTGCGGCAAAGCCCGCTGCACCAGATCGAGGGCTACTACGCTATCCTTACCACCACTGAACGCCACATAGAAGACATCGACTCGATCCATGTAGTCTACATAAGTGTTGTATATTTTTTTAATTGTTTCTGCGGCCAGTTTCTCCAACAGATCCCGGTTCTTTTCAACCATTGCAGGGATATCAACAAAGCGGAGAGGTTGTCCATTTGGTTCTGGGTCATCCAAAATGACGATTTCGGGTGCCGTGTAAAGACTTCCGCCTTTTGTCTTGGCAACCTGCTGGCCCCGGTAGAAATAATTGTTGGCCTCCGCCCACATATATGGGTAAGAGTCATTCTTTGCATAATTCCAATACCGGTCAAATCCCAGAATATCCAGTTCTTTATAATACACCGGACGGGGTTCCTTGCTAAAGGAAAGTGGGGAACTGTTTAGCAGCAATCCACCCGTCTCGGCATCCCAAGTGTATGAGTACATATTAGTCGGTGTCCTTCCTTTGCCTTTGTGCGTTCGCCTTGATAATAAGCGATTCTATTTCTGAGTATCTACGGCGGGCAAGATACCCTTTGTCACTCAAAAACTGAAGCACGGGGGCTTTTTTCATCTCTATTTGATTGTTTGCCAATAAGTCAACGATTAAGTCATCGAAGCTGTCAATACCTGCAGAACGCTTGACGATTGCGCCAGCACATTCGGTCCCATTAAAGCTGCTGTGCAGAAGCATATATTTTTGACTGTAGCTCGCCACATAATGCTCCAACAAAAAGATGTTCCAAGGGAATTCCTCATAGGGAAATGCGCCGAAGTTTGTCGCTTCCAGCAGAGGAATATACTTTCCCATGCAGATACGATCCAAAGCCTCATCCATTGCTTCAACGGGAAAATGAGCGGCAGTTTTTGCTACAAACTGATCTCGGCTGATTCGCAGGCTATTTTCGTAAATCGCCTCAAAATATATGGGAGTTGCGAGGTTGTTTGCCAAACTCTCAAGCTCGGACAGCGTGAAAGTATCATGACTTCTCGCATATTTTGCAAACACATCTGCCATCGAAAGTTCCTGCCCCGAGCGGCTGATAATATTTCCCTTGAAGGAAAATTTATCGCCTAATTTTGCCTTTAGCGCATCCCGGAATCCATACATAGAGAGGGCGTGATTCTCATCTATGATATAGGGATATTTCGCACGGATTGCATCATAGAGCTCATTGCCGCCAATAAAATCTTTCTCGTCAATGGTTCTCTGGATAATTTCGGCAATTCCGTCCAGTGATTCATCGGACAAATGGACGATACTTTCGTGAAAGTATTCGCTGCGGCCGTTGTTGACGAATTCAACATTGCTGGCAAGAATAAACTTTATCTTACTTTGCGGGAGATGCGGCAGAGCAGCAAAAATTTCATCATAAGTCGCCGGTCTGCCATAGTCTTGCAAGCAAGAACGAACTTCAGATAGCGGGTCCATGCTGACATCTGGCGTCTTCGATATAAAACTTCTGTTGATGAAGAATCTGCCGTCTCCTATAAAAGTCAGGTACGACTTCAGCATATCAGCATCGTGGATATGGTAGTCCAAGAACGCATCGGAAAATTCCGCAAAAATCGCTTGATAGTAGATAGCGGCTTTACCGTCCGCAAAGGCAGACTCAATGTAATTTAGCAATTCGTCCTTTAGTTCTTCGCTCAACATGACATCCGGGAGAAATGCTTTTCCCTCGTAAATAATGCAGAGCTGCTTGATTTTTTTGCTAATGTCATCATCAGGATCAGTTAGCTCTCTATCATGGGTTGCCGTGTAATATCTCTTGAATTTGCGTATCTCAAGTGGCGAATCCATGCGGAATCCCTTCTTAAAGTATTGCCTAAGAACCTCCTCATAGCCTTCATCTCTGTAGGTTTCTGCCGGTTCCGAATCGTCCTTTGCAGGTGCAGTCCAAGTCAGGTCTGAGCCAATAAATCCGAGAAATTTCTGTATGGCTGCACGGAAACGGTTGTGCTGCCTTGCATTGTAGGAAAGAAAATCCGCATTGCTTAAGAGCGACTGAATTGTCTCCTGTGCCGTTTGTTTGTCCGTTGCGTAAAGCTGCCAGGAGGCCAGTTGGTGTTCTTGGGCAAATGCCTCACAATTGTTTATCGCAGAAGCATAGCTCCGGCAGGTGGCATCAGCCATGTTCAGTTTTTCAGATAGATAGCGAGAGAAGCTTCTGCTATTTATCTCACAAATCGCATCGTTTTCAAACGACTTTCTTTGATGGACTTGTTCAAAAGTTTCCTTCTCTTTTTTTCTATATGTGATAGCAATATTTTCGTAGTCCACACTACACAAGTCCAAGACATAGCGGATTTTTGCCGCAATATCGTTTGCACTCAAATTGGTTTCCAGCATATATGCGGTTCCTGGTATAGGTTTAGGAGCAATCATAAAACTGTAATTATCATCACTCGCAAGTTCGATTCGGCCAGATTTTTGCGCGAAAGACATTCCCGGTCGAAACATACGAAGATAATCTTCAATTACTGTAGCCATTACATTGACATAGAGAGTTTGCCAGGAATTACCTGTCTCTTTATCCTGGCCAAAGTAACTAAACCGCTCCGGCTTGGTGTACGCCAAGTCAAAGTCCGTATGAAAATCAATTTCAAAAGTTGTGTTCTGCCTATGTGAACTCTCCGTATCAAAGGTATCTGCTGTGACGACAGAAGTGTTTTCCGAAAAAATGTAAGAATCCCCAATATTTTGTACCCAGCTCACATTATCAAGAATTTCCTTAACAACAGCCTGACAAGCGATATGGTTAATGGACTCACATATCTCTCGAATTGTTATTCTCTGACTTTTATGAGAAGCTTTTAGAGTATTATAGATTTGATTGTATACAGTAGGATGTTTGTACAACAACCTTTCATCTTTTTCGTTTTTTGTGTATGCAGTGATAGAAGTTTCTGACTCGCCCATTTCTACATCGGGCAGAATTTGGTTTGACATTTCATACTCAATGGTGCTACAACCTGCAACGTTTTTTCCATCAATAATACGAGTGTAAAGACCTTTTTTTATGTAGTTATAGTAATGCCGCCCTGCCTCAACAATCTTATTTATTTTCCGTCTACGGGGTATCCTAAAGATTTTATTTTGCTCAATGGTGCGTTGCACTTTTTTAATAATTTCAAAATCTGTTGTCTCGAACAGTGGATTTTGCAGGATTTTTATTTTTAAACAAAAAATTTCTATTTCAGAATAACATTGATAAAGCTCCGAAAGCTGTGCAGGAGACACTTGTTCAGCAAGATACCGCATGAAATCGTCTTCAACGGTTTTTCTATCGCTTATCATTCCTTTTGCCTCCTTCAGTAATTTTTGTACTCATCATAGAATTCGTGGTAAAAACCGACAACATCTGCAAAAGTTTAGTGTCGTTTGGATATTGTGCAATCGAGATATACCGACTCCATGGCATTTCATTCGAAACGAAATACCATTTGTATTGTGCTAACACGTCCATACTCCAATAAAGAACCACATCCTTACATCATGAAATATTGCCCTAATTATGTTCGATTTATCCCAAGATGAATACCTCTCTACCAGCCATAACTATTTCTTTGAAGAAATTCTGATTTCTTAGTTATCTTACTTTATTTTGACTCTTTTACATATTCTATAACATCGCCAAAATCACAATCGAGAATCCCACATATACAACCTAAGTAGCAAGATTTATCACTTCATCTCGTATTGGCTTTGTCATCGTATTCGACGTCATATCTGTAACTTTTCTCAAATACACTTCACTCATTGTCTTTTCTCCAAGTAATTTCACATATGTTTATATAAAATAAACCATACATTCTCTCCTTTCTTCAAGCATTAAAGGTAGTTTGTCAGGCATTTCTCAAGAATTTATAATACACATTTTAACTTATATCCTACCAGCGACATTCGCCTTTTTCAATAATTTTTCGCATTTTTATATGAGTATACAGATAAAAAGTTAAAGCATATCGTAAAATATCTGGGCAGACATGTTTGCATAAAAAAAAGATGTACACCGATAGAGCCTAGCAATCCATCTATATACTTTTTGCATTCTAAACGAGGTTTAGTATAAGTGTTCACTTCTATATCACCACTCCACATACTGACCTACATCACCACCAGAAATCTGCCATATAGTAACAAACATAGTGTTTTTCCAATCATAATAATACGGAACAAGGTGCGCTGTATCAGCAGGATTATGCGTATACCATATATCATAGACGTTTTTGATTTCTGCAAAAAACTGTTCCTGGGGAATTTCTCCAGTAAAATACAGGTATCTGAGAACCTGACATCCCTGAGCGTACCCTTTATTCCAGTCATACCGGTATTTATTTGCCGCTTTGCTGAATTTTTGCAGCGCTGCGGTATAGTCCCCGTTTTCAAAATCATTCCACCCCGCCTCCAGAGTTTTATCCGTACTCTGACAGAGAAGAAAACCGCTGGGTTCTACAGGCGCTTTTTCAGCAGCAAAACAGCTAAAAACCGATAGACAAACGCAAAAAAACAGTAACATAAAACCAGTCTATAAACAAAAAAATTATACAGTATTTTTGATCCGTTTTTAATCTTTTTTTAAATCAAAGATACACTTTCTTTATTTCATTTTTAATCTTTTTTTGAGTCAAAGATACACTTTTTTTATTCTGTTTTTAAACTGTTTTTGATTTGTTTTTAATGTATTTTTGAATCAAAGATACATTAAAAATGAAATGCTTGATAAGCAACAAAATTCTTTTACAGACAAAAAAATACCCGCACAAATGGCGGGCATCTCTCTTTTTAATTGTTATACATAACGCTTTTGAGCTACACTGGATTCGAACCAGTGACCCACGCCTTAAAAGGGCGTTGCTCTACCTACTGAGCTAGTAGCCCGTGCTCTCATCGAGTACGTTATGTATAATAGCTAATCATAAAAAAAAAGTCAATAGGAAAAAATAAATCCGCATATTTTTTTTGTAAAATATGCGGCCGTTTAGATAAACAGGAGCAGGCTTACCGCCATAACAGCCATGCCCGATATCAGTCCATATATCGCAAGATGATGTTCGCCATACTCATGCGCCGCTGGCAGCAGTTCATCAAATGATATAAATACCATGATTCCGGCGACACCGGCAAAAATAACACCAAACACCGTATCACTCATCAACGGCATCAAAAGCAGCCATCCAATAAGCGCCCCAAACGGTTCGGCGAGACCGGAGAGGAATGAATAACAGAACGCTTTCCGCCGGGAACCGGTAGCCTGGTATATTGGCACAGATACGGCGATTCCTTCTGGTATATTGTGGATAGCAATCGCCGCGACAATGGGAATCGCAATACCGGGTTCCTGCAGCGCCGACACAAATGTCGCAAGCCCTTCTGGAAAATTATGTACCGCGATAGCGAGAGCCGTTAACACACCCATTCTCATCAGTTTTGCTGTCTGAGGACGAGCGCTATCCTCTTCTTCTAGCAATTTTACTTCATGAGGATTTTCTTCTGATGGAATCACTTTATCAATAATAGCGATAAACAGCATCCCGCCAAAAAACGCAAGTACCGTTATCCAGTTTCCTTTTACCATCCCAAGCGCGATGGAAAGAGATTCTCTTGCCTCCGCAAAAATCTCTATCATAGAGACATACACCATCACTCCGGCAGAAAAACCAAGACTGACAGAAAGAAATTTTTTATTCGTCTGATTTGTTATCAGCGCAATCAGACTGCCGATACCGGTACTTAATCCGGCAATAAGAGTGCACACAAACGCAATCACCGTATCATGCATCATAAAACCTCCTGAAATATAGATATACGGCAACAGGATACATTCTCTTGCAAAAAAATGAGTGATACAGTACCCTGTATAGCAAATTACAACATCTTATAAGATAAATATAATGAAAGCATACCGCATCCGCAGTTATTATAACCATACTTTTTTGCGTAAGGCAAATCACATACACTAATAATTTACCGCGGGCCGCGCGTATCAGGATATATTATGGAAACAATCCCCTCATTAGACAATTTACAGAACTGGCTTAACAGTTTTCTGAATTTTGAACGGCTGCCTAAAAAAAATATATTCTGGCTGGATACAATGGAGTTTCTCTGTGAGCGATTCAAAAATCCGCAGCAGGCGTTTTCCAGCGTTCATGTCGCCGGCTCAAAAGGCAAAGGCTCTGTCTGTACGCTCATTACCGCTATCATGGCACAGCTGCCCTGTTCTTGCGGCATTTACACTTCTCCACATATCACCTATCTTGCTGAACGGATTTGCGGCGCGGACGGTTTTTTTCCGCAGCACATTTACAGCGCCGCTCAGGAGGAACTGATTGCCGGTATCACAGCTATTCCTCCGGCAGAACTGCCGGGACAGCGTGAAATCACCTGGTTTGAACTGGTTACTCTGTATTCTTTTCTCTGCTTTCGTCAGGCGCATGTCGCGTGGGGCATTTTTGAGACGGGACTTGGCGGCAGACTTGACGCAACAAATGTGCTTGCACCTCAAATTACTGTCCTGACACCGATAGAACTTGAACATACCGAATATCTGGGCAATACACTGGAACAGATAGCATATGAAAAAGCGGGAATCATTAAAAAAAATACACCAGTCTTATGTGCCGCGCAGCCGCCTGAAGTACGGCAGGTTTTTAGAAAAGCGGCGCATGAAAAAAACGCACCCATTCATTTTATTGATGAAATAGTAACAGAAATCAAGCATGAAATACGCCGTGACGGAACGCATATGTATATCAATGCCCCGTGTTTTTCACGGCCGCTGTCCGCTACGCTGCAGCTGCAGGGAGCAGTTCAGGCAGAAAACGCCGCGCTTGCCGCTGTCACAGTAAAAACTCTGTATCCGCACATGCAGGAGCAGCTCATAGAACAGGGATTATCTCAGGCGCGGCTTTCCGGCCGGTTTGAGGTTCTTCCGGCGACAGAGAACTTGCCTGAGATGATTCTTGATGGCGCGCATACGGTAAAAAGTATTCAGTATACACTGGACACTTTTGACGCCCTGTATACTAATCAGGCGGACACACAGATACTCTTTGCCTGCGCCGCAGACAAAGATATAGAACATATTATTCCGCTGTTCAGAAAGTACCGCCACATTATTGCCACACGTCCCGGCCCGGATAAACAGTCAGATCTGGCAAAAGTCGCTGATACTTTTAAAAGGTACGGCATCAGCGCAGATATTCAGGACTCATACGAACAGGCTATTACAGACAGCATCTCATACGCAAAACAGAGAAATGCGGTATTGCTCGCGACAGGCTCTTTTTATCTGCTTGCGGAGATTCGTAAAATAATACAGGAACGGTTCAATTAGGGCTGAAATAATCACAGACAGGCGCCGCGCTTTTTTATACACGGCGCCAGGTCTGTTCTGAATATGTGATTCTTCCGGTTTTTTAAATTTTTTTCAATACGGGCAGATCATCAGTGCCGAGTTCGTAACGCCAGCCTTTACCGTTCAGGGCGGCGTTCATCTGTGTAACGGCATTCTGCCAAGTAACGGTTGTGCCGTCCACCTTCGTGGCTTGAGCGGTACCTACCTGGTCTTCACCGATGCCTTGTTCCTGGCCGTTGTCTCCCCAGTAGCAGGCGGTGATGATACCGCCACCAAACATGGAGTCCTTGAAGTTCCGTCCCGCCACGCCGCCTGTGGTTCCGTCCGGGCCGCTGACAGTCCCTTTGGCATGGTAGCAGGCAGTCAGGGTGCCTAAATCGTTGCTTCCCGTTACGCCGCCTACATAGACGGTGCCGCTTCCGCTACCGGTCACGCTGCCCGTGGCATAGCAGCCGGTCAGGGTGCTACTTCCTCCGTTAGATCCCACTACGCCGCCGGCATAGGCAGCATTTGTGGTGTTATTTTCAATGGTCACGTTGCCCGTGGCATAGCAGCCGGTCAGAGAGGCACCACTATTTGTTTCTCCCGCTATGCCGCCGGCATAGGCCACGCCCTTCACTGTGGCCGAGGAGTTGCATCCGGTGATGGAACCGCCCAGTTGAGCGCCCACCACACCGCCTACGTCGCTACTACTGCCGCTACCGCTGACGCTGCCCGACACCGAGCAGTTTTCAAGGGTGCCATAGCTCCATCCCGCCACGCCGCCGGCATGGCCCAAACTGTTATCGCTTGTTATCTGTACACCCTCCAGCACCACGTTCTTCACCGTGCCGCCGGAGCCGAGGTAGCCGAACAGGCCCGCATATTGGTCACTCGTCGTAACGGTCAGCCCCGTGATGGTATGGCCGCCGCCGTTGAAGGTGCCGGTGTATTGGTGGTTATAGTCTATGCCTATCGGCGTCCAGTCGATGCCCGAGAGGTCGATGTCGGCCGTCAGGGTGATATTGATGCCTAAATTCCATTGTTCGTTCACCAGCTTGGCGATGTTCTTCAGATCCTCAGCGGAGGTCACGGTGTAGTTGCCCTGTCCGTCGTCGGTATATCCCTTGTCCTTATCCAGCGTGATATTGTAGAACTTGCCTGCCTCGGGTGTGAAGGCGGCGGAGAGGTTGCGTTCCTCTGTGCCGTTTGCCCTCAGTTTCTTGATTTCGTAGCCGGGCACCACGTTCGCCTCCCAGCAGTTGATGGTTGCGCCGTTTTCGGTATATTCGCACTTCTTCATCTCTATCCAGCCCTCTTGCGAGCCTTGTCCGGCCTTGCCTTTTTCGTAGGTACACTGTGTATAGGTATAAAGCTGGAGACTTTGCACTTCGCCGAGTGCATCGCCGGTGGGCGTGACGCGTACCTTCGCCAGTTGGTGGGCAAAGGTCAGCGTAACGGGTGTCAGGTGGTCTCCCGTGCCCGAGCCGCCCAGCAGGTAGGCAAGACTTTTGCTTTGGTCGCCGAGGTCGAGGGTGCCGTCCGTGGCGGGGTACCAGGCGCTGACGGTGTGTTCGCCGGAGTCGCTCCAGTACAGGGGTGTTTCGGCTTTGGTGGATCCGTCGTCCTGCACGATGTAGATGCCCTCCTCGCCGTTTATCTGCACGGCGAACCGGTCGCCCGCATCGAACACGCTGCCCGTGCCGTCCATGTTCTCGGTAACACGCGCCGATGATGACCCCCAGGGGTGCGCCCCACCGCCCTCCACGCCGAGAGTGATGCGGGCTATCTCAAGGGGGTATTGTCCTTCGGGCAGCGGCGTTCCGTTGGAGGAAACTTCCAGCGGCAACTCGCGCACACACGATGCCAGCAGCACCAAGATGATTCCCGTTATCAGTATGTAATTCCTGTTTTTCATATATTTCTCCTTGTATTTTTCCGGCAGTATCATTACACCGGGGTAGCTGTATGTGGGACTTACAGCGTGGCGCTTACATCGTTCGAAGCTCCGGATTCCCACGGGGTAATTTGGGCTTCGCTCACCGTGATGCCCTTGATGTTGAGCGTTATGTTGTAGGTGTAGGCATAGCCTGCGGAGAACTGATTCGCTTCGGGCTTGGATGGATTCGGCAGTGTGGTTGTATAGTCCAGTCCGTTGAAAGACACTTTAAGGTCAAGAGAGGAGGTCACTCCCTGCGGGAGAATGATGACTTGCGAAGTGGTGGCACCGCCCAGCTGCATGGTAATCAGCGATTCGGCGGCTGCGGTTACGGCAGTCGTGCCAGTAGCCGTGTCGAATGTGCCTTCGTGCTTCAGCCCATACAATGTATAGACCGCAGGTTCCGTTTCGCTGAAACTGATGCCGTCACCTGCCTTGAAGGTGAACTTGATGAGACTCATGCAGTGGTGGAAGGAGTTGTCCGGGCCGCCTTTGTCGGTTTTGTCGGTGAAGCTCACCTCCGGTTCGTAGGTGCTGCCCTCGGCTCCCGATGCAAAGAGAAAATCGATGCCCGTGCCCTGCTTGTCGGCTGCGGTGCTGACGGTCAGCGTTCCGCCGTCAGACTGATACGGATAGTAGGCATTGAAGGTCTTCGTTTCGGTGTCATTGAAATAGATGGTCTTATCCTCGGGCACGAACTGGCCGCTCTCTCTCACGTAGGGCACGTTGGTGTAGCCTGCACCTGTGATGCCGATGCAGTCGCCGTCGGTCCAGTCGGTTCCTTTCTGATTAACGCGGGCGGCAGGGGTAATATCAGCGATAAACCGGGCAGCTACGGGGCCAGTAATAGCATGCGGTGTATACAGTTCCTGAGTACAACCGAACAGCGACAGCGCTGCCGCCGCTGCACCAGCGAGCATTCTAAAAGTTTTTTGTATCGTTCTGCGCATTATAAACCTCTCTGTTTCTGTTTTTCCAGTCTCTTCTGTTATGTTTCTCTATTCGGTCACAGCATTGCACTCACGTCAAATGAATCACCATCATTCCATTCGGTAATTTCACTATCACTTACATCAACATAGGGGTCCTCAATCAGCACATCACGCACACATGATGCCATCAGCACACAAACTGCCAGCACTATAGTCACTATAGTTATTTTCTTTTTCATACTTTTACTTCTCCTTATCAGAACAGCTTCCACACCAGACTTATTCCCGCGTGTACCGGCCCTATCCAGTGCCTGTTTTCACGCTGTTTCAGAACACCTTTTCCCCCGACCAATTCATATTCTTCACAATCTGCCCACAGATACCCCAGCGCGGCATGAAAGTCCAGCGCAAGTCTTTCCGTCAGGGGTAACTGATATCCTCCGCTGATTCCGCCTCCCAGTATCAGCCCCTGAACCCCCGGATTGCTGAACCGGTAGTTAAACTCTCCCGCCTTAAACATCACTCCTATATATCCGCGCTTCTCTTTTCCAAGATAGTAGCGTACTTCAGGCATCACTTCCCACAGCGCGTACCGGAAATCCTGTATCTTCCATCCTGTCCAGCTCACTCCCGCCGTTATCCCCCAGTCACGGTTTATCCGCCATTCCGCTCCGATATCCGGCGTCAGTGTCGCCCATCTCAGCAGGTTCGCGCGCAGCGCAAACCGGTATTCGTCCCATGAGCCGGCAACAACTTCACTGGGAAAGTATATTCGTACCGTTCTGTCTTCTCGATAGGCGTCATTGTCCTGCCCTTCTACAAAGCCGGCAGAGCGTTTTGAGCCTTCGCTGCGCACCTGTATCTGATTTTCACTTATCTGATACTGTTCCAGCAGGTAGTTTTTTACGTTTGCAGCACGCTCATACCCCATGTTGTATCTCAGTTTCTCACTGTCAAACGGAGCGGCGTTTCCTTCTACCACTATCTTTTCTTCTGGACGTTCTTCAAGATATTTCCCTACCGCATCCAGTTTTCCTTTTTCTTCTTCTGGTAATTCTTCACTGCTCACTTCAAAATACAGCGTGATTACTCCTCCCGTCTGCTGAAACGGATTCTCCTGGGACGCAAGTACCCCTGCTGTTACCAGCAGCAGCCATATCAACATGTACCACTTTTTACTCATCTTTCTTTCTCCTTTTTATATTATTTTTCCGCATTGGCTAAATAAAAAGGACAGCGGTATCCCCTCCACGGTGATACCGCCGCCCTTTGCGAGTACTTTTCTGTTATATATTTTACTGACCGACTCAATAGTATAGAAGAAATTTTCTGCCTGTCAGGCGCTGCTTGTCTGTTACACTTTTTTCTCATACATATCAGTATAACACATGTTTCCTTTTTTTCCATAAAAACTCTCTCTTTTTTATTTTTTTAAATAATACCTTACACGCACCTTTCCGCATAAAATAAAGTTGACTTTTGGGGTATTTGTTTTATACTAAAAAAATAAAACGTGGTTACATTAAAAAAACAGTTTGTAAAAGGAATCTTATGCCGCCAAAAAAAAAGTTAGTCAAAATACAACTAATTCTCATAGTTATCTGCTGCATGTTTATCTGCTTCAGTTTTTATAGGTTCTCACTCCGCAATCATAGATTTATATATGATAATAACACACAATACATAGGTTCTGCGACAAAGCAGATGGCACGAACAATTGATTCGTTTTTTGAAACACACCTTTCTTATATACGAGAATTAAGCGCCCTTTTTCCGCATGTGATTGACCAATCATCAGAAAACGGCCTGTTGGGAACAGGATCTCTGTTTGTAAATAATAACGTTTTTCAGGAGATGTATTTTATTATAAAAGACGGAAATGCTATTTCCAGCACTGGCAAAAAACTTGATATGGTAAATACAGAATTGTACCAAAGGGGTATGAAAGGAACATCGGGGATTCTGTTTGAAACAACACAACTGCACAAAGGAATTCTTCATTTTTATGCCCCTGTATATTCGCAAAAGCAGATCATTGGTATTATTTCAGGATTATTTTCAACTGACTACCTTGAAATTTTACTTGAGAATACTTTTTTTGAAGAGCCGACACAGGTCGTTATTCTTGATAAACAAGGGGATATCATAACTCATTCACAACAGACAGAGAAACTGTATACTTTTTTCAATAAATTGAATGATGCAAGTACTGAGAACCCCGAAAAAAAACATATTGAATCAATGATCAGACAGCAGACAATCGAGACGTTCCGTACTAATGATCATTATATTATTGCTGGATATCCAATAACGGTAAGTGGTTTTTATCTTCTCCATATTTTTCCTGACTCTATAAACGAGCCAATGTTTACACATGGTCTTATTAATGGAGAAATTCTTGTTTTGGAACTTCTTGCTGTATTTATCGGGTTTATTATCTGGCTCGGTATATATTATATCTGTGAACAGAAAAAGTTAAAGAAGTTAACAGTAGAACAGGATTATATCATTTCTAATATTTCTTCATTGTTCAATCAGGTTTTCTATATCAATTTTGAAGAAGATACTTTTCAGACTATATTTGAACAGAGCCAAAGCCAAACGCCTAAATACCTGCCAGAGGTAAGTAAAAATATACAAAGTTTACTTGAGAATGATAATGTACTGAATGAAGATATTGATAAACTGAAGATATTATTTTCACCTGTCGAAATTGCAGAAGCACTTCTGGAAAATGATGACCAGCAGTTTATCGAGATTGAATACCGGCGTATTATTGATAATATCACACACTGGATGAGGGCAGAAGCTCTCGTTACACAGGAAAAAAACGGTCTGCCAATCGGTTTTCTTATTACCACGCAGGATATTACCAGAACGAAACAGGATCAGGACGCAATATATAAATTGTTGCAGGATTCTTATGAAACAGCTATTGCCGCGTCAAATTCAAAAACAAATTTCCTGTCCCGTATGAGTCATGATATCAGAACTCCGCTGAATGCCATAATCGGTATGACTACTATTGCATCAAAACATATCGATGATAAAACTCGTGTGACATCATGTTTATCAAAAATCATCATTGCGTCAAATCATTTACTGAATTTGATAAATGAAATTCTTGATATGAGTAAAATCGAGAGCGGTTCTATAGATATTCAGGCAAAACAGCTCAATCTTAAAGATGTTATAACAAATCTGATTACTATCAATCAGAACGCAATCCAAAGCAAGAATCAATATCTCATACCTGTTATCGATAAGGTGGAACATGAGATCGTTATAGGCGATGAAGCAAGATTGATGCAGATTCTGATGAATCTGCTCAGCAATTCAATTAAATACACTCAGCAAAACGGGACTATTACATTAACAATCAGAGAACTACCAGCCATTACCAATGATAAAGCTGATTATGAATTTATCATCAGTGATAATGGTTTCGGAATGAAAAAAGAATTCCTCGAACATATTTTTGAACCATTTAAACGGGCAACAGATACCAGAGTAAATAAAATTGAAGGTACCGGGCTTGGTATGTGTATTACGCAGAACTTGGTACATCTCATGAAAGGCAATATAAATGTTCAAAGTGAATTTGGTAAAGGAACAACATTTACTATTCAGCTTTCATTCAAGTTACCTGCAGAACAGAAAAGTTATTCAGGCAGCTCACTGAGCGGGTTATCTATTCTTATCGCAGACGATGATGTTACCGTCCGTGAGCTTATTCTGCATACGGCAACAGAAATAGGTCTCAAATGCGACGCGGTCAGTTCCGGCGAAGAGGCTCTGACACTGGTAAAAAACAGAGTTGGTATCCCCTATTTCGCCATCTTTATCGACTGGCAGATGTCCGGTATAGACGGTATTGAAACAACCAGACAACTGAGAAAACTTATATCGTCAACTGTACCAATTATTATTATTTCCGCTTTTGATATGGATGAGGGCTTTCAGAAAATGGCACGAAAAGCCGGCGTAACCGGTATGATCGCCAAACCTCTTTTTAAGTCTTCTATTGTACAAACGCTTGAGCATTGTGATTTGGGTACATTAAATACCGGAAGTGTACAGGATGACCAGACACAGCAAATAGACTTAAACCGCAGCAGAATACTTATTGTAGAAGACAATGAAATAAATATGGAGATAGCATGTGAGCTTGTCTCTTCCTGCAACGCGGAAGTAGATACTGCCGTCAATGGCCGTCAAGCAGTAGAAAAATATAGACAAGCCCCAGAAGGATACTACGCTCTGATTCTTATGGATTTGCAGCTTCCTGAAATGGATGGATATGAAGCGACCAGAGAGATTCGTATCAGCAGCAAGAACGATGCGTTAAGTATCCCTATTATTGCTATGACAGCAGATGCTTTTGCGGAAGATATCAAAAAAACATTGGCTGCGGGTATGAATGACCATATCGCAAAACCGATTGACGTGCACCGGCTGAATAAGTGTCTGCTGCACTGGCTGTCACCAAGTGATAATGTAAAGGACGCCTAAATAGCATCTGGTGAGATTTTCCAGATTCTCTTCTCTCCGGTAATGGGATGAGGAAATTCCAGTTCAGAAGCAAAGAACTGCATATCACAGCTGTTTTCTGTACCAGAATAATTCATATTGTATACAGCATCTCCCATTACAGGAAGTCCAATCCATGCTAAATGACAGCGTACCTGATGCCGAAATCCCCGTGTAATACGGCAAAGTGTTTTCCAGCCTCTGTCTGTTTTACACACAGACAGCAACTGCGTTGTATATAGTATTTTTCCGCTTTTTTTCAGCGCGGCCATCCCGGAACAGGAAGTAACAGGACGAACCTGCTTTCGCTTCTGGCCAAACGCGCGAAATTGACTCTGTATATCATACGGAAGCGATAGTGATGATATATTCTCAGCAGATAAACACAATGGCGCAGGCGGAAATCCCGGCAATGATTGTTCACTGGGACAAAAGGCACTATATGCTGTATATCTTTTTATAAACAATCTGTTCTGCTGTATTTGGATAAATGCGTCAAATGCCTCTTGAGTACGGGCAATCAATAGTAATCCCCGTGTCGCTGTATCAAGCCGGTGTATCAGTCCATGTTCATGCGGCCGTAATCCCTGCACACTCATAATTTCAGGAATCTGGTCAGAAAGCCACGAAACAGCGGAACAGCATGTATCTATCTCATTCTGCGGCGCACTTGGCATACCTGCAGGCTTATCAATAATAATATATGGCTCTTTGGCAGAACCGGCAAAAACTATTTCAGGACGCATTTCTCATACTTTTGATGCAAAACCCGCAGCACCGATTTAAATCGTATTGGTACTGGCGCTTTAAAATCTGTGAAAATATCAGTTCCCGGAAGACGCAGAGATAACAGTCGCGCATGGAGCATTAATGTTGCCTCAGGAAATATGCCGTTTTTTTCACGGCGGCCGTACAGCGGGTCGCCAAGTATCGGGCACCCAAGATATTTCATATGTACACGTATCTGATGAGTTCTGCCGGTTTTAAGCCGCAGCCGCATCAAAGAAAATGGCCCATAGCAGGCAATACAACGGTAATCTGTATGCGCAAATTTACCAGCCTGTGATTCAGTATCAGCTTTAAATAATTTTCTATTCCGGGGGTCTCGGAATATCTGTGTTTTTATAGATCCACATGAAGCAGGCGGACGTCCATATACAATAGCGATGTACTCTTTTTTTACCCGTCTGTTCTGAAATTGTTTTTGGAGCCACTCTTCACTGGCACGGTTACGGGCAGCAATAATTACGCCAGAGGTATCCTTATCAAGGCGATGAACAATTCCCGGTCTTCGTGATGCAAGAATATCAGAGATTGCTCCTTGGTTAACTGGTTCAATCGATGTCTTTCCCCAATGATACAGAAGCGCATTTACCAGAGTGTTATTCCAATTTCCGGCAGCAGGATGCGTCACCATTCCCTGCTCTTTATCGACAACAGTCACATTATCATCTTCATAAATAATTTTAAGCGGAATGTTCTGCGGCTGAATATCGTCAGGAATATCCTCTTCCCACTCCACATCGATGATATCTCCTGCCCTAACTTTTGAAGACAGTTTTGCCGGTTTTGCATTAACCAGAATACGGGTAACACCCGATTTTAGTCGGGAGCGGTTTACTGCATTTGGCAGAGAAGCGATATATTTATCTACACGGATAGATTCTATATCTTCCGCAACACAGGCAGTAAAAAACGGCATATATACTACTCCGTTAACAATTGTTCGTGCTGTTCTGCGCCCGCACTCCCTGATTGCAACTCTTGGGGCGCTGATGGTATAATGGTTATACCATTTTGACTTTCCATTTCATTCTTTTCCTGTATCTTGCGTTCTATTAAATTCCAGATAAAATCTGTTAATCCAACAGCAACACAAATGCCAGCAGCTGTACAGATAATTCCTATCTGTTCGGATGTAGATAAATGTGCAGCATCAGAAGATTGCGCAAAAGGATTTGGGATATATGCCGAATTCATACCATGCGCAAAATAGCGGTACAGAGAATATGAAAAAGTTACTCCCATTGTTACAAACGGCACAGATCCAAGTGTGATAATTTCGGCACGGCGCAAATCTTTTGCCCATTGCGGAGCTGCGCTGAAATCATACGGATCTGCATTGAGAGGCTGTATTTCCGCGAAAAGTTCCGCAGAAACAACCCAAAAGAACACCACACTGACCGTAATATGAATTAAACGGTTACTGAGGAACATTTTCACGGGGACCAAAAATTGCAGTGCCAAGACGAACCATTGTAGATCCTTCTTCTATCGCTATTTCATAATCATGAGACATTCCCATTGAGAGCTCTGGAAGAGGAACATTCGGATAGCGTCTTTTTGCAGCTTCCGATATATGAAAAAGTTTTCTGAATGAATTGCGGATTACAGAAATTTGATTCGACAGAGGAGCCATCGTCATAAATCCATCAAGACGGATATGAGGACATTCAGTAAACACATAGTCCATAGTTTTATACATCTCATCTACAGATGTAAACCCGGATTTTGAATCTTCACCTGTATGAAACTCAATCAGCACATGCATAATTTTATTAGCCGCAGCCGCATGTTTTTCTATCGCAACAGCAAGTTCCATGCGATCAAGAGATTGAATGCAGGACGCTATCTCCACAGCATTTTTTACTTTATTGCGCTGCAAAGAACCTATAATGTGCAGTTCAAAAACAGGAGCGGATATTTTTAATTCAGAAAATTTAGAAACAGCTTCCTGAACACGGTTCTCACCAAACAGCACTTGTCCTGCGTTGGTGGCACTGATGATTTCTGAAACAGAATGAAATTTACTTACAGCCATCAACCTGACAGCGCCCTGACTACGTCCGGTACGCAATTCAACTTCACGAATATTATCAAGTATCCGCTGTATATTGTCTTTGATAGATACACTGCTCTGCATAAAAACAGTATATCTATGTACTATCAAAAAATCAATAATATATATATAAATACTTTACGGTAAAGAGGAATTTAATATTCTATCGGGTTTCTGTTTCCGGCAGCTGTAATGTGTCTTTATAATCAGCACCATCCATTGAAAAAATATCAGGAATGCTGGGATTATTCACCATAGTAACCTGTCCTTCAAAATCTACATTATCGCAGATTCTCAGACGT
Source organism: uncultured Spirochaetota bacterium (assembly GCA_944389415.1). GTDB lineage: Bacteria > Spirochaetota > Spirochaetia > Treponematales > Treponemataceae > Treponema_G. The sequence continues at coordinate 62,914 of CALXMF010000003.1, read as the reverse complement.
GCAGCAGAAATATTCCCATGAACAGAACTGCCTGATTTCATCTCAAGATGCCGCTCTGCACAAATATCGCCAGTCACTGACCCTGAGACGATAACATCTACCGCTTCCATTTTATCAACAGTACAAACGCCCACTTTATCAATCTCAAGAACACCCTTTGAACGGATAGTTCCATTAAATTTGCCCATAATAACAAGCCGTGTGGAGAATTCCATTATTCCGTCAAATTCTGTTTCGGGTCCGCAGACCGTAATATTATCTGCCATATGTTATCCTTTTAATCTGCAATATGCAGCCAACGAGACATTGTATACCAGCGAGTACGGTGAACGCAACACCAATAATATCACCCCATCGTGTATACAGCGTTTTTGATATTGTTTTAATTACAGGCACCGACCCCGTTACAAAAGTTTCCTGAAAAGGTTCAGCCATAGCGGTAACCTGACCATTCGGATCAATAATGCAGGTCTGTCCCGACGCCGTCGCACGGACAGACGGAATTCTATTTTCAACAGAGCGGAATACCGCCATGGAAAGATGCTGATATTGACAGGCAAGGCTTTTTGACCATGCATCATTAGATAGATTAACTAACGCATTGGCACCATTATTTACAAAACGACGTGCTATATAACCAAACGTATCTTCAAAACAAATTGGAGTTCCAAATCGGAAGTCACCGAGAGAAAATACAACGGGAACTTTTCCCGGTTCCCACATATGAGTATCACCATTCAGTAATAACTCATAAATCTTAGGAAACAGTTTTTCAAATGGAAAATATTCTGTAAAAGGAACAAGATGCATTTTTTTATATATTTCCGGTTCAGGAGGCAACACATTCTCTCCTGGAGAAAAAAATAAAACCGAATTATAATCGACCGCACCAAATTCCCCATTACGCAGGTATCCCTCTTCAGCATGATCATTACCAATAACGAAAGGAACCGATTTTGAATTTAAATACGTAAGCAGTTTATCAACAAGCTCAAATCTTTCACGGTCACTGCGCAGCCGATAATGCCATGTTATACGCGGAATAAAAGCAGTCTCAGGCCATACAACAAGCTGTGTTTGAGGCGCAGCTTTTAGAGCCTCATCCGATAAGCGCATAAGCGTATTTAAATCTCGCCTGTACGATGTAATACCACCTTTCCAGGGATCACTGTTCTGCTGAATAAGTGCAACATGAAGCTGTTCATGCGAAGAATAATCGACCTGTGATACCGCGCCGTAGACAAGAAGAGAAATAAAAATCACACACCAGATACCGGCAGATACTAGATGTGTTTTTGCAGTATGAAAAAGAGTATGAAATGATACACCATTTTTCTGCTCAACAGTTTCCGCAATAACACCGCTGATCCAGGCTGAAGTAAAAGTAATTACCGCGGTCAACAACCAGACACCTCCAATATCCGCACATTGACGCAGCAGAGGCATGTTCCAATGTGAATATGCAGTAACTCCATAATGGAATCCTGCAAATCCCTGTGTTTTCAAATATTCATACGCACACCAGACAATCCACTGTGCAATCCACCCATATTTCTTAAAAAAAACAGAGACCGCCTTGAGTACAGGAAATGTCAGCATAAGCTGAATCCCATATAAAAATGAAATAACAAGAATTCCCATTGGATGAAAGGTTGCCAGCCAGTAGGTAAAAAGACAATACGAGCCTATTCCATACACCAGCCCATACAGCCAAACCGTTTTCCATGGAACCATACGTACTATTAAAAAAATAGGAACATATGCTATATAGGCAAAAAACGGTATTCCGGTAACTACAAAAAGATTGGGCTGTGCGAGACTAAAAAAAAGGATTCCCGCAGCCAGTAATATAACAGACTGGATAAAAAAACAGGGGAAAGATACATTGCGGCGATTCTGCGAACGCTGCATATTATTCAGTTATTATCAGTATTTTCACAATCGACAGGAAGATCCCATAAAGCTTTTTTTAATTCCTGTCCTGCTCGAAAAGCAGCAACATAATGAGGCGCCACAGAAAGCTGCTCGCCAGTCTTAGGATTGCGTGCCCGCTGTCTGCCTTTTCTTAAACGGGGCTCAAAAGTTCCAAATCCGCGAAGTTCTATGGTAGATCCTTCCATAAGACACTTCTTCATTTCGTCAAAAAGTGACTCAAAAATAGCCTGAACAGCTTTTCTCTCATACTGCGTATTCTGGTAGACGGCTTCAACCAGATCATATTTAGTCACTTTATTAGAAGACATATACCTCTCGAACACATAGATAAAAACAGCGACCCACAGGGTGCATCAGAAAACATAACCCCGCTGCACCCTTATGAGCCTATTCCGCTTATTTACCAGCGAATGCTGTTCCAAAAGCTACATTGTAAAGTTTGGTCATGCGCGACTTTTTACGGGCAACCGCATTTTTTTTCAGAATTCCCTTGCGCGCATTGGTATCCAATTCCTTGATTAAGGATTTTAATGTCTCTGCAGCGCGTTCAGAATCCTTGGCATGAACAGCTTCAACAAATTTCCTAGCACAGGTACGTGCTGAACTCTTTGCCGACTTATTTCTCAAGCGGCGCACTTCACTCTGCTTATGTCTTTTTTCCGCAGAAGATTTTTTTACTGCCAAAGGAGACCCTCCATACAAAAACTGTTAAATATCGTATCAAACCACTTCCAATTAGTCAAGTAGGATAAGAAAGTGTTTTGTATTTCTATTGACACAGCATATAATTTTCTATATGATGGTAAGTACTGAAATATTCTGGAGGCAGATCATGGCAGGAGCCAGTAAAAACTCTCGTACCGCGGTAACTACCCATAAGTTCTTCTGCACATGTGGCGGTGAAGTGGTTATGAAGACGCTTTGCGAAAACGGCAGAATTAAAAATGTTGCTGAATGTTCTAAATGCAAACGCGTTGAACGCCGTCCGAAAGATTTTAAATAAGACCGGCGTAAAACCGATAAAAAGGACTGTCATGAGACAGTCCCTTTTTTTTTACTTGCCTGCTCTCCACGCATCAAGCTGATCCTGAATCAGTTCTTTTCCTTCTTCAAGAATCTGAACCTGATCTTGTTTAGATTGAGGAGCGGGGTAAATTTTGAGGATTTTTATTCGATATGTGCCATTCTGCAAATGGCGGATAATTCCATCAAGTGTTGATATTTTATATCCACCATCAAGCGCACAGACTGCAACAGGCATTGGCGCACGATCTAGAATACGACGAAACCCTGCAGCATAAAAGGTGCCAAGTGAACCATCCCGACTGCGTGTACCTTCAGGAAAAATAACTGGTATCTGCCCCCGTGATTTTACACGATCAGCAAAATTATCAAGAATTCGCATCGCTTTTGCAGGACTGCCTCTGCGGGGAATCATCGCATGTTCATGAACTCGAAGCATCTCAGATACAAGCGGAACATGACGGGCAAGAGAATCTTTCGCAACAAAACGTAAATCTCTGTCACGCAGAAAATTCATAAACAGCGGAATATCAAGCAGACTTTGATGATTGCACATAATTAGAAACTGTTCAGGCAATTCATCTTTATGATCTTTATATCCAATAAAATGAAAATTTTTATATGCAGCAAGAATCGCAAAGACACGAGGAGCACATACTTTTACTATATAATCAGAAATCTTACTGCACAGTTTTTTTGATATCGGATACGCTATAGTATTCAATACGGCTACCCATACTAACGCGACAAGCAGACATGATAATGTGAGTACGCTCGACATATAACACCTCCTTTCTGCCAACTGCTTTAGATACCACTATTAAACATTAAAACAGTGAATCAAGACCACCTGCTTTAATCTGAAAGTGACTAAATTCCATACTGAATGAGGCACGTCCCTGTGTAACTGAACGCAAATTAGTAGAAAAACCAAACATTTTTGCCATTGGTGCCTGTGCATGCACAATATCACCGGACTGTTTGGACTCCATACTTTGAATTATACCACCACGCTGAGTAATCTGACTCATAGCATCCCCGACAAATTCTTTTGGTGATATAATGTCCACATTCATAACCGGCTCAAGTAATTCAGGTTTTGCTTTTTCGCAAACTGCGTCAAATGCGGCGGCAGCACAGGCGCTAAAGGCAAACGGTGTAGCTGTCGTTTCATCATATACAATATCAGTGAGTGTTACACTGATATCGGTACAGGGATATCCATATTTAATTCCAGCAGAAAAGCATCCTTCAATAGAAGAGCGCACTGCTTCAAGAATCTCATCAGGCACGGTTCCTTTTTTTATTAAGCAATCATATTTATTACCACTACCCTGCTCACGCGGTTCAATGTGCAGCGTAACACAAGCTGCATTTTCCTTTCCACCGATCACTTTTTCAAACCTTTCAGTATGATCAGCAGCGGCTGTCACTGACTCGCGATATGTTACCTGCGGAGCACCAACCCTAGCTTCCACCTTAAAATCTTCCAGCATACGGGTTACGAGGACTTCAAGATGCAGCTCACCCATACCCGAAATAATAAGCTGTCCAGTCTCTTCATCTTCACGATATGTAAAAGTCGGATCTTCTTTAGAAAGAATTTCGAGAGTTTCCTTTAGTTTATCACGTTCTGAAAGAGCAGACGGCTCTACGGCAACAGAAATTACTGGTTCCGGGAAATGCATATGTTCAAGCAAAACAGGGAATCCTTCGCTGCCGATCGTATCCCCTGTCTGAGCCATCTTGAGACCAATAAAAACAGCAATATCACCGGCACTTACACTGTCCATCGGTTCACTCTTATTTGAATGCATTCTCAATATACGATTTACCCTTTCACGTTTCTTTTTTCCAACATTGTATATCTGCTCTCCGGCTTTTATTTTACCTGAATACATACGGACATAGCAGAGACTACCGGCCTCCCGGTCATACTGAATTTTAAATACAAGCCCCAGAGGAGTGCCAGCAGGATTACAGGGAATTTTCATTTGTTCTTCTTTTTTCACGTGAAGTCCTACAGCAGGGGGAACTTCATCAGGAGCCGGCAGATAATCTACAACAGCATCAATCAGCGGCTGAACACCAATATTTCGGCGTGACGCACCGCAGAGGAATGGCACCAGCTCATGAGCAATAACCAGCCGCCGTATTTCTTTTTTCAGTGTTTCCAGGGGGATTTCTTCTCCAGAAAGGAACAGCTCTGCAATTTCATCATTATGAGATGCAATCTCATCGATAAGACGCTCTTTCCACTCCTGCGCAGCAGATAATCGGGACGCATCAATATCTGAAATAATCATATTCTCACCATCAGATTCAACATCCCAACGAATCTCTTTCATGGACAATAAATCAATTACACCTTCAAAATCAGCACCAGCTCCAATAGGTATCTGTAATGCCACTGTCGCACAGCCAAATTTATCATGAACATCTTTCATTGCTGAAAAAAAGTCAGCACCGATTCGATCCATCTTATTTACAAAACAAATGCGGGGAACTTTATATTCATCGGCCTGTTTCCAGACTGTTTCAGTCTGCGGCTGTACACAACCGACAGCACAGATAACAGCGATCGCGCCGTCAAGCACACGCAGAGATCTCTCTACTTCTGCCGTGAAATCTACATGGCCAGGTGTATCAATAATATTTATCTGATAATTACGCCAGTATGTTGTTGTGGCAGCACTCTGGATAGTAATACCTCGTTCCTGCTCCTGAGCCATCCAGTCCATTGTTGCCTGACCATCGTCTATTTCGCCAATACGATGTATTTTTCCCGTATAAAAAAGAATTCGTTCTGTTGTCGTTGTTTTGCCCGCATCTATATGGGCCATGATGCCGATATTACGCATTTTATCAAGCATATAAAAGAACCTCTATAGGTAAAGAATAACTGCATAATTATATCGGAATCATTATTATTCGGCAAGCAGACAGACGAGAATCATGATTCTGCATATGCTCCTGTTTTTGCAAAATACGGAAACTCAATTACTGGAGTTAAAAACTAACTATTGTCCAAGGAATCTTCTGCAAATGTCAGTCTTAATCGGTACATACATTTTTCAAGAACCGCACGAGGACAGGCAACATTGAGCCGCTCAAAACAGCAGCCTTCCTCTCCAAAGATATATCCTTCATCAAACGCAATTCGTGCTTTATGCTGCATAATATGTTCCAATTTATCAGCATCAGAACAATACGCTGAAAAATCTATCCACATCAGATATGTGCCTTCACAATCATATACAACAGCATCCGGCAGATATTTCTTCAAAAAGTCCGTTACATACGATATATTGTGATCGATATATTCTCGAACCTGTTCCAGCCACTCCTCCCCGCCATCTGAATAAGCCGCAGTTAATGCAGCTAACGCAAAAGGCGAAGCCATTGAAACAGAATAACGGTCTTCTATCACGTGCTTCCATTTTTTTTGTAAATTCGGATTTGGAATAATAATATTACTCAGCTGCATACCTGCAAGATTGAATGTTTTACTCGGCGCTGTACACACGACAATATGATCTGCATATGTACCAGCAATTTTAAGCAGAGGTGTATGAACAATCCCCCTGCGAGTCAGATCACTGTGTATCTCATCACTTATAATCCATTTATTATATTTCTTAGCCAATTCAAGAAGCCGCTCTAATTCTTGCACGGACCACACCCGTCCTACAGGATTATGAGGACTGCATAAGATCATTCCTGCTACATCAGATCGGGCAAACTGTGTCTCCAAAGTATCATAATCCATCACATATTTGTGCTGTTGCTTAATCAGCGGACTATTTATTACACGCCGGCCGTTGTTTTCTATTTTCTTGGAAAAAGGATGGTATACCGGGCGCTGGATAATAATACCGTCACCGACATTGGTGAGAGATTCAATCAAAAACGCAAGAGCTGGTACTACTCCGGGACTGAAAAAAATATCCTGCTGCTGAATTTGCCAATCGAATCGCTTTTTGTACCAGTGCACAATTGCATTTTTACATTCGGCATTATTATATTCTGTATAGCCGAAAATACGGCGGTCAATACGATGATGCAGAGCATCAATAATCGGCTGAGCACATGGTAAATCCATATCTGCGACCCATACAGGTATCGCATCAGAAGGACACCCTTCAGGAAGAGTGTCAATTTTTACCGCATATGTATGCGAACGATCTATTATCTGATTAAAGTCATAGTGCATTATAAAAGTGTATACAGAACAGACAGCTTTGTCTATAAAAAAAGCCTCTGTCGGACAACAGAATGTAAAACATACTATTTAATGCAGCGCTGCGAAAAACAGGAGGAGAACACGCACCGCTGAACCAAAAAATCCGTTTTACATTCTGCAGAAGTATGCCCGGCAGAGACAAATCCGTGTGTGTATGTATACTATATATAAAGAAGAAATCAAAAGCAATAAAAAGACTGTTATATCCTTGTTATATATAAAAACATATTCAATATCAAGAACTTAATATCTATCTTTATTGCAGAAATCGTTCCACCATATGTTCCAACTCAGATACAGGTTTGTACTGTAATGTTCTCTGTGGTACACTTTCAAGAAAAATCCTGCCATATGCTTTTTTTATTAACCTATTATCAAGAACAACAACAGCTCCACGATCATCACTTCGTCTAATTAATCTGCCTACACCTTGTCTGAATTTGATAACAGCCTCAGGAACACTCAGCTCCATAAATGGATTACCATCCCGTTTCGCAACAGCCTCACAACGAGCCTCAAAAACAGGATCATCAGGTACGCTAAAAGGTAATTTTGCAATAATTACTTGTGATAATGAAGCGCCAGGTACATCTATGCCTTCCCAGAAAGAATCAGTAGCAAATAATACACTGCTTTCATCAGCGCGAAAAGCATCCAATAGACGCGCACGGTCATCGTCACCCTGCATAAATATTGTATAGCTCAGGGAACGCAGTTGTGTCCGTACAGCAGAACAAACAGAGCGCAGAGAATCATACGATGTAAACAGCACTAGAGTCCTACCGCCAGCTGCCTGAATAAGGCGTGAAACAGCATCTATGGTATAGTTTTTAAAGACAGAACTATCAGGAGACGGCACATCTGAAGGAACAGCAAAAAACATATTGCGTTCATAAGGAAATGGCGATTCAAAAGTTCCTGTACAAATACGCTCCTGTTCGCAGAAAGAGATTCCTACCCGGCGCATCCAGTAATAAAAACTATTTCCGGTACGTATGGTAGCCGATGTACATACAACACTGTGCATAGGCTCAAAAACACCGCTATTCATTCGGGGTGCAATATCCAATGGTGTTTGTACAAAAACAGGATAAAAAACAGAAGCATTACCAGCCTGTACACGAGTTTGCCTGCGTTCAAGCCAAAACACAGTATCATCATGCTCAGTCCAGGCTGTAAAAACAGAACAAAATGCAGCACAGTTTTCAAGCCGCCTCACGATGGTCTTTATTTCCCATACATTCTGATCGAGTCTATCATCATCACGAATACCATCAAGTACATCACGAACAGCCGAAGATAAATCACTAAGAGTAGATTTCAAGCCAGAAAATTGCTCCAGCATAGGAGTAAACAGTCCCGCATTTAGTTGCGATAAACGTACAGTATGACGTTTTTCTAGAACATCAAGCGCAGCTGTTTCCAAATTAACAAGTTGTTGGCGAACTACCGCAACCTGTTGAATTGCTTCCTGAAGTTTATCCTGTCTGATAGTTAATCCACTGATTTTTATCAATAGACCACCAGTTCTATTCCGTTTTAACCGATATAACATATTCAACTGTTGCAGCAACCTGAAACGAGACAGACGTTCAGAAAAAAAACTAGTTGCAGCATTTTCTATTCCGTGAGCTTCATCAAATATGACACGACGGTATGGCGGCAGAACCGCTGTATCATCATATCCAATACCGCTCATTCTGCTTTCTATATCAGCAAACAAAAGGTGATGATTCACTACTATCAGATTCGCTCCGGCAGCTTCTTTGCGAACACGCATTACAAAGCATTTATCGTGAAAAGGACAGCGCATCCCCATGCATGAATCTGCTTCAGAACAAACTCTGCTCCAAACAGACTCAGAGGGATTAAAAGCCAGATCAGAACGACTTCCTGTATCTGACTGGGTTGCCCATTCCTTGATCTGAATCAGTTCATCAGTATTATCCGCAAAGAGGTCCGGTTCTGCTAGAGTGTCATTCAAACGACGCATGCATAGATAATTCTGTCGTCCTTTTACCAAAACATAATTTACTTTCCGACCTGTAATTCTTACTGCGGCGGGAATATCTTTTTCAGCAAGTTGCTGCTGTAAATTGATTGTACCAGTAGAAATAATTATGCGTTCTTTATTATTTACCGCCCATAATATAGCAGGGATGAGATATGCGTACGATTTACCGACCCCAGTACCTGCCTCAAAGATACCAATCTGATTCTTATTAAACACACGGCAAATGTGCTCTAATAAAGCTATTTGAGATGGTCGTTCCTCAAATTTTACAGATTGTACAGAAAGAGGGCCCCCTTCGGAAAGATATTCGCAAACTTCTTCTACATCTAACGGAGCAATCTCTTTTTGCTTAACAGGTTCTACTACAACATACACATGTGCAGCATCATTATCTATAATATAGAATCCCTGTGCACGTTCTGCAGCAGAAGAAGCGATAGCCAAATCTGCGTCTGATGGAACAAGTTTTCCAGAAGGATGATTGTGGATTAGAACAGATGCTTCAAGCAAAGATTCCCGCTGTACCGGAACGGCAGTTTCATGTCCGCGTGCAGCAACAGAAACAGATACAACAATTCCCTGGGTATTTATTTCTCCGGCAAAAAAAACTTCATTTCCACCAGCTTCTGTAATAGCTTTTTTCATCTGTTCACATACAGATATTGAACAGCGGGAAGTTATATCGAACATAATTATACGTAACTAAAAAAAAACGGAACTGTAAACAGTTCCGTATCATCTCCTGGGGGAATTGAACCCCCGTTGTCGGGATGAAAACCCGATGTCCTAACCACTAGACGAAGGAGACATCTTGTCATCGCTGACGTTGATTAATATACCAGAGATAAAAAAAAATGTCAATACAAAGTCATACATATTTTTTATCTTGCTGTGTTTTCAGATTCCGTCTGTTCCAATATCTGCATAAATTCTTCACCGCTGATAGTCTCCTTTTCATACAGATATTTTGTGATTCGGTGTAAGGCGTCGATATTATCTTTTAATATTCTTAGTGCTTTGTCATGACAACTTTTTACCAGAGCAATCACTTTTTCGTCAATTATTTTCTGAGTCTCAGAAGAACAGCACAATGATGAATCACCGCCAAGATATTGGTTTGATACAGTTTCCAAAGCAACCATGTCAAATTCACTACACATACCATATTGAGTTATCATCTGACGTGCAATTTTTGTTGCCTGTTCTATATCATTCGATGCACCTGTAGTAATAGAATTATATACAACTTCTTCAGCGGCCCGGCCACCAGTAAGTGTTGCAATCTTGTTCTCTAATTCTACCATACTCATTAGATAATGATTACCAGTATCTTCTACCTGCATTGTATATCCCAGTGCTCCAGATGTACGCGGAATAATGGTAATTTTATGAACAGGCGCAGAATGTGTCTGTAGTGCAGCAACAAGAGCATGACCTGTTTCATGATATGCAACTATCCATTTTTCCTTTTCTGTAAGAACTTGATTTTTTTTCTGATACCCAGCCATCACTACTTCAATACTTTCTTCAAGATCCTGCTGGTTTACCACCTCTCTACCACTCCGCACAGCACGAAGTGCAGCCTCATTTATTATATTAGCTAATTCCGCACCAGAAGCCCCAGGAGACGCTTTCGCTATTGTACTGTAATCCACAGTATCTGCCATATGCACTTTTGAGCCATGTACTTTAAGGATTTGTTCACGACCAATCAAATCAGGCAACTCTACAGGCACACGACGATCAAATCTGCCAGGACGCAGCAGTGCAGGATCAAGACTATCTGGTTGATTCGTCGCAGCAAGAATAACAATACCTTTTGAACCATCAAATCCGTCCATCTCTGTCAAAAGCTGATTAAGAGTCTGTTCCCTCTCATCGTTTCCGCCAAATTGTCCTCCGCCTCGTTTTTTACCGATAGCATCAATCTCATCTATAAAAATAATGCACGGGGCCTTTTCACTCGCCTGCTTAAAAAGGTCCCTGACTTTCGCTGCTCCCATACCAACAAACATTTCTACAAATTCTGAACCCGAGATAGAAAAAAAAGGAACATTTGCCTCCCCTGCCACAGCCTTGGCCAACAACGTTTTTCCTGTACCAGGAGGTCCGACGAGCAAAGCTCCTTTGGGAATTTTTGCACCAATCTTTTTATATTTATCAGGATGGTGAAGAAAATCAACAATTTCACTAAGCAGATCTTTTGCTTCATCCTCACCAGCGACATCATTAAACGTCACACCTGTACTATCTTTCACATATACTTTTGCACTGCTTTTGCCTAATGCGCTAAGACCGCCAAATGATGCGGACATTTTCCTGCTGATTAAATTACCTATAATGACAAAGAATGCAATAGGTAATATCCATGAAAAAAGAAAAGACAGCAAAGGAGATCTCTGTTCTGGAATAGACTGCGAAAATTCGACACCAGTATCATATAGTTTCCCCTGCAGTTCAAATTCTATTTCCGTATTTGCCATACGTCCGGTTTTGCATATCACATCTTTTGAATTCTCTGTTATCACATAATAAATCACATCAGGAGTAAACTGCACCTGCTTAATATTTCCAGAATCAACTTGCTGCATAAGATGGGTATAGCTTGTTTCTACAACACTGCGCTCAACAAGCGCTGGAAAAAGCAGGGCATTCAATAAAATCATCGAAATAAGGACAAGAAAATAATAAAAAATAAGCGGCTTCCGTATTTTTGGACGATTATCATTATTATGCTGAGAAGTATTTGAATCCATAATCTAACCTCACTGATTTAATAATTTAACAGAGAAATCCCACTGTATTCTGATACTATTAAAATACAAACAATTTAAAATATGCGACCAGTTTTTTCTGAAGGGGAAAAAAATTCTAACAAAATATTAGCAGGTTATAGAAAAAACACCTTCTGAAAATCACATTGACATATCTAGTTTAGATACAAGCTGCGCATTCAGACGCTTACAATCATCATCATCAAGCCCCAACTGTTTTGCTTGAGACAGATCTGCAATTGCTGATGAATAATCACATAATTTATAATACGAAAGTGCACGACGATAATAAACATGCGACTGGTATTCGTTAATTTTCAGCGACTCGGTAAAATATTCTATCGCTTTTACATCATTTTCCTTGATACAACTGACAATCCCCATATAATACAGTGATCTAAAATTCTTTTTATCATAGCAAACACTGGCTGAAAAATCTGCAAACGCGTCATCGAACTGATTCTGTGCAAAAAAAGCCATACCGCGGTGCTTATAAATGACTGAAAGCACAGCATCATTAAGTGGCGGAACTGCATTAATAATCCTTGTATAAATCTCAATTGCTTTATCAATCTGGCCAATATTATGCGCATGCAGTGCTTCAAGAATCATATCATCTATCGTACCACGGACATATGGCGATACAACCGCAAGTGCAGGTTCGGACTGCCGGACATGATCAGCAGGAATAAAGCCCACAGACAAATCATCCACTTTCTCGTAAAACGCTTCTCGTCGATATGCAAGTTCTTTATTTAGTTTATTCTGATAGTCACGAATTTCCTGAAAAATAATATCAGCAAGACAAAGACTTGCATTCATTGAAGCAAGTTTTCTGCGCAATGGTAAATCAAATGGTGAAAACTCAGATTTATATACAAGTTCATGTTCTACCTCTGCCCATGCATCCTGTAAAATGGTACGAAGTTGAATTTCACAGACAAGCCCATCAGGAATAATCAAATCTGTATCTTTTACGTATTCTTCAGTTTTAGCCAAAATATCAGGAGGAATTTCTATTAGTATATGAATAGATTCATATCCAAATTCTTTAAATGTTTGTTCAGCACCTTTACGTTCAATCTCAAGTACAGAAAATTGCTCAACAAGACACTGCTCAACTTTTGAAAGATCTTCGAGGAAGGCGCAAATTACTCTGATGCCCAGCAAATCAGTTAAGACTGGCAAAACAGAAATCGCCGCTTCATCAGGTTTTACCCGCAGCAGCTTTGTATAATAACTATTGAATTCTTTTACCCGTGATTTATATGTTGGAGCTGAAACAAGTGAAATAACTTTTTTTAATCGCCGTTCAATCGCAGTCAAAATATAACTTAATACATCAAAATGTTTTGAATAGGCACTGCGTATTTTCTCTTTATCTGGCAATGGATGCGTTACAACACTCATGATAATAGTCTAACATAGAACATACTACAACGCAACAAAAAAAAGACCGCCACAATGGCGGTCTTCATAAAAAGGAGATCAGTTATTACTCTGTAACAACTTCTTCTTCAACAGGAGCAACTTCCTCAGTTGTTGTTGACTGAGCAGGAGCTTCCTCAGCGGGAGCAGTCTCTGCAGAAGCTGTCGCTTCAGATGACTCTTCTGTTGACAGACTTGATGTGAAAGCTGTCTCCTGAGCCTGCTTTTCGCGTTCCAGATAACGATTAACCTGCTTTTCACCAAAGCGGCTCATCTCTGCACTCTGGCGAGCGGCTTCTTTATCAGTAATGATACCCCACAGGTCTTCATCTGCGATATCACGATCTGTATCAAGAACAGCTTTATCGTAGATAACCTTAACATCTTTGAAATAACCAATGAAATCATTGAAATTATTTCCACCCTGTGTTGCATCACGAACGATCTGGAAACCGGCAAACTTTACAGAAGGAATTCCACGGGGATAAATCGGATATATTCTGATTTCACGTGTACGAATCTCAGAAATATAAGCAGGATTATTCCATGTCAGTTCTCTCCAACCATCAAAGTTCAGGTTGCCCATATAGTAGCGGCGTTCTACACCGTCAGCGTCTTTGAGCAGAACATACAGACTTTCAGGACGGTTCAGACCCATTGTAGTAACAGACAAAGCTTTGATCGTACCGACGTTTTTAACAACACCGTAACCGTCTTCAAACAGAGTCTTTCCGCTCGCCTTTTCTTCATCAGTAGGCTCCATGCGGTTTCCATTTTCATCAACAGAAGCCAGCGGTTCGTAAGCGGGAATTTCAAAGGGCGGAACAATCTTTGCATTTGCATTAACTGCAGATGCGGGGAATATAATCCGAACACCCATGATTTCGCTGCCTGCGAACGGAACATCAGCACTTTCCTTAACAGGTGCTGCTTTAACTACAGATGTTGAAACACTGTTAACATTCCGCGCTGATGAGTTCAGTTTTACTTCCCAGTTGGGGAGAGCAAGAGATGATTTCATCAAAGACTTCTGATCTTCGGTGAAAGTTGAACCAGCTGCGACGGAAAAATCCATCAGAGTGCGTCCGTTCTCGGTGGGGTTGCCATCTGCATCAGCAACAGAATCTGCCTTCAGCAATGTAAAATCGATAATTGTCGATTCCTCTGCAAATGCAAATGCACCGGCGAGCAACAGGATCGCCGCAATTGAACCGAATGTTTTCTTCATTCTTCAAAGCTCCTTTTTGCACAAGATGTAGCCTTGTATATTTCACTGTTTAGTATCCATGAACAAACGTTTTTTGTCAACGCTTTTTTCATTATTTTACAAAAAACTATGCAGTCTGTTCTAGTTCTTCAAAAGCAATTTTTCCATCTATAAATACTATAACATTAGTTATGCTCGGAAAATTCGCAAAAATATTTTTTTTAAGCAGATAGACACCATTTTCTATTTCCATTGTTTGTTCATCCGTATACAATGCATCTTTAGATAAATCAAGGTATAAACTAGAATCACGAATAAAACAGGAACTTACATCTGTTTTAGGTGGAAATAATTTTCGACATCGCTCTGTTATCGGTCCAAGGAGTAAATCTGCTATATATAATTTTACAGATGACTCTACATCAGGCTGTATGCGAATATATCGCGTTTCAAGAACTACTGAAGAGCTTTTCCCCTCGACATCACCAATAGTTTCAAAAAGGAACAAAAACCGTCTATTCTGCGCTGCACTATTGGTATAGCACACAAATGATAAAACAAAGATAATTACTGTAAGAATACTAATAATTAGCAATAAATATATTTTTTTTACCGATTCATTTAGATTTAAATTCATGATGCACCTGTAAATCCACCGGAACGTTCAAAATGCGTTATGAACGCTGCCAATCCATTATATATACCCTCAGATAATTTGCGCAAGTAGGCTTTATCAGCCAAACGCGCGGCTTCTTCCTGATTTGATAAAAACCCTACTTCAACAAGCACACTGGGCATGTTGGCATTCCGTACTACAAACCATTCTTCTTCCTTTATTCCACGGGACGGACTTAAATCACCAACACTTTTTTCCATCCCATCAAGAATAAACTTTGCAATCAGAATACTTTCCGTTGTATATTCCTCTTCAAGCATTGAATTTAGAATTGGCAGCAAATCGGTATCTATATCATCCTGTGCTTGAAGCAAATTTCGCCGATATCCAGGGCTTAAATACCACACTTCAAACCCATTCGCTTTTTTATCGAGAGATGCATTCACATGAATAGATATATATAAAATCGCTTCATGCGGTTCAAGTGCTACAGAATTCGCTATTTCTACCCGTTCTTCAAGTGTTAAATAGCTATCATCATCCCGTGTAATCAAAATGTTTTTATCAGGATAATTTTTTTTAAGACGGTCGCGAAGATCAAGCGAAACAGAAAGATTTATATCTTTCTCCTGAATTCTTTTTATTTTCCCGTCACTCTTATACTCTCTCCATGCACCAGGATCTTTGCCTCCATGTCCCGGATCTATAAGAATTGCTCCTATCCGATAATACTGTATTTCTTCATTGAAATTAAACAATTCCATAGCAACATCTACAAAATCTTGTCCGACAACAAGCGAGCCATCTTGCAATTCAGGAGATTTAATTATTGAAAAATTTCTATAATCAAGTAGAACCACCTGCACACCACGCTGAAATGTTATTGTATGACCATCTTTTTCAAGTATTCCAGCACCAGACAGCGCATCCCAAGAAAAACGTGCTCCCAGCATATCTGCAGCATCCTGAATATTATATATTTGTCCATACACTTTTGTCAGCATACATAGAAAAAACAGCCATACGAATATAGATACTGTTTTTCGATAAGACTGAGACATCATTTTCCCCTTCTTCTATCTGCTGAACAGTCAGCAACATACAACATTCCTTGAATACCGCCACGTATACAGGCATTCCAGAAAGTCCCTGCCTGTATGGTCCCTCGAATCGGACACAGCCGTTCAAACAGCTCTATAGTATGTCTTAATGTTCTATGGTTCCAGTCATAAATTGTATCAAGATACGGGAGTAATTCATCAGGCATTACAGATAGAATACTGCCTTCAAAAGGCAGAGGTTTTAAGCAGGCTTCGTTAATAACAAAGGCGCCTCCTTGGGGAGGTATATATGCATCGGGAGGAAAAAGCTGTTCATCGTCAGTAGTTTTTTTCTGTAAAAAGGCAGCTGTTTTTTCATTTTCAGCTTCAAGACGCAATACAATTTGAGATATCGCATGATCAGCACGATTTGATGAAATATCATACATTTTACCAATAGCAATAACATTACCACATTTTTCCACATTATTTTGCGGAAAAATAACATCACAACCAGAAACCGCACGAGGAAGTACATCAGAGATCCCTTGCTCTCTAGTTACTGAAGACAGCCCGCTTATAGATACAACACGCCCTGGGATAGAAATCCATGCACGTTCTGCACACGTATATTTACAGGGTATCTCAAAGACTTTCGTACCAGCACATTCTACTTTGACAGGCAAACGTCTAGCCAGCAATTCTTCAGGTATTTCTCCACATGCAATACGCAACGCTTCCTGAGTCAATGCAAAATCAGCAGCATACGGATAAGTCCATCCCGACATATAACCACCAGAAAGACGAGCAGCAATTTCACCAATCATCGGCCCGCGTTTCGTTAACTTGATATCACCCTTTGCAGCTCCACATGTCAGACCAAGCGCATTTACACCTTTTACAAAGGCTTCAATAAGCTGAAGCTGGTCGCTCTGATTAAACGTAGATGGCATTGTATGTCCCATTTCTACAAAATACGGAGGATAACAAATATGCCTGTCAGCAAATCCACAGATAGTAACAGAACCGTTGTATACCAACGCGTCAATCGAAAACTCAGAACCGTCCATATACTCTTCAACAATCGCGCGAGCTGAACGTGAATATGAAACAGCCTCTGACACAGCTGCTATTAGTTCCTTTTTGGAACGAACAAGCCTGCACCCCCGCGCCCCCATATTATCTGCCGGCTTTACCACAAGCGGATATTTATCAGAAGATATCGATTGAGCAAAAGATTCAACCGATTTTATCGTTACTTCATAATATACTGGAGAAGGTACATCATATTCAGCAAATCGCTGACGCATACGCAGTTTATCACTTGCGTTCAGCGCAGCTTCAAAAGAGTGGGCTGGCAAACCACAACGTTCAGCGGCAAAAGATACCGACGCAGAAAAATCCGTTCCGGCAGTAAATACACCACATAATCCGCCTGTATTCTGTAATTTCTGCGCATAGTCTGCAATAGCTTCACGATTTTTGAGATCTATCAGACAAAACTCATCCGCAAGTGGCACACAGACAGCGGATTCATTTGCATCAATCACATATACTTCAAATCCCAGTCTGCGAGCAGATACAATAGCAGGCCGTTGCATCAGTCCTGCGCCCAAAATAAGTACACGGCCTTTTGTCTTCATATCAATCAGATTCCTTTATACTATAAACTTCAAATGTATCACCCAATTTAAACATATGGCTCCTTGCAAGCAATACTTGATACATACGGGAGTCCGCAACAAGCTGATGTTTTTTTGCATATGGGAAACGTTCTGGATGATGCCCTGTCGATACTATTCTTGCTATTTTAAAATTATATTTTGCAAGAATACCGGCTGTACGGGCAGGTTCCCACAAAGTATAATGATCAGCAGGACTAGCCGCATAAAACTTATCAGGAAAGTATTTTGCAGATACACCACTTGCAGACGGTGTAGAGAATGCAAAAATTCCACCTTTACGTACCAATTTTGAAACCTTACGAAGAGCCGCATCAAGATCTGCAAAATGTTCAATAACATACCACATTGTAACAACATCAAAATTTGCTATCCCAAATTCTTGGCCAGGATCAAAATCTGGAAATGCAGCACAAACAGCCGGGTATTTCAAATTATTTTGCACATGAGTCACAGCTTCCTGAGATATATCAGTTCCATACACCTGCCACCCTGCAGCAGCCGCTGCTGAAAGGAACGGTCCCATTGCACAGCCAACATCAAGTGCAAGCAGTTTTTGCACTGCTCCACCGTGTTTCCTTGTTCCTGTTCGCCTTCCGGAAAAACAGGATTCAATCAGAGAAATCCGCCGATCTCCCTGAAGACGAATTGATTCAAAATCCTCTAGATATGTTCTACCATACTGTTTTTTATAATCTTCAAAAAAATATGCATTATCATACTCAGTAGAACTGTTCATCGTCCATGACATATATAACATGCCACACAACGCACATCGCCTGTATGTTCTATCAGCGACACGCGCAATGACCTGATCATCATATACCTTTTCTTTTTTTTCAGCCCTACAGACCGGACAACAAAGACGCCGCCCCTGCGCAAGTTTTGCAACAAAGACAAACAACGATTCCCGTTGAGTCAGCAGCGATGCACTAAAACTTGATGAAGGATACAGAGAATCAGGATTTGCAAACAACAGTTTGAAACACCGAGCTGTTATTGATGCAGCAGCAAGTACAGCAAAACCATATTTTTTTCCTAAATCAAAATGCAACTGTGTAGTACCAAGAAGCAACACACCACATCCCGCAGCGACCGCCTCAAAAGCAGTAAATCCATAATGTGTAATAACAACATCATATTCATACAGATGTTCACGAAGGTCTTCAATTGGAGTAAATAAGGTAATCTGTTTTTTTGTTTTCTCAGAAAGAAGCTTTTCAGCTTCAGGTATATTATCAACAATGGCAGAAACCTGTACTCCGCATGACACACAAGCAAGCGCTGCAGGTACTGTTAAACCAGCAGGATCTTCGCCACCCAAACAGATAAGTATTCGCTGAGGAGATATTTTCTTATTTTCTCGAGAAACCGGTCTGCGATGTTCAGGCAAAGGCAGAGGAATCAATTCCGGACTCTGTAAATTCGCAGAACGTTCAAGTTTATATGATGGAATAATATCAAGAAGATAATCACAACATCCTGTATATGCAGAACCTTCATCAAGCGCAGCTATTGGAGCCAGATCAGCCAGTGCACAGACAAAAGAATGTTCCATCATAAAACAGTCTGCAAGAATCAACGAATAGTCACCTTTCTGCGGAAATGTATGAAGTATCTGCCAGTCTGATAATGAACCATTCTCCAAGACGTTCTGCAACAAATGATAACAGCTTTCATTTTCCATATTTTCCGGAATATACAAATCATATCCGTTTTGTATCGCAAGAGAAAGACATCGGCGGAAATGACCAGTTCCTCTTCCCTTCGCCACAGATGGCACACACAATACAGGATGTGTTATTTCAGGACGCATACACGCAGCACAAATCTCCTGTGATGTATAAGGCATAAGAGACTTACGTTCGCAGGAAACAGCCCGAACAATACGCCGCGCATGCTGATAATCAGTATACGTATCAACAGTTGTGCGCAGTCCAGGATACTGCCACTGTTTCGGAGACGGCAGCATAAGCGACAAAAACTCATCGGGATGATTATATAGTGCAGGCCCTACATGTTCATGATCATAAGGTTCAGAAGTTATTCTCCGTGCTTTCAACAGAGAATGAGCATCAAATACTTCGACACCGCTTCCATGCGGCAATCCAGTCCAAGTAATATAATCACAGTCTTCTTTCTTGTACTGTTCAAGCAATTCGGCAGCTGCCTCATAAAACAGAAAAGGATTATCTGCTGTCGCACGTACAACAGTATCAGCTTTGACCTGTTCGATTACCAGACAGAAACGTTCAAGAACATCATCCTTTGGACCTGAAAAACATTCCCATCCGCACTCACTCGCCACAGGAAGCAGTTTGTCAAAGGATTCCTCATCACAAGCAAGTATGTATCGATCAGCCGGAACCTGACGCATAGCATTCAGCGTCCATGCGAGGATTGGACGACCTCCAAGAGACAGCAATGCTTTTTCAGGCAGTCTGGAAGATGATAGACGACACTGAACAATTACGACTGTCATACCTTTTCATACTCCCATGCTTCAACCAGTTTAACAGCGTCAAAACGAAAACGATACTGATTTTTTTCCGTCCATAATCTTGCATCCGCAAATTGCCGATACGCCTCGGCAATACCACACGCAGCCTGGCGATTATATCTAAAAAAACGCATAAAAGGAATATATGCATGGTCTTCACGTAGTTTTGGCGCAATATTTTTCAAAAAAAAACGCAGCTGAGCTCTATCAGGTGTTGTATCCTCAACTGGTACATCAGCCTCATACATAAACTGATACAGAGCCGAAAAAATAATACGTTCCCCCCACAGCCAACCACGCATTGAAAAATCAAGAAGCTGCCAGTAAGCAGAAGATAGAGTATAATCAAATCCACCCAACTCTATAAAACGTTGCCGGTTATACAGTCCTATACCATCAAACGGATACAGAGTCCAACAGCCTTCATATATTTTTAATATAGGTTCAGCCTCAAATACTCCCCTATTTACCACAGGAATATAGCGAACAGGAATTGTCTTTTTTTCCCGATCTAGCAGACGAGGAACAACACATAAACATTCATTCTGCTGTAGTTTTTTCATAATGTGCGGTGTTAAACCACCGGCTGATAATTTCAAAGAATCTCTGACGACAAGGACATGAGTCATAGATGTCTGAGCCATTCCGATATTGATCATTTCACCTACTGTCACCGTTTCCAATGGAATCACAAATTTTACCGAAGGAAAACGACGGGAGATTTCTTCAATACTATAATTTTCAGCAGAACATTCGATAGAAATAACTTCACCAAATCCCATTTTGAGCAACTCATGCAGTTGCCCAGTACGGTAATGAGCAGAATTTCCATTCAGCAAAATCACTGCAACTTTCATATTAACCAGCGGAGGCATTTCAGTTCCACCAAAGATGGTACATTTGACTTTCCGTTCATTAAAAATTAAAGGTATAGTATTCATCACATGCCCCACATATAGGATCAACTCTTTCATCAATAGTGCCACGCTGCCAGATAGTTTCAACATTCTCATCAAATACGCACCCCAGAGAACCTTCAAGCAACCGTTCCCGGCAGATAGGCACTGTACCATCTACAAGAATATGCATATCTCTTCTCAAGTGCCAACAGGGTTTTCGTTCCACAGGTGTCAGATCAGCTGTTTTTCTATCGGGCATAACACCACAGAAATTATCATACTTTTGTATCAGTTCGTGCCCATTTTCTTTCCAGTAACGATAAAATAATTCAAGTTCGTGTTCATTCTCATTCATCCGCACAAACTGTTCATATACTGCTTGAGGGAACGCATTCTGCAACATATCAATGTGCTTTCTCAGTGCAGCGAAATTTTCAGCAGCAGTTCCATGCAGTTTTGCATACGTCTCAGCACTGGCTGCGTCACAGGATACAATCCAGAATAATCTGCCACGCCAATCAAGATCATTGATCACAGCGATAATACGGTTAAGAAGAGATTCAGTTACCACACACGCATCTGTTTCGATACACAACGACAACCCGCGGCGTTCAAGAACAACACGTATACATTTTTCAATTTCAGGATGCAACAATGCCTCTCCCCACAGTGAAAGCGATACTACAGCTTCTTCTGACAACTTCCACGCCTGTTCTATTAGCTGTTCAAAACGTACAAGTGGCATAAAAGCTTCATTATTGTTTATTAAAGCAGGCTCCGTACCATATTTCTGCTTACACACTGCAGGATATGGACAGAAAACACATGTACCGGTGCAGGGCACAGCAATCTGTATATAATAAAATGAAGGAATAGTACGCAGTACAGCAGATGAGGAAAGCGCTATCCGACATAATCCCTGAGAAGAAAAATCATCTGTTTTTACAGCTTCTTCATACAAAGCCCTGCAAGAAAGCATATTACGCTTATTTCGGCAGGAAAATTCAAGACGATACAAACGCATATCAACTGGAGACAAAACAGTCTCTATTTCAAACGCATTTATATCGGTTTTAATTACAGAAAAGATACTATCAAAAGATATCTTCCTTTTACCAGCTTCTATTGAAGCCAGCGGCAATCCGTCTCCCCCTTCCACAAGACGAGTAAGAATATGCACAGTCTCCGATGCCAGAATCTCGGGAGCAAGACCTGCTGGATAACAATCAGCAAAAGTATATTCTGCTCCATACTTTATATGCGTATCAAGAAGTTCTTCGGTAAGAGCCTTATCATAAAAGGGACAATATCCAAATGCAAAAAGTACCTGATCACAATCATGTTCTATAAGAAATTTTGAAACCGTCTGGAGCAATTCAGCTGTAGACGACTGTTTCAAAACAATCTGCGAGCATTTTTTTTCATCTGATATACCTGCACAGTAACACGATATTTGAGTAGAATATTTTCCACTATTTGGCGCTATTTCAGAACAGGAATCGGTCAGTACTAGAAGATAAGATACCGAAGAAAGAGAATTAATCCAGTTTAAACAGCATTCGAATGCCGAATGACCGCCGAAAAACGGTTCAAACGTATATGCGCTGTCAGTCCCGGCATATACGACAGCAAGAGTACTCATACTTATACTATCGGCAAATTCTCCATCTGAAACAAGACCTCCCTGTGTACTCATAGAAAAGGCTGCCGCTAAGCAGCCCTGTACACCATCAGAGACTATATATCAGAAGTTTTTCGGCAGAACAATCTCTGCCTTAGAAACCGAAAATCCATTAAACACGGGTGAATCAACGGTAAGACCATGTGCTGAGGGTAAATTTATCTTTGTACCAGAGGCTTTACTGTGATACAGGATGTCATTTTCAAATTTTACCGCTGCCGGCAGGGACAATTCCTCTAAATATTTGCAGTTTGAAAACGCATTAAAACCAACTTCTTCCACAGCGGGTAGATACAGCGTTTTTACAGCTGTCCCGGAAAAGGCACCATATCCAATCACCCGCAACCCTTTACCTGTAACAGAAATAAGATTTTTACAGCCGCTAAATGCCGCCCCCGGAAGTATTTCGGCAGTATCTGGCAAGACTATCGTCTGCAAATCGAGATCTTCATAAAAATTCAAAGGAATTACCCCGGAAGAAGCGGAACGAATTCCAATTTCATTCATCATCACCTGTATGGTACCACCAGGAATATCCGTGACATCTGACAAATCAAGATGATGTATTTTCTTACCGGAAAGTAACTGATAATTTTCTTCTATAAGCGGCCCGATCACTTTTAACGATACACCATCACCGAGTGCACTAAGGATATCTTCATCAGTTAATATTCCAGCACGTGTTACTTCAAGCACCCCCTGTGAAATAGTAAATATCGCTTTTTGTTCATCAACAGATTCTGGCCGACCAGGTTCAGGAATCTCTTTATCAGACGAATTCTCTTCTTTATCTCCTGGTGATTCTGTGTTTCCTGTTTCCGATGATGGTACAGTATTCACTTCCTTGGAAACAGAAGAAGATCCTGCTGTAGACGAATATGGCTGCTGACAACCAAACAGTATAGCCATTGAAACAATGCTTAGTATTGACAATGTAGAACGTTTCATTTTACCTCACCAAGTTTATTTATATAAATATAACAGACTGTTATTTTTAAGATTACATTATAAAACTTATTATTGCAAAACAAATCACTGAAAATTAGTCATACCTTTACAACTATAGATTAAGCTCAGTCTGACACAACAATAGAAATACTATCGCTATCCAAAAAAGAAATCTTCATAATAAAAAATATGCTTAACAAACTTCTAGTTATAATCTAACAATCTTCAGCAAAACTACCATCATAATAACAAACACCCATGTACAGAAAATATCCTACTCCGTTTATATCTGGATGTCTTGTCGTTCAAACAGCAATCAGATATTATTATAATATTGTTATGGAATACATCAAATCGGCAGATCATACGCGTATATTTACCATTACCGAACTAACCACCGCTATAAAGGATCTGTTGGAAGGTTCATTTGGGCCCTTAACACTTAAAGGTGAAATCTCAAACTATCGTCCCTCAAGCACAGGACATCTGTATTTCACACTCAAAGATGAAAATGCAGCAATCTCAGCGGTAATGTTCAAAAACAATATACGTTCGCTTGCCTTTACACCCAAAGATGGGATACTTGTACAGGCGACTGGTAGGTTGTCTGTATATCCACAGCGCGGAAGTTATCAGATAATAATAGAGACGATGAGTATCGCAGGAGAAGGCGCTATTTTACAAATGCTGGAAGAGCGTAAGCGTAGGCTTGCTGCAGAAGGCTTATTCAACACAGAAAGAAAAAAAACACTTCCTCCGTTTCCACATACAATTGGAGTTATCACAAGTCCCACCGGAGCTGCGCTGCGCGATATTTTGCAAATTACCCGTCGTAGAAGCAGAAATATTTCTGTGGTAATTCTTCCGTGCGCAGTACAAGGAGAACATGCAGGCAAAGGTATTGCCGAGATGCTTCGTACTGCGAATAAATATGATATCGCCGATGTGCTTATTGTTGGTCGCGGAGGTGGTTCTCTTGAAGATCTACTACCTTTTTCTGATGAATCAGTTGTTCGTGCTATCGCTGAATCAAACATACCTGTAGTATCTGCCGTCGGACATGAAATAGATTGGGCTCTATCTGATTTCGCTGCTGATATACGGGCTCCAACTCCTTCCGCAGCCGCAGAACTTGTTACACCATTGCAAGAACAACTGCAAGATGATATTCACGGTATGGCGGATGTGCTGTATCGTACCATCCGTTCCAAAATAGATGCAGTAAGAACTCAGTTAAAACTGTTCGCCCCGGAATCTCTGGAGCTTCGTTTTCGCAGTATTGAGCAACCTCGTCTGCTCCGATTTGATTCGGCGAAAGAAGAACTATTTTCAGCAATGCAGCAGAAAATACAGCAATTGCATCAACGTACTGAAAACGCTAAGCGTGATTTGCAGGCATCCAATCCTAAAACAATTCTACAACGTGGATATGCTGTTGTTACAAACGCACAAACCGGATGTGTTATACGATCATGGCAGGATGTACACACTGGCAGCACAATAACAATTCAACCGGCGACAGGTATCATAACAGGTACTGTTACAGCCGCAATATCAGATAACAGGGAAAATCAGACATGAAAAAAAACGAACAGACATTTGAAGACCGGCTTTCACGGTTAGAGGAATTAAGTACCGCTATCAGAGAAAACGATATTACCTTGAAAGATGCCTTGGCATGTTTTGAAGAAGGTATAAAACTAGCAAGAACCCTAGAAAAAGAATTAGATAAAATAGAAGGTAAAATACAGATTTTAATGACAAATGGCGAACTTCCTGCGGAAACCCCTGATGGAAAACCAGAATTGGATTTATTTTCTGGAATGGAAGAATGACGCAACGCCGACGTCCTGTTCTTACACTGCCGCCAGAAGTAGCACGAAAAATAGCGGCTGGTGAAGTTATTGATCGCCCTGCTTCCATTGTCAGAGAACTGATGGATAATGCTGTAGATGCAGGTGCCTCCTCTATCACTGTTGAAATAGAAGGAGGTGGTATAAACCGCATCAGAGTATCAGATAACGGCAATGGTATGACACACGATGATCTTGAACACTGCGCAAGACCACACACAACAAGTAAAATAACCAGTGAAACAGATTTACTTTCACTTAAAACTCTTGGATTCCGGGGAGAAGCGCTCGCATCCATGGCAGCAGTCAGTCGTCTTGAAATTACATCTATTGACAAACTACATACAGAAGTTCAGCCATGCGCATGGAAACTCCAACCATCCATTACCGGAAGAAATATTATCGTGCCGGCTCAACTTGCCTGCGGAACTGTAGTACAAACAGAAGCTTTATTTGAAGACTTTCCAGCACGTAGACATTTTCTAAAAAGGCCACAAACAGAAGGCCAGCTTTGTAAACAGATATTTGCTGAAAAAGCCCTACCACGCCCCGATATTGCGTTTAGACTTATTATGGACGGGAAGCTCCGGCTAAACCTTCCGAAGGGACAATCAGCAGTCCAGCGTTGTGTAGATGCCCTTGAACTTGAAGAAAATGAAAAACTATTTACCCAATTGCAGGTTTCTTCTGAGATATGTGAAAACGGTATTCCACAATGGAATGTTGATATCGTCATTGGAGAACCATCTATATACCGTAACGACAGACGTTATATATATATATATGCAAACGGCAGACGCATTACTGAATACTCTCTTATGCAAGCCATAGAATACGGCGGACAGGGATATTTTCCTAATGGAACACATCCAGTAGCCGTATTATATCTGAACATAAATCCTGCACTTGTCGATTTTAATATTCATCCGGCAAAACGCGAAGCACGTTTCCGTGATTTAAGTGAAGTACATCGCGCAATCAGTAAAACGGTACGAGAATATTTCAGGCAATATACACTGTCTCATTTGACCTCGCAAGATAAAAGAGAATACGCGACAGACACAGTGCAAGAACTGTTTACTGACACACAAGATACATATGCGAATCAACGATCTTTTACACCGTTATTTCATAATAAATTTGAATCACCTCCTGCTAGCCACACGTATACCTGTGATGGACATGAATTACACGAACAATTTGTAGCAGATAGTTTTACTATTTCCAAACCAACCGAAAGCATACTCAATACATCAACCCACGAGTTGCCAGATGACTTTCCTGTTTATGAAAAGAACACAACGGCACAGACTCCGGCACTCACGTCTAGAGAGGTAATCTTGTATGGCACCGCACTTGGCGTATTTTTGATTGCCGAAAAAAATAATATACTCTATCTTATTGACCAACATGCAGCACATGAACGGATTCTTTTTGATGCATTTATTTCCTGCGCAGGCAAAAAGCAACGTCTACTTATTCCCTATATTATTGAAACAGAAAGTACTGATGATGATGACTATCTGCGAAGTATTTGTCCAGCACTTGAAAATGCAGGATTTGATGTACAGGAAAAACATATAGATGGCGATAAATGTCAATGGCAGTTCAATTCTGTACCCGCTCAGTGGCACGGAACCCAAGACAATCTCGTAGAAGATTTACTTTCTAACAGAGTTTCACCAGCAGACATTATGTATTCGCTTGCAGGTACAGCAGCATGCCGTTCAGCTGTAAAAGATGGCGATATTCTTGACCCACAAACAGCTCTTAATCTTGCAGAACAGGCTTTATCACTTTCTGACCCACACTGCCCTCATGGCAGACCGATTTGGATAACACTTACAAAGACAGAGTTGTTCCGTCTTGTCCGCCGCATAGAATAGCAATTACATAACAGCATATTCTTAATAAATAATTGCCCGAACAGTACATGCAGCAATCGCAAGATTCATCTTTTCACGATATAATTCTATTTCTGCAGCAACGCGATCTATTTGTGTCTGCAACATATCCCGCTCAGAGCCATATTCCGCATCAAGAAGTTTCTGATAACGATGCAAATTAGCATCTGTATTGGTAATTTTCAGTTCCTGATAACTGATTTTCAGCTTTGCCAATTCCATAATATTGCATTGCTCATTTACTTTGTCAAGCAGTGCCGCCTCAGCGTCTTCCCGCTCTATGCCAGCAGTAACAACAGAACTTTCCTGCCGTTTGATATTATTCCACAATTTACCACCATCCCAGATGGTCGTTTTGATACCTAATGAAATATTAGCAATAAAATCATCCTCTACAGATCCTTTTCCTGTAAATAAATCCGTCATGGACCCTGTAAAGCCAACCGATATCTTCAACGCAATATCCGGTTTCCAATAAATAGTACCTTTTGCGATCTTTTCAGCAAATAAAGCGGTTTCATAAATCTTATCAAGTATCTGCAATGCATCCTGTTCAGGTGATATTGCCAGGCATACAAGTTCGCTGCGTTCTGTATCTGCGATGGCAAGATAATCTGCTTCTTTTGGTACAAATGAAAGCATATTTACCGAAAGACTATCAATACCTGTTATGCGCTCCAAAGCAATCATCATATCTTTCTGCTGGCGTCTGACTTCAGCAGCAGCAATTTGTACATAAGCCGTCTGAATTTCAACTGTTTTTACATCCTCATCAAGCAGCATTTCGTTGCGCATTGCTGCTTTTGACAGTTCAAGCAGTCGTTCGGCATAGTTTTGCTGCAGGGCAATCAGTTCCGATATTTTATTCAAATAATACACTGCAACAAGCCGTGATTCCAATTCAGCATCGAGCTGCGTACAGACAGAATCATATTGAAGACGGCGTATCTCTGCTGCCAGCGTATACAGTTTTACCGCATTGGTTATCTTTCCCCAAGTAAATACAGGTTGCTGCAAATCAAATTGAAATGTATATAATGCATGATCCGTCGCATCTATGCGGATATTTTTGTCCTGAAAAAATGGAGACAGCACATTATTATATGGAGGATTCAGAACACTGTCCAACTGAGAGGCTGCATTTTTGGCATTTATATATATATGCATTGGATTAAACATATACGTTCCGCCGATAGAAAGATCTATTTTTGGCTGATATCCTGCTTTTGCGTCTTTCACATCAAGTAGTGCACGTGTATATTCCTCTCGAGCTTTCCGCAGGCTGGCATTATTTTCATGCATATAGGAAACAAGAGTCTCAAATGTATATTCATCCGCTGAAGCATTCTGTGTAAACAGAATACCTGATATTATAAACAAGAGCATCACAGATAAAATCTTTTGAGCATTTCTGCTTACTTTTGTTTTTTTCCGGTCCTCTTTATAAAGTCTTCGTTTTTCAGTTATATAATACAGCACTGGTATAATAAACAATGTAATCAGTGTAGAAGTCAAAAGTCCACCTGCTATTGCCTGCCCAAGGGGAGCGTAAATTTCAGCACCTTCACCACGAGCAACCGCCATCGGCACAACACCAAGCATAGTAGTCAAAGTCGTCATGAAAATAGGTCTCAATCGGCTTGCTGCCCCATCAATGACACATTCCTGTAAACAGCTCAACTGCTCCTGCAATATTTCGCTTGTTTGCTCAACAGCAGAGAGCCGGCGTGTCCGCAGCAAATTAATATAATCAATGAGAATGATACCGTTATTCACTACCACGCCGCCAAGAGAGATAACTCCCAACAAAGAAAGAATATTCATACTCGATCCGAACATCAGCAATCCAAGAATAACACCAATCAAACAAAACGGAATTGTTGCCATGATGATAAAAGGCTGACGGAAACGTTCAAACTGAAGTACCATAACTGTATAAACAAGGAACCACGCGATACCCAGCGCAAGCAGCAGCGGAGGTACTGCATCACCAATCAATTCAACGACACCTCCAGATTGACTGCGCACACCTTGTGGAAGCGGATTTTGCAGCAAGTATTTGTGTACCCGTGCGTTCACTCCGGATGTATCATCACTGACAAGTGTTGCAGAAACTGTGATGGTTTTTGCACGGTCTTTATGATTAATGCGGGAAACAGTCTGTTCTGTACGAAGATCCGTTATATTAGCAAAAGATATCGGTGTGCCCTGTGCAGAAATTATTTTGATATTTGCAATATCATCTGCGGTTATCTGTTCACCTGTCAGATCAGAAAACAATCTGATATCATAACGAGTATCATCAAACCTGTTTCGAAAACTGCCGACATCCATTCCCTGCAGCAAAATAACAGAAGTGAGCCCAGCTTCATAACTGGAAATCCCCAGCGAATTCATGTAATCATGGACAGCCTCAATCACCAATGTTCGATTATCCATAGAGGTATTAAGTGAGGCCGTTACAACTTCTTCATCAGTCAGCAAAAAGTCTCGAATTTCACAAGCTGTTTGATACAGCAAATCGATATCTTCGCTTACTAGTGTCAGTCCATAACCGCCGCCACCCGTAACATAACCAAGCAATTTATCAAAACCGCCATTAGTAACTTTAACTGAAACATCTGGTACCGTACCGGATATCACTTTTTGCATCTGCAATATAATCTCATGAATATTCCTGTCCCGCTGAGATACCGGTACAAGCACGACATGTATATATCCCAAATTCGCAGAGGCACCATCACTTCCCGAAAAAGACTGACTCATTCCTGAATAATATACCGCACTCTGCATCTCCGGAACATATTTGGATAACAAAACACTGATATGTTTCATTCCTGTTTCTGTCTGGTTAAGTGTATATCCATCAGGAAATTCCAGATCAATATAAAAATCTCCGTTATCAGTTGAAGGGATAAATGCAATCCCTAGCGCACTAACGATAAATATAGTAGCCCCCAACACAGATATTGAAATAAAAAGAATAAATTTCCATGAAGAAAGCGACCACTTTAGCATTTGCTTGTAACGGCTTTCAAGGCGGCGCATCAAGCTGTCTGTAATAGATACTTTTTCAAAGTTAACTCTTTCATCTTTCAGAACCAATTTCATTAAAAACGGAACAACCACCACAGCCGATATAAACGAAGCACTCAAAGCAAGAATCAATGTCACAGCTACATCTTTTAAAATCATACCAACAATGCCAGAAAGACATGCAATTGGAATAAACACAACAACAGTTGTTGCCGTACTGGCAAAAATAGAACCACCAACTTCATCAGCTCCGTGAAGAATACATTCACTTACGCTGTACAAATTACGGCCTGCCTCGTTTTTTGCTTTATAATACCGGAATACTTCTTCTATCATTACAATAGAGCCGTCCACAACCATACCGAGCGCGACAACCATACCTGATAGACTCATTAAATTCACTGTAATTCCAGCAATACGCATACCGATAAAAGTAAACAAAATGGAAAGCGGAATAGATAGTCCAATGATGAATGTAGCCCGTATATCAACAAGAAACAGAAAAATCACAAAAACAGCCATCACAATACCACCAATACCGGACGAGATAACCGTTTTTAGAGATGCTAAAACAGTACGGCTATCATCACCTATAATGCTGTATGAAATAGCTCCTCCCATTTCAATTTCTGATTCAGTTAATATCTGTTTCACACGTGCACAAATATCCATTGTATTGCCATCGCTTCTTTTTTTTACACTGACAACAATAATGTCATTTGCTCCGTCTGAAATATTAGAGGTCATATCAGGATATGATAACGATACAGTGGCAATATCTGACAATCGGATTATAGTAGTCCCTGAGACTCCAACTGGTAAATTTCTGATATCATCCAGCGATGACAGTTCTCCGCTGTACCGCATATTTATCGATCGTCCTTCATATTCAGCAGTACCCGCAGGCAGTGATACGTTTGCATAATTAAGAGCCTGATATACATTCAGCACAGAAATATTGCGGGCAACAAGTTCTTCAAGCATAAGTTCTATATTAAGTTGTAGCGTTTTACTCCCTATGATATCAACTTGTGAAACTCCCGGAATAGAAGTAATACGTGGTTTTACGATATCTTCTATATACACAGTTGCATTACCAACATCTCCACCACTATGAACTGAGAATGATAAAATCGGAAGCATTTCAGCGCCGCCAACAAGAACTTCCGGTGTGCCAAGCAAACCATCAGGCAGATCTTCAGACAGCTTATTTACCCGATTACGCACTTCATTTATCCGATCATAAGGATCAATACCATCACGAAACGTTATCATGATAACACATACCGAATTGGTAATTTCACTTGTGACACTTTTAAAATCAGGCAAAGTCACAAAATCATCCTCCATGACTTTCGATACATCTTCTTCCATATCTTCAGCTGATGCACCAGGATACACAGAGATAACCATTACAGACGGCATGGAAATATCACTCATAAACTCAATATTCATAGACAAAAGAGAAATACCGCCAAATACTACAAGCACAATAAGCAGCATTCCAATTACAACAGTATGCCTCACTGCATACGCTGAAATTTTCATTATATTTCTCCATTTACATCAGGGAACAATGATGCATTAGTAGTTTGTTCCAACACAGTTACTTTCTGTCCATCATAAATCTGATTCTGTCCAGAAATTACAAAAAATTCTTCTGACAAAGAAGAAGGAACCATACACCATTGAGTATCAGAAACAAGATTAGTAAATTCAATTCGGTGTACTGTCAAGTTATCAGTATCATATATAAAACACGAGCCATCAGCACGCAACGCGGTTATCGGCAGCACTGGCACGGATGTATACGTATGATATATTAATTCTGTTTTAACATACATGCCAGGCCGAAAATTTTCTATATTATCCTGTAACCGACACACAACTTCAAACATTTTGGATTTTGCATCAATATATGGTGATACACTTTGTATAACTGCAGAACTGATAATATCTTCTGAAATTCCTTCTGAACCAGGGCGGATAATTCTAGCTGCAAAAGAATCCTGTGACGAGGAAAGCAGAGAAAAATATTTTTCCGGAACTTGCAGACGAACTATAAGATTATTTAAATCAGCAATTACAGCGATTGGCTGCTGCTGGTTTGCAATTTCTCCTACAGCAAGAGGCGCCATCAACACAGTACCCGCCACAGGAGCTTTAACAGATGCATAACTGAGTTGCAGCTGTGCAAGATCATATTGAGCTTTTGCAGCATCGCGCTGCGCGGTGATGGAATCATACTCTTGGCGCGTTACAGCTCCAGATTCATAAAGACCTTTTACCCGCACATAACTACTTTGATAACCAGAATAAGCAGCTTTTGCCTGCAGCATTTGTTGCTTAAACGGTTCTTCATCTATCAGCGCCAGTACATCACCTTCTTTTACCAATCTACCTACCTGTACAGGATATTCCATAATAATCCCTGAAACAAGCGGTATCACAGGTATCATAGCATCAGCCTCTATATAGCCGCTCAAAGTTACTGTTTCTTGTATAGTCCGCAGCAATGGTTTAGAAACAAATACTGCGGGAGGAGGCGCTTCATATCCAACCGTTTTTTTTTCAGTAACAATTTTAACAGGAATTAGAACTGCGACGATGATGATTAAGACAACCATATACCGTAAAAAGATACCAAACCTACCATGTATATCAATATTCATTTTGCAATCCTTACAATAAATGAGCTTGCTTATTTATTAATATGGTCAGAATAAAACTAAGAATAGCGACAGCTGAACGATATCAGTGTACTAGTACTTTTTCTGTAAATCAAGAGAATAACAAATCTAATTTAGACAATGTTCAAGTTGTAATATATGGTCTTAGTTATTCCACTAGAAAAACATCTTATTGATGCTGAATATTACTACATAGATCAAAATCTAATACCACAAGTTAAATTGACAGTTTTTACACTTATATGATACACACATACTATGAGACTACTACAAACAGGTGACCTTCATCTCGGAAAAATGTTTTATGATTATTCTTTTTATGAAGATCAAAAATATATTTTGGATTCTATTATTGATGAATTACAGACAGCTAAAAAAAACTATGAACCATATGATGCACTTCTTATATGCGGAGACATTTATGATCGAGCCATTCCTCCACCAGATGCAGTTGCATTGTTTGATGATTTTCTAACTACGGTACATAATTTTTTTCCTAATACAGAAATTTGTATTATTTCCGGAAATCACGACTCAGCAAAACGACTTTCTTTCGCATCCAAACTCATAGAAAACCAAGGAATTCATATCTGTACATCCGCAGATTCTATCTGTAAACCAGTACTACTAACAACAGAACTACTTGATGGAAGTACAGAGAGACTTGCCATATACCAGTTACCATATCTTATCCCAGGAATGCTTGATACAAAAGAACATACATTTCGAACACAGCAAGATCTTGTTAAAGAAGCTATCAGTCGTATTTCCTCTTCGCATGTAAAAAAGTATCCAGGTATTCCGGCGGTACTTACAGCACATCTCTTTACAAAAGGCTGTCAATCCTCAGACTCAGAACGATTGTTTATTGGGAATGAACAACAGATCTCTGCTGATATTTTTTCCAATTTCTCATATACTGCCGTAGGACATCTTCATACCTGCCAGCAGCAAGGTGAACGACTCTGGTATGCAGGGTCACCACTTGCATATTCATTCAGTGAGACAAAAGATAAATACCTTCTTTCTGTTCATATAAATCTCTCTCGCATAGATATTTCACATGATATGCCCCTAGCACCAATAGAAGTACAGAAAATACGTCTTTTCCCCCTACATCGGACAGTTCGTCTGCAAGGAACCTTTGATTCATTTCTAAACGGCAGTGATTTTGATACATATATGAATGATTATATTGAAATATGTTGCACAGATAATTTTATAATAGAAAATCCAATGGCCCTGCTCAAAACAAAATTTCCACGTTTACTTTCATTCAAACAAGAAATAGCTCCCATAACAAAAATCGGTTTAGCAGCAAATAGAAGCATATCTTTTGATCAAAACAATGGACAGCCAACACAAGAACTATTTAACAATTTTCTTATCGACGTATACACTGGAACAAAACTCCTAAAGGAACGTAACACAGAAATAGAATGTCAACTTTTTATGGATATCGTTAAATCTGTTTATACCATATCAGAGGAAATACAATGAAACCACACCTGCTAGAATTACAAAATTTTGGACCATTCAAGGATAGAACTATTATTGATTTTGATAAATTAGGAGACTTCTTTTTAATTTATGGAAAAACCGGTGCCGGTAAAACCACTCTATTTGATGCTATTGCCTATGCATTATATGGCAGTCTGCCAGGTGCACGATCATCACTATCTGTTTATCATTTGCGCTCAGATTTTTCTCTTGCTGATGAACCAGCATTTATTATTCTTACATTTTCTATACAAAATGAAATATGGCGTATAACAAGAACATTGCCGATTCAAATCACCACATCAAAAAATCTACAAACAAAAAAAACAGAACCCATATTGGAACACTATAAAACACATGAATGGGAATTATTTTCTGCAAAGACTACTGAAGTAAATGCTAAAATAAAAGCTCTAATCGGTCTCTCAGTACAAGAATTTGCACGAATAGTACTGCTTCCCCAGGGGGAATTTGCAGAATTCCTCAAACAGACATCCACAGACCGACGGAATACACTCATCAAACTTTTTCCGGTAGAACACTATCAGAAAATAACAGAACGGGCAAAAGAACTCCATAACCAACATGCAGCATCATTATCGCAAATTACTAAAGAACTGATAGAAATAAAAGAAGAACTTTCTTCGCAGAATGCAGATACACAAATTCAAGAACTCCAAAAACTACTTGAAACAAATAAAGTTGAAATAGCTGAAAAACGACTAAGCCAGACCGAACTCACTGCTTTGAAGACAGAACAACAACACCGGTTACAACAATGTAAAGAGACAGCGGAACAACGTAAACAACTTGAAGATCTTCAGTCGCGTACAAATGAAATTAACAACAAGCGAGAACAACTGGCACGTTCGCAACAAGCCGTTGCAATTAAAGCATACATAGAACAAGAACAAAAAGAAGAAGACCGCTGTAAACAATTGGCAACTGCTTTAGTCCAAAAAAATCTAGAAATGGAAACTATTCAGAAGGATATGTCCAAACTACAAAATTCGGAAACATTAATTTTGCAATCACAGGAACAGGTAAAGCAGATTGAGTTCATTTTATACAATAGCAACAGAGTAATACAAGCAGAACAAGAACTGAAAGAAATAGAACAAGAACAAAAACATATACATAGTACATTGATACAAAAACAAAAAGAACAAACAAATTATACCACTCTTATTGAAGAAGCTCAGAAAACACTTGATTCATTGCCTGCAATAATAGAGAATCCCATTGTTTTACAAGAAGCAAATTCTGCAGCACGGAACGTTTACGAAGCAGCAAAACAGAAATATGAAGAAGCCCAAAAAAAAGAAGAAATACAATTTCATTTACAAATAGAAACACAAAATCTGGAAACCGCACAACAGCAGGAAGCAGCAGCACGATTAAAATATACTCAGGCAAAACTGAAACTTGAAAATGTGCAATCTCAGCTACAGCATGAACAGTTTGCATCCATGGCAGCATCACTTGCCATGCATCTGCAGGATGGTACCCCTTGTCAAGTCTGCGGTTCCAAACACCATCCGCAGCCTGCGCAAGCATCCGAACAACTGATTACAAAAGAACAGTTGAAACAGGCAAAAAAAACAGTAACGCAAAGCGAAGAAGAGTTGCAAAGCACAATCGAAAAAAGAATCAGTCTGGAAAACCGCTGTGCAGAATTATCTAACCAATCATGTCTTTTGTCTCAATATTCATCAAAACAGGCGGAAGAACAAATGCAAATTGCACAGCAAGATTTCCAAAACACAGAAAAAAGATTAAGTAGTTTACTCTCAATTTCTGCACAGCGCGAAGAAATCTCAAACACTCTGATTACACTTCAAAAAAAACTTGACCCATGCAACAACATGATAAATAATATGACGGCACAACTTCATATACTAAAAAACCGGCAAGAGCAATGTGAAAAAATAATTTCAAAATTTATTGCCGATGGAACACAAGTAATTAATACTCCAGAACAAAGTGTACAACAAATAATAAAGATACTGCTAGATACACAAACACAAAGACAAAATGAGATCAATAATTTTCAACAGGAAATGCAAAATCTTAAGCATAAATATACAGAATTAACTGCAGAACACCAAGTACTTCGCGAGCAGCAATATAAACAAATAATGTTTTATACATCTGTACATGATACCCTTTACAGCAAGTTGCCCTCATCGGGTTTCACAGATGTTGCCGAAGCAAGAGCGGCATTGCTGTCTCCAGATAAACAGGAACAACTTCACACCTCTAT
This sequence comes from uncultured Spirochaetota bacterium, assembly GCA_944389415.1. GTDB lineage: Bacteria > Spirochaetota > Spirochaetia > Treponematales > Treponemataceae > Treponema_G. The sequence goes on along the minus strand of CALXMF010000003.1, from coordinate 25,678 downwards.
AACAACATGGGAGAAAGAAACGACACGATTGACAGCTCTTCTTTCACAGCCGGATACTCCATCACAAACAGAAATACAAACTATTACAACAACACTTGCTCAAACAGAACAGAATCTACAACAGGTGATTGATGATATAGATAAACTTGAAAAAAGAATTACCCGCTACCAAGAACAGCTTTTTTCATTAATAGAAAAACAACGCCGCATTGATACATTGGAAAAACAACGTCAACAAGAAGAACAGGAATCACAATATTATACAGCTCTCTTTAATGATCTAGCAGGTAAAAATCCAGCAAGTATTCCGTTTACATCATGGGTCCTTAGTATATATCTTGAACAGATTGTTCAAGCCGCAAATTTAAGACTTGCACGTATTTCTGACGGGCGTTTTACATTACTGATAAACACCATTAAGCAAGGCGCCGGATACAAGGGACTTGACTTAGCAGTATTTGACTCTTATACAGGAAAAAGCAGACCTTGTGAAACATTATCGGGAGGAGAGACATTTATGGCTTCTATCAGTTTAGCATTAGGACTGACAGACATTGTTCAGAATCAAAAAGGCGGAATCATACTTGATTCCCTTTTTATAGATGAAGGTTTTGGCTCTCTTGATGAAACAGCTCTTGAAAAAGCTCTTCTTATTTTGGACGGAATAAGGAATCATCGATGCGTTGGTATTATTTCTCATGTCGACATGCTTAAAAGCAGAATTTCAAATGGCCTCGAAGTTATTAAGACCCCTGCAGGATCTTCTATTCGTTATCACTCTGAAGAGAGTTGCATTCAGTAGCAGTTTATGAAGCTTCTTATAGCAATAAAAGAAACCTTGCTAATAATGTTTAAACACTTTATACTATAAACATGAAAAGACTCCTGATCGTGACTGGCGCGAGCTCAGGAATGGGCTGGGAATTTGCCCGACAATTATGCAGACAGCAATGTGCTGATGAAATCTGGCTTATCGCACGCAGAAAAGATCGACTTCAAATACTCGCAGAAGAAATTCAGAACTCAGCAATCATTCCACGTTGTATATCTATTGATATCTCTGGACGCGCCGGAGTTCAACAGTTTCAACAACTGCTTCACGATGCGTACGTTCACACCCCATTTGTTATAGACACACTTGTTTGCAATGCTGGATTTGGTACATATGGACCATTTGCTGATACTAATTTGGACCGGCAGCTTGACATGATTGATTTGAACGTTACCGCTCTGACAGGTATTTGCGGCAGTGCATTACCATATCTGAAAAATGGAAGCAGAATCATAAATACAGCAAGCCTTGCCGCTTTTGCCCCGTTGGGAAACTTTGCCGTTTACGGAGCAACAAAAGCATATGTTCACAGTTTTACTATTGCCATTGCAGCAGAACTCAAGGACAAAGGAATCAAGGTTCTTTCAGTCTGTCCCGGACCTGTTGCAACGGAATTTGCGGCAGTTGCTTCCAACGGTGCACGCCAGCATGTACTGCACGGTAAATCTGCCGATCGAGTGGTGGCACATGCGCTTAAAGAATTGAATCGGAACAGACATACCGCAATATATGCTCCATTATGGAAATTAAAAGCTGTTTTGAGTCACCTAGTTGGAAAATTTTTATTTGCCAGATATACATATTTATATGAAAAACGGCCTTCACAACCACTACAAAATTCAACACATCTACTATAAGTAAACATCAAAGAGGTATATATATGAGATCATATAGAGACAACGGAACCAGTGCATTATTTACCGATTTTTATGAATTAACTATGGCACAAGGATACTGGAAGCAAAATATGGATGAACCGGCTGTATTTGATATGTTTTTCAGAAGACAGCCCTTTTCAAGTGGATTCGCTGTCTTTGCCGGTATAGAAACATTACTTGATGCATTGGTTCATTTCACATTTACGCAAACTGATATCACCTATCTCGATAGTCTTGGAATTTTCGAAAAAGCATTTCTTAATTACCTCCAAACATTTCGTTTTACCGGTGACGTATACGCTATGGAAGAAGGCTCTGTTATATTTCCCAACGAGCCACTTGTTCGCATCCATGCAAATTTGATTGAAGCCCAGATTATAGAAGGACTAGTATTAAATCATATTAATTTCCAAAGCCTTATCGCTACCAAAACAGCTCGTGTACTTTTAGCTTCACAAAAAGGTACAATTATGGAATTTGGTTTGCGCAGAGCGCAGGGACCAGACGGAGCAATGAGCGCATCCCGCGCCGCTTATATTGGAGGCGCATCCTCAACAAGTAATACACTTGCAGGCAAATTATATGGAATTCCTGTTCAGGGTACAATGGCACATTCATGGATCATGTCTTTTCCAACAGAGCTTGAAGCATTTGAAACATATGCTCAAATATACCCAAATAATTCTGTTTTTCTCATTGATACATATGATACATTAAATTCAGGCATCAAAAATGCAATAATTGTCGGAAAGAAACTGGCTGCTCAAGGGAAAAAATTTGGAGTGCGCCTCGACTCTGGCGATATTCAGTATCTATCTACAGAAGTTCGCAAGGCGCTTGACTCCGCAGGGCTCCATGATGCAACTATTTCAGTATCAAATGAACTAGATGAACATATTATAGAGACATTGGTACAGCAGAAGGCACCGATAAACAGCTGGGGTGTCGGAACTCATATGGTAACAGGGGGAGAGGAATCTTCTTTTACAGGTGTATATAAACTTGCAGCCCGGAAAAATCCACATCAAGCGGGTATGATCCCAGCCATGAAATTTTCTGATAATCCAGAGAAAACAACAAATCCCGGCATAAAAAATGTTTGGAGACTCTATGATGCAGATGGCATGGCAAAAGCAGATATTCTCGCGTTAGAACAAGAAACCATCACAGAAAATCTTGAAAAACGTTTTTTTCATCCATCAGTTGATTACCGGCAGTTTGTATTTACCCCAGCAAAAGTAATCCCTCTATTGCATAAAAGGATTGAAAAAGGCAACCTCATTATACCGGAAATACCTCCCGCAGAACAACTTCAAAAAGCTCGTAAAACATTACTCAGTCAGTTGGAGACTTTTCATGGCAGTTATAAACGTTTATTAAATCCCCATATTTATAAAGTATCAATTACAGAAGAACTAAAGAATCTAAAATTAGAATTCATTAAAGCGCGGATAAAATAATATGGATTTAGAACAACTCAAATTTCGAGCCAGTATTCTGCGGAAAATCCGGGAATTTTTCTGGCAGCAAAATTTTCTTGAACTTGATACTCCCGCATTAAGCAAAACATTAATACCAGAATCATGTCTTGAAGTATTTAAAACTGAATATATTTCTCCGAAAGACAATTCTTTAAAATCATTATATCTAGTTCCATCACCAGAAATCTATATAAAACAAATTCTTGCACAGTATCCGGTATCTGTTTTTCAATTATCAAAATGCTATCGTAATATAGAATCATGCGGTCGCATTCATAATCCAGAATTTACTATGCTGGAATATTATATTACAGATGCATCCTATATAGAATCAGCTGCTCTTACAGAAGAATTATTTTCTGCCCTGCTGCCCGATATTCCAACGAATGATTATGATCCATTCAATCATCTCCGTCCACCATTTATTAGACTTTCCATGGATGAAGCATTCCATAAATTTGCAGGCTTTTATCTTTCAGACTGCCCCCACCCCAAACAACTTGCGGTACATGCGATCGATCTAGGATTATACCAGCAAGATCAGACAGTTCTTTTTTCATGGACATGGGATGATTTATACGAACTTATTCTAGTTCAATGCATTGAACCACAGCTTCCACATGATAAACCTGTTTTTCTCATGGACTATCCAGCAAAAGTACCGTGTCTTGCTCGGGATGTTCCCAATACTGATAATCAGCATGATGTTATGTGGAAAGAGCGATGGGAATTATATGTACAGGGTATAGAACTCGCAAACTGCTACTCAGAAGAAACAGATCCTGAAAAAATTAAAGAATACTTTGCCCTAGAAGGCGCTGTAAAAAATAGAACAGCGAAAGTGCCCCATGCTATAGACCCAGATTACTGGATGCATTTCACCACTTTTCCCAAATGTTCAGGCACAGCAATGGGAATTGATCGCCTCATCGCTGTGTTAGCAGGATGTAAAACTATAGAACCCTATCTGCCTTTTCCGTTTACACTAGAATAAAAGAAAATAAAATTAAAATATATTAGGGCTTGACTTTTTTCCTTATAACAGTTAATATACTTCTCGTTGATTAAATATTGTGTTTAGCGGCGATGGTGGAATTGGTAGACACGCCAGCTTGAGGTGCTGGTGGCGCGAGCTGTGCCTGTTCAAGTCAGGTTCGCCGCAAAAAGGTCATGTGAACAACATGACCTTTTTTATTATACAAAAAATATTGATGACAACAGATAAAGTTTATACTTTGTTAACTGCATAATACTGGCTTTCATTATTTATAGACACAACCGCAAGTTAATAGTATAATTTAGTAATGACTCTAGAGGATTTTTCACAATCTTTTCCTAAAAAATATATTACCACAAGTTCTTTTTTATCAGGGATACTTATCCTTCTCGTTGATTTTATCGATATAATGTTGTGTTTTGGCATTAGTTTTTTCCTAGTCAATCTTATAGATTTTTCAATCATTAATTTTAAATCTTTTATAAACTACTGGATATATCTTCCTGCTTTTCTTGTTGTATTTTATGCATGTAAATTGTATCCAGGAATAATGTTATCACCAGCCGATGAAATACGCCGTTTTGCCGTCAGCGCAGCTTGTTGTTTTTCGGGCATTGCGTTATCTATCACTGTCGAAACTGATTATAGAGGCGCACTTAGTATTGCACTACTTTTATGCATCCCTATTGCATGTTTTATCCTGCCATTCGGTAGGGATATGGCAAGAAAAATATTATCAAAATTCAGTTGGTGGGGTGTACCATCAGTAATTTATTGTGATGGAAAACAAAGCACAAATATTATAGATAGATTAATTAATCATCCAGATCTTGGATATAAACCTGTTGTAATTATCCATTCGGGTAATTTCCAGAATATTGATAGTTATAGAAATATTCCAGTATTTCATTACTCCATAGACATACACGATGCAATAAAAAAATTAAAGCTTAAAACAGCAATTATCATTGAAACAGCAGAAACTGCTTCTCAAACAACAAAATACCTTACAGATCCACTTATTATGATGCTTTACCGGTATACAACCGTTATACCTTTCCAGCAAAACTGGATTCATATCTCTACCGGGGTCAGAGATCTAGGGGGAATTTTAGGTTTTTATACGACCCATAATCTTACAAAAAAAGGAAATCTGCTGTTAAAAAGAGTTATAGACATAAGTATGTGCCTTATCTTGGCTATTCCAGTTCTCTTAATTACAGCCTGTATAGCGGTAGCAATAAAATGTACTTCCGTCGGTCCTGTTTTCTATGGTCATAAAAGAGTTGGACTTAACGGAAAAGAATTCAAAACATGGAAATTCAGATCAATGGTTATAGATGCAGATGCACAACTTCAGCAGATACTTGCCACAGATCCGATACGACGGGCAGAATGGGAAAAAGACAGAAAATTTACAAACGATCCACGAATAACCCCATTAGGACATTTCTTGAGAAAAAGCAGTCTTGATGAATTACCACAACTTTGGAATATATTTATCGGTGAAATGAGTTTTATAGGCCCCCGACCTGTTACGCAAGGAGAATTAATAAAATATGGTGATAAGGCACCCTTTATTCTCTCTGTAAAACCAGGATTATCGGGCATGTGGCAGGTATCTGGCCGATCTGATACAGGATATGAAGATCGAGTTAATCTGGATAGTTATTATATTCAGAACTGGTCAATCTGGCTTGATATCTGGATTGTAATTAAAACAATCTGGGTTGTTTTGAATGGAAGAGGCGCTTATTAATGAAAAGAAAATTTTCCGTAATATTGATTCTATGCGTTATTATTTCAAGTGTGCTCACTGCACAGCAATATCAAATCAGAAATGTGTCTTATATAATAGACGGTATGACTTGGGAATACTCTCTACGAAAAAATATAAAAATTGAGACAGACACTATCTTTGATGATAAAAATTCTTTAGAAAAATATATTACTGATCTTAAACAGCAATTTCAAAATCTTCGAATACTTGAATCATCAACAATTACATGGACAGAGGCTCCAATAAGAGAAGATGGTATTATTCCCATTGATATGGTTATTTCTGTAAAAGACACCATTAATATGCTTGGAGTGCCCTATCCTAAATATAATTCAAATGATGGTCTCCAACTAAAACTTAAATACAAAGATTATAGTTTTATTGGAACTATGGAAGAATTAAATGCCGATATTCTATATGAATACAATGAGGACTCCGAACACATTCTAGGTGGAGGTATCGCTTTTTCTATTCCATTTCCAATAGGTATTGTTGAAGCTGCATGGCTTAATGATTATCGGTTTGATTTTAATATCACTAGAAAAAGACCTGAATTTTCTTTATCAACAGGTTTTGAATTTGTATTGCCGTTTGATAACATTTCCCTTGAATTTACACTAAAACAAGGCCTATTTCAGGATCTGGAATATACAAAATATGGTGATGAATTATATGCTCAGGAATTTCTGCAATTTGCCGCTCCAATTACTATGGCAAAAATCCTCAATTGGGGAGACGTCGATTGGACACCATACATATCAGGAACAATTAACTGGGACAGAGATAATATAAATCCTGCAAATGAGGATTTATTTGGGCCTCGTGCCTCTATTGGACACAGTTTTAGCACTGCCCGTATTAACTGGTATGGAAATTTCAGACAAGGAGCCTCGTTTTCTATAGGACAAGATTTTACATATAATTTTAGTGAAAAAACACTAAAACCATCTATTTCAGCAACAATCCAAGGATTTAAAACATTCAAATATCTCGGACTTGCAGGACGACTCACAGGTATCGCACGAATAAATAACACAAATACAATAGGAGGGTATCTCCGAGGTATTTTAGATGATGAAGATGCTGATCCAGAAATCAAAAACAATGGCGGTGTTTTTTTGAATATTGACATTCCTATCAAGCTTTTTCAAACAGATTGGTGTGGTTGGGGAGAAAAAATCTTTAAGAAAAAAATGCCGCACTGGTTTCATTATTTCGACTTTGAAATGCAAATTGCACCCTTTCTTGATACTGCAATATCATATAAATATGATACTACAGCACACACTTTTACTCCGCGTACATGGTATGCAGGTGGATTTGAAGTTTTGGTATTTCCTTCCAAATTTAGAAGTATAGTAGTACGTGCTAGTCTGGGATTTGATTTAGGACGTTACCTGTTAAAAGATATAATTGACCAAAGCTGGAGAGGAAATGTTCCTAAGAATGAGCTTTCAATTGGAGTTGGATTATTCTACTGAACTGATACAAAAAAAATAAAACGGGATCGTCAGTCCCGTTTTATTTTTTTTTCGCATCACATTATTATCCTTCAACAACTAGCAGCTTCTGCAATGCTACCTGCCGCCAGTAATTTTCTGGAGCACAATCCACAATCGTTTGATATAAATCAGTTGAAAAAGTAGTATACCCCGCCCTGCTGCAGGCATTTGCAAATAAATACAGTTGTTTCCATAGAGACTTTACAATTGACCAATCTCTAATATCTGCATATGCTATCCCAGTCTGCAAAAGATTATCTAACGAGGAGTACGTAAACTCAGAATTTCTTTGCTGAACTATAGAAAATACACGTGTTACTGCAAGTACAGCACCTAAAGATGAAACAGACAAAGCTTTATCGGTTTCATCTTTATCAAGATATAAATCACTTAATCCGATGCAGGCTGCAAGCGATTGATACGATTCAGCCCGATACAGATTAAAAAATTTATCAATGCTCACATTTCGATTCAAAGCTCCCAGTAAAGATTTAATGAATAATCCTTTTTCTGTTTGAACCATAAATGTATTATCAAGCATTCCGTTAAAATTTGGATCCTCACTTAAAATCAGTAACAGAGACTGTTCATACTTATTTAAATCACCCTGTATCAGCGCAAGATTAGCTAAGATATACAGAATATCATTCTTCATTGCCGGAACATCTAATGCATATGCCGTCTCCCATGCTCTCGTCAAATACGTTTCTGCCAATTCATATTCGCCTTCGGTTTGGTAAATCCGTCCTATCAGCATATCAACCTCAGGAAACACTGTTGTTGTTTCAAGATATGATAAAACAGACGTCATTGAATTGTTGAAAAAATCCTTCCCCTTCTGTTCTTGCAGTGACACCAAAATAGTATAAGCATCTATAACATCTCGTTCTCGAAACAGCTCCATAATCAGAGAAAGATTATCACCAGCTGCCCTCACTGTGGGAGCCTGCATAGCAGATTCCAATGTATAGACGCTCCATTTATAAGAAATAATCCGGTTTAGGCGAGCCTGTTCTGCTAAAGCAATAGCATCATCATACTGCCCCATATCAAATGCAACCTTTGCCTGTTCCCACAATCGATAAGGATCTTCTTCAGGAAGCAGTTTTCTTGGAATTTCTTCAGAAAAGACAGAAGAAATAATGCAACTGCATAGCAATAATATAAAAAGAGTTATTTTTCGCACGTTAATCTCTCACAGTGTTAAAAGTTCTTCTCTAAATACATTATCGGCATTTTCCTGCAAAACTGTGCGCACAATTTTACCATGTTTAAAAATCATTACCTTACCATTAGCCCCTGTTATACCGATATCAGCATGTTTTCCTTCACCAGGACCATTTACTACACAGCCCATAACAGCTACCGTGATATCTTTATCCAAAGCTAAAAGTTCATTCTGCCATCGGCTAACAAATCCATGAACGTCAAAACCATTACGGCCGCACCGCGGACAGGATACAATTTTTACTCCCCCTGTACGCAATCCTTTCTCTCGCAAAATTTCTCGTGCAGTTATAACTTCATTTTCTGGTGTTGATGATAGACTCACCCGTATAGTAGAACCAATACCACGATCAAATAATGTACTGAACGCAAGTGTACTTTTTACGATTCCACCAATCAGAGGGCCAGCTTCGGTAACACCAATGTGCAAAGGTATATCACATTGTGATGCAAACAGAGTATTTGACTCAACCGTTTCTGCAACAGAGGATGCTTTCATTGATACAATAACTTGATCAAATCCAAGCTCATTAAATACTTCAACTTCCCTCTGCGCAGTTTCACACAACCCCTGCGCTCTTGTGATCTCTCCTGAAAAAACACGTTCAGCAATATCTCGCGGTAAACTACCAGTATTCACACCAATACGAATCGCAACACCCTTATCTTTGCATCGGGCAACTACAGCCTCAACTTTTTCACGAGATCCAATATTTCCTGGATTAATTCGAATCTTAGCAATATTACCTTCAAGACACCGAAGCGCGAGCCGGTGATCAAAGTGGATATCAGCAACGAGCGGCATTGTTGTCGCATCAGCAATTTTAATCAGAGCATCAGCACTTTCCATATCCGGCACAGCAAAACGAAGTATATCACATCCTAAAGACTGAAGAACAGAAATCTGGTGTACAATAGAGGAAAGGGCATTAGCATCGTTAAGAACCGATGTAATGCCCTCTTTCCACATAGTCTGAATCGAAACTGGGGAATCGCCCCCAATCGCAATCCGTTTAGTATTTCCCGCGCCGCCGATGTACACCGTGCGCGTCATAGAAGCGCGGGGATTTATATCATGCATCAAGGAATATGTTCCGGAAAATTAACACACAATCATCGAGAAAACCATGGCGAACAGAGCTACAGTTTCACACAAACCAACAACCATAATGTATTGTGCAAAACCTTTACCAGTCTCACCAAGTGCATCTGAACCGGCAGCACCAGCCTTTCCCTGCGCAACAGCAGAAGCCGCCATAGCCAATCCAGAAAAAATACCAAGTGCTAATAAAAACATGCCATCTTTCTGAGATGCAATCATACTCTGCATCAACAAGAATCCATAGATTGTCTGCGTCAGCGGCGCACCTGCAAATACGGTCAAAATAAACGGCGCAGGTTTATTATTCATATAACACCGCTTCCATGCACCAATAGCAGACTGACCAGCAAAACTAATACCAATTGCCGAACCGATAGCGGCAATACCCAGAACACATGCAGCACCAAACATACCAATCATAGTAAACTCCTACAAGTAAAACTTGTTATTTTTTCGCCGTTTCGCTGAACGGCTCATATGCAAAACCAGACCACGACATACCCAGATGACTGGAAAATTCCAGCGTATTCAAACGTACACCGTGAACAATAACCGACAAAACATTTAATACCATATTAAGTCCATGGCCAAATACCAATAACAGGATTCCCAGGAAGATTAATGCACCGCCAAGCGTTGGTCCCGCCATAGAATTTACCGTTGCCGAAATAGCACCACCTGCCAAACCGACAGCCCATAAACGAATGTAGGATACAATATCTGAGAATACGTTTACCACACCCAAAAGGACAGAAACAATATTCTTGCAGCTTTCCAGCACCGATTTCAGCAAACTTCCATCATAATTTGCAAAAATAAAACTAAGCAGAAAACCAACACCAATCAGCACTATTGCGATATTCTGAATCGGGAAACGTGTACCATCAACAACAAGGCTGAGAACAACATTAAACATTCCCCACAGCATAAGCAGAGAACCCACTTCTCCCAAAAATCGAGGTGATCGTATATAACGAACGATTCCCTTTATGTGAGCAATCGAAAGCTGAATCAACGCAAGCGCAAAACAGAAGACCTGCATATTCTGCTTTACCCACTGTTCCTTCTCAGGAGATTGAGCAGATACGGCATTTGACAAATAAGGTACTGAAACAGATTTCACCCACTCAGGAAGCTGCGCGGGTGTAAGACCGAACCACGTACATGTTACAGCCCCCCAAGCAACTGTACTTATCCCAAGAAGCAACAGCAAGTTCAGCGCTGGCTCAGGCTTTTTTTTCTTTGATATGGATGAAAGAATCGAAGCAAGAGCAATAACCGTTAATAACAGGCCATATCCTCCATCTCCGAAAATCATACCAAAGAATATACAGAAAAATAGCAAAAACCAACCAGAAATATCATATTCATGATACCCTGGAACAGTTCCCAAGAAATCTGAAACAGGATAAATCAGGCTAACAAACTTATTATTTTTCAGTTTTGTCGGCACTTCATCATCATCTGCCGGATCTGCGGACATAAGTGCCCATCCTGCACCGCGGGCTGCTGTTTCCAGTGCAGGTAAATCACCTGCCGGAAGATATCCGGACAACCATGCAAGCTTGGTTTCACCATCTTCATCACAGCCCATTCCGGAATAGACATTCTCAAACTCCACATCTTTACCAACATCTCTGCGGTACTGCTCGAAGAGCGATTTATACTGGACGCAATCAAGAATCTTTGCATCTATATCAGCAATTTCGCGTTCAAAAGCAGCAATCTGCTTTCTTAGCTCATCAGAAGATACCGATGGTAAAGATATTCCATATGCCTCTGCAGGCATACTCGCAGGACGTTTATCTGAAGATGCAATATCAGATGATATCTGCAAAAAACGAACTGTTGTCTTATCCCTATTAACTACCAGCGTACGAATCTCATCAGGAATCAGACCATATTTATCAGCAGGTATTTCATATAGTGAAAGGAAAACCCCATTATCAGCCAGATATGCGAAATCAGCAGGAGTACAATCACCCCATCGCATAAAACGCTCCAGTTCCGCCTGACAAATATGAATCTGCTCATGGCAAGTCTTCTGACGTTCCGTAAGAGAAAGTAAGTCTCTCGCGATACGCAATACTTCATCCCGCGAAAGCCCTTGTACCTGAGATATTTTCTTTGCAGCTGGATTTTTCAGCTCAGATACAAGCATATATGCTGCATCAAGCTCATCATACATCTGCTTGAATGAACTTAACTCAGCACTGTTTCCAGAAAGGCGTTCCAAATGGACAACTCCCAAACGACGGAGTTTCTTTAACGCCTCACGACGTTCACTTTCCAGCAGCACGAGAGAGACTTTTTTCATTGGTACTATCATGACAGAGTCTCCTCCTCAGCCTTTTCTGCGGCTGTTTCAAGATTTTTCTTTGATATTTTACCCCGCACAACGGCAGCGACCTGCTGGTCACCCAGATACACAGAAATTTTCTTTATATTCGCTTTTGTTTCTGGGATTTTTACCTTTTCAAACAGGTTTACACGCTGCGTTGTAGTACGCAATTCTATCTGCAACAACCTGATCTGCTCTTCAAGAACAGATGCCTCAAGCTCCAGAGACAGAGATTCTTCCATCTTTTCAGCAGCAAGATCAACCCACAATGGTACAGAATACAAATCATAGTCACCGCGGGAAAAATCAGCGCCCTCATAAATCGGGATTGTTACACCTGCAATATTACCAACTCCCCGGCGAATATTTGAAACAGTCACCATATCAGGCTTAAAAGCATCAGCTTCACCAAACACAGCAATCCATTTAGAAAACTCGTCCTCAAGAGCCTTACGCTGGGCACGTACCTCTTTTACACGCGCGTCGATTCCACGTATTTCAGTCTGAAGCTGCTGTTTTTTAAGCGTTAATGTCGGCAGGTACCGCTGATACATTTTCAGCGCATCTTTCTGACTTTTCAGCTCATTTTTAGTCAGCTTAATCGTTGCCATCTATCAGTCCTTTGCAGGCCAATACTGCTCAATCAGCTCCGATTTAATACCGGTTTCTTCACTCTTAAAACAAGCGGCAAGAATCTGCCAGCCCTTATCAAGGGCACCCTCAAGAGGAATATTTACCGAAAGATCCATCATTTCCTTCTCGAACATTTCGCCATATTTAAGCAGCTTTCCGTCCCATTCAGACATCATGAATCCCATGGACTTCTTCTCAAGAGTATCTTTATACGAAGAATACAGACGAATCATTCCGTCCATCAGAGCACGATGATCATTACGTGTCTTTCCGTTAACATTCTGCTTCAAGCGGGAAAGAGAACCAAACGGCTCGATACGGCCGCCTTTCAGATAAAACTGACCTTCCGTAATATACCCTGTATTATCAGGAACAGGATGCGTAACATCATCACCAGGCATTGTTGTAACAGCCAGAATCGTTACAGATCCCGCATCATCAAAATCAACAGCCTTCTCATAGCGGGATGCAAGCTGGCTATATAAATCTCCCGGATACCCACGATTCGACGGAACCTGCTCCTGCGTAATCGCAATTTCTTTCATCGCATCAGCAAAGTTAGTCATATCAGTCAGCAGAACAAGAACATCTTTACCCTGCAATGCAAACTGCTCTGCAACGGCAAGACTCATATCCGGAATCATCATACATTCTACAGTAGGATCTGCAGCTGTATGCATAAACATGACAGTCTTACTCAGTGCACCGCCTTCTTCAAGGGTACTCTTAAAATACAAATAGTCATCATACTTTAATCCCATGCCGCCAAGGATGATCACATCAACTTCAGCCTGCATAGCAATACGCGCTAAGAGCTGATTATACGGTTCTCCTGAGATAGAAAAAATCGGTAATTTTTGAGATACCACCAACGTATTAAACATATCAATCATCGGGATACCAGTACGTATCATCCACTTTGCCATAATACGTTTCGACGGATTAACCGATGGTCCGCCTATTTCTACCAGATTATCTTTCAGAGATGGACCATGATCACGAGGTTCCCCAGAGCCATTAAAAATACGCCCAAGCAGATTTTCTGAAAAACTGACCTGCATTTCATGACCCAGAAAGCGGATCTTATCACCAGTAGAAACACCGCGACCGCCGGCAAAAACCTGCAGCGAAACTAAATCGCCATTTATCCGGTTTACCTCTGCCAGCGAAGTACCAAAAGATGTTTCTATTTCAGCAAGTTCGCCATATTTTATACCATCAGCCCGAACTGTAATAACACTTCCGCTGATTGATTCAATTTTGCTGTACACCTTATTCATGTTTATTCACCGTCCTTTAACATTGCGGCAGCCGCACTGTTCAAACTGCCGGACTTGGATGCATACAGCGCATCAATATCGGCCTCCAGCTTCTTAAACGCATCGCTCATCCAGATACTGTAATTCCAATCAAGGAATTCCTGCCGCATCTGATTAAAATACGCACGCGCATCATCTTTTGACTCCAATGCAAAAGAGGAACCAAGTACTTTCAGCAATTTTTTGAATACATACGTTTGACGTTCAACTTCAGGCGAAGAATCAATTTCATCAAAAGAATTCTGCTGGAAATACACCGCATCAAGAAAATCGCTCTTCAGATATATGATAAAATCATCAAGACTCGTTCCTTCTTCACCGACAACTTTCATCATCTGACCAATCTCAGTACCGCGGAACAGACACTGCCTGGCGAACGATACCCAGTCTTCGCGCATAACACTCTTATATTTTGACCATGACTCAAGCGGATTAATCGCCGGATATTTACGCGCATCAGAGCGTTCCCGTGATAAACCATGGAACGCACCAACAACTTTCAGTGTCGCCTGAGTTACCGGCTCTTCAAAGTTACCGCCCGCAGGAGAAACAGTACCGCCAATTGTGACCGAACCTACAGAACCATCATTCAGGCGGACAATACCTGCCCGCTCATAAAACGCGGCAATATACGATTCCAGATACGCAGGGAAAGCTTCCTCACCGGGAATCTCTTCCAATCGTCCAGACATCTCACGCAAAGCCTGTGCCCAGCGGCTAGTTGAATCAGCAAGAAGCAGAACATGCAGTCCCATCTGCCGGTAATATTCAGCAAGCGTAACTGCCGTATATACAGACGCCTCACGCGCAGCAACTGGCATAGACGATGTATTACAGATAATAATAGTACGTTCCATCAGAGAACGTCCGGTGCGCGGATCGGTCAGCTCAGGAAATTCTTTCAGAATTTCGACAACTTCTCCAGCCCGTTCGCCGCACGCTGCAACAATTACTATATCAACATCAGCATTACGGCTTGTGGTATGCTGCAAAACAGTTTTTCCAGCACCAAACGGCCCAGGAATACAATACGTTCCACCTTTCGCAACAGGGAAGAATGTGTCTATCAGACGAATTTTAGTCACCATTGTTTCTTCAGGCTTTAAACGCTCTGCATAACAAGTGACCGCACGCTTAACCGGCCAGTTAAACACCATTGAAACAGAATGATCCCGTCCGCGGCTATCTGTAAGAACCGCAATTTCATCTGTTACTTTGTATGCACCTGCCGCAGCTATCGATTTTACCGTATAGGTATCATAAAAATTAAAGGGCACCATAATCCGATGCGAGAAAGATCCCTCAGGAACAGAACCCAAGAAATCCCCACTTCTTACTGTGTCCCCTACTTTTGCAGCAGGTGTAAACCCCCATTCTTTCTCACGAGGCAGCGCATCAAGATAGATACCACGCTGAAGAAAATATCCCGCCTCTTCGGCAAGCTGCGGCAGAGGATTCTGCAAACCATCAAACACCTGACCGAGCAGCCCAGGTCCCAATTCTATAGAAAGCAAATCTCCGGAAAATTCAACATCATCACCGGTACTGATTCCCTTTGTCATCTCAAAGACCTGCATCTGCGCCTGTCCGTTCCGAACACGAATTACTTCGCTTTTTAGACGCTTTCCGCCGACCTTTACATAGCCAACTTCGTTAAGAGCAACATTTCCGTCAAATTTAACGCTGATCATGTTGCCGTTGACGGCGACTACTTTACCTTTTGTATCCGTCATTTTGATTCTCCAAGTATGAGGTCATATATCCTGTGGTATGAAGCCAATCCTGCTTCTTTATTAAACAACCTGATACGCTCTGCAAGCATAAGCTTAAGCGCATATACATAAACTGCGTCAGTACAAAAACTATCCATCGGTGTTATCGCATCAAGCAGCGCTGCCCGCGTATCATTCAGATACTGTTCCGCAGACAGCGGATCCATATTCACCGCAGTTCGAGCAATCTGCATTATATCGGATGGCACATATGAAACAGGATATTCTTTTTTCAGTTTTGCGGCACGCAGCTGTGCAAGCGCGATGCGAAGATCACGTTCCCCTGCGTACCAGGCATCTACAACAGCAGAGCCAGTTTTCACATATTCGCGCGGGGGCTCCAGCGACAGCGCACACAGCGTTTTCATTTCACGGGCACCAAAAGACCTGCTGCACAACTCACGCAGATATTCCCCTGTTATAGGCAGGGGAGAAGCACCCTGCACCTGAAATGAAGGCAACTGCGGCACCAGATAGTACCAACCAGCCACTAGATACTTCCTTCTTTTACTGCGTCTTTCATAATTGAAGCGACACGGGGATTCAGGTATGCCGAAAATAACTCCGCAACAGACTCTGCGGAGAAATCATAATACGCAGCACCGTCTTTTAAGCCGATTCTAAAACCGGAAGCAAGAGACCTGTCCGCCTTTACTTCAACACCCTTCGCGATAACAGCTTTCAGTGCCGCTTTAAGATTTGATTCAAGCGCGGCACAGTCTTTCTCTGATAAGAGAACAGTCAAAGACTCTGCTTCAGGCTTCATAGCCCATGCCTTCACCGTTTCCGGAATCAATGTTTTAAGCATATCAGCAGAATACGAGGCTGCGGTTTCCGACGCAGTTAATGCTGAAA
Organism: uncultured Spirochaetota bacterium; assembly: GCA_944389415.1. Taxonomy (GTDB): domain Bacteria; phylum Spirochaetota; class Spirochaetia; order Treponematales; family Treponemataceae; genus Treponema_G. Next base: position 8,959 of record CALXMF010000003.1, on the reverse strand, counting down.
GCTCAGCAGTTATACTGTCACGGAATTCAAGTATAAGATTACGGCCAGCTTGTCTGACAGCATCAATACTCGCCTTTTCCATACGTTCAGTCTCAGATTTCGCAGCCTTAACAATACCCGCTGCTTTTTCCTCTGCTTCGGCAACGATGGCAGCGGCCTTTTTTTCAGCCTCCGCGACAATAGCGGCCGCAGAACTCTGAGCAGAAGCCACACCGTCTTTTTTGATCTTATCGATCAGTTCCTGTAATTGGACGTCCATACAACCTCGCATATAATTTATATAATAAAACGTATTTCTTGATTTTAGAATATACTCCTGTTCGAAAAAAATCAACAGGTGGTTCTGTTAGATCCTGTTTTATCTGTTATGATTTGAGATTATTATACAAATCAGACATAAAAAAAGGCTGTTCATTCAGAACAGCCTTTTTTCTTCTATATTATAGATATAAAAAATAATCTTACTACCAGGTAAACGAGAACGTCGTAATCGCGTCGTAACTCTCACCAGGGCGTACAATGCATGAAGGAAAATCAGGTTTATTTGGCGCATCAGGGAACTGCTGTGTTTCTACACAAAAGCCGGAATACGCGCCATACAGCTGTCCGTCACGTCCCTCAGCATTATCAAGAAAATTGCCAGTATACAGCTGAAATCCCGGCTGATTTGTGGCACAGGACATCGTTCTACCGCTGACAGGATCAGTAAATACTGCAAATTTTCTTACTTTTCCTTTATTATCAAGAACAAAACAGTGATCATATCCGCGAGTCTTTTGTAATGCTGCATCTGAAATTCGCTCCCCTATCTGATGCGGTTCTTTAAAATCAAATGGAGTACCAGCGACAGTAATGTACTGCCCAGTCGGAATTGTGCAATCATCTATTTCTAGAACTGAGTCACTTGCAATCTGTGCGGTATGATTAAGAATCGTACCTGAACCTGCAAGATTAAAATACGCGTGATTGGTAATATTGATCGGTGTCGCCTGATCTGTCTCTGCCCGATAACGCATCGTCAGTTCATTATGCGCAGAAAGAAGATACAAGACTTCAAACTGTACATTACCAGGAAAACCCTGCTCTCCGTCAGGACTTGTCCGCTTAAACCGGATACCGACAGCGTTCGGCGTCTCAACCGCGTCTGCTTCCCACATCATTTTACAGTATTTGGGATACCCGCTGTGCAGACAATTCGAGCCTTCATTCGCCGTCAATGTATATTTGCTCCCATCAAGGCTAAAGCTGGCACCGCTTATCCGGTTTGCAAACCGTCCCACCAAGGCGCCAAACCATGAATTACAGCGCACAGCTCCGTCAAACGTGGACGGGAAAAGCAGTACATCGGCTTTTCCATGTTTTTTAGACGGCACAATGATACTTGTCAGTGTAGCACCGTAATCACTGGCAGAAAAAGTCAGTTCCCCATTGGAAACCGTATACAGATTTACTTTTGTGCCATCAGACAGCACCCCAAATTTACGTTTTTTTACAGATTCCATAATTATATCTCCAGATATTTCAGAGTATACAGCCTTTTGTGATATGTGGAAAGAGGAATAAGTGTATGTGAATGGGGGGAATATAAAGAAACTATGTTAAAGTTCAATGAAGTATAGCTTTACAGAAAAAATTGTTGAGAAACTGTATTAAATTATTTGAAGAAAAAATGGAGCTTCTTTTACCTGCGATTCAAAATATAGTTTTAAATTTCATATACTATTTTTCAATATTTCATCCAACTGATCTATTCTATATTCTTTTTTAAAATTTTGATCATAATACCGACTGCCATTTTTACCCATTTGAAACAGATCATCTTTGGGCATTACAGACATTTTTTTTAAGGCCGCTATAAAAGCTCCTTTATCATTTGCTGGAACCGCAATGCCACATTTAGCTTCGTTTATTAAATCAGCGCCGTCACCATTCAACATTGCAATCAGCGGTTTTCCCTGTGCCATATAGAACTGAACTTTCGATGGAACTGTTAAATTAAATATTAATTCATCTTTTAAACTTACAAGTAAAACAGATGCCCTACCCATAAAATATGGCATTGATTCTACCGGGAAACGACCAGGAAAAAATACCGTTTTATTGAAAACACCATTATTTTCAGAGTATTGAATAAGATGCTTTCTTGCTCTGCCATCACCCAGAAATACAAATTTGATTTCATGATTCTCTTTCGATAACTCTATCGCAGCTGTAACCACACAATCAAGATTTTGAGCTTCTCCAATATTTCCCGCAAACAGTACAATAAAATCCCTAGTTGAAAAAGAATCGAAAGGTTTGACGTTCTTATATTTCTCAAACGTTTGAGAAGAATCTACTGTCTCACACCAATTTGGAAAGTATACTAATTTTTCCTTATATTGTCCTTTTTCTAAAATTGATTGTTCAAAACCCTTTGACCCAATAAGAATTTTATCGCAATGATTATAAACCTTTTGAACTTGTTTTATAAGAGGATTTATAATTAAAGGATTTGATATACCGGCGGCTGCTGTTATAGATTCCGGCCACAAATCAAGAGTCCAAAAAATCATAGGAATTTTTTGATACCGTTTTAATTGAGTTGCAGCAAGACCAACAAAGAATGGAGATGTCAAATGCACAAAAACTGCATCATATTTATGAAAAAACTTGTGAAAAAAAGTAAACACAGATGATGAGATATAATATGAAAGATATTGCACTGCAAGATTTCTAGCAGTACCCTTTCCTCGTGGAATTATTGGCAGCCGGATCACGTGACAATTATACACATCTTCGTTATTCTTCTTAAACCAGTTATAACCATCAAAGAACTTGCCTTTGGGATAATCTGGAACTGCAGTTATTACTGTAATATCATAACCTTTTTTTACTAGCTCAAATGCTATATCATTTACTTTAAAATCTTCAGGATAAAAATGATTGGTAAAAATACAGATTTTCATAATTACCTGTTTAATTCACTAAAGAATTAATCACTATGAAATAATAAAAAGCATTATTGTTTTTTTACAACAATACGAACATTATTAGAAGAAATTTATACTATAGATTATATTATGAAAAACTTATAAAATATTTTCAGATGTTAAAGGAGTATAGGGACCATCTTTGACTTCAAAAATCACAGTTTCACTTTCCTTAACTTCAACACCATGCCAAGTATTTTGTGGAATATGTATTCCAAATTTTCCTTTAGATAAATCTAAATCAGTAACTTCAATCACATTTTTATTATCATCAAACAATGTAACAGTGAGCCGACCTCTGATAAGAATATATGTTTCAGAAGTACCAACATGTCTGTGAATTGGCAATTTTGTCCCCGGTTCCAGTCCATTAAAAAAACGTTGCGCCTTTGCTTCTAAAGATTCATGCAAATTATAATTCATCCTTAATCGCGGGCTTTGCTTTGCCTTTTCAGTCAAATTATCCAAGAAATTGGAATCTAGAATCAATTTTTTCTCCATACCATTTTGTTTACAATTCCGACATAACTCTGGATAATTTTGACTACTTTTGTAGAAACATTTTTATCTGTATAAGCAGGAACAGGCATTCCGTATTTTTCATCTTTCACTAATTCAATAGCTATATCAACTGCCTGTAAAAGTGATTGTTCATCAATCCCCGCTAATATAAATCCTGCTCTATCTAATGATTCAGGACGTTCTGTACTTGTTCTAATACATATTGCAGGAAATGAATGGCCAATAGATGTGAAAAAACTACTTTCTTCTGGCAATGTCCCAGAATCAGAAACAACAGCAAAAGCATTCATTTGTAAACAATTATAATCATGAAAACCTAATGGCTCATGCTGAATAACTCGTTTATCCAATTTAAATCCGCTTGATTCAAGTCTTTTGCGACTTCTCGGGTGGCATGAATACAAAATCGGCATATCATATTTTTCAGCCATTTTGTTAATTGCAGTAAATAAAGAAATAAAATTTTTCTCTGTATCAATATTTTCTTCCCGATGAGCTGATAAAAGGATATATTTGCCTTTCTCAAGGTTTAATCTTCTATGAACATCGCTTGCTTTAATTTTTTCAAGATTTGTATGTAACACTTCCGCCATTGGAGAACCTGTTACATAAGTTCTTTCTTTGGGTAATCCACAGTCTGCTAAATAACGACGCGCATGTTCTGAATAAGCAAGATTAACATCACTTATAATATCTACTATACGGCGGTTCGTTTCCTCCGGTAAACATTCATCTTTACAGCGATTACCCGCTTCCATATGAAAAATTGGAATATGTAAGCGTTTGGCCCCAATTACAGAAAGACATGAATTGGTATCCCCAAGAACAAGAACTGCGTCAGGTTGAATTCTTACCATCAGCTGATAAGATTTAGAAATGATATTCCCCATGGTTTCGCCAAGATCACTACCAACTGCATCCATGTATATTTCTGCGTCATCAAGCTCTAAATCTCTAAAGAAAATCCCATTTAAATTATAGTCATAATTCTGACCAGTGTGGGCAAGTAAAGTATCAAAATATTTTCTACAAGCTTTAATTACCTGTGATAATCGGATAATTTCAGGTCGAGTACCTACAATAATTAACAGTTTTATTTTTCCATTATGTTTAAAAGAAATTTCTTTCTCCATATGTAAATCCTATTTTATCTTTTCACTGGTTCGTAGAATGTGTCGGGATCATTTTGCTCAAACTGTTCATTTGCCCACATCAACGTAACAAGATTCTCTGTTGCAGACAAGTTAATTATATTATGCGTATAACCAGGAAGCATATGAATTGCCTGTATATTATCACCAGTTACTTCAAATTCAATGAGTTCATCAGTCCCGATTTTTCTTTCTTGAATCAATCCATGCCCGCTAACGACAATAAAAAATTCCCATTTTGTATTGTGCCAATGCTGCCCTTTGGTAATGCCTGGTTTAGAAATATTTACAGAAAACTGTCCGCATTTTTCTGTTTTTAGAAGCTCTGTAAAACTTCCTCGGTCATCACAATTCATCTTTAAAGGAAAGATTATTTTTTCTTTTGGGAGATAAGAAAGATATGTTGAATATAATTTTTTAGCAAAAGAATCGCATGGAATCTCCGGCATTACAAGTGTTGATGTTTGTGATTTAAAAGAATTCAATAAATAAACGATTTCGCCAAGTGTCACTTTATAAGTTGCTGGAACATAACAATATTTGCCGTCATGGTTTTCTAGTGGATTTAATCCGTCATATTCACAGTGATGTTCTTTTCCCTCCAACGCGAGCATCATTTCTTCAACTAAATCATCAATATACAATAATTCCAATTCTGCTGAAGAATCATTCACTTGAATAGGTAAGTCATTGGCTATATTATTACAGAACGTAGCAACAACACTGTTATAATTAGGACGGCACCATTTTCCAAAAAGATTAGGGAATCTAAAAATCAATACTTTCGCCCCTGTTTCTCTCCCATAATTAAAGAAAAGCTCTTCCCCTGCTAATTTTGATTTACCATAATCAGACTGCCCATAGCGACCAATTAAAGTTGCTTGAATAGAAGAAGAAAGCATTACAGGACATTTGTTATTCTTGATTTTTAATATATCCAATAAAGTTGAAGCAAATCCAAAATTCCCCTGCATGAATTCAGAATTTTCTTTTGGACGGTTTACTCCAGCCAGATTAAAAATAAAATCCGCCTCTGTACACCACTTGTCTAATTCTTCTATTGATGAATCAATATCATATTCAAAAACATTTTCAACAGAAAAATTCCTTGTCTTGTCTTTGCCATCACGTATATTTTTTAAATTCTCACAAAGGTTTTTTCCGACAAAGCCTTTAGCTCCAGTTACAAGTATATTCATTTACTATCCATTCTTCCAAGTCTTAAGGGCTTCATTTACATAATCTGTTGTTAGAATTTTTTTTATCGTACCTTCTACATCTAAACGATGTGTATTATGGCTGGTATATGCTTCATCCGCCATCGTATGAACATCTCCTTTTACCACAAACTTATCATAGTTCAGATCTCGACTATCAGCTACTACACGATAATAGCCGCCCATATCTTCACTTCGTAGGCGTTCTTCTTTAGTCATTAGTGTCTCATACAGTTTTTCACCATGACGGGTTCCAATAATATTTGTACCTGTCTCACCAAAAAGTTTCTGAACGGCCTTAGCCAAATCACCAATCGTAGAAGCATCTGATTTCTGAATAAATAAGTCACCCGGATTAGCATGTTCAAAAGCAAATCTTACCAAATCAACAGCTTCATCTAGATTCATTAAAAAACGAGTCATATTTGGATCTGTTACCGTAATGGGATTTCCAGCTTTGATCTGGTCAATGAATAATGGAATAACAGAACCTCGGCTGCACATTACATTGCCATAGCGAGTACAACAGATCACAGTATCACCCCGTTCCGCTGCTACTCGTGCATTCGCATATATCACATGTTCCATCATCGCTTTTGATATACCCATTGCGTTAATTGGATAGGCAGCTTTATCTGTGGAAAGACACACAACGCGTTTTACTTTTGCTTCAATAGCGGCATGAAGCATATTGTCTGTTCCAATTACATTAGTGCGAACTGCTTCTATTGGAAAAAACTCGCATGAAGGAACTTGTTTTAACGCAGCGGCATGAAAAACATAATCCACTCCCGGCATAGCATCTTTAATACTTTGTAGATTGCGTACATCACCAATATAGAATTTTACTTTTTTTGCAAGATCCGGATGTCTAGCCTGTAAATCATGGCGCATATCATCCTGTTTTTTTTCATCACGGCTGAATATACGGATTTCCCCGATATCAGAATCCAAAAAATGTTTGAGAACAGTGTTGCCAAATGAACCTGTACCCCCTGTAATCAGGAGGGTTTTATTTGAAAAAAGTGACATAAATTACTCCATCAAAAAACTGAATTAAATAGAATTCTAAATCTCTGCTTTCTATTATCAAACAAGTAGTTATCTTGTATCCGTTTAGATATATTACTGATATTTAGATCACTGCTTTTAATTATTTTTTGTACACTATCCTCATCATCAGTAACAACGACGCCACCATCTAAAACAAAATCTTTCAAACCACCATTGTTAGAATGAATAACAATATTCTGAAAATATAAAGCCTCTAATGCAGCTAAACCAAATCCCTCATACTCAGATAGTTGAAAATAATATTTTGATCGTTTAAGATAATCATACTTAGTATCATCAGATATTTCACCTAATGGAATAACTTTATTTTCAAGACCTGCTTCACTAATCAATTTCTTTAATTCTGTCGATTCAAGTGAACCTCTCCCTATTATATAAAAGATGTAATCAGAAAATTCTTTATATTGAGATAATGTTCTAAACAGAGTAATAGATTTATCAATTCCTTTTCTATATAAATTAGAACTATTCTCCATCCAACATATTGAAAGAAAAATATTTTCTTTTTTATAAGTTATATCTATTCTTTTCAAATCTTTGCCAAGGCAATGAGGAATAAAAATCAATTTTTTGGCACAGCCGTTTCTTTTTAATACAGCATTCATATTATCAAGATCAGTTGAACTGACAACCGCAATTTTATCAGAGAGCATATAACACAAGATATATAAAAAGCATTGCCGCACGTATTTAAGAAAAGACGTTGATTTTTTATTCAAATCATCAATTCCACCTGTAAAAAAAACTTTTTTCTTACGAAGTTTTGAGAAAAACGCTGCAAAGACACTATATTTATAAAAATACAAAAAAGAAAAATCATAATCGCAAAATATAAAATCTTTAATTTTATTTGATAATAAAACCTCATATCCAAGATCTTGCAAGATTGTAATATCAATTTTATAAAAAGATGAGGTCTGAAATATTTTTTTATCTGTTACATTGCTATAAAAAATTACTTTCATGCTATAGCACCTCGAAAAGAAAATTGTTGTATGGTATTAATTGGGGTAATAACTCTGCTGAAAACACAGAGAAATAAAAAAATATATACATCAATGAAATAAACACAAACAACAGTAATTTACATGAAAATTTTTTTTCCATCTTAATAATACGCGGCACCAGCAAACTGTCAAAGACAGAAAAATAAATAGAGCAAATCCCTGCAATTTGAGGTATATACATGAAGGATATTTGTATTAGTATTGAAATAAAATACGTATTTATCAAATAAACATATTCACTCTTTTCTAAATAATACAATGCTAAAAAAAGAATTATTAATCTAGATATAAAAAGAGAAAATGAAAAGCTCATTTGTGAACCAGATAAATAATAATACAATTTATTTGTGAATATTCCTAAATGAAATATTTCTAAAAATAAAAATAATACATTCTTTATAAGCAAACTAAATAAAAAGCTTAAAAAAATTGATATTAAATATATAGATAAACGCATTTTACGTTTTCCGAAATAAAAGAGACAAATCGAGAACAAAAAAACTATAAAAGAACTATAATGAGAACAAATCATTAAAGTGTAAAAAAAAATGCGACCTTTCTTTGTTTTACTAAAATAACCACACAAGAAAAATGCCAATGCTAAACCTTGTCGAATCTGTCCCATTTCTTTAAGAATCAAAAAAGAACAGCAATAAATAAACAGAGATAAAGCTAAATTATTTGATTCACGTTTTAATACATAAATTTTAAGTAAAAATGAAATGAAGAAAACTAAGCAAATTAAAAACTCATAAGTTGGAGATAAGTAAACAAGTAATAAAAAAAAAGGCTCAAACAACCTATTTGCTGTCAATCCGTTTTCTTTGAGGAACTTAAATTCATTTTTATAACTCGAATAATCAAAACCACAATCCTTTCTAAAGGAGACAAATATAAAAATATAAATTATAATAATAAATAATGTATATACTTTTAGATCAGATAGTGTACAATAAAGTTCGCAATTTGGGGTAGAAAAAAGCCATTGAAAATTCCAAAATGTTAGTTACCACAAC
>CALXMF010000002.1 GCA_944389415.1 uncultured Spirochaetota bacterium | reverse complement strand
GTTGTGGTAACTAACATTTTGGAATTTTCAATGGCTTTTTTCTACCCCAAATTGCGAACTTTATTGTACACTATCTGTTTTTGAGCCGAATTTAATGTATATTTTTTTATCTGGCAAAATTGGACAGCGGCAGATTCATAATCGATATGCAGACCAGCTCTGCGGCCGCTTTTGTTCTATTGTAACAGCCAGGTCATTTACATATAATATAGCGGGATGAATTTTTTTCTTCTGCAGAGCCATGCAGTTTTATTTATATAGTGAGGATGTCTGTGGAAAATACCATTATTGATTCAAATACGTCTTTTGTGCCGGCTGATTCGCCGCTGCGAATTGGTATCGATGTCGGTTCCACTACTGTAAAAATTGTTGTCCTTGATATACAGGATACTGTATTGTACAGCGATTATGAGCGCCACCGCGCTGATATCCGCAGTACTATTATTTCTGTTGTGACGAAAGCCCTTGATGAGGTTGAACAAAAAGTTCCTCTTGGAAAGAGTCAGCCTCTGTCTGTCAGAGTAACTGGATCTGGAGGGCTTGCTGTTTCTCACTGGCTTGATATTCCTTTTATTCAGGAAGTTGTCGCGTCAACTACCGCAGTACGGAGATTGATTCCAAAAACTGATGTGGTGATAGAGCTTGGCGGTGAGGATGCTAAAATCACATACTTTACCGGCGGAGTTGAACAGCGTATGAACGGTACCTGTGCCGGCGGTACAGGGGCGTTCATTGACCAGATGGCAGCTCTTCTGGAAACAGACGCTTCCGGCTTGAATGATCTTGCCCGAGGGGCAACGACGATTTATCCGATTGCTGCACGCTGCGGCGTATTTGCCAAAACTGATGTACAGCCGCTTATTAATGAAGGCGCCCGGCGGGAAGATATCGCGGCAAGTATTTTTCAGGCAGTTGTCAGTCAGACTATTTCCGGGCTGGCGTGCGGTAAGCCTATTCGCGGTCATGTTGCATTTCTTGGCGGACCGCTGCATTTTCTTGATCAGCTGCGCCACCGTTTTATTGTAACGCTGAATTTAAAAGATGATGAGATTATTGTTCCTGAAAATTCTCAGCTGTTTGTCGCTGCGGGCGCCGCTTTTTCTGCGGAACATATTGACCGCTGTAGCACCGGCAGCGGCAAATCTCCGTTTGTGCTGCTTGGCCGATTCCGCGAAAGTCTAAGTACACTTGTTGATGCGGAAATGACAGAAGTTCAGCGATTGGAACCGTTGTTCCGTGATGAACAGGAACTTGACGAATTTTACCGGCGTCATGCTGCTGAAATGGCCCAGTCTGCTGATTTAAGCAGCGCTCATGGACCGGTGTTTTTAGGACTGGATGCAGGATCGACAACAACTAAGGCTGTGCTTGCTGACCAAGAGGGGCGCATTTTATGGCGTTTTTATGATGTAAACGCCGGCAATCCAGTTGATCTTGCTGTTCGTGTTCTGAAAGAACTTTATAAGCTTTTGCCTGCTGATGTGTATATTGCCCGCTCTGTGTCGACCGGGTATGGGGAGGCGCTGTTTCAGGCTTCGCTAGGTGTTGATTCAGGTGAAGTTGAAACAATAGCGCATTACCGCGCAGCTGATTTCTTTGTTCCGGGAGTTGAGTTTCTGCTTGATATCGGCGGTCAGGATATGAAGTGCCTGCGCATGAAGGACGGCGCGATTGTATCTATTCAGCTTAATGAGGCGTGTTCTTCTGGATGCGGAAGTTTCCTTGATAATTTTGCGCGGTCGTTGGGAATGGATGTGCGGGAATTCAGCAAAAAAGCGTTGTTGGCGGCAAAGCCGGTTGATTTGGGAAGCCGGTGTACCGTGTTTATGAACAGCCGTGTTAAGCAGGCGCAAAAAGAAGGCGCTACAGTTGCTGATATTTCTGCTGGATTGTCTTATTCTGTCATCAAAAATGCTTTATTTAAAGTTATCAAACTGCGCAAAGCCTCTGATATTGGGACAAAAGTTGTGGTGCAGGGCGGTACCTTTAATAATGATGCGGTTCTGCGGGCTTTTGAAAAAATTGCCGGTGTGAATGTGTTCCGTCCTGATGTGGCTGGCCTTATGGGAGCGTACGGGGCGGCGCTGATTGCGCTTGACCAGTGGAAAGATATGACTGCCGCTCCGCCTGATGCGGATGAAAATTGGATACCGCCTGAAATTCATTCTGGTATAGCGGGGCCGCATCAGCTTGATTCATTTAAAGTTGATCTTGAGCTGCGCCGCTGCGGTAAATGTTCAAACAACTGTCTTCTCACAATAAATACATTCTCTGCTGAATCTGAAGCAGGCGGCAGCCGTTTGGCGCGCCGTTTTGTGACAGGCAACCGCTGTGAACGCGGCGCAGAATTAGGAGAAGGCGCGCAGACGATAGATGCAAGTAATGCGCAGAATACAAATTCCGGAGCAGAGGATGCAGCCAGCCGTATCCCCAATCTGTTTGACTGGAAGTATAGACGGCTTTTCAGTTATAAACCGCTTAAGGCTGCAGATGCGCCGCGCGGAGATGTTGGGCTGCCGCGTGTGCTTAATATGTATGAGAACTATCCTCTGTGGTTTACCTTTTTTACCAAGCTTGGTTTTCGTGTTCGTCTCTCTCCCCGTTCAACACGTGCTGTTTATGAGATGGGGCTTGAATCAATTCCATCTGAATCAGTCTGTTATCCTGGAAAAATCTCGCACGGGCATGTTGAGGCGCTGCTGAAAGAGGGGATAAAATTTATTTTTTATCCCTGTGCGCCGTATGAACAGCTTGAAGATCCATCCGCGGGAAATCACTATAACTGTCCAATTGTTACGAGTTATTCTGAAGTATTGCGGAACAATATAGATGCGCTTCGCCAAGATACATCCATAACGTTTATGAATCCGTTCCTGCCGATAGACAATCGTGAACGTCTTGGTGAACGTTTGTATGAGGAAATTGGTACTCGTTTTAATATTCCCAAAAACGAGATTCTCGCCGCTGTTGATGCGGCATGGGCAGAGCAGGACGCGTTCCGTGAAGAACTTCATCGGAAAGGTGAAGAAGAACTGGAGTATATCATTCGTCATGGTATAAATGGTATTGTTCTGTGCGGCCGGCCGTATCATATTGATCCGGAGATTAATCACGGTATACCGGAGATGATTGCTGGGTTGGGGCTTGCAGTTTTTACTGAAGACAGTATTGCGCAGCTGGGAAAAGTAGAGCGGCCGCTGCGTATTATAGATCAGTGGACGTATCATAACCGTTTGTACCGTGCTGCTTCGTTTGTATCGGATATGCCGAATGTGGAACTGGTACAGCTGACTAGTTTTGGCTGCGGTCTTGATGCTGTTACAGAGGATCAGGTAGACGAGATTCTTCGCGCTCATGGTAAAATGTATACGCTGATTAAAATTGACGAGGGGTCTAATCTGGGTGCTGTACGTATCCGGATACGAAGTCTTATCGCTGCTGTACGTGAGCGTGAGCGGCGAAGGACTCGTCCGGCTGTTATCTCAGCTGCGTACCAGAGGCAGATATTCACGAAAGAGATGAAGTATACACATACAATTCTTGCTCCGCAGATGTCGCCGATTCATTTCAGACTGATTCAGAAAGCATTTGAGTATTCAGGGTTTAATTTTGTTATCCTGCCGGAAGTTGATACTCTTGCGGTTGAGACTGGTCTTCAATATGTAAATAATGATGCCTGCTATCCATCGATCCTTGTCGCTGGCCAGATGATTGCGGCGCTTAAATCAGGAAAATACGATTTGGATCATGTCAGTCTGCTTATTTCTCAGACGGGGGGCGGCTGCCGTGCAACAAACTATATTGGTTTTATCCGGCGTGCGTTAGCTGATGCGGGCTGGGCCCATATTCCTGTTATTTCTCTCAGTGCGCAAGGGTTTGAACAGAATCCCGGATTTAAAATTACTCCGGCGCTACTGCATCGGGCTATGATGGCGTTAATGACTGGCGATTTGCTGATGCGTGTGTTATATCGCACGCGCCCTTATGAAGAAAATCCTGGGTCTGCAAATCAGCTGTATGAAAAATGGAATGGCAGAGCAATAAAGCAGCTGGAATCTCTTTCTGTGCATAAATATCATCAGCTGGTGAGAGGAATTATTTCTGATTTTGATGAACTGCCCCTGCGGCATATTCAAAAGCCGCGTGTCGGTGTTGTTGGGGAAATACTAGTTAAATTTCATCCGGCCGCAAATAATGATATTTTTGCGACAATTGAACAGGAAGGTGCGGAATGTGTTGTTCCCGATCTGGCAGATTTTCTCTTTTATTCCTTTTCGACAGGAATTTACCGTCATCAGAAACTTGCGTTTCCTAAAAAAACAGAACGTAACGCACGGATGCTTATCTGGTTTCTGGAATTATACCGACGTACTATTAAAAAAGAGCTTGAGAAGAGCAAGCGCTTTGAGGCGCCTTCGTTAATTTATGATTTAATGAAAGGTGTCGATGATATAGTACAGTTAGGAAATATTACCGGTGAAGGATGGTTCCTGACAGCAGAAATGGTCGAGCTGATAAAGGAAGGTGTGCCTAATATTGCCTGTGTACAGCCTTTTGCATGTTTGCCTAATCATGTGACGGGGAAGGGAATGATAAAGGAATTGCGCAGGCGTTTCCCTGAAGCTAATATTTCAGCGATTGATTATGATCCGGGATCGAGCGAAGTCAATCAGCTGAACAGGCTTAAACTGCTTTTGTCTAACGCGCGGCCCGGTATCCATCCTGATGACGTTAAAAAGTAAGTGGAGGTGGCAGATGTCTGGTGCCCAGAAGAAAATATATGCAGGTATACTTGTCTGCATATGTATATGCAGTGTATTACCTCTTTTTGCGGAATATAATCGGCGGGGAATGCCAGATTCGGTGATGATCCGGCGTGAAATAGAAGAATCATGGTTGTATCCGCCAATGAGTGTGCTGCAGGATAAACAGCCTGAAGTGCGCCGGAATGAGGCAGGGGAATTGTTTGAAGTGCGAGCCGAGGAAAATGAAGATCGTTTTTCTGTTATTATTGCTCCTCGTGAAAGTATATCTTTGTCTGTATATTCTGATAATGGGGTATCTACTATGACTTCAGATGTGTACCCTGCACAATCTTATGGGAGTTGGATACTGACCAAGAATATTGCTGATAATTCTTTTGTTTCTGTAAAATATTATATTTCAACGGATGAGAACGTTTTCCTTCAATTTCGTTCTGGCGGGGATAAGACATTTGTTGATTTTATTGTGTACGGTGCTTTTGCTGTACGCGGGGTTCAGTTGGGGATTCCTGTAGAAAAACTCTATACGGCGTCTTTTTCGGATATTGCATCATGGACAAAATCTTCACTTCCTTGGGAATATATCAATGTTATGCCTGAGTTGTACCACAGTGTATTGCAGATGGTACAGGTGATTCGTGAAAATCTGTCCCGTATTGTGTATACAGAAGATGCTGTTCTTGAAGGTGACGCCAGTTTAGTCCATCTGACGAATGGTGAACCATTCTCTGTTCCTGATGATATAGTTGATGCTGAAAATAAATTACTTCTTTCTTCAGGCGGTTTTGTAAAATGGATAGTAGACGGATTGATGATGCCGGCAACAGGTGGTGCACTTAAAATCGCACCTCTTCTTAAACCGACTATTACACGCAGTTCATTAGGAATGACCAGTGTTCTTGGGCAACAGTATAACTTGTCTTTTGCCCTTGATTGGACAAGAAATTTGGCAGCTGCTGCGGAGTCGGTATATACCGGCAATAATATGTTGTATGCTGATTCTGGTGTTGATGTTAAAATTAATCCGTTTGCATCAGAGCTTTCTCCTGCTGGTATTGTAATGTCTCCCGGATATATAAAAAATGCAGGTTATTCTATTACTCATCTTCAGTCTTTGTTTTATATTCTTGCCGCTCAGGAACCGGGGAAATTTTATTTGGGCGCACTTCGTGAGACAGATAGATCAAAATCGCCTGAGGTGAATTTTTTTACAAATTGCATTGCTTTCTTTCCCTATTTTGATGCAAACGGTAAATATGGATTGGCTGTTTTTATGAATGGCGTCGAGACCTCGCTGGAAAAACTTTTAGATGCATACCCGTCTTCTTTTATTCATTTAGTGCGCATAAGTTCGTCTGATTTATTTTTTCCTGAATAATCCTCAAAAGACAGAATCATATTGATGTAACAAGCCTGTCTAACAATTTGTTATACACAGAGAAATGATATATACGATTAGTCTATATCATTTCTCTGCTTCGTTGTAATAACAATAGCTAAAAAGAGGGTTTGATATATGTATAGGCTGTATCGGTATTTCTGTCTATATTTGCTGTTGTGTCTGGCGGTTCCTGCCGCTGCGCAGACGAATGCAGGAGTTTTGTTTAATGAGTTATATGCCTCGTATAAAGGTGGTTTTTATCCAGGAACTGCTGAGCGGGCTCGTAAATTTCAGAAATATTTTCCATATTCATCCAGGATACCTGAAGTATGTCTATATGAAGGTGAAAGTCTGTTTCGATTAGGATATCTTGTCGAGGCGGAAGATCCGTTACTAAAAGCGTTAAAAGAGGGCAGTGATAGAATTCGTGCGTCTGCTGCATACTGGCTTGGAAGATGTGCGTATGAACAACGCCAATTTGATATATGTATTGAGAGATTGTATAAGTCATGTAAATTATACCGTAATATGGATAAATCTCATTGGAACAGTGAGTATTGGAGTGCGTTATGGTATTCAGCGCTTGCTTGTGTACAGCTCTCTCAGCCGCGTTTTGAGGATGCGGTTCTGCTGGCATCGTATGTAAAAGATAATGGACTTTGGCAATCAGATGAACAGCGTCTGCAAATATATGATCTGTTACTGTCGTCGTATGCGGCGCTTGATGAGTACGAGCAAGTTTGGCAGCTGTATATGAATATGCCAATAAAAGAATTGGTGGCAGATGAAAAAGTATATTCACGATGGATGATGACTGCTGCTGGTGCTGCTGAAAAAACGGATCGCATGAATGATGCTTTTACTTTATATACAAGAATCGTCTCTGAAGGATATCCTGATACAGTCGCTGCACTAAAGAAACTGTATCTTATTGCAGTTTCTGATCCTGAGCATTTTTCTCTTGATACGGTTTTGGAATCTGTTGATCAGTCACAGGATGATTTATCAGTTTTACTTTCCTATATGTGGCTGTATCTTGCAGAGGATGCATTTACGGCCGGTCGATATGAACAATCTATGAAATATGCTGAAAAAGCACGCCATAGTGGTAATGCAGAGACTCTGTTTTTATCAACATTGTACTATGCAGAATCTGTATTTCGCAGTGCACATGGTTCAGAGACTGCACGTGCTGTTTCTGCGGCAGCTGAGTTATCTGCTGCGGCTGAGTTTGCTATGGAAGGAGAGAATAGGCTTTTATATCAGGGGCAGATGATTCGATATGCAGCGTTTTCAGAAAACTGGTTGCTCTGCCTTGAACATGGTATGGCGTTTTTAACCTGCGCTGATCCGGCACAAGCTGGATTGCCAACTGGTATGTATGAGGATGCAGTTTATTATACGGCTTTGGCATATGCAAATACGGGGGATATACAGAAAGGTCTTGCGGTAATTGAACAATATGGAATGACTGATGATATGCGGCTGAATATTTTAGCTGCACATCTGTTTGCTGGTGATAATCGCTATGAACAGTCTGCGGCTCGATATGCATTTGCTGATGAATATCTGAATGCGGAAGAGTGTCTGGAATACGCAAAAGTTCTGCTGCGTCTTGGACGTAATGCAGATGCATTTGAATATGCAGTTCGTGCTGCTGATACTTCCGGCGCAGAATATACTGCGGCCCTTGCTGCATTTAATATGAAGAATTGGCAGTGTGCTGCGGAATTGTTTTTGAGAAGCAGAAAGATGGAAGATGAACAATATGTTCCTTACGCGAAGTTTTATTATGGATACTCTTGCTATCGATTAGGTCAGAATAAATCAGCATGGACTGAACTGATTTCTTTTGCAGAGGCTTATCCTCAGCATGTGCTTGCTCCGCCAGCGTTCCGTATGGCCGTATCAGCTGCAGTGCTTCTATCTGGTGAAGATACAGAAAACAGAGGCTTATGGCTTGAGCGTGCTGAACAAAGTGCTGCTGAGTTGATTAAGCTGAGCAATACTTTTTCAGATAAACGTGACGCCTGTCTGCTCGCTGCATCTGTAAGCAGGGACAGAGGAGAATATGCAAGAGCTCTTGCGTATATTGAACCGGTAACTGATTTTGATCAGGACAGTGTTCCGATTATTTATTTCAAAGCGCTTATCTATAGTGATATGGAACGGCTGACAGAGGCGGATAATACTTTTAAATTTATTGAAGAGACATTTCCTTCAAGTGGTTATGCAGATGAAGCGGCGTTTAGAAGAGGTGAGATTTTTTATACTGCCGGAGATTATGAGTCTGCGGCAGAACGTTTTACTGTATACCGTCGGCAGCGGCCGCAGGGGAAATATATAGATGCCGCTGTATATTTTGGTGCAGAGAGTTTTATGCAGATAGGTCACAGTGATTTAGCGATTTTGCTGTACCAGATGTTGTGGAATTCATATCCGGAAAGTACTTATTTATATGATACGCTTATTCGTCTGGTTGACTTATATACGGGAACAGGAGAATATCAACGGGCTTTAGATTGTATATCTGCATTGCAATCTTCTTTTCCACAACAGGTAAAGGGACTTTCTTTGAATATGCGGCGTCTTGAATTGGAAAAACTGAATGCCGGCGCTGATGAGGCGGTTGTTTCTGCGCAGGCTGAATATGAGAGACTTGGCGGTTCATTGACAGAACAAGGGCGTACTGCTGGTATAAGACTTGCAGGTTTGCTGCTGGATCGTGACGGAATTAAGGCTGAACAGCTATTGCAGGAACTATTGAATGCTGCCAGCAAACAGTCTGATACTGTGCATGAAGCTGAAGCCATTATGCTGTTGGCGTTATGGTACCGCAGTACAGAACAATATAGTGAAGCTTCTTCTAACTATCTTATCGCTGCAGAAAAGTTTGTTTTATTTGATCGTGAACGTGCGGCGCAGTGTTTATATAGTGCTGCGGAATCTTTTGATTTGGCTGGAATGGATGCGAATGTTCACCAAATTATCACTACGCTTCGAAATTCTTTTAGTGATACTATATGGGCGTCTCGTGCCGCTGTTTTATCTGATCAATTCTGATGCTGAGGGAAACGATGAAAAAGAGTATTACTTTGCTTGGAGTGCTGAACTGTGTATTTTCTATTTTCTCACAAGAGATGCCAGATATTAAGGATAATATTATACTGCCTGATATAATGACTATTGTTGAGGGTGATGTTCCTGTAGTTGCTGATGATGCAATTCCGTCGTTTGTATCTGTTATTCCTCCTGAAAAGCCTCTCACAGAAACTGTTGTTGAAGAAGATATAATACCTGTCTCTGTAAATGAAACAGAAAACAAGATGCTCTCTCCTTCTGAGATGGCTGTTCGTGAACGTAGCCTATTTATGGAAGGTTCTGTTGGGGGTGGATGGCCGGGAAATGTAATGGGTGATATTTTTATACAAACACGTCGTTCTTCAGATAATGCCACGGCTCTTCCATCCCCGTTCACATTTCGTTTTAATCATAATTCAGCCTTTGGATTCGGAACACACGATCCTGCAAAAGGGTATACTGTTTCAAATACACTGCTGAAAGGAAGGAAAACATTCACTAGAGAAAAAATAGAATGGTATCTTGATGGCTTATATAATACCAGCTCAGACGGTCTGCAGAGTAAGTCTCCTGTTTTCAGTGATATTACTAATCATACAATTGATGGAAAAACTGGACTATTGCTGTTTCTTCCGCAGGGATTTTCTCTAAATGGCAATATGAACATTGGTTTATTTACCCGCTATGCTGATTCTATCGCCAATGATACAATGCCTTCTCTTAGCCATCATTTTTCAGTATTCAGTATTGTGCCTGCGCTTGGTATTGATTGGAAAAAGAACAGTGTAGGTATCGCTTTTGATGCGGAATATTTATATAATAACCTCTATGGATCTGCTTCCGATTCAATTCACCGCGGCAGTATTATGCTTTCCGCGTTTTGGGAAAGAGAGGCTGTACTCCGGATAGAAGGAAAAACTGCTGTGGTATTTACTTCTGCGGATGTTCCGGGGCAGATCATTATACCATTTTCGTTGTCGGCTGAGGGCAAAATACCATTGGGAAAAACTGACAGGCAAATTATGGTAGCTGTTTCCGGTGGCCTTGAATCATTTCAGCCTGAATACGGCAGTTTATTTACTGACAACGTATTTACTGTTTTCCGCAGTCTAGCAGGGGAACAATCAGACTGGTTTGCAAGGACATCCGTTATTATACCGGTCGGATCAATGTTCGCTGTTTCTGTTTTGGGGGAATTCCGATCTACAGCGTTGGAAAATGGTTGTGCTGAAAGTGATTTTAGTTCATGGACAGCGGAATATGGTTTTTTTTCAGGCAGAACAGTAACACGGACTTCGTTTGATAGTGATATTGGTATATCTTTTGCAAAAGGAATGTTTGATGCGGGGATAACTTGGCGAAGTCGCTGGCTGCACGTACCTGCTGGTGCGTACCGTAATTCGATTATCGGTACATTCGCTGTTCATGATTCCGATGCACGTTGGGGGGCTGATATTTCTGCCGAAATATCGTGGAGACATGATCGGTTCGCATTACCAGATATTTCATTTGGCAGTTTTTATCGTGCGACAAGATTTGTCAGTTTCGCACTAAAAATGACAGATGTTGTACCTTTGATATTAGGTCGTGATAGAATATATGAGGGACCGTATATCCTACGGGGTGGAGCAATAACCTTCCTGTTACAGTTTTATTTATAGGTTATTATGTAAGAAATAAAGGAGTTGATGATATGATTTCTCTTCTGAAAAGTGGCGGTATTTTAATGATTCCGCTTGCGATGTGTGCGCTGTGTGCAACATTTATTATATTTGAACGGCTGTTTTATTTTGTTTCTGTGCGACGCCGAGATGCGTCATTGACAGTTACATTGAATCAGCTGCTGCCTAAACTTGATTATAACGGAGCAATTCGAGCCTGTACCGCAGCTGATACACCAACTTCGCTTGTTATTCGAAAGGCGATTGAATGCCGCCGGCTCAGTGAATCAGAAATCCAGGATATTGCCAGTTCTGAGGCTGGAGTTGTTATTCCCCGGTATGAACATTTGCTTACACCGCTGGGAACTATTGCGAGTATTTCTACATTGCTTGGACTATTGGGAACCGTTACTGGTAATATCCAGGCCTTTGGGGTATTAAGCCAGGGAGGAACAATGGGAGATCCTGCGCTTCTTGCCGGTGCTATTGCAGAAGCACTGGTAACAACGGCAACTGGATTGGTTATTTCTATTCCATCAGTTATTTTTCATAATTATTTTGTGTCTGAAACGAATAAATCCATTGCCCGCATGGAGGCAACTGTCACGCAGCTGATTTATAATCTAAAAAAAGGTATTTAATATGAAGCTGAAACGAAGTAACTTACAGATGTCCCATCCGGATTTGATTCCAATGATTGATATTGTTTTTCAGCTGATACTATTCTTTCTTGTGTCTACGACGTTTGCGGTGCTTCCCGGTATTCGGGTGCAGCTGCCTGTTTCTCAAACAGCTGAGAATACAGCATCTGTTGGACTTACCATTACTGCCCATGCAGACGGAACGTTATGGCTAAACGGAGAGGATGTTACGATGGAATCGCTTGATGCGCAGCTCACAGCGTATGATACTGGCGATATCGAGCGGAATGCGTATCCGGTGCGTCTTGAAGCAGATGGTCAGGTAACAAACAGTGTGATAGTTTCGTTGTTTGATATTCTTCGTATGAACGGTTTCGCAGCCGTTAATCTGCGCACGACAGAAGAATGATATACAGCAGTGATGAAATACGTCGTCATTCTGACGTACTTGGCGGTATTTGTACGGCTGCTGTTTGGGTTGTTCTGCTTGTGCTGATGCTTGTTTTGCCGGCAGTTTCGATTATACCGGAAAAGAAATATCATTCCATTCAGCTGTTACTTGATCCGCTTCCATCGTCAACGGCACAGATAGCGGAGATATCAGAGTCGTCAGAAACAGGAATCCCTCTTAAAACAGAAGGGGTATCTTCTGCTGTTTTGACAGACCCCATATCGCCTATTGATTCTACTTTGTCTCAAGAAAAAACACAACAAATGCAAACTGTGCAAGAAATGCCAATGCCTTCTGTTGATACACAGAAGGCAATACAGACCAAACCGATTTTGAAAGAATCTACGGCACAGTCTGAAACTAAAAGCCTAAGAGCTAGTTCAGAAGCACAAGCTGAACAGAAATTGTCCGTACCTATAAAAACGGAAACACCAGCACAGAATTCAGCGGTTCCAGAAAAAGCATCTTCGACATCATCTGCTGAAAATCTGAAAACTGCGGAGAAGTCAATTAAAAGTGTTGAACGGTTTGTGACAGTGTCGGATGATTCCTCTGTTCGTTCTGGCAGCAGTGGTGCAGATGGTGGAAGTGGACTTTCCGATGAAGAATGGGAGAAGCGCTTTAATTCAAATGATTCTGTAACTGTACAGGGCGGAGGTAAAGTTCAAAGTTCTCAAACACAGCTTGCTGTGGCTGATTCTTTAAAAGGTGTTGCTGCATCCGGAAAAATGCCGGAACCTGTTGCTGAACAGGTTCCTGTAGAAAAACAGAATACTTCAGCCAGTGACCAGAAAACTGTTTCTAAATCTCTTGATCGTATTGAATCTGCTGTTCGCAAGGAAACTGCTGAAAACGCCGTCGCACAAACTACGGAAAAAACGACACAGAAAGAAAGTGCTCCGTCTGAAAAATCTGTTTCTGACAGGGGAAGCGGAAAAACATTGTCTAATTCTGAGGGAACTCCGTTTGAGCTTGTTGATAAAAGTTTTCGTACTTTGCTTGAACCTGCTTCTCCTGAGCTGCTCATATCTGAAAAAAATGCGACACTATTACAAAGTTCCCGAACTGTACTTATTACTTTTACTATTTTAGCTTCTGGTAATGTTTCGCCTGGTACAATTGCGATAACACCGTCATCAAGCGTTCATCCGCTTATTGAAAATGAACTGAAAGAGCAGATACGGAAATGGCGTTTTTCTCCAGCTGCAAAAAGTGGTCTGGTGCGTTTTAATTATACGATAGAATTGAAAGATAATTAACTGAGGAGTCTTGAATTTCGTGTGTTGTAAACACGGTTATTTTGTTATATCTTTTTGTATCGTTGCGTAAAACAGGAAAGTACGCTAAAATAGGCTCAATTTATATTAACTGTCACTTGTGGGAAATTGTAAATATGGAAAAACGCACGATAGATGAGAACACGCTTGATGCGCTGTTGTATCTTTCCCGCCTGTCCCCTGAAAGTACTAATCTGGAGGTACTGAAAAGTCAGGTTGATCAGATTGTTGAGTATTTTGGTATGTTGTCCGCTTATGACGACAGCGAGAATCCTTATGACGCCTATCCGTCCACAACAGTAGAACAGTTGCGAAATGATGCAATTGTACCAGGCCTTGATATTCCTGATGTGAGAAAAATTTCAGATGAATTCTTGGACGGTTATTTCCGTGTTCCGAAAGTTCTTGGGGAGGGTGCCTGATATGACATCTTTGCCTAAGTCTATTGCGGAAGCACAAAAACTTCTTGCTTCAGGAACTGTTACTAGTGCTGAGCTTATTCGATATACGGTAGAAGCCTTTACTGCTGATAAGCATAATTCCGTTCCTCTGAATGCTTTCTTGGAAATATATGATAATGCTGAAGCACTTGGAGCAGCAGCAGATGAAGAACGGAAGGCAGCAGCAGCAAAAGGCGATGACACTCTTGCGTCTTTATTGAAGAAAAAACCTTTATTGGGAATTCCTTTTGCAGTTAAAGATAATATTTCTGTAAAAGGCCGGCATCTTACCTGTGCAAGTCATATATTGGAAGGGTATGTTGCCCCATATAATGCGACTGTTATCAATCGGCTTATTGCTGCAGGTGCCATCCCTATTGGCAGATGTAATCAGGACGAATTTGCGATGGGGTCTTCTACCGAATATTCAGCGTATGGTCCGACACGCAATCCTGTAAACCGTGAATATGTATCAGGTGGATCCTCCGGTGGTTCTGCAGCTGCAGTTGCAGCAAATCTTGTCTTGTTTGCTTTGGGTACAGAAACAGGAGGTTCTGTGAGACTCCCCGCAAGTTACTGTGGTATATATGGTCTTAAACCTACATACGGTGTACTAAGCCGATGGGGGGTAGTTGCTTTCGGCAGTTCACTTGATCAAGTCGGGCTCTTTGGTCATACACCGGCTGATATTGCTGCTGTGCTCTCTGTTATGTGCGGGGAAGATTTTTATGATGATACAAGCTCTGATCTGCCATCCGCAGATCAGCTTATTAATTTTGAGGCAGCGTCTTCTGAAGAGATTCGCTCTTTGAAAATAGCTGTTCCCCGTCAGTTTCTTGAATCAAAAGGACTTGATACTGAAGTTAATTCTGTTTTCCAATCAGTAAAAGACTGGTTTACCGCAAAGAGTGCGAGTATTACTGTTGTTGATATCCCTATTTTGGATACTTCTATTGCCTGTTATTATGTGATTGCACTTAGCGAGGCAGCAAGTAATTTAAGCCGCTTTGATGGAATACGTTATGGTCTGCGAAAAGATCCGGGTGAGGGATATGATGAATTATATGTGCATACGCGCAGTGATGGTTTTGGACCTGAGGTAAAACGCCGTATTATAATAGGAAACTATGTACTATCTGAACAATTTTCTGGGGATTGCTATAAAAAAGCTATGAGTGTGCGTGCCCGAATGCAGCGTGAAGTGCAGAAATTGTATGAACAATATGATTTGGTGCTGTGTCCTGTATGTCCGACACCTGCTTTTAAGCTTGGTCAGAAAGTGGATGACCCCATGGCTATGTATTTATCAGATATGTTTACTATTTTTGTTAATTTATCCAGAACGGCAGCGTTGTCCGTACCTGCTGGAAAAACAACCAGTGGTATGCCTGTCGGTATTCAGCTTGCAGGTGCTATGTTCAGTGAACCGATGCTTTTGCGGGTTGCTCAGGCATGGGAGCTGGAGCATCCCGGTTGTGGAAGACCGGTGCAGTTGTAAGGGAGGCTGCAGATGGCGATTGATTCATATACAATAACAATAGGCTGCGAGATACACTGTCAGCTGACAACAAAGACAAAGGCTTTCTGTGCGTGTGAGAATCGATATGGCGGTATGCCTGATACACGTGTATGTCCTGTTTGTTTAGGCCTGCCTGGCGCGATGCCCCGTGTAAGCGAAGAATATGTAAGACTTGGAACAGTTGCAGGGCTCGCGTTGAACTGTAATATTGCGCATTTTACTAAATTTGACCGAAAACATTATTTTTATCCAGATCTTGCGAAAGGTTACCAAATTACGCAATATGATCTTCCTCTGTGTACAAATGGATATGTAGATCTCCCGTTAAAGCATTATCCTGTTGATCAGCAGCCAGGCGGTTCTCTTTTTTGTGTGAAAAATTTTGCTGGTGAATCTTGTATTATTGATAATACATATCGACGGGTACGCATTGAACGTATTCATCTGGAAGAAGACGTAGGTAAAAGTCTGCATCTTGAAGGCAGTCACAGTTATATTGATTATAACCGCTGCGGTACACCGCTAATTGAAATTGTTACAAAACCGGATATGACTTCACCTGAAGAGGCTGCATTGTTTATGCAGACTGTACAGGAAATCCTGCGGTATGTAAACGTAACACATGGAAACCTTGAAGAGGGTAATATGCGTTGCGATGCTAATATTAATCTTACTGTCTGGGAAAATGGGAAAAAATATAATACCCCAATTTCTGAAATTAAAAATCTTAATTCATTTCGTTCTATTCGAGATGCATGTGCGTATGAAGTGAAAAGACAGCTTGCTGAATTTGAGACAGACCGTCAGAACTTTACTGCTGGTTTTAAACGAACAATGGGTTGGGATGAAACAAAAGGTGAGACTGTTATTCAACGTACTAAGAACTCATTCGTTGATTATCGATTTGTTGTGGAACCAGACATTAAGCCGTTTTATATTTCAGATGATTTTATCAATAAGGCGCATGGATTAGTCGGAGAACTGCCAGAGGCCAAACGTACAAGATATAAAAAAGAATTTGGTCTAAGCGATTTTGATGTGGAGACTTTGACATCTAGCAGAGGTCTTGCGTTATGGTTTGAAGCAGCGGTTCAAGGTGCAAAAGACGCAAAAAAAGTTGCAAATTGGATTTTAGCAGAAGTACTTGCAGTCATAAATGAAAAAAACATCAGTGTAGAGCAGCTTCCAATTACCCCAAAGCATATCACATCTCTGGTGAATGCTGTGTATGAGGGTATGATTACTGGTAAGCAGGCAAAAGATGTTTTTGCGCAAATGATTGTTGATGGAAAATTGCCTGATGATATTATTCGTGAAAAAGGAATGGTGCAAGTTTCTGATTCTTCTGCCATAGAACGGTATGTTGATGAGGTTATTGCTGCGAATCCGAAAGCTGTAGAAGATTTTAAGAATGGAAAAACAAATGCTGTCGGATGGCTCATGGGGCAGGTAATGAAAAAGTCCAATGGTAAAGCGAATCCGGGGACAGCTTCAAAGTTGTTGTGGGACAAACTGTCTGTCTTATAATATTCAATATTGTATGGAATCTGATCGGTTTTGGTATGCGCATGCACTGTTTGATCGTTACGGTGCTGTAAAACGGGCCCGTGGCCAGTATCTCTATACCCAAAGCGGTGTTCGCTTAGTTGATATGTATATGGAGGGCGGAAGGGCAGTGCTTGGATGGCGTACGGGAAAAGCGCTGACAGTTTGTAAAAATACACTTAACCGTGGGGTTGTTGGTTCTTTTATCACTGCTGAACAACATCGGCTTGTACGTGCTGTTCAAAATCTGCTACCTGATTATGAGGATGTACGGTGGTACTGCGGTATTGACTCCTGCGAATCTGTATTACGTATCTGTGCTGCATCAGGAGCGGTAATGTGGCGTCCATGGGAAATCCAATGTACCGAGAAATCAGATCTTATATATTTGGTACCGCCGTTTCCGTGGGCTGGAGAAATTTTAATCGTAGCAAGCCGTAGTATGCGTCTTACTGAAGTTCTGCCCTATTCAGATATGATCGCGCCTCCTGTTCTTGCGGGAATGGCGCGAGCATTATATGATCTGTTAGCAGAAATTCCGCAGCGAAATGAATCGATGTGGCGTGTGCATGATAAAATCTTATTGAAATACTGGAAACGTAGCGGACCATATTTGTATCCCGTTGTACCGGAAGATGATTATAGTCGGTTTTTTCTTCACTGCCTTGATTGCGGACTGTTTATTTCTCCTGTTTTTACTTCTGCATCTGTTGTTCCTCATGAGGTTGCCTCTGGTGATTTCACTCAGCTGAAAAATCGTGCATATGAATCAGAGTGATTTTCTGTTGTATATTATAAAACTTATTTTGGGTGGTGCAGAGGCTTTTTGTGCTATCTTAGTATGGACACGAGTCCGGACTATTGTGTGGTCTCTTCTTGTCTGCGGAAGCCTTATTTTATATGCCGGATGTGTATATGAAATTCTTATTTTTGTTGGTATTATTCAATCTGAAATTCTGATAGCAAACAGTGTGTCTCCCGAAGTATTGTTTTTTACAGCGACTCCATTTCTTTGTTTCATTACCGCATTCATTATAAAATTTATACAGAAAAACTGATTTCCCTAGGTGATTGAAAAAACAGTTATTATAAGTTATAATTATGCATTCTTTGGTCCATTAGCTCAGCTGGATAGAGCGGTTGCCTCCTAAGCAACAGGTCGGACGTTCGACTCGTCTATGGGCCGCTATGAGCAATGAAACTTCTCAAACTAGGTCAGTTTTTAGTCATTGGGCAGATCAAACTGCTGATAAGATTATCCGTGAACGCGGAGACCTTGATGTGTATACCTGCGCTTCTGGTATTACACCGTCAGGAACAGTACATATCGGAAATTTTCGAGAAATAATTTCTGTTGATTTAGTTGTGCGTGCGCTTCGTGATCGAGGGAAAAATGTTCGTTTCATATATTCATGGGACGATTATGATGTATTCCGTAAAGTGCCCCAAAATATGCCGGGTGCGGAAAATTTAAATCAGTATCTAAGGTTTCCTATTACGTTAGTACCTGATCCATTTAAACGCGATTCTTCATATGCCAGACACCATGAGGTTGATGTAGAATCAATACTTCCAGAAGTTGGTATTTATCCTGAGTATTTATATCAGGCGGAGCGTTATCGGGCACATCTGTATGCGGAAGGTATGAAAAAAGCTCTTCAGCAGAGAGAGCAAATAAAAAATTGTTTAAATCGCTATCGTGATGATCAACATAAGATTCCTGCTGATGAAGAATATTGGCCGGTTGCGGTTTTTTGTGCAAAATGCAATCGTGATACTACAGAGATTGATGGATATGACGGGGAGTATGGAGTATCGTATCATTGTACCAGCTGTGGAAATCACGAAAAGGCCGATTTGAGGACCGCTGAAGGAATTAAATTGGGCTGGCGTGTTGACTGGCCAATGCGCTGGGAACATGAACACGTTGTTTTTGAACCAGCGGGAAAAGATCATCATAGTCAAGGCGGTTCTTTTGATACTGCGCGTCTTGTTGCCAGTGAGATCTATAATTGGCAGGCTCCGGTGTCTTTTCGATATGATTTTATCGGCATAAAAGGGACACCCGGAAAGATGTCTTCTTCTAAAGGTGATGTTATTAGTTTACGGGATGTATTAAATGTATATCAGCCCGAGATAGCGCGTTATTTATTTGCAGGTACACGTCCGAATACAGAATTTTCAATCAGTTTTGATCTTGATGTATTGAAAACATATGAAGATTATGACAAAACAGAACGAATTGCTTGGGGAGTGGATAAAGCAAAAAACGAACAGGTTTTTGCAAAAGAACGGCGTATCTACGAATTATCGCAAGTAAACGGAATGCCTGAAATAATGCCTTATCAGGTGCCCTTGCGGCATTTATGTAATTTATTACAAACGAATTCTGGTGATATTGACGCGGTGATCGCGGGATTAAATGATGTAAAACCGGAGCAGGAAGAACGCCTTCGCCAGCGCTGTAAATGTGCGTGGTTCTGGATCACAGAATGTGCGCCGGATGATTTCCGTTTTTCACTGAGACTTGATGGTTCAAAAGCTTTGTTTGAAGGTTCGTCCCTTGAGGCAATCCGGAAAATACGCGACAGTGTGGTGCCTCAGATGGATGTGCTTGATGAGAAATCTTTGTCGGAAGAGATTTATGCGGTAGCGGAATCATGTGGTCTTGAACCCAAAAATCTGTTTACCGTTGTTTATCAAGCGTTGATTGGTAAGAATCAGGGGCCACGCCTTGCAAGTTTTATGAAAATAATAGGTAAAAAACGGTTAGAACAGATTCTATCTTTATATTAAAAAATATTGTATATCAGAAAAGCTGTGCTATTATTTATCGAATAGCACAGCTTTTTTAATGTAAAAATTGACAGAGTAAAAGAGTGATGATATTCTAAAAAGTGTATCTTTTTCCGTAACTGTTTTGTATTTTGAGGTTTATTGCATGCGATTAAATTTAAAATATTCGTTAATGGTTCTAGTTGTCGCTGTGGTCGTCATTATTAATTCCATAACACTTGTGAGAGGATTTTCCTCTGTAATCGAATTAAAAAATTTTGAGAATACGCTGAATGCTATAAATATTTCTTTTCTTCAAATTACAGCATTTGATAATAATATCAGGCTAAAAGGTGTTAATGTTCGTGAAATTGCGTCAAATTGGGATTCTTTAGTTTCTGATATAGAAGAAAATTTAACAGCAATTTCTGATTCGTCTATACACAGAGCGTTGACTGAGGAAATGATAAATGACCTTGATGCCTTTAATTCTTATTGGAATGTGTTGCGCGGAATGATTGTTAATATTGGTGACCAGTATGTATTCTTATCAAATTATAAATATAGCCAGATTGTTGAAAATATTATTTCCAGTTCCGGTATGGATGCGGCTGTGCGAATGTTTTCTAGTACTGAAAATTTAGGGGAAGTTCGTGATGCCCTTACGCGAGTAAGCAGTTTTATGGCGGTTTTTCAGAATTCGCAGCAGAGATGCGAAATTGTTATTGCCCGTCTGTGTCATAGTGTGAGAGAACTCGCAGAAAAACGTTATGAATTGTTCAGTATTTTATCATTGCTTATGGCGGTAATTTCTGCTCTGACTGTTATCTGCATCACTATGATAGTTACTAGGCATTTAATCAAAAGAATTAAGGTGGTCCAGTCTGTATCAAATGAGCTTGCATCGTGGAACTTGACGGTTCGAACAGAAGCTGTGCAAAAAGATGAAGTTGGTGATTTGATACGGAATCTTAACTCTACGATAAAAACGTTGGATTCATTTTTAGGAGGAGTTAAGCAAATAGCTATGGATGCTGCATCGTACGGGCATTCCGTAAATGATGAGGCAGGTAATATAGCTGCAGCTGCCACGCAGATTGAAGCGAATCTTGAAAGCTTTAGAGCTCAGTTTAATGAGCTCGATGAAGCTGTGAAACAATCGGTTGCGGCGTTGAATGAAATGGAAAATATTGCTAGAACTCTCGTATCAGATAATGCGATCCAAACACAGGCGATTCAGGCAAATTCTCTAGCTATCGGTGAAATGGCAAACACATTAGCAGAGATTGCCAATATGGCGGAAGAGAAAACAGAAAGTGCAGCTGTTATACAGTCGTTGGTAAAAAATGGTGATGAAAAAATTACGGCGACAAATCAACTGCTTAATGAAATTAATAGTCAACTCAGTGAAATAAGTGAAATTGTCGATATTATCAATGCAATCGCTGAACAGACTAATATCCTTTCAATGAATGCGGCGATAGAGAGTGCCCACGCAGGTGATGCAGGTAAAGGATTTGGTGTCGTTGCTGAGGAAATTCGTGTTCTTGCAGAATCGACTGGAGAAAATGCAAAACGCATTGGTAAATCATTATACGCTATAGTTTCGAAAGTCCAGGATGCTAATGTTTCCAGTACTGATGCTGCTGTGGCCTTTGGTCAGATAAGTGAACAGACTGTAGATATGTTGCATTCTCTGCGCGATATCACAGATAGTGTAAAGACTGTTGATGAAAAAACCAGACAGGTTGCGCAGCGGACTGATGATGTGTCACAAACTGCACAGCAGATAAACAGTCATTGTGATCATTTATCCGGACAGCAGAATACTGTATCTGGTGAAATTAATTCGATTAGAGCTGCATTTGAACAGGCGATGTCGGGAGTATCTGAAATTAGAAGCGGTACTCAGCAAATTGCTGAACGAATGCAGGATATTTCGTCTATCAGTTCTGCAAATTGTGATAAAATGGAACAACTTGGCAATGAGCTCGATATTTTTAAGACATCTAGTGTAAGTACAGAAATAAGTGCTCCTCAAACTGTCAGTGGTAATGATGCGCTGGTTGAGGAGACAGTGTAAGGAATAATATTGCAATAAAGTAAGGCAATGCGAGAAGTACCGCTGATGGAATTTGGGGAATCCATGCAATACTTTGTATGTTGTTTGCGCAGTATTCCGCTGCTGTGAAAATCAGAATCGCAACGATTGTGCCGTGTGCTGTTCGTTTGCCTAAAAAAACTGCTGCGAGCGCTGTCCATCCTGTTCCTGCGCTGATATTAGGAACAAAGGCTGATAAACGGAATGCCATTATACAACCTGCAATAGCACCACCCGCAGCTGCGATGCACCAGCTGATATTCTTCCATTTATGAACGGAAATTCCTTTTGCGGAAAGGACACAGGGATCGCTTCCACAAATTCTAATATATTGGCCGCTTTTTGTTTCATTATAAATTCCCATAACTATAAAAGCTATAAACCATCCGGTTATGCTCAAATAGATACGTGAGAATTCTGGTGGATACCGGAACATTTCAGAGGTAAGAACCCCTTTTGTTTGATACCACATGGGTGAAAGAAATGAAATCAGGCCGTTGAATAGGGTATTAGCTGCTAATGCTGTTAAAAAAGGATTCGCGTTAGTGTATTGTGTAAATTTTGCAATACCATAAATGATAGCCATACAGATGCAAATGGTTCCGATGAATCCTATGATAGATGCCGATAAAAGCTGTAAGCCTATTGTTCGTGCAGAAACTGTGATTGCAAAACAACAGAATGCGGAGAAGTTAATAATTCCGTCTAAAAAGACTGCCAGAATACCGGCACGTTCACTTGCAAGTGCTCCTAATGCGGTCACCAAAAGAGGTACAGCGGTGATTATAATATTAGAGAATGGGGTTACGTATGGAATCATGTATGTTTCTCCCGTTTATGCAGTATCAACTGTGCAGAGATACATAAAAGTACAGATGCTTGAATAATGCCTGTCAGATCAAATGCAAGATTATTAGTGAGAACAACCTTATCTGTAGCTGTAAGAAGCCAGCTGAGGAATAGTGAAGCGGGAAGAATAGCAGTGGGGTTACAATGTGCAATGAGCGCTGTAGTGAGTGCATTCCACCCCATACTGGTATAAAAACCAGCCGGACAGGAAAAATATGTGCCAGTGACGGCAAAAAAACCTGTTATCCCATGCAGTCCACCGGAAATAAACATTCCAATAAGAGTAGTTCTGTGAGGATTTAATCCTGAATAACGTGAGAATTCTGGTGCTGTTCCACAGATTCTGAATTGTTTGCCGGCTGTCGTTCGAAACAGCAACCATGCACATAAAATACAGACCGCAACAGCCGCAAACAGGGAGCTGTTAAGCGGTGAAGGCGGCATGAGACGGCACAGTTGAAATTGTTGTGCAATTTGCGGTGTCGCGAGAAGATTTTGATGTGTATCGCGAAGAGGCCCAGCAATTGCTGCGTCGATGAGTGGAATTACAGCCGCTGATATCAAAAAAGAGGAAAGCAGTTCACTGATATTTCGATAAATTTTCAGCATTCCTGAGATAGCGGCTGTTATACCTGCTGTAAAGAAAGCTGCCGCGGCGGTAATAGGCAGCGCAATTATTGCCGGCAAAATAGAAAGTTTGTTCAGGAGAATTGCTGTGATACAGCCTGAAATATATATTTGCCCCTCTCCACCAAGATTAAAATTTCCTGAAATTATTGATGCTGATGCGCCGAGTGCTGCCCATGTCAGAAGTGATACCATATTAAGCATTGTCCCAATATAGTATGGTGCTGAAAATGGACCTGAGAAAAAATGTGTCAGTGTGGAAAGAGGATTATGTACTGAAAAGGTAAGAATAAGTACCGAAATCATAATACCAGCACTGAGTGCGAGGAGGGATGTTAGCAGATACCTGATTAAGCGGGCTGTTTGGACTTTAAGAATTATTTTCATCTTTTCTGTTCCTTTAGTGTACCGTCTGATAATAGGTATGATTTGGTACAATATTGCCGCGGATATTGTCCTGCTGCGGCCAAAATAAGCACTGCTGTTCCGTTATACGCGATCTGTTGAAAACGTTGTGCCAGTTCAGCTGCTTTAACCGTGTCCAATCCTTGCAGCGGATCAGATAAAATCAGCAGTAGTGGTGCTGATGACAATTCTCTTTCTAATATCAGTCTCTGTAGCATACCACCGGATAGTGCTGCCGCATATTCGTGTGGCTGAATTTTTATTTGTGCCTGTTCTATCAGGTGTTTTGTATGCAGTAGCGGATTTTTACCATGATAGCCGGCACAGCAAATTTGTTCAACAGTAAGTAATGGGTGTGAAGCGCGGTATGTTCTATCAAAAGGAATAATTGCGCTTCCTGCTTTTCGTAATATTCCGCATGTTAAATGCTGTGTTGCTAAATTAAATATCTGTGTTTCTGTATTACTGGTTAATCGTATTGATCCGCTGCATTTCCCTTCATACATACCAGTGATAATATCTTCCAGCAATTGTAATCCATTTTCTCTCTGACCTTCAATTAATAGTATATGTGATGTATACAGCGAGAATGATATATTACGTATTGCCGCTCCTTCTCTGGGTAATGCTGTTATATTTTCTGTCTGAAATACACAAATTTTGCCGACTCTATTACAAACCGAAAAATTGTTTTCAGTTTGTTCTGTTTCTTTCTTTTCAACGAATCGGTCTTTGAGGATTTGAGCTGTTACGGTTTTATTGTGATTATTTATGGTTTGGATCTGTCCATATTCCAGTATAATAATTGCATCAGCATATTCAGCTGCTTCCTGCATATTATGTGTAATAATAATAACAGATTTGCCTTCTTGTACAAGCTGAAGAATACTGGAAAACAAAATTTGCTTTTCCGCGGAATCAAGCGCCGCTGTTGGTTCATCTAATATTAGCAGTTTAGGCTTCTTATAAAGAGCTGCCAAGTATGCCGTAAAAAAACGCATATCGGCCGTTAAATAGGCACTTTGTGTATTTAAAGGCATTTCCAGTTCAGACAGATATGTTTGTTTCAGTATTTCAGTGAGTTTGAATATCTGTTTTTTATTAATAATACCAAATGGCAACTGTGGCTCAGAACCAAGGACTATATTTTCACGTGCTGTTAAACTTGATGCGAGAAGGGGCCGCTGATGGACGATACAGATACCCATACGCTGTGCATCTGCTGTTGTTAATGTTTGAAATCCTTCTCCGTCAATGCAAATTGTTCCTGAGGATGGCCGTTGACTACCAGTTAAGATGCTTGCAAATGTTGATTTACCAGCCCCGTTTTCTCCAAGCAGCGCATATACTTTACCTGCTTGAAAGGTAACAGATATATTATTCAGTACAGATTTTGAAGAAAAATGTTTGCAGAGGTTGCTGACTTGAACAGTAAACATATTAGGAAGACGGAAGTTGCAGATCTCCTGCTGTAATTTGATCTATCACTTTCTGCATGGACTCCTGTATTTGTTCATCAACACTAGATGTATATAAAGGATCATCTGTAATAAACTCAATATAACCATCTTGAATACCAACTGTTTTTGCGCTTCCAAATACTGTTGCTCCTGCTAAAAACTGCGCAGTTGCTTCTCTTGCCATTCGTTTCTGAGCCATTGCCGTACTTGAGATAATATAACCAGGTGCTTTTTTGAAACCATTATCATCAAACCAAGTAATATAAAAATGCAGTTCCTCTGCGGCAGCAATGATTCCCTGTGAGGCGCCTCCGGCAATTGGAAGAATAACGTCAACTCCATTTTGATACATTGCCCGTGCAAGTTCTGCCCCTTTTGTCGCATCATACCAGTTACCGACGATTCTAAAGTCCACGGTAATTTCGGGGTCGACAGCCCGTATACCTTCTGTAAAGGCGGGAAGAATTATATTATTCATAACAGGATATTCCTGCGCTGCTATCAGCCCTGCTTTTTTTTCTTGATTTGCGAATGGCATCTGTTTTGACGTTGCGGTTGTCACAAGCCCTGCCATATACCCAGTCAGGTATGCTTGTTCTCGCTGATTATATCTGATAGTTGCAATATTATGATTTCCTTCGCAATATGCATCAAGAAGTATAAATTTCTGTTGTGGGAATTGTTTTGTAAGCGGTTTTGCAATATCCGGTAATGATGGATTTGATGATATGATTACTGCATATTCACCTGTTGCAGCAACAGCTGTGAGTTTTCCGGCCCATTCAGCCTGATTTGTTCCTGCCTCAATCACAGTAACTTCAGCTGCTATTTTATTTGTATCTTTATTATATTCGTCAACAGCAGCCTTTACTCCATCAGCAAGCATTTGATATACAGCATTCCCGGAGGCAACACCTGGAATAAAGACGGCTATCTTTTTTGTTTGTGAAGTCTGTTTTTGTGAACAGCCGCTCAGGACTAATAAAACTGCAACAGCGATATATATAAATTTCATGGTGTTATAATAGTTTTATATAAAACTATTGTCAACCCGTTTAATAACTGTCTTTTGGTACAAAGATGTGTCATCCATATACAGAATTGCAGTTACTGCTGTTCGTATCTGGCAAAATTCTGGGCAATGTCTGATAAAAAAAGATAAACTTGTAGCTGTTCCTCTTTTGAAAAACCTTGATAACAAGTTTCAATCAGATGTTGTGAAATGCTTTTCATTGCTTGGGTATATTGTGCGCCCTTAGCAGTCAGACAAATATACGTGATGCGGTTATCGTTACAATCAGTATGACGGGTAATGTATCCGGCTGTTTCCAGCTTGCGGACAAGGACAGTTGTTGTAGATTTATCTCTGTTTATCCGATGTGCTAACTCTTTCATTGAAAGATGGTTTTGACTTGCGAGCTGCCATAATATATTCCCATGCGAAGATACCAGTTTCGTCAATCCTTGGTGTTCAAGTTCTTCTTTTATAAAAAGTGAAGCCGCACTGTGAATACGAGAAATAAGAGAGAGAATGCGATCCGGACAAAGTTCTGCTGTTTTCTGATATGCAAGGCGCGGTGTTCCATCATAGGTATAGATACGTCCGCAATATTGAAAACCGTTTTTTAACACAACATGCTGCATAATAACATTATCTACATGTGTGTCTATTCTCAGATTGTGACAGCGGTGATATGCCCATTGCAGACAAAATGAGGCAATACCTTTGCCGGGATGAAGAACTGCAATGCGGTGTATTGTACAATATGGACGTGTATTTAGCCATTCACCATCTTCTATATGCGCGTATGTTTCATCTTCTCCATCGATGAACACAAAAACACCTTCTATAAGAGAAGGCTTTTGTTCTCGATCTTGATCGCAGCAGACATAACAAGTATGTTTTGCAATATCCTGTTCTATCAGGTTCTGTGAAGGATAAACTGTTCCCCACTGGTGCGGATTTCCTGTCTGCTGCATAAACCGGCGTGCTTGTGTATATATTAGTGTTATAGTGGGAATATCAGAAAAATCAGCCTGCCGTATAATCACTTTTGTTCGGAATACTCAGAGCCTTGTGGATGCAAAAACTGTGCTATACAGGCATCTTCTTTTGTTATATGATCTATTAGCCACTTTGTTATGTACTCATAAAATGGTTCTAAAGATAAATGTTTATCACGCGAAAAAGCAATGAGATTTTTTGATACCTCTGCAATAAATTCATGATGTCGCTTAACATGAGTAATCAGTTGAGGATAACGAATCTCTTTCATAATTTGTTCCTCATATGAAAAATGATATTTCGCATATGAGGTAGCCTCATTAAGAAACAATTCTATTTCTTTTTTATTTACAGGTGCTCCTGTATTTGTACAAAATGTGTACAGCCTGTCAGCAAAATCAAATAATTTTCTATGCTGCTGATCTATTTCCTCTTCTCCGATACATAACTGTGGATTCCATGAAATGGGTGAGTCCATTGTCTGCTCCTAATGTACTTCTATCACAGATGCAATGCGGCCATCTTTTGTATATGCGCGGTTGGGATTATCTTCATCAATAAACGATGTTATTCCGTTATAAAACGTGTAATAATACGTACCCGCAAGAAGAGGAATGCTGATTTCATACAATCCTGGCCGGGTTTCAATCATATTGTAAATATATGAATCCCAATTAGTAAATGTTCCTCCAAGCCGGATCTGCTGCCCTGGTTCCCCCTTATAGGTAAAGCGAACAAAACCATTCTCATTTTGGTGTGTTGTTGTATCTTCAGGCTGTGTTATATAAACAACCGAAAGCTGAGCCCCAATCTTACTATTATAACTACTGTTAGGATTAATCGGGTCAACGGTCCACAACCCATCAACGATAAGCCGATATGAAATCTGATTTATATTTTTCGGAAGAGGCAGAATATAGAAATAAACAGAATCAAGGGCTTTGCCGTCAGGGTCATGGCTGACCAATTTCTGCATCGAGTGGATTTGCCTGAAATTTTCAAAATCAAATGCGATACCGACATGACGTGATGTGACAGGTGCTGTAAAAATGATAAAGTCTCCTATTACAGTTGGTTCGCGGACACCTGAAATTTGCGAAACAAGAATTTCCATATCATATGATTCTATATCTATATCGTTTTGTGCGCTTACCGGTAGCAGAAAGCAGAATACCATTAGTAAAAGAGACAACTGTTTCATATATTATTTATATCGGGTTTTTAAAGAGAAACTCAAGCATCTAATGAAAGAAAAAATCTGATTTTCATTTTTATGTATACAGTGTATACTGGAGAAAATAAAATATGGTACAGAGAATACACCTGTTTTGCATTAAGATTTTTAAGGGAATACCGATGATATAACGGGATTATATATGGGAATGGGATTGTTCATTCTCTGCGGGAAACGCCTTTTAGGCAAATATTTTCAGAAAAGTGGGGTAGGTTACTTTAATGCCCGGATTGAATCAGCTGAAACAGTTCAGTAGTGATGTAGAAAAATTAGGAAATGAACGAAAAATCCGTTCTGAGAGGGGAGATCCTGCTAATCAGATTCCGCTGCCAGCAGGTTTAGAGATAGAAGACGATTCTGATGAATTTATTCATGGACTGCCCGGCACTACTGATGCTGAAATCTATGAGAATGCGAATGATGGTCCTGATGAATCTGCTGAATTTAATATTGCAGATGATATACTAGGTTCTGTTTCAGAGCCTGATTCTGTAAGCGAGATGTCTGACTCAGAAGTTGATGACTTAATGAGGGAACTTGGCATTGGTGGAGATGAAGAAGGCAATCCTCCTGATATTGATTCATTTCTGAATGATGGAGATTCGTTTGATACTGCAGTGGCGCAGGATACGGAAACTGATTTGCCGCCCGCAGATCAAAATGATTTTAATATTCCAGAAATATCCCTGACTGAAGAACAGCCTGTTGAGTTATCCTCTGAGCAGGACATTGCTGAGAACGTGGGAAATGTATCGACTTCTGATGTTAATCCCCCTGTGATAGATAAAGATAATAACGGGAGTGTTGATAATTCGGAGGCGGAGACCTTTGATTTCCCGGATATAGATGATGCTCTGGCAAGTCTTGATTTACCGAGTGAGCCTGAACGCGAAGATTCATCTATTGGAGATGATACAGACGGGGTGCAGTCTGATGCTGTAACAACTGCGTTACCAATAGATACGGCAGAAGAAGAGAACTCAGTTCCCGACAGTCTGCAAGAAATACCTGTTGATACAGTAGAAGAACTTTCTGAAGAAGAATCCGGGCTTTCTGATTCAATCGCGCCTGTGATGGATATGTCACTGCCTGATTTTGAGAGTGATTCTGTTGGGGATTCTGATATTGCTGGAGACATCAATATCTCTGCTCCTAATGATACTGAACCAATTGATTTTGAAAGTGCTGATGTATATGAGATTCCTGATTCCCTGGTGCCGTCAGGAGTTCACAGAGATAGGGATAGTTCTGTGGATTCAGGAGATTTTGATGCAGATGACGCTCTTTCATCTCTTGCTCTTGGTGATGAGGATGAAGATGATTCTCTTGATGATAGTTTTTCTATTCCTGGATTTTCTGATATTAATACTTCTTCCGGCAAAGAAGCGTCACTTGCTACTGAACGAGTTAACCGCCAGAAATTCGAACTGACCGATACCGAATACGAGAAATTTAAAAAGAATCTTGCCACATATCCGTTAAATCTTCGTATTGCACTCGAAGATATGGTGGTTAAAAATGAGTTTAAGGATGCTGCTGTTTATGAGGTGCTGCAAAAAGTTGTTAAACGTGTCAGCACCCGTCATTTGGCTGGGCATCTTGAAAAAATGCTTGATACAACGATTGCTATACCGCGTGATTTTGAGCGGCGGACTGCTGCACAATACGAGGAGTATAAAAAGTCGTTTGAGTATCGATTAAAGAATCAGCTTATACCTTTTGCGCTGCTTGGTATTTGCGGTGTTTTTGTTTGTTTCCTGCTTTTTCTGTTTGCAAAGAATCTCGTATATTTCCCTCTGCGGGCGGAGTTACTGTATAAACAGGGATATACGCTGCTGGAACAGGAGTTATATCCTCAGTCTGAAATAAAATTTAATGAGGCTGTCAGTTTTAAGCCAAAGAAAGGATGGTTCTTTAAATACGCACGTGGTTATCGGGAGCACAAACAATATGATCGTGCGCGAGGTATATATAAGGCATTGCTTGGATACTTTAATCATGATTTAAAAGCAGGCCTGGAATATGCCGATATGGAAGCTTCTGAACTATCGAATTATGAAGAAGCTGTAAATATTCTGAAAAGAGAAGTACTTGATTATCATATAAATGATAAAGATGGGCTGCTAATGCTTGGTGATGTATATCTTGAATGGGCGACTAATTTAGACCCTGCCAAATTTGAAGATGCCAGATTAACATACGCGACCTTGATGCAGCTGTACGGAACAAAAGATTTGTATCTTGCCAGAATGATGCGATATTTTATTCGTATAGATGATTTAAATAATGTATTATCTTTGAAAAATTATTTCTATCCGAAAAAGAAATCACTGGACGGGCAGGATCTGATAGAACTCAGCGGATATCTGCTTGATAAGCTGTATGGAACGCTGCCTCTGTCTGAAGAATACCTTCGTTCTTCGATTGAAGATGTTCGTTCTCTTTTGGAACGTGCTGTTGAGGCAGCTCCAGAAGTCCCTGAGTCAACATATAATCTTGCACGGTATTTTATGTATACGGGAAACCGGTCTGCCGCAGAATCCGGATTTGAAACAGCGGTGAAAGTATTTGAAGTCCAGAAGGGAATGAAATCTCCCCGTTTGCTCAGATACATTAATTCATTCCGGTATTTAGGTGAATTATATGCTTTTGATAAGGAATATATACGTGCACAGGAATTCTATGCAAAAGGTATAGATTTATATGAAAAAGCTGTGCAGACAGATGGTCTGCAGCCGACAGAAGATATTGGTATTCTGTATGCGGATATGGCTGATGTGTATTATTTTGAGTCAGGTGATATGTCTGAGGCTTTGCGAAATTATATGCTCTCTGTGGAGAATAAGAATGATACACCATCAATCAGATATAGAATAGGATATATTTCTTATAATAATGAAGAATATGATAATGCGCTTGTGTCGTTTATCAATGCAGTAGAAAAGAATCCTCTGGATACTCATGTTTTGCTTGCGCTTGGAAATACACTTGCAAAAAAAGGCGATAACTTCGCTGCGCTCGGTTACTACAGGCGTCTTGTAGCGTTCCTTGATAAAGAACGTACTCGCCATGAGATACTGTTCCCGCAGGTGAGAGAAGACCAATATGAGCTTGTTGATATGTATTGCAAGGCGACAAATAACAGCGGAGTTGTGCTCTACCGCTTGGCAAAGCAGACCGGACAGAGTACATATATTGCTGAAGCTCAGGTAAATTTATCTGATTCCATAAGAGCTTATGATGCTCTTACACGCAATATGGATACGTTTATGAGAATTGAAGGCAGTAACCTTGCTGCCGAAAACAGTAAATATATGTCTCAGCTTATGCCGCAATTTGATCCGGAAATTTATACGGATATTCCGATGATACTTTCGGATGAGAGTATGCCTGAATAAGGAGATCTCATGAGAGACTGGGGGTGCAGAGTCGTCAGAATAGCTGTAAAACAACGTTTTCATATTCTTGTTAAAGAATTGCTGCGCAAAGCTATTCATATCTGTACGGCTTTTGTACCTCTGTTTTTGAGTTTTGCATATTGGCCGGTTATATGGATTCTATTGATTATGGTAATAGTATACACAACGGCTGAATTTATGCGTCAGCGGGGAGCAACTGTTCCTGTTATCTCTGCGATTACGGCTGCGGCTGCCCGCAAGCGGGATGAAAATCATTTTGTGCTGGGACCGGTGACACTCGCATGCGGAGTTTTACTAACGGCACTTTTCTTTCCTCCGGAAGCTGCTGCTGTTGGAATATTCGCACTTGCGTTTGGAGACGGACTTGCCAGTCTTGCGGGAAAATTATTTGGCCGTATTAGAATTCCATATACAGAAGGCAAAACGGTTGCGGGCAGTCTTACATGTTTTGCCGCCATTTATATAACCACATTTGCTGTTACTAACCGCGCCTTTGATTCATTGGTAGTCGCCAGCTGCGGGATGTTCATAGAGCTGCTTCCGCTGAAAGATTTTGATAATCTTTTTATTCCATGTCTGCTTGCGGCTATTGTGCTTGTACTTGAAAAAATGTGACAATTTTACTGCCACATATAATATTTATGCAGGTTCCGTATATATATTTGTGTGCCTGATAGTAACATAATTGTTCCGACAACTGTGAGAACATAACAATCTGCAAATAAAAGAAACATATACCCTGCAATCAGTAAAATATAGCCGAATGGAATATGCATATATTCCAGTGCTGGCTGACGTTGCGCAGCGATAAAATTTAACGAGATAAAAGTAAGCAGACTGACACAAATACCTATTGCGACAAATGTTGTTCCATATCCGTATGCGATCATACTATTTGAAAGAACATGAAAAGTATCAACCGGTATAACAGCAGCAAACCCTATACCAATTACAAATAAGATAATATATGCCCGATCCGCGTTTTGCGGTTGGTTTGTTGCTATCAAAAATGCCGCCAGAAAGAAACTGAAAGGAGCTATTAATCGGGCACAGAAAATTAATCTGGTGATAAACGAAAAAAAAGATGAATAATTATACCAGATGTTTCCAAAAGGAAAAAAGAATCTGCATCCCTCAATGAGACAGGCTGAAAGAAATGCAATAAAGTAA
This sequence comes from uncultured Spirochaetota bacterium, assembly GCA_944389415.1. Taxonomy (GTDB): domain Bacteria; phylum Spirochaetota; class Spirochaetia; order Treponematales; family Treponemataceae; genus Treponema_G. Next base: position 218,711 of record CALXMF010000002.1, on the reverse strand, counting down.
TATATTTCAGTTGATTTTGTTTTTTCAAATGTAAAATACAGCCGCAGAGATGTAACCGGCACATATAAGAGTAAGACACCAATCGCGATAAACGTCGGGATAATGTCCGCTCTAAAGATGAATAATGTATTTGATAACGGAATGGGTCTAGTTACATTGAATGGAAAAAAAAACTTGTTTGTTATGACGGAAACAATTCCAAGGACTATCAGTGTGAGTATAAATATGATTGAAATGGCAAAGAGGCTTTTCAGTAAGGCATTTCGTATATTCAGCGTCATGATATATAAAGCATACAAGGAATAAAAAATTATGTAAAGTCTGTATGCAGAAAACCGACATTGTAATAGGAAAGTGTTTTCTATACATAATTTTTCAGCAGATATGTGTTATGCATATTAATGTGGGTAAATCAAGGGGAGGCTCTGATTAGTATGAAGCGTCTGTTAATCTCTGGCATATTGTATTCTATTTGTATGATCATGTCTTTTGCCGGTGATGTTGCAGTATTCAAAGATATTGGTTTCTCCAAAGACGGTAAAACGTATGTTTTTGCTGAATTTGGCATCACTGATAGGACTTTTCAGGGATACGGTGAAATTTACACAGTAGACGTAGAGAGAAACGCGTATGTTCCTAACGGTGTTTTCATTACTAAGCCGTCTCCTGCTACAGCAGGAAAAAATGGCAGAAATATCTATGATGAGTTAATAGAACGCAGCGGCTCTTTCTTATCTTCTTATGAATGCGAGCCTGTGTCCGCTGAACAGCTGCTGTATGTCCGGCGTGAAGACGCTGCTGCCTCTGATGCGGAAATATCTTTCAAAGATTTTAGGGCTGTTCCGGCAGGCAGCAGTTCTCTTTCCTATTCCGTTAAACTTGTTCCTCATCTGGAAGGAACAGGCGCCGATGTGGAGTCATCGTTTTTTATTATTCTTGAAAAAAAAGACGCCAATGGTATTGTTACAGAACGGACAGTTGTCGGTAATCCGCAGATAAAGCGGAAAGGTGTTAGTGCATATGCAATTAATCGAATCTTTACTGATAGCAGTACTAAAAGTCTTGTATTCGTGATTGAGAAAACAGTATATGATAAAAAAGGCTCTTCAATCAGATATATGGTTGAAACATATCAATATAACTAAGGTTCTCTTTTATCGGTATCGGTAATTTGCGTATTGAGTAATGAACAGATGCGCCTTCAGGTAAAACGAAGGCGCTTTTTTATTTATTATACATTCGTGAGCCGTCTGAATAACTGGAAAATAGTTGTGTCGCCTTCTTGAATAAAACGCAGATAGATATTCATATCAGCCGGTTCAACTTCCTGCCAGAGCGCTTCTAAATGCAGTGCTTCGGCCGCTGTGATAATTGCCTCTTCATCAGTATATATACCCTGAACAAAAAGATAGAGTCCCGGCTCAATACTTGTCTGTGTCTGGTGCGATGCGGTGTTTGCGCTGCGGCTTACCGCGATGCCGCAGTCTGTTGGATTTATGAGATACTGACTTCGGTCAGGATTCATATCTCTGGCAGTTACCGCAGTCTGATACCGGATAAGCCGTTCCGCAGAGAGCTGTTCAGATTGTTCTGTCTGTTCCGTTTTAGTGAAAACAAGCGGCTCAAATAGTTTGAGCCGCTTAACATCATATTTCATACCGCTTCCCCCTGAGGGGGTATTGTACTGTAAAAAATGCTTCTATACAAAGAGTCCGCTTTGATTATTCTGTTTTTTTTGTTTGGATATACGGTTTATCTGAATTAGGAGCTCCGGGACTGGCTGTGCTCGTGGCTGTTATCATCCAAAATTCTTTCCCGTTCATTAACGCAGGATCATAATGCCTGTTCTGTTGGATATCCGGAATATTTTGCCTGGAAAGCGTTCTTGTTGGTGTAATCCCATCGGAACATACCGCGTCTGCTGTTTCTGTACCTGGCCATGCGCCGCTGTCAGCGGTCAGCTGTGCTGCCTGCTGCATAGCTTCATTTTTCCATGTTGTTTTTTCACTCGCGCTGAATAATACACAGTCAAGAATTTCTCCGGTAAAATCATTGTACAGTATCAGTATATCTGAATCGCCAATGCGTGCAGTTGTATTGCTAATCCAGAAGTCGCGGACATCAGAAACGGCTTCTGACGCTGTAGCGGTGTTCAGATCATCTGATGTCTCATCAATACAGCCTTCTTCAAGATTCCTCATATGCAGCACAATATATTCTCCGCTTTGTACTTCCGTGGAGGGGAACTGATAACTGTCCGCTGTTCCGTCATACGCGCTGAAAAAAGTAACACCTGCGAGATTCCCCCCAGTAACAGCGTATAATTCTACAAATTCGCTTTTTCCCTTGGTGTATTTGGTGCGGATTTCACTGAGAACAAGGATTGGTACGTTTTCATTATACCCCGTTACCGGAACTGAGAATGAGAGACTGTTGCCATGTTCATCTGTTGCTTCTCCCTGTATCAGATATTGACTGCCTGTTTCTGTAGGTTCATCTGCCGTCAGCAGAATAGAGTATGCCTGGTTCTCAGTTTCATCTGTCTGTTTCTGCTGCGCGGTGGTGCGGATAGCGGTATTTGCATCTGGCAGATACAGTGACGCTGAAACAGTAACCGGTTTTGAGAAATCCATCAGTATTGTTTGTGCGCCAGTCATAGTACAGCGCAGCAGCTGCGGAATAGTGAAGTCTCCTGAAATCCATACAAGTGGTTCTCCCTGCGCGGAACAGGCTGTTACCGCAGCTACAATGCTGCTTGCTATACATGCTGCAGCTCCGGCCGCGCACCAGCATAAAACAAAGAATATTCTTTTTAAAAGATAGCGCATATTATTTTTCATTTTGAACCTCTATAACATATATAAATAGCACAGCATTTTTTTTGCGTTTTAATACTGATTTATGTTGGTTTGGTATTGACTTTTTTTTTGTAACAGGTTATATTACTAACACGTTCGATGATGAACGGTTTAAGAAAATGCCCCTTTAGCTCAGTTGGCAGAGCAAAGGACTGTTAATCCTTGGGTCGCTGGTTCAAGCCCGGCAGGGGGCGTAACGCCGCAGATTTTTCTGCGGCGTTTTTTTTTTATAAAAACTGTCTGTAAAATTGCGCCCTGTATTTCTGTAAAAGAGAGATAAAAAAAGACTGATATCCCCGTTTTTGGATATCAGTCTTTAATAGAGTTCTGTCCGGTAAGACAGCTGCGTATGTTGTGCGGAATTACATTTTACCGCCGAGCTGCTGCATCAGCTTTGCCTGTAATCCCTTATTTTTCGTCAGTTTTTTCATAGCAAGCTTTGTTTTTTCAAATTGCTTGATCAGTTTATTTACTTCAGCGACTGTGGTACCCGAACCTTTTGCGATACGTCTGCGCCGGCTCGGTCCGATAATCAGATGATTCAGCCGCTCTTTTTTTGTCATAGACAGAATAATCGCTTCCTGTGTCTTGATTACGCTCGTATCAATATCCTGATTACCTATCTGTGACGAGAGACCAGGAATCATTTCCATAAGAGACTGCATAGACCCCATTTTTTTTACCCGCTGCATCTGTTCAAGCATATCCTGCAGGGTAAATGTCTGGGACATCATCTTTTTCTGGAGGGCTTCCGCTTCTTGTATATCAATAGTTTCCTGCGCTTTTTCTACCAGAGAGACAATATCGCCCATGCCGAGAATACGGCTCGCAATGCGTTCCGGATGGAACGGCTCAAAATCTTCTGTTTTTTCACCGGTACCGATAAACAGGATTGGTTTACCCGTGATAGACTTTAGTGAAATCGCCGCGCCGCCCCGCGCGTCGGAATCAAATTTTGTCAGAATGACGCCCGAAAGCGTAAGCCTCTCATCAAATGTTTTTGCGATATCCACCGCGTTCTGACCGGTCATCGCGTCCGCGACAAGCAGAACCTCATCCGGTGAAACAGTTTTCTTGATGCGCTCAAGCTCTTCCATCATGCTGTCATCAATCTGGAGCCGTCCGGCTGTATCGATAATGACTGTATCAAATCCGTTTTTACGGGCATATTCAAGCGCGTTCTTTGATACTTTGACCGCGTCTTTACTGTCTTCTTTATAAACAGGGATATTGATTTTTTCACCAAGAACACACAGTTGTTCTACCGCGGCCGGCCGGACAAGGTCACACGCGGCGAGCAGGGGTTTGCGGCCTTCTTTTTTCAGCCGTGCGGCCAGTTTAGCCGAGGCGGTTGTTTTACCCGCGCCCTGAAGTCCCAGCATCAGTATAACAGATTGTGTGTCGGGGCCTTTTAGTTTCAGATCCTGTTTGCTGTCGCCAAGCAGGCTTACCATCTTATCATAGATGATTTTTACAAACTGCTGACCAGGATCTACAGCGCGGAGAACTTTTTCTCCTTTTGCCTCTTCTATGGTGCTGTTTACAAACCGGCGCACGACGCGGAGATTAACATCCGCCTCAAGCAGCGCCATTTTTATCTGTTCAACCGTTTCTTCTATGTTCTTTTCGGTAATAGTAGATTTGCCGGTAATTTTTCTGAATATATCTGAAAAACTGTTTGTTAATTTTTCAAGCATTGGTATTCCTTATATTTACAAGATTACTGCCCCAGCAGTTCATGCATAAAATCAAGCGGCTCGATTTCACGGTTAAGAATGCGGTACAGTCCGCTGCAGATAGGCAGTTTCAGATTATGCGTCTGCGCGATTTCATTCACGTATTTACAGGCGACAGCGCCTTCAGGAAGATATCCGATTTCTGAAATACGGGCAATAAGATCGTCAAGGTTTGAGAATTGCGATAATATACCCTTTTTTATAATGTCATGTCCAAAACGGCGGTTGCGTCCGTATTTACTGCGGCAGGTAACATCCAGGTCGCCGACTCCTGCTATAGAAGTAAAAGTTTCAGCGTGCGTCGCGCCGATAGCGAATCCAAGTGTCTGTATCTCATTGAGCCCCGCCGCAAGCAGCAGAGATTCGGTGTTATCGCCAAAAATATTTGATGTTTCAGCAACCGCGTCCAGACAGCCGTATACGACGGCGATAACATTTTTCGCGGCGGCGCAGATCTGTACTCCTACCACATCAAGGCTGGAATATACCATCAGACCGGGCACTCTCAGCAGTTCCCTGAAACGTATTGTGTTTTTAGGGTTTTCACTTGCCGCGATTAGTCCGGTTACTTTTCCCATGGCGACTTCTTCGGCATGGCTGGGGCCAGAAATATACACCAGATTCTTATGATACTGTTCGCCGAGAACCTGTTCCAGTGTTTCAAGAATAAGACGGGGGCCATTTTCTGATGGAACAAAGCCTTTCGTCAGGACGCCAATGCACAGTGACCCGTCAGCTACTTCAGGCAGATCAAGTATCTGCTGAACAGTCGCTGCCAGATAGAGAGACGGACTTGCCAGAATGAGAAATTCCTTGCCCGAAACACATGTGCGGATATCAGTTGTCGCGGTCAGGTTTTGCGAAAGTGAAAAACCGGGCAAAAAGCGTTTGTTTTCATGTTCCGTATTGATCGCGTCTACCACATCCTGTTCGCGCGCCCAAATTTCTACCTGATGTCCGCCGCGGGCTAAAGCCTGGGCAAGCCCTGTTCCCCATGCGCCAGCTCCTATAACGCCAATCTTTTTTGCATCCATGTATCGGCCTCCATATTTTACTGCTGATATTTTATTGGTTACTGGTCAGTACCAGTGAGCACTTTCATCATTCCAGTTAAATAATTCATTTTCGTTAAAGAACAGGCTGATTTCACGCTCCGCGTTTTCAGGTGAGTCGGATGCATGAATAATATTATGCTGTGTGTGAGCGCAATAATCTCCCCGTATAGTACCCGGTTCCGCCTTGAGCGGATCAGTAGCGCCTACCAGCTTTCGTATGATTGTAACACAATTATCAGCCTGCCAGACCATCGCGACTACAGGACCAGAAGTAATATATGATATAAGATCGTCATAAAAGTGTTTTCCGTTGTGATCTGTGTAGTGCTGCGCGGCAAGATCTTTATCGATTTGCAGCATTTTAATGCCGGTGAGCCGCAGGCCTTTTTTTTCAAGACGGGTTATAATTTCACCAACAATGCGTCTGTTGAGCACACCTGGCTTTAACATTGTAAAACAGCGTTCCATAAGCAATTCTCCTCTAATAATTTGTACATTATACCAGAACAGACAGCGAATAACAAGAATGTGAATTTTATCTGTTTTACGCCGCTTTTGCCGGCTAAAACAGATGCTGGCGAAAGAATAACTGTGAATATGAATTCTTTGTCTATAAACAAAAAAATTATAGTGTATTTTTGATCTGTTTTTAGTCTATTTTTGAATCAAAGATACGCTTTCTTTGAAACGTTTTTAATCTATTTTTGGGTTAAAGATACACTATTTTTGAAACGTTTTTAATTTATTTTTGGATTAAAGATGCACTGTTTTTGAAACGTTTTTAATTTATTATTAAAAAAAAGATACACTGTTTTTGAAATGTTTTTAATTTTTTATTGAAAAAAAGATACGCTGTTTTTGAAAAAAAGATACATTATAGTTCGCAAAATTGATAAAATAAAATGTTTAATCCGGCACTGAATTCTGATTTTCTGAATTATTTTCTCATATCTTTTTACGAACATAACTTTCCTCCAGAGAGAAAAGCCGGGTACAAAACATAAGAACAAGCAGTATCAATATCGTTTTTTTTCATCGGATGCATCTCCTTTCAGTGTTTTATTATACACCCTTTTATTGTTTTGCAAAATAAAATTTTTCGGTAACAAAATTTATGTTTTTCAGAGACAAATTGTATTTTTTCGGTGACAAAATTTATTTTTTCAGTAACAAAATAAGTGTAAACAGTGTGTTTCCCTTCCGTAAAAGGACTATTTTCACTTTGTAAAAGGTGTGTTTACAATCCGTAAACAGACTGTTTACGGATTTCTTGTTTCAGGGAAAACAAGTAAAACAATATTATATATATAAATCTATTGTATCATAAAAACATGAAAAAATCCAGTGTAACGAGGGCCTTTATGTATGGTTGATTCTTTATCTTTGATTTTATAAAACCATACTCCTCTTGCTTTTAACAAAAAGATACCTTACTATGGTTAGTGTAGTTATTTTTACTTCATTTATTTGCAATCCATAAAAAAAGAGGAAGAAAATGAAAATAAACAAGAAAATCTTTTCGCTATTTGCTCTTGTATTTTTTTTATCATGTATCGCACCTGTAACAGTGTTTGCAGAAGAATATGTTCTTGGGAAAAAATACTATAAAAACTTTCCCGGTACAGGAAATAAATGGGTTAAATTGAATTCCATAACAGAATACGACAAAAACGGAAATAAAATTTACTGGCAGGACGCTGACGGATACGAAGCATGGTATGAGTATGATAAAAACGGAAATTTAATCCACAGGAAGGACTCTGACGGATACGAAGCATGGTATGAGTATGATAAAAACGGAAATTTAATTCACAGGAATGGCTCTGACGGATACGAAGCATGGTATGAGTATGATAAAAACGGAAATGAAATTTACTGGAAGAACTCTTCCGGAGGCGAATACTGGTATGAGTATGATAAAAACGGAAATTTAATCCACATGAAGAACTCTTACGGATACGAAGAATGGTATGAGTATGATAAAAACGGAAATAAAATTTACTGGAAGAACTCTGACGGAGACGAAGACTGGTATGAGTATGATAAAAACGGAAATAAAATTTACTGGAAGAACTCTGACGGATACGAAGAATGGTACGAGTATGATAAAAACGGAAATAAAATTTACTGGAAGAACTCTGACGGATACGAAGAATGGTACGAATATTCTTATTGGCCGGACGGAACAATAAAAAAGGCTTGGGAATTTATTAAGTTTTAGCCCAATTTAATCTGGTATCAGTTTTACTTTTTGCAAGATTAAACTCTTTAAAAAGTTTCTGTGCATGGGAAAATGATAACAACTTTTGCAGGGCTACCTTACAAATCACTGGTATTTTTGGAACTGTGGACTTACATATTTTGGATACAAAACCTTGCCTTAAAAAAACACCTCCCCAGCCATGTCATTCCGAAAAAGGAAGTTTTGAGAAATCTTAACGATAGACTTTAACCCAGAACTTCCAACTTTTTTCTTCAAATCCGTCAAAAATCACCTCTTTAAAGCAATAATTAATATAGGAGGTGCAACGATGAAAGAATGGAAGGATCTAACATTAACTGATGATTACCTGTTCAGTCAAATTATGAAAGACGAAGAATTTTGTAAACTCTTTCTTGAAATGCTGATGGGAATAAAAATCAGCAAAGTCATGTACTTGGAAGCGCAAAAAGAAGTCAACCTTTTTCCTCAAACGAAAGGCATCAGAATGGATGTATACCTTGAAGGTGACAATGAGATTTACAACATCGAAATGCAAACAACCAACAAATACAATTTAGTAAAACGCATGCGATATTATCACTCCGCCATTGACGTAGACTCTCTTTTAAGAGGCAATCCCTACGATCAACTGAAAAAATCCTATGTAATTTTTATCTGTAACTTTGATTTATGCGGTGATGGGGATACTTCCGTTGTTTTGTAGACTACGCAAATATTGCCCTGCTAAGTTTTTGTACCATTGCAATATTTGCAATCATCGTTCTGCCCAGAGATACGCCCCTCGATGATTAGTGACGGGCAAGTGAAAATCGTATATAATACAAGTGCGTTTGAGAAGGCGCAAGATCCTAGATTGAGGGCATTATTACAGTACTTATCTACTGCTACGGTTACAGATGAATCCCGCCCTATTGCCGATAAAGTAGCAGCCTTCAAACGACTCTTTCCAGAGGGGAGGCCCCACATGAAATATGAATTAGACTTGTACGATAAATGGAGTGAAGGCAGAGCAGAAGGCATAAAAGAAGGAATTGAGCAGGGATTGGAGAAAGGAATTGAAATCGGGGAAGAGAGAGGGGTAGCTAAAGGTCGGGAAGAAGGAATAGAAATTGGACAAACCCAAGGTCGCCAGGAAGGAATTCAACAAGGACGGGAAGAAGGTGCGATACAAATCGCCATTGCCATGTTGAGAGACAACATAGGATTTGAGACCATTGCCCAATATACTCAATTACCCATTGAAACTATCAAAAAGTTGTCTCAATGAACAATTTTGAATCCGTCAAAAGAACTGATCCTGATAGAGCAATTTGAAAAAGTCCTATGTGATTTTTATTTGCAATTTTGATTTGTGTGGTGATGGGGATACTGTCTTTGTTTTGCAGACCACACAAATATTGCCTGCTAATTTTGCACTATTTATTTTCTAACAGTTCTAACGTTGTATCAATCAAAATTGCTCAACTTGATATATCCCGTTTCACTGAAAACCTGCACTTAACTTCCTGATTTTCATTAAGGTAATCATAAAAACCGGTATATAGAATTTCAACAGCAGTATCGCTCACCTGTATTATTTCAAACTGATTATGATAATAGAATAAATATGAAACAGTCTGATTCTTTTGAAAATCGTCCAAATATCTGTTTAATCGATACTTTTTTTTATTTTGCAAATCAAGCAGAAATACTTGTTCAACAGCTCCCTGTATTCCGCGTTCTTTTTCCCAATAAATAAGCAGATTATTTGATATATCATATCCCCCCAGATAAAAATCAAATAGCGGAATATGTTTATCTTTATCATATAAAACGTAATTATAATCTCCCATAAAAAACGCAAGCACAAAGTAATCAGTAAAATCAATACCTTCATCACGGGGAAAATATTTTAAATTATTAAAATACTCTCCCGAAGAAACAAGAAAGATTTCGTTTCCCCGTTTTAAGGAAACGTTATACACGTGATTGCCTTGTTCCAAACCATCGGTAAGAATAAGTGTATATCCATCTTTCAAAATATATATTTGTTCTCCTGTCGCTTCATCAGGCTTTACTTCTTGTGCAACACTACGTATAGATGCAACAATACATAATAAACAGAAAAAAAATAAAATTTTCATTTTTTTCATTTATGATGTTCCTATCCTTTTCGGTGAATGACCTTATTAAAATAATCTCGATACCACTTTTTTTCTGTGATTCTTTTCTCAAAATCCGTTCCGAAAACAGCCGCCACAACGCTGACCAGCAGCAATACAGCCAGCATCATTCTTTTGTTCATTTTGTTTGCCTCCAGGGGAACTACCGGTTGTTCTCATATTTTTGTATCAGACGGATATTATACGTCTATGTATCCCATTCCCACTTTGTTAAAAAATCCCGGATATTCATGTGTTTGATGCCGTTACGGCTCATATCGATTTCATCCATGGTGACGACGTACTTGGGAAAATTATCCCTGACGGATTCATACACACCGAATTCCCGTTGTACGGTATGTTCATCTGCCAGCAGATACGCAACCTGAACATACAGTTTTTGCTCCTGCCTGCGGCACACAAAGTCAATTTCCTTATCACCCACTTTTCCGACTGTAACACGATACCCTCTGCGCAGCAATTCCAGATACACAATATTTTCCATTATCAGGTTAATATCTCTCATATTGCCGCCAAAAACCGCTTCCCGCAAACCGTGATCGGCGATGTAGTATTTTTCATTTGTTGAAAGAATCTGTTTTCCTCGGACATCCTCCCGCTTTACCTGATAAAATAAATAGGAATTGCAGCAATAACCGATATAGTTCAGAATAGTATCTACCGAAACAGCGCGATACTCGTTTTTTAGGAATTTAACCAAAGAAGATGCAGAAAAGCTGGTTCCCGTATGTATCATTACATAGGATATCAATCTTTCCAGCAAATCCGCATCACGGACTTTGTACCGTCTGATAACATCTTTCAGCTGTACCGAATTAAAAAGGTCTGTCAGATATTGTGCGGAGGCTTTTTCCTGATACTGGATATTAACAAGATAAGGCATTCCGCCTGTTAAAAGATACTTTTTAAAGCACTGTTCAGGGGAAATATCTTTATCAATTGTATGATAGAGTTCACAAAATTCCGTAAAAGAAAAGGGATATATAACAAATTCCACTTAATCATCCTCATTCCTCCCGATTTACAGGTCTGAAATCATTATATATCGATTATACAGTGGATTAATAATTTGACGAGAAAGTTCTATTTTCTTATTAAAATTTTCACTTAATGACATACCAGAATCAATCCTCATCATTATAGATTACTATTTTATTTCTAATCCCTGCCGTAGCAAAATGCCGCCATGCATACTGTAAAAAATATAAAAATTTGTTTTCGTATGTTCATGATACACCTCTATATTAATATGGTAACATATATACTCTATATACGCAATTTTTTCTTTTCCTGGCGGTGTTAACGCAGCGGTTATATTTGCATCGCACTTTTAAGAACTGGGATCAAAGAATCACCCATACCGTTTGTATGCAGAATGTGATAGATAAATCAGTCTGATATACAAGTGTTTTTTACTGGTAAAGAGAAAGAAAATATTCTAAAATTATAATATGAGCAAAAAAGATGCGCCGCGCCCGATACCGCTGATAACTGTTATACAATCTGTTTTTCTTACTGCCAGTTTTTTTGTGCAGAATGATTTGCTGACTTATGCTTCATCCTGCGCGTTTGGTTTTATGATGTCGGTTATTCCGGTTGTTATGATGATTCTTTCTATTTTATTGCGTGTGCTTCACACTGCTCCTGAATTGCTGCTGCGGTATATATCTGATGAGGATTTTTTAGGCGGTCTGTTTTCTGTTGAACGGATGCTCGCTTCTCTTGAATCGATGGAACATACAGGACTTTTTGAAATAGTTGTCGGTGTCTCATTGTTCTGGATGGCAAAACGTTTTTTTACTTCAGTAATGACGAGTATGTCCTGCATTTTTCACCGGTACGCGTCTGAGCGGCCGATGATTCTGACATTGTTTTCTCTTGCTGGAGAGGTATTAATTGTTGTGGTTATCTCGGCCCTGATAGCGGTGATTGTGACAGCTGAATCGCTGCTTGGAACATCTGTGTTTGCGTCGTTTGTTCCTCCGGTAATGCAGCGTTTATTAGGTATATTGCTGAGCTTTGTTCCGGGAGTATTGCTGTTTCTGTTTATTACTGTCTGTTACCGTGCCGGGGCGCGTACTTCTCCGCCGCTGTCCTTGTGTATGATTGGTTCGCTGTTCTGCACTGTCTCATTTGGAGTAGTACGGCTCGTGTTCAGTCTTTTTCTTGATATGAATAAGTATAATCTTATTTATGGGGTTCTCAGTAATACAATTGTTGTGCTGCTTGAGGTGTTTATCTTTTTTCTGCTATTTCTTTTTTTTGCGCAGTATCTTTTTGTGCTTCAGTTTTTTGACGATTTGCTGCTTGCGGAACTGTATCTGCTGCCGGATCGGGATACGATGGAGCCATTACCAGCGCTGCGCCGGCTGCTGTTTATTAATCCGATGCGGCTGACCGCGAAAACTGAAAATGTGTTTTACTGCGCGCCAGATTCTGTCATTTATCATGCGGGCGATATCTCTGATGACGTATTTTATATAGCGGAAGGCACCGTTGAATTGTCCCGTTTGAATCATATCCGTTTTTATGAGCGTGGTGATTTTTTTGGCGAAGTGTCTGTGCTGCTTCTTGAACCAAGGCGGACAACTGCGCGCGCGGTGACTGCGGTGCAGCTGATACGTATTGATAAAAATGTGTTTATGCGGATGACGCAATCAAATCCGGAGGTCAGTAAAAAGGCTCTCGCGCAAATTACAGGGTTTGTTCCCCGCCGGTGACAGCATCTGTTTCAAGACAATAGCTTTTTTTGCCGCATGTGGGGCAGGTGAGTCTTTTTGCATGGGGCTTATGGAGTTGGAGAAGCTCCCAGATTGTGGTGATAACAAAATAAAATCTTCCGTGATGGCGGGGTGTTTCGGGAGCCAAAAGAAACTTCCAGAATTGCGGTTTGAATTGCGTGCTGCAGTGCGGACAGATATGTGCGGTATAGCGGTAATAATATCGGTCTAGACATCCCAAAAAGATGAGGTAGATAACACCTGCCGTTTTAAATGGCAGGATGCTTCGTATTTTGATACTGTATATGAGAACGGCTATCTCAAGAATTTCCAGCGTGAGTCTCATTATGAGTATTTGTTTCCGTATACGCCACAGTGGCTTTTTATTGCGAAACGTTGTCATACTGTTTTTTTCATAACGTAATTTTTAAGAAAAATTCCCTGCCGTTCTATCTGCTGTTCTTTGATTATTTGGTATCCTCTTTTTGCAAAAAAATCTTTTGCGGTGATAGAGGCGTGTGTGGTGATTGTTCCCTGAACAGCTTGTTCCAGCTGATTACAGATAGCAGACGCGATTCCCTGCCTTTGATAGTCTGCATGAATATACAGGCGATCAAGGTAGCCTGTACTGTCTATATCGCCAAAACCTACGATGATTCCGTTTTTAACAGCAACAATACTGTAATGAGCCTGAAGTGATTTGTCCCATTTTTCTCTGTCCGCGCATTCAGGTGCCCATACGTTTAATTGTTCTTCTGTATAGTCTTTCGCATTGATAGTGTGCACTGTATTATAGAATAATTCAGTAATTGCTTTGCAGTCTGCCGGTGTGTATTCTCGAATAATCATATGTGTTTTCATAAAGCTGTTCACGGAAATTATTTCTGTGTGTATTGTATAGTTTAGCAGATAGTTATGCTAGATAAGCGGTGCATGTTACGGGGCTTGTGTTTCGCCGGCGGTATCAGCTGTTTCGAGACAGTACCTTTTTTGTCCGCAGCTGGGGCAGGTGAGTTTTCTGGTACGGGGTGTATGGAATGCCCAGAAAAACTTCCAGAATTGCGGTTTGAATTGTGCGTGACAGTTTGGGCAGATATATGCGGTATTGCGGTAATAATATTTGGCCAGAAATATAGAAGAAATGCAGGCGATAACAAACGCCGCGATGATTGGCAGCCAGTTTTGTGTTTTGATACTATATATCGCAGCTGCTATCTCAAGAATTTCCAGCACGGCTGCTGTTATGAACATGTTTTTCCGTATACGCCGCAGCGGCTTTTTATTTTGCAATATTGCCATACTATCCTCCAGATACAGAGTTCTTTATATGCCGCCTGTCTCCCTCTGGGAATGATCATATTTGGATTTCTCGCTGATTGTTTTCCGCTGTCATACAGTATGATTTTTTCTGGTGCGGCGCTTATTGTTCTCGCCGCCGCTGTTCGAAAAATCTGAGTAATTTTGGTCTGCGGACAGCGGCGGCGGCTGTTTATTTGCTGGCGGTGTGTTTTGTCCAGACGAGATTTTCTGTAGTAAAACCAAGTGATTTGGCTTTTGCCAGATATTCATCTCTGATTGTGTCAGGGATAGATGGTGTGCGTGAAAGAAGCCACAAATATTTGTATGAGTCGCCGGCTACCAGCGCATACTGATATTCCGGATCAAGAGCGATAATATTGTATCCCCCATAAAACGGCCCGAAAAATGATACCTTCAGCGCTCCAACAGAAGATTGATCTTTGAACTTTGCCTTACCGACAGATTCCTGATATTTGAGTTTTTTTGTACTATAGCCGCGGTTTATTACTTTTATGGAACCATCTGCGTTAAGTGAATAATTGGCGGTTACTTCGTCTATATTGTTTTCAAAAAAGAAGTCAAAGCGCGCGATTTCATACCATGTACCCAGATATCGCTGGGCATCAAAATTTTCTACTGAGGTAATATTCTGCGGCGCGCTGCTGCACCCAGACAGCAGCAGTACAGAACATAGAGCGGCTGCCCATACTCCTGTCGATATGTGATTCATAAGTATCCTCCTGTATAATATATATACTTTTACTGTACTGCGCAGATGTATGTGCCGTCAAGGCTTTTATCTGCTGTGTTTTATATCTGTGTTCCTCTTTTTCTGAATTGCCGGGCATGATATACTGGTACTATGTATGAAGTACGAGCCGAGGCGGAATTTTCCGCAGCGCATTATCTACAGGATTATCATGGCAAATGTGAAAATCTGCATGGACATAATTACACCGTTTATGCCCACGCGCGGGGCACTGAACTGGACAGCGGTGGTATGCTTGTTGACTTTGGGATTCTTAAAAAGGCTCTTAGAGAGGTGTGCGGAAAACTGGATCACACTAATTTAAATGATATGGAAGTATTTTCTCACAACCCAAGTGCTGAACGTATCGCTGAATATGTTTTTACACAAGTGCGTGAGCTGCTTCCTGAACAGTACCGCCCTCTGTTATATGCAGTTGATGTATTTGAAACTCCGACGAGCCGCGCGCGCTATATACAGGAATAACAAAGTTTTTATTGAAACTATTTGCTGATAGCAGTACCATATTTATTTATGGGCATTCTACACAAATTAATCGAAGGTCTTGAACGGCGGTATATTATCTATACACTGCTGTCTCCCGCTGCTATGGTTGGCGAGGTCGTCATGGAAGTGTCAATTCCAATGATTATGGCGAAGATTCTGGATAATGGCGTAAGTAATCAGGATGTCGAATATACCATCAGAATTGGACTTTTGATGGTAGGGGCGGCGCTGCTTTCTTTGTGCTGCGGTGTGTTATCCGCGCGTTTTGCGGCTGTCGCTTCTGCCGGATTTGCGCGTAATCTGCGGTTCAGGCTCTTTTCAAAAGTGCAGGATATGTCATTTGCCGGCGTGGACAGGTTTGGCACGGCCTCACTTGTCACCAGATTAACGACAGATGTTACAAACGCGCAGAATACATATCAGATGGCGATTCGTATCTGTGTGCGTGCGCCGGTTATGCTTATCAGCGCGACATGTATGGCGTTTTTTGTAAATTCCCAGCTTGCTTCTTTGTTTCTTATTATTATTCCTGTTCTTGCTGTTCTGCTTGGTATTATCGGAAGCAGAGCTTTTCCGCGTTTCAGGAAAATGCTGACTCAGTATGATAAATTAAACAGCACTGTGCAGGAAAATCTGACTGGCATTCGTGTTGTAAAGTCTTTTGTTCGTGAAGATTCTGAAAGTGCTAAATTTGAACAGACAGCAGATGAACTGCGCCGTGCTCAGCTTGCCGCAGAGAAAATAATTATCTGGAATGGCCCTGTTATGCAGTTGTCGATGTATACGGCGATTATTGCGGTATTGTGGTCAGCGGGGCATATGATTACGGCCGGAAGTATGCAGCCGGGCGCGCTTGTTGGTTTTTTCTCATATATAACTCAGATACTTATGTCTCTGATGATGCTCTCCATGATTTTTGTGTTATTGGTTCTTGCGCGCGCATCTATCGCACGTATTGTAGAAGTACTTGATTGGGAAAATGATATAAGAGAACCGGAATCTGAGCACGCGGTGACGCAGGTTGCAGATGGATCTGTTGAATTTAAGGATGTTTGTTTCTCGTATGGAGGAGCGGACAGCCCTGATGTGCTGCACGATATCAATATCTCAATTCCTGCTGGCAGTACAGTAGGAATTATGGGCGGCACTGGTTCAGCAAAATCTACACTTGTGCAGCTTATCGCGCGTTTGTACGATGTAAAAAGCGGTGCTGTTTTTGTTGGAGGCAAAGATGTGCGCTCGTATTCGTTTAAAACATTACGTACTGCTGTTGCGATGGTTTTGCAGAAAAATGTGCTGTTCTCCGGAACAATACGGGAAAATTTGCGTTGGGGTAATGCGAAAGCGAATGACGAAGAAATATATGCCGCGTGCCGTGCCGCTGATGCATATGATTTTGTGCAATCGTTTCCTGCGGGATTTGATACCGAATTGGGGCAAGGCGGTGTAAATTTATCAGGCGGTCAGAAACAGCGGCTGTGTATTGCGCGTGCGCTGCTCAGAAAGCCTCAAATTTTAATACTCGATGACAGTACTAGTGCCGTTGATACGGCGACAGATCGCCGTATCCGGGAAGCTCTGCGCAGTGCGCTGCCGGGAACAACTAAAATAATTATCGCGCAGAGGGTAACATCTGTAATGGACGCGGATATAATTCTGGTTCTTGATGGCGGACAGATCGTGGCGCGCGGCACACATACAGAACTGCTTTCTTCGTCTTCTGTTTACCGTGAAGTATATGAATCTCAGCAGCAGGGGGCAAACTGATGGCAAATGCAGATGGAAATATGAAAGTGCCGGTATCTATGCGCCGCCGCGGGATGCCTTCAGGCGCGAAGCCTCAGAATACGCGCAGGACAATTCTTCGGTTATTTCAAGCGATGGGACGGCAGCGGGTGCTGCTGATTCCTGTTTTTTTTGCGGTGCTCGTCAGCGCATCGGCAACAATCGCGGGAACATATATTCTGCGCCCTGTACTTAATGAATATATTATTCCGTTTATTGGACAGCAAAATCCCGATTTGAGCGGTCTTGCTCGTCTATTAATGAAGATGGCGGTGTTATTTGTGATTGGCGCGTTTGCAACATATCTAAATAGCCGTATTATGCTGACTCTGAGTACAGGAACGCTGTTTAGAATACGGACCGCACTGTTTCGCCGTCTTGAGAAGCTGCCGCTGCAGTATTTTGACACGCACACACACGGCGAATTGATGTCTCTGTTTACCAATGATACGGATACACTGCGTGATATGTTCAGTCAGAGTATTCCGCAGTTGTTTACTTCTGCGGTGACCATTACCGGCGCATTCATAATGATGGTGATTCTATCGCCGCCGCTGACTCTTATTGTTATTGTGGTTATTGCGGTGATGGTTGCTTTCATAAAACTAATTGGGTCACGCAGTGCGAATGCGTTTCGCAGCCAGCAGCAGAATCTTGGCCGAGTGAACGGTTATATAGAAGAGATGATAGAAGGACAGAAAGTGGTGAAAGTGTTCTGCCATGAAAATGCTGTGAAAGATGTGTTTTCTGGACTGAACACAGAACTATGTGCGTCAGCGGCTCTGGCTAATTCGTTAGCCAATATGATGGGACCGCTTATGTCCAATTTATCATATATTGGGTATGCGCTGTGTGCGGTAGCCGGTGTACTGCTCATTATCGGCGGATATCTGGATATTGGTACCGCTGCCGCTTTTCTGCAGTATTCACGGTCATCAGCGCAGCCGGTGACGCAAATGTCGCAGCAGTTTAACAGTATTCTGAATGCGCTTGCTGGCGCGGAACGTATTTTTCATGCAATAGATGAACTTGCTGAAACCGATGAAGGGACTGTTTCTCTGGTGAATGCGGTAAAAATACAACCGAATACGGGAGATAAACAGGAGAAACTGGTAGAGGCATTCGCTTATACCGGCTGCTGGGCATGGAAACGTCCGCTAATGGATGGAAGCAGTGAGCTTATACCAATGCGAGGGGAAATCTGTTTTGAAAATGTGTCTTTTGGGTATCGTCCGGAAAAAACGGTTTTGCATAACATTTCTCTGAGAGCTCGTCCGGGGCAGAAAATAGCGCTGGTAGGCTCTACCGGCTCGGGCAAAACGACAATTACCAATCTGCTGACCCGTTTTTATGATATTTCCGAGGGGACTATTACCTATGATGGAATTCCGATAAAGGAGATAAAAAAAGATTCCCTGCGCCGCTCTCTGGGAATGGTTCTGCAGGATACCCATTTGTTTTCAGGCAGTGTATCTGATAATATCCGTTACGGCAGACCGGAGGCGTCACGTCATGAAACAGAAGCCGCTGCACGGCTTGCAAATGCGGATTCGTTTATCGCTCATTTGCCGAATGGATATGATACGGAATTGACTGCTGATGGTGTGAATCTCAGCCAGGGACAGCGGCAGCTGCTTTCCATTGCGCGCGCAGCTGCGGCAAATCCGCCTGTTCTGATTCTTGATGAAGCGACAAGCTCGATTGATACAAGAACGGAGTCTCTGATTGAAAAAGGTATGAATCGTCTAATGGACGGACGTACGGTATTTATAATTGCGCATCGTCTTTCAACAATACGGAATGCTGATGTGATTCTGGTGTTGGAGCAGGGGCGTATTATTGAACAGGGCAGTCATGCGGAACTTCTTGCCCGCCAGGGGCGGTATTATCAGTTGTATACGGGTATGTTTGAGTTAAGCTGATATCTGCTGATAAAAATAAAACCCTGCGGATTCCGCAGGGTTTTATTTTTATTGCGCGTTTGGAATTGCCTGTTCAAGGAAAACTGATGCTTCCTCTTCTGGTTTTCCGGTTAATGCAGCGAGCCGGCGTGAGAATGCCGCGGCTGATCCTTCTGTTCCGAATACCAGTCCTCCTGCGATGACTCCCGCTTTCAGATCTATAACAATCTTTGCATACAAAGCTGCTGATTTCTGACTGTTAGTCATATCCGCCGATTCGCGGTGAATAACAGCGTAGGCGCCGCTTGCTTCTTCTTCCTGGGTTAGTACAGCTTTGCCGGTAGATACTGCTTCGCGTGCTCCGATTCTGAGAGCGGTAGAAGGCACGGTCTGTGTGTATCGTGCCGGTTCTGTCCCTCCGTATAACGCATAGATCATCATGCGTGCAGCGGCTGTCGCCTGTTCAAGCGCTGACGGGACTATTCCCCAGCAGACGCCATTAAATTCAGCACAGTCTCCGGCGGCATATATTGCTGGGTCACTTGTTTGCATAGTATCGCTGACTATGATTCCTCTGCCGCATGAAAGAGAGCAGCTTGCGGCCAGAGTGATTTCTGGGCGTACTCCAACTGAATACAATACTGTTTCTATTTCATCTCCGCAGATGGTCCGGAACACATCGGCGGGGCTTTGTGTTTCCAGCTGTTTGAGATCAGGCGCCGCACCGGTATGGATTGTCAATCCAAGGCTGGTGAGATACTCTGTAAGGTGCTGAGCTCCCCGTTCGTCAAGCTGCCTCGGCAGCATTCTTGCGGCTGTCTCTATTACATGAACACGAGCGACACCCGCCTGCTTTAATGCTCGTGCAGCTTCTATACCGAGCAGGCCGCCGCCGACAACGACTGCTGACTGTTTAAAGTCTCCGATGCGTTTTTTTATTGCGAGTGCGTCTGCCATTGTCCGCAGTGCAAAAACACATCCTGCGGCTGGAGAATCTATCTGCGGGACTGCCGGCCTATTTGCATTTGCTCCTGTTGCAAGTAAAAGTGCGTCATATCCGATATCGGTCATGTTTCCGTTTTCTTCAACAGTTACTGTTTTTTCTTCTCTATTGATTTTAATTGCTGAGGCAGGATTGTGCAGCGTGATGTTTCGTGCAGAAAACCAATCTTGTTTTCGTATTGTTAGAGCTGCTTCGGCAACAGTTCCTGCAACAACTTCCGGCAGTCGAGGCCTTGTATAATCTGCGGGTGTGTCGTTGCTGATCATGTCTATCTGCAAATCTGTTTCCGCATGCAGTTTCCGCAATTCCGCCGCGGCTGTAACAGCTGCGATACCGCTTCCGATAATTACGAGTCTCATATATACCCCCTTGACTCTGAATAAAAGCCTGTTTATGCTTTTTTCATGCAATGTACATTGTTAGGTACCGGTACCAGTCATGGTATTCCGGTAATAGGCTGTTCGTGCAGCTGTTGTGTCTCAGCGGACCCGCGAGATAATAGAAACCGCACAAGCGCCCTGTTTGAATGCGATGCAGAAGACGGAGCCGAAAGTGCCTGTTTTGTTATCGATACCGGACCTGAATTTCGAATTCAGGCAATCAAATTCGGTATTACACATCTTGACGCCGTGTTCATCACGCATGACCATGCAGACCATCTGCATGGTATTGATGATCTGCGTGTTTTCTCCCATCATAAAGATAAAACACCTGATTGTGGGCTTCCGTTATATGCGAATCCGTCGGTATTGACGAATATCCAAATACGCTTTCCCTATATTTTTAAGGAAATCAAAATCGGCGGCGGTAAACCGCAGCTTTATTTGCGAGATATCACAGAACAGCCTGTGCAGATTGGTCCTATGACGGTGACAGCGGTGCCTCTTATTCATGGTAATGCCTGTACTTCCGGTTATCTTGTATCACATATCGCCAGTGATTCACGTATTCATTCAATCGCGTACCTGACTGACTGCAAAAATATCCCGGACTCTTCATTTGATCTGCTTGCAAGGCATGGCGGTATCATTGATCATCTTGTTATTGATGCGCTTAGAACCCGTCCGCATGGTACTCATCTGTCCTTTCGCGAAGCTCTGGATTGTGCTGCGCGTATTGGCGCTGTTCATACATGGCTGATTCATATCTGCCATGATATGTCCCATGAACAGATTATACGCCATGTTGCAAACTTATGCCAGCAGGAAGAATCATTACGCTGTCTGACAGAAGGGGGACGGACAGTTGCGCCTTCATATGACGGATTGATTCTCAAGTCAATATAGTGTTTAAAATAAAAAAAGCATTGCATTAGCAATGCTTTCTTCATAACCGCATAAAAGGTTAAACTTTCTTGGTGACATAACCGCTTCTGAGACAGCGGGTGCACATCTTAATAGTCATTGTGGTTCCATTAATTTCAGTTTTTACTGAAACAATATTCGGTTTCCATGTACGGCGGGTATGATTATATGATTTACTCACTTTATTTCCGCTTAATGACCCTTTCCCACAAATATCACATCTTCTCGACATACTGAACCTGCCTATAGAATATTACAATCGGTACAATAATATACCAAACATGGATGATAATGTCAAATGGTGCCTTCATATACAAGCAGTTCTGTTCCGTCAATAGTGACTGCCAGTCCTGTTTCGAGTGTTCTAAAAGCTCCGTGTACACCGGCTATCCAGACGAGGTTAGGATTTACTGCCTGTAGTACTGTATCCGGTAGTTCGGATTCTTCTTCAGCGATAATACCGTCAATGATCCTCAACAGGGGTATAAGATCGCTGGTAATTTTTTTACAGACTAGAATTTCTCCTCCGTGCTGTTTTAGGAACATCCAACCTTCTTCAAGAGTTGTCGCTTTCACAATATGTCCATTTGCTCTGTTGATTTCTGGATGTATATGCCCACCGCTGCTGCCCCGCGCAAGAACATTGCCGACGATAAGTACCCGTACCGTATTTACCATAAGGGGACTGAACAGCGGAATACCTGCTACCAGAATTACTCTGTCGAACATATTAACAACGCCCGCGTCCAGTGCAATTTTTATCGCGTTTTGTATCATTTGTGCGGAGTCTTCTGCCATACTTGCCATAAGCGGAACTACTCCCCAGTGCAGAAGCAGTTGCCGCCGTACCTGCTCATCAGGCGTAAGCGCAATAACGGCCTGTTCCGGGCGGAATGTACTGAGCATTCGCGCGGTATTTCCTGAAAGTGTTGGTGTGATAATAACCATCGCTTTTACATCTCTTGCTGTTGTATAAGCGTTACGTGCCATAATAAAACCAATATTGCCGCCTTCAGCATAGGGAGACGGAATATGCCGCATACGCTGACAGTATTCATCTGAGTCTTCTACGGTAAGGGCAATGCGCGCCATTGTTTCAACCGCTTCTACTGGATATTTGCCGTTTGCCGTTTCTCCGGAGAGCATAACAGCGTCTGTCCCATCAAAAATCGCGTTTGCGACATCAGTCAATTCCGCCCGTGTGGGACGCGGATTCACAATCATGGAATCCAGCATCTGCGTCGCCGTGATAACAGGTTTACCTGCTTTGCGGCATTCGGCGATAATATATTTTTGTACAATGGGAATACGTTCTGTTGCCAGCTGTACGCCAAGATCTCCGCGCGCGACCATAACCCCGTCTGCCGCCGCGGCGATTTCTGTGATATTATTTACACCTTCTTCATTTTCAATTTTTGCGATAATACGTGCTTTGCAATTCAGACTGTCGAGATACTGTCTGATTTCATGTATTTCAGATGCAAAACTGACAAAACTCGCGGCGACAAAATCTATGTTCTGTGTGGCACCGAATGCCAGATCAAGCTTATCCTGTTCAGACATGATAGGCAAGCCTGCATGCAGCCCAATAAGATTTACATTTTTTCTGCTGCCGATAGTACCGGTGTTGCGTGCCGTACAGGTAACAATACCGTTTTCTATTTTTATCACATCCAGTTCCAGAAGTCCGTCGGCGATCAGTATTCTGATGCCGGGAGATGCCCTGTCAGGCAGATCTTTCCAGGTAACAGATAACCGTGCCGGGGATGACGGAGTAGCCGCTTGTGTAGCTTCTCCGTTAACGGTGACAAGAACTGTATCTCCGGTATGTATCGTAACTGTGCCGCCGTCAGGTACCAGCCCTGTACGGATTTCGGGACCTTTTGTATCCAGCAGCAGCGCAACGGGACGGTTCAGTTTCTGAGAAACCCGTTTTACGCGATCCATAGCGATTTTATGTGATTCATGATCCCCGTGAGAAAAATTAAAACGGGCAATGTTCATGCCTGCAAGAATCAGTTTTTCGACAATTTCATCGTTTGCTGTCGCCGGTCCCATAGAACAGACGATCTTGGTTTTTGTAGAAAACATATAAAGATTATGTAACACCTTCTGGTCTGTGTCAATCAAAAAATATATCTTTATATGTGTGTGCAATAAAATACAAAAATTGCTGTTTAAATAGTATTTTATAGGAAAACATTGCTGAAAATTCGACAAGACAGCTTAGAACGATTTTTCAGAATAACTGAATGCCTATTTCGTATTTATCATCAATAAGTATATAATTTACATTATATTTTTTTGCAAGCTCTAAAAATTGCGCATTATCTTTCAGTATATCTTCTATGGTATATATATCGTCATCTAAGCGTTTTTCTATGGTACGCGCATATTTTTTTATATCAGCAAAGTGATGATGTATATACTTCTCACTCATGATAAGACAGTAATATTTGATGTAACTCAGATATTGCTTTTCAAAATCCTTTTCCCAGTCAAATGGAATGTAACATCCTTCTAGAATAAGGTTTTGGCCATTTTCAATAGCTGTTTTAATCATTTCACGAATAATGGGCCACAAATAACCGGTAAGTTCACTATCATCTTCTGGTGTAAGTGTTGTGTAACCGCATCGAATCAATCCCATTTTTAAATGATCAATTGATAAATAAGGAAATTTATATTTTTCAAGGAGTTGCTGAGCAAGCTGTGTTTTTCCTGTATGAGATGCACCTGTTATTAGTATAATCATTTTTTATGCCTGTACCATTCCTGGATATCTAGTTTACGGCATATTCACTTTAGTTACCGACTTGATGCCGAAAGGAGAGAATTTTTCAAAAACATCTTCATCAGAGAGCGTTTCGGTTTTATCGCAAAAAACATATACTCCCTGTGCTTTAACAGCACCATCTTTGCCAACGATAACCGAAACATATACCGGAATACTGTCCTTATATATAAATAAATAAGCTCCGCTTTGCTTTACTTCAGGGGCTACAAAGAGCTGTTCTTCTGTGTAAGCACTTGCCGCCGTAGCGTTTAAAACACCGCCCTCCATAGAATTTAACTGAAATGCAAGAGCTGATATAAATGTATCATATATTTTCTTTTTGATGTGTGGAGGGGGTTCTGTTGTTTCGGTATCTATCATGTTCATGAGCTGCAGCGCAAATGATACAATATCCTCCGGAAACTCTAATTGATAGACAGCTTTTGGTGTATCATACTGACTGTTTCTGATATGGATTAACAATTCTTCTGTTTTGTCCCGTAAAGAATCATTAGGAATGAGAGAACCATACACCTCGCTAAGGGCTGTCTCATGCATAAGCGAAATCAACTCCAGACAGTTTTCATACAGAATCTTGTTCATACTTCTTTCCGGTTGATTTCCTTGGGTAAAAACTTGTCCGAGAACAGTAATCAATAATAGAAAAAAAACACTTATCCGTTTCATAATTTTCAAATCAAAACATTCCGTCTATCAGCGATACCGCTTGTTGGAACCGCTCCTGATAATCGCCGCTTATAGAATGGTATGTGATACCTGTGTTATTCAGAATCTTTTTTATTTCGTTGCTGTATTTAAGTCTGTCGTTTTGAATAATGACGCTTCTGTCTCCGTCCTGAACAAAATCCACATCCGGTTCAAGAAACAGGATAAGATCATACTTATTAATCAGAATAATTGCCTGTGCCAGCCTCTCGTTTGACTCTATGTTTTCGTCCTGTAAGAAGTGCATATAAAAATTGGTGACTATGGCATCTGTGTCTACAAACAGAAGTTTATTGCTGTGTTCCAGAGCCCTGATTTCATTTAATTTATGGGTGAGCAGTATTTCTGTAAAATCTTCTGATAGCATCAATAAATCAGTTCCGGACTTTTCTGATAAATCTCTTCCTGCTTCTTCTATATAATTGGTATTATAATAATTGGCAAGATTAATAGTTAAAGTAGATTTTCCGGTACTTTCGCTGCCCAAAAGCAAGACTTTTTTTGTGTAGTAGGGTCTTGCAACAGCCGGAATATAATCCCAGTATTTGTAAACATTTTCCCTTATTTTGGTAGAACTTATTTCGTTTCTTTTAAGAAAAATAATCTTGGAATCTTTATAATATCTGGTGTAAAAAGAATCTTTGCCTTTATAATCATCTCCGCAAAATACCGCGTCGATTTTTTCTCCGATAGCCTGCTTAACCTTTAGGGAATCAGCTTCCCAGAATTCTTGTGTGTAGGATTCCTTTGTTTCAGCGTCATCTTCCAGAAAACGTATTGTCACGTTTCCGATGTGCTTTGTCAGCTGATAGAGCCACCGGTATCTTATTTTCTTATCAATTTCATTACGCCTGTTTCCAACGCACAAAAATATAAACAGTTTTCTGCACTGGTTCGCGGCTTGAATGATACACTGAACGTGTCCCATATGAAGCGGATTGAAAGAACCCGCATATAATCCCACATTGTACATGGTGCTGTCTCCTAGTGCGCTTTTGATTCACGATGCCATTTTATAAACATAAAAATGGCGTTAATCAGAAAAACGCTCCACATAAGAAGAGTTGCTATATTGTCTCCGCCCTTTGAAAAATTAATTGCCCAGATGGAAATGTTAAGGATATTAACCAGAATCCACATAATCCACTGTTCAGTACAGCGTTTGACACACAGAATTTGGGCAGTTACTGCAAATACCGTACTGGCGCTGTCAGCAAAGGGAAGGGCGCCTCCCAGTTGTTTTAATACCATTCCATAAATATATACCGCGACGAAAGACAATGTAAAAATCAGAAATTTAAATTTGTTTTTTAGTTCCGTTTTGACAACTTCCTGGTTATTCTGATTTATGTTTCTGCTCCATAGGATAAATCCAACCACATTCATAGGAATATAATAGAAAACATTGAGCATTACTTCGCCGTAATATGTGGCAGTAAAGGCAATATAGGCATACAGTACGGTGTTAATCATCCCGAAAATATAGGACGAAAGCTTTCCTTTCCCGGTGAGAATTACACATAATATACCGCTGATCGAGGAAATTATGCCTACTAAGTTTTCTTTCCAGTATATTGAAAGCGATAGTATAATAAGACAGGCGGTAAACAGCCAGATAATTTCCAGCGGTTTCCAATTTTTAAGTTCATTTTTAATAAATGTGTTCATACGGATGTCCGCTGCAAAATGGTATACCCCAGGTTTTACTGATGAAACTATTTTATATTTTTAAGTATATTCTTAAAATGAATCAGATAATCAATAAATGAACTGTAAGCGGCTATTACACAGAGACAGTATATCACAACAGCACCGGCGCGCAGCTGCGGCATAATATTGATGTTAAATCCGAGACGAATGGCCGACTCAAGAAGCAGGGTATAAAATGACGCGAACACATACATAACTGTTTTTAGTTTTCCGCCCTTGCGTGCGGCTATTGCGACACCCTGTCTGACAGCGATAAGACGGATAAAATTCATGATGAATTCGCGGTAGATAATCAGCAGCAAAATGAATGCCGGCATATATCCGGCTGCGACAAAACAGCAAAAAGTGCCTAAATGCAGTAGTACATCTGCAAATGGATCAAACAATTTGCCAAAGTCGCTTACTTCTTTATTTCTGCGGGCAAAAAAACCATCTAAAAAATCTGTAAATTCGGCGAATGCAAGCAGCGGAATCAAGATAAAAACTGATAGTGATGCAAAATGTCCTGTCCATACTGGAATAAAATATAAAATAAAAAATACAGGCGCCAGAATAACACGCGTCAGTGTGAATTTATCTGCTGTTTTCATATTACCAGTATCATTTGAGAGCCGCTTCTTGTCAAGCGGTTCTCTTACATTTGGGAAATGAGTACATAAAAAACGTAATGAGTCAAAAGACTGGATATGTTAGCTACAAGGGAGCTATTGTTAATCACAAGTTTCTGTTCATTTCATATGAAAATTCTGCCTGGTTGTATGAACATTTCAGCGTATATAATACTGGCAGAAAATCATGTTTGGGTACAGAGATGTAAATATTTGAGTAATCCCTGCAAAGTATTTCGCTATATTTCTGCAGGGGAAAGCGAAGAATACCCGGCAGAGCGGTGAAATGAAAGATATCTGAAACCTTCTGCTGCGGAACGTTTTTGTCTGATGCTGTTACACTGCATACCCATACTGCCGGTACAGGAAGAAGCAGTTCCTGAGGGATAGTGATAACGGCTATATCTATAATCCTATCTGCCCCCGTTGTCTGATATGAAGTTTCTCCTATAACAACAGCCTTTTCCTGAATAGAAATTGAAAAAGCAGAATCAGGAGCTTTCAGCGCACTATATAAATACACAGAAACAATCATCGCATAGGCGATATAACAGATAAGCGCAACAGGAAAAAACAGCCGATACCATATTCCGGAAAATATGCCAATAAGTATAAAGAATATATAATACAACCGCAGCGGAGAATTTGACCAAAGCAATTGTAACCTGTCAGCTGAAAAAATGAGCGTATAGACAGCTCCTATCGCTGCCAAACTTAAAAATATACAGCCTGCCGAAAGTCGTTTGCCCGAAATATGCCGGTGGAACAATTTCCCGCCGGCATATAACGACATACAGGATATTCCCGCGCCGAAACACAGGCAGACAAGAACAAGAATACCGTTTTGCACGACTGTTTTATGGATATGCCTTAAAGTCCTGGACGACACTGATTGCCGATTCGACTGTGTAGCCTGGCATGAGTGATGAAGCGACTGCAACAGCTTTCTCAGCCAGAGCCGAGGAATCTGCGACACCCTGTAGGGTTATTGTTTTATCAAAAATAACAGCCCGCAGGAAATTAATATTTAATTTATGTTCGAAAATAAGACTGTTTACCAAATGTTGTGCGGCAAGCAGTTCAGTGATTTTTTTCTGGCCTGCGGCTTCTTTTTCCGGCGTAATAAAGTGAGCGCAGAAATCGGCAATCGTTTGAGCTGCTGCATCAACATTCAGCAAACTGGAATTGATTACCATGTGAAAATGTGTAGGATCTTCGTTTTCAAGATTGAAAAAACTCTTATGAAAACCAAGTCGGTTTGAATCACTTTCTTCTATTCTTTGGCGGGCTTTTTTCTCATCCCATGAGAATTCGGCCATGAGTCGAGACATACGAACCTTGTCTTTTGATACAAAACGCAGCGCAACAAGGTTGGGGACATCTTCAAGGATAATAAACGATCCCCGGCCAATCAGTATGCAGTTACCTTCTGCGGCCGATTCAAGAATTGCCGTTTGCAGATAATCCAAATATTCGTCACGGTCTTTTGCCAATGACGCGAAAAATCCCGGTTTTACTTCATCATATTTTTTCAGCTTATCAGCTGGAAATCCCAGATTAATGATATGCTGTTCAATAGCTTTCCTATCTATAAATTTATATCCCAGCAGTTTTGCGGTCGCGGCAGCTATTTCATCGCCTAATGCGGCTACCTGTCTTGATATAGTGATAACAGCCATAAAATCCTCCTTATTTTCTGATGATGACGGATAAGTTGTTACAGCTTGATTTTTTATCAGAACTGTACAACAATCCTATATATAGAATAAAACCATTCAACCATATTGTCAAAAGGAAATTGTACGATTATGCAAAAATTACCAGATGAACAACTGCGCTGGAAAGAATCAGGCCGTAAGGAACTGCTGAAAACCCGTGTACTCACTGTTACAGAACGTGAAAGCGTATCGCCTGATGGACAGACTGGCCAATATGTAGTGCTTGAGGCTCCTGATTGGGTTATTACTATTCCTGTATTGGAAGGCGACCCGGAAAAATCTACGCCCGATCAATTTCTTATTGTGAGACAGTGGCGCCATGGACTGCAGGCGGTAACGATGGAATTTCCCGGAGGAGTTATTGATGAAGGGGAATCTCCGGAAGAGGCCGCGAGACGCGAACTGCGGGAAGAAACAGGATATGAGGCTGGTAAACTCCATTATCTTGGCAGTTTTAGTCCCAATCCCGCAATTATGGGAAATAAAGTACATTGTTACGCGGCGGAGCAGCTGCACCATATATGCGGCCAGGAGCTGGATGAAGATGAGTACGTATCTTATTATACTGTTCCTCAAAAAGACGTATTCAGCAGAACCGGTCTGCCTGAATATCCGCATGCGCTTATGGCTGCGGCGCTTGAGCTCTATCGGCAGTACCGTTCTGCTGATTAAGCGGAAAATATTTACCGCTGTATGGATGCATACTCTTTTGTCGGATCAAATGTGCCTTCCCGTTTCTCGTTTGCAAGAGGCGGTATTTCAAGAATCATGTCTTTAATAATCAGGTTCGGATTATCTGGATCTGGAAACATGGATTTATTTGCGTCATACAGCTTTTTCCATTGCCATGGGTCAGCGTATACATATGGTCTTTCCGATATGTTCCACAGACAATCTTTATCAGAAAGCCATGGTCTTACAACATAATATTTGGGGAATGTGATTTCATCTCCCTGTGCGATAACGGGTTGTTTTGGATTTTCTTCAAGGTTAAGCTGTCTGAGGATGTCCTGTGCTTCTTTTGCTTTTGCAGAAGAAGCAATATAGTCTTCCTGTGTATAGATTTCTTTTGCCTGTTCTGTTGCGTTCAGTCCTGCTGTAAAAATATCGGGAGATGATTCATCTGCTTTTACTGCGCGGGCACGGGCGATCAGATTCATCGCTGTGCGTATTTGTTTATCTGCGTCTGCCCGCTCAAGCATTTTCTGGATATAAGCGCGCGATTGTTCCGCATATTCTTCTGCTTTTTTAGTATATTCAATCGATAAATCGTACTGTCCGTTCTCATATGCTTTTTCGGCTTTTTCAGTATAAATACGCGACATCAGCTGAAAACGGTTGCTTGAAAAACTGTCTGCGTATACGATTGCGGCACAAAGAAGTACCGTACAGATAAAAGCGGTAAACTTTTTCATTCTGTGGCCTCCTGCTCCAGTACGGAACGGTCTGCCACATCTTCTTTTGGAATAGGCGTGATAAGATCAGCCTCTGTTGCATACTGTTCCACTTCATCAGCTTTCTGTTTTGCCCGTTCAATCGCGGCTGCGGCTGCCTGTCGTTTTGCAAGTACCCGGTCATACACCTCACAGAACAGCTCATAAGCTGTTTCATAGCCGCTTTTGGCATCCTGAAATTTGCCTGATTGGGCGTTCTCGTCTGCCGCGGTAAATACGGTCATCGCCTGTTCGTAATTTTCTTTATCAGCTACAGCCGATTTTATGGAATCTGCCTCTTTCTTTTTATTGAGCACTTTATTTCGTATATCTGTCAGAAGCCTAGTATATTCCGTCAGCAGCAGTGATGCATATGTATCATATGCTTCCTGCGCTTTTGCCAGTGTCTGGGCGCCTGCTGCCTGCATCCGGTACAACTCTGATAATTCCGACAGCGCTTTGTCTGCCAAAGCAAGCCGCTCCGCATCTATGTCCGGAAATTGCTGCTCATTGATTTCTTTCTGCATTTTTTTTGCCTGAGCGGCCAGTTCAAGCGATCGGTATAAATCGGTGATATCCTGTATTTCTTCTGTCAGGTCAGTATTTTCTGTGTCTTTCTGTTTGAGCGCCTCATAACGGCTGTCAGCCTGATCGAATTCCTTCGGATACAGTTCCTGAGCGCCAGCGGCAATCGCTGCTGTTCTTGCTTGTTCTATCTGTTCAAAACCGGCCTGATTTTTCTGAGAGAAACTGTTATCAGTTTGTTCCGGTGGTGTTTCTGATACTGGCTCTGGCTGCTCTATTGGCGGCTCTGGCTCGGACTGTTGTTCTACTTGCGGCGTACTGCTGCATGCAGAAAACAGTATGCATAACCCTGCAATACCTGCCAGACGGCGGACACATCTATTCTGTTTGATACTCTTATTCATACAGACCTCCTGTTTTATTTATCACTGCCCATTACTTAATTATCGTAAATCAGAAACGCGAACAAAATTTTTTTCACTTTTTTACTATTCCGTGATATAGTATATACAATATAACTGCTGTATTGTAACGGAGGTTCCCTGGTGGCGGAGGATTTTTCTTTTGAGATTGTAAAACAGCTTGGTGAAATTTCATCAAGCAAAAGCGGCTGGATTACAGAACTGAATCTTGTATCATGGGGCGGTCGGCCGCCGAAATATGATATCCGCAGTTGGTCGCCTGATCATCAGAAAATGGGAAAAGGTATTACTTTGACCGAAGATGAACTGAAATCACTGTTTCAGGTTATCAGTTCTCTGAATCTGGAATAAGTTACAGCTGCCCGTAAAAAATTTCTTCTCTTTCTGCGCCGTTTTTTACCACAATGGTATACAGCAGCATTTGCAGCAGCAGTGTTTCCGGCTGCTGACCAAGCGTACGGATATCCATATCGGTACGTGCAATCTCTGTCAGAATCGCCTCTGTCTGTGCTGCTGTCCAGAGGCGCGCTGCTGATGTATATTGCGTGCGGGCTTTCTGGGATGTAAAACCAGCTGTTTTTAATTCAAAGTCAGAAGGGCGCTGTGTACCGTTTTGCAGACTGTGCCACTGTCTGAGCTTTCTGAAACAGTAGGTCAGTCCGGCAAGAAGTTGAATGCCTGAAGAGTCTTTTGATAGTTTTATTTTTTGCAGTATAGCGAGCGCTGTTTCAAGGCGCTGTTGCGGAGTCTCATTACTGCTTGAGAGCGCGTCAAAAAGCGTAAACGGCGACTCCTCCCGGTTGTGCGCTATAATACGTTCTACCTCTGCCGCGGTAACTAGATGCCCCTGTTCAAAGCAAGAAAAAAAACGGGAACATTCACTGCTGAGCGCGTCTGTATTGTTCTCCACCAGTTCAAGAATCAATTCAATCGCATCTGTTTCTATGCGAAAACCTGATTTCTGAAAAAAGTTTTTCAGCCACTGCTCTTTTCTGTTTTCAAACAATTCCCAGAATATTTTTCTATTTTCTTTTGGAACTACCGCTTCTAGTTTTTTATCAATACTGACTGCGTCTGAAATAAGAACGAGAGTAGAAACAGGCGTAGCGTTTTTCTGCGTGTGTACTGCCGGCAATGACGCAAGCAGCGCAATGTCATCTTTTTTCTTTATAACGTCGGCGTTTTTAAGAACAATAAACCGCGCATCGGCAAACAGTGATTCATTTGTCAGCAGTCCCGCGACATCTGTTATTGGTGTTTCGCCGGCATACAGTGAATATTCATCAAGCTGCCCTGACTCTTTCCGGGCGGCTGTTCGCAGCTTTTCTACCGCGTCGTTGCGTTCGCCTATTTCAGGCCCTGCAAACAGGAATAATCGGACAGCTCCCATTAGTATGTCCTTAAGATGCAGGAAAGAATCCCTACGATACGGACATTCTGGCAGTAAATATCATTAAAAACAGGGTTTTCAGGATGCAGTCTGATGCGAGCCGATTCCCGGAAAAAGCGTTTCAGAGTGATTGCGTCTTCAAGAACAGCTACAACTATCTGACCGTTCTCTGCGGTTGATGATTGTTCGATAATGGCTGTATCACCGTCCAGAATTCCGGCGTCTATCATACTGTTTCCGCGGACCGTAAGGGCAAAATATGTTTTACCGCTTTTTATATAGGAATCGGGCAGGTTAATGTACCCTTCATAGTTTTCTTCACTGAGCAGCGGCAGGCCGGCAGCTACAGTTCCTAAAAGAGGAATCTGCCTAACTGCCGGCGGAATAAAACCGGAATCAGCGGCAGGCGAAAGCACTCGCAGAGATCGGGAACGTTTATCAGCGTTTGCCAGAAACCCCTTTTTCCGCAATGCTTCCAGATGTATCTGAACAGCTCGCGGTGTTACGTGGAAATGAGACGCTATTTCCCGTACTGTTGGCGGGCAGGAATTCAGTTCAATGCAGCTGCAGATGAATTGCAGCACCTGGCTCTGTTTATTGGTCAGTTCTTTCATATTCTGTCGGAGGACATCGGTTTATTATACACAGCGCAATCCCCTCTTTGCGCTGTGTATTCTGCCTGATGAGAAAACCGCTTAGTCCTCTTCAAATTTATTTTCAAAGAGTGTTGTAATCGCATCAACTGCCTGCTGTTCATCTGCCCCGTCAGCAATAATCAGCAGCACAGTTTTATATCCGGCAGCCATGGTGATGACGCCCATGATTGATTTCGCGTTTATCTCGATTTCTGACGGCAGTCCGGCATTCATCTTAATTGAGATATTGCTGCTGAATTTATTTGACGTCTGCGCTATAAGCGCTGCTGGCCTGGCATGTATGCCGGCGCGGTTCATGACTGTTACCTGTTTCTCGATCATGCGGACACTCCTTTGTATTTCCTGTATCAGTGTTAATATAAATCATCACTGCCGTAATAGGCAGTCTGGGCTGTTCCTGTTTCTATCCATTTGAGTACATTGCGGTTAAAGTCAAGGGCGGAATAATATCCCATAGACTTTAGTCTTTCATTCATAGCTGCTGTCTCAATAATGATTGGCAGATTCCGTCCGGGGCGAACTGGTATTTCCAATTCGGGGATTTTTACCCCCAGCAGATCTATTGTTTTCTGATCTGTTCCCAGACGGTCATATAACTTGTTAGAGTCCCATTCTTCAAGCCGGACAACAAGCTGCACCTGTTTTTGCTCTCTAATTGCGCCAACACCATACAGCTGTGATATATTGATAATTCCCAGACCGCGTATTTCCATATGATGACTTATCATAGGATTTGCGCCCTGTCCAAGTACCGTATTGCCGTTTACGCAGCGGAGTTCTACAATATCATCAGCGACAAGCCGGTGCCCGCGTTCTATTAATTCAAGCGCGGTTTCACTTTTTCCCACACCAGAGTCGCCCATCAGAATAATACCAAGACCGTATACTTCTACCAGTACACCGTGTATTGTTTTGCGCGGAGCAAAAATATTTGAAAATACCCGGAGAAGCCTAGTAGAAAAATCTGTTGATTCCAAGTCTGTTTGCAAAATTGCACAGGATACTTCATCAGCGATATCAAGAAATTCAGCGGGCGGCTGCAGATTATGTGTGATAACGCAGCATGGTATGTCATATGAAAACAGTTTGCGTACATTTTCAAGCCGGTGCTCCGCAATAATCCTTTTAAGATACGCGATTTCGCCCCGGCCGAACAGCTGAACACGCTGATAGGCGAAAGATTCATAAAAACCAGAAAGCGCGAGACCGGGTCTGTTCATGTCCGGTATTTGTATAGACCGGCTCAAGCCTTTTCTGCCGCTGATACAGCGCAGATTCAGGGCATTGTGCCCCTTGAGATCCAGATCGAGCAAGTCCAGAACAGTGAATGTCCGTTCAGCCATGATATAACTATAACACACAGAAAACTGTTTTTGCAAGAAAAACCGGTGTGCGATACATAATAAAATCTTGCAGAGCAGCTCAGAATCTTATAGGATGCTGGCTAAAGGGAGGTTGCAGAAATGAAATCAATATATCATGGATTGGATGATCCTCAGTTTGTCAGTGAGAATCTGATGGGGCCGAATGTGCTGAAACTGGCGCAAGAACTAACTGCTGATATGAATCTTGAAAAAGGCATGAGAGTGCTTGACTTGGGCTGCGGAAAAGGTCTTTCTTCTGCGTTTATCGCGCAGAAATTTGGTGTGCAGGTATACGCGACTGATTTGTGGATAAGCGCTTCTGAAAATTTTGAACGGTTTAAGCATCTGGGAATATCTGATCGGGTTATCCCGATTCATGCGGATGTTCACGCTCTTCCGTATGCGGAATCATTTTTTGATGCGGTTATTTCCATAGACGCGTATCACTATTTTGGAACACAGCCTGAAGTACTTGACCGCTGTATCGCGCCTTTTATACGCAGCGGAGGCCAAATAGCTCTCTCGTTTCCCGGCTTTAAATCAGAAGATACACATCGCTGTCTGCCTGAAGCGTTTTTTAAGTCATGGAAGGCGGAAGATCTTGAATCGTTTCACAGCTGTGAATGGTGGCGGCAGCTGCTGAAAGGCGAAAAGACAGTTTCTATTGAGTCGGTGACAGAAATGCGCTGTACTGACGAAGCATGGAATGACTGGCTTGCGAGCAGCAACGAGTACGCTATTGGCGACCGTGACGCGATGAACGCCGGAGCCGGTGCGTATATGAATTTTATTGCGGTAAAAGCGCTGAAAAAATAAAAAAAAGCTGCCCAGTATTCAGCGGGCAGCTTTTTAACACAGAATCAGTTATTTCTTTTCTTGTATTTTATCTTTTTCTTTCTTTACCTTCTGATCGACAATATCCATGAGCTTGTTCAAGCCAGCGGCAAAATCGTAATCATCTGCGGTAACATGCGCGACTGCGCCCCAGCGGAAATTGATTGTGCAGTCAAAGATAAATTTTTTATCTTCTTTTACACGAAGAATAAAATCAACTATCAGTTCATCTGCGTATTTAACGCGCTCTATTTTTTTATTTATCAAGTCCTGCTGATCTTTTTCAAAATCAAATCCTACTGCGCTAATTGATGTCGTCATAAGAACCTCCTAATACTGTCCCGCATTCCGGCAGGAACCGTTATATTACTTACTATAGTTAAAGTATAACCGCTCCTGAGCAAAAAGCAAGTAAAATCATAACGATAGTGGAAAATAGCGTTTACCGCTTAAAGGACGAATCAATATTAAGTTCAGCCCGATATTTTGCGACTGTTCTGCGGGCAATTTTAACACCTTTTTGTTCAAGCAGTTCGGTCAGTTTTGAGTCTGAAAGCGGTTTTCCGTTTGCTGTCTGTTCATACTCTTCTATTATTTGCTTGAGAATCAGTTTTACCGATTCCCGGGAAAACCCGCTGACGGAGGAAACTTCCGGTACAGTAACAGATTCGCTGTGTACCGCTGCCGCGCCGCGGTACTGAGATACTGGGACGCGTGATGAGAAAAAAGAGCGCAGTTCAAAGATACCATGACTGCATTGCAGCCATTTACCGTTCACGGCGCGCGAAACAGTTGTTTCATGCAGACCGACAACATCAGCGATATCATGCTGTTTAAGCGGCGCGAGATACAGCGGCCCCTGTTCAAAAAAACGGGTCTGCCGGTTAACAATCGCCTGTGCGACACGCAGCAGCGTCTGTGTCCGCTGTTCTACAGCTGTAATAACTGCCTGTGCCTGTGTGACAGCTGTTTTAATAAACTGGCGCTGCTCTTTGCCGCTATTTTTTGCCGGCTCTTCCGCGGCGAATGATTCAAAATCAGATGCAACTGCCAATTCCGGCAGAATACCTTGTATAGGAAATACAGCGAACCGGTACGCATTTCCGTTGCTGTCACGCAGAACGGGTATTTTATCACCGCCAAGCTGCCATACCCGGTGTAATTCTTCTTCTTCTTCAGGAGTGACTGGCACCCGTTCTACTCTGATATCGGGTACCGCATACCGTACCGCACTGCTTCCAAACTGACGCGCAGGGTAGGGATCAAGGGAACGAATAAACTGCCGCGCCTCTTCGATATCGTCTTCTGTGCAGGAGGCAAATTCTTTCGGCGCCGTTTTTTGCAGCTGTTTAAGAACTGTTGTGTTTCGGGAATGAGAGAGCAGTTCCAGATGTCCGTTCAGAATATACAGCGCGAGCGGCGGCGCATTATCAGCGTGCCGCGCCTGAATCAGCAGGCTTTCTGCGGTATCGGTACAGCAGATACCGCAGGGATCAAGTGACTGTACAATACTGATGCAGCTGTTCAGAAAGTCCTCTGTTTCTTGCGGATGCAGCAGCTGCTGCGGCGGTACTGAATAAAATCCTTTATCATTAAGATTCTGAATAAGACGTTCACACAGATTACGTTTGTGCTCATCAAGCGGAATCATACCCAGCTGCTGCAGCAATGAATCCTGCAAAGACTGTTCCGGCGCGGGAGCGCTCTCAATAAATGCCTGATATAAATCACTTTTTTCATCTGAGGCGTGGTTTTCAGCAATGCGGGTATTCTCGGAGAAACGCGGTATAGATGCGACCGTGAGCGGACAATCCTGCATCCGGTCTGCGCTTATTTCAAGCGCCGGGTTTTTATCTGCTTCATCATAGATATATTCGCGCAGCTCAGCTGCCGGCATCGTCATAATGGAGAGAGATTGCAGCATCTGCGGACTCATCTGCATTTGCTGCTTCATCTGCTGCCTGTTTTCCATCCGTATCGGCATATTTTGTATTGTAGCATAAAGCAGGCGCAAACGGTATACTGTATCTATGAATATCTTAAAAGAATACGGCTTGGCTGTACCATCTCTGCTGCTGCCGGCAAACGGCACGGATCTGAGTGCATGGGCAGTTATTGCCTGTGATCAGTATACACAGGATAAGGAATATTGGGAGCGCGCCGCGCGGCTTGCAGAGGGTAAACCGTCCGCGCTCAATCTGATACTTCCTGAAGTATATCTGGATGCGGAAGACAAGCAGGAGCGTATACAGAAAATACACGCGGCGATGCGCTCGTATCTTGCTGAAGGCGTGTTTGCGCCCGCGCGCGAATGTCTGATGTATGTGGAGCGGTCTACGTCGTACGGCAGAAAAAGAAAAGGACTGGTAGTATGTATAGACCTTGAGGCGTATGACTGGAAACCGGAAAGCCATGCTCTGATACGGGCTACTGAACAGACAATTACTTCGCGTCTGCCGCCTCGAATGGAAATACGGCGCGGTGCTGCGCTTGAGCTGCCGCATATTATGCTGCTGGTAAATGATCCGGAGCGTTCTCTTGTTGAAGAAGCCGGTAAAACCGCGCGCGGCCGTGAACCGCTGTATGATACCGATCTGATGCTCAACGGCGGACATATAACAGGCTGGGGCATATCGGATGAGGCGGAGATCGCCGCTGTTAACAGCGCGATTGAGAAACTTGCCGCCGCTAACACAGATGCGCAGGGAAAACCGTTTCTGTTTGCGGTAGGCGATGGCAATCATTCACTTGCCGCCGCGAAAGCGGTATGGAATGAATATCGGGACGCACGTATCGCCGACGGATGCAGCGAGGAGGAAGTTTCCTGTTCGCCGGTACGCTACGCGCTTGCCGAGATCGTGAACATTTATGATGAAGCCCTGACTTTTGAGCCGATACACCGGGTTATATTCAGCGCCGATCCTGCCGCGCTGATTCAGGCTGTCAGAGAAAAACTTGGCGGAACTGTACGCAAAGTATGCAGCAGGCAGGAAGCGGAAGAAGCTGTTGGTGCTTCTCGTTCGTCTTTTGCTTTTGTATACACAGGCAGAGACGGTGAGATTCACTATACCATATTGGACAGCGCTGTCACAGAGCTTGCTGTCAGCCGTTTGCAGCCAGTGCTTGATGAATTTGTGCAGGACGGTGATCTTGATTATATTCATGGCAGCGATGAAGTGTTCCGTCTGGGAGAAAAAAAGCAGACAATCGGACTGCTTTTGCCCCCCATTGTAAAAGATAATTTCTTTTCAACAATCGCGGCAGCAGGGTGTCTGCCGCGAAAGAGCTTTTCTATGGGAGAAGCTGACGAAAAACGCTTTTATCTTGAGGCGCGCAGGCTGTTCAGCTAGGAGAGGCGAGTTTTCTGTTTCGCCTTTTATGCAGCACAGCGCGCTGTTTTGCAGCCGGGGAGTGGTGCGGTTCCCGGCTGAACGCGTTTTGTGCGATACTGACGCGTTCTGTTCCCGCGCAGACGGCATATCCCCTCCGTGTGAGCGAAAGCACTCCGTAATCGGGCGATTTTTTTATAAGCTGCTGCGCGAGCAGAAAGCGGGCAAGTTCGCACCATTCATTTTTTGACAGCTCTCTGCCGCGGCCCCATACGGCGCTTGTATCGTGTCCGTTATCAAATATGCGCTGCTGGTGTGAGCCGGTGAGTACGTCGGCCACATACTGTATGCCAAAGCGCTGCCCGGTCATACGGATTGCGGTCAGCAGTTTCGCTGCGGTACTGGTTATATCTGTCTGCGCCTCTGTGCCGCCGCGGCAGTTATCGCAGCAGCATTCCGGCGCGGGATGCTGCTGCGTATTGTTCTGCGAGCTGCCAAAGTAATCAAGCAGAATCTGACGGCGGCAGCTTTTACTTTCAGCATAAGAAATCATTCCCTGCACAAGCCGTTCAGCCGCCGCTTTTCGTCCATCATCCATATCCTGCATAAAGTACCGTATCTTATGAATATCGGCGGAACTGTACAGCAGCAGCGCCTGCGCCGGTTTGCCGTCCCGTCCGGCGCGTCCGATTTCCTGATAATATTGTTCCAGACTTTTGGGCATATCATAATGGATAACGAACCGCACATCAGCTTTATCTATACCCATGCCAAACGCCACCGTGGCAACCATAATCTTTATATCGCCCTGTATAAAACGCTGCTGATTACGTGCGCGCAGCCTATCATCAAGACCGGCATGATATGGGAGAGCAGCCAGATGCGCAGAACATAGTTCGGCAGTCAGTTCATCAACCTGTCTGCGGCTGAAGCAGTAGATAATACCGCTTTCCTGTTCGTGGTCACGCAGAAATTCGAGTATCTGCGCCATGGGGCGTGTCTTTGCCTGTACCTCAAGAAAAATATTCGCGCGGTCAAAACCTCCCACAAAAATACGGGGATTGCGGAAGGACAGATTTTTTACAATATCCTGACGTACCTGTTCAGTCGATGTCGCAGTCAGCGCAAGACAGACAGCGCGCGGCAGCAGCTGCCGTATCTGCGCGATAGCACGGTAGTCAGGACGGAAATCATGCCCCCATTCTGAAATACAGTGCGCCTCATCAACGGCGATGCAGTCGACACGTGATACGGTGAGCAGTTCTCGGATGCGGTCTGTGGCGAGCGCTTCAGGAGACAGATACAGAAGTTTTATGTTTCCCGCGCGCACCATGCGCAGCGTATCTATGTACGCGTCTCTGCCGATACCTGTACTGAGCACCGCCGCCGGAACACCCCGCCTGCGCAGAGCCGCGACCTGATCCTGCATAAGCGCGATGAGCGGGGACACCATGACGGTGAGACCGGGAAATATAAGCGCGGGAATCTGGCAGCACAGCGACTTGCCGCCGCCTGTCGGGAGCACCGCGAGCGTATCCCGGCGCTCAAGCACACAGCCGATTATTTCACGCTGGAGCGGCCGGAACGCCGGGTACCCGAATACGCTGGCAAGCAGCGATTCAGGCGTACCGCGAGCGGCGCAGTTTTCGTATTCCGCTGAGTCGAACAATTCCATGCGATGAGCATATCTGAAAAACAGCCGCGACTCAAGCGAACAGGGAGTATATCCATACTACTGTCAGCCAGATAAAAAATAATCTTTCTTTTATCTGAAAACAGTGTATCTTTTAAACGTTTTTAGTCTTTTTTTGATCTAAAGATAGATTAAAAATGGATTAAAAAAAGACTATCTTTATTTTAAAAATAGACTTTTAATGGATCAAAAAAAGACTATTTTTGTTTTAAAAATACATTATTAATGAATTAAAAACAGCTTATTTTTTTTATATTCGATACAAGGAAAAAGAAAAACGCTTGACAAAATACGGGGGGGGGGTAATATGACCATGCGTACCATTGGTATCGCGGAATACTATTCAGGAGGTGTCTTATATGAAAAGACAACTTGGTATCGGGGCTCTGATTGTTCTGATTATGGCGGCGCTGGTTTTGACAGGATGTGATACTGCTGCGAACAGCGGAAGTGATGGCGGAAACGCAAGCGGTTCCTCAACTGTACTTGACGGAAAAGAGTATGCGGATGATAGCGGAATCTATACACTGTCTTTTAAAGATGGAAAAGTAACTGGTACTATTTTATCTGCTGCGATGGATTGGTCTTATTCAGTTAATGGGGAAAGTATCGCTGTGAAAGGGGTGTATGCCTCGGCTACAGCTACTTATACTGGTACTATTGATAAAGAGTATAAATCAATCAAATTAACTCATTATGAAATGACTGGTATGGATAAAGAAGAAATGGATTACCCAGAATTAAAGTTAAAAACAGAATAACTCTCATGATGAGCTGATACACATACAGCCTGTTCGGACTGCCGCAGTCCGGGCAGGCTGTTTTTTATTATTTAAAATAAAGCGCAGCGCCTTTACCGGCAAAGGGACAGGCGTTATTCTGGTATACGTATTAACCCTTCATTCCACAGTGCGCAGACGACATCCATCTGCTGGTTATATGTACCGGGATGATCGGGAATTGAGTACCATAATTCTCCCGGATTATTTCGTAAAGCTGGAGTATTTTGTAAGATTCGCACTGCCTCTACAGCGTACTTTCCGTTTTTTTTCGAGGATGTATAATAGCCCGCAGGAATTCCTGAGATAAATCCTTTTTGGCATAATGTTAAAAACGCGCTTTTGGGGCATCCTTTTTTTGCACTTGATTGTGAAAACCCGGTTTTTAAAGCGAAATCTTCCCATCCCTGTGATGAGGGCCGTCCTTGATGTGCAATAAGCTCTTTTGCATAGGCTACCGCAAGTTTTCCATACCCGCTTATTTTGTCGCTCATTTTCTTCCCCTAATATGTATTGTTATCTTTAATATAACGTTGTTGGGTTGTATATGCAATAAAATGTACGTTAATTTGTGAATTTAACTGAAAGGCAGCAATATAAACAGTTATCTAGTTAGAAAATTGTTTATATGTTATCGTTTTGTTATTATGTTTTTGGGTTTATTGAAAAAAATCCATCACAGTACGCTGCCGGATGGATGCCGCTGGCAGAATCTGCTGTATGATAAAAACGGAAAACAGCGCATTGGCACTGATCTGACGGATACGTATGAGCGTGTTCTCTCCGAATTGCAGGGCCTGGACGGTCTTATCGGCGCTATTTTTACCCATGCTTCTAATAAAATCAGTTCGCCTGAAAAGCTGGGCAAACTGATTGCGATGATTGGTTCTGAAAACTGGTATTGTATAGAAGGCGACTTAAAAGGCGCTATTTATGAAGAGATTCTGGAGCGCAACGGCTCTGATTCTAAAAGCGGGGCGGGGCAGTATTTTACTCCGCGCGCGTTAATCAGCGCCATGGTTGATGTTATTGATCCCAAGGTAACAGAAAGTGTCGCCAATCCGGCGTGCGGGACAGGCGGTTTTCTTTTGGCTGCGTTTGAGCATATGAAGGCGCAGACGAATGACCAGCGCAAGCTGACTGATTTACGAACAAAAAAACTGAGCGGCGCGGATATTACGCCGCTGGTGGTTACGCTTGCCAGTATGAATCTGTATCTGCATGATGTGGGTGCGCAGACGACTCCGGTGCGCTGTATGGATTCTCTTGAAAAACAGCCGGAACACCTTGTTGATGTGGTTCTGGCGAATCCGCCGTTTGGCGAGCGTCCGGCGGGTGCGTCGGATATTTCGGCTATGCGTGATGATTTGATTGTGTCTACTAAAAACAATCAGCTTAACTTTTTGCAGCATATTATGAAGATGCTGAAACCTTCCGGCAGGGCGGCGGTTATTGTGCCTGATAATGTGCTGTTTGAGGACGGCGCGGGAGAAAAAATCCGCAAGGCGCTGCTCTCCAACTATAATCTGCATACGGTTTTGCGTTTGCCTTCTGGTATTTTTTATGCGAACGGTGTAAAAGCGAACGTGCTGTTTTTTGAAAACGGGGGGCCTACCGAGGATGTCTGGTTTTATGATTACCGTATCGGCATTCATCACACGCTTAAACAAAAGCCGATGACCCGGGCTGATTTGCAGGATTTTGTGGAGTGTTACTGCTGCGGACATCTGGAAGACCGGCGGGAAACCTGGTCGCC
The DNA here is from genome assembly GCA_944389415.1 of uncultured Spirochaetota bacterium. Classification (GTDB taxonomy): domain Bacteria; phylum Spirochaetota; class Spirochaetia; order Treponematales; family Treponemataceae; genus Treponema_G. The sequence goes on along the minus strand of CALXMF010000002.1, from coordinate 175,690 downwards.
GGAAAATCCGAATGGCCGGTGGCGCAGATATACGGCGCAGGAGATTCTGGAGCGGGATAAGACGAGCCTTGATATTAAGTGGATTAAGGATGATGAAGAAATTCCGCCGCTGCGTGAGCTTTTGCAGGATATTGACCGTTCTCAGGAAGAAATCAGCCGTGCGGCGGCGCAACTGCGGCAGCTGCTGGCAGGTATTGACGATGACGGCGCTGAAGGCGGTTTATAATGAATATCGCTCATCTGAAATCCCGTATTCTGGACCTCGCTGTACGGGGCAAGCTGACAGAACAGCGTCCCGAAGACGGCAGCGCGGCTGAACTGTTAGCGCGCGTCAGAGAAGAAAAACAGCGCCTGATTGCCGAAGGCAAAATAAAAAAAGAAAAACCACTGCCAGAAATAACAGAAGACGAAAAGCCCTTTAATATCCCCGCCAGTTGGGAGTGGTGCAGGTTGGGGGAGATAGGAAATATTGAGAGAGGTGGCTCTCCACGACCTATTGCAGCTTTCATTACTGAAGATCAAAATGGTATTAATTGGATAAAAATTGGTGATACAAAAAAAGGTGATAAATATATTGAATCTGCGAAAGAAAAAATAATACCAGAGGGTATGAAATATTCCCGATTCGTTCATGCGGGGGACTTTCTATTAACAAATTCGATGAGTTTTGGCAGACCTTATATTTTGAAAATAGATGGATGTATTCATGACGGTTGGTTAGTTTTTTCAGATATTCTTTCTTGTATTTCATCTGAGTATCTTTATTATCTTTTAAGTTCTTCGTTTATTTATAATGCATTTACATTGTCGGCAGCCGGTTCAACTGTGAAGAATCTTAATATTGATAGAGTGAAAGAAGTATTCTTTCCCCTTCCGCCTCTTGCCGAACAGAAACGCATCGTAGAAAAAATAGAACAGCTCTTTAGGCAGGCGGATACCATTGAACAAAACCGTCTCGCGTTAAAAACACGTATACGGCAGACAAGAAGCCGTGTGCTTGATTTGGCGGTACGGGGCAAGCTGACAGAACAGCGTCCCGAAGACGGCAGCGCGGCTGAACTGTTAGCGCGCGTCAGAGAAGAAAAACAGCGCCTGATTGCCACAGGAAAAATAAAAAAAGAAAAACCCCTGCCAGAAATAACAGAAGACGAAAAGACCTTTAATATCCCCGCCAGTTGGGAGTGGTGCCGGTTGGGAAGTATTATGATAAATAGAGACTCTGAGAGAATTCCTTTGTCCGTTGATGAGCGAAATAAACTTGAAAAGAAATTTGATTATTATGGTGCTTCAGGAATCATTGATAAGGTAGATAAGTATTTATTTGATAAAACACTTTTACTTATTGCTGAAGATGGAGCTAATTTATTGGCTAGAAATAGTCCTATCGCTTTTTTGGCTAAAGGTAAATACTGGGTAAATAATCATGCGCATGTTTTGGATTGTATCGAAGATACCCTATCAATGGAATATATAATGTATTTTGTAAATGCAATTACTTTAGCAAAATATGTAACCGGGACAGCACAACCTAAAATGAATCAAGAGAAAATGAATTCTATTCCTATTCCCCTTCCGCCCCTTGCCGAGCAAAAACGCATCGTAGAAAAAATAGAACAGATATTTAGTGTCCTCAACCGCATAGAAAACGCGATAGAGGAGTAGAGAAGATTCTATTATGAATTAGCTAAATTTTCATTTTGGAAAACCCTAAAAAGTATTTAGAAAATTTATGTTTAATAACAATTTCTCTCTTGCAAGTTCTTTACATTTGTGTCATAAATGAAACGAGGCACAGAGATTGTGGCAGTATGTCATCTAGAAAATTTGTGTTTTTTATAGTTGATGCAAGTTAAATATAAAAAACATATATCTTTTAGTAGTTGTACTTTTTCAATTTTTTATGCCATTAAAGACTATAGATTCCTTCTATATTTTATAAATGGATACTTGTGCCTCCATAATATTTTAATTCCACGGGGGTGTTGTATGAATAATTTTCCAAGCCGTGATATCCAAAGAATAATTGGATATTCATTTGAAAATGAAAGTCTTCTTGAGCAGGCTTTTGTGAGAAGTTCCTATGCAAAGGAAAATCCTGGCTTGTTGGATAACGAAAAATTAGAATTTTATGGGGATGCGGCTCTTGATTACTATATAACACGAGCTATGTACAATCAGTTTTCTGAAATTACAGAAGATGGGCAATTGTATTCTGAAAAAACAGAACATGATTTAACTGAAATTAGATCTTATAATGTTGGTACAGAGGCCCTTGCACACTGTATAGCAATTACGGGATTACAGAATTATTTATTGATGAATAAAAGCGATATTAAAAATCAAGTGCAGAATTCTCCGGCGGTAATGGCTGATTTGTTTGAAGCAATTATTGGTGCTGTTGCCATTGATAGTGAATGGGATTTTGAAGATATTTCTAATGTCTGCCGAACGATGTTAAAATTATTAAGTTTTGATATAAATTATCTCCAGTGGCTGAACAACTGGTGTAATGAGCAGGATGTTCACTATAATTTTTACAAACAGTCTCAATATGTTTATATTGGTGCATCGAAACAGGGGTTTGATTTATCTATCAGAGAATTCAATATACAGGTCTCATCGGATATTCCTGATGAATATCCCGCCCTTATAGACTGTGCAAAACAGGTTTATGAACTAATTGAGATTGACCACATGAGACAAATTGTTGGGTGTCCCGATAGAAATAATGCGGTAAGTCAGTTAAATGTGCTTTATCAAAAAGGATTTATAAAAGAACCAAAATATACTTTTTGTGAAGAGTATGATGAGGATGGAAATCCTGTTTGGCGCTATTCTTGTGAGCTTAATGAGTTGGATGAAGTTTATTTTGGAACTATGTCTGTAAAAAAATATGCAAAAAGAGAGGCTGCGTATGAAGCTCTTTGCGCATTATTGGGAGAGACTCCAAGATACGAAGACGACGATTGCAATGAAGATGACTTTGGGGATAATTATTTCTATATGTGAATAAACTGAATTTGTCTTTATAAATCAGACGGAGAGGGGGATAAATAATGATAATGGAGAAAATAAAAATGGTAACATATAAGCAAACTATAGCATACATTAAAGATCATGATAATATTACAGTAAAAACATGCTGGATTGCCCATATGAAAGAAAAATGTGGATTACCGGTTCGTCGTGCGCCTAATAGAAAAGATCCTTATAAGAGATGTAATCCGTGTCCATTGGAAAAAGAAAAATATATTCTTAATGCGTTTAGGGACTTGGGGTTAATCCATGATGATAATGTTTAAAATGCCTTTCTGAATAAAAATTTTGACCGAAACATTGAACTTCTGTTTATTGAAAACGAAAACAAAGACGAAAGCCTCAGAATAAAAAAAGAACTGATAGCATACTATAATCCTAAGATTAATATCAGGCGATAGGATTTATCGGGGCATCGGTGGAAACAACTCCATAATTTTTAGCAGCAGCTGTTTAATCAACGCTTCATTTTAGAGAATTAGAAGTTATGTTTTATTATGTGTTGCTGCTTTTATTGAAAAAAATCCATTTCTCGCCCCTCTGGTATGTAAATGGCTTGCTTTTTTTTCTTATCTCTGATATAGTCATACATATATTTGCCGGCATGGTGGAATGGTAGACACGGCAGACTCAAAATCTGCTGCGAGCGATCGTGTAAGAGTTCAAGTCTCTTTGCCGGTATCAGGACAGCGTTAACGCTGTCCTTTTTTTATTTCGCCGTTTTAGAAACAAAGCGAAATGCCTCCTTCATTTTTGCGCAGATTGACAGCTTCTTCCATATGCGCGCTCTGTATTTCATCGCTTCCGTCCATATCGGCAATAGTCCGCGCCAGTTTGATGCAGCTGCTGACAGCGCGCGGAGAAAACGAAAAATCGTACACGCCGCTGTCCAGTATGCGCCGTGCCTCGGATGTCAGCGGACATAGGCGCTTTAGTTCTTCGCTTGGTATTCGGCTGTTGCGTTCATGCTGGCGGCCGCGCTGGCAGGCGACTGCGCGCGCTATATCACGGCGCAGCTGAGCTGTTGTAATACTGTGCGTTTTGCCCTCCTGTGCCGCTGCCCGTGAAAAGAGCGGTACCCGGATATCTATGCGGTCAAGTAAGGGAGCAGAAAACTTTTTCCAGTAATGTTCAACAGCGCGTGCGCCGCACAGACAGATTTTATCCTGCGCGCCAAAATTACCGCACGGACATGGGTTAGAAGCAAGCAGAAGCTGAAAACGCGCCGGATATGTTGTGCTTCTTCCGGCCCGGCTGAGTGTGATACATCCGCTTTCAAGCGGTACACGGAGAGCCTGCAGTGTCTGTGTTCTGAATTCAGCAGCCTCATCAAGAAAGAGAGCGCCGTTATGAGCGAGTGATATTTCTCCCGGCCTGCATTGGGGACCGCCGCCTGCAATTCCTTCGAGACTTGCGCTCTGATGCGGCGCGCGGAATGGCGCCTGATAAAATGAGCGGCTGTCCTCAAGCGAAAGACCTGCGAGGCTTTTTATACGTGAGACAGGGCGTGATTCTGCTTCTGTAAGCAGCGGCATAAGACCGGGAAAGCGCAGCATGGACATTGTTTTGCCGCACCCCGGAGGCCCGTATGCGATAATATTGTGGGCGCCTGCTGCCGCGATTTGGAGCGCGCGGACAAGCTGCGGCTGCCCGGTAATTTCACCAAATTCTGTTTCCGGAGTGACCGGCGGAAATTGTACAGAATTTCTATCTGTCTGTTTGGCTGTCTGCTCTGCCGGAGGTTCAAACGCGAGCGGCAGCGTCAGCGCGCTGAATGCCTGCGCCAGTGTATCAGCGGCAAATACAGACATATCTGATACGGCCTGTGCTTCTGCGCGGTTTGCCTGCGGAATGATGCAGCGGGTAATACCATGTTCCGCCGCCGTCGCAACTGCGGCATGTATGCCCCGTACCGGACGGACACAGCCTGACAGTTCAAGCTCTCCCATAACAAGCAGTGTTATATCAGGAAATACCGTATCTTTATCTGCGGCGGCAAGCACTGCGAGAGCGACTGCCAAGTCAAAACCGGAGCCTTCTTTTTTTACGTCTGCGGGAGAAAGACTTATAAGGATTCGTTCAGGTGGAAAAGAAAAACCGCTGTTCAGGATAGCGGAACGCATTCGTTCCCGTGATTCACGGACTGCACCGTCAGCGAGTCCGACCATATCTATGCCGGGAATACCCCGGCGCAAATCAACTTCAACAGCTACAAGACAGCCCTCGTAACCAAACGGAGAAAAACTGCATATTTTCATCGGTGTCCTCTATACTTATATATAGAACAGACCGGACAAAAAAATGCAGTTTTGAGTAGTAAAGAAAATAGTTACTGCAAGCGTTCAGCGATTTTATCGATAAACTGCCAGCTGTCAAGCACTTCTGCTGCGGCAGGCTGTGCGATGCGGGCAAGATCGCCGGTCATGCAGCCGTCTTCGATAACGGCAAGAACAGCGTGTTCCAGTTTTTTGGCGAACTCTGTGAGTTCCGGTGTATTATCAAGTTCTCCCCGTTTAGCGAGTGCTCCTGTCCATGCGAATATGAGCGCGACCGGGTTTGTACTTGTTTTTTCGCCTTTAAGATAGCGGTAGTAATGGCGCTGCACTGTGCCGTGCGCCGCCTCGTATTCAAATACTCCGTCAGGAGAAACAAGCACACTCGTCATCATGGCGAGGCTGCCGCTTGCCGAAGCAACCATATCGCTCATAACATCTCCGTCGTAGTTTTTACACGCCCACAGAAAGCCGCCCTCACTGCGCATTACGCGGGCTACGGCGTCATCTATCAGAGTATAAAAATACTCTATGCCGACCTGCTGGTATTTATCTTTAAATTCCGTGTCGTAGATGTGCTGGAATATTTCTTTGAACCGGCCGTCATATGTTTTGCTGATGGTGTCCTTTGTCGCAAACCAGACATCAATTTTTTCTGAAAGCCCATAGAGAAAGCAGCAGCGGGCAAAACTTTCTATTGATTTATCGGTATTATGGATACCCTGAATAATGCCGGGGCCTTTCATATCCATGATCGTTTTACGTATTTCAGTTCCGTCAGCGCCGGTAAATACGAGTTCCGCTTTTCCTGCTCCGGGAACTTGTATTTCGCAGTTTTTATATACATCACCATAGGCATGGCGGCCCAGAACAAGCGGTTTTTTCCAGCAGGAAACTGTTCCGTGTACATTTTTTACCATGATAGGAGCGCGGAATACAGTACCGTCAAGTTCTGCCCGGATAATGCCGTTGGGGCTTGGGGTGAGCTGTTTCAGATTATATTCTTTCATGCGGGCGGCGTTAGAGGTGATTGTTGCGCATTTGACTCCGACGCCAAGCCGGCGGATAGCGGCAGCCGCTTCATAGGTGATTGCATCGTCACTGTCGTCGCGGGCTTTCAGTCCCAGATCATAATATTCTGTTTTAAGATCGATGAAGGGTTCAAGCAGTTTTTCTTTTATTACTTTCCACAAAACGCGGGTCATCTCATCGCCGTCAAGCTCAGCGATGGCGTTTTTCATCTGTATTTTCGCCATGTGTATCTCCTGTACTAAGACTGCAGTTAGTGTACCATAGACAGAAACGGATAACAAGGGAATGATCGAAACTGTAGTATCACTTCATATTATTTTAGGATTCTTTTATTGTATGCGCCTGCTGTGATACGGTATACTGAATGATATGAGTATTATTACCGGCGGAAAGGCGCATCATTCACCGCCGCACACAATTTTTTCTGATACAGAAGAGCATCCTCATCGTATGCAGGCAGAGGCGGGGCAGGAAACTATTCCGGATGTCGCTGTAAAAGCGGGAACTGCTATTCTGGAGAATGGCGGCGAAACATATCGGGCAGAAGAAACGGCGGTGCGTATTGCGTATTCATTAGGCGCGGTAGACGCGTCAGCGTTTGTCACGCCGACTGTAGTTATGGTATCGGTAACTGATAAGACACGCCAGTATCATACTCTTATCAGGCGTATAACACGGCGAGGGGTGAATTTAACTAAAATTGCGCAGGTTAATGAACTGTCCCGCAGACTTGCCCGGCGCGGCAAGCGTTCAAGTGTAACGCAGGCGGGGAGGCTGCTTGATTTGATTATACAGGCTCCCGCGTATTCTGCACGTTCGGTTATATGTGCTGCCGGGTTGTGCAGTATGTTTTTTGCGTTAATGTTTGGAGGAAGCTGGCGCGAGGCAGCCGCTGCGCTTGTTATTGGTTTTCTGCTGCGTGTAGGTCTGAACCGGTTGGAGCATTTACCGCTTAACAGTTTTATTGTACTGTTTGCTGCGGGTATCATTATATCTGTATTGTGTGAGCTTTCTGTTATGTTAGGGGTGATATCTTCGGCAGTAATTACCATGACGGCGGTGCTGATGCAGGTTGTTCCCGGTCTTGCTATTGTGAATGCGATTCGTGATCTGATTGCCGGTGATTTAGTATCCGGTGTCGCCCGCGCGACTGATGCGTTTATGACTGCTGCCGGGCTTTCTGCCGGTACTGCTGCCGGGCTTTTGATATTTTCCGGGATAGTGTAATGACCGAGACGTTACTGACAGCTGCGCTCTGGAGTTTTGGCGCCGCAGCTGCATTTGGATACATTCATAATATTGATATGCGCAATATTATCTGGGCCGCTGTTGTTGGGTCATGCGGCTGGACATTGTATGTGGCAGTTGGTTCTCTGACAGGTTCTGAACTCTTTGGGTATTTCTGGGGAGCGTTCAGTATTGCCGCACTTTCTGAACTCTGGGCGATTCTGCTTAAAAATCCCGCTACGGTGTATCTTGTCCCCGGTTTGCTTCCGCTTGTTCCTGGGGGAGGTATGTTTCAGACGATGCGGGAAGCGGTGCAGGGTAATATGGATACGGCGCTGCGGGCAGGGTTTATTACCCTTTCTGCTGCCGGGGCTATAGCGCTTGGTCTTGCGGTTGCGTCGTCGTTTGCGCGTATTATTTTATACGCAGTTCACAGGATGTGTAAGGATCAGCAGTAACCGCGTGTGTTACGGGCGGCGGAGCAGTGACACCGGCAGACAAATCAGGAATATTACTGTATTCACGAGGACTATTGTTGCGCCTGATGCGGCTCCCACGTAATATGAAAGAGCCAGCCCTGTGATAGAGGCACAGACTGATATGCATACGGCAAACCACACATACTGTCTGCTTGAGCGGCTGATAAGTCTGCTTGCTGCTGCGGGGAGTACAAGCAGCGAGTTTATAACGAGCAGACCGGTCCATCTGATAGACAGAGTGACAATGACTGCGGTAACTATGGCAAAGAGCTGTTCAATCCAGAAGACCGGAAGTCCTCTGCTTTTTGCAAATGTACGGTGCAGATTGGTAAGAAGCATTTTGTTATAAAAAAATATCCAGATAGCAAGGACTGCAAGCGCTGCAAACAGAAGAAGCAGAATTTCCTGCGGTCTGATGCTTAGTATATCTCCTACCAGATATGCTGAGTATTTGCTGAAACTGCCTCCGGCAGAAAGAAGAACAATGCCGAGCGCGACAGAGGCTGAAGAAAAAACGCCGATAACGGTATCCGCGGAGCTTTTACCGCGTACTTTTACCGAAATAATCGCGAAGCCAAAAAGTATACTGAATAGTATCATTGAAGGCAGCGGATCTGTTATACCGCAGAGCACCCCGATAGCGATACCGGTCAAAGCGCTGTGTCCTATCGCATCTGAGAAAAAAGCCATTCTGTTTGATACTACCATGCTTCCCAGTAATCCAAACAGGGGAGACGCGAGCAGCAGCGCGAGAAACGCGTTTTTCATAAAAGAAGGTGCCAGCCACTCAAATGGCAGCAGCATGTCCAGCAGTGTGTATATCTCAGCCATTTTAGTTTTCATCTCCGTCAATTACGATGTGTCCGAATGTTTTTATAAACTCCGGAGTGCGATATACCTGCTGAGGTGTTCCTTCCGCAGCTATGCCGCGGTCAATCAGGACAACCTTATCCGCATGCTGTGCGACAAGATCCAGGTCATGCGAGATAAGCAGTATGGTAATATCATGTGTATGGCGCAGTTCAGACACAATATCATAAAACAGGGCAAGGCCTGTCCGGTCAACTCCTGATACTGGTTCATCAAGAAGCAGGATATCAGGCAGCGGATTGAGTGCAAGGGCAAGCATAACACGCTGCAATTCTCCGCCGGACAGTTCGCAGACGCGTCTTTTTGCGAGATTTTGGCTTTTAGTTATTGATAAAACATTTTGTATGCGCTGTGTATCCTTTTTTCTCAGAGGAAGCCATACTGGATAGTGTGAGATACAGGAGAGTACCATGTCTCCAACAGAAACGGGACTTCCGGCATCAACTGCCAGAGATTGCGGAACATAGCCGAATCTTGGCCGCCGTGCGCAGACTGCCTTATCCTGCATAAATAAAATATCACCTGTATGAGGGATTTCATCAAGCAGCGCTTTTAAAAATGTTGTTTTTCCGGCACCGTTTCGTCCAACTATGGCTGTAAGTTCTCCGCAGTGGATATGCAGATTTACATCATTCAGTATTGATATCCCCTGCACCTGAACAGAAAGGTGTGTTATTTGAGTACAGCATACGTGAGAGCCGGATTGACGCATATCACACCGTGAACAGCTGTCTTTGTGGCACAGACAATTTGTCTGTGTGTTTTTCTTCAGCAGCGGTGTATTCTTGCGGTTTGACAGCGTGTATTTCATATTTCCTATATTACTGTTCGGAGAACGCCTGTTTTAATACGTTCATATTTGCTTTCATTGCATTAAGATATGCGTCTTTTTCCAGCGGTCCGCTGACAGATGGGTCGAGCTCATATACTGGCAGTCCTGTTTCTCGTGCGATAATTTCAGCGGCTGCTGATGCATATCCCGGCTCAGCAAAAAGAACTGGGGGAATTCCGGTATTCTGCCTGATTTCTTGTATTTGTGCGACGATGGCGGTTAATTCTTTTGGCGAAGGTGCTGTCCCTGGTTCCCGTTCTATGACACCGGTAATTTGTAAATCAAATTCATCAGCAAAATAGGGAAATGCCTCATGAAATGTGATGATTGCAGTTCCTTTATATGGATCAAGTTCCGTATGCATCTGTTCTGCAAAAGCGTTTATTTTTGCTGTATATTCAGCTGCATTTTCTAAATACTGCTGTGCGTGATTTTCATCAAGGCGGGCGAGTCCCTGCGCAATGCGGTTTACCTGGTATACGGCTCCTTTTGGGGAAACCCAGATATGAGAATTTCCGTCAACAAGCGGGTATCCTTCAGCTGCGGTAATAATCACATCTTTTTTCTGTTCTGTTATTTTGCTGATAAAATCTTCCATCCCGGCTCCGTTGAGAACGAGAATAGATGCGGATTCTATTTTTTTCATATCCTGAGTTGTCAGTTGGTAATCATGAAGACAGCCTGTATCTGCCGGCGCGAGCATATCAATCTGTACTCCTTCTATCCCGTCTGTGATATTCATCAGCATAATATACAGCGGATAGAAGGAAGCTGTAATATGTAGTGAAGCGTCTGCATCGGTCTGAGTTGTTTGTGTCCGTTTACAACCTGTGAATAGTAAAAATAACAGTATAATTGTGCAGCTTAATAAATAGATTCTTTTCATATCAGCACTATAGCGGTATAGCAGAATCAAGTCCATCATTTTGAGATTTTTTTTCAGAGATGGTTTTCAGATAGGGGTGCAGTTCATCTGTCCAGAATCTGTCTGCTATTTTATCTCCTCCTGCGGTATGACCAAGTTTGCGGTCTGGACGGATCTGTTCGCCATGAAAATCACTGCCTGCGGTGATAAAAAACTGATATTCTCTGCCTATTTTTTCTAATCGGATGCATTCTGCGTGTCTGGCTCCTGGATGCCATGCTTCTATTCCGGCAATACCGCGTTCTTTTAAATTTGCAAGTAAGGGTTCAATTCTTCCCCATGAAACATAAAGCGATAACGGATGTGCTAATACAGGTACACCGCCGCTGTCTATGATAGCCTGGATAGCGCTGTCAAGTTCAGCTCCCTTCCTTTCTACGTAATATGGACGTCCCTGTGCAAGATATAAATCAAAGGCCTTTTGTCTTGTTTTTACAATATTTTTTTCTACCAGATATGCAGCTATATGGGGACGGCCAATAACGGTGTCCGGATAGCGTTCCTGAAGTTCTTCTGGAGAAACGGGAAACCCATCTTTCTGCATTAGTTTGATCATCTCTTGATTTCGGTACTTGCGCCCATCTTGTAAATATGAGATAATATTTAGAAGTTTTGGTGAGATATCGGTTAGGCCTAATCCGAGTAAATGGAATTCGCCGGGGTGCCATTCGATATTAAGTTCAATACCGGGAATGAATGTCAACGGTAAGGCAGCGGCTGTTTCTGACGCTTCAGCGATACCATCTATGGTATCATGATCTGTCAGAGCTATTGCTGATAAACCTTTTTCGGCGGCTAATTCTATCAGCTGTTTAGGAGAAAGCAGTCCGTCGGAAGCTGTTGAATGAGTATGCAAGTCAATCATAAGGATATCATACCATAAAACGGCTTTTTATTTTATGGGAGCAGTAGTTTTTTTACATAAGACAGCCGAAAATTTATTAAATAGTTTATTTCGGCTTATATACTCGCAGGAGTCTAAGGGGTAGACGTTATGCCAAAGGCCATACATTTTACAAAAGGTTCTATTATCTATTTTGAAGGAGATAAAGACGACCGTATTTTTATTCTGCAGACAGGTGTTGTTATCCTTACCAGTACGGATCTTGAAAATCATACTCCCGTTACAGAAAACATACGAAAAGGTGAATTTTTCGGTGTAAAATCGGCGCTGGGGCATTTTCCCCGAGAAGAAACGGCTACTGTTCTTGCAGAATCAACTGCAATTGTTATGACTGTTTCTGAATTTGAGCAGGTCTTTAGCAGTAATAAACAGTTGATTATGAAAATGCTTCGTGTTTTTTCAAATCAGCTTCGTAAGATTCATAAGCAGACAGAGGAAATTCTTAATAAAGATAAGGTTCGTGTAAATCAGGAATCTGGGTTGTTTTCTGTTGCTCAGACATTCTTTTCTGATAATGATTTTAAACCCTGCTGTGATATCTGTATAAAGTTTTTAACCATGTATCCTAATTCAGCAAGCAGGGGTCAGGTGGCGAAGCTCTATACATCAGCGAAGGCTCGTCTGGACAGAGAAAAACAGCTTAATAAAAATACAGAACCTGTTGTAATAGATGAGGGTGATTCTAAGCCATTGCAGATTTTTTCGATGCCGTCGTTTTCCCGTTTTGCAAAAACGTTTGAACCAGGATCTGTTATCATTGCTGAATTTGAACCTGGCGAGTCTTTTTATCTGATCCAATCAGGGGTTGTCCAGCTGGTCAAATGTGTTAATGGGGTTAAGAAAAATCTTGATATGCTGCACCCGGGTGAGTTCTTTGGAGAAATGGCTATCCTTGATAATACACCCCGTTCTGCTACTTGTCTCGCATATACTAAAGTAACAGTTCTTGAATTTAATAAAGAAAATTTTGCGCAGCTTATTACCGGCAATCCTCAAATTGCGCTTATTTTATTAAAATTGTTCTGTAAACGTATCTATGACCAGCGCAGACGTTTTCGTATTCTTGTTATGCCTGAACCGCAAATTCGCATTGCGGATGTTTTTCTGATGTATGACGAAATGAATCCTGTTTCTAATCCGGCAGAGCGGAAACGTACATTCTATATTACTGTTCAGGATATTGCGAATTGGACGGCAATGCCTGTGGAGCAGGTTCAGGATGAACTGAATCGTATGGCAGAGAAGCGGCGTATAGAGATGTTTACAGACCATATGGTTGTATTCAATATTGTTGATATGGAGCGTCTTGTAGAAGGTGTTATGCAGATGCATCAGTAATAGTTTTATTGAGGATGTATAAGCAGGAGATTTTTATCTCCTGTTTTTTTATAATACATATATATAATAGTAGAAGATGTTTTATGATAAAAAAGTTTTTTCTTTTGTATATTATTTATAATAAAAAACAGTCCCGTTAGGACTGTTTAGATGAACAAGCCAACTCTCAGACTCGAACTGAGTACCTGCACGTTACGAGGGTGCTGCTCTGCCAGGTGAGCTAAGTTGGCATAAAAATAATGATAATAGTATACGCATAGTACATTGTTTGGTCAAGGTGTTTTTGAAAGCTCATAAAGAGATGTGAGTATCTCTTGTTTTTTTCACTTTATATGGTAAAATTATATAATATCAAGTTATAATCTATTATAAAGGAGTGTTTTAATGAGTACTCATATTAATGCTGCTGATGGGCAAATTGCCGATATTGTTCTGCTTCCGGGAGATCCTTTGCGGGCAAAATATATAGCGGAAACATTTCTGGAGAATCCCGTTTGTTATAATGAAGTTCGCGGAATGTTTGGTTTTACGGGGATATATAAAGGTCGCAGAGTTTCTGTTCAGGGAACCGGCATGGGGCAGCCGTCTTTATCAATTTATGTAACAGAGCTGTTCAGGTTCTATAATGTTCAAACAGCTATTCGTGTTGGTACTTGTGGATCAATCAATAAACAGGCGGAAATCCGGGATACTATTTTGGCATCAGGTGCATGTACTGATTCTGGTTTAATGCAGCAGCGTTTTGGAAATATGAATTTTGCTCCAATAGCGAATTTTGAGCTGCTTGAAGCTGCTCATTTAGCGGCAAAGGCTGCAGGTATCAAACATCATATTGGTAATGTGGTATCAAGTGATTTATTTTATGATGATAAGGAAAATTGGAAGCTGTGGGCTTCATACGGTGTGCTTGGTGTAGAAATGGAAGCTGCTGAGTTATACACACTTGCAGCTAAATATGAACGGAAAGCACTCGCAATTTTAACTGTATCTGATCATATTTTGACGGGAGAACAGACATCTGCGTTAGATCGGCAGACAACATTTTCTAATATGATTCAGGTCGCACTTGATGCCGCTATCAGTGTATGATGCAGAAAGGAGGGTGAAAATGAAACCTACATTATTAGTTCTTGCAGCAGGTATGGGCAGCCGGTATGGTGGTGTAAAACAGATAGATGCTGTTGGTCTGCATAATGAAACATTGCTTGATTTTGCTACATATGATGCGAAACGCAGTGGTTTTGGAAAAGTTGTGTATATTATCCGTAAAGATATTGAAGCTGATTTTAGGGAACGGTTGTTTGATCGTGTCGCGCGTAATTTTGATGCTGAATATGTGTTTCAGGAACATGAATCATTGTTGTCGGCAGAACAGATTACTGCGTCTGTTGCGCGTAAAAAACCCTGGGGAACACTCCATGCCGTTATGTGTGCACGAGAAGCTATTGATACACCATTCGCAGTGATAAATGCGGATGATTATTACGGCCGTGTTGCTTTTGAGACTATGGGTAAACATCTTTCTGCGCTTGCAAATTCCGATACAGAGCATGCAATGGTCGGTTTTGTTTTAGGCAATACAATGAGCCGTTCCGGGACAGTATCAAGGGCTATCTGTCAGGTTGAAAATGGATATCTGCTGTCTATGCGTGAGCATACAAAAATTGGTTATGAAGGAGATAAAATTATCAGCCTTATTGACGATGGTAAGACGGAGCTTACGGGTAAAGAGTGGGTTTCTATGAATTTCTTTGGTTTTACTCCATCAGCTTTTGATACATTTGAAGAGTATTTCAAGGATTTTATGGAAAAAAATGTGACGAGTGAGAAAGCTGAGGCGTTGCTGCCTGAAGCGGCAAGTCTGATTGTAAAAGAGAAAAAAGGTAAATTGAAATTTTATACATCTCATGAAACATGGTTTGGTATGACATATCCGGAGGATAGGGCTATAGTAAAAGCTGAAATTGCGAGAAAAATAGAAAGCGGATATTATCCTTCAATTCTCTGGGAAAACTAGTTCCCTATAAGAGAAGAATATAGACCGTATTGAGCATTGTTTTAATGCTTGAATCTCTTCTATTAAATAAGTTATACTGATAAAAAGCTGGTAAAGTGGCTTTGTGCAGTTTTTTTTAAGGAGTTATACCATTATGAGCAGACAGTATTATATTGCCGGTAACTGGAAAATGAATAAGGTTAAAGGCGAAGCCGTAGATCTCGCAAAAGCTCTTGTTGAGCAGCTGAAAGACGGGAAAAATAAATACATGATTGCTCCTTCTTTTACAAATCTTGATGCCGTTGCGCAGGTTGTGAAGGGGTCAAATATTCTTTTGGGTGCACAGAATATGTCTACAGAAGAATCTGGCGCACATACCGGAGAAGTTTCGGTTCTGATGCTCAAAGATTTAGGTGTACAGACTGTTATTCTTGGTCATTCAGAGCGTCGTCATATTTACAAAGAAGATGACGAGATGATTAATAAAAAAGTTAAATTGGCTTTGAAACATGGTTTGGAAGTTGTTCTTTGTATTGGAGAGCTGCTTGAAGAACGTGAAGCGGGAAAAGCCGAGAAAGTATGTGAAGAACAGACTCGAAAAGGGCTTGATGGCGTTTCTGCTGCTGATATGGCAAAAGTTACCATTGCGTATGAGCCTGTATGGGCTATTGGTACTGGCAAAACAGCGACTCCGGAAGATGCTCAGAAAATTCATCAGTTTACACGAGGCGTTCTTGCTGATATGTACGGTAAAGAAGTTGCTGAAAAGACGATTATTCAGTACGGCGGCTCTATGAAAGCAGAAAATGCTGCTGCTTTGCTTGCGCAGCCTGATGTAGATGGCGGTCTTATTGGCGGTGCTTCTTTGAAGGCTGATACATTTGTTCCTATTTGTAAAACATATTAATATTAGACTATAGATAATGTAGTGTTTTAAGAGACTGCCTGACGGTGTGTTAGGCAGTTTTTTTTGCAAGAAATTGTTTTTTGTCCAACATTGTTTTAAAGCATTGCTTGCACAAAATATCTATTTAAGATATTATGGCAACCAATAGTCTGCTTTATTTAGCGGCTTTATGTTAATCACAAGAATATTTGGAGTCATGAAAAATGGGTGTAATTGGTGTAATCCTGTTAGTTGCTTTTATTATAATTTGTATTCTGCTTGTTTGTATTGTTCTTATCCAAAATGAATCAGGTGGCGGAATGGGCGGTCTTCTTGGCGGTGGTAATTCAGCTGCTTTTGGTTCTCGATCTGGAAATGTTCTGACTAAAACAACATATATTCTTGTTACTTTATTTTTTGTATCAACCCTTGGACTTGCTCTGCTGAATAAGACAAATGATGTTAAACCTCTTTCTTCTGAAAATGTTCAGACAGATGCTTCTTCTTTAGAATCATGGCTGGATAGCGCATCCACAGAGGAAAATACTTCTGATGCATCAGAACCGGTAATGCAGCCTGAGTCTGGTAATTAATGTATTGTCGGGAGGTTTAGATGATTCTTTCGAAAGTCTTTAGTCCAAAATCGATAAATGTAAATCTGCAAAGTGAAGATAAGGATGAAGTCTTTGAAGAGCTTCTGGAATCAATCGTAGCGATTAATCCTGGGCTTGATCGTTCTGAGGCTTTGCGTGTGCTTCGGGAACGGGAAGAAAAAATGTCTACCGGTATTATACATGATATTGCGGTTCCTCACGGTAAATGTAAATCTGTGTCTGGTGTTAAGGGAGCGATTGGAATTTCCCGTGCTGGTATTGATTATGATTCTTTAGATAAAGCTCCTGTTCATATTGTTATTATGCTTTTATCTTCTCCTGAAGAAAGTGAATTTCATTTGCAAGTCCTTAAAAGACTTTCTCTTGTTCTTCAGCAGCCTGATTTCTGTGAGCAGTTTGAAAAACAGGAAACTGCTGCGGATGTGTATGATATGTTGGTTAGGTTTGAAGATTCTGCAATGACGATATTATAATAAGTAAAATACTGCGTTTGGAGGTGTATGTATGGCTGAAAGTGATGTAATAGGGCATTTAATATCTGTTGAGCATGAAGCAGCCTCTATGATGCAGGATGCTCAGATTGAAGCTGATAAACGCCTTGCTGCTGCAAAAGTCCAAGCGGATGATGCTTATAAAAAGCAATATGAAGAAATTATCCGCGAGTTGGAAAATAAATATCAGGTGTGTACTTCAGAAATATCGCAAAAAAAGCAGGAAGATTTTAAGAAATATCAGGAAGAAATACAGCAGCTGCCAACAGATGTAGTATCTTTTAATAAGCTCCTTGATTCTTTGTTGTTTGTTCATTAAAGATGGAGCTGTGTTTATGGATAGATCTGGTGAAGGTGCGTATGTATATGCAAAGGCAAGTGGCATGCTTGCAAAATCTTTTATCGGAGAGCGTGTCTCGCGGCTGTTTGAAGTTCGGTCTCTTGCTGAATTATGGTCTCTATTATTTAAAACTGAAGTACCTGCGGTTCCGGAGTTTTATCTGGCACAGCAAATTGAACAGACTGCTGAAAAGAAATTTCTTGATGATTATATTAAATTGCTTCGCAGTTATGCTAAGCCGTCGCCTGTTCTAGTTGCACTGCTGCATTTTTATGATATAGATAATTTAAAAGATATAGCAGCTGCATTATGTCTTGGAAAGAAGGAAATGCCGTATCTGGCTGATATTGGCAGTTACAGTTTTCTTCACTGTAAAAAATGGCCGGATATCGCCGCGATAACCCAAGGCTCTCCTGTTTCATGGTACAATACGGTACCTGATATCCATAGTCAGCATGCTATGGATTTGCGGCTTGATAGAGAATATACTCGGTTTCTCTGGCAGACGGTACAATCTTTGTCTGCTGCAGACAGAGAAACAGTAGAACCGCTAATAAAAGAAGAAATAATTCTAGATAATATATTGTGGGCGCTGCGCTTGCGGGTATATTATAATATGGATGAAGATGAGATTCGTTCTCGCTTAGTTGATGCTGGTGATGGCGGTCCAAATGTTCTTGCTTCTCCAGCTATTGCCGCATTGAAACGTCCAATAGATTCTTTTGCTGCATGGGAAGACTGGAAATATGCAGAACTGTTAAATCCAAATGAAGAGGGATCTGTTTGGACGATCGATCCGCGTTGGGTTCAGTTATCTGCAAAAGTAGTTTTACAGAAAAAAGCCAAGCGTGCCTTCCATAAAGATCCTTTTTCTGTTTCGGTTCTTGTTTCATGGTTTAAATTAAAGCAATATGAGCTTGATTGTATACGTACGGTTGCGGAGGGACTGCGTCTGAATGTCAGTTCCTCCCAGATGGCTGAATTAACTGGCTTTCACACTGCTGCAGCTATCATTAAATAAAAAGCGAGGAGTAAAAAATGGCACGAACAGCTGTTATGCGTCTTCTTGAATTAATGGTAATGAAAGAAGATATACGCCGTGTTATTGAATATCTGGGGAAAAAAGGGAATTTTGAATTTCAAGATGGCTTAGGCGATGGTAATTCATCTGCTTCTAATGCGTATAAAGAAACTTTTGAACAACTGCAAACAATTCGCTCGTATTTGAATGTAGATGAACCAGTTGAATATCTTGATGGTACAGTGCTGCCGGGTGCTGCTGAAATTACGGAAGCTGAAAAATTGTGCGCATCAGTCACATCTATACGGGATCGCGAAACAAAGGCTGCTGATACACTTAAACGTATTTCAGATACACTTAAGGAAACAAAAGCTTTTGCAAATTTAAAAGTCCCATATACGGAACTTGAGCACTTATCTTTTTTAACTCTTCGTGTCGGAAAAATTGATCCAGGATATTTTGATGAACTTGTATTCCGTTTAGGAAACAGAGCTGTTGTTGTAGCGCTTGGAGAAGATAAATCTCGTATTCTTGTAGCATCCTCTAAGAAAGGACGTTTTTCTGTTGAGACGGAATTAAAAGATTTTAATTTTGTTCCGCTATCTGTACCGAAGGATTTTAAAGGTGTCCCGGACGATATGATTGCGGGACTTGAACGGCAAGAAGCTGAAGCAAAGACAGCCCTTGATGCTATTGTCAATGAGCGAAGAAATTTTGCAGAAACACATACGGCTATTTTGTTGAGATTGTTGTGCTGTTTTTCCATTGGTATGCAGGTTCAGTTGGTAGAAGATAAACTTGAGTCTACACAATTGGTATATCGTATTACTGGATGGATACCTGCTGCTGATACACAATTAACTATGAAGGAACTTGACAATCTGACGGAGGGCAGAATAGCCATCAGGTTATATGCTCCGGAAGAAGTTCCGTCTGTGATTAATGGCCGTGAAAAGGTTCCCGTAAAGCTGAAGCATGGAAAATTTGTTGGAAGTTTTGAACGTATGGTCTTCAGTTATGGAGCACCGCTTTATGGTACTATAGATCCAACCCCGATTGTGGCATTTTTCTTTACGTTGTTGTTTGGAATCATGTTTGGTGATGCTGGTCAGGGGTTAGTGTTTTTATTGATCGGTATTCTGCTGACAACGAATGTTATTAAGAAATTTCCATCGTGGAACAAATTTGGACCGATTTTCATAGCAATAGGTATTTCAAGTACCGTAATGGGCCTGTTAAATGGGGAATTCTTTGCTAATAGTGAATTGCTGATTCCTTTTGGAGAATGGTTAACAGGACTTTTTGGTGAACCTCGTGAGCGGGTTCTTGAATTGATGCCGTCTGCAGATACAATCGGTAAAATGTTCCTGTTTTTCCTATTTACTATGACGGTTGGTTTTATTATAAATTCTTTGGGATTGATAATAAATATTGTTAATCAGTTTTCTCTTCATCATCCTGGAAAAGCTTTATTTGGAAAAACCGGATTATCTGGGGCCTTGTTTTTTTGGTATGTAATAGCAATGGTTATCCGTATTGTGGTTGCCAAGTCTTCTATTCAATGGTTTGATTGGATTGTAATAGGGGTAACTCTTTTTGGTGTGTTCATGGCAGAGCCGCTTGAACGTTTACTGGAAGGGGAGCGGCCTGTATTTAAGGATGGTGTTTCAACAGGTATAATTGTTGGCCTTGTTGAGATAATGGATACTGTATCAAATTATTTTTCAAATACAGCAAGTTTTCTTCGTGTCGGTGCTTTTGCTCTTGCACACGTAGTTCTTGGGTTTATTATTTTTTCAATGTCTTCTCTTGCAGGTGGTGCAGGCGGACTTCTGATTACAGTACTGGGAAATGTGATTGTTATTGTACTTGAGGGCATGGTTGTTGCCATTCAGGTAATCCGTCTCCAGTATTATGAATTCTTTTCCAAGTTTTTCACCGAGACGGGTAAGGAATTTAAGCCTTTCCAGTTTCGTTATAAAGAATAATATCCGCAGACAATGCGGGCAAGGAGTTTCAGTATGAAAAGAAAGATTATTGCTATTAGTGTTATGATGTGTCTTGCAGCTGTCAGTGTCTTTGCTGCTGATGGAAGCGCTGCGGGCTCAGCTGGTTCAAATGCAATTAAGTACATCGCTGCTGGTTTGTCTGTCGGTCTAGCCTGTATTGGTGGTGGTATGGCTGTCGGTAAGATTGGTGCTGCAGCTATGGGAGCAATGAGTGAGAATCCTGAATTATCTGGAAAAGCTTTGCCATTTGTTGGTCTTGCTGAAGGTATTTGTTTGTGGGGATTTTTGGTAGGATTGCTCTGCCTTGTTTTGTAGGATATCGCTGAGCTGTGAAATATTATCTGATAGGTGATCGAGAGCTTGTTCTTGCTTTCGGTCTTGTCGGTGTTGATGGTTCTGTCGCAGTGACACGGGATGAAGCTCTGGAAATATTTAACCGTGTTACTGGGCGGAATTCAGGAAAAAACCGAATGCCTGATACAGGTGAAAGGCCTAAGGTTCTCATACTGACTGAAGATGTTGCTGTGCTGCTTGAAAGCGAAGTAAAAGAATGGCAGATGGGCGGCAAGGCGCCTCTGATTGTTGAGATTCCGGGTATTCACGGCCCCTTGGAAGGCAAAAAGAGTCTAACTGATGCTATCCGTGAGGCTGTAGGTATTCAGGTTTAGATACTGTGTGTGGTACCGTGTTTGTTTCAGTTACTGATGTATAATGATGTTTGAACGGTGCCGTCAGTATATAATTGGGTAGGGTCGTTTTACTATTATGGAAGAACTTCGTTCAACAGAAATTCTCGATAAAGAGATTCAGGAAGACGCAAGAAAAAAAGCAGGACGTATTCTTCGTGATGCGGATTTAGAGGCTGGCAAGATACTTGCCTCTGTTGATACTCGTGTTGCCGCTATCCGTAGAGAAAAAGAGGCTTTGTATGAACAAAAAATCGCATCTTTCAGGCGTGATGCAGAAGCTGCGTTGCCTCTTGAAGAAAAACGTTTTCTGGTTTCATTTGAAGGAAACGCAGTGTGTGCTGCTATAAATATGTATTTAAAAAATCTCTCAGAAGAAAAACGCCTTGAGTTATTAAGCTCGCTTCTTACGAGAGCCGCTGCTGTATCAACAAAAAAGCAGGTTAATGTGCAGTTTTTTGGTATTTCGCCGCTTAATGCGGAGAAATTATTAAAACAGCATCTTGGTTCCTATGTGCAGTCTTGTGTTGAGATACCGTATGAAAAAACGGGTCTGTCTGGTATTCGTGGAATTGACATTCACGAAGGTTTTATTATTGAGACAGTAGACCGCCAAATTAAATGCAGGATAACACTGGATGAATTGGTTGGCAGTGTGCTTGATGTGTCTCGTGAAGAGCTTGCGCGTACATTGTTTTGTGGGAGGCTGCCACAATGATAGAAGGAAAAATAACCCGTATTTCAGGTCCTATTGTGTATGCAGAAGGCTTGGATGGATGCGGTTTATATGATGTAGTTGATGTAGGGGATGCGAAACTGATTGGTGAAATAATTCGGCAGAAAGAGGGTTTCGCGACAATTCAAGTCTATGAAGACGATACTGGAATGCATGTGGGAGAAAAAGTAGTCTGTCATGAGCGTCCATTATCTGTTCGCCTTGGTCCTGGTCTTGTAGGCACGATTTATGATGGTATTCAGCGTCCTCTTGCGTCAATGTTTAATGAATCAGGGGCTTTTTTATTGCCTGGTCAACGGACAGAACCTCTTGATGTAACTAAAAAGTGGGATTTTGTTCCTCTGCTTATGCAGGGAGCTGATATTCTGCCGGGAACTGTGATTGGTACAGTTCAGGAAACATCTTCAATAACACATAGCATCATGGTTCCTCCTGATACACGAGGACGTAAGATTGTTAAAATAGTTGCTGCTGGTGCATATACAATTGAAGATATTATTGCGGAAACGGAACTTGGTGAAAAAATATATCTTGCTCAGTATTGGCCTGTTCGGCGTGCCCGTCCGTATTCTGCAAAATTGACAGTTAGCGAGCCTCTGGTAACTGGTCAGCGTGTTATTGATGTTTTTTTTCCTTTGTCAAAGGGCGGAACGGCAGCTATTCCTGGCGGATTCGGTACAGGGAAAACAATGACGCAGCATGCTGTTGCAAAATGGTGTGATGCTGATTTAATTGTATATATTGGCTGCGGGGAACGCGGCAATGAAATGACTGATGTACTCACTGAGTTTCCGTCTCTGATAGACCCTAGAACAGGTAGATCCTTGATGGAACGCACAATTCTTATTGCTAATACATCAAATATGCCTGTTGCTGCTCGTGAAGTTTCATTGTATTCTGGTATCACACTTGCTGAATATTATCGGGATATGGGAATGGCAGTTGCGATTATGGCAGATTCAACAAGCCGGTGGGCAGAAGCTCTTCGTGAACTTTCTGGCCGTATGGAGGAAATGCCTGCAGAAGAAGGTTTCCCCGCATATCTTCCAACACGTCTTGCTGAATTTTATGAACGGGCCGGTCGTGTAACATCATTATGTGGTAAGGAAGGATCGGTTTCTGTTATAGGTGCTGTTTCTCCGCCTGGTGGTGATTTTTCAGAGCCTGTTACGCAGCATACAAAACGATTTATCCGCTGCTTTTGGGCATTGGATCGTGAACTGGCGAATGCACGTCATTACCCTGCTATTGGCTGGATAGAATCGTATTCAGAATATGCTGACGAAGTGCGCGGATGGTGGGATAAACTTGATCCCCGCTGGGCTGAAGTTCGTCTTGCTGCGCTTGATTTATTGAAGCGTGAACAGAGGCTTGAACAGATTGTGCGTTTGATCGGTCCTGATGCGCTTCCTGATTCGGAACGGTTAATTCTTGTTGTTGCCGAAATGATAAAAAATGGCTTTCTGCAGCAAAATGCTTTTGATCAGATTGATGTCTATTCTGTGCCTGAAAAACAGATACAAATTTTGCAGTTGATGATGCTTTTTTATCAGCGTGCCTTGGCTGTTGTAAAGTTAGGCGCTCCTCTTCCGCAGATTACGGTTCTTCCTGTCCGGGAGGAAATAGTTCGAATCAAGACGACTGTTCCGAATGATAAATTGGAAATGATTAAAGAAGTTGAAAATCATCTTGATGAACAGTTGGGCAATATTGAAAGGATGTATCGTAAGGTGGGAACTGTATGAAAGGAATTGAATACCGTGGAGTAAGTTCTGTCGATGGCCCTATCGTTATTGTACACCGCAGCGAGAATGTTTTTTACGGCGAGATAGTAGCAGTCAGGGATCGAAACGGTCAAAAGCGAACCGGGCGAATTATAGATATTTCTAAAGAATATGCTGTTGTACAGGTCTTTGGGTCAACAACTGGAATTGATTTACATGAATCAAGTGTAGAATTCCTTGATACACCAATGGAACTGCGAGTTGGTGATGGTTTGCTTGGGCGTATTTTTAATGGTCTGGGAGAACCTATTGACGGTTATCCTGCAATAATGTCGTCTAAGAAACAGAATGTTAATGGATACCCTATTAATCCTTATGCACGTGTGTATCCGCGAGATTTTATTCAGACTGGAATCAGTGCAATTGATGGAATGAATACACTTATCCGCGGCCAGAAGCTGCCGATTTTTTCAGGAAACGGACTTCCTCACAATAAACTGGCTGCTCAGATAATCAGACAAGCAAAGATTCTCAATTCAGATGAAAGTTTCGTAATGGTATTTGCTGGTATGGGTATCAAATATGATGTTGCCCAGTTCTTTATCAATACGTTTGAACAGTCTGGTGTATTATCCCGCGTTGTTATGTTTCAGTCACTTGCTGATGCACCTTCAATTGAACGTATCATTACACCTCGGTGTGCGTTGACAGCAGCTGAATATCTGGCGTATGAAAAAAATATGCATGTATTGGTTGTTATGACTGATATGACAAATTACTGCGAAGCGCTGCGTGAAATTTCAACGACACGTGGAGAAGTTCCCGGACGCAAAGGATATCCAGGATATCTTTATTCTGACCTAGCTGAATTATATGAACGTGCGGGTAAAATTAAAGGTTCTACAGGATCTATTACACAGATTCCAATTCTGACAATGCCTAATGATGATATTTCGCACCCAATTCCTGATTTGACCGGTTATATTACAGAAGGACAAATCGTTCTTGATCGTGAAATGTCACAAAAAGGATTATATCCGCCGGTTTCAGGTTTGCCCAGTCTTTCCCGCCTTATGAAAGATGGAATTGGAACAGGAATGACTCGTGAAGATCATAAAGATGTATCCAGTCAGTTATTTGCGGCTTATTCTAAAGTGAAGAGTATCCGCAATCTTGCTGCGATTATTGGTGAAGAAGAATTGTCTGAGGTTGATAAGATGTATCTTCATTTTGGTGATAAATTTGAAAATGAATTCTTATGCCAAGATGAATACGAGGATCGAACTATAGAGCAAACTCTTGATATTGGATGGAAAATGCTGGCAATGCTGCCACGCAGTGAGTTATATCGAATAAAACCGGAATATATTGAAAAGTATATGCCTGAATCAGTAGTATAAGGCTGATGATATGTCTAAACTGAATATAGCTCCGACAAAATCAAATCTTCTCCGGATGAAGGAACAGCTTTCTATTTCGCAGGATGGGTATGATCTTCTGGAACAGAAACGCGAAATTCTTGTTATGGAGCTCATGCATATGGTTGAAAAGGTCAAACTGCTTGAGCATGATATAAATAAGAAAATACAGAATGCATATCCTGCACTTCGTAATATGTTAATGACGACTGGCGGAGATCGCATTGAACGAATTTCTCATGCAGTGAAATATGATTTTGACATTGTTGAAAAACCTGTTACAATAGCAGGGATGAGTTTTTCAACGATTGATGTTAAACTTCCGCCACGTGAACTGTTCTATTCGTTTTTGGGAACTTCGGCTGATTCTGATAAAGTAATGGTAGAATTTTTTGAGCTTTTGAGATTGTTAACAGAAATGGCTTCAATACGGACTATAGTATGGCGTTTAGCTATGGAAGTACGTAAAACACAGCGGCGGGTGAATGCTCTTGATAAGATGGTTATTCCGCAAACTCGTGAGACAAAGGTATATATCGAAAGTGTCCTTGAAGAGCGGGAACGAGAAAACGTCTTTGTATTGAAGTCGTTAAAATCGCGGCAGGGGAGGAATTTATGATAAAACCTCTTTTTCAGAATGTTCTGGTTCTAGTTAATGGCTCAGAATCTTCCATTCACGCTGTGCAGTATGGAATTTTAATGTCTAAACTGTATCATTGTAATTTGAAGGCCGTATATGTTGTCGATACGGCGACATTGAAACAACTGACGCTCAGTAAGTTTTTTGTTGCGGATGAAAGCTCTGAATATGAAGAAAGTCTAACGCATGATGGAAAACGGTATTTAGATTATGTTGTAAATCTTGGTAAAGCAAAGAATGTGAAAATAGAAACTGAACTTCGCCAGGGGACTGTCTGGTATGAGGTTGTTGCTGCTGCCGAAGAAATGCGGGCTGGATTGATTTTGCTTGGGGATTATAGTTCTGTAACAACTGATCGTGCTGTTGTTAAACATGATGCTGTTTCAAGTGCAAATCGTGAGATATTACGCAATGCGCGATGTTCTGTTCTTGTTGTGAAAGAACAGAATGTTGAACAGTTATATAAGCTTGTTTAAGAAGGATCGAGTGAATATTCTGATATTGCATTTTTTATCAGTGGAAAACAGCCGAAATAAGGCTATATTAAAGCAATTGGAACAATCTGCTGTTTCTAATGGCCATTGTGTAACTGTGCTGTCTGGATTTACTGATGGGGACAATTTTAGTGATGTACAGTATTCATATATTACATTAGTTGTTCCCTGCGGTGGTGTGTTTTCAAGTAAATTATCTCCAAAAATAGGCGAAGTTCTAGCTCATTGTCGAACGTTGACCGGAAAAAAAGGTGCCGCTCTTGTTGTAAAGTCTGGTTTCTTTGCGGATAAAACATGTAAGAATCTTATGCATGCGATGGAAAAAGAAGGTATGATTGTTGATTATTTTGAAGTAATTCAGAATATTGACCATGCTGCTGTGGCAGGGAAAAAAATCGGTTGAAAGTTTTGTACTGAATATTTTCTTTTATACTATTCTATATATGGAAAATTGTTATCAGATACTTGGCGTTGCACCAACTGCTACATCAGCGGAAATTAAACGGGCTTACCGACAAAAGGCAAAGTTATTACATCCTGATACCGGCATAGGAGAGGATACAAGCGAACAGTTTCGGCAACTTGTACAGGCATATGAAATCCTGTCAGATGCGCATCAACGTTCAATATTTGATACATCTTTTGCTGCTAATGAACGGTACACCGCAAATAATACTAAAGGTTCTTTTAATTATCGGGAATGGCTTGCTGCACGAACAGATGAAGAAAGCCGTTGTAAATTAGTGTTTTTTGATTTGATGCATCATCGAGAAGACGATGCTGTTGCAGAATTTATCAGACTGTCGTCTGCTTCTGTCCATTTTTCTTTGTCGCGTTGGTTTACTCGCGAAGATTTTATGGATTACGGTTTTATTTTAGCGGAAGAACTGTCTATTCGTAATTATTATTATGATGCTGTTATTCTTCTTGAGCAGATTATTGAGATGGAGTACTCTTTCGCATATTTTCGACATTTTTTTCCAGAAGTTTTATCTTTTGCGCGTGATATACTTCGTAGGCATATTGACGGGGTTATCGCAGATGAACTTGCGCTTGATGTGTGGGAACGAGCACTCGATTTGAATTTTGGAAAAACAGATGACGCATTCTTTCTGGCGCATATGGCAGGTGTTTATTGCCGAATAGGCGATGCATATACTGCGCGCGTTTGTTTAGATGAGGCGTTGCGGCTTGATAGTAAAGTTCATATTCCTGCTGAATGTAAAACAATGATGGAGTTTTTTTTATGATACGGTTGAAGAATGAAAAACAGATAAGCGGTATTCGTGAATCATGTCACCTTCTTGCACAGATGTTTAATCATGTGATTCCTCAGGTACAGGTGGGTATGTCTACAAAAGATATAGATGATATTTGTTATGAGTTTGTTCGCAAACATGGCGGAATACCAGCGTGGCATCAGGAACATTTTCCTGGAACTGCCTGTATTTCTGTAAATAACGAGGTTATACATGGCATTCCATCACGTAAACGTCATATTCATGATGGCGATATTGTATCGCTTGATGTGGGAATTAATCTTAATGGTTATATAAGTGATTCAACTGTTAGCGTACTTGTTGGCAATGTAGCTGAAGAAGCTCGTCGGCTTGTTGCTGTTACGGAAGAGTGTCTTGCTGCAGGTATTACTGCCTGTAGGGCTGGAAACCGCATTTCAGATATTTCTCATGCGGTATATGATGTTGCTACAGCTGCCGGTTATGGTGTTGTGTATGAGTACTGTGGACATGGTGTTGGGCTTTCTGTTCATGAAGATCCATCTATACCGAATTGTCCTTCTCGCGGTCCGAATCCACGTATTCAAGCAGGTATGGTTCTTGCAATAGAACCGATGATAAATATGGGGACAGACGAGGTTATTCTCGCGGATGATGGCTGGACTGTACTGACTGCTGATGGTAAATTATCTGCACATGCAGAACATACTGTGGCAGTATTCTCTGATCATACAGAAGTACTTACCCTCCGTTAAAAGGTATGCATAAAATCTGTATTGTTATCTGATAATGTATTGTTGTGTGATGTTTTTTTATAACAATAATAACTGTGTAACCTGCTTATAGTCTAATTTGTCTTTATAACATAACAGATAACTATTCATGCATGATGTTTTATGGAGGTTTAAAATAATGAAATCTTGGGCTAAAAAACTCCTTGGAGCGCTTGGCGTAGCTGCTCTTTCTTTTGCTTTTGTGTCTTTTTCCTGCTCAGCAAAAGAAAATTCTGCTGTAACTGTTTTTGCTGATACACGTACTGGAACAACTGTTTCTGCGGATGGAATTGCCGCTGCTGAAGCATTACAGGCTTCGTTTCGTTCTGTCTCTGCAGCTGTTCTTCCTGCTGTTGTTGAGCTGGATGTTGTAGAAAAAAAGACGATACAGTCTACACCCTTTGATGATTTTCCTTTTTTCTTCTTTGGAATGCCACGAGGAAACGGTGAACCGCGTGAATATGAACAGCAAGGCCTTGGTTCTGGTGTAATAGTACGGAAAGAAGGTAAAACGTATTATGTTCTTACAAATAATCATGTTGCCGGTGAAGCAACAGAGATTTCTGTTAAACTTAATGATGAGAGAACTTTTACAGGAAAGTTAATCGGTAAAGATGAGCGTAAAGATATTGCTCTTGTTTCTTTTGAATCATCTGATAACTCTATTCCTGTTGCCCGTCTTGGTGATTCGGATAATGTTCAGACAGGTGATATTTGTTTTTCAATGGGTGCGCCGCTTGGATACTATTCAACTGTTACGCAGGGAATTGTCAGTGCTACAGGCAGAAGCGGTATGGCAATTGGTAATGTAAGTGATTTTATCCAGACAGATGCTGCAATTAATCCTGGTAATTCCGGCGGACCTCTGGTTAATATTTATGGAGAAGTTATTGGTATTAATACTTGGATCGCATCTCAATCGGGTGGATCTCAGGGAATTGGTTTTGCTATTCCAATTAATAATGTTAAAAAGGCGATCGATGATTTTATTGAAAATGGTGAAGTGACCTATGGTTGGTTAGGTGTCTCTCTTGTTGAGATTAAAGATGAATATAAAAAAGAACTTGGTGTAGAAGGAAAAATAGGCGCATTTGCCTCTCAGATATTCCTTGATTCTCCTGCAGCAAAAGGTGGTATGCAGGCCGGTGATTATATTGTTAAATTGAACGGTGAAGCAGTTAAAAATACAGATCAGCTTGTTCGTGATGTTGGTGATTTGACAGTTGGCGAGAAAGTTGAATTTGAATGTATACGTGGTGGAAAACCTGTCTCTGTTACGGTAAAGATAGAAGCTCGTAATGATGATACTGTATCGGACAATTCGCAGTTGTGGCCTGGTTTTATTGCGTATCCTATTACAGATGATATCCGTAAAGAACTGGAACTTGATAAAAAAGTAGAAGGTGTTGTAGTGACAAATATTATGCCCAAATCACCTGCTGCTGCGATGCGTTTACAGAATGGTGATGTCATTACTGCTGTTAATGATAAGAAAGTGCGTTCTCTGGAAGAATTCTATGGAGCACTTGAATCAAAGACTGGCAGTGCTGTTTGGTTTGATGTATATAGTCAGGGGCATACTATTTCAACGAGTAAATATAAGCTGTAATTAATTGGAAGGCGTAGTATGACATTTTGTGATTTGGTTCAGCAGCGTTATTCTGTTCGGAGTTTCAAAGATCAGCGTGTTGAACAGGAAAAAATTGATTATATATTACGATGTGCCCAAGCAGCTCCTACTGCAACTAATGCCCAGCCGCAGCGTATTCTAGTATTAGATGATCCGGAAAAACTGGCCTCGTTGTAAGAATGTACCCGATATCATTTTAATGCACCGCTTGTGCTTCTTGTTTGCTACAATACAGCTGTGTCATGGAAACGTAGTTATGACGGAATGGATAGCGGGCAGATAGACAGCGCTATTGTTGGCACGTATCTTATGCTTGCCGCATCGGAAATAGGGCTTGGCAGTACTTGGGTCATGAGTTTTGATCCAATCGCAATCCGTAAAGCGTATGGTATTCCTGAAAATTTTGTTCCTGTCGCTTTATTTCCAATTGGATATCCTGCCGCTGATGCTCTTCCCAGTCCTAGGCATTCACAGCGATTAGCAATTGAGGAGACGGTTTTTTACAATACTTTTAATAAATAGTGGTTTATATTTTCCGGCAGGTTGCCTTTCTCTGGCAACCTGCTTTATTTTTGATAATTTGATTGTCATCAAGCTGCGTATTGGGTGTATATTTAGAATCAATATCTTTCTTGCTCTGTAGATGTTCTTTATGGTATAGTGTTGTATACCAAAAGCCGGTATAATGACACCGGCTTTTATTTTTATGGAGCAGACAATGACCAAGTATATCTTCATTACCGGTGGTGTCGTTTCATCGCTGGGCAAGGGGATTGCCGCGGCTTCGCTGGGGCTTATCCTTAAGAGCCGTGGTTTCAGGGTTGTGAATCAGAAATTTGATCCTTATTTAAATATTGATCCAGGAACGATGAATCCGTATCAGCATGGTGAAGTTTTTGTGACTGATGATGGTGCTGAAACAGACCTTGATCTTGGTCATTATGAACGTTTTACTGATGAAAGTCTCTCTCAAAGTAGTAATACCACAGCAGGGCGAGTTTACTTATCAATTTTGAATAAGGAACGAGAAGGAGGTTTTCATGGTGGAACTGTTCAGGTTATCCCGAATGTCACTGATGAAATTCGCCGACGCATGTTGCTGCCTGCACAAGAAAAAGAGGTTGATTTTATTATCACAGAAATTGGCGGAACTGTTGGTGATATCGAATCACTGCCTTTCCTAGAAGCAATACGCCAGATTAAATATGAAGTTGGTATTGAGAATTGTGTATATATCCATTTGACTTTATTGCCGTATATGAAGAAAGCTCAGGAGCTTAAATCAAAACCAACACAGCACAGTGTAAAAGAGCTTCAGGGGTTGGGAATTCAACCTGATATAATTATGTTGCGCAGTGAGATTCCGATAGATAGTGCAACCCGAGAGAAATTAGCGTTATTTTGCAATGTAAATAGTAACTGTATTATTCAAAATCTGAATGCGAAATCCATCTATGAAGTCCCTCTAATGATGGAGAAAGAGGGGCTGGGTCAAGCGGTGTGTGAAGTGCTTAATATAGAAAATACCCCATCGCATCTTGAAAGTTGGGCTGATATGGTTGATCGGATGTATCACCCTTCGACTAAAATTTCGATTGCGCTTGTTGGTAAATATGTTGAACTTCATGATGCGTATCTATCAGTTGTAGAGTCACTTCTTCACGCTGGTATTCATAATAGTGCAGAAGTTATTATAGATTGGATAGATGCAGAAGAGCTTGTTGACGAGTATAATGTTGCAAAACGTTTGAATAATGCCGATGGAATTATTGTTCCAGGCGGATTTGGGGATCGAGGCATAGAAGGTATGATATGTGCTGCTCAATATGCGCGGTTGAATAAGATTCCTTATTTTGGTATTTGCCTTGGTATGCAAATTCTTGTTATTGAGTATGCCCGCCATGTATTGGGTGCTGCTGGAGCAAATTCCACTGAAATGGATAAAAATACATCTTGTCCGGTTATTGATCTTATGCCTGATCAGAATGGTAAAATCCTTGGTGGTACATTACGTCTTGGTAAATATCAATGTGCTCTTATGCCGGAGAGTATTAGTGCCCGATCATATGGTACCAATATGGTCTGGGAACGGCATCGGCATCGATATGAATTTAACAACGCATACCGGCAACAACTTGCTGATGCGGGTCTGATTATTGCTGGTGTAAATCCAGAACGGAATCTTGTTGAAATTACTGAGGTCCCAAATCATCCATGGATGGTCGGGGTTCAGTTCCATCCAGAATTCAAATCCCGTCCTGACAAAGCGCATCCGCTGTTTAGGGAATTTATTGCAGCAGCGATTAGTCAGAAAAAGCGGAGGTAGTGTGATGATTCGTGATAAGATTATAGTGCTTGACTTTGGCAGCCAATATGCGCACTTGATTGCGAAGAGGTTACGGTTACAGGGATATTATTCAGAGATAGCGTTACCGTCAGAACCTCTTTCTTCGTTTACCGGTGTAAAAGGTATTATACTGTCGGGCGGACCTTCTTCTGTATATGATGATACAGTTCCTGAATTTAATTCACAAATATTGTCTCTTGATATTCCTATATTGGGATTGTGTTATGGTCATCAGCTTATGGCCAAAGAATATGGCGGTTCTGTAGAACGTGCAGAGGTCGGTGAATTTGGATTTGCGCAGCTCAGTAAAACTGCGGCTGGAGACTCTTGTCCTCTTTTTACTGGAATTGAATTTCCTGCACAGGTATGGATGAGTCATCAAGATGCGGTTACACATCTAGCAGCTGGTTTTGAGACGGTTGGTTCAACAAAAGATTGTATATATGCGGCCGTACAAAATTTGAGCTGTCGCCGGTTTGGATTGCAGTTTCATGCAGAAGTAAAAGATACGCTGTGCGGTGATCAGCTATTTAGAAATTTTGCTTTGTACTGTGGAATGGAGAAAAACTGGGATCAGGATACGGTCCTTGATTTAATTCTAGATAGTATTAGACGTGATGCGCGAGATAAAAAAGTATTGTTGTTTCTTTCAGGTGGAGTGGATTCTACTGTAGCATTTGCACTATTGAATCGCGCATTAGGGCAGGAGAGAGTTCTCGGTTTACATATAGATAATGGTTTTATGCGTAAGAATGAAAGCGCACAGATCACAGAAAGATATCGTTTAGCAGGATTTACAAATTTCATTGTTGAAGATGCATCAGAAAGTTTTCTTAAGGCAATATATCATGAAACTGATCCTCAGAAAAAACGAATGGCCGTTGGTGAAAATTTTATAACGGTACGTAATGAAGTTATAGCGAAACTGCACTTGAATGAAGATGATTGGCTGCTCGCACAGGGTACTTTGTATCCGGATATTATTGAGTCTGGTGGTACAAAAAATTCTCATACGATAAAAACTCATCATAATCGGGTTGATGGTATTCAAAAGCTTATTGCAAAAGGTTTGATTATTGAACCCCTTAAAGATTTATATAAGGATGAAGTTCGTCTGATAGGTCGTAAATTGGGCCTTGATCGGAAACTTGTTATGCGGCATCCGTTTCCCGGCCCAGGGCTGTCAATTAATGTCCTTTGTCATGATGGTGAAACAATTGATGAAACAGAACTGAATTCTGTTTGCAAAGAACTTTCTCTCTTATCACTCTCAGAACGTATGGGATGTACAGTATCAACAGATGTGCTTCCTGTGAAGTCAGTTGGTGTTCAGGGAGATTTTCGAACATACCGCTTCCCAGCAGTGCTGAAATTTTCTTTGGATGAACAAGGATTTCTGTGCCATTATCCATCATGGAACATATTGGAGCAGACTTCTTCTTTTATTACGAATACTGTTTCTGACGTTAATAGGATTGTTGTGCATCTATTTGCTCGTCCGGGTGTTCAATCAGTTCTTCAAGAAGGATACTGTGATAAAAAGCGCCTTGATCAGACGAGGGAGGTTGATGCAATTATGCTTAATGTACTCCATGCTTCTGGTTGGTATGATAAAATATTTCAACATCTTACGATCAATTTACCATTTGCTTCTTGCGCTGATCATTGTTGTATTGTACTTCGCCCTGTTGTTTCAGAAGATGTTATGACTGCGCGTTTCGCGCATATTGATTGTGATCTGCTCGACAAGATTATTAGGGATATTGCCGCGCTGCCGTATGTAGATGGCGTTTATTATGATATTACAAATAAGCCACCGGCAACATTTGGATGGGAATGATTAGTATTTGTTATGTTGTGGCAGATGTTGTTTGAGTGTATTCTGTTCAAGCTTGTCTTGAGCAGTTCGTAGTGTTATAATGCGGTGATATTTTTATAGATTGTGTAGTGATTTTTATAGAAGGAAATAGGTATGGCAAAATATCCATTTGATAAAATTGAACCTAAGTGGCAGGCATATTGGGACAATCACAAAACTTTTAAAGTAATAGAAGATCCTTCTTATCCCCGTGATAAGCGACGGTATGTTCTTGACATGTTCCCATATCCATCTGCACAAGGGCTGCATGTCGGTCATCCTGAGGGGTATACAGCTACTGACATTTATTGCAGGTATTTGCGCATGAATGGGTATAATGTATTACACCCAATGGGATATGACGCATTTGGGCTTCCTGCTGAGAACTATGCGATAAAAACAGGTACGCATCCGCGAATTACCACTGTTGCAAATATGCAGCATTTTACTGAACAGATAAAAGCGTTCGGTTTTTCATACGACTGGGATAGAGAGATTGAAACATGTGCTCCGGAATATTATCGCTGGACGCAATGGATATTCTTACAGCTATATAAAAAGGGCCTCGCGTATGAAGCAGAAACGCCTATTAACTGGTGTCCGAGCTGTTTAACAGGTCTCGCAAATGAAGAAGTGAAAGAAGGACGATGCGAGCGCTGCGGAACTCCTGTTACTCATAAAACCATCCGTCAATGGATACTTCGTATTACTGCGTATGCGGAGCGACTTCTAGCAGATCTTGACGATCTTGACTGGCCAGAATCAGTAAAACTGATGCAAAAAAACTGGATTGGTAAAAGTGAGGGTGGTGAAGTTGCGTTCAAAATTGCAGATGCTGATGGTCAACCGACACATGAAGAGTTGGTTGTATATACGACACGACCAGATACACTTTTTGGTGCAACATATATGGTCGTGGCACCTGAACATAAACTGGTACCTCGTCTTACTACTCCTGCGCAGGAAAGTGTTGTAGCTGATTATGTATCGATGGCTGCGAAAAAGAGTGATCTTGAACGTACTGATCTGGCAAAAGAGAAAACAGGTGTTTTCACAGGTTCTTATGCGGTAAATCCGGTAAATGGCAAGCTTGTACCGATTTGGATTTCTGATTATATTTTAGCATCTTATGGCACCGGTGCTATTATGGCTGTCCCTGCTCATGATGAGCGAGACTGGGAATTTGCCCAAAAATTTGGTTTGCCGGTGATTAAGGTTGTTGCTTCTAAAGAAGAAACTGCTGCTGTTGGAGGTCCCGAAATTCTCAAACAGGCTGCGAAAGAGGAATCTGTTTGTACGAAGCTTCAGAATGAGCATCCCGAATTGTTTAAGGCAACAGAGTGTACACCTGCGTACGGCTATACTATAAACAGCGGTCATTTTAGTGGTTTGGATACAGAACAGACTAAGCCTGCTATGATTAAGTGGCTTTCTGAAAAAGGTGTAGGCAGAAAAGCCGTTAATTATAAACTTCGTGATTGGGTATTTAGCCGTCAGCGTTATTGGGGAGAACCTATCCCTCTTGTTCATTGTCCGGAATGCGGTTGTGTGCCGCTCGATGAAAAAGATTTGCCTTTGGAACTTCCTAATGTTAAAACATATCAACCGACAGGTACTGGAGAAAGTCCTCTTGCTGGCATTGACAGCTGGGTGAATACGAAGTGTCCAAAATGTGGTAGACCGGCAAAACGTGAAACAAACACTATGCCTCAATGGGCAGGGTCATGTTGGTATTATTTGCGATATCTTGATCCGAATAATACAAAAGATTTTGCGTCTCAGAATGCAATTGAATATTGGATGCCAGTTGATTTATATGTTGGTGGTACTGAGCATGCTGTATTGCATTTGCTGTATGCAAGATTTTGGCATAAAGTATTATATGATTTAGGTTTGGTTAATTCAAAAGAACCTTTTCAGCGGTTGGTTAATCAGGGAATGATTACCTCGTTTGCTTATCAAAGGGCTAATAAGACTTTAGTTCCTGCAGATCAAGTAGTTGAACAGGCACCTGATGTATTTGTAGAAACTACGACAGGTGAAAAGCTGGAACGAGTGATTGCGAAAATGTCTAAATCTCTTAAAAATGTTATCAATCCTGATGATGTGATACGCGAATATGGAGCAGATTCTGTTCGTATGTATGAAATGTTTATGGGGCCACTTGAAGTATCAAAACCATGGAGTACTCAGGGACTGATAGGAGTTAACCGATTTCTTGAGAAAATTTGGGCTATTTCGAATCGTGAGATAGCTGATATTTCTTTAGAAGGTGACATCTTACCAGAACTTGCTGATTTGCGTAAAAGTTATCATAAAACAGTCAAAAAAGTGACCGCCGATACAGCGTCTCTTAATTTTAATACGGCAATTAGTCAAATGATGATATTTATCAGTGACGTATCAAAGGTTAAGAGTATTCCGCGGAGTATCTGGGAAGGTTTTGTGAAAATGCTTGCATGTTATGCGCCGCATTTGGGAGAAGAACTTTGGGAAAAACTTGGATATAATAACACAATTGCATATGAACAGTGGCCGATGTTCGATGAGAAGTTCTGTACTGATGATAATAAAACAATTGTAGTGCAGGTGAATGGTAAAGTTCGTGATAAATTTGATGCGGCAGTTGGAACAAGCCGTGAAGTACTAGAAAAAACAGCTCTTGCAACTGAAGGTGCAAAACGTTTTATGAGTGGTAAAGATCTAGTAAAAGTGATAATTGTTCCTGACAAACTTGTAAATATTGTTGTAAAATAGCGGCATTTGTGAATAAAAAAAGAGCTTTTAAAAGCTCTTTTTTTTATTCATAGCAGATATCATCAGCAGGTATTTTTATCGTAAATTGTACTTGTTGTGGTGTATCATTTTTTGATTGTATATTGTGAACAGTAATTGTTCCGCCATGCAATGTGATGATCGCTTGTGCTATAGAGAGCCCTAAACCGGAACCCGTGGAGCTTCGTGATTTATCTCCTCTGTATAGTCGGTCAAATATGTATGGTATATCTGTGTCTGAAATTGTACCTGTATTTGTGATAAGAATGCAAATAAAACGACGTGTTTCCTTGTATTGTTGTGACAGTGTGACTGTGATATTTCCGTGAGCTGCCGTATGCTGAAGTGCATTTTGCACAATATTGGAAACGCATCGTTGTAAAAGGAGTTCATCTGCCTGGAAAGGCTTTGCTAGTGCTCCTGTTGTATCAGGTTCTTCTGTACAGAGGAAAGAAATCTCTTGTATACCTGCAGCAAAGCTAAATCTATCAAATATGTCACTCAGAAATGAAGCTGGTTCTACAGAAGTTCGATGTATTTGCATTTCAGGCGATTCATATCTGCTCAAATCTTGCAGATTACAAACGAGCCGTTCGATGTGTTTAAGCTCTGAGAATAATGTTTGAATTCGTTCTTTTGATGCGGGAAGAACACCATCTGTCATGCCTTCAAGCTGCATTTGTACTGCAGTAATTGGTGTCCGTAGGTCATGTGATATATCTTGCATCCACTGTCTGCGGAGATTTGATTCTGTTTTTAAGCGTTGATGGAGTGTTTGAACAGATTTTGTTATGCGGTCAAATTCTTCAAGGCCTGTTTCTTGTGGTAAATGTGTTTCTTTGTCTGGTGAAAACAACGCAATGCTATCTGCAAGCGCAGTTGTTTTTTTTGATAGTGCAGAAGCCGATGTTAGGGATAAAAACAAAATACATATAATTGCTCCTATTCCACCAATGAGAATAGCTTTTTTCATTGTTGATAGAAACATGCGATTTGCTTTATATGCTAAAAAATCGGCACTATCAACAGCCATATAGGCAATTTCTTTTGTTCCATCATGAATTGCTACAGGTGGATTGAATGCCAAAAACGAAGAAAGCGAACCTGTATGCGCCTCAACTTCTGATTGTGCAACTCGTTTGCCCTTTTCCATGAGTAATATTGGTTTTTTTGCAGTATCAAAAATATATATGTAGAGAGAATCTGTGAGATAAGGTTGCAGAACATATGCTATCTGTGTCGGTGATAATCCTCCTTCTAAACGGTATGACTTTGAAATAACTTGTTCCAACAGAATTTCAAGATCCCCTTTTTTATCAAGATTCCAACTTGAAATAGAAGCTCGAATGGCGACAAAAAATACGGCGGACATAATAACAATTACTGCGGCTGCAACGGCCAGTTGTCCCAAGAAAGTTTTTTGAAAAAAACTCTGCTTCATGCCTCTGTACCAGATGTTATATCGTTTTGTGTTCTCTGACCATCAAAACGATATCCGTACCCTCGAACTGTAGTAATCCAGCCTCCTCCAAGCTTTGCACGCAAATTGGCTATGTGTGTATCAACGGTTCGTTCTGATCCTTCGTAAAAATAATTAAGGCATTCCGATAAAATCTGTTCTCGAGAAATAACTTGGCCTTCGTGTCTTGCGAGATGTTCTAGTATTTTCCACTCTGCACCTGTTAAATTACATTGTATTCCATTAAGTGTAAGCAGATGACGATCTGTATCCATGAATACTGTGTTTTCATTACATATCCATGTTCGAAAGGGTGTTTCGGTTTGTGCAGTTCGTATTTGTGTTCTCCGCAGTAACGCCTGTACGCGCAGGACCAATTCTTTTGCGGAAAAGGGCTTGCAAATATAATCATCTGCTCCTTGTTCAAAACCAAGTATTCTATCCGATTCAGAGTCTTTTGCCGTCAAAAAAATAATTGGAATATCAGCATCTATTGCTGAAGATCGTATTAATCGTGCAAGTGTCAGGCCATTTCCGTCTGGAAGCATAATATCAAGGATAAGTAGATCTATGCCTCCTCTTTGGATAGTCTCAAATACTCCTTCAATACCATCAAATTCAATTGTTTTATGTCCGTCAAGCTGTAAGTAGCCGGCAACAGCTTCTCTGATAAGCGTATTATCTTCTACAAGTAATATGGTCGCCATGTTAATTGCATTCCTGGCTATAAGTGATATCAAACAGAGTCTGAATAGTCTCATCCTGTATCCAGATCCGATTTCCCCAAGCATCATATATATACTGTTTTTTTGACCGTATTGTGTTATCAGGATTTAATTCTGTCAATGTTATCAGGTGAGAATCCGCATCATAAGTAAATTTAGTTATGCTTTTTATTTGTCCATTGTTATTAGTACAGGTGATTAGTGTAGGGAGATTCTGTTGATAAGAATAAGTTTCGATTTCATATGGACCAGAACTGTCATAGTGAATTTCAGTCGAAAGTAGACCGTTTGCTGAATAGGTATAAACAGTTCGTTTAAGTAATTGTCCATCTCCATAACGAGTAATACTTTCTGTAATATTCCCATCTTGATTGTACGTGAATGACTCTACAGAGGTTAGTTCTCCATTGTTTTGTATTGTTTGACGCTCTATAGTAGAAGCTTGATCATCATATGTTGTCTGTTTTATCCATTCTATTATATTATTTGCACCTATTGATGTTTCTTCAGTTAGTCTATTTTGTTCATCATAGGTATAAATATATTTCCATTTTTGTTGTCCTGTAGCATCTAGTCCTACAATATGTGTCAGGTTTCCATCATCAGAATAATAATAGACTGTTTGCAGATTTAGAGTGCCTGAAGAATCAAATGTTTTTTCCTGAATTACATGTGCATTCTGAAATATTATTGTTCGTTTGTGTGTTAATTCATTTAGTTTTTTGCCTTCGTATTCTGAGATTTCTACTGGTGAACCAGTGTAGTTCAGGAGGGTTTGCGGCATACTTGGTTGTGTAATTGAACTGAGATCTGCGGAATATATATAACCGATAGGCAGTAACAATGTAGCTAACACAACTATCTGCAAACATGAAATATGGTATTTAAAAAAAATTAACATATATCTCCATAAGATTTATTTTATTTTTATTTACTTTTTGCTTCAGATACTCCCAGCCCAGATGAGATTAAATTTATTGCTGAGTTCTTGATAATAGTTTGTTTCTTCAATATTAGCGTATCCACTTATATAAAATTTGCTTGCAACTATTTTTGCGTGAGGAGAAGGCTCTCGACCACTGATTTTAAGAGCCTGGCGAATAACTCCATCTCTTGAGTCGATAATCTGAATCATATTACCAGCTGCAGTTTGTATTTCTGTGGCTGCATGAATAAAATGGGTACAACCAAGTATAATTTTATCAGCGCCGCCGCTGATAAAAAAATCAACAGCCGGCTTTATTGCTGCTATGCGTTCTTGTTCAGAAGAATTAAAATACTGGTGTTCAATAAAATTAACTAATTTTGCATCTGCTCTTTTTAATACAGTGCATTTTCTGGCAAAAGTAGTGATAAGATTATCTGTATATGGATCTGAGATTGTTCTATCAGTTGCAAGCAGTCCTATAATGTGATTTTTAGTGACGGCAGCGGCTTGTTTTATAGCTGGTACTGTTCCGACAAATAAAGTATTAGGGAAGGTATTTCGTAGTTCTGTTAATGCCGTGACTGATATTGTATTACAGGCAATAATAATTGTGTGCGGTGCAAATAAAGAAATAAGTTTCTCCACTGTTTCTTTCGCACAGGAAATTATTTCGTTGACTGTTTTCGTGCCGTACGGAAAATGCGCTGTATCAGCAAGATAAATACATTGTGCGTCAGGGCATTCCGCCCGCAGTAAATTCATATATGGGATTCCACCCGTACCCGAATCGATAAATGCAAAATCAACAGCCATATGAATTAATTTGAAAATAATTGCTCAAATGCATTACGGGCTTTCTGTACATCATCAGAAAGCACACGATGTTTTTGTTTATTAAACATTCTACATGGTGAAAAATATTCACAGAAATTTGCGGTCTCTTTATCAGAAACAGATATATCAATTGTCTCATGACAATCATAATGAGCTCCTGGTTCATAAAAAGTACAATTTTTACAACTATGAAGATATTCACCGCAAATTGAGCATATCGCTGAACGGCTAAGCACTTCATCTGATGCAATCGGGGTTCCGCATTTCCAACACATATTTGTATAATAACCATTTGACTAAAGCAAGGCAATGCCCTAACATATTATTATGTTTACCCAGAATATGTGTATCTGTCCATCTTGCCAGTCTACCGCATTATCCGGTTTTGATCGAGATGGTAATATTACAGAAGACCGTAATTATTGTCTTGCTCATTCTCCTGATCCTGATGGTATAAAATCCTCTATATATAATTATATTCGTTCCCATGATAAAATAGTTGGATTAAATGCATCTGGTCTCATTTTTACAGATATTGATTTGACTGATAAACGGTTCTATGGGTGTTGTTTTCAATACTGTACATTTTGTAATCTGTATTCTGAGCGTTGTCGTATGCGTATGTGTATGTTTGATTTTTCTTTGTTTGCTGATTGTAGTCTATTACAATCAAATATGCAGTTTACATCATTTGCAGGAGCGACTTTTTCCCATATTCTATTTACGGGATCTGATTTAGTACATAATAATTTTTGCGGGCTAACGGCGTATCAGTCTTCGTTTGATGATTCTGATTTGTATAATTCTCGATTTATTCAGGCGAAATTAACTGATACATCATTTCATAATTGTAATATAAAAAATACGATCTTTTATGATGTAGAACAGGTGAATGTTTCTTTTCGCATGTCAAATACCCGAGAAGCTTTTTTTCAGCGCGATAATCAGGAGTCTATATGAAAATTTATTTTCATCTCAATTTGGATGGTTTTTCTAATTGTTACCTGGTTGCTAATGAAGATTCTCGTCAGGCTCTGATTATTGATCCATGCCGTGTTACAACAGAATTACTTGAACAAATTGAACGGGAACCATATTCTCTTGTTGCGGTGTTAATTACTCATAGTCATATGACACATTTGCGTGGACTTGCTGTGCTTCGTAAAATATATACTCCTAAGATTTATGCTGCAGATTATGAGGTTGCTGGATCAGAAACAATGGTTTTGAAAGATGATGGTATGCTACAGATTGCTGGCCTTCGTGTTGGATATATGTCTGTTCCTGGTCATAGTGCTGACTCAATTGTGTATAAAATTGGGCAAGCACTTTTCACAGGTGATACGATTACTGCCGGTATGATCGGTGATACGACAAGTAGTTATGCAAGGCATACACTGATAAATAATATTGAAGCAAAGCTTTTATCTCAGCAGGAAGATGTTATTATTATGCCAGGGCATGGGCCACCAAGTTCTGTGGGAGCAGAAAAAAAATTTAATGCTGCTTTTCAGCCCTTGTCTAATCATATTACTGATTTTGAGAAATGAGCTTTATTTATGAATAAGCCATGTTCTGCCTGCGCTTAAGCCCCAACGGTTGAATATATATTGGGAAAGTTGTTCCGCAGCTTGTTTAAATCCCTGTGCATTTGTGTTACGTATATATGCAGCAAGTTCCGGAATATCACGATTTACAGATTTCCATGTTGCTAGATTTTTTGCGAAATATTTTTCAATTTGGGAGGTGGGGCGCTGCAGCATATATGCCATAAACTCATTTTCCATAAGATACCTATCATTGATATCATACAGGAGTGTCGGCTGTGTAATAAAATATCGTTCTAAGAATTCTATAGAGCGGGGATCGCTTGATATATATACCTGGTGTACAATATCTCTGAATTCTGCATCAGTAAAATATAAACCATGTAGTGTTTCATGAGCTGTAAAAGTATAACGGAGATAATCAGGAGATTCTCGCGATATAGAAACAATAGCACCTTTCCCAGGGGTGTATACTGTTGTTCCATCTGCAAGCTGTATTTGCTGTATTATATTGTTTTTAACGAGAATCTTGCATAAAAGTTGTTCCTCACTGTTTAAAGGAAATTGCGATTGCGCTGCAAGTGAATAAAAATCGGCAAGGCTTTCACTGCGGTAATCATGTGCGTTGTACCCATGTAAATCATTAATTTCTGAATCTTGTGCAAGTTTACCTTTAAATCCCTGCTTTTCTGTAAAAAAGGCAAGTCGTTTTAAGAAACGATCTTGTACTTCATAATTACGGAAGTCGAAAAAGAGGATAAAAGGAAAACGATCCCAGGCGAATAGTTCATAATCCGGTGTTCTCCAATGTTGTTGATTCCAACTTAAAATAAGACCAGGATCAGCCGCAATTGGATCAAGTATGTTGTTTGTTTCTGTTGTGTGTAGATCTTCAGATGATATGCCTGCCTTTAATACAACCGCAATGATAAGAGATGTATTTTCTTTTATATGTATTTCTGCGTATGGATTTTCAAGTGCTGAAATTGGTATAACAGCTGTCTGGGTATCTTTTGTTCTGCGAACTGTAATTTCTTCACCTCCGATTGAAGCTTTGATTCGGAGGTGATTGTTTGGTGTTCCAATATCCTGAGCTGGCTTGAATGTTAAATGGTATGCGGTTTGATTTTGTGTATTGAAAATATATTTTGCATCTGAATAATCAAATCCCTCATTTGGTGAAGCGATAATGCCGCCAGATGGACCATAATAAAAACAACGTGCTGTTTGTGTTGTTTCCCAGCCAAGCATTGCAGGTTTTAGTGATGCGGAAATTAATTTCAGCGATACTGTACTGTATATGAAAAAACCAGCAGGTATATGAGCCGGTTCTGCTGTATTCAGCGTAATAGCTGCGCCTAGTGTCTGCCCCTCCCAGGAGGACAATTCACCCTGTACAAGCGATCTGGAATCAAGTTCTTTTTTTAATTTTCCCTGACTGGAAAAATCATATGGGTATAATAATCCTAGGGAAAATTGAGGCAATACTGTGTCGCCTGTTGTATTTTCCGGTATTTGTTTTATTTGCATTGTTACAAGTAAAGAAAGTGCTTGTTTTGTCAGTTTTTGCATCAGATATTGTTTTTGTTCTTGGGTAAAAGAAAAATATAAATACGAGCCTTCTTTTTTTAGCTGTGTTTCCGCATTGCGGGCGTTTTTATTTAAAGCTGTCAGTGCATATGAGCCTTGTTCTGTTTCAAGTTTTAGTGTTGACTGTGTTTGTGTGGAACATGCTGTAAATGTAAGCATTATTGATATAAACAGAACTGTTAGCCATTGTTTACAATAGCAATGGCTAGATTGTTGAAGCAAATTTACTTTGTCCATGTATGAATACTACACCTTTTCAAATATAAACGCTATAGTATAAATGTATGGGAGATTATGAAACAAGATGTACTTTGTTGGTGCCGCATGATACACCTCTTGCTGAAATGGAAAGTGAACGTCGTCATTTAATCGATATTTTTTATAAGAAACATAATATATGTGTGTATCCTTTTTATCCTCTTGCTGCTTTTTTGGGTGATAAAACAGTTCTTTTTTGGAAGTCTTTAATACAACATTGTGTCTTGGGCTGTGTAACGGTATATAATAAGTTCTTATTGCGTCCGCTGCAACTTTCAGGTCCAGAAGGAACAGTGTTTGTTCCAAATATATCTTTTCCAAATGGATTGGTTTTGCCTGCTGGAATAATTTATGGAATTAGCGCAACAGAAGAAAACCTGCCACCATTAGATGTAAGTGAGTTTCCTGGGACTGTGCCGCTGGTACTTCGTGTAATGCGGTTATGTGAGACCGATATTTTTTCTGATAAATCCTGTGGTTTTTCTTTATATTGGAAAATTAATAAAACTATATGGATAAAGTTGGCAAAATAGAAAGAAGTCTGGGTGAAATACATTGCTTTAGTTTAATTGACTTTTTATTGCTGAGTGAGAATATTAGTACAGCCATGTATTTGTTGTTGCTGTGTTGTTGGAATTTAAAACTGTTTTTTGCATCCATTGACATGAAGAGGAAACACTTGGTATTTTTAGAAAGATAAAATCTCAGTATGAAAACCTGTGATTTTGCCTGTTAGTGTTCAGGATGGTTTTATGAATTTATCTCTTCTTAAACCGGGAAGAACCGGGATTATTACAAAAGTTGGTGGAGAGAAGGCGCTGCGTCGGCATCTCCTTGATATGGGACTGACTCCCAGAACTTCTGTTTTTGTTCGTAAGGTTGCTCCACTGGGGGATCCTATAGAATTATCGCTGCGCGGATATGAGTTGACGATTCGTCTCGCAGATGCAGAGCAGATTGAAGTAGAAGAATGCAGCCCGTCATTATCTGTATGTACCGACTGTCGTTCCTGTTCAGGGTGTGTTTCTAGGCAAAAGCAGATGACTATGCA
Source organism: uncultured Spirochaetota bacterium (assembly GCA_944389415.1). Lineage (GTDB taxonomy): Bacteria > Spirochaetota > Spirochaetia > Treponematales > Treponemataceae > Treponema_G. The sequence continues at coordinate 130,706 of CALXMF010000002.1, read as the reverse complement.
ATCAGGAGTTGAGCTGTGAATATTCGTATCGCGCTCATTGGAAACCAAAACTGCGGCAAAACGACATTATTTAATCAATTAACTGGCAGTAATCAACATGTAGGAAATTTTCCTGGCGTAACTGTTGAAGGAAAAACAGGTATAATAAAAACTGCCTTTTTTAAAGGTGAGGAGTTTTCTGGTTTGCCTGTACATGCAGAACTGGTTGATTTGCCCGGAATATATTCTCTGTCCCCGTATACATCAGAAGAAATTGTCACTCGTGATTTTTTGACATCTGGTAATCCTGACGCGGTGATTAATATTCTTGACGCCACAAATATCGAGCGTAATCTGTATTTAACATTACAACTTATGGAAATGCAGATTCCAATGGTAGTTGCGCTTAATATGATGGATGAGGTGCGCAGTGCCGGTAATTCTATTGACGTAGACGCTTTAGCAGATGAGTTGAAAATCGATATTGTTCCGATTTCTGCGAATAAAGGAGAAGGTGTTTCAGAGCTTGCGCAGAGAGTTGCAATTGTGGCAATGAAGAAAAGAAAACCTGAAAAACTCGATTTCTGTGATGGTCCTGTTCATCAGGCTATCCATTCAATTGCGCATCTTATTGATGACCATGCGGCAGCGATGCATTTACCGCTTCGTTTTGCTGCAACAAAATTGGTTGAGGGTGATGAGCCCATTCTGAAGGTTTTACAACTTAATCAGAATGAACATGATATTCTTGGACATATCGTTACTGAGATGGAAAATGCGCTGGGTACTGATCGGGAAGCTGCACTTGCTGATATGCGTTACGCTTATATTGCACGTATAACGCAAAATACAGTTCACCGGCATGGAGAAACCAAAGAACAGATTCGGTCGATACAGATCGATAATGTGCTTACACACCGTATTTTTGCGATTCCAATTTTTCTTGGTATTATGGCATTGATTTTTTACTTAACGTTTGGTCTTATTGGCGCCGCGCTTAGTGATTGTCTTTCCTGGGGAATTGATTGGATAATAGCTGCTGTTGACGAATGTTTATCTCTATACGGACTTAATCCGCTAGTACAGTCATTAATTATAGATGGTGTGTTCGCTGGTGTTGGCAGTGTTTTATCATTCATGCCGACAATTCTTGTCCTCTTTTTCTTTCTGGCTCTGCTTGAGGATTCTGGATATATGGCAAGAATTGCGTTTGTGATGGATACATTATTGAGAAAAATTGGTTTATCAGGTAAATCATTTGTTCCTATGCTGATTGGCTTTGGATGTTCTGTGCCTGCCATTATGGCTTCACGAACTCTTTCAAGCCGTCGTGACAAAAAGCTTACTGTTTTTATTTTACCGTTTATGTCATGCAGCGCGAAACTACCAGTATATGCATTGTTTTCAACTGCTTTTTTTCCCAAGCATGCTCCTTTTGTAATGATTGGACTTTATATAGGTGGAATAATAGTTGCAATTCTTGCTTCACTATTGTTGCGTAATACTATTTTCAGAGGAAATCCTATTCCGTTCGTGCTTGAGCTGCCTGCATACAGACTGCCATCTATTCGCAGTATGGTGCTAAATATAAGTGAAAAAGCACGGGATTTTCTGTATCGGGCTTTTACTGTTATTTGTGCCGCTTCTGTGGCTGTATGGTTTTTAAGAACGCTTGATATCAGGTTAAACGTTGTTGATGTTGCTGACGAGAGTATGCTTGCCTCAATTGGATCGTTTCTTACTCCAATATTTGGGCCGCTTGGTTTTGGAGACTGGCGTTTATCTACTGCTTTAATTACCGGGCTTACTGCTAAAGAAACTGTTGTTAGTACTTTGGCAGTGTTATTAGGAACAGGCACAGGAACAGAGTTGCAGTCAGCATTAACTATGTTGATTTCACCAGCTGCAGCAATATCATTTTTATCTTTTGTACTGCTATATATGCCATGTGTAGCGGCACTTGCTGTAACCCGTCGCGAGATAGGTAGACGTAATGCTTTTGTTGCCATGTTGTTTCAGACATTTACTGCTTGGGTCGTTGCATGGTTTGTATATCATATGGCACTGTTTATTGGGGTATAATCTGCATATTAGTGAACAGGATCTTGGTGAGTGTACTGTTTTAGCTTTTGGATGCTGGTTGTAGAAATATATTAATTGTGACATAATATTTTAGTTTAAAATATCATATTCAATAACTTATGGGGCTGAAAATGAAAATCAGGGAGAAAAAACAAAAGAATACTCTAACATTTGCTGTTCGATCTGGAATTATTGTCTTACTGTTACTCGTGGGCGGGTCTGCTGCCTGGGCCGAAGAAGAAGAAATAACTGCTGTAATGGCAAATCTTGTTCTGCAAATTGGGATTATTTTATTTGTGGTTCGTCTTGGTGGAATGGCTGTAAAAAAGCTGGGAATCCCGTCTGTTTTGGGGGAATTGCTTTCCGGCGTCATTATTGGTCCATATGCACTTGGCGGAATTGCACTGCCTGGTTTCCCCAATGGGATTTTTCCCCTAAATTCTGCTTCTTTGGCTGTTAGTCCTGAACTTTATAGTTTCGCTACTGTTGCCTCAATTATTCTTCTATTTGCTTCCGGGCTTGAAACAGATTTTGCATTGTTTCTGAAATATTCTGTTGCCGGCGGTATTGTTGGTATTGGTGGTGTAGTTGTTTCTTTTTTTGCAGGAGCTGGTGTAGGGGCTGTGCTTTTGCATCGGGCTCTGATGGATCCTGTTTGTCTTTTCTTAGGTATAATGTCAACGGCGACGTCTGTTGGTATCACTGCCCGTATTTTATCTGAGCAGAAAAAAATGGATAGCCCTGAAGGTGTTACAACCCTTGCAGCAGCTGTTTTCGATGATGTACTTGGTATTATTTTGCTCGCTGTTGTTCTTGGTGTGGTGTCTGCTCTCAGTGGTTCCAGTGGTGGTATCACAGCTGGACAGATAGGTGTGATAGCTGGGCGTGCTTTTGGTATCTGGCTTGGATTTACAGCTCTCGGTCTTGTCTTTTCAAAACAAATAGCTTCCTTTCTCAAATTTTTTAGAGGTTCGTTCGATTTTTCGATCTGTGCGTTAGGAATTGGTTTACTACTTGCCGGAATATTTGAGAAACAGGGATTAGCAATGATTATTGGTGCATATGTGACAGGTTTGTCTTTGTCTGGAACTGATATTGCTGCGGTTATTGAAGAGCGTATTCATGGGCTATATGAATTTTTTGTGCCTATGTTTTTCGCTGTTATGGGAATGATGGTGAATGTCGGCGAGCTGATGTCAGGTAGAGTTCTTTTTATTGGATTTGTATATACGGTAGCGGCGATTTTAGCAAAAATCATAGGATGCGGTCTTCCTACACTTGCGCTTGGATTTAATACAAAAGGTGCGTTCCGTATTGGTACCGGTATGATTCCACGAGGCGAAGTTGCTTTGATTATTGCCGGTATCGGTATTACTGCAGGTATTTTAGATGAGCAGCTTTTCGGTGTTGTAATTATGATGACTCTTGTAACAACACTTGTTGCGCCTCCATTACTTAACATGGCTCTACGATTGCCGGGTCGAGGAACAAAAAAAGAAACCCGATCGGGGATTGCTGCATCTATGACATGGGATTTTGGTACCGATGAAATTGCTGATCTTGTTGTTGATATTCTGCTAAAAGATCTGAAAGCGGAAGGTTTTTATGTGCAGATGATGAATGTGGATGAAGGGCTTTCTCAGGCTCGAAAGGGAGAAATGTCTCTTTCTATTATTGAGCAGGAACATATTGTTACCATTGAGACATCGCAGGATCATAGTGGTTTTGTAAAAGCTGCGTTATATGAAGTTGTGTTGCGTTTAAGTGATTCAATGCAGGATTTGAAAAAAAGCTGTGATACGGAAAGCTTAAAAAAGGAATTTGCAGAAGCAGGCGTTCAATTTGACCCTGAAATGATAAAACTTATTACACCAAATGTTGTATGTGCTGAATTGAAGGCTGATGATAAGCCTGGTGTTCTGCGTGAAATGGTTGCTCTCCTTGCTAATTCAGGCAAAGTTCATGACTGGGAACAGGTCTATCATGATATTTCGGAACGTGAAAAATCAATGAGTACAGGTTTGCAGTATGGAATTGCTATGCCGCATGCTAAGACAGAAGGAGTTGATTCTATTTGTGTGGCTATAGGAATCAAAAAGAATGGAATTGATTTTGGGTCAATTGATGGTAAACCATCTACTATTTTTGTCATGCTGGCTTCTCCTAAAAAGTCTGAATCTCCTCACATACAGTTTCTTGCTTCTGTATCTACAGTTCTTCGAGATGAATCTGTGCGCAAAGATTTGTTGAATGCGCAAGCATCTGCGGAGGTTGCTGCTATTATTCGTGCTGTTGCTGATAAACGGAAGTAGATTATGTCTTTGCGAGAACAAATGCAAAATGGTTTGTTGTATGTTGAATTTGGCCATGAATCAGTGGAAGATAAAGAATATGAACAGGTGATTGCAACTCAACGGAAGCAGGCAAAAGAGCTTGTGTTTGATTATAATGCAACAAGACCATCTGATTATGAAACAAAACAACAGATATTGTTACAGCTGCTTGGTGATATTGGTTCAGACGCGTTTATCGAGGCTCCGATCCATTTTTCATATGGATGTAATACCCATATTGGGCATCATTTTTACGCAAATTTTAATTTAACAGTTGTGGATGATATTGATGTTTATATAGGTGATTATGTAATGTGTGCTCCGAATGTGACTATTGCTGCTACCGGACATCCGGTGTATGGGGAATTTCGTAGAAAAGGAGCTCAGTTTTCTCTGCCTGTTCATATTGGAAATGATGTTTGGATTGGGGCAAACACGGTTATTCTGCCAGGAGTACAGATTGGAAACAATGTTGTTATCGGTGCCGGAAGCGTTGTAACACGGAATATTCCTGATAATTGTGTCGCATTTGGTGTACCCTGTCATGTGTCAAGGAAAATTACGGCTGAAGACAAAAAATGGCTCCGAACCGGAGTACAATTAAACTATGATTGGAACAGATAGAGAAGATATACAGATATTTGTTGTGATAAAATTGTCTGTGGAAATATCCGAAAATAGTTGATCAGTCGTTTCATTGTTTTTTCTTCACATACAAAGCCACTTGTTTATCAATCAGCATGATATGATCTATGAGCCATTGTGAAACAAATAGATATAGTTGTTCACTATCTATATCTATTCCATTTTCAAAGTCCTGTATATTTGCTGTTATACGTTCTGTGATTTTTTGATGCTGTTGTTTATGGGAGCGAATAAACGGATAGTGTATTTCTTCCATAAGAGATTCCTCACAGTTGAAGTGATATTTTACATAATCAGACAGATCGTCAAGAATATCTTTGAGATCTGTCTTACTGTGACTCGTCTGCTGCAGCAGCATATACAATCGATCTGCTATTTCAAATAATTTTTTGTGCTGTAGATCAATAAGTTTGTTCCCGATAAGATATAAGTCATTCCATTGGATATGCCGCATTATTGCTCCTGATTTTCTGGGTATCGGCATATATAATACAGTGAGAAGAAGGGAAAAGCAATCTTTTTCTGTGCGGACTATTGAAAAATTACCGTTCATTTCTTTTCAAATTTGAAATTATTTTGTAGAATGCATTCATAAAAAAGCAAAAGGAGTGTCAGATGAAGTTAAAATGGAAAATTACAATTGCATCCTTAGTTTCGGCATTAGTTCCTTTTTTAATTGGCATGTGGATTATTATTTCGATGTCATTGTCTAACGGTACACAGCAGGCGCAACATTTGTTATCTGAATATACAGGTCGTGTTGGAGAAGGTATCAGCGGATTCTTTACTACAGCGCGGAGCGTTGCTTTGATGTCTGCTCAGTTACAGGGTGTGCAGGACATGGATTGGGCTCGTTCTCGTGGTAATTTTCAAAGATTTATCGCAGTCAATCCATCTATCCATATGATAAGTCTTGCAGATATAAATGGATATGTATATGAATCAAATTCAGCTGGTAATGTGGCACAGGGAGGAAGAAGAACAGCGAATGATTCTGATCCAAACGCAGTTCCTATCCAGTTGCTTGATCGTGATTATTTTATTGAGTTAGTGACGAATAATACCAGCGGACAATCTAAGACTTTTGTAACAGATGCCTATGTTCCAAGGGGGCAATCTGTTAAGAATATTATTTCATGTTCATCTGTAATTGCTGGTGGTAAATCAGTTGGTGTTGTTAATGTCACTCAGACAGCTTCTGAACTTGATAACATATATACGCGATTAGTCAGTGATTTTGAAAGTGTTTTTGGTACCGAAGCTCATTTGTTCATGATTTCAACTGCTGATCAGGTTGTAAGTCATTTAATGTATGATGCATCTTTAAAACAATATACTGATAAGACACTCCAGTCTGCTGATCTGGTTGAGGTCAATTCATTAAATCCTGCTACAATTCAGGCTTTCGGCGAGCTTAATCGGACTGCAGAAACGATGATTTCTTTTGACCGCGACGGAAAGAAATTTTTTATGGCTAAGCAATTTATTACAGATACACCGTTTACATTGTATTTACTGGTGCCAACTGATTATCTGCTTGCATCAACTCATGCTATCCTAGTTACCTCCGGAATTACAATGATAGCTATTGCGGGTATCTTGTTTTTAGCGATTTTTATGCTCAGCAGTATCATTTCTCGGCCGCTTGTGATGACGGAACAGACTCTAAATGCGATTGCTCAAGGAGGAGGAGATCTAACTATTCATGTTGCAGTAAATGGCAATGATGAAATTGCTAGTACTGGAAATTCATTTAATAAGTTTATTGATACACTGCATGATATGATTTCACGTGTTAATTCAAGTTCCCAATCTATGTCATCTATAGCCTTGGAACTGGAAGATAATTCTTCTAATATACAACGCGATGTAACATCCATAGTTGGAAGTATTTCTGAAATGAATTTCGCTGTGGAGGAGCAAAGCGCATCTGTAACTGAAACATCAGCAACTATCACGCAGATAACGAAAAATATAGAAAGCTTGACTAATCAGATAGAAAATCAATCTTCCGCTGTTACAGAATCATCAGCGGCGATTCAGGAAATGGTTTCGAATATTAATTCTATTTCCTCTAACTTAACGAAGGCTTCTAGTAATTTTGATAGTCTGCGAAAAACTTCTTCAGATGGAAAATCAAGTATCAATAATGTTCAGGATTTGGTAAATCACCTGGCCTCTCAATCTGAACATTTGCTTGAGGCAAACAGTGTAATTGATTCTATTGCAAGTCAGACCAATTTGCTGGCAATGAATGCGGCTATTGAGGCTGCCCATGCTGGAGAAGCGGGAAAAGGATTCTCTGTTGTCGCAGACGAGATAAGAAAGCTGGCTGAAGATTCTGCCGCACAATCTAAGGCGATTGCGGGTGAATTGAACGCTGCTGTTTCCTCGATTTCTGATATTGTTAAAGCGACCTCAGAAGCGGATAAATCTTTTGATGCGGTTGCGTCACAGATTGATTCAATTATAGGATTGATAAAAGAGATTACATTATCAATGACTGAGCAGAATGAAGGTAGTAAACAGGTTCTTGAAGCTCTTGGAGATATTCAAGATGTTACTGTCCAGATTCGTGATGGATCTATTGAGATGAATAGCGGAACAGAAACAATTTTAAATGAAATGAATCGATTGTCGAATATATCACAGCAGGTTCATGAAAAATCTACCGCTATCGCAGTTGCCGCAGAGGCAATTGATACAGCTGTATCTAAGATTGCTGAAAATTCAGAAGTAAATAAAAACGCTATCAATACTTTGCAAAATATTACAAATAAATTTAAATTATAATATCCGTTGTTTATTTCGCTGTGTAACTGCTGTTTTGACACCATTGACAAAACAGCAGTAAGCAGCGAAAATAATCAAATGAGCAAATATATTATTGTAACCGGTGGTGTCTGTTCAAGTCTTGGTAAAGGAGTTGCCGCTTCATCTGTAGGTAGCCTTCTTGAATGCAGTGGGTTTTCTGTTGCGATGATGAAATGTGATCCATATATTAATGTTGATGCTGGAAATATGAGCCCGTATCAGCATGGAGAGGTATATGTCACTGAAGACGGTGCGGAAACAGATTTAGATCTGGGAAATTATTCCCGTTTTACAGGTGTTACCCTTACAGAAGCAAATTCTGTTACTACTGGAAAAATATATAGCGAAGTTATAAAAAACGAACGTGCAGGTCGTTATAATGGTCGAACGGTTCAAGTTATACCTCATATTACAGATGAAATAAAACGCCGGATTCTTGCGGTTGGGTCGCGAAGTAATGCAGATGTTGTAATAGTAGAAATTGGCGGAACTGTCGGAGATATAGAATCAATTCCTTTCCTGGAAGCTGCTAGGCAACTTATTCGTGAATTGGGAAAGGGCAATGCACTTGCCATGCATTTAACCTTGGTGCCGATTTTGCCTGGTGGAGAAATGAAAACAAAACCAACACAGCATTCTGTAAAAAATATGCAGGAAATCGGTATTCAGCCTGATGTGCTGCTTTGCCGCGCGGAAGTTCCGCTTGATGAAGGGATGCGTAAAAAGATTGCGTTATTTTGTAACGTATCTCCTGATGCGGTATTCTCTTCTATTGATGTTGATCGCACTATCTATGAGTTGCCAGTCTCTTTTCATAACCAGGGGCTTGATGCGTGTATTATTGCAAAATTGAATTTAAAGAGTCAGGCCACTGATATCTCTATTTGGACAGATTTCCTTAAAAAAATTCAAGCTCCCAAACATATCGTTCGAATCGGAATAGTTGGTCAGAAGAATTATCTGGATGATTGTTATAAATCTGTGCGTGAGTCACTTTTTCATGCCGCTGTAACCGGCTGTAATGCACAGCTTGAAATAAAAAAAATTGATGCAGAAATACTTGAATCGGGTGTTGATATATCTCCATTTTTTGAAGGCATTGATGGTCTTCTGATTCCCGGCAATTACGGGCAGAGAGGTTTTCTTGGATTACTGATTGCTGTCAAATATGTTCGTGAAAAGAATATTCCCTATTTGGGAATCGATTTGGGAATGCAGATAATGGCAATAGAAACAGCTCGTTCACTGCTTCATTGGCAGGATGCCGATTCTACGGAATTCATTCAGAGTACAAAGCACCCCATTATCAGTCTTCCAGAAGAACAGTTTGGGCTGGCTTCTGCTGGTATTATGAAACTGGGAAATTGTACTGTCACCTTGCAGCCTAACAGTAGAATCGCAACTGTCTATAATGCTGCAAATTATAAAATTCAGGAACGGCATCGCAGTAAGTATTCATTTGATCGGCGTTATGCGGATGAATTAAGTGCAAAAGGATTGCAGTCAGTTGCGTTTGCTGAAGACGGTATGGTAGAGGCTTTTGAGTGGACTAATCATCCATGGGGAATAGGTGTGCAGTTCCATCCTGAATTTGTTTCGCGTCCGTCTAAACCTCATCCTCTCTTTGTAGCCTTTCTGCTTGCGGCGATAAAATATACAGAATGCTAAGGAAATATCAGAGCTTGTGAGAATTCTCTGTTGTCTGCTGTTTGGATTGATGTTTTATGTATGTTCATGTTCACTTGAGTATGGTTCAAATAATCAGGAACAGGATATTATAATCCCTGAATATTCTTTTCTTCAGGCAGAGTTTACGCAATATGAAAGTGGTAAGGCCTCTATGACTATGATTGCCGCTGGTATTGAGCAGTACCGTGATGATGATGTGTTGTATGGGACAGATATTACTTTCTCTGTATATGATGACGACGGATCGATTTCGGCTGATGGTGTATGTGATTTGCTTTCAGCAGATACTAATACTGAATCATATATACTTTCTGGAGGTATATCTGTTACCGGCCATAAAGAACAGCTGAGTTTTACCGGTGAGCGGTTGAGATGGAATGGCGAATCAGAACAACTAACTGGAGCGACCGATGATGTTGTATCGATTGTCAGGCAGGGCGATTCTCGTGTGTCTGTAGTTGGATCTGGATTTGCTGCGAGTGGTGTGAGCCGCACGTATGTATTTTCAGGTGCGGTATCTGGTGTAATAGAAACAGATGAATAAATTATTCTGTGTATTAGCGGTATTCGCATACTTCTCTGTTGCCGGTATTGCTCTTGCGGAAACTATTTCATTTAAAGCGGATCGTATGTCTGGAAAAAGTACTGATTCAGCAGATTATTCCAAGTTGGATGGTAATGCTTTTATTCAGACAAAGGATTTGGAGATAACTGCGGATACGATAGAATTAAGTGGTCACGATTTTAGATTTGTAACTGCTTCAGGAAATATTTTGGGCAAAAATACAGAATCCGGAATGGAATTTACGTGCGGTAAAATGAATTATGACCGTGAATCTGAGATTGCTTGGCTTGAAGATACTGTGCATTTAATTGATACAGAAAATAATGTTATTGCTGATGCGCAGATCATTGAATATAATCAGAAAACAGATACTGCTGTCTTACAGATTGGGGTCAAACTTATTCAGGATGACACGACCTGTACTTCTGAATTCGCGATTTATCGTAAAAAACAGCAGTTGCTTGAAATGAGCGGAAATCCCCAGGTGATACAAGGTAAGGATACATTTCGGGCGCAGGAAATAATTGTGAATCTTGATACGGAGGAAATAGTTCTTGATGGCAGAGTCAGCGGAACAGTAACAAATGCAGAAAAAAAATCGGAGAATACAGCCCAGTGAGTACGATAGATTGGGATATACCTGAAGCAGCATTTACTTATGATACTGAACAGGAAAAGCGAATTGAGCCTGCTCTCCCTGTACATGTTCTTAAAATAAACAGCCTATATAAACGTTTTGGAAAGAAAGAAGTTGTTCGCGGTGTTGATTTTGAAGTACATACTGGCGAAATAGTCGGCTTACTGGGACCAAATGGAGCTGGTAAAACAACCAGTTTTTATATGATAGTCGGATTTTATCGTCCTACGCAAGGTGAAGTCTTTCTTGATGATATATGCATTACGAAACTGCCAATGTTTCGACGGGCGCATCTTGGTATTTCATACCTTCCTCAGGAAGCATCCGTATTTAAAAAACTTACTGTGGAACAGAATATCTGGGCAATTCTTGAGCACCGCAGGGATTTGTCCCGCTCTGAACGCAAACGAAAGCTTGACGAGTTAATAGACGAATTTGCGATTGGCCGCATTAGAAAACAGCCTGCGTATACGCTTTCCGGTGGAGAACGCCGCCGAACTGAAATAGCCCGATCTTTGGCCATTGAACCTAAATTTCTTCTGCTTGATGAACCCTTTGCGGGAATTGATCCTATTGCCGTCAGTGATATTAAAGGAATGGTGGAACTGCTGGCAAAGCGGGGAATAGGTGTTTTGATTACAGATCACAATGTTCGTGATACTTTGGAAATAACTGACCGTGCGATAATAATCAGTTCGGGACAAATTGTAGCACAGGGAAATAAGAATGCGATTCTGGAGTCGCCTATTGCAAGAAAAATTTATTTAGGTGAAGAATTTAGAATGTAATATGGCATATGATATTTTGTTCTAATAAAGAACATATATTGTTTTGGTATAGTACCCATAATTCACTTTCTGAGTGCTGATACCGAATAAAGATGCTTGTTGTCTTTGAATAGTATTACCGTTATACTGAGTATATGAGAATCGTTCTTTTTCTGTTAGGATGTTGTGGCATACTGTTTTCGGCTTGTGTAAGCGTTGATTCTGATACTGTTGTTAAAGTCTCTGTTGATACAATGGAAGAACAAACTCCTGCGTACACTCTGCATATGGAAATTCCTTCCTTCCCTGATTATCCAGAATTATCAAAAGCGATTAGTACTACCGCTGTGCGCTGGCAGAATGATTTTCTTGATATGACAGATATATTACCGGAAGTAGGTTCTGCTGCGCGTGGCGAACTTGTGTTAACATGGGTGCCCGCGCAGTTATCTCCAAAGTGTATTAGTATTTTACTTGACGGTTATATGTATACTGGTGGTGCTAATGGTATGCCGCTATTAGCTTCTTTTACCTGGGATATATCACTTAATCGTTTTTTGTCGATAGAAGATCTGTTTCCTGAACAGGAAAATGTATATGCATATCTGTCTGATATTGCACGGGAACAGTTATCTGAACGATTATGTTCGCCAGAGATAGATCCGGATAATATTATCCAAGGTATGATTAAACAGGGAACAGCCGCAGAGCCGGAAAACTTTAAAATTTTTACTGTACCTGCGTTTGGTTGTGTGACTGTATATTTTAATAAATACCAAGTAGCTCCTGGTTATATGGGGGTACAATCGATAAAACTTTGGCAGTAAAAAAGAATGCGCTATTGAAAAATATGTGGTATACTAGTTGCATTGAATATCTTTCAGGTACGTAAAGATAAAATACAAAGGAGGTGCTATGTCTATCTGTTTGTATAACGGAACGCTGCTCAGTGGTTTTTCAGTGATGGAAAATTGCGCCGTTTTAATTGAAGATGGAAAGATAGCAGATGTATTCAGTCAAAAACGATTTCAGCAGAAACATTTTGGCGCGTCTGTAAAATTATTCGATGTGCAGGGATCGTATATTGCGCCAGGTTTAATTGATACCCATATACATGGTTTTTATGGATATGGAACTGAAGATGGAGATCCCAACTCTATTCTTGAGATGTCAAAACATCTTGCTGATTATGGGGTTACTGCATTTAATCCGACGTTATATTCTTCTGATGAAGAAACTTTCTTGAAAGCCATTATGGCAATTAATGAAGCAATGGGAAAAGAAGAAGGTGCCCGAATTATGGGAATTCATCTTGAGGGACCATTTGTTTCTCCGGAACGTGCTGGTGTGCAGCGTCCTGAAACAATTAAAAAAGTTGATCTCGATTTGATGGAGCGACTATGGAACGCGTCAAAAGGCACGATTGTCAATATGACAGTCGCTCCGGAATTAAAGGGTATGAGAGAACTGGCGCTGTCCTGCCTTAAGAAAGGAATTGTATTGCAGGCTGGACATACAAATGCGTTGTATGAAAACATGGTTGAAGGTATGCAGGCTGGTATTTTGCATTCAACACATTTGTTTAATGCTATGAGTTCACTGCATCATCGCAATCCCAATGCTGTCGGGGCAGTTCTCATTCATCCTGAAATGGCCTGTGAAATAATTGCTGATGGTGTGCATGTTCATCGTGATTTATTTAAATTAGTTGCCCGGGATAAGCCTCTTGATAAAATTGTTCTGGTGACAGACGCTCTGAAACCTACTGAACAGGAAACTGAACCTCTGTTTGCAAACGGTGAAGAAGTGGTATTTTCAGGAGGGTGTTTCCATCGTAAAAGTGATGATGTTATTGCCGGTTCAGCGCTGACGATGATCAAAGGTGTTCATAATCTTGTGGATTTCGGTATGCCTATTTGTGATGCGGTTCGCTGTGCGACTTCAAATCCTGCTCAAATTATGCACTACACTACAAAAGGACAGATTATTCCGGGGTATGATGGCGATATAGTTGTGTTTGACCGGCAGTTTAATGTTTTGGTATCTGTCATAGACGGAAAGATAAAGAAAAATATTCTGTAATATTTGGAAATACTAAGGAGTTTACATATGAGACTTATTGTTCAACCTGATTATGATGCAAGTTCTGTCTGGGCCGCAAATTATATTGCCCGGCGCATCAATGAATTTAATCCTTCCGCAGACAGGCCCTTTACACTTGGTTTGCCTACTGGTTCCACACCGCTTGGTACATACAAGGAGCTGATACGGCTGAATAAAGCTGGTAAGGTTTCTTTTAAACATGTTGTTACGTTTAATATGGACGAGTATGTCGGTCTGACAGCCGATCATCCTCAGAGCTATCATTATTTCATGCACAGCAATTTTTTTGATCATATTGATATACAGAAAGAAAACATACATATCCTGAATGGCATGGCTGAAAATCTTGAGGCGGAATGCGCTGCTTATGAAGAGGCTATCAGAAAAGCTGGTGGTATTCGTTTGTTCCTTGGTGGAGTCGGTGTTGACGGTCATATTGCTTTTAACGAGCCCGGCTCTTCTCTTGTATCTCGTACGCGTGTAAAAACGCTGACTCATGATACTGTTATTGTGAATTCCCGTTTCTTCGGCGGAAATATCAACGAGGTGCCTAAGACAGCTTTAACTGTTGGGGTAGGGACAATTACCGATTCTGATGAAGTGGTGATTCTGGCGACGGGGCACAATAAGGCGATGGCTGTGAAACATGGTGTCGAAGAAGCTGTAAGTCAGATGTGGACAATCAGCGTTCTTCAAATGCACCGCCATGCGATTATCGTTTGTGATGAAGATGCTACTGATGAGCTGCGCGTTGGTACGCTTAAGTATTTTAAGGATATTGAAAGCGCAAATTTGGATAACAGGTTATAGTATTGTGATGGTGAATCAGGCGGGGGCAGGATATACTGATGTTCCCGCCTTATAAAACTGTGTAAGGGAACTTTTATGAAAGATATTATTGAGTATGCGGATTTTGCAAAACTTGACATTCGCGCAGGTATTGTTGTTTCCTGTGAAAAAGTTGAAAATGCTGAAAAATTGTATCGGCTTATGGTTAATGTCGGTGAGGAAAATCCGCGACAGATTGTTTCAAGTCTTGTCGATTATTATACTGCGGAAGAGCTTGTCGGAAAACGTATTTTAGTGCTGGTGAATCTAAAGCCGGCAAAGATGCGCGGTGTTCTTTCAGAAGGTATGCTGCTGTGCTGTGAATCAGAAGACAGCAGCACCTGTGTTCTTCTTACCAGTGAAACACCTGTTGAGCCAGGTACACCAGTCACATAAGCAGCGCTTCTACGGCATGTATATCTGCCTGTGTAAAATCAGAAATTATTAAATGCGCAAATGGCTGTACTGCTTTATAAGAATTAGTTGTTGTTAATCCAACAACCTTCATGCCTGCTGCCTGTCCTGATTTTAAACCGTTTATTGAGTCTTCAAATACAATACATCTGTTTATAGGAACGTTCAGTGCGGCAGCACCTTTCTGATACGGATCAGGGTGCGGTTTGCTTTGTGTGAAGCATTCCGCTGTCAGTATCCGGTCAAACATCTGTTTTAATTCGGGCCGTTTTGGATATACGCTTGCCATTTTTGCCTGATTTGAACTTGTTACAATCGCTGTCTTCCAGCCGTGCGAACGCAATATATTAAAAAATGTCTGAAATCCGGGGATAAAGTCCATCTGCATTTGTGATTCAAATGTATCAAGCGCTGCGGTAATTTCGGGTTGTTTTTCTTTCATGTACTGGAAATACGTTGAATAAATAAACGGTAGTGTTGTACCTTTTATTTTGTGTCCAAAATCAATTTCTCCCAGATACTGCCGACCGATCATATTCCAGAATGCGGTATACTGGTTTTCTGTATCAATAATAACACCGTCAAGATCAAACAACGCTGCCTTTGGTTCTGAAGTCTGCTTCATAATTATTATTATGGTAGCTGGAGTCTGCTGTGTCAAGGAATTGATCTGTTCGCAGCATATACATTGTAAAACAGATAAAAAGATAATCTTATTTCGATCTGTTTATAGCCTTTTCGGGGTATTTTTAATCTTATTTTAAAACATATAAAGATTAAAATAAAATTGATTTTAATTTTTAATTATATAAAAAGTATCGTGTATGTGACTCGTACGCATATTTTAAACGGATGCCGTTTCTTTATTGGTGACTGGAACGTCAGCGCAGGCGATAACTGGTATTCCAGTACCCAGAATATCTGGAATTATAATATCACCGCGTTTGACTGGTGCACTGATATGACAGCGTCTGATTATTTCCATGCTGGGCAAAAGCAGCTTTGAGGGGATTTCTTGTGCTGTTTTTACTGGCACAAGGGGCAGTTCTCCTCCTGATACGGATACGGTAGAAGTTAATGTCCGTCTTTGGTCGGTTAATTCACGTTTGGCGTACTCAATGCCTCTTGGACAAGTGTTGCCTGAGATAGAGAGTATATCTGATTCTTCTGTTTCTATTGTCAACTGACATCCCATTGGACAGATAATACAGGTCATTGTTTTATGTTCCATCAATCAATATCCTCCTCGGGCAACTCAATAGATACTGTTAGTGTTTCTTTTATCTGCTGAAGCTGATATCTGTTGAGGTGTATACTGAGCATTTCACCCGGGCTTACTACGTTTTTTTTCTGAGTTGCGATTCGCTTATGGCTGCTGTAAGCTGTAATGCTGATATTTCTGTATACATCTGTTGTTCTCAGCATGATATCGCAGCCGTTTTCATTTTCAGTAGTGTTTTGAGATAAATATTGGGGGACTGTATAGCGTACTCTGTTTCCAGCCCGCACGGAAACAGGCTGATCATTGCTGACAGGTGTGGTATTCAGCACATATTTTGCGGCATTGCTGCCAGCACACATACTTTCTGTGGTGACGAAATCTACTAGATCATGTACATGTACTGCGTTTCCGCAGGCGAAGATCCCCGGCACCGTAGTCTCTTTGTGTTCGTTAACGATAGGTCCTGCGGTGGCGGCATCTATTTGTATACCGCTCTTTAATGCGATTTCGTTTTCCGGAATAAGACCCACAGACAGCAGCAATGTATCACACTCTATATATTCTTCTGTTCCCGGTAGTGGCTTTCTGCTGCTGTCGACAGCTGATACGGTAACTCCTTCTACCCGGTGTGTACCATGGATTTGAGTTACTGTATGGCTGAATTTAAGCGGAATGTTGAAATTTTCTACACATTGAACTTTATTGCGTGCAAGACCACTAGAAAATGGCATTACTTCGCAGATGAGTTTTACTTCGGCTCCTTCAAGTGTCAATCTTCTGGCCATAATAAGACCGATATCTCCTGAACCAAGAATAACAATTTTTCTTCCTGGCAAATACCCGTCAATATTTACGAATCGCTGCGCGGATCCTGCGGTAAAAATTCCTGCGGGGCGTGTTCCTGGAATGGTAAGAGCGCCTCTTGTTCTTTCCCGGCAGCCTGTTGCCAGAATGACTGCTTTTGTTTGCAGTTGTATGAGTCCATTTTGTGTATTGACGGCAGTAACTAAATGGCGATTTTTAGTAGGTATCTGTTCAACATCAAGAACAGTTGTATCTGTCCAATATGTAATTCCAAGTTCCTGTATATCATCAATAAATCGTGAGGCATATTCAGGTCCGGTGAGTTCTTCGCCAAAATGGTGCAGCCCAAATCCATTGTGTATACATTGCTGCAGGATACCCCCGAGTCTGATATCTCTCTCCAGTAAAATAATATCATGAACACCACTTCTGTATGCCGCAGCCGCAGCCGCCAGTCCTGCTGGACCTCCGCCAATAATGACAATGTCGCAGATGCTGGTCATATATTATCTCCGCTATTCTTTTTCCGTGTTTGAGAATTTAATATAAAGGAATTTTGTCCGCATTTAGTAATATCCGTCATGGAAATGCCAAGTTCTCTGGAAAGAATGTCTGTTATTTTAGGGACACAGAATCCTCCCTGACAGCGTCCCATTCCGCAGCGGGTACGGCGTTTAATACCATCAAGATCTGTAGCGCCAACAGGAGAGTGTATAGCCGCAACGATCTCTGCTTCTGTGATCATCTCGCAGCGGCAGATAATTCTGCCGTATAATGGATTGTGAGTGAGAAGTTGTTTTCGTGTTTCTGTATCAGCTCTTTTAAAAGAAGGTATGCCGCTGCGTGTTCCGTCAAAATCTTTTTTTTGTATTAGAACTAAACCTGATTGTGCGAGTAATTGTGGTATATATCGGGCAATCGCCGGGGCTGCTGTCAGTCCGGGCGAGGTGATGCCGGCAACGGTAATAAAATGCGGGACGGTAGGATCTTCTTCTATAATAAAGTCATGTACCTGTGTTTCTGTTCCTGTCTGTTCATCTTTTTTGTAGAGAATTGCCCGGTTCCCGGCAAAAGAATTGATGATATTTCTCAGAGGAAGAGCTGGAACACTGCGTTCTGCCGTTTTTAGTACATAATCACGCCCTGTCTGGGTGGTAACTGTATCATCTTTATCATTTACATCAATCGCGTTCGGTCCTGCGAGTATGTTCCCGTCAACAGTGGGACTAATTAGGACTCCTTTGCCAAGTTTTCCCGGTGTCTGAAAAATAATGTGATTAACAAGTCCGTTACATTTATTATCAAATAACACATATTCTCCGCGCCGTGGGTGAATAGTGAACTGCTGTGCTCCTGCCAGCGTATTAATATGGTCTGCATACAGTCCTGCAGCATTAATTATATAATCTGTTTCTATTTGTCCATGTCCAGTCTGTATGCGGAATCTATTATTATCTTTGATTATTGCGCATACTTGCGTATTTAATTTCAGTTCTATGCCATTTTGTACTGCATTTTCTGCAAAGGCCCATACTGCTTGATATGGACAGATAATGCCTGCTGTTGGTGCATACAGCGCGCTAACGACATCTGGAGAAAGGTTTCTTTCCAACTCTGTTGTTTTATCCGCAGTTAGTAACTGTAAATTCTGAACGCGGTTTTTAAGTCCCTGCTGATACAGCTTCTGTAAATGTTGTTGTTCATCCTTGGTAAAAGCGAGTACAAGACTGCCAATTTGCCGGTAATCAAAATTAAGCTCTTCTGCAAGTTGAGGATATAAGGCACACCCTTCTACATTAAAACGTGCCATTAATGAACCATTAGGCGGATCATATCCGGCATGTATGATACCGGAGTTTGCTTTTGAAGTACCGCATGATACATCATTTTCCTTCTCAAGGATGCATACAGTTATTCGGTATTTTGAAAGTTCTCGGGCAATGCAGCAGCCGCTGATACCAGCACCAATAATAACAACATCATATTTCATAAAAAAAGGATACAACCGGTTATTTGACCTGTCAATAAATTTAATTTGCTTAATGGTTGTATATAGGGAGTAATGTTCAGATATGGTAAAAAATGGTATAATACAGGTATGAACCGTATGGATTTAGAAGGAACGTCTATTTATCCGCTTATTCAAAATATGGAAAATATTTATCGGATGATTGCTGAGCAGCAACAGCTATGGAAAGAAAATGGACCGTTTTCATGTTCTCATGGATGCGGTAAATGCTGTGAGAATTTTGAGCCTGATATCCTCGAAGAGGAAGCGCTGTATTTGGCATGCTGGCTTCTGGAACATCAATTTGAAAAAGCACAGCAACTGATGAATGGAACGTATAATGCACCTCTGGGTCCAGAAAAACAAGGCTGCATCTTTTATGATCCGGAAACTCCGTACCATTGTACTGTATATGGAGGACGCACTTTAGTTTGCAGGTTGTTTGGGTTTTCTGGAGATCGGGGAAAAGACGGAAATATACGCTGGCGTCCGTGCCGTTTTTATCCAAAAGATACTATGCCTGCGGAGTATAACCGGCAGTTCTCTCAGATAGAAATGCAAACCTTATTTGGCGCTGTTCCGCCTGCAATGGATTCAGTAATGCAGCAGGTGCTGATGATGCATCCTGGAAGTACTCAGACAACACCGCTGCGGGAGGCTGTCAAACGGGCGCTGCGTTCTATCAATTTTCTGTTATATTTGACTAGAGGTGGAAACAGTCCAAATTCAGGACCGTCTAACGCTGCGTGAGTAAATATACTTGCAGTATGTGTGATCATCCTGTATAGTAAATAAACAAATAAGGAGTTATGCTTGTGGCTGAAACAGCACGCGGTATTATTGATTGGGATAACAAAATCAGATTTGGAATCTCTTTTATAGATAAACAGCATCAAGAGCTGTGTGATTTATGCAACTCTCTGTATCAGGGAATCGCTGAGGAAAGATCTTATTCATCTTCTCAGGGATGGCAGACATCCTTATCCGATAAGATGCGTAAAATTTTTGAGTCTCTCCGTAACCATTTTGAAACGGAAGAAAAACTGCTTGCGACAGTTGGGTATGAACATTTGGCTGATCATAAACAGAGTCATCGACGCTGTCTGTCTCAAATTGCCGAGATGTTGAAAGATTTTGATAAATCAGGTTTGCAAACCGTTATTCATTTCGCAAAATTCTTGGATAGATGGCTGTATCAGCATATTACTTTTGAGGATCGCTTATATGTAAAGCCGGTGCTTGAATACATGCGCCGCCAGTCAAGTACAAAGTAAGCGGATATTTTATAGAAATAATAGAACGCTGCTGTGAGTGTACATTACTGCAGCAAAAAGAGGAGTTCTTATGATTGATTATCGTCAGTCAGGAGTTGATATTGAAGAAGGCTACCGTGCTGTCGGCAGATATAAAGATTACGCGGAACGAACCCGTATCCCCGGAGTGCTTAGCGGACTGGGAAGTTTTGCTGGTATGTTTGAGGTTCCTCCTGGTATGCGCCATCCTGTTATGGTTTCAGGAACTGATGGAGTAGGAACAAAACTTGATATCGCTTTTGCATTGAAAAAATATGATACAGTTGGAATTGACTGTGTAGCGATGAGTGTTAATGATATTCTCTGTACTGGTGCTCGTCCTCTTTATTTTCTTGATTATATAGCTTGCGGAAAACTTGATGCTTCTGTTGCCGCGGAGCTTGTGAAAGGTGTTGCTGCAGGGTGTATTGAAAGTGAATGTAGCCTATTGGGCGGGGAAACGGCTGAAATGCCAGGATTTTATGATGCTGGTAAGTATGATATTGCCGGATTTGGAGTTGGCATTATTGAAAAAGATGAAATTGTTACCGGTGAAAATATTGCCGAAGGCGATGTCCTAATTGGATTATCATCAAGCGGTGTTCATTCTAATGGATTTTCATTAGTACGCAAACTTATCTCTGATTATACCACGGCTTTTGAAGGGCGGACTATTGGAGATGTATTACTTGATCCAACTCGTATTTATGTTCGTCCTGTGCTTTCTGTTCTTTCTGCATACCCGGGAGCTGTGCATGGAATGGCACATATTACAGGCGGCGGTTTCTATGAAAATATCCCTCGTATGTACGCAGCCGTAAATACAAATCGTCACAAAGCAGGTTTGTTTCCTCTTATATCACGTATTACTAAAGGCAGTTGGGATATTCTTCCTGTTTTTGAAGAGCTTGTCCGCAGAGGGGCAGATCCTGAACGTATGTATAATACATTTAATATGGGGATAGGTTTTGTTTTGTCCGTTGATGCAGATAAAGCTGCTGCTGTGATTGCACATCTTGAGTCTTTTGCTGCTGGAAACAATGCGGGGTTGTGTGCTGGAATGAAAGTGTTTCGTATCGGACAAGTGATTTGTGCCAATCATGAAGCTGACACACAGGAAAAACAGGTTTTATTTTTCTAAATCGCTGGAATGGAGTTTGTATGCTATCAGAAATGCCGTGTATAAAAAATCATACTCCGCTTCGTATTGCTGTACTCGTTTCCGGCGGAGGAACGAATTTGCAGGCTTTGATAGATGAAGAACAATCTTTGTCGGAAAGTGGAGCAGTCTGTCCGTATTCAATTTGCGCTGTATTCAGTGATCGGAAAGCTGCTTTCGCTTTGGATCGTGCACGTTCTGCTGGTATCCCGACTGAAGTGGTTAGTTCGTATGCAGCACTTGGTTCTGTTCAGGCACGTACCGCAACCCGTGATGAAAAACAGTTAGCAGTGTCGTCTCTTGTTCTTGAAAAAGCTCGTATGTATCAGGTCGAAGCGCTTGTTCTGGCTGGTTTTTTAACTGTTCTCAGTGGAGAAGTTTTGGCTGTATATGCAGGACGTATTATAAATTTGCATCCATCTTTGCTGCCTAAATTTGGAGGAGAAGGAATGTGGGGGCATCATGTCCATGAAGCCGTCCTGGCAGCAGGGGAAAAGGAATCTGGTTGCACGGTGCATCTTGTTGATAAAGGCTGTGATACTGGAGAAATTTTATTGCAGAAAACTGTACCGGTTATGCCGGATGATTCTCCTGAGACACTATATGCACGGATTGCTCCGCAGGAACATATCGCTCTTATTGAAGGTGTGACATTGCTTGCGGAGAGACTGCATAGTTGTTAATCGGATGTGTCTTATGTGTTTAGTAAGTATGGTTTTATGCCATTTTATTGCATAGATAAAATCTCATAGTAAAAAGTATAGACTTGAAACTTATCTGCTTTATGGTGTACTATATGGCGTTATACTGTAGATACTTGCAGGTATTGCAAATGGTACTGCAAATTTATATTTGAGAGGTAGATACAATATGAGCTTTGATATTTCCAAAATGAGGAATATCGGTATCAGCGCCCACATTGACTCCGGTAAAACAACTCTTTCAGAACGTATTCTGTTTTACTGCGATAAAATTCACGCAATTCATGAAGTTCGTGGTAAAGATGGTGTCGGTGCTGTCATGGACAACATGGAACTGGAGCGTGAACGCGGTATTACCATCCAGTCTGCATCAACACAGGTTCAGTGGAAAGATTACACAATCAATGTTATTGATACACCCGGCCACGTCGATTTTACTGTGGAAGTTGAGCGTTCTCTGCGTGTTCTTGACGGTGCCATTCTTGTACTCTGTTCTGTCGGCGGGGTTCAGTCACAGTCTATTACGGTAGACCGCCAGCTGAAGCGATATCATGTTCCGCGTATTGCTTTTGTTAATAAATGCGACCGTACTGGAGCAAACCCTTTTAAAGTCCGTAATCAGCTTAGAGAAAAGCTTGGACTTAATGCTTACATGATGCAGATTCCTATTGGCCTTGAAGATAAGCTGGAAGGTGTCGTTGATTTGATAACCATGAAAGCGATTTATTTTGAAGGTGACAGCGGAACAGAGCTGCGTTATGCTGAAATTCCTTCTCATTTGCAGGCTGATGCGGAAAAATACCGAGATGAGCTGCTTGAGGCGGCTTCAATGTTCTCTGATGAATTAATGGAAGCGGTGCTCGAAGGAAATGCAACAGAAGAAATGATTGTTGCCGCAATCCGTAAGGGAACTCTTGCCGAACAGTTTGTTCCTGTTTTCCTTGGTTCTGCTTATAAAAATAAAGGTATTCAGCCGTTGCTTGATGGTGTGACAAAATATCTGCCTGATCCCTCTGAAGTGAAGAACTACGCACTTGACCTTGATAAAAACGAGGAACAGGTTGAACTTTCCTGTGATGAAAAGAGTCCCTGTGTTGCGCTGGGCTTTAAGCTGGAAGATGGTCAGTATGGACAGTTGACATATGTGCGTGTATATCAGGGGTGTTTGAAAAAAGGTGAAGAACTGTATAATACCCGCTCTCGCAAAAAGTTTAAGATTGGGCGGCTTGTTCGCATGAATTCAGCAAGTATGGAAGATATCAGTGAAGGTGTGCCTGGAGATATTGTTGCGCTCTTTGGTATTGATTGTGCTTCTGGGGATACATTCTGCGGAGGCGGTTTGAATTATGCCATGAGCAGCATGTATGTACCTGAGCCTGTTATCTCTCTGGCTATTACTCCGAAGGATAAAAAAGCTGCGGATCAGATGGCAAAAGCGCTGAACCGTTTTACAAAGGAAGATCCGACATTCCAGACGTATGTTGATCCTGAATCAAATCAGACAATTATAAAAGGAATGGGAGAGCTCCATCTTGATGTGTATATAGAACGTATGCGCCGTGAGTATAAATGTGATGTTGAAACTGGAGCGCCTCAGGTCGCGTATCGTGAATCTATTACTCAGCATGCTGATTTTAACTATACTCACAAGAAACAGACGGGGGGTTCCGGACAGTATGGTCGTGTAGCTGGTTTTATGGAACCGATTGATGATAAAGATTACGAATTTGTGGATGCCATTAAAGGTGGCGCAATTCCCAATGAGTATATACCTTCCTGTGATAAGGGCTTTAAGGCTGCAATGACCAAGGGTTCTTTGATTGGATTCCCCATTGTTGGAGTAAAATGTACTATTAATGATGGTCAATCACATCCTGTAGACTCTTCTGATATCGCGTTCCAATTGGCTGCGATCGGTGCGTTCCGTGAAGCGTATGCAAAAGCAAAGCCGGTAATTCTGGAACCCATTATGAAGGTATCTATTGAAGGTCCAACTGAGTTCCAGGGAAATATTTTTGCCGTTATTAATCAGCGCCGTGGTATCATTGTTGCTTCTACAGAAGATGATAATTTTTCCCGAGTGGATGCTGAGGTTCCGCTTAGTGAAATGTTCGGCTTCTCGACTGTTTTGCGGTCTTTAACACAGGGTAAGGCTGAATTCTCCATGGAGTTCCTCAAGTATGGTAAAGTGCCCAATAGTATCGCTGATGGTCTCATAAAGGAATATGAGGAAAAACGCAAGAAAGAGCAGAAATAAAAGGAGTTGTACATGGTAGCACAGGAACTTTTTGACCGAAGTCCGATTCGTCTGTTTGATAATCTTACAGGCGGTATGAAGGCTGGAGAAATCGGTTTGATTACGGCAAAAAAAGGTTTAGGAAAAACATCTGTTCTTGTTCAGTTTGGTGTTGATGCGCTTCTGAGAGATGAACAGATTGTGCATGTTTCCTTTGACCAACATTCTGCGAACGTAATTACATGGTATACGGATATTTTTGACGAAATTGCAAAAAAACGCAACGTCGCTAACATTTCTGATATCAGACAGGAACTTGTACGAAAGCGGATTATTCTGAATTTTAATCAGGATACAGTTTCTCTTAATCAGATTGTTACTACACTGCGTGCTCTTGCTGAGGGTGGAATAAAAGCGCAGTTTATGACAGTTGATGGCATGGATTTTTCAAAAGTTGCGGCTGCTGATCTGAAAACTTTTGTTGAATTTGCCAAAACATCTGGTATTCAGGTTTGGTTTAGTGAAAACTGCGAAAGTAACAAATTGTCCGAAACATTACCTGCTGAGCTGCTTGAGATGTTTGATTGTATTATGCACCTTGATCCTAAGCCGGATCAAATACAGGTTCAAATCCTGAAACTGCGCAATGAAAAGTCACCAGATGCAGTTTTGCGTTTGGACTCTAAGACATTGCTTATGACAGACAGATAGGCAGATCTCATCTATAATGATGAAAATAAAAACCGGCAGATAGATACCTGCCGGTTTTTTGTTAAAATTACAAAATTATTATCAAAAAAACTGAAAACTTGAGAAATCCTTTATGGTATGTTATAGTTTGTATAACTATTTTACAGCTAGGAGTGTTTTATCATGGCAATTCAAAATGCAGACCACCGACTCAGCGGGGTGCTGCTGCATCCGACATGCCTTCCCGGCACACCGGGTATAGGGACTATAGGAAAGCAGGCATATCGTTTTATTGATGTATTAAAAGCTGCAAAACAGTCGTTATGGCAAATTCTTCCGATCGGACCGACAGGATATGGTGATTCTCCATATGCGTCTTTTTCAACTTTTGCAGGAAATCCGCTGCTGATCGATTTGGATATGCTTGTTGAGAGCGGTTGGGCTCAGACTGCTGATATCATTCCACCTGATTATATTCGTAATAATGGCAATGTAGATTTTGGTTCTGTTGTCTGGTGGAAAATGCCTTTATTGCGTTCTATTGCTGGTTCATTTACAAAGAATGCGGCGCAAAAGGATAAGGATGCATATGCAGTGTTTTCTGAACAAAACGCATTCTGGCTCAATGATTATGCTCTATTTATGAGCATTAAAGATTTTTATGATGTTCAGGCACAGAAAGAAGGGGTAACCGGTGCCAGATGGAATAATTACTGGCCGAAAGATCTTGCTTCCTGTGAGAAAAACTCACTTATGAAGTGGCAGTCTAATCACAAGGATGAAATAGAAGTATATAAAGTTATTCAATTTTTCTTTTTCCAGCAATGGATGGCGCTTAAAAAATATGCAAACGATAATGGTGTTTCGATAATAGGCGATATCCCTATTTTTGTTGCGTCTGACTCCTCTGATGTCTGGTCAAATCAAAAACTGTTCCTTCTTGATGATGCTGGACAGCCTCTTGTTGTTGCAGGGGTTCCGCCTGATTATTTCAGTGCAAATGGTCAGCTATGGGGTAACCCATTATATGACTGGGATGCGATGAAAAAGGAACACTACGACTGGTGGATTGCCCGTATTCGTCATATGCTGCATCTTGTTGATTATGTTCGTATTGATCATTTCCGTGGGTTTGAAGCTTACTGGGCTGTTCCTGCCGGAGAAGAGACAGCAATAAATGGTAAATGGGAACCAGGACCAAAACATGATTTGTTTTATGCGATCAGAGATGCACTTGGTGATATTCCAATTATTGCAGAGGATTTGGGATTAATTACAGAGGGAGTTCGTGCTCTTCGGGATGATTTTAATTTGCCGGGTATGAAAATCCTTCAGTTTGCTTTTGATATGAATGAGGCAGGTCAGCATGGAATGACAAATGCGTTCCTTCCTCATATGTATATACAAAACTGTGTAGTATATACAGGAACACATGATAATCAGACTATGCAGGGGTGGCTGAACAGCGCGTCTGATGAAGAAATTACATTGATCAGTGAGTATATTGGTGGTCCGGGAGCTTCGTTTTCCAGAACAGAATTGTGCCGTCGTCTTGTCCAAGAGGCGATTGCATCATGTGCTGATTTTGCTGTTATTCCATTGCAGGACTTGTTCGGAGTTGGTGATGAGGGGCGGATAAATACGCCTTCTACAGCAGATGGCAAAAACTGGGTATGGCGTATGATACCTGAAATGCTCAATTGTTCTGAGCAGATAGATTGGCTCCGTCGCGTTTCAGATTTATATGGGCGTAATGTCGCACAGAAATAAAACGGGCAGCCGTTTTCTGGATATTCTGTATGAAGATGCATACCTGACGGTTGTATGTAAGCCGTCAGGTTTATTAACAGTTTCATATCCAGGCAGTACAGCACGAACTGTACTTGACATTTTGTATGATATGCGCAGAAAACGGGGATTGGTATCAAAGAAAATACATCCTGCTGTGGTGCATCGCCTTGATCGAGATACTTCTGGGGTTCTGATATTGGCGCTTTCTGCTCAGTCGAAAAAACGGCTGATGGATAATTGGGGAACATTGGTCACGGAACGCCGATACCGTGCTCTTTGCGAAATTCAAACTGATGATGGTTTTCCGCTTCCGGACGACGGTATTATTGATAGACCATTACTTTTTAACGCCTATCATCAGTCATATGCTGTTGATAAAAGTAAGTATACAGGCAGAGAAACACCACTTACAGCTATAACACGATATCGAGTTTTGTCGCGTAATGCTGGTTACGCGTTGATAGAGTGCGAACTTGAAACAGGCAGAAAAAACCAAATACGGGCTCATCTTGCATCGTATGGATTACCTGTTGCCGGTGATGTTTCTTATCGAGCTCGTACTAATCCTGATAACAGATTATGTCTGCATGCAAGGTCTCTGGTATTTACTCATCCGTTTACCGGAGAAAAATTGTCTTTTGATGTGCCAGAGCCTCCGCAGTGGGCATTGTATGCCTCTACTTCCAAGGAAAAATAAGATTCTTTAAAGTTCGTGGTCCAACTGTTTCTCTGTCATTGGCGATCAATTCTTCCCATGGAATCTGTGCGCGTGCTTGTTTAGGCGTAAGCTCTGGATGTTTCTCCATCCAGTCATATTTATATAATCTTAATCTCAATGCATTTGTGTGCGCAAGCACTGCACCGCAGACAGATGGCACAATGAAAAATACTGCGAGAGATAATATCCACAACACAGATGTATAGAAGAACATAAAAATAGAGAAGCCGGTATTATCAAAAAATACTATGAAACATTTTTTTAAGGTTTTTATGAAGGAGTCATCTGGCAACAGATATCGCAGCGGAATGAACCACTGAAACGATAGAAACGCGATGAATAAGATCCAGAATGAAAGGGCTGATAGAAAAGTTCCAATAATAGTACCCATTTGTATATAAAATGGAATGCTTATTGAGGCAAACAGTACAAGCATGTCGCAGATGACCCCAAATAACAATGCATCCCGCCAGACATCCTTAGTATAGGAAAAATATTCTTTAAAAGTTACTGATTTATAATTTGCAATTAAAACAGCACATTTGCCAAAAGCGAAAATTAAAATAAATAACAATGGACAAGATATCAGGAGTATGGCTGTAAACAGCCATGCCTGTGCAATCATCAGACTTGCAGCATAGAAAATACCAATAAAAAGAAAAACAATAATAATATTTATTCCTGCCAGCAGAAACAGATTGTCCCACCCATCATAAAAATTTTTTTTAAGAAAAAAGCCTATCATATCTATATTTGTATAGTAATCAGCTGCTCTAGTCAAGAAAGGGGTGAAAAGCTATAATATGCGCATTATGAAACAGACAGCTGAACATATTGTCCGTACTTATGAATGTGATTCATACGGTCATGTAAATAATGCGGTATATTTAAATTATCTTGAATACGGGCGTATGGAATTTCTACATGCGGCTGGTTTTGATTATAAAAAACTGATATCCAGCGGTTATTATCTGTATGTAACGCATGTTGATATTCACTATAAAGGTTCTGCTTTTCTTGATGATAAGCTTTTTATTGAGACCGAACCAATAAAATTGAAGAAAGTTACCGGAACGTTTCATCAGAAAATATACAAGGAAAATGGTTCCATATGTGCTGATGCGGAGGTTACATGGGCATCTGTGACTCATGAGGGTCGTCCATGTTGTATACCTGCTGAATTTATGGTGCCAGGGCTTATTCCTGAAAAAAGTGGAAATGCATAATGTATTTTGTTCTTGAACAAATAGCGGCTTTTATTAGTATTATAAGTCTTGCTGTTGTAGTGTATGGTACACTTATTGCCGCTGTAGAATTTATTCGTCTTGAGCTGCAACGTTTGCACGGCCGTTTTAATATCCAGCTTTTGCGAGTATTACGTGCAGATCTGGGGGCATATCTATTGCTTGGACTTGAACTGCTGATTGCCGCTGATATCATAAAAACTATTCTTGAGCCAGGCTATAAAGAACTGATTGTTCTTGCCGGGATTGTTGTATTGAGGACTGTACTTTCATTCTTCTTGAATAAAGAAATCCTCGAAATCGATCATGAGCGGCACGAGCATCCCGAGTTATTTTGTAAGCTGCAATGATTCCAGCGGTATAATGCCAAAGCGCTTTGCATATTCCCGCGCCTTTTGCGCATTGACAATTACATCTTTGCTCTGATGCGCATCTGAATTGCAGATCACAGTAGCGTGTTTTTTTGCCGCCAGTTCCCAGAAAGGATCAACCGGGTATGGCTGTCTCTTATTTATAGAACGCCCGACTGCTTTTTTTACTAGTCCGTAGCCATTTATTTCAAGCGGCATACGGCAGCTTATGGCAGCATCTATTAAATCTGAAAACATCGCCTCCAACTCTATATTCCAGCTGCGTCCATCTGCCATCAGAATATCTGGATGTGCAAGAAATGCAAATAATCCTGTTTCCATTGCTTGGATGGTGAGCTTTATATACGAACGTATATCCGCCATACTCGAAAGTGTCGGCGCATAAATCATATTTTTGCCTTCAGGAAGCCAATGCTGACCAAGTACCAGATAATCTGCTTTCCATTCCCCAAGCAGCATATCCCGATACCATGCTTCATAACAGGGAGCGTATTCACATTCAAAGCCAGTATATACCGGAAATGAGACATCCTGAGCTGCCTTATGTATCGCAGCAATATAGCTAGGCGCCTGTTCCGGCTGCATACGTACATTAGGCCAAGTATCACGCTCATCATATGGATAGGGACAATGATCTGAGAACCCCAATTCAGTACATCCATCCTGCATCGAATACTTCAGGTAGTCAACAGGCATACCATCTGCATGATGACAAAGTTCTGTATGTGTATGATAATTAGTCATGGTGTTTCTTTCTGCTCCGGTGGAAGTGTGTACAAAGAGAGTGAGGAATATATCCATTTGGAAACAATATCCGGAAAAATATCTTCTATCTGAAGAAAGTAAGTAAGTGCATTTCGGTAATCTTTCATAAAATACAGGCTTTCTGCAATATAAAAGCAGGCCCGTGCTGTTGTATTTTTAGAACGATTCAAATTGAGAAATTCTGTAAATTTACTGACGGCCGCTTCATAATCACCTCTTAAAAATGTTTCTTCCATGATTTTGCGCAGAAGATAATCATCTCCCGAAGCGCCTTCTGTCTGTTCTTCAGAAAAGATATATGTTTTCATTATCTTTTTGGGTTTTTTATAATCTGTTTCTGAGAGACTTTCTGCTGCGGCAAGTATTTCATTGCTGAATTGAGATGGCATTCGTTCTTGTGCGGGCAATAAATCAAGGTATGGTAGAGGTGTTCCTCGGATACCATCAATTACTGGCAGTTCTATTTTATCCGGTGCTGTTGTGTCTGTCGCGATCCTGCGAAGTACTCTGACGCCGGATGCTGTTGCATTAATTGCCGGAAGTATTAGATTGTATTGAAAATCATCAGCCGTAACTGCTGTGATCGCGTAGTAATATTCTCGGTAGTCTGATATCACATCGGTATATGATGTAGTATCCGCTGCCAATTTAGCAATTGGTACTAAAGCTTCAATTCGGCTCCGCAGTGCGATTGGTTGTGTATCCCGGTATAACCAGATTTGTTTTACCGCGTTATTGCCGGAAGGCAGCGGGGATGGCATTGTCCAGGTGATTGCTATTTCTGTTTCTGAAATAGCTTCTGTGTGTATATTTTTAAGCAGAGGAGGGTTTTCCTGTGCTGCTGCTATACGGATGGATAGAAGTAGCAGTATGCAGGTATAGAATATCCCCGCCAGTCGGATACTTAACTTCATATATATATAATGCTGTAAATGTCCGTGATATGCAAGACGGAAAAATATATATCTTTATAATAGTTGCGTTATAAAGGAATCTGACTTATGATAAAAAAGAGGTATTTCTTTTGAAACGTGCATTATTTAGTGTGTCATCTTTCTTCCTGTTGGCAGCGACTGTGTTCATTTGTAGCCGTGCTTGTATTCTATCGCGGACTCATGATCATATATTTACAGCCAGCACAGGAGGTATGAGTGCAGATAGTACTGCTGGCCGGGGGATGGCGGTCTTTGCACAGAAAGTATCCGAATATACAAACGGATCTATGACCATACAGGTCTATTATGGCACAGAACTTGGTGGTTCAACATCACTTATTTTTGATATGATGGACGGGAAGGTAGACTTTGGTGTATGTGGTGATTCTTATTATGCGACGTTAGTTCCGGAAATACAGGCATATGAATTGCCATACTTGTTTAACTCATTGGAGCAGGCTCGCGCTGCGCTGGAAGGTCCTTCATTTAGGTATATACAAAAGCAGTTGGAAAGTTCTGGACTGAAAGCTTTGTCATTTTGGGAAATAGGGTTTAGACAGCTTACCAGCAGTTCTAAATCGATACAAGGACTTCAGGATCTTAATAATTTTAAACTACGCTGTTTGCCAGCTGTTTTTCAAATAATGGCATGGGAATACGCCGGCTGTAAACCATTCCCCCTGGATATATCCGAATTATACAGCGCATTGAAAGAAGAACGTGTGGATGGACAGGATAATCCTTTGAGTGAAATTTATAGCCAACGGTTATATGAAGTACAGCGCTATCTGTCTATAACTAATCATGTGTATACCCCCATGTTATTTTCCTGTTCACAGGAAGTATGGAATCTCTTGACTGAAAGTGAGCAGAATGCGGTGATTCAAGCAGCAGCAGATGCTCGCAATACTATATTTGCGATGAATGATGCAGAAACAGACAGTCTTATCACCAAACTGAAAGACCGCGGTATGCAGATAATTCGGGATATCAATATAGAGCCGATCCGGCAGGAAATGACAAAAGTGCATACTGTATTTGGAGAAATGTATGGTACAAAATTTCTTGAACTTTTAAGATATAAGCAAAACGAAGACAAAATGTAAGCTTTTTATCGGGTATCTGTAATCACCGTTTTACCTGTATGGTTTGACAATCTTTCTTCTTTATTTTATTGTTACAGATATGTTTGTATCTGTTGTTATGGATCCCGGCAGTATGGATTCAGCACGTAATATTTCAGCTGTGTTATCTAATGCCGGTTTTAAAAAAGTTCAAAGAGCTTGTTGGGAATGCCCCTCGGTAGCAAAAGGGATGCTAGTGCAACTAAAGAAAGATATTGACAGAGCTACTGATTATTACGATGCGGTGCGCATTTATCAGTTTCCTCTTGAAGGGATGTTTGTTGTTACAGAGCTTTCGCATAAACATTGGAAACGCTATCGATTCCAAATTGCCCCATCATCAGTGAAATAGGAGTTATTTATGCTTGAAGATTATCGATTGCCTATTACGCAGCTTAAAGAAGATATTATGAATGTCTGGGGGCGTCTTTGACGTACCTGCGATAGAAAATAAAATTGCCGAAAAAGAAGCGCTGACGGCGGCCCCTGGTTTTTGGAGTAACCCGTCAAAAGCCGAAAAAGTTATGACTGATATCAAAGCGCTCAAAAACCGTATAGAACCGTGGCGAGAATTAGTTGCTGCCGCTGAAGATATGGAAACTTTGTATGAACTTGGTATTGAAAGTGGTGATCAGAGTACTGAAAACGAATTGAAAGAAATGTATGAAGCAGCTAAAGAGCGTTATGAAAAGCAGAGTATTATGAACCTTCTTGATGGAGAGGTTGACCGCAACGACGCATTTCTTGAAATACACGCTGGTGCTGGTGGTACAGAAGCATGTGATTGGGCACAGATGTTGTGCCGTATGTATACACGTTGGGCAGAACGGAGCGGGTATAAAACCGAAATACTTGATATGCTTGAAGCAGAAGGGGGAATTAAATCTGTTTCGATAAAAATATCAGGAGAATATGTGTATGGCTATTTAAAGAGTGAAGCAGGTATTCACCGACTGGTACGTATCAGTCCTTTTGATTCAAATGCACGCCGTCATACATCGTTTTCTTCTGTATATGTATTTCCCGTGCTTGATGATAGTATTCAAGTGGATATCCGGCCTGAAGATTTGCGGGTCGATACAT
The DNA here is from genome assembly GCA_944389415.1 of uncultured Spirochaetota bacterium. GTDB lineage: Bacteria > Spirochaetota > Spirochaetia > Treponematales > Treponemataceae > Treponema_G. The sequence continues at coordinate 97,707 of CALXMF010000002.1, read as the reverse complement.
ATCGTTCAGGAGGTGCTGGTGGGCAGCATGTAAACAAGACCGATTCTGCAGTTCGTTTTACACACTTGCCTACAGGTATTGTTGTTGCCTGTCAAAGTGAACGCAGTCAGACAATGAACCGTGCGACTGCAATGAGTATGCTTCGTGCACGATTATATGAATACTATCGTGCTGAAAAAGAAAAAGAGAATGCAAAATTTGCTTCTGAGAAAAAAGATATTTCATGGGGTAATCAGATACGATCATATGTGTTTCAGCCATATACAATGGTAAAAGATCATCGTACTAAATGCGAATGCGGTAATATACAAGCTGTTATGGATGGCAGTATTGATCAGTTTATTGAAGCGTATCTGGCTGCAAAGTGGAAAGGTCTGTCACTTGATCCGAGTGATGACAGCGAAGTATAAACAGCTGTGGGTATATGTTTGTCTGTTACTGTGTCTGTTGCCTGTGGATGCAGAACAGACGGACTGGACACTTGCGGCGATTCCATTTACTGTTTCAGGTGCAGATTCACAAGCTGGTCCAGGGCAAGCCGTTGGTGAGTTGCTGCCAAAACTTCTTCTGCAGCAGTTTGCTACAGGCCGGACTCATATTCCATCACCAGCTGAAATAGAAAGGCGCAGATTTTCGGAAATTCGTCTCGAAGTACAGAAGCTTTTTTTGGAGATGTCAAATGTTTCTCGGGAGAGAGATGCACTGGTTCTGCTTCCTGGCGAAGATATGACTCGGAAAAAAAAACTTGCCGATGTTGAAAAAAAACAGATTGATATTCAATCCCGTCTTGATGAATATATAGAAATATCCCTTTCATCACTCAGTGATATTAAAACTCAGCGGAATTTTTCTAGTGAACATATTGTTCTGTGGAAGAACAGTTCGTCAGAGCTATTTGTAATAGATGATACTGTGCAGTCTCCCTATAGCCAAGCTCTTATTAAGAAGGCTGCTGATGAAAATGTGCAGGGGGTGATTACTGGTTCGGTAACGCTGTATGCAGGATATATGGCTGTAACAGCGCGCCTATACACATATCCAGGCGCTATCGAAGTTATTTCTGTTACAGAGATAGGTGCGGTTTCTGATATGGTTCGTGTTGCGCAGGCACTTACACTGCGGATGCTTCCTGCGGTTCTTAACCAGGTACCTGTTGATGTATATTTTACGATTTCACCGCTCCAAGCTGCAGAAAAGGCAATTATCACATTTGATACAGAGCGATACTTGAAAATTCCTGATAAACTGACTGTTGGTGGTGGAATTCATTCTGTTACTATAGAAGCAGAAGGTTATGAAACACGTTCTTTTACATGGGATTTTACAGGGGCATCAGAATTTACTATTTCAGCACTAATGCCTGAACGGAAAAGCCATACAGTATCTATATCAGTGCCAATACCTGGGACATTCTGGATACGAGGAATTGAGCAGAAAGAAGCAGTTCCCAAAGTGAGTGTAAACAGCCAGCCTGTACTCGGATTATTTGTACCAGACGAAGGTATGGAGAGCTTTTTTTATATCACAGATTTTGTAGACAGCAGCAAACTTTCTTTAAAACCTAATATTGATGACCTTGCTGCTCAGATTGAAAGAAAGAGAAAATGGATGTATACTTCGTATACTGCATTATTGTTATCTTTACCGGTGGCATTTTTCTGTTACGGTACTTACATAAATGAATATAACGGCTGGGCGCTTAACCGTTATGATGGCGTGAATGTGGATAAATGGAAACTTGCATCTGACATCACAATGGGGTGTTCGGTCGTGTTGGGAGTAAACCTGCTGGTACAACTGGGAATTTATCTGTATACGGCGAATAAGGTAATTCCTGCTGCTGCCCATGAAATAAAAGAATAACAGCATATCAAAGGAGTGAGATACAATGGCGAAAAAATCTTTTGCAGAAAAACTGAAAAGCCTCTTTGGTATTCATACAAAAAAAGATGAACTGTTCTTTGAAGAATTGGCGGATGCCATGATAGAAGGCGATCTGGGGGCAAAAACAGCCATGGAACTTGTAGATGAACTTGAGGCAAAAAGTCGTAAAGAACACATAACTGATGAAAATACGCTGATGCAGGAATTAAAACATATGCTGCTGGGCTTTGTTAAGAGTACGGTCATTGAACCTGAACCGGATAAGGTCAATATCTTTCTGGTTCTGGGGGTTAATGGTGTTGGTAAAACAACAACTGTTGCAAAGCTGGCCAATTATTTTGAAGGCTCTGGCCGCTATAATGTAGTCATGGCTGCCGCAGATACTTTCCGGGCTGCCGCTATTGACCAGTTGAATATTCACGGTGAACGGTTGGGGATTCGAGTTGTGTCTCATCAGCATGGTGCAGATCCTGCCGCCGTTGTATTTGATGCTGCTGAATCTATTGGGGCTAAAGGCGGCGGAATTGTATTTGCTGATACAGCAGGACGCCTTCATAATAAAGAGAATCTGGTGAGAGAGCTTCAGAAAATTGACCGTGTCGCGGCATCTAAAGCAAGTCCTGGCTGCTACAAAAAATTGCTTGTGATTGACGGTACTACCGGCCAGAATGCGTTGCGGCAGGCAGAGGTATTTAATGAGGCTGTTGGGGTTGATGCGTTTATTCTGACAAAGTATGATTCTACTGCAAAAGGCGGCGCAGCTGTTGCCATTTGCCGGGAAATTGGTATTCCGGCTGCTTTTATATGTGACGGAGAACAATACCAGAATATAATTCCATTTGTACCGGATGCATATGTAACATCATTTCTTGGAATGGATGTATGAGTCGGTTTATGCAGCTATACCTGCTGCTGGTTTTGTTTTGTACCGCTACGGTATGGCCGCAAGCAGAAAATGCTGCTGATGATGCGGAAGTATCAGAGACGGAGACTATTCTCCAATCACAGCTTTTTACTTTACCAGACACAGGTATTCTTAGGCTTCATATTTATGGAGAAGAACAGACACTCGCGCTGCAAGGAACATCTAAGCAGATTCTTGCAGCAAATGGACGTGTTGTACAGAATCAGTATGATTCCAGTGCGCGTATTCAAAAACGTCTTGTTTGGGATTCTCCTGGTAAAGAATCTTTGCAGCCGATATCAGTTATATCTTATACATATGCAGGTGATGAACCTTTTGCACAGTCAGCGACGGAATTACGATATAGAGAAAAACGCCGTCTTGAAACAGTTTTTAATAGAAACCGGCAACCAGTAAGTATACATACGTACGTCTATGATCCTGATACAATGACTGTCGTCGATAAAACACAGAGAAAGAAAGATAAAGACACTCTAAAAGATGGTGCGCTTTTGTGTGCGGAGTCATTTGAGTATACAAACGACGGAGTCGTGCTGTTATATGTACGAATGAATTATGAAAGCACTGTGGCGAATAAGTATGAGGAGAAATATTTTTATACGGAAAAATCATCTTCGCCTGATTTTCAGGTATATGAAAATGATGAACTCAGACGCTGCAGGGAATATGAATCTGATGATCTCTATGTTGAAACAGTTTTTTTTGAGAATAATTTCTCTGCCAGAATATTTTATGAGAACGGTTTCCGGCTGCGAGAAGAATTTAGACATCGTGATACTGTAGTTGGTTCCAAAACATATCCCGTGCCTCAGCCTGAACACGGCTTAGAAAAAAGTGCTGGTGAACAGGAGGTATCCGGATGAAACAGCGTTTTAAGGATCTTCTTTCATCACTGAGGTGGATATATTTTATTTCATGCCGTTTTGCTCAGGTTGACAGAAAAGGGCGTTCCGCTGTATCCGGATTTTTATCTTCTCTGGGAATCTGTTTTGGAGTAATGACACTTATTGTGATTGTTTCTGTTATGAATGGCTTTCAAAGTGGTTTTATTGAGAGTCTCCTAGAAATCAGTTCGGCCCATATTCGTGTGATGACTAGCAGCAGTCAGGTAGAGGCTGATTTCGAAAAAAGAGTTGCTGGTATGGATCAAGTAACTGCGGTGGTGCCGTTTTATGAGGCTCAGAGTCTGCTTAGCGGCCGTGGAGGCAAACAGACAGCGGCGCTGATACGTGCTGTTCCTGCTTCTGTATGTAATGTGGATGCGGGATTTTCGCAGGAATTACATATTGTATCCGGAGAATTCGCATTAAACCAACCAAATACAATTGTACTTGGCTGGGAACTTGCCCGTATTCTGGGCGTGCGCCCGGGACAGACAGTGAATTTGTTTGCACTTTCTGGCAGTTCTGATGTGGAACTCTTTTCTGAAAATCGAGAATGTCTTGTAACAGGGGTGTTTCAATGCGGTTACGCTGAGATTAATAGTAGTTATGCATTTGTATCACTTGAAACAGGACGTGTCCTGTTTGCCGGTGATGAGCCTGTCCGATACAATATCAAGTTGCACAATCCTGAGCAGGATGCACTGGTGATAGGAATGCTTTCTCACCAGTATCCTGATTTTTCGTTTGAGTCATGGCGCAGTTATAACCGATCATTTTTTGGAGCGCTGCGTGTTGAAAAAAATATGCTTATGCTGCTTGTATTTCTCATTTTTGTTGTAGTGGGAATTAATATTTATAATAGTATGCGGCGTATGGTATATGAACGGCATGAAGAAATAGCTGTTATCTCCGCACTTGGCGGAAATAACAGAGATATCTATTCTATTTTTATTGTTCGTGGTGTTTTAACTGGTATTGCCGGTGCGATGCCAGGTCTCTTACTAGGATTACTTATTGGTGTGCAGATGGAGATGGTCTTTGCTGTGTTATCGAAAGTTACCTATTGGGCACAGCTTTTTTTCTGTATGCTTGTCTCACCAGAAAAAGCTGGATGGATACGGGAAAACCCGATGTTTCACGTATATGCGCAAATACCAGCACGGCTTGTTCCCAGTGAGATATTGCTGATTACTATTTTTGGGGTATTCTCAGCATTGATTGCATCTTGGTTTGCAAGCAGACGTATACTGGAGTTAAGTATTGCAGAGGTGCTTCATGATGAGTGATGAACAATCAGCCGAAATGATCATTAATCTTACCGGAATTGAAAAAACATATACAACAGGCAGTGAGCAGCTTACGATTATTAACGGACTATCGCTTTCTGTGGAGTCTGGCCGTAAGATAGTGATAGCTGGAGAAAGCGGCAGCGGTAAAAGTACGCTGCTCAATATTATCGGAGGACTTGATCTCCCAACAGCTGGTTCCGTACATGTCTGTGGTTATGATGTAACTGAGCTCGATGAGAATGCTCTAACTTCATATCGAAGAAGTTGTGTTGGTCTAATTTTCCAGTTTCATTATCTGCTAAAAGATTTTACCGCGCTTGAGAATGTATTTTTACCCGCATATATGGCCGGATGTTCACGTAAGCTGGCTTTTGAACGTGCGGAACAGCTGTTGTGCGATGTAGGTTTGGCAAACCGGCTGCATCATCTGCCGTCTCAGTTATCGGGAGGGGAGCGTCAACGTGCTGCAGTTGCGCGCGCGCTTATAAATGATCCAAAAGTGATACTTGCAGATGAACCAACGGGAAATCTTGATCCTGCAAATGCGGAACTTATCGGCAGTCTCCTGTTTTCTCTTGCTGATCGCTATCATAAAACATTAGTTCTGGTGACACATGACCGAAAGCTTGCCTGCGGCGGTGATATATGTTACATGATTTGTGATGGCCGTTTGGAACTGGCGGTATAAAATATGACGCTGAATGCTTCTTTTTTATTTGCATGGCGTATATTATGGCCGCCTGAACGCAGTCGTTCAGCAGCACGCAGAAGTATTATTGGCGCAGTATTTTGTATTGCACTAAGTCTTATCCCTCTTGTTGTTGTGCTTATTGTTGCTGATGGGATGATTAACGGTATTACAAATCGCATTATTGAATTATCAAGTTACCATATACAAGTACGTTTTGCCTCGCCTGTATGGAATATCGGCGGCGGAGAATCCTTTTCTGAGTTTGCTTCAATGATGACTGAATGTCCAGGCGTAACAGCCGCTTATGGGGAACTACGAGGTGTCGCACTTGCTGCGGGGCAAAATGGACGTACCGGCGCTTCGATTCGCGCTGTAGACAGTACAAAGTTGTTTGCTGATGAGTCGTTTTCCAGTCTCTTTACTGTAGAAGACGGCGTACTTGCATTGCCTGATGTACATTCCGCTGTAGTTGGGACAAGAATTGCTGAAACGTTACAACTTTCTGTTGGTGATACGATACGACTGATAACAATGCGCCGAATTGGAGAACGTACGGTGCCGCGTGTTGTTTCTTTTACTATTTCGGGGATAGTGTCGTGCGGTTATCAGGAACTTGACGCGCTATGGATTTTTATTCCCCTTGAAGCAGGCTTCTCTTTTTTCTCACCGGATTCCTGTATGAGTATCATTGGAGTACGTACATCCGATGCGTTTAATCAGGAAAACCTGTATACGGTTAAACAGCAGCTGCAACAGTTGCTTCCCGCCAATAGTGGTGTATATTTGTGGAATCAGCTGAATGTAAGTCAATTTGAAAATTTTGCTTCTACAAAAATGCTTTTGCTTTTTATTATGTTTCTGATAGTGCTGGTTGCCTCTGTAAATGTATCATCAGCCCTGGTTATGCTTGTTATGGAACGTCGGCGGGAAATTGCGATACTGAAAAGTGTTGGAGCATCTCCTTCAGGTATACTGCTGTCGTTTCTTTTTATTGGTTTTTTTACAGGTTTTGCCGGTGTGCTTGTGGGTATCCCTTTGGGGCTTGTATTAGGGGTTAATATAAATAAACTAATTTCTCTGTTTGAGCAGATAGTTAACACTGCGGGCTTTTTTTTGTATAGTATATTAGGAGGCGCAGCTTCTGATTTTATACCAGTGCATTTGCTTGATCCTGCATATTATCTTCAGCAGATTCCTATAGTGATACCTTTTGAAGAATTATTTGTTATTGCGTCAGGGACGCTTCTTTTATCTGTCATCATGTCGGTTATGCCAAGTATCAGGGCTGCACGGGAAAAACCGATTGCCACTTTAAGGAAAGTATAATGAAATGTGATATTTGCGGTATCCGCGAAGCAGTTATTTTTATTCAGCAGGTTTCTGTTTCTAAACGGACTGATATACATCTCTGTGTGGAATGTGCAAAGGCTAGGGGAATCAGCGCGAATGATGGTAAACTTGAAATGTCTCTTGCCGGACTTCTTTCTGAAATTGCTAATTTAAAACAAACAGAAGAGCATAATGCAAGGCTTTGTCCTGTTTGCGGTCAGAGTCTTGGTCAGATACAGAAAACAGGTATAACCGGCTGCCCTGAATGTTACAGTGTTTTCAGTACAGAAATACAGAATCTGTTGTCTCAGCGAGGAATTAACGGTGTCTATGCCGGCGCACTTCCAAAACGGCTTGCCCATTTCCGTTCTGCGTTGACAGACCGTATCTGGTTGCGGACAAAGCTTGAAGAATCAGTTGCGAATGAGGATTATGAAAAGGCCGCATTGTACCGTGATCGTCTCAAGGCTCTTGAAAAATGTGCTGTAGCTGACGGCGCAGCGGAAGAATATACAGCAGAGAATGGACACGGAGGCTGCAGTGAGTAATCATCCTGATACATTTGGTTCTGCAGATGCATGGTATACTCATGCCGGACCGGATGATGATGTTGTATTATCAACACGTATCAGACTTGCACGAAATCTGGCAAATTTCCCATTCCCGCTGAAAAGTTCCCGGGATGAACGAGATCGTATTCAGGCGCTTGTTTTTGATGCTTTTTCTAAAATGCCCGAGCCAGGACGTTTTCAGGCAGTGTCAACGGCTCGCCTGGATGATTTAGGACGGCTGGTGCTTGCGGAACGTTGTCTGCTTCCTGATTCACCGGCAGTATTAGCCTCAGATATTTCGGGAAACGATATTCCTTCCGGGCTTGTTGTTCGTGACGATGGTGAGCTTCTTTGCCAGGTGAACTGCCGTGATCATTTGCATATTATTGGTTTCGCCGCAGGATTGGCAGGAGAAACAGGATACGGCATTTGTCAGGATATTGACCAGAAACTGCAGGACCACCTTCAGTTTGCAGCCTCATATGATTTTGGCTTTTTGACAGCATCGCTTCGTGATGCTGGAAGCGGTATGAAAATTTCTGTTCGAGTTCATCTGCCATCTCTCGTTGCCTCTGGTAAAATACAGGCTGAGATAGAGCAGCTGCTTGCAAATGGTCTTTCTATTTCAGCCTGTTTTGGTTCTGCTGCTGAGACAGGGGGAGCTGTCGGAGCTTTTTATGAAATATCTTCTGGTTCGTCTCTTGAAGGTACAGAATTTGACCAGCTGGCGTCATTCTCTGCGCATATAATCAGGCTTGTTGAACAAGAACGGCGTGCCCGGTTAGAGTTTAAAGATAAACAGCCAACGGTTCTAAAGAATTCAGTCTATAAAGCCTTTGCCGGAGTAAAATTTAGCAGACTTATTTCGTGCAACGATGCCATTGTTGTGCTTTCCGACATACTGTGGGGGCTCAATACGGGATTATTATCTGGTGCTGCTCCCTATGAACTTCATGCACTTCTTTTTCGTGTTCGGGATGCTCATATGCGTTTTCTTGATAAAGCAGGTGCTTTTACTTTTGAGGATGATATCGTACATTCTGCTGAATTAAAAGTAAACCGGTTGCGGTGTCTTATTTTACAGGAATCGCTGGAATCGGTACAACTTGCCGGATAATTTTATTATAAACTACAAAGAGGAATATATAGCATGAAAGGTTTATCTCCCCGTGCTCAGAAATTGATCGGTGTTTTGGCGCAGCAGGAAGGCCGCAAACGCGGTAATGAAGAGATGCTTCCTGAACACGTACTTATCTCACTGCTAAAAACAGCTGATGGACTGGGATTTATTTTGCTCAGGCAGTTGCATATTAATGTGTTATCCTTTCAGCTCGCGTTAGAACAGAGTTTGCCTGTGGAGACATCTCCGCAGTATTTTTCAGAAATGCCGCTTTCGCGGCGGATGCGGACATTATTTGATGCAGCGGCTGTAGAATCGAGAACTTTCCGTAAAGAATATGTGGGTACGGAGCATTTGCTGATTGCGGCAATTCGTGAAGAGCATAGTCTGACATGGCAGTATTTTGAACAGGTTCATATTTCTCTTGATACTGTCCGTAAAGTAATGGCAGAAGTATATGCTCATTTTTCTTCATCTGCAGATTTATCAAATTCTACAGATACAGGAGGAAACAGACGTGCTCAGGCGCGTTCTGAATCCAGACAGCGTCATTCTGTACTTGCCGATTTCAGCCGTGATTTAACCGCCCTTGCAAAAAATGGCGGAATAGATCCTGTTATTGGTCGGGAACAGGAAATAAACCGTGTTATACAAATATTATCCCGTCGGACAAAAAATAATCCTGTTCTGGTAGGCGATCCGGGAGTTGGTAAAACAGCAATTGTGGAAGGATTGGCTGCCCGTATTGCGGCTGGAGATGTGCCGAGAGGTCTTATTAAAAAGCGTATTTTGACGCTTGATATGGCTTCGGTTATAGCCGGTACTAAATTTCGCGGTGAATTTGAAGAACGTATCAAGCTCATTATGAAAGAAATTGCGGAACAGAAAGATATAATTCTGTTCATTGATGAACTTCATACTATTATTGGTGCCGGAGGATCAGAAGGTTCGCTTGATGCGTCCAATATGTTCAAACCGGCTTTGTCCCGCGGTGAAATGCAGTGTATTGGTGCGACTACACTTGCAGAATACCGTAAGTATTTTGAGAAAGATGCGGCGTTGGAGCGCCGATTTCAGACTGTTCAGGTAAATGAACCAAATGAAACAGAAACGGTCGCGATCTTGAACGGCATAAAAAAGAAATATGAAGATTTTCATGGTGTTGTCTTTGGGGATGGTGTTATAGAAGCAGCTGTTTATCTTTCCAAACGATATATTACCGAGCGCTTTCTTCCAGATAAGGCTATCGACATTATTGATGAAGCAGGTGCGATGAAAAAAATAATGGGGGATGTGCGTCCGCCAGAACTTGATAAATTAGAAGAAAGTATCGCCCGGTTAACTGAAGAAAAAAATCTGCTTGCGCAGAGCCAGGCGTATGAACGTGCTGCAGAAGTACGCGATAAAGTACGTGAACTAAAAGAAGAACTTGATCGATTCAATACATATTGGAAAGAAAATGGCGGACGAGAAGGTATCCCAGTGACACTGAATGATATTTGCCATGTTATTGCCGGTGTGACGGGTATCCCTGCTGAACAGCTTAGCGAGTCGGAAAGTGCAAAACTTCTGAGGATGGAAGAAGAACTGCATAAAAGTGTGATCGGTCAGAATGAAGCCGTACATCTGATCTCGGCTGCTGTGCGCCGTTCCCGTGTGGGAATCTCTTCTTCACGCCGTCCGCTTGGATCGTTTATTTTTCTTGGTCCTACTGGTGTGGGAAAAACTCAGCTTGCAAAGAGTCTTGCCGCTTTTCTGTTTGGTACAGAAGAATCACTGATCCGTGTTGATATGAGTGATTATATGGAAAAACATACCGCAAGCCGTCTTGTCGGCGCACCGCCGGGATATATTGGACATGAAGAAGGCGGTATGCTCACAGAACAGGTACGCCGTCATCCGTATTCGGTCATTTTGCTTGATGAAATAGAAAAAGCTCATCCCGATATTTTTAATCTGCTGCTGCAGGTTCTTGAAGAAGGAGAACTTAGAGACAATCTTGGTCATACAGTGAGTTTCCGCAATACAGTTATTCTTATGACGAGCAATGCTGGTGCGCGGCAGATCTCCTCGTCATCGCGTCTTGGTTTTGGTCTCAGTTCAGATGAAGCTGTACTGCCATATGCGGAAATTAAAGAGAATGCGCTGTCTGAACTGAAAAAACTGCTCAGTCCTGAATTGCTGAACCGTATTGATGATGTGATTGTGTTTAATGTACTGACGAAAGAGGAAATAGGCCGTATTCTTGAGATTCAGCTTGCCGAGTTACAGACACGTTTGAGTGAAAAAGGTATAGAACTCGAATTATCAAAAAGCGCCCGTTCTTATCTGATAGAAAAAGGATATGATCCTGTTTTTGGTGCGCGGCCTATGCGCCGGTTGCTTCAGAAAGAACTGGAAGATCCTCTGTCCGTCTGTTTGATTGAAAATCAGCAGCAAAGCGGTAAGGTATTTGTCTCTGTAAAAAAGGATACGCTCCATGTACGGTTTGAGACTGTTTCTGCTGTAGAAACAGAAGTTCCGGTATAATTCTTCCGACGTGTTGACAACCGTTTTCTGTTTCTGCATACTTATAACATCGTTTGTATAACAAATGCATAAATATGCACGGGAGGACCTATGGCAGAGATTATCGAAAATACCACCGTTGAGAAGCTCTCTCATCTTGCACAGATAAATGACCCGATTGATTTGTCTCTTTATCAAAAATATGATGTGAAGCGCGGGTTACGTTATGCTGATGGTCGTGGTGTTCTTGTTGGTCTGACCCGTATTGGCGATGTAGTCGGGTATGAAATCATAGATGGACAAAAAATTGCTGTTCCGGGGCGTCTTATTTATCGTGGGTATAATGTTGAAGATCTGATACATGATGCCGAGACTCACGGAGAATTTGGATATGAGCAGACCGTGTATCTGCTCTTATTTGGTGAGCTGCCTTCACGCGCAAAACTGGAAAGTTTTAAAGAGTTTTTGGGATCAAGACGAATGCTTCCGGAAAACTTTACCGAAGACATGATTATGAAGGCTCCGTCTCTTGATATCATGAATAAAATGGCGCGCGGAGTACTTGCCAGTTATTCATATGATGATAATCCCGAAGAAGTCTCAATAAATAATATTATGCGCCAGTGTATAGAACTGGTAGCGCGTTTTCCAACGCTTGCCGCATATGCATATCAGGCAAAACGCCGGTATTATGATGGAAAAAGTATGTATATCCATAATCCTGTGCCGGAATTGTCGACGGCCGAAAATTTTCTGCGCCTTATTCGTGCGGATAAATCATACACCCGCTTAGAGGCGGAGCTGCTCGATCTTGCGCTTATCCTGCATGCAGAGCATGGCGGAGGTAATAACTCAAGTTTTACAATCCATGTTATTTCTTCTGCTGATACTGATACATATTCAGCAGTAGCGGCGGCTGTTGGCTCATTAAAAGGACGCCGGCATGGCGGTGCGAATATGAAAGTCTGCGATATGATGTACGATATCAAATCGCATGTAAAAGACTGGTCCAACGAGACTGAAATTGCTGATTATCTGCGTAAAATTCTGCGCAAAGAAGCGTTTGATCGTACCGGCCTCATTTATGGGCAGGGACATGCTGTATATACTGTTTCAGATCCACGTGCAATTTTGCTGCGTAATAAGGCGGAAGAACTGGCGCGAATAAAAGGCTGCATGGATGAATTTAATTTGTATCGGATTATTGAACGACTTGCACCTGAGATTTTTGCTGAAGAAAAAGGCAGTGATAAAAAAATTTGTACCAATGTTGATTTTTATTCCGGTTTTGTATACGGAATGCTTAATATACCTCGTGAACTTTTTACTCCTATCTTTGCTATTTCGCGTATTGCTGGCTGGGCTGCGCATCGTATCGAAGAAGTTGTGGCCGGCGGACGCATATACCGCCCTGCATATAAGAATGTCAGCGAAGAACGCGGATATATCCCGATTGATAACCGGTAAGACACGATGGAAAAAAGCCGTCTTGATAAACTGCTCGCAAGACAGGGATTTGGTACCCGTAAAGAAACAGGCCGGCTGATTCGCCGCGGAATGGTATGCGTAAACGGTACTGTCTGTACAGTTCCTGATACACATATTGATATCAATTCTGATGTACTGTCTGTAGCTGGAGAAGCAGTCATTCTACAGCGGGAAATATATATCATGCTGAACAAGCGTGCCGGAACTGTCTGTACAGCAAAAAGCAGTCTGTACCCCAGTGTGTTTGACGAGCTGTCAGATAATACTCTGTGTTCTGTTTCCGATGGAAATCTGCATGCTATTGGACGGCTTGACCTGGATACAGAAGGTCTGCTGCTGCTTACTACTGACGGAGTATTGACGCACCGTCTTATTTCTCCCAAGAGCCATATATCCAAAACATATCAGATAACACTTGCGCAGGCTGTTTCTCCTGAAGAACAGCGGATGTATTGTGAGCGGATTGCTAACGGCATTATCATTGCCCCTGACGGCTCTGATGGAGAATATGAGTGCCGCCCGGCGCAGCTGGCTTTTCAGGATGAATTACACTGTACACTGGTTATCACTGAAGGCCGCTATCATCAGGTTAAACGCATGATAGCCGCCTGCGGCAATACAGTTGCATATCTGCGTCGTACAGCAATTGGTTTATTGCAGCTTGATTCTTCTCTTGCTCCCGGAGCTTTTCGGCATTTGACACAGAAAGAACTGGAATTGCTTGTGTAAGTAAAAATACAAGAGGCCCCTTCTGTAGTCCATCAGTATATTTCCTGCCTTTACAACTATTTGGGTTTATGGTAGAGTGTTTATAAAGTTTTATGGACTATGTGTTTCTTGCTGCGATCATAGGGGTAACGTATGCCGTATTCTGAGCCTACCAATCTTGCTGTCATTGCCTGTCCCGGCGGTGAAACATTCGCAAATGAAGTAATTGTACATCTCCGTCACATCTATAAGCATCGTTTTGGTCTAAAAAGCGATGTAATTACCAAACGGTATAAGATAGAAAAAGATGATTTGATACGGCAGATAAACCTTGATAACGATATGCACACGTCAGATCTCTGTATCAGAGGAAGTACCGAGAAATACCGTGTGCCTGAATTCAAAGTGAATGCACAGTTCACGTATTTTATGAATGGTGAATTCAAAACCGAAATACTGGACTGTATTCGCGGCAAAGATGTGTATATCTTTCAGGATGTGGAAAACCATGTCCCAATTTCGCTGAACGGCGGAAAAAATACACAGGTGATGTCTGTCAATGATCATATCATGAGTATGCTGGTGACCATTGACGCGGTGAGACAGGCCGGAGCGTCACAGATAACGCTTGTTGTTCCGGTATACCCATATAGCCGTCAGCATAAAAAAAAGGGGCGGGAAGGACTTACCGCGAGTCTGCTCGGACACATCTATGAGAATATGGGCGTCGCGCGTATTATTACGCTTGATATTCATTCCCGTGAAATTGTAAACGCATTTGGAAAAACCCATCTTGAAAACCTGCATGCCAGTTATCAGATTATCCGTGAGCTTGGCAAGCTCGTAGATCTCACCGGAGGAACAGAAGATCTTGTAGTTGTGTCGCCGGATACTGGTGCTGTAGATAGAAATAAATTTTACGCGACCGGTCTTAAAAAACCGTTGGCGATGATCTATAAAGAACGCGATTATTCTGTTGTGACGCAGAACGCCCGTGATTCAAACATAAAAGCGGTGAAACTGCTTGGCGATGTGCATGGCAAAGTCGCTTTCCTTGCGGATGATATGCTTGGTACAGGCGGAACTCTCCTTAAAGCGATGGAATTTCTGAAAGAGCAGGGCGCTACAAAAGTTATCGCCGCGATCAGTCTGCCGTTTTTTACTGGCGGGGCTATAGATCTGTTTAATGAGGCATACTCAAAAGGGCTTTTCTATCGTGTGATTGGTACAAATGCGGTATATCATGAAGATTTGCTTAAATGTGAATGGTATATCAGTACAAATGTCAGCGGACTGTTTGCCAATGTTATTGCCCGTCTGCATCATAATCAGTCTTTAAGCAACCTGCTTGATAACCGCAATATAATAGAAAAACTGGTAAAGAACGATCAATGATCAGCGCCTTTTTGTGCGCAGACATTGGAACATCTTCGCTGAAAACTGCGCTGATAGGAACAGACGGCAGGGTACTTGCCGCTACACGGCAGTATTTTCAGGGGATATATCATCGTTGCACCGGAGTATGTGCGCGGGCACAGGTCTGGTGCGACGCGTTTTATACGGCGGCCTATTCATTGCGGGGCGCTTTTGATGGTGAGATCCTTGGTATCTGTATTTCAGGCAACGGACCGACGCTGGTGAGCGAAGATGGTTCTCTGCTGCTGTGGAATACACCCGCTCCTGACAATGTTCCTGCTGCTGTAGGAACATCACTTTTTATTCCCCGTCTGCTTTTTTTTCGTACTGTATATCCCAAACTCTGGGAGGACAGCCGCTATATATATTCCGGTCCTGAATATCTGATATGGACGCTGACCGGAACGCCGCTGACTATTCTTCCTGAAAAGCGCTATACAGAAGCATATTGGACAGCGCAGTCTCTTGAACAGAATGATATTGCTGCTGATAAACTTCCTGCGTTTGTTCCGCCCGGATACTGTGCGGGAGTGCTGCTGCCATCTGCCGCTGAACGCTGCGGTCTGAACCGTGTGCCCGTTTATTGCGGGGCGCCTGACTTTATTACCGCGCTTGTCGGTACAGATACCCTCGCACCTGGAAAACTGTGTGACCGGGCTGGTACCAGTGAGGGATTAAATTTGTGTACATGTCATCCGGCACATGAAAAAGGTATCCGTACACTGCCTGCGGTACTGCCCGATATGTATAACGCGAGTGTTCTGATTGCGGACAGCGGGCGCCGTTTCAGCGATTATAAAAAAAATAACGCGCCAGATCTTTCATATACTGATCTTGTTATCAATCTGATAAAAACGGGCAGCGGAGAAGGTTTTGATTTGATTTCACAGATTGCGCGAGAAGTTGGGGACGGTGTTGCGCATTTACGCCGAATCGCGCGTAATCAGAATCTTTCTGAAATACAGTCAATGCGGATTACCGGCGGTCAGGGAAAAAACAGCGCATGGGTGCAATTTAAAAGCAGTTCGGCAAATATTGCAATAGAAGTTCCTGAGTGTGCTGACAGTGAGCTGATAGGGGACGCTGTGTTTGCAGGAGTCGGCAGCGGATTATTTTCGTCCGTATCAGAAGGAGCGGCCGCGCTGGTGCGTATCGCTCATGTCTATGAACCCCGGAGGATGCCGTAATGACCGTATACCATATGCCGGAACAGGTGCGGACATTGATTTTTGATATTGATTCCACACTGTATACCAATCAGGCATATGCCGAAGAACAGGTAGATGTTCAGATACGACAGTATGCCGCTGAAAAGGGGATTTCAGCGGATGAGGCGCGCAATCTTATCCGTACATACCGTGAAAACTGGAAACGTGACCGGGGAACCTGTATCAGCCTTGGCAATACATTACAGGCTTTTGGTGTTCCAATCTCAGTGAGTATTGAATGGCGGAAAAATCTGTTGGAACCAGCCTGCTTTTTATCGCCTGATATCCGTTTACAGAAAACACTTTCACTCCTTTCCGCTTCTTTTTCACTGATCTGCGTTACTAACAATCCTGTTCTTCCGGCGCGCAAAACACTCGCCGCGCTTGGTATAGAATCATTTATACCGCATATTATCGGACTTGATACATGCGGCGTATCAAAGCCGGCACGAGAACCGTTTGAGCTTGCCTGTTCACTGACTAACAGTGCGCCGCAGCAGTGTATCGCTGTGGGTGACAGGTATGATCTTGATGTGGCTCTGCCTCTGAGTATGGGAATGGGCGGTATTCTTGTTGAGGGTGTATCAGATGTATATCAATTTCCATCATTGTTTTTTCCAAAAGTGATATCTGATTAAGACAAAATGATATACAGTGTGTTATACTGTGTTATTAAGGTATATGTATGAAACAGGAACAATTACATTCTTCTTTAAAATTGACAACGCCTGGAGAACTGACCCTTTTTTTTATCGGAACAGGCTCTGCGTTCTGCCGGCATTTTTATCAGACGAATGTATTGATTATAAAAGGTAATGATCATATCCTTATTGACTGCGGTACCCGTTGTTCATACGCGCTTGCCGGGTACGGTTCTTCTATTCAGAGTATACGCACCTATTTGATTACACATTCACATGCCGATCATATAGGCGGTCTTGAAGAAGCGGCGCTTCTTGGAATGTATGAGTCATGCAAACGTCCGGCAATGATTATAACTGACGAGTATCGGGATGTTTTATGGAATGAGTCACTGCGCGGCGGGCTCGCGCATAATGAAAATGAATCTGCCGGGCTGCTCAGTTTTAGTGATTATTTTGAACAGATTTCGCCGCGGCTTATTGCCGCAGAACCCCGGCCGCTGTATATGCTGCAATTTGGTTCTATCAATCTGAAACTGTTCCGAACAATACATATTCCGGATCGCAATGGTTCCTGGAAAGACGGTTTTATTTCATATGGATTACTCATTGATGACCGTGTATTATTCTCAGGCGATACACGATATGACCGCGCGATGTTTGATTGGCTGCTTGCTGAATACCCGGTGGAATATATCTTTCATGATTGTCAGCTGTATACTGGGGGTGTTCATGCCTCGTATGAAGAGCTGAAACAGCTGCCGCCTGAAGTACGGAAAAAAACGTTCTTATGCCACTACGGTGACAATGTTGACTGTTTTAATGCCGTCCGCGATGGTTTTGCAGGATTTGCAAAACAGGGCCGTTATTATATTTTTGACTAAAAAACACGCTCGCATACTGTACGTACTAGTAAGCCGGAGCGGCAAAAGGGGGATTGTACGTGAATACGGAAAAAGGACTGTATATTTACTGGAAACTGTTCATGATTAATCTGGTGCTCAGCGCCTGTACATTTGGCGGCGGTTTTGTCATTATCTCAATGATGAAGCGGAAATTTGTTGAAGAACTAAAATGGATAGAAGATAATGAAATGCTTGATATGACCGCTATAGCGCAGTCCGCTCCCGGTTCACTTGCAATCAATATGTCTATTGTTGTCGGTTACCGCCTAAAAAAAATTCCTGGCGCTATTGCCGCCGTGGCGGGTACCGTTCTGCCTCCATTGATTGTCATTTCTGTTATATCGCTCATCTATAACTGGTTCAAAGATAACAGTCATATCGCGCTGCTGCTGCAAGTAATGCGTGCAGGTGTTGCGGCGGTGATATTTGATGTGGTTTTGTCGCTTGGACAGAATATATTAAAAACAAAAAGCATTCTGTGGATTGGGCTGATGTGCGTCACGTTTGTGCTGGCGTATTTTTGCGGATTAAGCGCGATATTGATTATTATTTCGTGCGCGCTTATTGGATTGATACATATTATTTTTACAGACCGCAAGGAGCGTGTTAAATGATTTATCTGCAAATGTTTATCGCGTTTTTTCAGATTGGTCTGTTCAGTTTTGGCGGCGGATATGCGGCTGTTCCTCTTATTCAGCACCAGATAATAGAAATAAACGGCTGGCTTGATCTGGCCGAATTTGCAGATCTGATTACAATATCAGAAATGACTCCCGGCCCCATTGTTCTTAACTGCGCGACATTTGTCGGGCAGCAGGTAGGACAGCAAACAGGCGGTCTTGTTGGCGGTATTCTGGGAGCGGTGATTTGTACGCTCGGCAGCGTTATGCCTTCTTTGATAGTTGTCCTGATTCTCTCTGCGTTGTATATGCGCTACCGTAATCTGCGTATGATGCAGGGAATCCTTACCGGACTGCGCCCCGCGATTGTTTCTATGATTGCCGCTGCCGGGCTGTCTATTCTGCTGCTTGCCATATTTAATTCTGATTTTACCGGAATACAACTGAGCAATTTCCGTGTGATAGAAGCAGTTCTGTTTATCGCGGGACTTGTGGCGAGCCGAAAGTTCAAACTAAATCCGATTCTTGTTATATTTGGGTCAGGCATCATCGGATACGGTGTGTATCAGCTGGCAGGTTTGTTTGGCGCGTAGCTAATCTCAAAAAAGACTAATCTTGTGTGCCGTCGGCTTGACAAAGTCGCTTTTTTCTACGATAGTATGAACATATATGAACGAGGACACAAAACATTCAGATGATAACATGAATTTTTTTCAGCGTCTCATCGCCTCCATTTTTGGAGCGCATGATGATGAAGCTGAAAAAAAAAGACTGTTGCGGCAAATTGCCAAAAACCTGTCAAAAACCCATTCCAAATTTTATAAGTATGGTTCAGATGAAGTTCTTGTTCCGTATGCTAAATTATTTTACGATATTTACAAAACAGTCGCCGCCGCGCAGGCGATGTTTCAGTCTATAGAAAATCCTAATGTACTTAAAATGCTGGTAATAAATACTGTTCTGACTGACCGGCAGATTGAGTTAGTTGATTTACTGTCAGAGACGAGCATTACTGAACGCGCCCAGAAATTATCTGTTGCCGAGCTGGATGCGGAAATAAAAAAACTGCTTGAACAGTTTGATGCCAGTTTTGAAAACGACACCATCGCAAAAGCCGATGTACTCTATTCATGCATTGTGGCGATGCAGAATTTCTGTAAATATGACTACTTCTTTATGCTGCGCAAATTTTGTTCCGGCTTAAAAGAACGTAATTTTGATACAGCGCCTGTTTTTTCTCCTATCAGCGGTGAATACATCATCGATGATCTAAAAGACTTTATCACTGTGGCATGGCCGGTTGTTATGATAGAAGCTGACTGGAAAGCCGTTATGGCGCTGTTTAAGGCAGCGAAGGGTTTTGAGCCGGTGCCGCTTTCCGCATGGAATAAACTGATATCACGGCTGAAAACACTGCGGAACGCGCAAGTCTTTGAGATGATGATAAAGCTGACCTCAAAAAATCCGTTTTATGAAGCCAGCATAAAAGTACCTAATGAGCATATATTTGACACATATCTTGAAAAAATAAAAGCAGAAGCGACACAGACTGTAAAAAAACTGGTGCAGCAGCAGAAAAACTCCCGCATCACCTCTCTGGTACAGCAGCTCTTTGGTTCTGAGTCTGTGTCCTGTCTAAAAGGATACTCTGAGTCTGTTAGCGCGCTCTTTCAGCGGAAATCATTTGACGGCTATACTTTCAGTCAGCCGCTCAATTACATGAAACAGTTTTTGATTGACTATGTAAAGCGCGATATCCGTCTGTTTACCGATCTGGTGCTTGTACGCGGAAAATGGACAACAATTTCTCTTGCTACTCCCATGTCGGACGCGTACAACGCACTCATATCACTGTCTGATACAATCACCCAGTTTGATAACGGGCTGAGCGATGAATCGCCTGCCGGAAGCAAACTGAAAATGCTCGCCGCCCGTGCGGATCGTGATAAAGAATCGCACAATATTATTAAGACTCAGCTGCGTGATATCAATAATCAGGCGCGCTTATATCTGGTAAACGGAACACAGAATCTTGTTATATTTGGCAAACAGACACGCTCGTTGCTTAACGATTATACTTCAAACAGTGGGTCGCTCATTATTAACTGGAAAGAACTGGAGCGTTTCGCGGAAACACCGATACAGGAACAGTGCGAGGACATTTATAAACATATTTATGTGTTTGTTTCATTGATGCAAAACTACATCGGTAAATAATTTTTACGCTGTGCGCCGCCGCTGTAAGATGATGCAATAATAAAAAAACTCCCCAAGGGCGGCACTCATAAAACAGCATAGATTGTTTTCGGGAAACGGCGTAGCTTGCGGGCTATGCCGTTTCTCCGTTTTGCAGGTCATTTAACAGGGCGGCGGGCAGTATTCCCACAAGGTCATAGGAAATGTCGATTTGCTGCTCCCTATATCCCTTTGACTTGTCCGGCGCGTGGACATACACAGCCTTTACCATGTCGTTCAGTATGGCGGGTGTCAGCTCGTCCAAATCCAAATATTTCTGCACCTTGCCGATAAACCTGTCAATCTTCCCTGTCTGTTCTTCCTGCTGCGTGATTTCTTCATTGAGCAGCAACCGCTTTTCCCGCAGTTCTTCCTGCTCCTGCTCATAGTCGTCAGAGAGCATTTGAAATCTGCTGTCAGATAATTTTCCGTTGGCGTTGTCCTCGTAAATACGCTTGAAAAGTCGGTCAAGTTCCTCTATGCGCCGTTCCGCTTGCGTCAGTTGTCGCCGTTTCACCGCAAGTTCCCTTTTCGCTTCGGCTTTCTGTTTTGCACCCATAGCTTTTCGGAATTGTTCTTCGTGGTTCGCTACACAGGCAATCGTCATTCTCATGTGGGCAAGTACCCCTTGCTCCAACACCACAGCGCGGATAAAGTGCGTCGGACAAACCTCTTTCCCTTTCAGCCTTGAAGTAGAACAAACGAAATGGTCTTGCCTTGCTTCAAAGCTCCTGCTTGTGCAGTAGTACAACTTTTCCCCACAATCGGCGCAACGCACAATGCCGGAGAACATATTTGTCTTGCCTGTCCTCGTCGGGCGGCGTTTGTTCTTGCGTAATTCCTGCACCCGTTCCCATGTATCAGCGTCAATTATCGCTTCGTGGGTGTTCTCAAACACAAGCCATTTTTCCTCTGGATTATAGCAGGTCTTTTTGCTCTTGTAAGACTGCTTGTAGGTCTTGAAGTTTACCGTATGCCCTTGATATTCTGGACGCTCCAAAATGTCGGCTATGGTATCGCCTGTCCAGTTGTAAAGATTATCCGGCGGCGCGTTCCTTGTTGCCCTGCCTGTCTGCTGAAAATGGATTGTCGGCGTGATGATTTGTTCCTCTTTCAGAATACGGGCGATCTGCGTCGGCCCGTAACCGTCCAGACACAGGGCAAATATCCGCTTGACTACTGCGGCGGCTCCCTCGTCCACTATCCAATGCTTCTTGTCCTCTGGGTCTTTCTGATACCCGTAGGGCGGGCTGGTGCAGAGGTGTTCTCCCGCTTCTCCTTTGGACTTCATCACAGCGCGTATCTTCTTGCTTGTGTCTTTCGCATACCACTCATTGATGATATTGAGAAAGGGGGTAAAGTCGCTGTCCTGTTGATTTGCGCTGTCAATGCCATTGTTGATAGCGATAAAGCGCACACCTTTTTCCATGAACAGGACTTCAGTATAAAATCCTACTTTTAGATAATCACGCCCAAGCCGCGACATATCTTTTACAATCAGTGTCGCCACTTCTCCATTCTCAATTTTTTCAATGAGTTCGCTCCAACTCGGACGGTTGAAGTTTGTCCCAGAGTACCCGTCGTCCACAAAAAACAATGAATTTTTGAAGCCGTTTTCTGTTGCGTATTTACTTAAAATCGCCTTTTGATTTACAATGCTGTTGCTGTCCCCCTGCAACTCGTCGTCACGACTTAGACGACAGTACAGGGCGGTGATTTTGTTGTCAGACTGCCTTAACATAAGTTTTCTCCTTTCGTCGGCGGGCAGTCTGCCATACAGGATTGTATGTACTCATTTTATCGGCTCCCGTCCTTTTTATCAACCTCTTTTTGTAAACTTTCCTGCTCCATAAGGCGTAAAACCTTGCTCGGTAACGCACGCTTTCCGTCATAGCTGCCTGTAAAGCGGTAGCTTGTCCTGCCGGACTTGATAATGACTTCACGCTTCGGCAGCTCTTGATACAGCGGATTTTTTACCACGATATGCCCATTTTTGATAATTCGCTTCCTTTCCATTCCGTTCCCGTCCTTTCCTTGTTTGATAGAGTGAATAGTTGAATAGCAAGCATAGGAAAAGAGTACCCTTTTCCGTATTTTCGCCCTCTCGCCTGCGGCGTATCGGTTGAAAATTGCTTGTTGGGAAGTGTCCCAAACCCTCTGAAAATTCTCTCAAAGATTATCCGTCTTGATAAGGGGGATTTGTTGCGTTTCTTCCCTCACTATATACAACACCGGACAATGCGGTTTTGCCAAAGTTTTTGAGAAATTTTTTCGAGAAAATGCAAAAAACCGCTGCGACTTTGGAGTTGCAGCGGTTTTCATGGGCTATGTAGTCGTCTTGCGTTTTTCGTTTAGAGAAAGCGAAATTTGAACAGGCTTTCAATCAGCTTTGTTTGGATATAGTCCTCTATGTCTGAGTTAGAATTTCCAAAAGAACGGGCGCGGTAGCGGATATATCCGGCGTAGTGGGAAAGTACGGCATGAACCGCTTCCGGCTCTCCACTGGTAGCTTGTACGATTGTTTCATAGGGGAGAAGTTTTCTATTCCTCATGCGCCGCTTCCCCCATTTCCGTTTGAAGCTGCCGCAGGGATTTGCGGATATGATAGCCCGCCGCGCTGCGGCTGCATTGATAGCGTCTGCCGATTTCATGTTGTGGAACACGCTGGAAAAAGGACAAGTAAATCATTTCCTGTTCCTGCCGCGGCAATCGGGAAAGGGCTTTTGCAAGCAAGCCATTATAAAATATGACTGTATCAAGAAAACGCTTGACATATGGTTAAAACGATGGCAAGATTTGCAAGCAAGCCATTATAAAATATGACTGTATCGCCGCAGAAGGACACAGGGTATTCTTCGTATTGCTCTGGTGCTTTGAAATACTCGTCCTCGGTAGCAAATGGATAGTGCTTTTCTTCTGCAAGGTATTCGAGGGATATTTCATGCTTTTGCTTTCGTCCTGCTGTCCTTGCTGCCGTAATCGCCGCATGATGAATGACGATCTTGCAGAAAGCGTGAAATGTGTATTCAATATGCTCTTTGTATTCTTTTGTGCAATTCAAAATAATCCCCCTTTCCTCTCACGAAAGATAGCAGTTGCTCCAATAATTTAAGAAATGGAGTTGCCTAATTTCTCCGCTTCCTCAAGCTGTTCCGACTTGCTCAAAATATCCCCAATGTCCATATTGCCGCCGGCATACACAACGCCGATATTTTTCCACCCCAGATGGGAAGTCAATCCCTCATAGAAAGCCCGAACAGGGGCAAAGTTGCTCTCGGTATTTCCTTCCGCAGCCATAAGCAGGACGCAATCTTTCTTTGGGTTTTCATAGTTCGGCGTTAATTCCGCTACGGCAAACAGGCGGTCAAAAGCACTCTTTAGTTGACCGCTAATCCCCCAATAATACATAGGGGAAGCTAACACGACAACATCCGCATTTCGGTACGCCGGATAGATTTGTGTCATGTCATCTTTCTGAACGCATGGACAGGCTTCATCCTTTCCACCTTTGCAGCAGCCCAAGCAGCCATGAATATCCATTTTCTGCAAATCAAAACAGGTTACTTCGTGTCCTGCTGCCTCTGCTCCCTTGGTAAAACGCTTAATCAATTCTTTGGTGTTCCCAGTAGGGCGGGGGCTTCCGTTCAAGATACATATTTTTTTGCTCATGTGATTTACACCTCCAAAAGTTTATGCTGTAATTATAGCAACACATACCCTAAAAATAAAGTACGCACATTTTTGTTAGATACTAACCTAAAGGAGAGTGTAAATGTTCAAGGACTATATTGAAAAATCCAACTTTGAAGATACTGGATTTAGCTATGCCCTGTCGCTGATTAGTGGGAAATATAAAATGGTAATCCTGTACTGTCTGATGGAGTTTGAAATCGTAAGGTACAATGAATTGAAGCGGTACATCAAATCCATTTCGCATAAGACTTTAAGCACTTCCCTAAAGGAATTAGAAAAGGACGATTTGATAATCCGAAAAGAATACCCGCAAATCCCCCCAAAGGTGGAGTATAGTTTATCAGACAAAGGGCAATCGCTTATGAAAATATTAGACCAATTATGTGTATGGGGAGAAGAACACAAGGGCAAGTAGAGTAGCAAAGCCAGAAACAGCCGTCAAGGATAAACTTCACGCTTCGCGTCCTTGACGGCTGTTTCTGTCCTTGCTTGTGAGTAATCAAGAGGGCGAAAGCAGTAAACCGCTTTCGCCCTCAATTTATCATAGTCTATGTTCGCATTTAGGGGTAAAAATCCTTTGATTTTATGCAGCTTTGAGCGTGCAAAACAGAGGTGGGTAAGGGTTTTATACTCGCACCCTCGAAAATGGCGTTCTATTGCGTAACAGAACGAAAAAGACGAGCAAGAAACAATCGCTTCTTGCTCGTCTTTCTTCTACACTCCGTATGGCAGCTACCCTGTTTTAGTTTGTGGTTGATACTGTTTTATGCGTAGCTACCTCATTGGGGAGTTTTTTTATTATACGGCAGCGTACTGCTGTTTATTCATCAGAACCGGCCTGCGGCATAAATGCCTTTGCCGCCTTAATGACATCGTCAGCAAGTTTGCCCGATATCGGATCATAATGACTGAAACTAGTCTCAAAACTTCCGGTACCGCTTGTCAGAGAACGCAAATCAATAGCGTATTTGAGCAGCTCAGCCTGCGGCGCCTGCGCGCGTATTTCTTCTATACCGCCGCCAAGCGGATTCTGTCCAAGAATGCGGCCGCGTTTTCCGGAGAGGTCAGACATGATATCACCCAGATATTTAGATTCAACCCAGACAGTGATATTCATAACCGGCTCAAGCAGAATAGGCCCGGCGCTGCGCATAGCGTCGCGGAATGCGTTGCGCGCGGCAATCTTAAAGGCGAGCTCAGAAGAATCTACCGGATGTTCTTTTCCGTCAAGGACAGTTACGGCGACATCAACAACCGGATATCCGGCAAGAACACCGTGTTCCATCGCTTCTTTTACGCCCTTTTCGACACCGGGAATATAACTCTTAGAAATAGCCCCGCCGAATACGGCATTGGTAAAGCGGTATTGCTCACCGCGCGGCAGAGACTCAACAGAAAGAACAACACGTCCATACTGACCGTGACCGCCCGACTGCTTTTTATGTGTGTATTCCGCCTGCGCCTTGCGCTGTACCGTCTCACGGTAAGCGACACGCGGAACAGATGTCTGAATCTGAATTTTTGCCTGCGCCTGCACGCGTTCCAGAATAATACCGATATGCAGCTCGCCCATACCGGAGAATACATTCTGTTTTGTTTCAGGATCATAGCGGTATGAGAGAGTGCGGTCTTCTTCTGCGGCTTTTGCGAGCAGTTCTCCCATTTTATCTTCATCCTTTTTTTCTGCGGCAGATACGGCCATTGAATAAATCGGCTCCGGATGATGCAGGCGGATAAACGGCATCGCGCCGGTTTCTTCGGCAAGGGTATCGCTTGTCTTGGTAGAAGCAAGTTTTGCCGCGATACAGATATCACCGGCGCAGGCTTCTTTTATTTCTTCAAGTTTTTTGCCGGTGCAGCGGTAGAGTTTGCCGATTTTTTCTTTGCGGCCTTCGTTCACATTTACATATTCACTGTCCGCTTTTAGGACGCCGGTTATTATTTTAAGGTAGGAGAGACGGCCGGAGAACTGATCGCTCGCTGTTTTTACGCACAGAGCGGACATTTTTGCTTCTGTAGAAATACGGATAGTTGTTGTCTCACCGTCAGCGGTCAGCGCGGTTTCAAAATCGTCTTCGGGAGCGGGCGCGATTTCGGCGATAAAATCAAGCAGCGGTTTAATACCGGAACCAAGAGCGGCGCTGCCGGCAAATGAGGGTACAATGCGGTTGTTTGCGAGCGCGATTTTAAGACCATAGGTGATTTCTTCGGGAGTGAGCTCACCTTCATCAATAAATTTAACGAGCAGATCGTCATCGCCTTCGGCGGCAGAACCGGCAAGTACGGCAAGCGCGTCAGCCCGCGCATCAGCGTATCCGTCAGGGACAGGCTGTGCTTCTTCTTTTTGACCCGGCTGCGGGAGCGGGTAGGCTTTATTGTGCAGGACATCAATAACGCCGCTGAATTTATTGTTAGAAATCATCGGGATTGTCACCGGACAGACTTCTACAGAAAATTTTTCGTGAATATCCTTATTTGCCGCAGTAAAATTGGCGCGCGGATCATCACAGCGGTTAATAAAGACCGCCCGCGCCTTATTGCGCCGGTCAAGGTCGCGCCACAGTTTTATAGTCTCTATCTGCGCTCCGGTGCGTGAATCAACGGTGAGCAGCGCCATGTCGCAGGAGCGGAAAGCGGATGTAACTTCTCCGGTAAAATCTGAAGAACCGGGAGTATCCCATATATTGATAAGGCGGTCGTTCCATTTAATATGTGCAAGACTTGCGTATACCGATATTCTGCGCTGAATTTCTTCGGGTGAGTTATCACTGACTGTTTTGCCAGATTCTACGGTTTCAGGCTTCTGGATGACACTGCCGGCAAATAACATATGTTCCAACAGGGTTGTTTTTCCTGTCTGCCCGTGTCCCGCGATAGAAATATTCCTGATTTTTTTTGTCTCAAATTCCATTAAAACCTCTTTATGTCAGCCCCGAAGGGAAGTATGAAATAAAGCAACGCTTTTTCTGCTATAGTATTATCATAGGGGCGGTTTTATGGAATTGTCAAGGAAAATAATTCAGAAACAGCGTTTTACAAACGCATTGCCTGACGCACGTATAAAAAGTAATCTGAGTTTATGTTAAAAAAAGATTATCTTTGAAATAAAAAAAGATTATCTTTGA
The DNA here is from genome assembly GCA_944389415.1 of uncultured Spirochaetota bacterium. Classification (GTDB taxonomy): domain Bacteria; phylum Spirochaetota; class Spirochaetia; order Treponematales; family Treponemataceae; genus Treponema_G. The sequence goes on along the minus strand of CALXMF010000002.1, from coordinate 70,487 downwards.
AATAAAAAAAGATTATCTTTGAAATAAAAAAAGATTATCTTTGAAATGAAAAAAGATTATTTTTGAAATAAAAAAAGTGTATCTTTGAAATAAAAAAAGATTATCTTTGAAATAAAAAAAGTGTATCTTTGAAATAAAAAAAGTGTATCTTTGAAATAAAAAAAGTGTATCTTTGAAATAAAAAAAGTGTATCTTTGAAATAAAAAAAGTGTAAAAACGGTTTGTTTTTAAGTTAAAAATGAAATGGGCTGCAATACTATGTATTGAATCCAAAATATTAGGATAAATACAGCTTAACGAAAGTAAAAGACTTGAGTTATTGAGGATTCTGCTTTATATTTAAAAGGAACTTGCATAATAAAATAGCCCCACTCGAAGCGGGGCTCAGTCTTTCGACTTCGGCATAAAGCCTTATTGTGATAAGATTAAGTTTATTTAAACATATCATGATGTCAGGCTAATGTCAAGCATACGGGAGACAGTATGTAATTGCGGTAAAAAGATAACTCAACAGGAGGACGGAGTGCAGACACTTGGATTGGATTTAGGAAGTAATTCTATTGGATGGGCCTTGGTTGATACGGAAAAACAGGAAAACCAAATAACGTCATGCGGTGTGTATCGTTATCAACTGGGAATCAAGAAGGATCAAGGTAAGGAGATTTCATTAGCGGCGGAACGTACCGGTTTCAGAGCATTACGGCGTCAGTATTTTAGAAGAAAACTAAGAAAATATCATACTCTGAAACTGCTCATTGAGGCGGGTATGTGTCCATTGTCTTATGAGGAACTGAACGAGTGGTGCAGATATCATAAAGGAAAAGCTGGACGGTACCCTTCTTCTCCTGAATTTCGTGCGTGGCTTAAAACAACTTCTCTGTCAAAATCAGGCGAAGGCGTTGAGTATAATCCGTATGTATTACGTTTTAGAGCGGTTCGGGAAAAATTATCTGCGTATGAGTTGGGAAGAATTTTTTATCATATGGCACAGCGCCGCGGTTTTAAGTCAAATCGAAAAGCTGAAACAAAGGAATCTGATGGAGTTGTAAATACAAGCATCAATGAACTTTCATCTCAGATGGGAGAAAGGACATTAGGAGAATATTTTTATGAATTATGGAAGAAAGGAGAACGGATACGTAAACGGTATACCAGCAGAGAAGTCCATTATGTACAGGAATTTAACGCTATTTGTGATTTTCAGCAAATAGATACAGAATTGCGTGATAAACTGAAACGTGTATTATTTTTTCAGAGACCGCTGCGTTCTCAGAAGTATACTGTTGGAAACTGTACGCTTGAGAAAAATAAACCCCGCGCCCCAATAAGTCATTATCTGTTTGAGGAATACCGCGCGTGGGCGTTTATCAATAATGTTAAGACCCGTATGATTTGTGAGGAAGCAAGAACGGAATTTGAACCGCTGTCTGCTGGGCAAAAAGAAAAATTGGCTGATTTTTTATTATCAAAGCGGGAGTCGTTTCCTGTTACGGATATTTTGAAATGCTTATACGGAAAACAGGCGAATAGTTATGAATGTAATTACCGCCACAATGATACAGTTCCCGGTTCTCCTGTAATCAGCGGTTTGAAAGCAGTCTTTGGCAACAACTGGCGTGATTGTGATATAAATGGATATAAAATAGAAGCCATCTGGCATAATTTATTCTTTTTTGATGATAATCAGAAATTGCAGACCTTTGCCAGAGATACATTAGGACTTGATGAGAATACGGCAAAAAGATTCTGCGCTATTTCGATAAAACAGGGCTATGCGTCATATAGTCTGAAAGCGATAAAAAAGATACTGCCTTTTCTAAAAAAGGGATACCAGCTGGCAATGGCTGTTTTTATGGCTAAACTGCCTGAGATAGTCGGCAGTGAATACTGGCAGGAACACGAAGCGGAACTGGAATCTAAAGTTGTTGAAATCTGTGCGTCTCAGAAAGACACAGACAGGATTATCCGTGTCGCTAACGCGTCTTTGCGGCGATTGTGGAAGCAGCCATACGCATTGCTGAAAGATCATGTTGAGACAGAAGATATCCCAATTATCAGAGAGTGTTTTGATTCTGATTATGATCAGAAAAGCTGGAAACATTTATCTATTGAAGAAAAAGAGCGGTGCGTTAATGAGGTAATAGATCTTATTCACCAAAATCGGATGTTAGATACACGCCGGGGTGAACTGCTGGAACAGGAAACAAGCGCGGACAGACTATCCAAGTATATTGCGCACATAACCGGCAGAGAAGCTGAGACAATCCGTCATATGCTTTATCATCCGGCGGAAAATGAATGGTATGACAGCTGCGTGGAAAAAGACGGCAAAAAATATCTGGGCTCTCCTGAACTGCCAGCGCTGAAAAATCCGCTTGTTATGCGGACTTTGCACAGCCTCAAGAAACTTTTGAATTATCTGATATCGACTGACGCGATAAATGAGTTTACCCCGATAAACATTGAACTTGCTAATGAGTTAAATGATAAAAACATGCGGGCGGCGATAGCGATGTTTCAAAAAGAACGTGAGAATGAGAATAATACCTATCGTACCGAGATACAGAATTGTTTGCTTGAGCAGGGAATACAGCGAGAGGTAACTGACGAGGATGTCCGCAAATGCAGGTTGTGGCATGAACAGGATAAAAAGTGCCTGTATACTAATAAGGAGATTAATTTCTGCCGGTTATTTGACCTTAATCCGGAGTTTGATATTGAACATACGGTACCCCGCAGTTTTGTATATGATAACAGTTTAGAAAATGTGACTGTGTGTGATAACCAGTTTAACCGCGAGATAAAAAAGAATAAGATGCCGTTTCAGTTAGCGGAATATGAGTCTATCCTGCATCGCGCGGAGCTGTGTTATAAAAGAAAAGCTGATGAATATTGGGAAAAATATCTTGCCGCCGCGAAAAGGAGCAAAAAAGCCGCCACACCGGAGGTTAAAGCGGCTGCTATTCAGAAAAAGCATTTGAATTTACTGTGGGCAAACTATTATAAAGAAAAGTATCGCCGCTTTGCCTGCACAGAATTTGATCCGTCGTTTACAAACCGGCAGCTGGTTGATACACGTATTATTACCAGATACGCAAAATTTTATCTAAAAACGGTATTCCATTCTGTTATGCCGATAAAAGGCAGTCTGACAAAAGAATTTCGTGTGTTGTGGGGGTTGCAGAAAGAATATTGTAAAAAAGACCGCAGCAGCCATGTGCATCACGCCATAGACGCGATTACACTTGCGTGTATGACCAGACAGATGCGTGAAAATCTGACTAAAGAGCTGCAGCATCTGCGGCCGCAGGGGCATTTTGTTTTTACAAAGCCATGGGATACATTTACTGAGGACAGTATTCAGGCTGTTAATTCTATTGTTGTGGCGCATCAGCGCGCAGATAATGAGTTTTCTGCGTCACGTCATGTACGTATCACGCACGGTAAAAAGATTCGTTCAGGCGGTGATACTGTGCGCGGATGTCTGCATCAGGATACTCTATACGGAAAAATTAACATGCGGACAGCAGATGGTACGGAACAGCTTGTAAGCGTGATTAAAAGAAGTTTTGATAGTCCGTCTTTTAAGATAGAGTCAATAGTAGATCCCGTTATCAGACACGCCGCAGAGGAGGCAGGGGTAAAAAAGATGGTGTCTGATGGGGTATTGTATGTACCGAGAAAAGACGGTTCTTTGCAGCCTGTATATGCGGTGAGAACTGTCGCTAAAACAGCGAAAAACGCTCTGCCACTGAGAGAACTCCGCGATGTATCAGCAAAGCTGTATAAACGTTTTCAGTATGTTGTTAATGATACAAATTACGCGATGGCAATCTATGCAGGAAAAGACGCAAAAGGCAAATGTGTTCGTGATTATGTTGTAGTTAATTTGCTGGACGCGGCGCGCCGCAGAAAAGAAGGGAAAGCGATTTGTGAGCAATTTATAGAAAAAAAAGGCGTCAGACTTGAGCTGATATATTTTCTGCGGAATGGTATGAACGTTATTCTGTGGGAATCTGATCCTGATGAAGTCGCGGGTAAATCTGTGCGTGACTTGATGAACAGAATGTATTTTATCGCCAAAATGACTGGTGGAATGGTATATCTGCAGGCAAATCATCAGGCTGCGGCAGTGTCTGATAAAGAAGTTAAATGGAGTGTTTTTTCTGCCTCTGATGATGTGTATCCCCGCCGCGGACTGCGGCATACTCAGTTTAACGCGCTGATTGAGGATGTGGATTTTTATCTGCGGCCTGACGGCTCTATTCAGTATATAGACAGGCTGTAATCATGCTCAAGCGGACTGTATTTATTTCATCCCCGTGTTCTCTGTCTGTCCGGCTGCGCCAGCTTGTAATACGGGATGCTGTTTCGGGTGAGACAGTATCCCGCCCGCTTGAAGATATTGGTTTTCTGGTACTGGAACATCAGCAAATCACCGCCACTGTCACAGTTTTTCAGGAACTGATAGAACACAACGCCGCGGTAATTATTTGCAACGCGGCGCATATGCCGGCTGGTATGTGTACGTCTTTTTCTGGTAATACTGTTCAACAGGAGGTTGTACAGTATCAGATATCGATGTCTCTGCCTTTACGGAAACGGTTGTGGCAGCAGATTGTGCAGGCAAAAATTTATAATCAGATGTGTGTACTGCGTCTGCTCGGCAGAAATTATTCTCTGCTAAAAAAAGAATTCAGAGAAGTACGCAGCGGAGACGCGACAAACAGAGAGGGAATAGCGGCAAAAATATATTGGAGAGAATTATTTCAGCAGGCTGATTTTGTTCGGGAGCGCTTTGGCGACGTACCTAATAATCTTCTTAATTATGGTTATGCGGTGCTTCGGGCGGGAATAACACGCGCGCTTGTCGGATCGGGGCTGCTGCCGGTTATTGGTATTCATCACAGTAATAAATATAATTCTTTTTGTCTCGCGGATGATATTATGGAGCCGTATCGTCCTTTTGTGGATCTGATGACGATGGCGGTGATAGAGCGGCATACTGAAATACCATCTGATTTGACACCGCAGATTAAGGGGGAGCTTTTGCAAATTTTAACAATGGATTGTTGTTTTCAACGCAACCGGCGTCCGCTGATGATTGCGCTCAGCCAGACAACGGCTTCTCTTGTTCGGTGTATAAAAGCGGAAGCGCAAAAAATTGACTATCCTGAACCTATAGAAGAAGATGAAGTATCAGCACTCGATCAGTGAGTATCATGTTATGTGGCTGTTCTGTTTTTTTGATTTACCAACTGCAACACCAGAAGAACAGAAAGCGGCTGCCTTGTTCCGAAAAAATTTACTGTCTGATGGATTTGAAATGATGCAGTTTTCTGTGTATATACGCTTCTGCGGAAGCAGACAGACACTTGAGGTACATAAAAAAAGAATAGCTTCCTGTGTACCGGCAAAAGGTCTTGTCAGTCTGCTGGCGGTTACTGATAAACAGTTTGGTGATATTACCAATTATGTTGGCAAACCGGCAAAGCAAAGAATAAAAAAAATGCCTCAGCAGCTGGAATTTTTCTAACTGCTGAAGCGTTTTCTGTGTGTCTATGTTTCTGTATTTCGTTGTAATATACAGCAATGCAGGCGACATATTATAACACAGAAGGAAACTTAATCAAACCACAACCGACTCTTGGTTTTCCCTTTGTGCCAGTATATTATAACACAGAAGGAAACTTAATCAAACCACAACTCAAATACCTGAGACCGAGTCTTACCATCCATTATAACACAGAAGGAAACTTAATCAAACCACAACGAAGGAGTCAATGAGACGGGTTGTCTCGATATTATAACACAGAAGGAAACTTAATCAAACCACAACACGGTTATCTTACTTTCATTTACAGCCTTAATTATAACACAGAAGGAAACTTAATCAAACCACAACACATCTTTTACGCTGCAAACCTTGACAGCATTATAACACAGAAGGAAACTTAATCAAACCACAACCTGTAATTCTCTCTTCACCGAAAGGGATATATTATAACACAGAAGGAAACTTAATCAAACCACAACACACAACATACTGTTCCTAACGAGGATTAATTATAACACAGAAGGAAACTTAATCAAACCACAACTTTCCGGCGATGATATTTTGCTGACAGTGGATTATAACACAGAAGGAAACTTAATCAAACCACAACGACGATTTTACCGCTTCCAATCTGGTACACATTATAACACAGAAGGAAACTTAATCAAACCACAACCGGCACAGATTGGTGCTTTAATTCCGTTTTATTATAACACAGAAGGAAACTTAATCAAACCACAACGAGGGTATCGAAGAGACGTTTGCAGAAGAGATTATAACACAGAAGGAAACTTAATCAAACCACAACCCTGGCTAAACACGTAGCTGCTATCTTGATATTATAACACAGAAGGAAACTTAATCAAACCACAACTACGAGCATCTAAATCAGCATATGTTGCAGATTATAACACAGAAGGAAACTTAATCAAACCACAACCTGGCTCCGGTAAAATCGCACAGGTATTTTATTATAACACAGAAGGAAACTTAATCAAACCACAACCGTAGACCTGTCGGCGCTGAGCACAACAAAATTATAACACAGAAGGAAACTTAATCAAACCACAACTGTTTCCGAGTATGGTTCTGAGACTTTCCGATTATAACACAGAAGGAAACTTAATCAAACCACAACTAGGTACGTTATGGGATTATTTTTCGTTTCATTATAACACAGAAGGAAACTTAATCAAACCACAACGTTGGTCATACAGGCGATACACCTGATAGAATTATAACACAGAAGGAAACTTAATCAAACCACAACTCTGAAGTTGTTATTAAAACATTCAGCAGAATTATAACACAGAAGGAAACTTAATCAAACCACAACATGGCAGCTATGCAAACAGTAAAGGATAAGATTATAACACAGAAGGAAACTTAATCAAACCACAACCTGGCTCCGGTAAAATCGCACAGGTATTTTATTATAACACAGAAGGAAACTTAATCAAACCACAACCGTAGACCTGTCGGCGCTGAGCACAACAAAATTATAACACAGAAGGAAACTTAATCAAACCACAACTGTTTCCGAGTATGGTTCTGAGACTTTCCGATTATAACACAGAAGGAAACTTAATCAAACCACAACATTGTGCTTAACGCCTACTGTCTGCCCCATATTATAACACAGAAGGAAACTTAATCAAACCACAACTTTACAGTCAAATCTTTGTTAACCGTTTCGATTATAACACAGAAGGAAACTTAATCAAACCACAACAGTACAAGCAAGCAGTGTATCTGCGAGGTGATTATAACACAGAAGGAAACTTAATCAAACCACAACCAGACGCATTTCCTCTCGGAAAGATTCTTCATTATAACACAGAAGGAAACTTAATCAAACCACAACCGAATACATGGATTTAAGGCGCGATAATTAATTATAACACAGAAGGAAACTTAATCAAACCACAACCGAATACATGGATTTAAGGCGCGATAATTAATTATAACACAGAAGGAAACTTAATCAAACCACAACATGGTGGAACTGACAGCGGCGGTGTCTATCATTATAACACAGAAGGAAACTTAATCAAACCACAACCGTTTGCGGGCTTCGTTATGCAGATAGTCGATTATAACACAGAAGGAAACTTAATCAAACCACAACGAATCTCTTCATCAGTCTTATACAAATAGTATTATAACACAGAAGGAAACTTAATCAAACCACAACCAACCGGTATTCAGGACATCGTGCAGGGCTATTATAACACAGAAGGAAACTTAATCAAACCACAACTTGTCAACCTGCTAATAAGGTGCTTATGCACTCGCAAAATGCGTTTATATCTCTTTGAACGGGATATAAATGAGTTAAGATGAAAAAGGAAGCTGCGGCTTCCTTTTGTTTTTCTCCCTGTTTATCAAGTCAATGTAAAAAATATCAATTTTTTATAACTAATAATAATATATACTTATTCATCAAAGTCTTGAAACTGCCGGTAATACATGATATGTTATATACAGCATTTATTAAAATATTATTCTAGTGTGTAGTTGTTCTTGTTTGGATATTTTGGAGCTGTATAGCTATGCCGTAAGGTATCAGCAAATATGGTATATAACTGTGGAGTGTTGCAGCGATGAGTATATATGTAGGAATTGGAACTTCTGCTGGCGGTGTAGAGGCTCTTCAGACACTGTTTGCCAATATGCCTCTTGATTCTGATGTAGTATTTTTTGTGGTGCAGCATCTTCTGCCAAACACAGAAACCATGATGGACAAAATCCTGCAGAACGTTACGCCGCTGCCTGTGCAACTGGTAAGTGATGGTCTTGTACCCGAAAAAAATCATATTTATCTGAATGTTCCTGATAAAATTATGGTGCTGCGCGGCGGACAGATATGTCTTGAAGATGCTGATTCAGCGGAAGAGAAATATACCCCGATAAATCAGTTTCTGGAATCTCTTGCCAGTGATACTGGCGGCGGTATTGGCGCGGTGATTTTAACTGGCAGCGGTTCTGATGGCGCAATCGGCGCATCCGCGGTAAAAAAAGCCGGTGGTTTTGTAATCGTGCAGGACCCGTCAGAAGCACAGTATCCGTCAATGCCGCAGCAGGTAATTACGGCAGAGCTTGCCGATGTGCAGCTGCCTCTGGCTCAGATTGGAGCTGCGATTGCAAGTTATGTGAATAATCCGGTGCAGTATTATCTGAAAAATGAAGAATTGCTGACTGAGTTTTTGCAGATGAGTAACTATCAGCAGATTTTGTCAGAGCTGAATCAGTTTAGCGGTATTGATTTTACCGCCTATAAGGCGCATACCGTAGTCAGGCGGATTGAGCAGCGGATTGCGATGAATAAGCTGTCGTCTGTACATGAATATGTGGAATTTTTCCGCAGTAATCAGGAAGAAAAAAAAATGTTGTGCAAGACGCTGCTTGTTGGTGTTACCTCTTTCTTTAGAGACGGAGCGGCGTTCACGGTGCTGCAAAAAGAAGTATTGCCGTCTCTTATTTTATCCGCACACGCTGCCGGACGTCAGCTGCGTATATGGTGCGTTGCCTGTTCCACCGGTGAAGAAGCATATTCTCTTGTGATTTCTCTGCTTGAATGTATGGAAAACATACAGAAAGCAGTTGAGGTAAAAGTCTTTGCGACTGATCTTGATAATGAGTCTATTGCGTTTGCGCAGAAAGGTGTATACAGTTCTCAGTCTCTCAAGCCTGTTTCTCCTCTCTTTATAGAAAAATATTTTACCGCGGTAGAAAACGGCTTTGTAATTAATGAGAATGTTCGCCGGATGGTGATTTTTGCCCGGCACAATATTTTGACCGATCCGCCGTTTTCTAATCTGGATCTGATCAGCTGCCGCAATATGCTTATTTATATTAAGCAGGAAAAACAGAATGCGGTACTATCTGTGTTTCAGCAGATGCTTTGTGATAACGGCTTCTTGTTTCTTGGCAGTTCCGAAAGCCTTGGTCCTATTGAGCATACATTTGATATTGTTGACCGTAAGTGGAAAATCTTCAGAAAGCGGACGCAAACTGAGGTACTGACGATTAACAACAGCTTAGCGGTTTCCCCGTCGGAAAGAGAAGAATTACATGATTCGCGATACCTGCTGTCTTTATCTGTTGGGAAATATCAGCAAGGAAATGGATTTTCGGCGGAAATTATTCCAAAATTGTTTGCAGCGTTTGCCGGGCCGTCTATTATTGTTAATTCCGTCAACACGGTTGTTCAGGTGATTGAAGGCGGCGGCAAATGTGTGCGTATTCAGGATGGGCCGTTTAGTGATTCACTGGATAAGTTTTTTCCAAAAGATCTGGTTAGTATTATTTCTTTCTTTATTACAGAACTGGCAGGAGATGGGGAGTCTTCATATACGCAGTGTATTTCCAGTCTTGCGGATTATCCAGGCGAAATACTGGAACTGCGGATTCAGCGGCTGGCGGTAGACAAACAGAACTATTTTCTTATCCGTATAGATGCTGACACTGATTCTTCTGTTCAATCTGGAAAGGATCAGAACGAACCGGTGTGTCTTGATAAAATCCGGGATAAGCACATAAATATGCTTGAAGAAGAGCTGCGCCGTGCGAAGATGCAGCTAAAGCAGTTCTTTATTGAGGCTGAGCGGCGTAATGAAGAATTGCAGTCCGCTAATGAGGAGCTTTTAGCTTCTAACGAGGAACTGCAAAGTACAAATGAAGAAATGAGTTCGGTCAATGAGGAACTGTATACATTAAATGCTGAGTATCAGAACAAGATTACTGAATTGACTACTGCGAATGCGGATTTTGATAATCTTTTGAATAATGCAGAAATAGGGGCGTTGTATATCGATCAGAATATGGAAATCAGAAAAATAACGCCTCTTATGCTGAAAAAAACTAATCTGCTGCTTACCGATATAGGCAGGCCTATCAATCAGATTAATTTTATGTATTCGTATTCCGGATTCATTCATGATGTTGAAAAAGTGTTTGATGACGGTGTTGTGATAGAAAAGTGTATCACTGATGCTGATGACTGTATCTGGCTTATCCGTATCAGGCCGTATTTTCTCTCTAATAATCAGGTGCACGGTATTCTGGTTACGCTGTTTGATGTTACTAAGCAGCTGCGGGCGGCTCAGCTGCAGATTGATACACTAATAGATAGTGTTCCCGGCGGAGTACTGCATCTTACGTTTGATACGCGGCTGGTGATTGATTACGCGAATAAGGGATTTTATTCGCTTATTGGATATACAGAAGATGAGATACAGCAGCAGTTTCAGAACCGATTTGATAAGCTGATTTTTCAGAAAGACCGGCGCGCGCTTAACTACGCGGTGGTGAATGCGAGTACTGATAATCCGATAGTTAATCATACATGCCGTATGGTATGTAAAAATGGAGAGTATATCTGGATATCGATTCAGGCGATTATGCTGCTGGAAGATGAGAAAGTCTGTTTGTACTGTACTGTACTTGATATATCGGCGATTAAGAATTCTGAAGAACATATTCTGCGTGAAAAGGCGCAATATGATGTGTTGTATCAGAACCTTGTGTGCGGTATTGTGCAGTATGAAAAATCTGATAACACTCTGCGCTGTTATCACGCAAATGAAGAAGCCATCCATATGCTCGGTTTTAAAAACCTGGAAGAATTCCGTGAGCAGAAAAAGCAGACTCTGAGTGAGGTTTCAAGCGGGGATGAAGTTCAGGTTGTTATACAGCAGATGCTTGCTCTGAAAGAAGTTGGCGAGGGTGTCGCGTTTGAGCATCGTGTAGAGCGTGTTGATGGTTCGATTGGCTGGGTGCGTGGATATGCAAAAGTAGTTGTATCTGCTGAAGGCAAGATTCTTATTCAGAGCACATTTGTGGATGTGACAAAAGAAAAAGAGTCTTTGATGCTTATTGATCAGGAACGCCGGCAATATCAGACTTTATATAATGTTCTATATAATACTGCTGTATGCGGTATTATACAGTTTGAGCTGTATCATCATAAAATACTCAGTATCAATAAAGAAGCGATGAATATTCTGCATGCTTCTCAGGAAGATATTGGGTCGGCGATATTTGCCGCTGAGACAGGCGGAAACAAAAGGGCGGCGCTGTCTGAATTGGGTGAATTTGTCCGGTCTGCAAATAATGTATCGGGAGCTGATAAAAAAGAAATTATCGTTACACTGGGTGATGGCACACAGATTACGCTGCAGTGTTCTATTGATGAGATTAATCTTGATAATGAAGGCAAAATTGTTCAGCTGACGTTTATTGATATTACCGGTGAGCAGCAGCTGAAAGAAACAGAGATGCGTCTTGAGATTACGGAGAAAACAAGTAAGGCAAAATCGCTGTTTTTATCAAAGATGAGTCATGAGATACGAACGCCGATGAACGCCATCGTTGGTATGATTGAGATACTCCGTCTGAATATCGGGGATCAGGAACGTGTTACAGACTGTTTGGAAAAAATGTCCCGTTCTATGCGGCATTTGAAACTGCTGGTAAATGATGTTCTTGATATGTCTAAGATTGAAAGCGGAAAAATGCGGCTTGAGTATGTTCCTTCTGATTTAAGTCAGCTGCTTATCGATATTATTGATGAGTTCCGTTTTGAAGCAGATTCAAAAAAGATACAATTGTTTTTTGATAATAAGATTGTGCACAGCATGGTGCAGATAGACGCGGTGCGTCTGCGCGAAATAATTGGTAATTTACTGAATAATGCGATTAAATTTACCGACAATAATGGTTCTGTGCGATTAACGGTCACAGAGAACGTGCAGTGCGACAGCAGTTCTATTTATACGTTCAAAGTAAAGGATACGGGCTGCGGAATAAAGCCGGAAAATATTAAGGTTATTTTTAATGCGTTTGAGCAGGGGCACGATACTCATAATTATGGTAAAGCGGGGACTGGCCTTGGATTGAGTATCTGTAAAAATCTTGTCGAAATGATGAACGGTAATCTGGAGGTTTGCAGTACTGTTGGAGAAGGATCTGAATTTTATTTTTCAATACCGGTGAATTATACGGTACAGCAGCAGAATACTCTGCAATCGGAATGTATCTGCAGTGATAAGTTTGCTGGCTGTAAAGTTCTATTTGCCGAAGACAATGAGCTTAATCATGAAATTGTGCAGACGCTGCTTGAAACCTATGGTTTTATCGTAGATGGTGCATGGAATGGACGGGAGCTGCTTGAGCATTTTGAACAGCAGCCTGATAATTATTTTGATTTTATTCTTGTTGATATTCAGATGCCGGTTATGAATGGTCTTGAAGCTGCGCAGGCTGTGCGTCAGTCTGATAAGCCGGATGCCAAGACGATTCCGATTATCGCAATGAGTGCCAATGCTTTTGAGGATGATATAAAGGCTTCTCTGGATGCGGGTATGAATGCTCATGTTGCAAAGCCAATGGATATCAGTTTTTTGTTGCAAACTTTAGCTGATTGTCTACCAGAAGAACCCGTGCGCAGTTGATGTGTGCATCAGTTTGGAAGGAATAGCAGCAGGCAGGAATGGAAAAGCGTTTTTTTTGTTAAAAAGTTCAAAAGCTGATTGACTGTTTTGTCTTGCTGTGATATATTCTTTTTCATCGATTATATGGTGCCTGTAGTTCAGGGGTAGAGCACCAGATTGTGGATCTGGCTGTCGTGGGTTCGAAACCCACCAGGCACCCAAAGCGTCAGACTATAGACGTACATGCGTTCGTAGCTCAGTTGGATAGAGCAACGGACTTCGAATCCGTAGGTCGCACGTTCGAGCCGTGTCGGACGCAGAAAACATGGGCCATTAGCTCAGCTGGTAGAGCAACAGACTCTTAATCTGTGGGTCGCAGGTTCGATCCCTGCATGGCTCAGAGCCGTTTGAAACGGTTCTTTTTTTTTATATGTTTTTGGGCCATTAGCTCAGCTGGTAGAGCAACAGACTCTTAATCTGTGGGTCGCAGGTTCGATCCCTGCATGGCTCATGTGATGACCGCCTTTTGAGGGCGGTTTTTTTGTTTTTATATCCATTTCTTTTCGGTAATGGCTTTACGCAATCTGCCGATAATCAAAAAGAGTATTAGTATTTTATCATCTGTGTATGCGCAGATTTTAGTGTGGAGTAAGTATAGAATGATGGATAAAAAAACAGCTGCGTTGACGCTGTACCGGACACTTGGTGCTCAGAGTGCTTTGCTTGATGAAATTCTTTCTGCCCAGAGGCAGGTTCGTGTTTCTGTGACTGAAAAGCAGTGGGCCGATTTGGATAATATTCTGTATCGTCTGGGTAATCTTGCTGAAACATTTTGCGAACTGGAACATACCCGTATCTCGTCGTGCGCCGCGTTAAGTGGTCAGGAAGACTGCGATGGTGATATATTTATCGCGGTGCGTTCTTTGAGCGAGCCGAACCGCAACGCAATTCTGAAGATATTTTCAGAAGTACGCAGCAAACTGTCTAAATCAAAAATAGAAAATGAATCCCTGAACGCGTATATTCGTGTTGCGCGTGAATTTTTGCAGGGAATTTTTGATAAAGTTATTCCCGAACGCCGCAATACGGTATATTCTAATAAAGGTTCAGTAGTAAAATCCCGTCCGGAATGTCTGGTTCTTGACGCAGTAATATAGGAGATAGAATATGGCTTCATCTTTTGCCGGAATTGAAATGGGCAAGCGCAGTTTAATGGCGCATACAACTGCGATTAATACCGCTGGTCATAATGTTTCCAATGCCGATACAGAAGGATATTCGCGTCAGCGTGTTCAGATGCGGGCGTTTGATCCGCTGTATCGCCCTGATCTGTCACGCGCGGGAACACCCGGACAGGTTGGACAGGGGATGACGGTGCAGGATGTTACCCGTGTGCGTGATGAGCTGCTTGATTCGCGTATCGCAGCACAGGCACACCAGGAGACATACTGGAGTACACGTGAGAAATATTATGTAATGCTGGAACAGATTTACAATGAGCCGGCAGATATTTCGGTACGTTCTAATATGGATAAGTTCTGGCAGGCATGGCAGGAGCTGTCTGTATATCCTGATTCTCAAGCGGCACGGCAGGCTATTGTAACCCGCGGTGATACTTTAACTGGTTCTATACGGCAGCGTTATGCGTCTTTGAACGGTGTTGCTACGCTGCTTAACGGCGATATAGATGCTACAGTGCGGCAAGTGAATGACTACGCGCGGCAAATTGCTCAGATAAATGAAGAGATTGTCAAAGTTGAGGCGATGGGGGATAATCCGAATGATTTGCTAGACCGGCGTGATTTGCTTGTTGATAAAATTGCCGGTCTGGTAAATGTTTCTACAGATCGCCGCGATGCTGATGAATTTATGGTTCATATTGATGGTCATATTCTGGTGCAGGGTAATAAATTCCGCCAGTTTGCAGTGGTGTCGCCGACTGATAATAATACATTTAATGAAGTTGTCTGGGCAGATACACAAGAGACCGCCCAGATAGCAGGCGGTTCCCTGGGTGCTCTGATTGAGCTGCGTGATGTTGATGTCCGTAACGAGATGCAGAGTCTGAACACGATGACGATGAATTTTGCCGATATGGTGAATGACATTCACCGTAATGCATCTGGTGCGAACGGTGTTACTGGACAGGACTTTTTTGTACAGCAGCAGTTTGTTGCGAACGCATACGGCAACTATGACCGCAACGGTGACGGAGAACTGGATTCTTCATATATATTCCGTATGACTGGAACAAACCAGCTCGCCGCTACGGAGCAGACTGGTTTGCAGGGTACCATTACTATAGCCGGTAAGAGCGGTACTATTGATGTGCCGTATTATCCAACTGATACAGTTGAAACTGTTATCAACCGTATCAATGATTCTGACGGTGAGGTAAAAGCATATCTGGACAGAAATAATAATCTGGTTCTTAAAGCGACAACAGCTGCTGATACTGCTAATCCTGATTTTGTTATCCGTCATGTGGAAGATTCTGGGCACTTTCTTGCAGGGTATGCTGGTATTCTCGCTGGCAGCGGTGCTGAAAACGCCTATGATTTTAATCAGGCAAACGCCGTTCAGCGTCTTGCCGGTGCTCAGTATGCAGTTTCTCCTGTACTGAATCCGGCGGCGTATATCGCGGTGAATAATTCTATCCGCAATGATGTGTTATCTGTTGCAGCAGCGTATCCAAATGCGGGCGGATTTGTGGAGCCGGGAGACAGTTCCGCTGCCAGTCAGATTGCGTCTCTGCGTAACACACCGGTAATGATTGGCCGTTCTCGTACATTTGATGATTATTTTGCGGAATCAGTTACTAATATTGGACTTAAAGGCGAGCAGGCTCAGAATATGCTTGCGCAGCAGAATGCCATTATGGGCGATCTTCGTAATCTGAGAGAATCTGTTTCCGGTGTTAATATAGATGAAGAGCTGGCTGATATTATTAAGTTTCAGCATGGATATAATGCGGCGGCGCGTTTTGTATCTGTAATGGATGAGCTGCTGGATACGGTGATTAACAGACTGGGCGTGTAGCCGCAGAGAGGAGTAGGAAATGCAACGTGTAAGTTCCGGAATGATGAACAATACTGTTCAATATAATCTGCGTTCGCAGGAATCGCGGCTGAATGCGGCGAATAATCAGCTTGGAAGTCAGCAGCGTATACAGTCGCTGCGTGATGATCCTATTGCGGCTGGTCATCTGGTGCGTTATCAGTCGTATCTTACCCGTGTTGAGCAGTTTGGTAAAAACGCGCAGACACTTGCGGATCAGTATCAGATCTCAGAAGGATATATGAACCAGTCTTTGCAGATTGTGCAGCGGCTGAGAGAATTAGCAGTAACAGGCGCGACAGGGACATATACAAAAGAAGATCTTCAGAATATGGCAGCTGAAGTGAATGAGCTGCTTGGCGAACTGGTGCAGAACGCCAATGCTGTTGGCCCTGATGGAACAGCGTTGTTTGCTGGTTCTCGTACAAAAGGTACTCCATTTGAAGTAGAGATGGGGACTGTGCCGGGAGCTGGTTCGCCAGTTATTTCTGCTGTCCGGTACAATGGTACAGTGCGGGAAAATTCTATTGAGGTTGATGAGCGGGCTTTTCTGGAGACTCAGCGTGCTGGCAATCGGATGTTCTGGGCAGAACCGCAGATGTTGATTTCACGGCGTGACGCGTCTGATTTCCGTGCTGCAAGTGACAGTGTTATTTCTGTAGATGGTATGGCAATCAGGATAAATGCCGGAGACAGTGTATATGCGGTCGCTGCAAAAATAAACGACTCAGGCGCGGCTGTTAAGGCTTCTATAGATCCGGAGTCTCATGGTATTAATTTGCAGACTACTGATGCCCGTCAGCTGTGGCTTGAGGATGTTTCAGGCTCAGTGCTCTCTGATTTAGGAATTGTAAAAGACGCGTCCCAGCGTCCACCATATAACACTGGTGATTCTGTGCGGGTAACGGGCGGTTCTCTGTTTGATTCTGTGATTGCGCTTCGTGATGCGATGTATCGCGGTGATTCTGAAGCGATTGGCGGTCGTGTACTTGGCAGTTTGGACAGTGGAATTAATAATCTGACAACCCGTCTTGCCGAAAATGGCGCACTGTATGAACGTGCACAGGCTAATATTGAACGGAACGCAGTTTCTGCTCTTAATGCGAATAAACTGGTATCCCGTGAAGGTGATCTTGATTTTACTAAAGCGGTCACTGATATGAAGATGATGGAATATGTGCAGCAGGCGACGCTTAGTACGGCGGCGCGGCTATATGAAAATTCACTGCTGAATTATATGCGTTAGGATGTGTTCCGGGTATGGAAGTTAAGACAAAGGCTTTGGGAACGGTATCTGTACCGGATGAACAGCTGCTCGTAATCCCGCATGGATTGTTTGGATTTGAGGAATATACGCAATATGTGCTGCTGCCGTCTGGTTATGAGCCGTTTCTGTGGCTCCAGTCTGTTCAAAAGGATTCTCTTGCGTTTCTGGTTGTCGATCCGTTCCTTGTTTGCAGTGATTATGAAGTTGACATTGATGATAAACAGCTTGAGGAGATAGGTGTTGTATCTCCGTCTGATGTGGTGGTAATGGCGCTTGTTACACTTCCTCAGAAACAAGGTGATATTACTGTTAATCTGCAAGGACCGCTGATCATCAATACAAGCAGTAATTTGTGTATGCAGGCGATACTTTCTGATTCGCGCTGGAGAATTAAGCATATTATCTCTCATCCGGTTGCCGGAACGAGGAGGGAGATATGCTGATTCTTTCGCGTAAGCTGAATGAAAAAATCAGAATAGGTGAGGATATTTCTGTTACTATCATTGAAATTCGTGGTGAGCAGGTGAAAATAGGAGTAGAAGCTCCTAAGCATGTAAAAGTGTTCAGGCAGGAAGTATTTGCTGCTGTGCAGCAGGAAAATAGAGCTGCCGCGGTTTCATCAGCGAATCTTGATGCATTGCGTCTTGATTCGCTTGCCGGTTTATTAAAGTAGCGGTCTGGTTTATTATTATTATATAAAAGTATAGACCGCTATTTTCTTTTCTTATAAATTTTCAATCCAGTTTTGTACCATTGGCAGCCAGAAGGCGCATTCTTTTTGCACGCCATGCCCGTCTTTGCATTGTGAAACTTTTGTTGCGGTTGCTATGCCGTGTTTGCCTATGCTGAAAAGATGGTATTCTACAGAAATATTATGTGCGCGCAGTGCCTGCATATACAGGATGCTGTTTTCTGCTGGAACACTTTGGTCGGTATATGTGTTCCAGATAAATGCAGGGGGTGTAAACGCGGTTACCTGATGCTCCAGAGAGAGTTTTTCTCGGAGCGCTGCGCAGTCTGTATTGCCAAGCATATTATGAAAACTTCCTTCATGCCTAAATTCTCCTGTTGTGATAACGGGATAGCACAGAATTTGTCCATTGGGGCGAATCATATCCGGACTCGTTTTAAGAGCGTCTGCGATAAATGGTTCATTCCAGAAGCAGGCGAGAGAAGCAGCTAAATGTCCGCCTGCTGAACAGCCTAATACGAGAATGCGGTTGGTGTCTATATACCACTCTTCACTGTGCTCTCTGATTATTTGAACTGCTTGTGCGAGCTGAAACAGTGCTGTAGGACAACAGGCTGGTGCGACACTGTATCTCAGAACAGCGGCATGGTATCCCATTGCTAAAAACTGCGTTGCGATAGTATCTGCTTCTCTGTCCGATGTACATCTGAATCCGCCTCCTGGGCAGATAATAATTAGTGGCCGACGCAATCCATCGTACATTTCTACAGAGTTTTCCCATAAATAAACGGTAAATGGCGCGGAATACACAATGTTGCTGCGCTCTTCCCTTATCTGAATTGATTGTGTTACCGTTTTCATCCTTAGTTCCTCCTTTGTATATTTATATGTTTAAGATATCTAAAGCAGAATAAGCGCGAAAATGACTGTTACAATACCGCAGATGCCGATAGCAAGACCGCTCATTGCACCTTCTGTTTCGCCGAGTTCAAGCGCTTTTGAAGTTCCAACGGCATGTGAACACGCGCCGATGGCGAGTCCTGCGGCAACGGGATTGTTCAGGCGCAGCAGCTGAATTAGAATCGGTGCCAGTACACTGCCGATAATTCCGGTTATAATAACGGCGACAACTGTGAGTGGAATAACGCCGCCGTGTTGTTCTGCTATGCTGACTGCGATTGGAGTAGTTACTGATTTAGGAATAAGGGCCATGGTAACAGAGTTGTCCAGATGAAAAAGTCTGCAAAGCAGCAGTACACAACCCATGCTTGTAAGTGATCCTGCGGTGCATCCAAGAAGAATAGGGAGCCAGTTTTTTTTCAGGATAGCGATTTTTGTATAAACAGTAACGGCGAGGCATGCTGTCGCGGGTGCCAGCATAAGATCGATGATTGCGCCTCCCTGATTATATGATTCGTATGGAATATCAAGAAGCAGCAGTACTGCGATAATAAGAACTGTTGCGATAATAAGCGGATTACAGATAGCAAGTTTTGTTCGTTTTTGAATTTGTACTCCAATAGCAAAGGCCAAAACACTCAAAGCAATGCCGAAAAATGGGGACTGATATAACTGCTGCATATTTTATGAGATATCCTTATGTTTGTTCGTTTTTTTTAGGAGTTTTAACGCTAGGGTAACGACTGCCGCAGTGAAGCAAAACGTAACGATAGTAGAAATAAAGCAGACAGCAAGCAGAGGAATTACGTTTTGTTTTAGCAAAGGAAAGTAATTTATGATACTGACTGCTGCCGGTAAAAAGAAGAATGCCATATTGGAAAGAAGAAAATCTGATTTCTGCCGAATATGTTCGACTTTTACGATTCTTACATACAGCAGAAGAAACAGAAGAAGCATCCCGATAACACTGGCAGGAAAATCAAAGGGAAGGGCAGCTTCAATACATCGCGCTGCCCAGCAGACGGCAAATACGATACCTATCTGATAGATGATCTGAATCATAGCGGCAGAAACCGTACACCGTTTCTGCCTGTTTTGTCTAGTAGTTTTCTGCTTTTACCTGAAAATATGCCTGCGGGTGTGCGCATACGGGGCAAACTTCGGGAGCTTTTTTACCGATTACCAGATGACCGCAGTTACTGCACTGCCAGAGTGTGTCTCCGTCTTTGGAGAATACCATTTCTTTTTCAACGTTTGACAGCAGTTTCAGATATCTCTCTTCGTGTGATTTTTCAATTTTGCCGACCATCTCAAATAGCGCGGCAATATGCTCAAAGCCTTCTTCTTTTGCTGTTTTTGCGAATCCGGCATACATATCTGTCCATTCATAATTTTCACCGGCTGCAGCATCTTTAAGATTAGCGGCTGTGTCCGCGATTTCGCCGCCATGAAGCAGCTTAAACCAGATTTTGGCGTGTTCTTTTTCGTTTGCTGCTGTTTCTTCAAATAATTCGGCAATCTGTACATAACCATCTTTGCGGGCTTTTGATGCATAGTATGTATACTTGTTGCGGGCCATTGATTCACCGGCGAACGCAGTCTGCAAATTTGCCTCTGTTTGGGTTCCTTTTAATTCTTTCATAATATCAGCTCCTTTTACTGGTAGAAATATTTATCCAAGTATACTACAACTTGTTTTTTTTAGTAAGTATTTATTATACTGATTCCCCGATGGAGAAATAATTCTGTATGACGAAACAGGAAGAACAGCTAGGAACGGAACGGCCGGTAAAATTGATATTTATGCTGGCTGTACCGTCAGTCGCAGCTCAATTTATTAATGTGCTGTATAACATTGTGGATCGTATGTATATTGGACATATCCCGGAAGTCGGTGCAACTGCACTGACTGGTGTTGGTTTGACATTTCCAATTATCACGATTATTTCGGCGTTTTCTGCCTTTGTAGGCGCTGGAGGTGCGCCGTTGGCTGCTATCGAATTGGGGCGAGGAAAACATGATGCAGCTGAACGTATTTTAGGAACAGCCGTATCTCTGCTTACTGCATTTGCAGTAGTGCTTACGGTTGTATTCCTTATTTTTAAGGAACCCGTTCTATATTTGTTTGGCGCCAGTTCTAAGACTATCTCATATGCTGTTGATTATCTTTCTATCTATTTGATTGGAACGCTGTTTGTACAGCTGGCGCTTGGCTTAAATATGTTTATCACTTGTCAGGGGCATGCAAAAACTGCGATGCTGTCTGTAGTGATTGGAGCGGTATTAAATATTGTGCTTGATCCTGTATTTATATTTGCTCTGGGAATGGGGGTAAAAGGAGCTGCTCTGGCCACGATTATTTCACAGGCGGCAAGCGCTGTTTGGGTCGTGGTATTTCTCTGTTCCAGTCGGAGTGCGTTTAGAATACGGCGCGCGTGTTTACGCCCAGATGTTCATCAGGCAAAACGTACTATGGCGTTAGGAATTTCGCCTTTTATTATGCAGGCAACGGAGAGCCTTATCATTATTGTATTTAATACACAGCTGCAAAAATACGGCGGGGATTTGTATGTTGGTTCGATGACTATTTTGCAGAGTCTGATGCAGCTTGTGTTTGTGCCGGTGATGGGCTTTACACAGGGAACTCAGCCTATTATCAGCTTTAATTACGGTGCAGGAAAAACAGAGCGTGTCCGCCAGACTGTTCGTATTATGCTGGTTGTTACGCTGTGTATTACTACAGCGGGGTGGCTTGCGGCGAATTTGTTTCCGCATATACTAGTGAGGATTTTTACCAGTGATGCGGAACTGCTTACTGTCTCTGCGGCTGTGCTGCCTGTTTTTATGGGCGGGGTGTGGATATTTGGCGGGCAGACTGCTTGTCAGTCTGCTTTTGTCGGTTTGGGACAGGCAAAGATTTCTCTCTTTCTCGCGCTTTTGCGGAAAGTCATTATTCTTATTCCATTTGCTTATATTTTGCCGTGTTTTCTGGGCTTGAAAGGTATTTATCTTGCGGAACCAGTCTCTGATATAACGGCTGCTCTGACGACTGTTACATTATTTGCACTGCGGTTCAAGAAAATTCTTGCTGTCCCTGCGGGTGAATAATAGAATGGTATCAGGGGTAACTGCTCCTCTGGCTTGTCAATGCAAGCTTTTATATAGTATAATAAAAAAGCACTTTATTTCTTGTAGGAGGTTTTCGGTATATGGATACTGACCCTGGAAGTCAATGTACCCGTTATTATGTATACCATTCAGAAATGCTTCTGCAGGATTTAAAAACAGGCGCATTGTGTGTTCTGTAATACAGTCAGGCTGTCTCCTGCAGAAAAATGATTTTTCATGCAAGGAGGATTTTTCCAATGATAACATTCTGGCAGCAGGAAGACGGCCGTCTGGTTAGCCGTGAGCAGGAGTCTTTAAAAGCGGGACAGAGTACATGGGTGGATGCGCGCTGTGTTACACGTGAAGATATTCGTATCCTAGAAGAAGAATATCATGTTCAGCAGGAGCATATTCTGGATATCCTCGATCCTGATGAACTTTCTCGTATAGAAAAAGATGATGATTATATATTGACAATTACCCGTCTGCCTATTTTTTCACCTTCTGATGATATTAGTTATTTTACTATTCCATTTGGAATGGTATTGTTTCCTGATAAAATTATTACAATCTGCTGGACAGATTGCGAAGTTCTTGAGGATATATCCTCAAATCGGGTAAAAGGTTTAACATTGAATGATTTTCCGGCATTTATCATTAAAATAATGAGTCGTGCTGATATCATTTTTCTGCGTTATCTGAAGGAAATAAATCGCCGTTCAACATCGATTCAAAGTGAATTGCAGCTTTCGATTAAGAATAATGAATTGATTCAGCTTTTAAATCTTGAAAAATCTCTGGTTTTTTTTACGACATCGTTAAAAAGCAATCAGTTGCTTTTTGAAAAATTGATGAAGACACGTTTAATTTCGTTTGATTCTGAAGATCAGGACTGGCTGGAAGATGTGGAGATAGATAACCGTCAGGCTATTGAGATGGCTGAAACATATAGTGATATTTTGTCCGGGATGATGGATGCATTTGCATCTGTTATTTCAAATAACCTTAATATTGTGATGAAGAAACTGACGGTCATTTCACTTATTTTGATGGTGCCGACATTTATTGTGAGTTTTTTTGGAATGAACGTGCCGTTGCCGTTGACGGAGTCCGGTTGGATTGGAGTTTCGGTGATATCATTTGCGTGTATTTTATCAGCTGTTTGTGCCGGTTTCCTGCTTAAAGAGCGTTCTTCTGTGCATCGGCGTTCTACTGCTGTTCATCGGGATCGTGTGCATAAGCATCGCAAAGAACGGCGGTTGTATCGGCTGCTGCATGGTCAGAAACTGAGTGCCGAAGGTTCGCTGTGAACAGTATAATAAATTGGAGTATGTATGGATAGAAGAGCATTTGTGTCTGGGCTTGCGGGGATATTGTGTGCCGGTGTTTTAACCGCTGCGGAGGCTGTAACAGAGCCTGCGCAACCTTCTTTTATTTCGGATATTGATTCTGTGTTTGTGTTCTCTGGCAAATTTATACAGGGGGCTGATGATGTGTATACGATTGGAGAAGATGCCCAGACGTATACGGCGGAGCGTTCTATCAGTCCGTTTTACATTGCAAAATGCGAAACAAGTTATCGTTTATGGTATGCGGTTCGTAAAAAGGCTGAGGCTATTGGCTATTTGTTTTATAATCCTGGGCAGGAAGGGTCTATGGGACGGCGCGGCAGGGCTCCGACAGATGCGAATAAGTTTCAGCCGGTGACTAATATCAGTTGGTATGATGCGGTAGTCTGGTGCAATGCACTCAGTGAAATAACCGGACGCACACCCTGTTATACTTATGAAGGCGAAGTCCTGCGTGATTCCGGTGATACAGTTGCCTGTGATTTAGCTGTGTGTGATTGGAAAGCAGACGGTTTCCGTTTGCCGTCAGAAGCGGAGTGGGAATATGCAGCACGGAGAACTCAGACCGGTTTTCAGCGCGGAGATCTGGTGAGCGGCGCTGTTGATTCTTCCTCGGAACAAGGGTCATTTGCGTGGTATGACGCGAACAGCAGCGGCACACGACTTGTAGCGACAGCTGGTGGTGATCCTGCTGTTCCCGGAAGTGGAAATATGAACGGTCTTGGTTTGTACGATATGAGTGGTAATGTTTTGGAATTTTGCTGGGACTGGTTTGATGTATATCAGACGGTAAGTACTGCTTATTATGGTGGCCCTTCTGAAGGTGCGGAGCGAGTTTGCCGCGGAGGCAGCTGGAGTCCGTATGCAAGTTATCTATTTGCAGGCGACCGATATGCGTATGATCCTAACGAAGCATATAACTATATGGGGTTTCGGCTGGTAACAACAGCGCAGCCTGAAACTATATTCTAAAATATAAAAACAGCCTCTGTGAATCAGAGGCTGTTTTTATATTTATGAAAAGATTCTTATATCTGTTCACTTATAGTATACAGGTCAGCTTTTTTTACTTCCCAGCTCTCCTGATTTTCAACTACTTCAAGTATTGCGTATTTTCCTTCTGCAAGTGAACCAGGATTTATAATGATGGTGTTTCCGATGTGATCAATGCCTGCGGATTCATGAATGTGACCGGTAATCACTGCCAACGGCTGTGTCTTTTCAATGAACTGTCTGATCAGCTGAGAGCCAACATGAATACCATTTGTTATAAGATCACAAACAGTATCTTTGGGCGGCTGATGAGTAAGCAGAATCATATTTGGCCATGTACCGTCCTGTTCTGTATTTTCAGCGGATTGTTCAAGTACAATGTGCAGATCAGAGACTAATTCTTCATCAGTACGCTCATTTGGTGTATTCCCTGTAAAAGTAAGTGCACCGCCGCTTCCGGCAAATACCAGACCATCTCGGAATACCATATCACCCTGTACTGAAATATCAAGTTTTTCAAGTTCTTTGATAAATTCTGGATTATCACAGTTCCCTAAAACAGAAAACAGTGTTTCATGTTTTTTGACCAATGTATTCAGTACTGGCAGTCCTGTGTCTGGTTCATTAAAGCGTGCAAAATCGCCTGCGAACAGCACTGCATCTGCGGCAGCGAATTCTTCATCAAGTTTCTCAAGAGCGGCAATGTCTCCGTGAATGTCGGAGAGTACCAAGAAACGCATAATTTTCCTCCTTTAGAGTAAAAGTTGGTCAGCAGATGGAATATTCTTCAGGCAATCCTGCAACTGCTCCATCTGAGAGTCTGTTCCAATTGTGATCCGTATGTAGTTTTCTATTCCATCGGTTGCAAAATGCCTGATGAGAATACCTTTCTGTTTTATATATTCATAAACTGCGTGTCCTTTATAGGGTGGTTTGCAGGTAAAAAGAAAGTTTGTTTGAGAGTCAAATGTTTGCCATCCAGAAGACCGCAGAAAAGTTGTAAAATTATTTCGTGTTAGAACAATACGTTTAGCTGTTTGTACATAATATGCGGTATCGTTGCAGGCAGCAATACCTGCTGTTTGTGCGATAACATCACATGGAAAATGGTTGAATGAATTTTTAACGGTAGTGAGAGCTTGTATGAGATGCGGCTGCGCCACTGCATATCCAAGACGCATTCCAGCAAGAGAAAAACTCTTGGAGAATGTTCTGATGATAATTAAATTATCATATTCTGCAAGAAGGGGAAGGCAGCTTTCGCCGCCGAAATCAACATATGCCTCATCTACAGCGACAATCTGCCCTGGTGGGCAATTATTAAGGAGTGTTCTGACTTGCTGCCGTGTGATACCAAGCGCTGTGGGGGCATTGGGATTGGCCAATATAATGCTGCTGTGTGTGCGGTGAGCTGCATCAAGGAGCGCCGGAATGTTGAGCTGCATATCCTGGAGGAGCGGAACTGTACACAATGGAATGCGGTAATAGCTGGCATATACAGGATAAAAACTGTAGGTGAACTGCGGCAGTACAATAGGTCTATCCTGTTCAAAAAAAGCGTAAAAGAGGAACGACAGCACTTCATCTGAACCATTGCCAGTGAATATCATATCAGCGGTAATTTGCTGGGGCAGTATGTCCTGAGATGCGGGAATACATTTTCCGTCTTTTTCGATAGTACGGCATAATACGCCTCCTGTTGAATTAAGCATCCGCGCGACAGCTGTCCGCAGAACAGTAGAATCAGGATCTGGATATAATGCCGGTGCCATAGGATTGTCTGTCAATAATTTGTTGATTGCCGATGTAACCTGCGGTGATGGCGGGTAAGGATTTTCATTCGCGTTTAGTTTTATATAGGGGCGGTCTTTAGGTTGTTCTCCAGGTGTGTATGGCTGAAGATTTTGCAAACGTTGTGTAAGCATACACATACCTCTTGCATGGTAAAATTCTCCATACTGAATAGCTGCAGTTTGGTAACGCAATTCTATGTTATAATATACGCTCCGTCAAGTAAAAAAAAAGAAAAACGAGCGAGCTTTATGCGGTATTATATTAACATAATAAAACATTTTGTTTCAGTATTTTTTTTATTGTGAAAACGGTTATCTTCTGGTATAATACGCTAATGGTAGTTACTACTGATATAGCTATATTGCTGAAGTTCTTTGCCTCAAAGCAGAACAGCGCATTAGTGAATTATTACGAATTTGTTGAATATCTGAAACGTTATGCTCAATATCACCTTGAATCTCAGCCTGAGCTTGAAAAATTTTACAATAATACGACCGAAATTCTTCGTGAGGAACTTCTTAAACTTACAGACAGCAATCAGGTTTTTATTATATCGCCGACCTCAGAATCAAAAACAATTGTTGTCATCAGTTTTTTAGTGGATAAATATGCTGCTAGATATAAAGAAATGGAAGCGTCTGGAGGCAGTGCGCCTTTCCCGGTAGTGAGAGATCTGCCTCAGAAAATTCCGGGCGATAAAATATTAGTGTTTCATTCATGTACAGATCTTCTTGTTTCCTTGTTTGACAATCAAGAACTTTCTGACAGGACCCTGTATGGTGTTACATTTCCTAATGAGCTGCCAACAATATTATTCCCTTCATCTGTGCCTGTGTCATTACTTTTGACGCTTGCGCTGAAAAAAATTCGACTGATGTTGAATAAAGAGGAATTTCATGATTATTTTCTGAAAAAGCTGAAGATTTCTAATCCTGGCAGAGAGCTTTCGGTAGAAAACTCTTTTAAACAGTTTATCGACAGTCCTGAAAATTCTCTCGAGGCAATGAAGACTGCCAATGATTCTTTCTACTTCTGGAGCCAATTATGTTTTTATATTCGTCAAGATTATGAAAAGGTAACTGATTATACTTCAGAAGATATTGCTATTCTGCAGTCTGTTCATATTATTGAGGTTGCCTCAAATTATTACCGCAATAAATCTCAGCAGGAATATCAGCGTTCTGTTGCCCTAAAGAATTTATCGCAGCTGCTGACAAAACCTCCATATTATTTTACATATACTGATATAACCAGGTTTACTGACTCACGCGGTATTCCTCTTCTTGGGCAATATACTCAAGATGATTTAAACGAATATCTTGAAGAAATTACCACAAATGCGAAAGACGGCGAACTGCCTGAAGTGTTGACATTTAAGGTTGAGCCGGAGCAGCGTTTTTATATTTCAAAAAAACGTGTTGTATCATTAGTACTTCGGCTGTGCAGCGATGCTCATGATACTATTCGACATGATGTGACTCAGGAGTGGTTTCAGGCACTTAAAAATTTTGATACGCTACCGGAAATGACCGATCAGCAGGCTTTTGAGAAACGATTGGGAGAAATTTTGAAAGCAACTAGTCCGATACTGTATGCATTGTTGGGCGCAAGTTTCCTTTCTATTGTGAATAATGAAACGCAGGAATCAGACATACCGGGCGCAGCGCGGTTGAATCTCTTTCACCACGGTGAGCTGCTTCCTTACAGCGATTTGCTGATGCTTTCTCGTCAGGAGTTGTTAACGGATGCGCGTATTTTACTGCCGTTCTGGTATACAATACCAATTTTCTCTTTTATTTTGGGGCTTTTTCTGCGCAGGTCAAAAAAGAGCAATAAAAAAGAAAATAAAGAGAAAAAAAGTGCTCCTCCGTATCAGCAGGCAGATGATTTAATGCCGGTGGTAGATAATAAGACTGCGCGTCGGCTTGATTTTAAACGTGCTGCTACTACTCTTGAAAAACAGTTGATCCCGCCGAATTCTTCACTTGACCGAGAACTTGCCGCATATTTGAGTCAGTGGAACAAACTGATAAATCGTGATATTCGAGATAATTTGACTGAGGATGTAAATTCTTTTATTCGTGATTATATGCGCAGAGTGTTAAGAACATTACCAGCCAGTCATTTTACTCGAGAACGAGTACATGAGCTTGCTGAAACGCTGGTAAAAACGCCTGGTATGCAGCGTATACGTGATCATGACCAGTTGTGCATGTATGTGGAACTTTATATCATAAAATTGGTAAAAAATTTGTAGAAATCAGATTTTTTCTCCGCAAAAGCTGCAATAAAAAAATGCTCCTGAACATATATTGAATGCCGGGGATTTCGGCTGAATATATTTTGCAGGAGTGTTTTTCTATGAACAATCTTAATTCTATTTTAATTGAAGGAAATGTGGTTCGGCCACCTGAAATGCGTTATTCTCCTAAAGGTGTTCCTGTTTGTGTTGTTTCAATTGCTGTGAATCGCTGGTATCCAGGTACGGACGGTTCGTTTGTTCAGGAAGTTTCTTTTTTTGATGTTGAGGCATGGAGTGTGCTGGCGGAAAAATGTATTGCTTCATGTGATAAAGGACGAGGACTGCGCGTTGTTGGCAGATTGAAACAGGAGCGCTGGCGGAATACAGATGGTAAAGCTTTTTCTCGAGTTAAAATTGTCGCAGAGCATATTGAATTAAAACCAAGATTTATCCGCTCTGATACAATTCCCTCTCAAGGCAATGATGACGCAGAGCTTGCTGATATCGCTGAGGGAGCCGCCGCTACGTATGAAGGTGCAAATAGCGAACCTGTATTCTAACATATAATGCATCGGGTTATGTAAACAGCCGATTTATTCAATGTTTTATACTCTTAGGATTTGTGTTTCGGGAAGATTTAGACCGTGGCTTTCCGCGATGCTGTGTTTCCCGTTTATCGGCTCGTTCCTGCATGAGTCGGAGATTAGCCTGTCGATATTCTTCCATTTTTTCGGGAGAATAAAAACCGTCTTTCCAGTTAAAGCGGCTTGTGTCTGGTAGTGGAATCTGTTTGTACAGCGCGGAAAGTACCTGTTTGAGTTGATTTTTACGTACTTGTGTTTTAGAAAAGTCCAACAGGAATCGAGAAAATCCGGCAGTCTTAATAAACGGTAATTTATCTACTATGGAAAACGGTACATCTGGCATGACAAAAGAACCGTTTTCGGTAGAGATCGCTTTAAATACCATACCTTCTTTATCGCTGAAGTAGGTAAAACGGTATGTTTCGGGAAGCTTAAAGCGCATGCGGAACAGTGACGGATAGGCAAACAGATTTACAAGGACACGTGAGCGCTGTTCTGGCTCAAACGTAGCCTCAAGATTTTGGCGAGAATTTTCAAGAGGCGTAACAAAAGCATCGATATTTTGATTTTCAAGCCATGAAACAGCCCAGCGATTAAACGTATACAAATATGGGCCTGCAATGCAGTGTGCGCCGCTTCCTTTTAAAAGTGCAATGTGCGCCGGATTATTCACGATAAATACTGTAAAACCTGCGCTGATAAGCGCAGGCAGAGTTTCTGCCAGGTGATCTTCGACTGGTTGGCTGCAATAGGGATCAAGGGAAATAATGATTTGTTTTTTTGAAATCGGCAGAGCAGTTTGTTTAATTAACAAATCCTGTTCTGTTTCAGTGTTTAGTTCCAATATAATACGTACTGGTTGTCCGCTTTGTGCTGTAAACAGATCAGATATAGTGGATACCTGTATGTACAGTCCAGCAGGAAAAGAAGCAAGTGTGTTTTTACTAAGTGGTGTTAAATCAAGTACGGGCAATTCCCGTGCGTCAGGCTGGCGCCGGTAAGATGACAGGTCATTAGGAAGTACATGACGGTATCTGCGGGACATGTTTTTTGTCTGCAGCAGGTAAACTTCGTCACCTATATTGAATCCCTGCGGAATATCAATCCATTTGCCGTTTTCTGTTTCTTCGGTAATATGTACTTTATGGCTTTCGCGGCCAGTATCATCTTTTCGGTGAAGTCTAATAGAATCGCCTGGATCTGGTTCATAACTGCCGCCTTTGAGCATTGCCATTAGTGTATGATCTTTTTCTGTGCGGATACGTTCTATTTTTCCCAGATAAATCCCGGTGCCGCCTGCCTGATCTGGATTAAGTATGTTCTGTGCGACTTCTTCACTTCCTCTGACTGTGCCCTGTTCTGAATCACTTGCTTTATCAAAGCCGTACCAGAAGCTGGTTTTACTGCGTGCAAAATCAGTTGCGAGCATACGTTTTGCTGTAGCAAGCGCTCCTTTTTTATCTTGCTGCCAGTGATCCAACATATATCGATATGCAGCAGTGACGCTGCCGACATATTCGGCACTTTTCATGCGCCCTTCTATTTTAAAAGAATCAACTCCCGCCATAACCAAATCAGGTATTTTATCAATGAGCTGTAGATCACAGGGTGAAAAATAATAGCCTGGAGCAACGCCGCTTTCTTCATCTGCTGTATAAAATCGTCTGCATGCTTGTGTGCACATACCTCGATTGGCTGATTTCCCGCCGAGATAACTTGAAAATAGACAGAGCCCCGACTCACTGACACACAGTGCGCCGTGAACAAATACTTCAAGTTCAGCACTTGTATTGGCCCTAATTTGTTTTATTTCTTCCAGTCCGAGTTCTCTTGCGAGAACAACTCGTTTTATTCCCTGTTTGCTAAGAAGATTGACCGCGCGTGCCGATGCTGTGTTCATTTGTGTTGAAGCATGGAGCCGCAGACTGGGAAAAAACTCCTGCACCATTCGGAGTACTCCGAAATCTTGTATGATAAGACCGTCTGGGCCTACTTTTTCAAGATACGCAAGGAAACGGTATAATCGTTCTGTTTCACGTTCTTCAACTACTGTATTAACTGTAACAAATATTTTCTTGCCGAGTCGATGTACTGCATGAACAGCGGCTTCAAACTGGTTCCATGCAAAATTTGATGATCTCAATCGTGCGTTAAAACTTTTAAGTCCAAGGTATACAGCGTCTGCGCCTTCGCCAATAGCGGCGTCAAGTGCCTCGATATTTCCTGCTGGTGCTAGTAGTTCTGCCATTTGATAACCTGCTGTGCGATAAAAATACTGCCGCGCTATTGATTCGATATATTGTGTCCTATGCGGCAGATAGTAAAATCCTGCTGTTTTTGTATATCAGTTGCTGGTAAATGTCAATAATATGTGCCCTTTACTGTTCAGAAAAGTGAGTGAATTTCCCCGTGATTGGTAACTGGCTGCCTGTGAAAGTGCTTCGAGAAAATATTGCTCTGTTTCAGCAGTCTGTTTATCTGGTGGAGTAAGTTGTGTGGTTAGCGGTTGTGTAATGGTAAGTGTACGATCTGCCGTGTTAATACGGTATTCTGCTGAGAGTCGGTTAATACCGGTTGAACCGGTCAGTCTTCCGCCAGCACCAAATGTGATATATGGTGCTGGTACCTTCCTTGATTCTGCCTGCTGAAGTCCTCTATCAGTTGTAGCGTAAGTACTGAGTTTCCATTGAACACCTGTGAAAATGTTGCGGACAAATTTCATAGAGGCACTGCCATCACTCGAAGTGAGTAGCAAGGTTTGTTCTCCTGCGTTAACTCCCAGTATGTAGTGTGATACCTGGGATAACATTGTCAGATATGCGTTTTCAAATGCTGTATTCATATCACTGCCAGCCATCATGGTAGTGGTTATATTGGTTGAGGAAAATGTATTGTCCTGGTTAACTGTAATACTCAAGGTATAATTATTAACGCCTGAAAATCCCGTACCCCGTAAAGTTGTAGATTGTCCACCAATTGGCTGCAGACTTAAAGTGATAATTATTCCATCGGGAGCTATATCAGTAATATCATTTTGAGTGAACGATGCCAGCATCCAGTCACCGGATAAAGAAGATTCTCCCCGCCGCCGTGTAAGGGGAGAACTGACACAGCTGGTGAACAGTATACATATTAAAGTTAAGAAAAAACTTATCTGTGTTGCGTTGCGGTATATCATTAATATTCCCTCCTGTCGCTGTGGTGGTTTGTGTTCCTCTGTACACACCTGCTGCTTTATGCTATTTTAATACGAAATCATCTATCGTAATGTATAGTACAAGCGGTATAGAGAAAAACAGTTTTCTTACTGAAGAGGTAACAGTATGGATCCAAAACATGAGATCACGATGGATAAAATTGTCAGTCTGTGTAAAAGACGCGGTTTTGTTTTTCAGTCTTCGGAAATATATGGCGGGCAGGCAGGTGCATGGGATTATGGGCCTCTTGGCATTGAGCTGAAAAAAAATATTCAGAGCGCATGGTGGCGTGAAATGACACAGCTCCATGATAATATTGTTGGTCTTGATGCAGCGATTTTAATGCATCCCCGTGTGTGGGAAGCGTCAGGTCATGTCGCAAATTTTTCTGATCCTCTTGTTGACTGTAAACAGTGTAAAATGCGTTTTCGTGCAGATAATATGGATCAGAAAGCGCTTGAAGCACGTAAATGTCCGGAGTGCGGTGGTGAGCTGACTGAACCTCGTGCGTTTAATTTAATGTTTAAGACCCATATTGGTCCGGCTGAAGATTCAGCAAGCATTGTATATCTGCGTCCTGAGACAGCGCAGGGTATTTATGTAAATTATAAGAATATTATTCAGTCAAACCGTATGAAAATTCCATTTGGTATTGCACAGGTTGGCAAAGCTTTCCGGAATGAAATTGTAACTAAAAATTTTATTTTCCGTACCTGTGAATTTGAGCAGATGGAAATGCAGTTTTTTGTCCGTCCTGGCGAAGATGATAAGTGGTTTGAATATTGGCGTGATCAGCGGTGGAAATTTTACGAAAAATATGGCGTACGTATGAATAAGATGCGCTGGTATCATCATGAGAAATTGGCGCATTATGCAAAAGATGCATACGATATCGAGTACGAATTCCCTATGGGCTTTCAGGAACTTGAAGGGGTTCATAACCGCACTGATTTTGATCTGACTCGTCATACTGAATATTCCGGCAAAGATTTACAGTATATTGATCAGGATAATGGCAACGCAAAATATATTCCCTATATTATTGAAACATCTGCCGGATTGACACGTAATTTGCTGATGTTCCTGTGTGATTCATACGATGAAGAAAAAGTTGCTGATAAGGGTAATGATGATGACTGGAGAACAGTTCTCCACTTTCATCCAAAAATTGCTCCGATCACTGTTGCAGTGCTCCCGCTTATGAAAAAAGATGGTCTTGCGGAATTGGCAAAGGATATTCAGAATGATCTGAAAGAGGATTTTGTTACCGATTATGATCAATCTGGTGCTATTGGAAAACGATATCGCCGGCAGGATGAAGTGGGCACTCCATTTTGTATTACTGTTGACTATGATAGCAAAGAAGATGGTTCCGTGACGCTTCGTTTCCGTGATTCAATGGAACAAGTACGTGTGCCTCGTGCAGAGCTGGTTTCCCGAATCCATCAGGAGATCAGAAATTATAAACGTTCTTAAGAGATAATGGAATACGTTGCTCTTGGTCGTTCTGATCTACTAGTGAGCCGTACTGCTTTTGGTGCGGAGGGGCTGCATCAGGCTGGAGGCGATGACGATGCAGCTTCACTTGTACGTGCTGCGTATGATGCTGGTATTAACTTCTTTGACACTGCACACAGTAAGCCTGAATGTGAAAAACTGTTAGGGCATGCTTTATATGGTGTACGGCAAAATGTCATTGTCGCAACAAAAACAAGTGCTGTAACTGTCAGCGAAGTGCATCGTGATCTGGAAGAAAGTCTTGCTGCTTTACAAACAGATGTGATTGATTTATATCAAATTGAGAATCCAAAAGCGCTGCCGTTGCCCAAGGACGCAGATGGGGTGTATGATGAGCTACTCGATGCCAAAAGGCAAGGAAAAATCCGTCATATTGGTATCGCAACTGAATCAATGGAAATTGCACAGCAGGCTGTTGAAAGCGGCTGCTATGAGACTCTTCAGTTCCCTTTTCATATGCTTCTGCCTGAAGAAACTGACTCGATTGTGAAGTTATGTGAACAATATGATGTTGGATTTATTGCAATGCGCCCGCTCTGCGGCGGGTTGCTGATGAATATTCCGCTTGCTTTTGGTTTCTTGCGTCAATATGAAAACGCTGTACCGGTATGGGGGGCTAAGACTCTCGATGAACTACAGCAGATTCTATTTTTTGAAGTTCATCCACCGATTGTGGATGAACATTTTATGGATGATGTACGTCGGCAGCGCTCATTCTTTTCTTGAGAATTGATTTTCTGATTTGTCTTGGGCGCTTTGTCGTTTTTCAAGAATTGCAAAAGCTGCTTCTTTTGTTAATATCCGCAGGACTTTAGGACCCGATGTATCAAGCGGATATGTTATTTTATTGCCTGCTGAATCTTGTTTTCCAAGAATCTCAATAATCGGCATTTTGGGATTATCAGGATTTACATCTATGATATGTGCAATAGTTCCATCAGACATAACAGCATAAGAACCGACAGGATATAATGAAAGACTGAAAAGCAGTGCTTTGATAACGGTCTCATCATATTGATGCCCTATATTTTTCAGCATCTCAACCATTGCCTCATGACCGCTGCGTGCCTGTTTATAGGAACGGGGTGCGGTAATAGCCTCATATGCGCAGGCAACAGAGATAATTTTTGCATAAAGAGAAATGCTTTGACCTGTGATTTTACGTGGATAGCCGGTACCGTTTTCTTTTTCATGATGTTCAAGCGCTGCAACACAGATAATTTCCGGTAGGGCTTCTTTTTTTAAGATCTGATATGTAATAATCGGATGTGTACTGATATACTGCCGTTCTTTTGGAGAAAGCACTTTTTCTGCGAGATAGAGCTGTGGTGGCAGTCGAAGCATACCAAGTTCGTGTACTAAACAGGCGGTGCATAATTCTACTTCTTTTTCAAATGGTAACCGCAACTGCATTGCTATAATAATCGCATAAATACAGCTGCGCATTGTATGAACAACCAAAAAGTCTTTATCCCATTCTTTAGGTGGCAGCTGTACTTGTAAAACAAGATTTTTATTATCTTGTATAAACAGACATAATTCTTTAGCTGTTTCTGTGAGCTGATCTTTTTGTATTTTTTCCGTTGTTGCGTATACAATAAATACATTACGGATATAATCAAGATAAACGTTGTAAAGCTCAGATACTTTTTCTATTTTACTGTCTTCTGATTCCTGCTGGATGTGTTCCCTATAATACTGCAGGTCTGTTGTTGTTTGTTCGGTTGCTGTTTCGTCTCCGACTGTTTGCTGCGAATGATTTGCATTAGCAGTATCTGTCTGTGTACCGACTGTGCCTTGAGAATACACTTTGGTGAATCCCCATTCTGTAAGCGATTGTTTAAGCTTTTTGGTAAAGGGCAGATCTGTGTTGATAAGTATAAAGCTTTTGTCGAGAAGAACTGTGTCTGTAAAGAATGAGTTATCCGCGATTGCATCGACATTAAATGTGTTCATGAACTTTCTCCTAGACCCTGCTATTTATAAATATCGGCAGATAGGATAGTATATATGATACCCCAATTGTGTGGGATCTGATGAGATGAGAAAAAAAAAGTTGAAAAACCTCACACGTTTTTCAACTTTAGTTGGGCTATTTATCTGCAGCGACTGGATATATTCGCGGCAGAGGCTGTGTTTCACAACATATTAAATATCGGTTGCCTGGGCAGATACTTTATTATTGCGTATATTTTTCCTGTTTTTTGCAGTGGCAAAAAAGTACCTTAGACTTAGAGGTAATGTAAGTATTCTTCAGCAGCATTTGCAATACCGCGGTAAATAACAGCAGACTCACATATCGCTGTGAGTTGTTTATCTGATGTTTGTGGAAGCATTTTAAGATTCTTTTTAAGCTGCTCTGCCGCCGGAAATACCAGCGCAGCGATATCTTTTACCTTACTGTGTTCAATTTCCGTGTCGATATGAGTAAGCTCTTTAAATACTTGTGAGTAGGGCGGATGCGTTTTGTTGATTGCGGCTTCGCAGAGTGCCTGTCCGCGCCGCGCCGTGTGTAATAGTATATTTAGTTGTTCTGCAAATTGCCTGCACGCTGCTGCACATGCCGACTGAGTCATTGCCTGCTGCGGAGCATTGAGTGTTGTGATAAGCGCTGTTCGGTCAATAGGCGGCTGTTCCTTAATAAAATCATCTGCGGTATAGGGGTGTATGCCGGGAATACGGAGACCTTGCGGACAAAATGTACGGGTTGTAATATCAGGAAATGTTGCCAGCCTGCTTTCAAACCACCATGCGTACAGTTTCATTCTGCTATCCGTAAGAATACTTGCGCCGGCATAGTTTTCAGCCGTTGCGACCGCATCTGTATATAGTGCTTTACATGTTTCGGTCTCTGCTGTCTGTAGACGGCATGAATCTGCATGGAGACGTTCTTCAAATAAACTGCCTTTTATATGAGTCTGACTATCTGGAAAACCAAGATCAAGTCCCGCGACATATATGTTTTTGCATCCGAGAAATCGCGCAAAATCCCATGCTGTCGAGGCAACAGAACCTCCTGACGAAAGTTCACCTAATGAAGAACAGAATTGTTCGATGTATTTTCCTGGCGGATATAATGAAGAAAATAAAAATATCTGTTTACAGGGAAATCTAAATACAGTCGGATAGGCAGCAATTTCTGTAATCAGTATCGAGGATGGAGATGAGAGCCCCAAAAGATGGCGCATATTCCAGTATTGTGGATCAGATGTTATAATAAAATCTGGTTCTATACCATATCTAAGACATGCCCGTAGTGCTGTATCAACGCAGATGAGAATGCTGCGGTCACGAATTTGGGGCAGGACAGGAAGAATATTTTGCAGACTTGGGCCTGCCGCTATAACGCAGGCCGGATATTCTGTTGCGGTATGTTCCAGTCTCCGAATACCGGGCAGTTCTCCCAGTCGGCGCATATTGATACAGCTGTTTCTAAGCCAGAGATGAGAAAATTTATCCCGTGTCCGGCGATTTATTTCCTGTTTCTGTTTGTTGCGCCTGATAAGAGTATGCAAGGTATCAAAGTATTCCTGAGCATGGCGGATTTGTGCAGGAACAGAAAAAATAACAGCCTGTGATAAATCAACTGTATCAAGAACGTGTATTGCTATGTCGGGTGTTGCTCCGATTATCAGTATACACTGCGGATGTGCAAAAATATTCTTCCAGTCAAAGAGCGCAAATGCGCTGGCAAGCCGGAGGGGATCAGGTTCTATAAGGATCAGTTTTTTATCAGGATGCTGCACAGCGAACGCGCTGGGTGCATACCCGAGTCCGAAACTGCAGAAAATACCTGTTTCCAGGCTGGTGTCACTTATTTGCCGTATTTGCTGCAGCGCTTCTTTTGGCGGGGCATACGCAGAATGCAGAAGCATATCTGCTTCTTTAATAGTAATAGAACCGTCTTTTGCCGTTATAAGCTGCCAGCTATCCGGCAGCTGCGGCATCTGCGTGAAATACACCTGATGCAATGATGCCAGTTCAGGAAAGCGTTCTCTAAACAGATGGACATTCTGTGTAAAAAGATCTCGGTTACTGGAAATAGAGTTCAATTGTCATATTCTCCGTGACCGGTGTTCCTGGAACAGGCGACTGCGACACAACCCAACCGTCTCCATGTAATATGAAGTTTATATCATCTCGCTCAAGAAGCGGCAGTACCATACGCTTTGATACTCCGGTAAAATCAGGCACTGTATCTGAGAGTGTGATTTGTGGCTGATGATTTAGGGTAATTGAGCCGCTGTGTGCGAAAGAAGATGTATCCCCTCTCTGGATACCCAGATGATCTATAATGACATCGGCTGCCTGTCCAATGACAGGTGCCACAATGCGACCGGAATATGTTTCTCCCTGCGCTTTTTCAATAACGATGTAGAGAATAATCTGTGGATTTTCGATCGGAAACAGTGCGATACAATTTGAAAGAAAATCTGTTGTGCTGTAGCCGCCGTGTTCTGTATCTGCCATCTGCGCGGTTCCTGTTTTTACCCCGATATTGATATCCCCCAGAGCAGCTCTGCTTCCGGTACCGCTTTCTGCTGTGGTGAACATACAGCTGCGCAGATAGTCAGCAGTATATGGTGAGATTACCCGCTCTTTATATACCGGTGTATGCTGATATTCAACTGTTCCGTTATAATCGGTAATCTTTGAAATAACAGTTGGCTTTATCGGAATACCGCCGTTTGAAAAGGCAGAAGCTGCCTGAATCATTTGCAGCGCGGAAACACTGATTTCCTGGCCGATAGAAATTGTTGGTTTTGAGCGACCTGACCACAATTTATCTCCGACTGATTTTACAGAACCTGCTGTTTCACCCGGCAATTCGATACCGGTACGGTCTCCAAAACCGAACGCGCGGAGTTTTGAAATAAACAGATTTGAATCAATATGTTCGCTCATTTGTGCGAGCGCATCATTACAGGAATATTTTAAAGCGTCTCGTGGTGTTTCACTGCCGTGGTGATCAAGGCAGGTTATGCGCACATACTCTCCGTTTGTTGTGTGTATTTCATATACGCCATCACAGACAAAAGTATCGGTTTCTGAAATAGATTTTGTATCGATAAAAGACGCTACAGAGAATATCTTAAAGACAGAACCTGGCTCATAGGCTGTCATTGCCGGTCTGTCTATTTTTTCTGCTGGTTTTGAAGCAGGATATTCATTCAGGTTGCTGGCAGGTAAACTTATATATGACAGGATTTCACCAGTTTTTGCTTCTGCTGCCAGAATCATCATGCTTGCGGCTTTTGTTTTACTCATTGATTCACGGGCAATCTGTTCCAGCTTATATTGCAGATTAGCGTCTATAGTCAGATAAATATTTTTACCGTGTGTGATGCCGGTCTGTTTTTCGGTATTCTGCGGCATGAGGATGTGCTGCATGGAATATTCTATACCAGCAAGACCGATACCGTCATCACCCATAAACCCAATGAGCTGTGATGCGAGTGCGTTTTCCGGATACATACGGCCCATTACCTGTTCAAAACTTAAACCGCTCAGTTTGTTTTCTTCTATAGCGTTTGAGACAATATCATATTCACTTTCATCCATTTTTTTCTTTATATATACAAACTGTCTGTCAGATGTCGTTAGTTTTTCAGCTATTTCACTCTGCGGCATATCAAGAAGCGGCGCCAAGATTTCGGAAGCACGTTCTACATCGCCTATTTGTGTGGGATTGGCTGAAAGATGATAAAAATTCACCTGCAGTGCAAGCGGTTTTCCGTTGCGATCCATGATGGAACCGCGTTCAAGCGTATTTGTTTCGATCAGAGAATATTTGACGGGTGTAAATGCTAAAATAATATAATGAATAATAATATACAGAATAAAAAGAGCAATCAGGACAAAGCTGATGAGCATCCGTTTTTTTGATACAAATTCGTTTATTTCCATAGGACCTTGCCTAAAATATTATCTGTGGCGATAAAACCGTATGTTCTCGAATCAACTGACTCGTGATAATTATCGCCAACTGCGAAAATCATATTATCAGGAACACAGGCTGCTGAACGCAGTTTCAGGTATTGTTCTTTATCAAGCGGAACCGTGTAATTGCCTGTATGTAAACTATATCCATAATCAGTTGAAAAATCCAGAGGCATACCTTCTGTGGCGATACAGCGCTTGACTACAGGATTATTATTATAAATATAGATAACAATATCACCTACTTTTGGTTTATTCCAGGATACAAGCAGGCTGGCACCGAATGGACGGACAAAACCATATGAGAGTTTATTTACTAAAATAATATCACCATGATGAATAGTTGGTTCCATAGAACTGCCGGATACTTTCAAAATATCAATAATAAAGAGTTTGAGAATGATCCCTGCGCACAGTCCAAACAGTATATATGACCATTTCATACTATATATTTTTTATCGGCAACGTATGGTTATTCTAATATCGGATTTAGTTTATGTCGATAGTAAGACCATGGAAATTATTAGCTATTTCTCACCCTGTCCCGCAGCGGTCAATACAAAAAAACATGGTCAGCAGGGAGAGCTTCCTATATTTTCTTCAATAACTACTGCTGTTCCGGTAGATGAACCGTTGGCTCCTGTGTTTGCAACACGGAGAAAAATCGCGTTTCATACGATGCAGAAAAATATTAAAATGATTGCAAAGCCGCTCTTGTTTCTGTACGGTATATTTTTGTTATTTTATGGAGGAGTACTGCTCTTTGCTCATTTTACGAGACCTGCACCTGTACTTGATCTGGCTTATTTGCCTTCTGCCGAGCTTGAAACACTGAATACGGCAATGTCTGATTTTGTCATTTCGATGGTGGAGCAGGCTCAAAGCGAGGCGATTCCCGCTGAAATGCTTGAAACATTGCGGCCTGTATATACCGAACCAGTTTCATATTCTCAGTATCGGGTAAAAACCGGGGATACTATTTCGGAAATCTCGCATCGGTTTGGGCTTAAAAATATTTCAACATTAATTTCTGTTAATGAAATAGATAATACCCGCCTGCTGAGATCAGGACAGACGCTGAAAATTCCTTCAATGGATGGTGTTCTGCATATTGCCGATTCTGGTGATTCTCTGGAGGGTATTTCTGCCCGATATGGTGTTACAGTAGAGGATATTCTTGATGTGAACGATTTGACCGAAGCTGCTCTCAATGTTGGACAGAAGCTGTTTATTCCAGGGGCGGTGATGGACAAACAGGCACTCAGAAAAGCGCTTGGTGAACTGTTTGCAAAACCGCTTTCCTGTTCTTATCGGATAACATCTTATTTTGGACCGCGTGCAGATCCTTTCACTGGTGTTGCGTCTTCTCATACCGGGATAGATATGGCGGTGTCGCAAGGAACTCCGATTAAAGCCGCAATGGGCGGTAAAATCGCCGCTGTTGGTTTTACGAATGTATATGGGTACTATGTGATCATTAATCACGAAAATGGTTATCAGACCTTGTATGCCCATATGCTGCGTAAGTCTCCAGTTAATGTAGGGCAGCGTGTTTCCCAGGGAGAGCAGATTGGTCTGGTTGGTTCTACTGGTTACTCTACTGGACCGCATCTTCATTTTACCGTATATAAAAATGGTAAGCTGATAGATCCTCTGTCTGTACTCAAATAGCATGATTCTGTATAATTGAATGTATCATCATCAGATACTATCCGGGAGGATTCATGCAGTCTGTCTGTGTATGCCGCGGGTGCGGGCGTAGTATAGATTCCGAATTTCTGTTTTGCCCATGGTGCGGCTGTGAACAGATGCAAGTTATTGTTCCGGAGCAGGTTGTTGATGCTGTTTTCAACCGGATAGAAGGGCTATGCATAAAAAACAGAACACAACAGATTTCCCGGATGGAACGTGTTTTGAATGATCTGGATGAGGAACTTGCACAGTTAATCGCTGCTTCGGAGAAAAAAGGATGATAAAAAAAAATATTCTGACGGTGCTCTCAGGTGTTTTTTGTGTTGTCCTGCTGTCTGCGGAAATAACATTTACTGAGCCTGATATAGCCCACGATGATACAGTGTTATTTTCTATTCTTAGCCGGTTTGCCGGAGAGAGAGAGTATGAAACACTGTGCGCGGTTAATTTATCTGATAAAGATCGTTCCGCGCGAGTTCTGACGTGGTTTCCTGAAAAAATGGAATTGCTTTGTGAAGGTTCTGTTCTGCGTATCAGAAACCGGTATGGCTCGGCACGGTATAATATTCTTTCCAATAAGCTTGAGGCTGAGTCTGTCTTTCCGTTCGGTTCCTCTGAGATTCCTTCGTTTTCTGAGACCGCTTCGTATATTGCTCCTCATGCAGTCAGCCCAAACGGCAGCTGGTATTGCTATGTCAGACGTACCGGTGTTACGAATGGTGATTTGATGCTGGTATCAGCTGATACTGGTTCATCAGTGCGGCTTGCGGAAAATGTAGCATTTGATCTTGATACAGTGCCTGTATGCTGGTCTCCTGACAGCTCTGTGCTTGTGTATGAACATGACGGATTTCTCTTTTTTTCTTCTCCGTCAACAGCCTTTAAATCTGTTCAGCCAGATGAAAAATTTCGCCGCATTGGCAGCGGTACTATTGCCTGTGTGCAGTGGGCATCAGCATCAGATTTGATATATCTTGATAAAGAGCTTGTATATCGTATTTCAGCGCATGAACTGTATACTCGCTCTCTGTACGCGCCATTTACAGAAGAAGGAACTCTTATTGGCCGTTTATCAGCTCCTTTTGATGGAGGGCGGGATATGTTCAGCGTGTCGCAGAATGTGTCTACGCTGCTGATTGTCAGAGGCAAAAAGACTGCTGAGTATTACCGGCTGCCAAAAGCGGAAGGAAAACAAATAGAGCTTGAACCGCATTCTTTTACACTTAATTCAGATATTTTTGTAACATCAGTTTCTGTATTCTGGACGGATGCCGCACGGGCGCTTCTGTGGTTTGAGACGATGGAAAATAGAGAACAGGAATCTGTTCTGTACGAGGTATCTGCTCTGACAAGTCTTTCTGATGTAGCATTCCATCAGATTACGCTGCCGCAGAAGGCGGAAAATCCCTCTGCGTCTCCAGATGGTTCTTTGATTGCTTTTTTGCTTGATGGAAAACTTGCGGTGTATGATACTGCGCTGTATCAGGTAATAGCGCAGTTTGACGGCGAGGTGGTATCATATCTCTGGAAAGATAATACCGCTTTGTATACAGGCGGAACTGACGCTGTCGGTGTATGGTATCCTACAACAATGGGCGTGACTTCGTTTCAGCTGAAATTTCTTTCCAGTGCTGATGCGTATGGTTTCTCGGAGAGCTCGGAACGTATTCTGGCGCAGAAGGGAACTTATGTATACGCATATGACGAACGGCTGAATGTGTGGCATTTGACCACAGAGGATATGATTCGTGCGCGTATGGATTATAACAATTCATATCGTGTATATCTTGCGGAAAGCAGAAACAGTTCTTTTTTCAATGCGATATATGTACGGTCTTTGCAAGGGGTGCCGAATACCTGGCCTCTGTATCAGGCTGCTGCGCGCGATGAAGGCGGCAGAAAGCAAGTCGCTCTTGTGTTTGATGCATATAATAATGCTGATGGTCTGAACCAGGTTCTGTATACGCTGGAGCGATTTAATTTACACGCGACATTTTTTATTAATGGGGAATTTATCAGGCGTTTTCCTGCTGGTACGCAGGCGATTGCCGATGCCGGTCATGAATGCGCCTCCATGTTTTTTTCAGCTGCTGATCTGACAGAACCGGGTTTTGTTGTTGATGAGAACTTTGTGCTGCGCGGTCTTGCGCGTACTGAAGATGAATATTATGCCTGTACCGGAGACGAGCTGTCATTGCTGTGGCACGCCCCGCTGTATCGCTCAACTGCCGATATCCGCAGCGCGGGTACAGCAGGCGGTTATACTTATGTTGAGCGGACAGTGATTCCGGGAGATACCGTGACACTTGAAAACGCT
This sequence comes from uncultured Spirochaetota bacterium, assembly GCA_944389415.1. Lineage (GTDB taxonomy): Bacteria > Spirochaetota > Spirochaetia > Treponematales > Treponemataceae > Treponema_G. Next base: position 26,848 of record CALXMF010000002.1, on the reverse strand, counting down.
GTATGTACCGCCGGCCGATATACGTCTTCAGCGGAAATGATTGAAAATATCATAGCCTCCCTTTCTCCGGATGCTGTTATCCCGGTGTCAGTCGGCATCGCTGATGGTTCCCGCAGCGATTATCTGTACGAACGGCTGCCTCTGCTTATCGCATCAATTACCGAGGCAGGATACGATATAGTACCTGTATCGCAGGTATTGCATGATTGAACTTATTCTTCGGTTTGCTTGAAAATAATGTGCCGGTATGGTATAGTCCTGTATCGGACAGTTTGTATAATCTCACTGGTACCAGGGTAAAACAATTCTGCCGGATGCCGCAGGGTATCAGTTTGTCTGCCCGGTGGAGGTTTATGTGAAAGTCGCTATTTTCTTTGGTTCAAAATCAGACACAGACACGATGAAAAAGGCTGCCGCTGTGCTGAAAGAGTTCGGTGTGGAATACTGCGCGTATATTCTTTCTGCTCACCGGTCAGGTGATTTGCTTAAGCAGACTGTCCGCCAGGTAGAGCAGGACGGCTGCGAAGTGATTATTGCGGGTGCGGGGCTCGCCGCCCATCTTCCCGGAGTGATTGCGTCAATGACAGTGCTGCCGGTTATCGGTGTTCCGCTTGAGTGTATTGGAAAAGACTCAAACGGTCTTGCGGGTATGGACGCTCTTTTGTCTATTGTGCAGATGCCGAGGCAGATTCCCGTCGCAACAGTAGGAATAAATAACGCCGCCAATGCCGCCTATCTTGCGGTAGAAATTCTTGCAATCAAGTATCCGGAACTGCGCACAAAACTTACTGAATTCCGTGCCGGTTTATTAAAAGAAGCTGCCGGAAACGGCGGTACAGGAGTATCATTATGAGTGAAATAAATGTAACCAAAAAAGAACAGCTGTATGAAGGCAAGGCGAAAAAAGTTTTTGCCACTTCTGACCCCGATCTGGTTATTATGGAGTATAAAGACTCTGCTACCGCCTTTAATGGTGAAAAAAAAGGGACAATCGAAGATAAGGGGGTTTTGAATAACACTATCGCGAGCGCTTTGTTTGAGATGCTGAATGCGAAAGGAATCCCTACACATTATATTAAAAAACTCAGTGACCGTGAGGTGCTGTGCAAAAAAGTTTCAATTGTGCCGCTTGAAGTCATTGTCCGCAACGTTGCCGCCGGATCTTTCAGCAAGCGCCTTGGTGTTCCTGAAGGCAGCGCGCTTAAAACAACTGTTTTTGAAATTTCATATAAAGATGACGCGCTTGGCGATCCGCTTATCAATGATTATCACGCTGTCGCTATTGGTGCTGCGACATGGGATGAATTAAAGACTATTTATGATATCACCGGTAAAATAAATGATATCCTGAAAGATTTCTTTTTAAGCTGCGGTGTTAAACTGATAGATTTCAAACTGGAATTTGGAAAAGATTCTCAGGGTACGATTATTCTTGCGGATGAGATTTCTCCCGATACCTGCCGTTTCTGGGACGCGAAAACAAACGAAAAACTGGATAAAGACCGCTTCCGCCGTGATTTGGGTAATGTAAAAGAAGCATATGTTGAAATGCTTAACCGCATAACGGGAAAAAAATGATGCCGGATCAGCTTACTGCAGAAACAGGTATTTTCAGTCCTGATACTGAAAAACTGAATGAGAAATGCGGTGTTCTGGGGATTTACCTGAACCGAAAAGAGCGGACAACGCCGTTTAATGCGGCAAAACTCGCATATTATGGTCTGTATTCATTGCAGCACCGCGGCCAGGAAAGCGCCGGTATTGCCGTTTCTGATGGCGAAAAAATAGAGGCGCATAAAGCGATGGGGCTTGTTGCCGATGTCTTTAAGGCTGATAAACTTGAAGAAATGAAAGGACAGATCGCCGTCGGACATGTATTGTATTCCACATCCGGTACTGCCTGTATCGAAAACGCGCAGCCGTTTGTAAACCGCTTTAAGCTTGGCGGGCTTGCTGTTGCTCATAACGGAAATCTGGTTAATTACGAACAGCTCAAAGAGTTTCTTGAAGAGACAGGTTCAACCTTTGTTTCCGCGAGCGACACAGAAGTGATTGTAAAACTGATCGCTAAGCGGTATAAAGAAGGGCTTGAGCGCGCTCTTACTGATACTATTCAGATGATCAAAGGTTCATTCGCGCTGTGCGTGATGACGGAAAATACGCTTATCGGTGTCCGTGACCCGAACGGAATTCGCCCGCTGTGTCTTGGAAAACTTGAAAATGGCTGGATGCTGGCGAGTGAAAGCTGCGCTATAGAGGCCGTTGGCGGAACTCTTGTTCGTGATATCAGACCGGGAGAAATAGTTATTATTAATGAAGACGGTGTTCTTTCATTTGAGTTTGGAGAACACACGGCAAAGCGTACCTGTATTTTTGAGTATGTGTATTTCGCTCGGCCAGACTCTATCATTGATACTATTTCTGTACAGGATGCGCGTCTGCGCATGGGAGCTGTGCTTGCCCGCGAGTCGGGTGTGCCAGCAGATGTCGTTATCGGTGTTCCTGATTCAGGTCTCGGCGCCGCGATGGGGTACGCGAGAGAATCGGGTATTCCATATGCGATGGGGATCGTAAAAAATAAATACATCGGCCGTACGTTTATCGCGCCGACACAGAGCGAACGTGAGCAGCTGGTGTTTGTCAAGCTGAACGCGATGAAAAGCGATGTCTGCGGCAAACGAGTTGTTATTATTGATGACTCGATAGTGCGGGGGACTACCTGCCGCCGTTTAATTCAGATACTTCGCCGCGCCGGTGCGAAAGAGGTTCATTTCCGTGTATCATCGCCGCCGGTAAAATTCCCCTGTTATTTTGGTATCGATACGCCGTGCAGAGCTGATTTGATTTCATCATCTCACAATGTTGATGAAGTGTGCAAAGAAATAGGCGCTGATTCACTGGCGTTTATTTCGATAGACGGTATGTTTGAGGCGCTGAAAGAATGCTGCCCTGAATCATACGGATACTGCAAAGGCTGCTTTACCGGAGAATATCCGATACCGGTTCCCGGTGAACTGAACGGCAGACGGATTTAACAGTATTGCCGCGAAAAAAAATATACTCTATTTTTGAAACAAAAATAGAGTATATTTAAAACGTTTTTAATCTTTTTTTGAAACAAAAATAGTTTAAAAATGGATCAAAAAAAGATTATTTTCGTTTTATTTTTAATGTAATAATGAATCAAAAAAAGACTTTTTTTGTTTTGTTTTTAATTTAAAAACGCGCTGAATATAGATTATTTTTCTACTGGCGCATAAATTATGTGTCTTGTGCTGAAAGGGGAACTTACAGCCTCTCACGCTGATTTTTAGCGAGGATTCTTTATAGGTAGTAAATACACTATTTATAGAAAACTTTTTTATGTGGTGCTACATACAAACCGTGTAAAGAGATGTATTTCACTCTTGATCTGCTATAGGTATTGATGCTGTTTTATCTGTGTCTGGCAAAGCTTCTATTGTTGTAAGTTTTTTTTCAATTTGTCTGCTTCTTTGTTCTGCTTTTTCAATTTCAGTAGCTGCCGATTCTAGCTTTTCTTTTGTTTTTTTCAGAACTGTTCCAAATTTTCCGAATTCTGTTTTTACAGTTCCTAATAAATTCCACACTTTGCTTGTTTCTTTTTGAATAGCTAATGTTCTGAATCCCATTTGTAAACTATTCAAAAGGGCGGTCAGTGTCGTAGGACCGGAAATAGTTACTTTATATTCATTTTGAAGCTTTTGAGAAAGTCCCGGGATACGATTAATTTCTGCATATAAACTTTCATATGGAACAAACATAATTCCAAAATCAGTTGTATAGGGAACTTCAATATATTTTTCGTTTATATCTTTGGCCATTTTTTTCACGTCGGTTTCTAACACTTTTCTAAGTGAATCTATTTGTTCTTTATCGCCTTTTTCATAGGCAGTCGTAAGATTATTCCATACTGTAACAGGATATTTCGCATCAAGTGGCAAATATATAAATTCTCTATCACTATTTTTTGATGGAATCTTTACAGCAAATTCTACAACTCTTTTTGGATTAGAAGGATTCGGATGAACATTTTTTTCAAATTGTTCTACAGATAAAAAGTCATTTAAAATTGTTTCAAGCTGAACTTCTCCCATGCCTCCTGCAGATTTAACATTTGTTAATGCACGTTTTAGTCCCCCTACATCATTTGCAAGATTCTGCATTGCACCCAGACCTTGTTGAACTGCTTCCAGTTGTTTTGTAACTAATTCAAATGAGTTAGCTAATCGTTTTTCAAGCGTGGTCTGAAGTTTTTCATCTACTGTTGCCCGCATTTCTTCTAATTTTTTTTCATTACTTTGCTGGATATTATTCAAACTATTCTGAACTATTTCTTGTTGCTTTCTGAGATTATCCTGTGTTGTTTTCGAAAGAGAATCTAATCGTGATGATAAAGTCTCCATGAACTTTGTCAAATTATTAGTCATTGTTTCTTGTGTATTTTTAGTTAGATTGTCGAATTTTGAATTTATTGATTCTTGAAAATTTATAAGTGTTTCTGTTGATTCTTTACGTGTTTCTCTGGTATTTTCTGCAAATTCTTTCCGATTCCGTTCAAATTCATCTCTTAAACGTTTATCATATGAATCTAGTTTTTTCTCATAATCAAGAAGTTTTGTATTTAATATGTCGATATTATTTTGTCTAGATTTTGATAAGATAATAAAAAGCAGAATCATATTAATGATAACAAATATAACAATGACGTAAGAGAATAGTTGTTCCATTTCTTTCCTCCGGATATTCATGTGATAGATATTCTTTATTTTCTTCTTCTGTGGCTGAATTCATATGTGGTATATGTACTGTGCTATTCTATACTCTCGTACAAAAGCTTTGCAACTAAAACAGGCAGATTGACAGAATCACGGCAGAAGCAGTCTTTATCTGTGTCCGGTTTTAATAAACTCTATAAGAGTATCCACATCATCAAAATCGTCATAATCGTCGGTTATGCCTTCCTGGTGATACACAACTCCATTATAAAGCTATTTATGTTTTGTAATTTATTCAATATAAATAATACCTAAATGAAGTTTCGGCAATTTCTTTCATTATGTCAAACATTTCTTGTACACTCCAGCGTTCTTCCCTAAAAAACATTGAAACAGGGGCAAATGAATTCGCATCAGATGTACCGTCTTTTTTGAAAACATAAATTTTATTTAGCTGGTAGAATTCATTCATCACAATTATTTTAGTGCGGACTGTTAATGTCTCATCTGTATCAACTGCAAAATCACATCCCCAGCCAAAACATACAAAAGGTGTTATCTCTTCATAATTCATCATGGCTTTTATACCAGTTAAATTCTTACCCAGTCGTTCTATCGCATTGCCCGTTGCTTGTTTTGATTTTCCTTCTTTTATTCTTTCTTTATTTGTTCCTTGTCGTTTTATTTCTGCTATAACCAGAGGAAACTTTTCGTTTGTTTTTTTATTCACAAGATATAGAATTCCTCCATCTGGTACAATTTTTCTTTCTATACAATCATAACAAAAATCATGCCTGATTTTCTTTCGTTTAATAAAATCTATCATGTACTTGATTTCTATTTCACTGGAAAAACTTAATTCCCAATTTGTATTAAAAAAATTCTGGAATTCTTTTTTATCTTTTAAATATTTTTGTACAAGTTCCATAGCTTTGTAAACATCTTTATCATTCAGCTTAGACTTTGTATTTTTGGGCTTGTGTTGTTCAACTCGTTCTCGTAAGCTATCATGTTGGCTCATTTACTTCTCTTTATTTAAAATAAAAAGGTACTCATAGACGTGTATATTACGGTTATTCAAGTTTCTGCTTCCCCGGAATGTATTATATGTAATTTCAACGGTTTTTAGTTTTCCGTAGTGTTCCAGCATTGTCTTCATTTGTTCAAATGTAATAAACCCCTCAGAATTATACGAGACAATGATAAATTTTGCGTCAAGCGCCTTAATAATCTCTTCCATAGCTGCGAGAGCTGAATACGGTCTGTTAAAGACTGAGCGGTTCCAGTCTTGTGTGATTCCGGAAACCGTACTGATTTCCACATCCAGTTTGTTTTTTATGATAAGGTTAAGCATAAAATAATTTGAGCCATAGGGGTGCTGATTATATGGGGGATCAAGATACGCAATATCTATATTCTCTAATTCCCCGGCGAGTTTCACCGTGTCTTTTTTATAAATTATGGCTTTGGAATTAAAATTGCTTAAAACCGGCTCTTTTAGTTCTATTCTTCCGAAAATACGGGGCAACGCATTCTTTCCGGCAGCTCCAAAACGGCCGATTCCGGTATTTTTATCTTTGTAAAACCCTTTAAATACTCCGCTGGTGTTTACGTGAATAGAAGCCTCTGTCACGAGCGGCGCTAAAAAATATTTTTTTAGCGTTTCTTCCTGTATAACAGTATCAATAAGAGTGCGGTACGTATCGATTAAGAGCGCGTTCTCATGAGTATAAAAAACCCGTTCTCCTCTTTGAATATTCTTATCATCCTGCGGAGCATAATGAGTTGTGATAATTCCCGGCTCTTTTTTTCCGGCGCACATTTCTTCTATTACTGATTTATATTCTTTCCACTTTTTGCCCGGAAATTCTTCTTTATTAGTCAGATAACAGTCATTTATTAGGCGGGAATATTCTTCTAAATCATTAACTATTAAAACACTGCTGTATTTTTTTAACATGCGGGCAACAATACCTGATCCGGAAAAAAGATCCGCACAAACAAGTTTTGCTTTTCCCAGTGAAGCGGCTATCGTTTTAACTTCTTCCTCTATATTTCTGATGAGCTGCCTTTTATTTCCAAGATAGGTAATTATCTGCGTAGTCAGGTATTCTTTATTTTCTTCTTCTGTGGCTGAATTCATATGTGGTATATATACTGGGTTATTCTATACTCTCGTACAAAGCTTTGCAACTAAAACAGGCAGATTGACAGCATAACGGCAGAAGCGGTTTTATCTATGTCCGGTTTTAATAAACTCTATAAGATGCTCCACATCATCAAAATCGTCATAGTCGCCGGTTACGCCTTTTCGGTGATACACAACTCCGTTCTTCTCATTTTTTTCAAGGCAATCCAGAAGGTGTTTTTCACCGTATCTTTTGACGAACTGAGTAAAGGCGTAGGGTTTTATTTTGCCCAGCAGTCCTTTTGTGCATCTTTCATCGCATTCATAACAGTGCGCAAGTTCTTTTGCGAGAGAACATTTTCTGTTTTCGCACCAGTCTTTATCCGGGCATTCTCCCGAATTACAGCCGGAACATGTTATATTCTCGGAACACAGGCAGCAGGCAAGCCCGCACCGGGCAATTCCCAATTCTCTTTTCATGGCGCGCCTCTCAGTGGTGATTGGATATGGGATATAGTATACTAGGGTTCCGCTTTTGGGGGAATACAATTATTTGTACGAAAACCCGCCCGCTTTTGCTGCTGCATCGCATAACAGGCGGGTTTTTATGATCTGATTATTTAGTGTTCTGTGTTACGACAGTTTTCTGATTTCCCGGTTCCTGCTGAACAGCAGACAAATTATCACCCCCAGTATGCCGATGATACAAAAGAGCAGTGCCGCTCCGCTGCCTTTTCCCGTTCCAAACAGGGCTGCCGCGGGACTGCCGGGGAGAAAACGGGCCGCAAACGGTTCAAAAATAACATCAACGGCAAAACCTCCGGCAAAATAGCCCAGCGGTATGGTAAAAAACTGAAACATATTTCGGGCCGCGTACACCCGGGTCTGCATTTGTACTGGAATATTTTTTCTTAAAATGACATCCAGATTGGTATTCATCACGGGGATTCCAATCCAGCCTAGAAACGCGCCGGCGCACAGAATTGGCAATGACTTACCAAAAGCAAGAAAAAAGTTCTCGCTGCCCATAGCGAGAAACAGGGTAAAAAAGATAACGGTCACTCTGTTTTTGGGCGGCGGCAATATACAGGCGGTAACGCTTCCGGCAATCATCGCTATTCCCGCGGTGGAATTAATGATGCCCAGTGAGACTTCATCGAACCGGGACAACATCAGAGCCGGCAGAGCCGCATGATATATGGAAGCGATAAAATTGATCGCTGCAAGAAAAAGGATAATATGAAAAACTCCCCGGTTTCGGGACAGAAACTGTAATGCGTCCTGAACGGCGCGGAGTACAGATTCCGTTCTATTCTGCGCAGGCTGCAACGGAAGGTGTATCATAAACAGCAGAACTGCAAAGGCGGTGACGAATGTCGCCAGATCAAAGCAGATAACGGCCTCTAATCCGCCAAATGTGTAGAGGGCCATCGCGCAGACAGGAGATAAGATATTCTGAACTGAGTCGGAAAAGCTCCTGAGGGCCGCTGCGTGCTGCCAGCGGTTTTCCGGTACCAGCAGTGTTACCGCTACATCGGCTGCCGGGCGCTGAACCGTATTCATAAAACCGTTTATGCTGTTAACAAGATAGATGTGCCATATTTCAAGCCGGTGTGTTATATATAACAGCAGTATGCAGATAGTCCCCGCTGCCGCAAGCGCGTCAGCAATCAGCATAGTCTTTTTCTTATCCCACTGTTCTGAAACAGCTCCGGCAAACAGACTCATAAGCACGTAAGGAAGATACGCTGAAACGGACAGCAGCGCCGTTGTCAGTGCGGAACCGTTTTGCTGGTACGACCACACGACTAATGCGAAAGACGTCATTGCGCTACCCAGTGATGAAAGAGACTGGGTGCTCCACAGAAGATAGAAATTGATAAGATTCTTTGAGAAAAACATATTGACTTCGCTCCATTAAGTGATTTAGCTGAACACAAAAAGCGCGAAGTCCATGGACGGGTTTAAACCGCTCCACACAGGCCCGTCCTCAGACCCCGCATGGAGACGTGTCAATACACAACATGAGAGAATAATACTGTAAAAGCGAAACAGAACACAAGAGGGGAGGGGCTAAGGTCTTGAGTCGAGCTTTACCTGAAGCGCCCGTACTTTACGAATTTCCCGCCAGAAATTTTCAACTTTTGATAATGGAAACTGAACTGCTCCATCACTTAAAGCTTTTTCAGGGCAAGGATGTACCTCCATATATAGACCATCAACACCAATCATTACCGCTCCGCTGGCTAAATAAGGTATCAGATTCCTATCACCACCGGAAATTCCATGATTACTGGAAGGACGCTGTACAGAATGGGTCGCATCAAATAAAACAGGTACCTGTTTTATCATAACCGACAAGCTCCGCATATCTACAACTAGGTTGTTGTATCCGAAAAAGGTTCCCCGTTCTGCATGATTTAAATCTTTTCCAAACTGTAATTCGGGAATAACTGAAGGTGTATATTAATTATGTTTGTGTCACTGCTATTTCTTGTGAGGTTGAGACTCTGTTTCATGTTGTCATTCTATCAATATTATGCTAATCTAGTTTTAAATACTGGTTTAGCATAATATTGATACGGAAGCTTTTATGTTTTATGACCGCCATATAACTGACAATCTTATTGATTCACAGAAAACATTTCCCTCTGTTCTCGTCATAGGCCCTCGTCAGGTCGGAAAGACAACCATCATCAAGCACTTGTATCCGAATATTAAATTTGTATCATTGGATTCTAATGCCACAAAAACTGCGGCACAGGAAGACCCCGCCGGATTCCTCCAGCTCCAGGGAACTCCCCTTATTCTTGATGAAGTTCAGAAAGTCCCAGAATTATTTTCCGAAATCAAAGCGGTTATAGACAATTCTGTTACACCGGGCGGTCGTTCCAACGGAATTTACTTTCTTACAGGTTCCCAGAATATGCTTCTCTTAAAAAATACTTCAGAAACTCTGGCAGGTCGAATTAATATCATTCACATGCTGGGGCTTTCTACAAGAGAAATTAACCATGATAAAGACAAATCCCCTTTTCTTCCCGCTTTTGATTTTCTGTCTAAACGCAAGCCTGATTTTAAGCTGAAAGGAGAAGTTCTTTGGCACAGAATTCATAGAGGCTCAATGCCGGAATGCTGGGCAAACAGTGAAGTCTCCTGGGAAAAATTTTATGATTCATACGTCCAGACTTATCTTGAACGAGATGTGCGGGACTTTTCAAAAATTAAGGATTTGTTTACCTTCAGAAAATTCATGGTAGCAGCTGCAGCCAGAACCGGCCATCTTTTGAATATGGCAGATATAGCCCGCGATACGGGAATTGATCAGACGACAGTAAAAACATGGCTTTCTATTTTACAGGCATCTGATCTTGTTCATATTCTGGAACCTTTCAGCATGAACGTTGTAAAACGGATTATAAAAACCCCGAAAATTTATTTTACAGACACAGGACTAGCTTGTTTCCTAGCCAGATGGACCACTCCTGAAGCCCTTATGAACGGAGCCATGGCCGGCAATATGTTTGAAACTTATGTCTTTGGTGAAATCCTTAAATCTTATTACAACGCGGGCAAAAAACCTGAAATCTATTTTTACCGTGATTCCAACAATGCCGAAGTTGATTTTTTATTATATGAAAACAATACTCTCTATCCTATAGAAGTTAAAAAGAACTCAAATCCTGATAAGTCAGATGCAAAACATTTCAAGACTCTTGCAGGAGCATTTCCCACACTGACAATCGGTCAGGGGGGCATTGTCTGTACAGGTTCCGAGCTGCTGCCGGTTCAGAAAGATGTGATAACAATTCCTGTGGAATATTTATAATAGGTAAAATCGAGGTCCTTAAAATGCTGATTTTCAGGCACCATCAACAATTCTTAGGCAATTACAGAAATCTTTCTGTTACCTGAACTATCATTCCGACGATGCAGAGACGGGAAAGAACATAGATAACACAGCCCTGCCACTCAAATTTACGTTTTTGATCTAGAATTGTCTTTACGAGGTTTTCGTTCTACCGCTTGCAGTTTTTAAGGAAGAAAATGACGCATCGACTTTCTTGGTATCAGCGGTCAGGCATATCCGATATGCTGGAAAAATCGAGATATAAGAAAATACAATGTCAAAGTACAGGAAATTCTTAATCCAAGGAGTCAAGGCGCTGTAAATAAGTCGGCATGATTTTGAAGAATCACGCGGCATTTATATTGACGCAGAGGGGATATAGCGTAGCATCTAATTGAATCATATCTCCCACATTTCCGTCGGAATCGTGGACGATGAATTTTATTATTTTTTACTTTATGTTTTTCTGGTGAGATAAAACCTTCTTTAATTAGGATATCGTGTTTATCGTTTGCCTGAATAGAACAGAGAAGCGACAGCGCGGACTGCCTGGGCGAGCGTCTGCATATCAGAGTGTGTCGTCGCTGGTCCAAAAGAAAAACGAACGGCGTTCTGTGCAATATCCTGCGGAATACGCATGGCGTCCAGAACGGGGCGCTGCTTCTTTTTGGAGGAACAGGCGGACCCTGTTGATATGTATATTCCCTGTTCGCTCAGCGCGCGGACCATAACTTCTCCCGGCACTCCTTTAAAACTTGCCTGTACAATCCATGGCGAAAATCTGTCTTCTGGTATATCAGTACTGCCGCGCTGCGCAGGAATAATAGTGCATCCCGGAATGTTTCGCAGTGTCTCAATAAATTCTGCGCAGTATTTGTGCTGCTCATAATACCGCTGCATCGCGGTACTGTTTGTCTCCGTTGTAAACAGATATTTTTGCAGACAGCGGGAAAGCCCCCACGCTCCGAATATATTTTCTGTGCCGCTGCGCATTCCCAATTCCTGTCCGCCGCCTTTTAGGAAAGGTTCAAGCCGCCTGCGCATATACAGCATACCGATACCCCGCGGTCCTCCAAGTTTGTGCGCGCTGAATGCGGCGCTGTCTATATCCCATTCAGTAAGAGAAACTGGTATTTTGCCGGCGGCCTGCACGCAGTCTGCATGAATCCAGATGTGTCTGCCTGATTGTGCGTTTGTACGGACTGCCTGTATTATTTCGTGAAGCGGCTGTATGGCGCCTGTTTCATTGTTGACCGCCATGATAAATATCGCAGCGGTATCGCTGTCGATTGCGGAAACTACAGTCTGCGGTGTCAGTATTCCGGAATCGTCAACAGGAATTTCCCTGATTTTCCAGCCGCAGTACGCAAGCATGTGCGCCTGTTCCCGTACGGCAGGGTGCTCTATGTTACTGATAAGAATATTGCCTGTTTTAGGTCGCTGCAGGAATGACAGGAGAACAATTTGATCTGACTCTGTACCGCCTGAGGTGAAAAACAACGTATTGGAAGGTACCTGCAGCGCTTTTGCGCAGCAGCTCCGTGCTTCTTCCAGTTTTTCCCGCGCGAGTTTGCCGGCTTTGTGCTGGCTTGATGGGTTTGCGTAATATGAAATAGCGGTATCCGCTGCTTCTCTGATAATCGTTTCGTCAGGCAATGCTGTCGCTGCCCAGTCAAAATACAATGTACCGCCGCTCATACTTATACGTCATCCTGTTCCGGCAGCAATACCTGTCGTATATCAGAATCTGAAACTTCAGTAATGACTGTATCTGTGATAGTTCGCTGCAGAATGACTCTGATAGTATCAGAAGTATTTTTTTTATCCTGCTTCATTGCCGCTATCAGTTCATCGGCAATCTCCTGCGGATTTTTATCCGCAAGTGCCGGATGTATTGCAGCAGTGCTCCAGCTGTATCGTGCCAGTATATCAAGTGTCTGCTGAGTATAATCGGATGAACAGATTCCCAGATGCGCAGAAAGCTGTGCGGCACGCGCGATACCCCATGCTACCGCATCTCCATGAGGAATGGCGCCAAGCCCCAGAACTGTTTCCAGCGCATGGCCAAACGTATGTCCCAGATTCAGCTGCATACGGCGGCCTGTCTCTGTCAGATCTTCTGCAACAACAGCCGCTTTCGCATGAGCGCATTGTTCAATCATGTATTCAATTACTGTTTCATCTTTTTGCTGCACCAAGTCCTGCTGATCATCAAGCAGCTGATACAGTTCTTTGTTGTACAGCAGCGCCGTTTTCAGTGTTTCAGCGAGGCCGGACCGATATTCCGTATCAGGCAGAGTTTTGATAAAACTGCTGATCAGATGGATACGTGCCGCCGGATAAAACGAACCAATCATATTTTTATAGCTGCTGAAATCGCAGCCTGTTTTTCCTCCGATAGAGGCGTCAACCATGGCAAGCAGTGTTGTAGGCACTAGTTCAACCGCGCAGCCTCTTTTAAAAATAGACGCAGCAAATGCGGTCATATCTGTTATAACGCCGCCTCCTATGCCGATGAATATCCCTTTGCGCTGCAGATGGTACGACAGTGCGGTATTAATGATTGCAAGGACTGTTTCTATTGTTTTATATGATTCTCCCGCTTCAATAATAAGAAGAATACTTGCTGCTGGCGGTTCATTTCTGATTCCGATGCTGGGAACACCCGGTGTCGCTCCGGTAAATGATGCGATAAAAGGTGATAATGCGGGAAGGCGGGATATATTGGTATCTGTGACAAACAGTTGTCCGCCTGCTGGAACCTCTGTCAGCGGAAATAACTGAAGAAAATCAGTATCGCCACGGTAGAATAATATTTCTGTGGGAGGAATTTGTCTTTCTGAATAGTGCAGAGTATATGAATTATACAGCATGATTATATCCTAATAAGTATTTTCATCCATTGCAATAAAATCCTGTTGCACTTGTCTGACTCTGGCAAGTTCTCTGGAGAGGATTTTATTATAATCAAGTTTTCCTGTGGCAATACGCTCGCGCTCGTCTTCCCAGTTTTGAATATCAGTGAGAAACAGAAAGCGGAATCCTGATGTATTAGCTTTTTCTGCCCATAGTTTAGCTTCTTCCCAATAGTATAAACCTGCCTGATAGCAGCTTTCCGCTTTTTCAAGGTCTCTTAGATATTCTTCTTTCCATGGCGCATCGTAAAAATAGGCAACTTGCTTATCATAATATCTGCCAAGCCTCATGTGTTGTTCAATGAGCTTGAGATTGAGATGCATCATAAACAGATAGCGGTATTTTTCCCATTCTTTTTCATCTTTAATTTTTGCCAGTGCATACTGCGGGTTGCCAAAATCTGCCGCAACGGCCTTCTCTAGGTAATAAATATTCTCCATTACATCATCAGGATACTGCTGATAATGGATATGGAATAAACGGTAATACTGTTCCTTAAAAGTAACAAAATATGAGAATGCTGGCAGTACTGTTAAAAATAAAAGCAGACAGATAATGCTGCGTCGTATAAAGATTTTCACAATTTGATTATCGGTAAATTTGAAACAATGTTCCATATTTTCGCTGCGATATTTGGTATGGAATCTTCTGCCTGTATACGGATGACCCGCATACCTTCGTTTCCATGCTGATTTTCATAATCAGTTATAACAGACCTGTATGCCGCAGCAGTTTTTTCAAGAAAAGGCAAATTTTCATATATTTCTGTGGTATTTCTTCTGCTGATGCGCCGCATTGCTGTTTCCGGATCTATATCAAAAAAGAATACCACTTCCGGCAGGGGAAATCTGCTGTTTAAAGCAGCTGGCAGTTCGATACCGCATTCAATACTCTGATAGGCAAGGCTTGAGAAAAGATATCTATCTGTAATGATAAGTTTTTTCTGTTTGCTGTATTGAACGATGCCGTTTTCTCCGTATAGATGTTCATGTCTGTCTGCTGCGAAAAGATATGCGGCTGTTCCCGGGTGGATTTTTTGGTCTCCTTTAAGTACTTGTCTGAGAAATCTTCCGACTTGTCCCGATGTCGGTTCTGCGGTGATAAGCATGTTCGCAGCGCATTCAGGGGCTTCCTGAGCGATTCGTTGTCTGAGTAATTTTATTTGAGTAGAAGTACCGGTACCGTCGATGCCTTCAAACACGATAAAGTGAGGGAGAATCATAGAAACCTCATGTTACTGAAATTGTTTATCAAACGCATTGTATCATAAACACACATTCTGTGCATGGATGTGTAAATATGTGATTTATGGTATTATATTTATAACTATATGCATCGGTATGTTTTGTTGTGTAGTTATATGGTGTTTTATAATCTGTTGCCAAGTGTACCGATATTTTTAACATACATCGAATTTGGGTAAACTAAATTATATAGCATGAAGTCACGAATACTGAAAGGCAGTATCGGCAGTATTATTTTTCTCATGCTGATATTTTTGGCGCTTCTCTGTATACGGCCTGCCATCAGTCAGCTTAGAGTCTCTATGAGTTATGTCCGTGATACATTGTTATCCCGGCTTGAACAGGAGACAGGGCTTGGTCTTTCTTTTTCCAAACTTTCTCCGTCTATATTATCTTTTTTTCGCATTCAGAATATTTCCGTGTATGATAAACAAAGCGGCGAAGTTTTGCTGACAGTGCAGAGTGCGGTACTGTTTTATAATTTATTTGAATTATTTACCGGAAATCTTGAAGATATATTTATTCGGCTTCTCGTTTCTGGAATTGAGTTTCAGTATAATGCAGCTTATGACCGGCAGATTGTTGAGCGGCTGCTGTCTCTAATGAAAGAGATTTCTCCGCAGGAGAACGATAAAAATCTTACTGAAAGTGCTGTTCCAGATGATGGTCTAGATAATACTGTTTTTAAGCTGCCTTTTGATGTAGAACTCCGTAATATTTCTCTGCATTATATTGACGACAATATTGACGCTTATCTTTTTTTCCGTAAAACGATTGTCGCTGCCGGAAGTGATAATGCGGTTTCTGCTGATATTGCAGGCAGATTCAGCGGATACCTAAAGCAGAGTTTGCGTGAGAAACTGCCCGAGTCTCTTGCCGGAGATGTTGAAAAATTTGAAGGTACATTTACTGCGGAGGGAACGCTGTTTCCAGGTTTAGACGGCAGTATGGCAAAATTAAAAATTGCGGAAATTACAATACCTGCTCTTACTGTTTCCGGACTCGATCTATATGTTGAATATATAGATAATAAGGTACATATTTCCACCATGCAGAAAATTCTGCCGTTTTATATCTGGGCTGAATATGATGTCTCTCAGCAATTTTTCATATTGCATGCAGATGCTGATAATTTTAATCCGTTTGATTTCATTACTGTACATAAGCGCGACTCTCTGCTCATGAAAATACAGGGCAGCTTGTTTTCGGGAAAGTATTCACTTTCATACTCTCTGCCTGATAATCAGTTGAATTATTCCGCAGACGGTGGAGTATGGATTTCTCCAAAATTATACCCCGGTGGTATTTCTGCTAAATATCAGTTTTCTGGTTCTGATAAAGAACTGTCGGTAAAACATCTTGATATCGAGGCTGATAATATTTCTGCATCTGCATCTCTGGATATGCTGTTTGAAAAGATTCAAGTATCAGGGTATGCTGATGTGGCTGAATATATACTTCCTACCGGAGGTACGGTCAGTGGTGAAATATACTTTGATCCTTTGGAAAAAGGGTTTCTGTGCTTTATTCCGCAATTAAATATGAATTCACGGAATTTTACGGCTGTGCAGCTTTCGATAATTCCTGATAAGGAATCTTTTGATTTTTCATTTGAATTTTCTGATTATTCTCATATTGATTATGGAGAACCAGGACATATATTAATAGACGGCAGTGTGTGGCTGACCGGTGATAGACCATATTTGCAAACGTTTATCAGTATAGAAAACTTCTTTCTTGATAGCGGTATACGTGCGGCTTCTTTTTTTCTTGATAATGAAACCTCTCCTGTACTTGCTCAGGCCGCTGTCGTTGCTGAGCCGTATATCATAACAAATGATTTATTTGTTTCTACTGATTTTTCTTCTATTACTTATAATATTCCTGCGGTTGTTCTTGCAAATACTGAGAAAGACAGTGAATTTATGTTGTTTTCTATTGATGGTAATGAAAATACAGTGCGTGTATCGCATTTTGATATGCGGTATGCAGGACAGACTATTCAGATGACGGCGCAAGCTGATATTTCACCTGATTATCGTGATGTGTTTTTTTCATCTGATTGTACTGTAAATTCAATACCGTATTTGCTGACTGGTAATATTATTAACGGAAACATTATCAGTGTTTCCGGTAGTTACGGATTTGAAGCAGGCCTTGATATGTCATTAGGATTAGAGCAGTTTACTGCTTATTTACGTATGAAGAATCTGCCTGTTTCGCTCAGTGGATATATATTATCTCTATCTTCTGATGTGTCAGCAGTATTTTTGCCTGATAATTTTTCTGTTGAACTGCATAGTCTTGAAGTAATGGAATCTTCTGGCCGGCTGCCGTTTATGCCGTATCTTTCTATTGCGGGGCTTGCGGACAGATATGGTTTCAGTTTTTCTCGTTTTTTATATTCTGATACTGTTTCTGAACTTCAGGGTTCAGGCAGTATTTCATGGTTTGTTCAGGATATGTTATTTGAATCACTGAGTGTGAATCTTGGATTGCAAAATGGCGCAACGAATGAATCATATACACTCGCGTTGAATATTGCTAATCCAATGGAGAGCGAACTTTCTCAGGCTGCTGCTTTTGAGGACTGGTATTTCTCAAGTGAACTGCATATTACGGAATTCCCGATGGCTAGAATTCTTTCGGGACAAACTTCAGATGATTGTTTTACAGGCAGTGTAACTGCGACAGGGACATTTGCGATGCCGTATGTATCTGTGCTTGTTGATCGCGCTGTTATAGGCTCCCGTACTAATCCAATTGAAATTTCTGCGGCTGCGGCGCTTGAGGATGGTTTTATTAATATTTATCAAGGGCAGCTTTCCGCAGGGGCTCATTTGCTTGATTCTTGGAACGCACGGTTTTCTTTAAAAGATTTTTCCGGATTTTTATCTGCGCATTATGCATTTAACGATATCTATACTCTGGATGTTCCGTTTTCTGTCACAGTAGAATCAGAAGCTGCTGCTCAGGCTGATAGAAAGAGTTTTATACCAGAAATATTTGTCTTAACTTTTGCAACAGAAAAAATAACCGGTACGCTGACTGGAGATATTGAACCGATAACACTGACATTGGTTCGCTCTCCCGGTAGGTTTGATCTTGTTTCAGATAGCAATACTGGTATAAGTGGCTATTATCTTGACAGCGGCAGTATTGAATTGTCTTTGGGAGAACAACTGCCAGTTCGTTTTAATATGACTGGGCGTATACAGAAGTCTGCTCTGGATCTTAGATTTGCTAATTTGTCAGCGGATATGAAATATTTTACTAATCTGTTATCATATCCGTTTATAAAAGTCCATGGCGGAGATGTTTCAGGGTGGTTTGCCATCGGCGGTTATATATCAGATCCGGAATTCTCAGGTGTGCTTACATTACAGAATGTTGATTTGTCATGTCCTGATTATGTTCCTACACATATTACTTCTCCATTAGCACTCGCAGTTATTGAAGAAGATACGCTGCGGATTGATAATGAAATATTTTCTGTGGGTGAAAATGGTAAAGCAGTACTTGATTTACAGCTGGTGTTTGATCGGTGGTTTTTTGATCATGTTGAACTTACGATCCGAACACCTCAAAATATTCCTGTTGATGTTCAGATACCAATGATTCGAGTGCTTGGAGAGGGCGGTGGTGATATATATATTTATGCATCTTTGGCTGAAGTAAATATTACGGGTTCTCTATATGCGCAGAATACTACAGTGTCGTTGTTTGCTTCTGATTTCCAAAATGATTTTTTCCAGGGAGATTTTGTCAAAGCATTTACTTCATCATCAAAATCTGAAACATATGCGATTGAGAGTAGTATACCTGTGCACATAGCACTTGAGCTTCAGACGCTGAATAAAGTGGAGATCCGTTTTGATCCGCTGTTACGCGGTCTTGTCGCTCCGTATACAAAGCTTGTGTTCCAGGCTGATACGGCAGCGGGAACGGCAGACTTATTTGGCGATGTGGTGCTGCGAGGCGGAGAGATTGTATATTTAAACAGAAACTTTTATTTGAGAGAAGGGCGTATTGTGTTTGATGAAACGAGCAGTCTTGCAGATCCTCGTATAACAGTACGTGCTGAAACTCGTGAACGTGATGAGGATGGCCGCCAGGTTCGTATTACTCTTTCTGCTGCGAATCAGCTGCTTAGTGAATTTTCGCCGACTTATACGGCATCGCCGCCAAAATCTGAACGTGAGATCATGGAAATTCTTGGTCAGATACTGTCTGCCGATATTGAAACAGGGGTTGATGTTGTTTTTGCTGGTCTGGACTATGGGGTACAGGTTCTTGGAATTAGAAAATTGGAAGAAATATTGCGTGATACTCTAAATCTTGATATATTCTCTATGCGTACAATGATTCTGCAGAATCTGTCCAAGCAGTTGTCAAATTCGGATTCAGCAAGAAACGATTTGACTATTGGTAACTTTCTTGATAATACAACTGTTTATATCGGTAAGTACTTTGGCAGTTCGATTTATCTTGATGCGCTGTTACATCTGTCCTATGATGAGGCAAAGCAGCGTCAAGGTGGTAGCACGGGCGGTATTGTGTTTCAGCCAGATTTTGGTTTTGAAATGGATGCCCCTTTTGCGACAATTCGTTTTGGTATTGCGCCTGAAATAGAATCGTATGATATTAACTGGGTAGAATCTACTTCAATCAGTTTGTCGTGGAAATTTGCCCTATAAAACTATTGAGGAGAAAAACAATCATGCGTATAAAACGCTTATATGCGGTAGTTATTATATCAGTGCTGTCTGTATGGATGGGTGCTTTGCTGCCGCTTGCGGCACAATCTTCCGATGATTGGTACTATAATAAACCTGTTAAGCTGATTGAATTTGAAGGATTAAAAAATATCAGCCGTGTTGATTTGGATGGTATTGTTTCATCGTATATAAATAAGCCATTTTCTGATGACTTATATATGGAAATTCTAAATAAGCTATATTCGCTTGATTATTTTGATACCATTGATCCTCTTGTTACGGCATGGAATGCCGAACGTACCGGTTGTGTGCTTCGATTTGTTGTGACAGAACGTCCAGTTGTTTCAAAAATTTTGTTTACCGGTAACCGAAGTATTCGGTCGGTTGAACTTCAGGATGCCGTTTCTTTAAAAACAAAAGATGTATATTCTGCAAATAAATTGTTGGTTGATGAACGTGCTGTGCGTGATGCTTATTTGAAAAAAGGGTATACCGGAGTACGTGTAACTTCTTCAACAAAGGAAACAGATGAAGGGATTGAGGTTACTTTTGCCATTCAAGAAGGAAAGGCGACAGTAATTACTTCGATTACGTTTCAAGGCAATCAAGCAGTTACAGAAAAAACGCTCCGTGGTCAACTTTCATTAAAAGAAGTCGGTTTATTTAATAAAGGTGCTTTCCAAGAGGCTCAACTTGAGGTAGACCGGCAAATTATAGAAAATTATTATCATGATCGCGGTTATGCTGATGCTGCTGTTCTCGATGTTGTTCGTACTTCGGTATATAATGAAGAAGAAAATAGGGATGAGCTGTCACTTGAGTTTATAATACAGGAAGGTGGTGTTTATACGTTTGGTGGTATTACATTTGAGGGTAATACTATTTTTTCCAGTGAAGAATTACGCCGTTTGATTTCATTGCAGGATAATGCTGTGTATAATCAGACAAAATTCATGGCAGGTTGTTCAGCTGTCGCCGATTTATATTATGAAAATGGTTATACGGGAAACGCCTTTATGCCTGATATCAATAAAGATGCAGAAACAAAAACCGTCTCTTGTAAATTTTCGATAGTTGAACGTCCTCGCAGCCATATACAAAATATTATTATCCAGGGAAATAAAAAAACAAAAGATCATGTTATCCGGCGGGAACTGCTCGTTGAACCTGGAGATATTTATTCAAAAACAAAAATTGTAAATGGACTGCGTAATTTATATAATTTGCAGTATTTCTCGGCTGTTGTTCCTGAAATCATGCCCGGATCAGAAGATTATTTATCTGATCTGGTTATTACTGTTGAGGAACAGTCAACAACATCAATAGAATTCGGTTTGACTTTTTCAGGAATTTCTGATCCTGACGCACTGCCAATTTCTTTGTTTGTCAAATGGGAAGATCGGAATGTATTTGGTTCCGGCCGGTCTGTTTCGGCAAATGTTATGTTGTCTACAGAACAACAGTCTGGCGGTGTGAGTTATGGAGATAACTGGTTATTTGGAATTCCGCTTAGTTTCAGTGTTGGGGCTGATGTCGCTCATAAAAAATTGACTTCTTTGCAGAATATGTATTTACCCGATGGGCTTGATCAGGAAAATTACTATTTTGATTATGAACAAATCGCATTCACTTTTAATGCCGGGGTTGGAAGACGCTGGTTGCCATCGTTTGCTATTTTAACTGTTTCCGGAGGCCTTAACAGTACGCTGCTTCAGAATTTTTATGATGCCGATATGTATGATCCATATGACTCAACCATAGCAGAGTATCATGGAAGCTGGGGACTGCAGAATTCAATCTTTACAGCTGTGTCGCTTGATGATCGGGACATTAATTATGATCCTTCAAAAGGATGGTTCCTTAAAAATACATTATCTTGGTATGGGCTGATTCCAACTGTAGAAAATGAATTTTTCTTTAGAAATAAGCTGCAGGGAGAATTGTATTTTACACTGCTGAATCTTCCTGTCTTTGAAAAATGGAGTCTTAAACTGGTGTTAGCATTGTTTTCTTCGCTTGATTTACAAATGCCGCCTGATATGTTGTATAAACCTGGATTCAGTAATCAGCTTTATATCGATGGTATGTTTATTGGTCGTGGTTGGAATTCAATTTATAATAAACATCGTGGTATGGCTCAGTGGAATAATACGGCTGAGCTGCGTATTCCGATTGTTCCGAATATTTTAGCGTTTGATTTCTTCTTTGATGCTGTGGCTCTTACTGCGACTGCATCGGATTTATTTACTTCGTTAAAGGCTCAGGATTTTTATTTCAGTTTTGGCCCAGGCTTGCGTTTCTCGATGCCGCAGTTTCCGCTTCGACTCCTGCTTGCCTTTCCATTTAAAGTTGATGAAGCTGGTTCTGTTAAGTGGTTGGATAGTAATGGAAATACTATTACGTCGGATAAACCGCATATGCAATTTGTCTTATCGTTTAACATGACAGTTCGCTGATTAAATTATACGGATGAGGTTGATTATGGATAAAATTGTTAAATATATTATATTGTGCATGTTACTCATTTGTGCTGGTGTATCTGGGCTTTTTGCTCAGGATATTACGAAATTTGGTGTGGTTGATACTTCCCGTGTATATGCTGCATATTTTAGAGATACTGCCCCCATTCGCAGTTATGAATCAAAAAAAGCTGCTTTTCAGAAAGAAGTGGATAAAATGACTCAGGAATTGCGGGATTTACAGGCAAAAAAGTTAGAAGAAGAAAAAAATGGAAATGACGCTGCCGTTTTAAAACTTGAAAGTCAGATAACACAAAAAACTTCATATCTAACTGAATATACTAATGCCAAAAATATTGAACTTGAATCATTGCGGAGCTCGTTGGAGTCATCAGACGCTTTTTATAAGAAACTATATGATACCTTAGGGCGTATCGCAGAAAATGGTGGTTATAGTATGATATTAAGTCTCCAGCAGGCGAATGGTATTCTTTGGTATAGTCCATCTGTTGATATTACTGATCAGGTTATCAGCGCATTAGGTTTTTAGCAGCTTGTTATGAGTGATGCTTTAACACCGCTTATGCAGCAATACCAGGCGATAAAAGCACAGCATCAAAATGAAGTGCTTTTTTTTCGTCTGGGTGATTTTTATGAAATGTTTGACGAGGATGCGATTGAGGTATCACGACTGCTGAATTTGACACTAACTCATCGTTCCGGGAGAAAAATGTGCGGGGTTCCGTATCATGCCTCAAAGATATATATTGCAAGATTGCTGCGGTTAGGAAAAAAAATAGCGGTTTGTGAGCAGATCACATTACCAACAGGTGGCAAAGGTCTTGCAGAACGCAAAGTTATAGAAGTGATTACCCCTGGAACTGCTGTTGAAGAAGAATTCCTTGAACAGGGAATAAGTAATTTCTTGGCAGCTCTTTTTGTTACTCATGGTAAAGCAGGTTTTGCGTATATCGATGTTACTACTTCTGTTTTTGCGGCAACCGATTGGTCTGCATCTGAAATGGAAATTGAATTTGCTAAGGAATTAGGCAGATGTCAGCCGAAAGAAATTCTTTTGCCTCAATCTCTACAGACAAATACGGTGATTCAATCTGTTCTTTCTATGAATGCCGGTATTGCGGTCTCTTATTATCCTGATTGGAAATTCTCACAAGAACTTTCTTATAAACGACTTACGACTCAATTTGGAACAACTAATTTGCGTTCTTTTTCTCTTGAGGAGACGTCGCCTGAAATTGCTCCTGCGGGTTTTTTGCTTGAATACCTTGCGTCAATGACAGGAAATGAGTTACCGCATATTACCGGAATTCAGGTTTATCATGATGTCGATTTTGTTGTAATGGATGATTCCTCTCGCAGGAATTTGGAGATCGTTTCTAATTTAAACGATGGAAGCGGCCGTTATACTCTGTTAGAAACAGTACAGTATACGGTTACTGCAATGGGGAGTCGTATGCTTCGCCAGTGGCTGCTCTCTCCGCTTCGTGATATTGATCGGATTCGCTGTCGCCAGGAGCGTATTACTCAATTTGTAGATACTCCAGCTGTGCTTAAAGCTGTTCGAGCAGAATTGTCTTCTATCCTTGATGTTGAGCGGCTTGCCGGGCGAATTGCAATGGATCGTGCCCATGCAAAAGATTTACAGGCTCTTCGTACCAGTTTGTGTGCATGGCTTTCTGTCCGTCAGGAAATAGAATGTCTGGATTTTTCTGGACTTGATATAGCTCCGGCAGCGGAGATGATTGCATTGATCTCAAATGCGATTCTTGAGGAACCTTCTACCCTTCTTTCCGAAGGTAATCTTATAAAAAAAGGGTGGTCAGCGGAACTTGATCACCTGCATGAGATACATGATAATTTTAATACCATTTTGGAAAAATATGCTGAAGAAGAACGATTAAAAACCGGTATCTCTAATTTAAAAATTCGTTATAATCGTCTTATTGGGTACTATATCGAAGTATCAAAAGGTAAGTTGGATTCGGTTCCTCCTCATTTTATTTTACGTAGAACACTTGTTAATGGTGATCGTTATACAACTGAAAGACTGCAAGAGTTGGAACTGGAGCTAAATTCAGCTGGAGAAAAGATAATAGAAACAGAAAAAACTCTCTTTCTTGAAGTACGTAGTCGGCTTCACGCATATATTACTTATCTGCTGCAGACAGCACAGGAAATTGCTGGCATTGATGTTGCTGCAGCTCTTGCATATGCTGCTGTCCTGCAGCACTGGGTATGTCCTGTTCTGGAACAAGAAGATATTTTTCATATTGAAAACGGACGGCACCCTGTGGTTGAAATGCATTTGCCGTCTGGGGAATTTGTTCCAAATAGTCTTGATTTTTCTGATAAAACATTTGCTCTCATTACAGGGCCGAATATGGCTGGTAAAAGTACTTATTTGAGGCAGAATGCATTGATCGCTGTTCTCGCACAGATAGGTTCCTATGTGCCTGCGTCATCTGCTCGTATTTCGCCTGTTGATAAGATATTCTGTCGTGTCGGTGCATCTGATAATCTCGCTAGGGGTGAATCAACTTTTCTTGTTGAGATGATTGAAACAGCTCATATTCTTCGTTCGGCGACAAAGCAGAGTCTTGTTATTATGGATGAAGTAGGACGAGGAACTTCTACTGAGGATGGCCTTTCAATTGCATGGGCTGTATCAGAATATTTGCTTAATGAAGTAAAATGCAAAACCTTGTTTGCCACTCATTATCATGAATTGACCCGCCTTCAGCATCCGTCTATTATACAGTTGTGTCTTGATGTGTTAGAGCAGGATGAGAAAGTTATTTTTCTTAAAAAAATTCGCAGTGGTGTTGTGGCAAATTCTTTTGGTATTCATGTTGCCAGACTTGCAGGAATCCCGGATTGTGTGATCCAGCGTGCACGTTCAATTCTTGTAGGACTTCAGCAGGAAGATATATATACGATGCCACAGGACTCAGAGTTCGATACGGTTTCTAGTTTGAAAACGAACAATATAGCTGAAACAGCTCTTTTTTCTGATGAGGAATTAGTAATTGATGAAATACTCTCTCTTGACCCTGATGTGATAACTCCGCTTGAAGCTTTGCAAACTGTTGTCCGGTGGAAAAAAAGTCTATCAGGCCGTTGATTATTGTATAAGAGGGAGGAGTTGCATAATGCAGAAACTTTCAAATTGGAATCTGATTCTTGTAAGTCTTATGCTGTTTTCTATGTTTTTTGGAGCAGGTAATTTAATTTTTCCTCCGTTTTTAGGGGAGAGTGCCGGTACACATATATGGACAGCAATAGCAGGTTTTTTGATCACTGCGGTCGGTTTCCCAGTGCTTGGAATTGTTGTTGTAGCCCGTTTTGATGGACTTCAAAATTTATGCGCCAAAGTCCATCGCCGTTTTGCGTCAATATTCAGTGTCCTAATATATTTAACAATAGGCCCTTGCCTTGCTATACCCCGTGCGGCCTCCACTCCGTATGAGATGGCTATCGCATCATATCTTCCTGATGGTTTTTCTGTTCAAACCGGTCTTTTATTGTTTTCTATTGTATTTTTTGCTCTTTCTTTTTTTATTTCGCTTTACCCAACAAAATTGTTTGATTCACTTGG
Source organism: uncultured Spirochaetota bacterium (assembly GCA_944389415.1). GTDB lineage: Bacteria > Spirochaetota > Spirochaetia > Treponematales > Treponemataceae > Treponema_G. The sequence continues at coordinate 1,181 of CALXMF010000002.1, read as the reverse complement.
TAAAGTGATGACTCCAGTACTGCTGATTCTTATTTTACTAGTATGTGTGATGGGATTTATCCATCCTCTGAAAGGTTCTGTTCTGCCCATTGGATTGTATAAAACAGAACCTTTTTTTAAAGGATTCCTCGAAGGATATCTTACAATGGATGCGCTTGCAGCACTTAATTTTGGAATCATTGTATCATTGAATATTCGTGGATTAGGAATTCACTGTTCCCGCCGGGTCGTACATTATAGTATATTGGTGGGTGTATATGCAGGTTTGATTCTTGCTGTTGTATATGTTATGCTTGCATGGCTCGGCTCTTGCGCATCGGGAACATTTCCCAGAAGTGAAAACGGCGCGGTTACACTTTCCAATTTGTTTTTTCATTTTTGGGGACTGTCGGGGACAGTTGTCTTAATAATTATTTTTTTTCTTGCATGTTTGACGACTTGTGTTGGACTTATTACATCATGTGCTGAATTTTTTCAATCGTTTACACCGCGTTTATCATATAAATGTTGGGTAGGTATTCTGACAATATGGTCTTTGTTTATTACTAATTTTGGTCTGACTCGTATTCTTATAGTATCTGTGCCGATTCTGAATGGTATTTATCCCATCGCCATTATTTTGATCTTGCTTGGTTTGACTGATAGTTTGTTTAAAAATAATTTATACATATATCCGTTGACGGTATGCTGTACAGCAATTATCAGTATATTAGAAATATTTCAAGACCATGGTATTATGATACCTTTTGTATCGGCTGGTATTCAGAAACTTCCATTATATGATATTGGTTTAGGATGGATTTGTGCAGCAGCCGTAGGGGTTATTCTGGCCGTCCTAATACAGATTTCTGTTTGTAAGAAAAAAGCAGCTGTGAAATAACAGCCACTTTTCTATTACTATTATAATAATGCAATTGCTTTATTTACTGTCTCTTCTTTTGTTGCCCAGCTTGTTGTGAGTCGAATCACAGTATGTTCATTATCATATTTTTCCCAGATACGGAATGCAATTTTCTCTGAAAGGGTTTTTACCATATCATTTGGCAGAATAACAAATATTTGATTTGCCTGTGTATCCATAAGTAGTTTGTAACCCCGAATGATAAGATAGTGTACAATAAAGTTCGCAATTTGGGGTAGAAAAAAGCCATTGAAAATTCCAAAATGTTAGTTACCACAAC
>CALXMF010000001.1 GCA_944389415.1 uncultured Spirochaetota bacterium | reverse complement strand
ATCCCTTAGTTTATCTTCTCTGTATCTTTTTAATGTATCTTTTTCTTATTTTTAAGTTACTTTTATTTTAATATTACACTTTCTTTGTTTCATTTGTAATCTTTTTTCTGTCCGTTTTTAATCTTTCTTTTTCTTTTTTTAACGTATCTTTGATTTAAAAATACACTTTCTTTCTCTCGTTTTTAATCTTTTTTCTTTTTGTTTTTAATCTGTTTTCGTCCCGTTTTTACTGTATCTTTGAACCAAAACTAGTCTTTCTTTGATTCATTGTTACTCTTCCTTTGCACCATTTTTAATCTGTCTGCGATTAAAAAAGTACACTTCTTTTATTCCGCTGCAAATCTTGTTTCTTTTCGTTTTTAACGTATCTTTATTCTCAATTCAGCTTATCCTTACTATTAGGCATACCGCACCCTTCTGCCAGAGCTTCGTATTACCAGAACCTCTTCAGATTATAATGGTTCTGCCGTATATGAAGTGTTATACTATAATATAACAGCATATTTCATTCACACCTACAGGAGATTTTTATTTATGGATGAAAATCATTCATTATTTTCTTTTAGAGTAATAGATATCGATACCTGGCAAAGAGCGGAATACTATACCCATTACACAGCATCAGTCCCCTGCACATACAGTATGACTATTAAACTTGATATTTCCGCACTGCGCAGAGAAGGTATAAAAACATATCCTTTTCTCCTTTACGCACTTTCTACTATTATTAACAGACATGAGGAATTCAGAACAGCGTATAATTCGGCAGGACAACTTGGTATATACAGCAAGATGATACCTCTTTATACGGTATTTAATAAAGAAACAAAAACATTTAGCACAATCTGGACACAACACACGGAAACATACACTGCATTCCTAAACGCGTATCAGCAAGATATAAAACAATATGGTTCCGCCACCACTCTTACCGGGAAGCCCTGCATACCGGAAAATACATTCAATGTTTCCATGATTCCCTGGATATCTTTTGACGGTTTTAATCTTAATTTGCAAAAGGGGTATGATTATCTGCTGCCAATTTTTACCTTTGGTAAATATTTTCAGGATCACAAACGATGGTTTATCCCGCTGGCAGTACAGGTGCATCATGCAGTATGCGACGGGTTTCATTTGTGCCAGTTTCTTAACGAACTGCAGGAATATATTTGTACCATTTGCAACAACGGTCAATAAATAAGGAGGTTATGCATTATGAGTGACCTGCGCAGCATTCCCAATGTGGGCACACAAACAGAAAAAGATCTGCTTGAGATGGGCTATACGACGATTGAATCACTGAAAGGAAAAACAGCACAGGAACTGTATGATCAAGAATGCGCTCTTCGCGGCTGTAAAATAGATCGCTGCCAGCTCTATCTTTTCCGCGCGGTTGAGTATTACGTAAACACAGAACATCCTGATCCCGCAAAATGCAAATGGTGGTTCTGGAAAGACGATTTTGCAGAACCATCTCCCTGCGGCGCGGTATGCACGGAGTGCGCACGGTTTCCAACAGAATGTGAGGGGTGTCGGAAAATTAAAGGAAGAGTATTCTGGCTCCAGTATACAGGTGATGCACAATGCCCCATATATCGCTGCTGTATAATTGAAAAACAGCAAACAAACTGCGCAACATGTCCGCAGCTGCCATGTTCACGTTTTACCAGTGACCCAACCATTTCGGAAGAAGAAAACCAGGCGAATTTGCAGCGAATGATAAAAAAACTGAAACAAAAAACTGATACCCGCATATAACTTATGCGGTACTAGACAATGTATAATAAGGAGAAATAGATGCCGATACATCCAATAAAACATACAGCCGAAAAAATCGGAACAAAGCCTTTTATCATAATGTTGTTAGTGTTACTGATGCTTATCCCGCTGCACATGATACGCTCTATAATCACAGACAGAGAGTTCTATCGGGATCAGGCAATTCACTCAGTTCTGCTGCCAAAAGGAGGGCAGCCGGTACTGGAAGGGCTTGCCGCAGCGCTTCCCTACCAGATTATAACAGAGGAGCGGCGAGCTGATGGTACGAGCGTTCATACTGTGAATATTGAATATATTATCTCCGTTCCTGAAACATGGAATTTCAGCACTGAGGTAAAACCCGAATATCTGGTACGAGGCATTTTTGATGTACCGGTATTTTCCTGCGATACAGTATCTGACGGAACATTTGAACCCGCCGCATTCCGGCACTTTAAAATTGAAGAACATGATATTCTCTGGGATGAAGCTCTGCTTCTTGTTGGGATTTCAAATAAAAAGAACTTTACGGCACTGCCTGAAATACAAGTTTCAGATACCGTATTGGAACAATCTTTGAGCGAACCGGATATATCACCATTTTCGCATACTGTTTTTTACAGGCTGCCGGCACAGGCCGTTAAAAACGGATTTTCATATACTATGTACGCGCCGATTCAGGGAGGCAACAGCCTGTCTATTTTACCAATCGCCAGCGATAATCATTTTCAGCTTACTTCAAACTGGCCTGCCCCATCATTCTCCGGAGGATGGCTTCCAACACAACGGAATATTTCAGCAGACGGATTTTCGGCAGAGTGGAATATAGCGGGTCTGTCTACAGTGTTTCCAAAATCATGGATAGCGGCAGAAAACCACGGTATCCAGACTGCTGCTGCGGAAGCAGTAACAGCCGCATTCATCACACCGGTAGATAATTATCAGAAAACAATGCGCAGTGTAAAATATGCGCTGTTATTTTTGATTATTCCGTTTCTGACTGTTTTTATTTTTGAAATATTCACGCGGATACGAATTCATCCGGTTCAGTACTGTCTCATAGGTCTTGCCGATGTTCTGTTTTATTTGCTGCTGCTTGCTGTATCTGAACACTTGCCATTTTCTGTCACCTACTGGATAAGCGCGGCAGCTGTATGCGCAGCCACATTCGGCTATACCACAGCTATTTTCAGACAAGCCAAATGGGGCGCGCTGTTTGTGGCTGTTCAGGCAGCTTCATATATTTTTCTCTTCGGTACGCTGCAAGCCGAAGATTATGCGCTGCTTATCGGTACGATTGGGTTGTTCTGTGTTACCATAATACTTATGATACTCACCAGACGGATTGACTGGTATACTGTTATTTCGTCCTCAGCAGATGCACACACTGACAACTCATCACGATAGAACCGACACAAAGACGGATTCTCCAATAGAGACTCTGTATGACCCTTTTGTAAATCTGTTGTACCAGTTGCAAGAGTACCAAAAATATCGTAATGTACACTAATGGAAAACATCAGAACACGCTGTCTGATGACAGAACAGGCGCGGGAGCAACTTCTCTCTCGTTTTCTTTCATATGTTGCTGTATGTACAACAAGCAGCAGTGACGCAGCACAAAAAGGTATTATGCCATCAACAACTCAGCAGCTTGATCTGGCAAACATACTGCTTACAGAACTGCAAAGCATGGGTATTACTGATGCCTGCATCACGGAATATGGCTATGTTTACGCATATCTCGCACCGACGCCCGGATTTGAACATGCGCCATGCGTCGGATTCTGCGCACACCTTGATACGGCAGATGAAGTCAGCGGCGCAAATGTGCAGCCTCGGATTATTTCTGAATATGACGGCGGTGTTATCACACTGTCTGATGATATTGTGCTTGATCCGGCGCTTGATAAAGAATTAGCACAGGCAGCAGGACTTTCGGTAATCACTACTGACGGAACAACGCTGCTTGGCGCAGATGATAAAGCGGGCATCGCCGAAATTATGACGGCGCTGTATACACTTATCACCACGCCCTCTATACAGCACGGGCCGATAGAAATATTGTTTTCACCTGATGAGGAAACAGGGCATGGTATGGACAAAGTGCCGCTTGCACAAATAAAATCCAAACAATTTTACACATTAGATGGCGGCAATCCGCCTGAAATAGAAATAGAATGCTTTAACGCGTACCGCTGTGATATCACCTGTACAGGCAAATCAAAACATACCGGTACAGCGCGGCCCGATATGATAAATGCCGTTTCCATGGCGGCTGACTTTATTTCCATGCTACCGCGCCATGAAGCACCTGAAACAACAGATGGTTATCAGGGGTTTTATGCGCCAATGGAGATACAGGGGTATATGGAGCAGGCTAGTATTACTCTTTTTTTACGAGATTTTTCTGCTTCAGGCATGGAAGAGCGCATCAGAACAGTACAGTGTCTCGCGGACGCGTTAAAAGCGAAGTATCAGGGCAGCGATGTTTCTGTTCAGGTGACAAAGCAGTATCTCAATATGAAGGATGTGCTTGATCAGCATCCTCTTGTCACGCAATTGCTTGTACAGGCAGTTAGAAACGCAGGACTGGAACCGCGTTTTACCCCGATACGCGGCGGTACCGACGGCTCGCGCCTTACAGAAATGGGAATTCCCTGTCCCAACATTTTTACCGGCGGGCATAATTTTCATTCACGCACAGAATGGGCCTGCGTGCAGCAAATGGAACAAGCTGCGGAAACAGTTCTGCAGCTTATCTGTTTGTGGGCTCAGCAGTCTGAAATATAATAACAAGGAAGTATTATGGTATATAAAACATCAGGAGTATGTTCTCAGAGCATCAATTATGAAATAAAAGATGGAAAAGTGTATAATGTATCATTCACTGGCGGATGCAACGGCAATCTAAAGGGAATTGGAAAACTCGTAGAAGGCATGCCCGTTGATGAAGTTATCTCAAAGTTAAAAGGTATTACATGCGGTTTTAAGAGTACTAGCTGCCCGGATCAACTCGCGAAAGCGCTTGAACAGAGCGGAGATCAACATGCATGAATACCATATTGAGGGCGGAATTCCAATAAAGGGAACAGTACGGGCAAGCGGGAATAAAAACGCAGCGCTGCCTTGTATTGCAGCAGCACTTCTAACCGAAGAACCGGTTGTTCTTCGGAATATTCCGCAAATTGCTGATACAGGCGTTATGTTTGAAATTCTCACATCTCTCGGCGCAAATGTTGAGCAGCTTGAACCAAATACTTGGCGTATTCAGGCAAAAAAACCTATCAGCAGTGAAATACCGCAGACACTTTCCAAGAAACTCCGCGCATCAATATTGTTTGCAGGACCGCTTATTGCACGTACCGGAAAAGCGGTACTGCCTCCTCCCGGCGGTGATGTTATTGGACGGCGGCGTCTTGATACACATTTTCTGGCACTCACAGAATTGGGAGCGCGCGTAGAAATCAACGGTGTGTTTTCTTTTTCAGCGAATAAACTCGCCGGTGCAGATATCTTTCTTGATGAAGCATCAGTAACAGCAACAGAGAACGCAATTATGGCGGCTGTACTGGCAGAGGGAGATACAATTATCACAAACGCAGCGAGCGAACCGCACATTCAGGATTTATGCAATATGCTGATCTCTATGGGCGCAATTATTACCGGCGTCGGCAGTAATATTCTGCGTATTGTGGGTGTTCAGCAGTTAAACGGCTGTGATTTTACTATCGGTCCCGATTATATGGAAATCGGTTCATTTATAGGTCTCGCAGCGGCGACCCGAGGTTCAATATCTATTGAAGGTATCAATCCGCGGGATATGCGTCCAATCAAACTCGCGTTCGGCAAATTGGGCATCACATGGAACATAGAAGGAACAACTCTTTCTGTTCCGCATGGACTTCCAATGAAAGTAAACTGCGACTTGGGAGGTATGATTCCCAAAATCGATGACGCACCATGGCCTGGATTTCCGCCAGATCTCACCAGTATAATGATCGTTATAGCAACGCAGGTAGAAGGAACAGTTCTCATTCATGATAAAATGTTTGAATCACGTATGTTCTTTGTAGATAAGCTCATCAGTATGGGCGCACGTATTACACTATGTGATCCTCATCGGGCTGTTGTTTCTGGTCCCTGTACACTGCATGGTGATAATCTGGTATCTCCTGATGTACGCGCCGGTATGGCAATGATCATTGCCGCGATGGCCGCCCAAGGAGAAAGTGTGATCAGCAATGTATATCAAGTAGAACGCGGATATGAACGACTTACCGAACGATTACAGATGCTTGGAGCACATATAAATAAAGTAGATATCTGTCATCCCTGATTATTATGGAAAATACATCATCAAAAAAAACAGCCGTTGTTGCTATTATCGGACGCCCCTCCGCTGGAAAATCAACTTTTTTAAATACGGCAAGCGGAGAGAAAGTCTCTATTGTGTCGCCTGTTCCGCAAACAACACGCAATGCGGTACGGGGAATTGTGAATACATCGTTGGGACAGCTTGTTTTCATTGACACACCAGGGTACCACGTTTCCGATAAAAAACTGAATATACGGCTTAAATCTGTTGCAGCAGACCAACTGGAAAGTGCAGACGCAATATTGTATATTATAGACGCAACTCGCCCAGCCGGTCCTGAAGAAGAAGCGACCGCGGATCTTATTGCGCCGTATATAAACAAAACTATTGTTGCAGTAAACAAATGTGATCATCCAAGTGCCGAACCGGAACGCGCACGAGCATTTGTGCGATTAACATTCCCGCAGCTGCAAGCCAGTGCCATATTCAACATCTCCGCGCAGGAAGATACCAATATAGATGAGGTTCTGCGGGCATTATATGAACTTGCGCCAGAAGGAGAGCCTTATTATCCGCCGGAGTATTATACTGATCAGGAAGTTGAATTCCGTATTTCAGAAATAATCAGAGAACAGGCAATCAATAGATTGCAGGATGAACTGCCGCATGCCGTATACGTACAGATATCCGATATAGAACGTAAACCAAACAGCAGTAAATTATGGGTGCGCGCGTTTCTCTGTGTGGAAAAAGAAAGCCAGAAAGGAATGGTGATTGGGAAAGGAGCACATTTAATTAAAGAAATTCGTGTTGAATCCATGAAAGCTCTGCGCAAAATATTTCCCTATCGCATTGATCTTGATTTACAGGTAAAAGTTGATAAAAACTGGCGGCAAAAAGATTCGCTTCTGAATAAGCTTATTACATAAGAACGGAGGTCTTATGAACAACAAAAAAATATGCGGCACAGCCGCAGGACTGTTGTGTGCTCTGGTGCTTACCGGCTGCGCATCTGTGTGGTTTACCGGACCACGCGGTTCCGCGGACAGATCATTACCGGTAACGGGAAGCGCATATGAGACAGGAACTATCTCATATATAGAGAACAAACAGGGAATCTTTGTAAAACAGTCAATAGAAGAACAGCAGCAGTATCCACAATCACCGACTGATATTATTATTCAGGGAAGCATTGTGAAGGAAAAATTTAATTTTGCAACTTTCTTTAAGGAATTCCTTGATTCAGAAAATTCCAAAGGATATGAATGGACCGGCACTATCAGAACAACTGAGTTTGAAGCTCCCGCCGCTATCTCACTTATTGTGACCCGTAAGAAGGCAACACCTGATACCCAGGAACGGGATCAGCCTCTTAAAACATATATAATGGAAACGGGTACTGCAGGTGATATCGAAATTACGCTAACAGAACCATACGGAGATGATTTCTCTGGGCGTGCGCCCTATCTTGCTGCAACATTTGCTGTACCCGATGGCAGAGTGCTTTCACTATATGCAGCAAAAGAAGCGGCATGGGGAATACACGGCCGAGATGCTGATAATCAACAAATAGTTGACGCACAGTATCCGCAAACAACAACACGAAAACTGTATACACTTGAAGACCAGCTGTACCAGATTACAGATGATACACAAACAGTTATCGCCGAAATGCAGGGAAATACGTATACACTGTATGATACAATCCCAGATGATCTGATTCAGGGCGCACAAAGTTTTATGGCCCTATTTTACGGCTGGCAATGTATTATTGAAAAACAGGAAAAAAACGAAAGTCTGTAATAGTTATTATCTGAGACATAACAGCCCGCTTTTCTATAATGGAAAGCGGGCTGTTTGTTTCAAATTGACACAATTATCTGGTTATATTTGATACACACGGGCACTTTTACCCATTCTAAAAGATTATTCTCTTTTTCTTTTTTTATCTGCATAAACAAGTAATAATATTTATTTTATTATAATACAATACTTTATAACAAAACAAACAACATAAAGATAAAATTGGCACACTTAATGCTATATAATAAGTGTCTGAAATGAACAAAGGTTCATAAAAGACACGGAACAGATGCTTCCGTAATTAGAGAATGAAAACCATTGGAGGTTTCAATATGAATTCATTAGCTTTCTTTAATCCCTGTTTCACATCAGATCTGTTCGATGTTATCGATCGCAATTTTTCAAACATGATGCCATCAGTAGAAAAAACAGGCAGTTCAGTTCCCAAAGTTGACGTGCGTGAAACAAAAGACGCATATATTCTGGATATGGATTTACCTGGAGTTTCTGAAAAAGATGTCAACATCAGTTTGAAAGACAAAGTGCTTTCTATTGCTTCTCAGAAGGAAGAAAAAACAGAAGAAAAAGAAGAAGGCGAATGGCTGATTCGTGAACGCCGCTCATCTTCTTTCGCACGGCATTTTACTCTGCCGAATGATATTGATGCTGAAGCGGTTACCGCAGAAGTTAAAAACGGAGTGCTAACAGTTATCATTCCGCGTAAAGCAGAAACAAAACCAAGAAGCATAGCGATTACCGCTAAATAACAACTAAAAAAGGCTGCTCCTCTCTAAAGAAGCAGCCTTTTTCATTTTACCGGCGGCTTTATCGAATATCTTCAATCGTTGCGCCATTCATCTCAAGAATTTTTTTCATATTATCAGCATCCACACCGCTTACTTTCATTGTACAACGCCGGTTAGTCATATTGTCGCCATCAGAAGTGACAAAAGAACGAATATTACCGCCAAATTCAGCGACTCCCGCGGCGACCTTTGCCAGCATACCAGGTTTTTCATCAATCAGAAATGTAATACGGGTCCCTTCATAACGGGCTGCGAACATATCAACAAATACATGAAATAAATCGCTCTCAGTAATAATACCGACAAGCAAATCATCTTTCATAACAGGAAGACAGCCAATATCTTTATCTGCCATGATACGGGCAGCCTCTTCTACAACTTCTGACTGCTGCACAGTGGTCACATCTGTAGACATCACTTTTTCTACTTTAAGTTTTGAGAGCAGATAACTTATTTCATACATATCAAGTGTTGTCGCGGCTGACGGACCGGCATTTACAAGATCTTTTTTTGTTAAAATACCAACAAGACGGTTCGCCTTATTCAGCACAGGCAGTTTTCCAACCTTTTCTTTCATCATCAATGCCTTTGCGTCGTTAACTGACATATCAGGCCGGATAAAGATTGGATTTCTTTTCATTACACTTGCTACTATCATCTGAACCTCCTTTTAGCCGCCAAGATAGGCCTTTTTAACACTGTCATCGTGAAGCAAATCTGCGGCAATCCCAGATTTATTAATAACGCCTGTTTCCAGTATATACGCACGGTTCGCAATCGACAATGCTTTATATGCATTTTGTTCGACCAAAAGTATCGTTGTGCCGCTCTTATTAATCTCTGTAATAATAGAGAAAATTTCATCTACCAAAATCGGCGCAAGCCCCATAGATGGTTCATCAAGCAGCAAAAGCCGTGGATCAGCCATCAGCGCACGTCCCATAGCAAGCATCTGCTGTTCTCCACCGGAAAGTGTTCCTGCATATTGCTTGATACGCTCTTTTAGCCGCGGGAATAACCCAAAAACCTTCTCAAGATCCCGTTTTATTGCTGAACGGTCAGTCCGTGTAAAAGCTCCCATTTCGAGATTTTCTTTTACGGTTAAATTTGCAAAAATACGCCGTCCTTCAGGCACCTGGATTAGGCCTTTCCGAACTATTGTGTTCGCCGGCATAGTAGAGATATCTTCTCCCTCAAAAAATATCTGCCCAGAGCTTTTTTTAATAATATTCGATATCGCATGCAATGTAGTTGTTTTACCGGCCCCGTTTGAACCAATTAACGTAATAATCTCCCCTTCAGTAACTTCAAAAGAGATGCCACGCAGAGCTTTAATTGCGCCATATGAAACCTGAAGATCTGTTACCCGCAGCATTATAAGTCACCTCCAATAGCAGCATCAGATCCCAGATATGCCTTGATAACAACGGGATTTGAACGAATTTCCTCTGGCCGGCCTTCTGCAATAATTCGCCCATAATCAAGAACGATGAGACGCTCGCAGATTCCCATAACCAGATGCATATCATGTTCAATAAGCAGAATTGTCAAGTCAAATTCATGACGAATAAACGCAATCAGTTTTGTTAATTCATCGGTCTCCTGCGGATTCATACCCGCCGCAGGTTCATCAAGTAAAAGTAATGAAGGCTTTGCCGCAAGCGCACGGACAATTTCTAATTTACGCTGCTCGCCATATGGCAGGTTTTTTGCAAGCTCATCGGCCTTTGCCGCAATATGAAATAATTCCAACAACTCATTTGTCCGCTCGCTCATCATTTTTTCATCACGGCGAAAACGAGGTGTTCTGAATACCACATCAAACGGATTCACATTCCGAAGTCCATGCAGCGCAATGCGTACATTATCAGCCACAGAAAGATTGCCAAATAATCGAATATTCTGAAATGTGCGTGCGACCCCAAGGCGATTAAGTTGCGCAGGAGTTTTTTTATTCACCTTATGAATCCGCTCATTTTTATCCCAAAAAGTAATCTCTCCTTCTGTTGGAGTATATACTCCCGACAGCATATTGAATACAGTTGTTTTTCCAGCCCCATTTGGCCCAATCAGTCCAACAAGTTCACCTTTATTCAGAGAGCAGGAGAAATTACTTACGGCTCGCAGACCACCGAATACGATAGAAATATCATTTGCCTGCATCAACAGCTTACTTTTTATTTCCATCTTGCCCTCCTTTTTGTTTTACTCCAGTATACTTCTCACGCATACTTTTTAGCCAAACAGGAGCATTTTCCCATGTTTGAATAAAAGAAAATTCTTTCATACCTAAAAATCCCTGCGGTCTGAACAACATAACACAGATAAGAATGAGCGGGTAAAACAATAATCGATAATCTTGTAAAAATCGGAGAAATTCCTGTAGATATGTAAGAACAAACGCCGCAATCACAGAGCCTGTAATAGACCCCATTCCACCAAGTACCACAAAAATGAGATAATCAATACTGCGGTTAAAAGAAGCGAGATCCGGTTTTATAAAGCCGATAAATGGAGCATATAATGCACCGCCTATTCCAGCAATAAATGAGGCGATAACAAATCCTACCATTTTATATCGAAATACTCCAATACCGCTTGAGTTAGCAGCAATCTCATCTTCACGGACAGCAAGAATTGCCCGTCCGTATGTAGAACGCAAAAAGTTTTGAAGCAGCGCTATAATAACGACAAGCATGCCAATAATTAAAATATATGATAGGTCTGCATAACTTACCAATAAAGTAGGAAATTGCTTTCCGTTTGCACCACCTGTTAGATCCTTAAAATTCACAAGAAGAACACGTATAATTTCTCCAAATCCAAGCGTCACAATTGCCAGATAATCGCCCTGAAGTTTAAGCGTCGGAAATCCAATAATCACACCGAATATGCTGGTAATTACAGCAGCGAATATCATTGAAAGGGGAAGCGGTATTCCAGCTTGGGTAAACAGCGCACACACGTACGCTCCAATTGCCATAAAACCAGCTTGTCCCAAAGAAAGCTGCCCTGTAATACCGCAAACCATATTTACACTGATAGCCATTATTGCATTAATGCCACCTAATGTCAGAATCTGGGCAGTATAGGCATCGATAATCCACAGATGTATGAGAAGTCCGGGAACAGCAACACAAAGCATACCAGCAACAAGAAGAATTAAAAAGTTGCGCAGGTTTTTATTTTTCATATCGCTATACCTTTACCTTTACCTTTTCACCCATAATACCTGTAGGCTTTACTAATAAAATAATAATCAGTATTGAAAACGAAATAGCATCTGCAAACTGAGAGGAAAGGAAACCTTTTGTCAGAGTCTCTGCTATACCGAGAATATAACCGCCAAGCATGGCACCTGGGACAGATCCAATCCCCCCCAGAACAGCAGCAACAAACGCTTTAAGACCAGGCATAGTTCCCATTGTTGGATCAATTTGCGGATACGCACTTGCATACAGAACTCCACCGGCAGCGGCAAGCACAGCTCCAAGCGCAAAAGTAAATGCAATTGTACGATCTACTGAAATCCCCATCAGACTTGCAGCCTGCATATCATACGAAACAGCTCGCATCGCTTTACCAGTTTTTGTATGATTGATAATATAGTTCAAAATCACCATCAGCACAGCAGAAAGCAGAATAACAATTAATTGTATATTAGAAACAGATATAATACCCAAATTGATATTCACTGTTGCTAATGTTGGATACTCTCTCGGATTTGGTCCAACAAAAGGCAAAACTCGGGCTCCATTCTGCAAAATAAGAGAAACAGCAATTGCCGTAATAAGAGAATTTAAACGAGGCGCAGAACGCAGCGGCTTATACGCAAAACGTTCTATGAGAACAGCAAGAACACCACACACAATCATAGCGCAAATAAATGCAGCTGCTAAACCAGCTGGAGTTGTCCCAGCTGCACGCAGTACAAAATACCCTACATATGCGCCAACCATCAGAATATCGCCGTGTGCAAAATTAATCAGTTTTACAATACCATATACCATGGTATATCCCAATGCAATCAACGCATAGATACTTCCCAATGATAAACCGTTTACCATCTGCTGCACAAAAATACTTCCGGTATTCACAGTTCCTCCGGTAATAAATATTAAAGACATTTTACAATAATTTAATTCACAAGGTAAAGCCCTGGTAAATTATTTAATAAAAAAACAGCCGGTCTTGGACCGGCTGTCATATAACTTAGGTGTGAATTTAAGGGTTAATCGTTGTCTTGTATACCGGTGCAAGAACACCATCAGCACCTTTAACAATCTCTACCATTACAGCAGACTTTACCGGATTTCGAGTGTCATCAAAATGCAACTGCCCTGTGACATAACTGCCAGAAACATTTGCAAGAGCATCCCGCACAGATGCAGAATCTGACGGATCAGCTGTCAGCAGCGCATCTTTTAATAGATACATACTATCATACCCAAGAGCAGCAAAAGATACAGGAGCAGAATTATATTTTGCTTTATAAGCCTTTACAAAATTCACAACTTTAGGATCTGTTGAATCCGCCGCATAGTGATTTGAATAAAAACCATTTAACACTTCATCGCCAGCATTGGTAACCACACCATCCCAACCGTCAGCACCAACAATTGGCGTATTAATACCTTGCGCTCTTAGCTGTTTTGCGATCAGTGCGACTGTTGCATAATAATCCGGCAGATATACCACTTCAGGCTGAGCATTCTTGATCTTTGTCAGCTGCGCATTAAAATCTTTATCTCCAGTGGCATATGATTCTGCGCTGACAATTGTACCTCCGCCTGCTTCAACAGCCTTCTTAAAATTCTCATACAAACCCACAGAGTAATCATTTCCAATATCATATAAAACAGCAGCTTTTTTTAAGCCAAGATTTTCAATCACAAAACGGCCACCAACTGTTCCCTGAAACGGATCAATAAAACAAGTTCTAAAAATATAGTCACCAACCTGGGTAATCTCAGGAGCAGTTGCAGCAGGCGCAATCATAACCACTTTCTGATTTTGAGCCAGAGAAGCCATCGCACTACAGCATCCTGAAGTCATAGAACCAATGATGACATTTACCCTGTCTTTCGTTGTCAGCTTTTTATAAGCGTTAACAGTTTTCTCCGGGTTTCCTTCATCGTCTTCTGTGATCATTTCGATCATTTTACCATTAATACCACCAGCAGCATTGATCTCTTCAATCGCAAGATCAATACCCTGCCGGCATTCGACCCCATACACAGCAACAGGACCTGATAAAGAAAATACTCCACCAATTTTAATTGTGTCACTCTCTTTTTTAGCACAACCAATCAACAACAGCGCAGTCAAGGCAAAAGCAAACAAAGCCGTTCCTTTCATAACCGTCGACTTCATAACAAACCTCCACATATCGTTAAAAAAATTAACAAATGATTAAGTAATTATAGTAAATATAAAAACAGATGTCCAGAGTATTTGAACAAAATAAGAATTATTCGTGTCACCGTATATCCATAACAGAAGAGTAGACACGAAACATTTCCTTAGAGCAAAAAAAAGCCGTCTTGCACGAAAGAAACTCTCTTTTCTTTCTAAGACGGCTTATAAGCAGTGAAATCTTACTACAGCGTCACAGGCTTTCCATTTTTAATAGCAGCCTTACAATATTTACAAATCTTAGCTTTTTCGCCATTAATTTCCTGCTCATAGAGGATCTTGATGTTATTTTTCTTACAGCGGCCACAAACACCACGTCCGTGAGCTACCAGTTCATGAATTCCCTTTCCGCGATGAGATTTGGACATGTGTACTCCTTATTCAGCAGCCTTAGCTGTTTTCTTTTCTTTTACCGGCTTTTCACTTGTATCAAGTTCATAGTCAACAAGCTCAAGAATAACCATATCAGCAGCATCACCCTTACGAAATCCCAATTTTACGATTCGTGTATATCCACCCTGACGTTCTTTCATACGCGGGGCAATATTCGTAAATAGTTTTGCAAGGATTATTTCATCCTGGATATACCGCGCCACCTGCCGACGGTTATGGACAGAATCAATTTTACTGCGGGTAATCAACTTTTCCGCAGCCTTTCTTACTTCAAGGGCCTTTGCCTTTGTCGTTGTTATCCGTTCATAACGGAACAACGATGTAACCATATTCCGAGACATAGCACGGCGATGTGCCGAAGTTCGTGACAACGGATTAAATCCACTCTTATGATTCATCAGATTCTTCCTTCTGGTTTGTTAAATTGGCATTGCGCAGATGACTGTAATCAGTCATACCCAAACTCAGATGCCATTCACTGAGTTTTTCTTTTATCTCTGTCAAACTTTTTTTACCAAAATTTCTAGTCTTGGTAATATCATCTTCTGTCTTGCGTGTAAGTTCTCCGATCGTACGGATGTTTGCATTCTTAAGACAGTTAGATGATCTGACAGAAAGTTCAAGCTCCTCAACAGGAGTATTGAGTATTTGACGGATTCTCTCATCACCTTCGTCAATATCATCATTTCTACTGAGATCTGTATCGTTAAAGTTAACAAAGATTGCAAAATGATCCTTTGCAATCTTAGCAGCTTCCGCAAGGGCATCTTCAGGAGAAATCGTTCCGTCGGTCCAAATTTCCAAAACCAGTTTATCGTAATCACTTCTTTGTCCAACACGACAAGGTTCTATAGAATACCTGACTTTTGGAATCGGTGTAAAAATTGCATCAATTGCTATAGTTCCAGCAATGTCAATAAGGTCTTTACTTGTTTCTGATGGAACATATCCGCGCCCGAGATCTACTTCAATTTCAAAATCCAAATGAGCGCCGTCCATCATAGTGAATACAGTCATACCGCCTGTCATCACTTCAAGATGGCCTTCTTTATTAAACATATCGCTTGTTACAACACCGGGACCTTTAAATTCAAATAATAATGTATCCTGTTCAATGTCCTCTGGCAATCTCAACCGAATCTGCTTCAGACTGTTAATAATTTCCAGCGTATCTTCCGCAACACCAGGAATTTTATCAAATTCACTGGTTATCGTTTTCGGTACCCCATCCGCATCATATGAAGTAATGCGCACAGATGTTATCGCATAGCCCTGAATAGATGACAGCAATACTCTGCGCAGTGTATTGCCTACAGTCGTACCGAAACCGGGTTCAAACGGATGAGCAGTAAACTTGCCGTAATCGGGGTTATTTTCAAGTTTTTCAAACGTTATCCCCTTAGGCTTCTTAAAACCTTTTAGCAAATTCTGGCGGGCCATCAAGACTCCTTATTTAGAATAATGCTCAACAACGAGCTGTTCTTTGACATCGGCAAGATCTGTAACTTCCTCACGACGAGGATATGCAGTAAATGTACCTTTCTGCGCATCAACATCAACCGTCAGCCAAGGCATAATACCGGATTTTGATACTTCATTAAGCGCATCCAGAATACAAACCATTTTCTTGCTGCTCTCTTTTACTTCAATAACATCGCCCGGACGGACAGAATAACTTGGAATATCCACTCGCTTTCCATTAACCAGAATGTGGCCATGAGAAACGATCTGACGAGCTTGTGCACGGCTTGTAGCAAACCTCATTCTATAGACAACATTATCAAGGCGGCTTTCCAACAGCGCGATCAAATTATCACCGGTAATACCGCTCATGTGCTGCGCACGTTCAAAAAAGAGGTGAAACTGCTTCTCAAGCATATTATACATACGCTTAATCTTTTGCTTTTCTCTCAGTTGGATACCGTATTCAGTACGCTTTCCAACACGTGCTTTAGGATCCTTCCCAGGTGCGCCGCGTTTTTTATTGATAGGACATTTATCACTTTTGCAGCGGTCACCCTTCAAAAATAATTTTTTCTGTTCCGTACGGCAAAGTCTGCATACGGGACCTGCATATCTAGCCATTCCAGATTACTCCTTATTACATACTGCGTGTTTTTCTTGGGCGACATCCATTGTGAGGAATAGGCGTAATATCACTAATAGACTTAACTTTCAACCCCATCGCACCAAGAGAACGTACAGCAGATTCTCGTCCAACCCCAGGACCTTTTACAAATACATGCACTTCACGCAGACCATAGGAAGTTGCCTTCTGCACCGCTGTTTCAGCAACAGACTGCGCAGCAAAAGGAGTTGATTTTTTTGCTCCCCGGAATCCTAAACCACCGGATGATGCCCATGACAGCGCGTTTCCTTTCAAATCTGTAATTGTGACTATAGTATTATTGAAAGTTGCCTGAATGTAGACATTGCCTTCATATACGCTCTTTTTTTCCTTGCGTTTTTTAGCAGTTGCCACTTACATTACCTCCAGTTGATTACTTCTTCTTACCCGCAACAGTCTTTTTCTTACCTTTGCGAGTACGTGAATTAGTGCGTGTTCGTTGTCCGCGAACAGGCAATCCTTTACGATGACGGAGACCACGATAGCAACCGATATCCATAAGCCGCTTGATATTCAAACCGATCTCAGTACGAAGACGACCCTCAACTTTATATTCTGCATCAATCAGAGAACGCAGCTTTGCAAGATCATCCTGAGACAAATCGTTAATCATGGCATCTGGATTTACCTTCGTTTTTTCACAAATGGCATTTGCAGAAGAACGTCCAATACCATAAATATACGTTAAAGCAATGTTAACATGCTTATTTGGGAGATCAACTCCCGCAATTCGAGCCATCCTTTACTCCTTAACCCTGTCTCTGCTTATGCTTGGGGTTAGTGCAAATAATGCGAACAATGCCAAAGCGTTTAATAACTTTGCATTTATCGCAAATAGGTTTTACGCTTGTTCGTACCTTCATAAAATTCCCCCTGGGAAAATTGCGCTATCTCGACCGAATCCTAGCAAATCGCAATGATTACAATTCGGTTTCAGGAGTATAGCACAATTCCCTGTTATTATTCTAGTCCCCCGCAGAATTACAGATTCCGCGAGCGAAGCTTTCCTTTACGGACCAAACCATCATGATGATGCATCTTAAGCAATGCTTCTACCTGGCTCATCGTATCCAGATCAACACCAACCAGAATCAGCAACGAAGTTCCGCCCATAATCATTGAAATAGAAGGGGGGAAACCAAATAAATGCTGTATAATAGTAGGTAATACTGCAATAACAGCAAGATACAAAGATCCCGGTAAAACCAATCGGTTCAGTACCTTCTGCATATATTCTTCTGTTTTATCCGTTCTGATACCAGGAATAGATCCTCCGTTTTCACGAATATTCTTCGCAATTTCTGTAGGATTTAATGTTACCTGTGTATAGAAGTAGGCAAAGAAAACAATCAGAAGAACCAACAAAATATTATACCATATTCCAGTGGGGCGTAAAAATGTTGCTAATCCATTCAGCCAGCGAACATTGGGCCCCAGACTTGACGCAATCTGAAGCGGGAAAGTCAAGAATGATGAAGCAAAAATAACCGGTATAACTCCTGATGGATTTATTTTAAAAGGAATATACTGATTTGGTTGACCACCATATATTCTGCGTCCCACAACACGCTTTGCATAATGCACAGGAATTTTTCGCTGTCCCTGCTGTTCATAGACAACAAGCGCAATAATAGCAATGAACATTATCAGGACAACGATAACAAATACCGGGTTTATTTCTCCGGAACTCACCATACTACCTAATTCGTACAGTGCAGAAGGAAGGCGTGCAACAATACCGGCGAATATCAGCATTGAAATACCATTCCCAATTCCGCGTTCCGTAATCTGCTCACCAAGCCAAATTGTTACCATCGTTCCCGTAGTAACGGTAATCATCGCAATAATTTTAAACAATACCTGACTATCGATTACAATTGCGCCGGGGATACTTCCTGCATAAACAGTTACCGCGAGGGATTGAATCAAACATACAAAAACGGTTCCAACCCGTGTCCACATCTGGACCCTACGCTGACCTCCATCTTCCTGAGCGATACGCTTAAGCGATGGAAAAATAATCAGTGCAAGCTGCATGATAATCTGCGTTGAAATGTAAGGCATAACACCTAACATAAATACAGAGAAATTCGAAAATGCGCCGCCAGCAAAAAAATCCATATAATCAACGAACGCATTTCCTCGGGTAACTGTATCAAAATATGCAGTCAGCGCCTGCGGATTAATTCCTGGAATAGTTAAGACACTGCCAAGCCGGAAAACAGCCAACACAATAAGAGTAAAAAACACCCGCTCGCGCAGTTCCTTAACCTTAAACATATTAACAATAGGATTACTAGCCATCTTAATATGTCCGTTATTCGTTCGATACAGTTACTGTTCCGCCGGCTTTCTCAATTTTTTCTTTGGCAGATGCAGAAATCTTATCAACGACAACAGAAAGTTTTTTTGTTATCTCACCATTACCAAGAATCTTCACCGGCATATCGATTTTTTTTAGCAGCCCTTTGCTAGAAAGAGTTTCTGCATTAACAGTTTCACCGTCAGCATATTTGATCTCAAGATCCCGCAGATTAATCTCTTCATATTCCTTTTTAAAGGGATAATTTGAGAACCCGCGATGTGCTATACGGCGGAAAAGCGGCATTTGACCGCCTTCAAAACCGATATACACTTTTCCACCAGAACGGGACTGCTGTCCTTTATTGCCCCGGCCAGCAGTTGTACCACGACCGGATGATGAACCACGGCCAACAATACGCTTTTTCTTGTTTGCACCGGCTGGCGCATTAAGTTTCAATTCAGACATCAGTTCAGCTCCTCTACTTTTACGAGGTGAGAAACAGAAGCAATCATTCCACGAATCGCCGGTGATTCTTCATGTTCCACAGTTGAATTAATTTTCTTTAATCCAAGAGAGCGGACAGTAGCACGCTTATCAGGCTTCTGACCGATAGTACTCTTTAGCAGGGTAATCTTCACTTTTTTTGCCATCACTTACCCCCACAGTTCTTTCAATGTCTTGCCACGGTTTTTAGCAAGAACTTTAGCATCCATCAACCCTTCAACGGCATCAAATGTCGCGCGAACAACATTCACTGCTGCATTTGAACCGAGAGATTTCGAAAGCACATCCGTAGCACCGGCTGCTTCAAGTACAGCACGAACTGCACCGCCGGCAATAATACCAGTACCAGAACAAGCGGGTTTCAGCAGCACTGAAGAACTCTTAAATTTCCCCTGAATTTCATGAGGAATCGTACCATTCTTCAATGGAACTGTAACTAAGTTCCGTTTTGCCCGATCAATACTTTTTCTGATTGCCTCAGTAACATCATTCGCTTTACCAAAGCCAAAACCAACACGGCCTTTCTGATCTCCAACTACAGTCAGTGCAGAAAATGAAAAGCGACGGCCTCCTTTCACGACCTTGGCAGTACGGTTCAGTTTAACCAGTTTTTCCACAAACTCTTTTGGCTCTCTGTCAAAATTTTTCTGGTGATCCATAGTTTCTCCTAGAATTCAATTCCGGCCTTACGGGCGCCGTCTGCAAGAGCCTTTACAACACCATGATACAGATAACCGTTGCGGTCAAACACTACAGAAGTAATGTTTTTCTCTTTAAGACGGGAACCCATAGCCTCGCCAAGCTTTGCAGCACCTTCAATATTCGGCTTTAATGAAGAAAACTCCTTTTCTAAAGTAGAAATAGAAGCCAATGTCTTGCCGACAGTATCATCAATAACCTGCATGTACAGATTGCAGTTACTGCGGAAAACTGTCATGCGCGGACGCTCGGAAGTACCATATACACGTTTGCGAATATGAACCTTTCTCTTAAGGCGCTTTCTATTTTTATCATCAAGCTTCTTAAACATATTGTTTCACCCTTATTTAACGCCGGACTTACCGACCTTTCTTCTGATTACTTCCGTTTCATATCGAATTCCCTTTCCTTTATAAGGCTCGGGTTTGCGAAGCTTTCGAATTTGAGCACAGAATTCACCAACCTGCTGTTTGTCAATTCCTGAAACAGTTATTTTTCCCTGATTATCAGCAACAACAGTCAGACCATCAGGAATAACGGCAGCAAAATCTGTTGAGTATCCCAGATTCATAACCAGCATTTTTCCCTGAACCTCAGCACGGTAACCGACACCGTTAATAATAAGGCTCTTTGAAAAACCATCTGTTACGCCGATAACCATATTCCGCAAAAGGTTACGATAAAGCCCCTGAGCTGCGTTTGCAGAAGCAGAACTGTCTACAGGCGAAACAAAAGCTTCATTATCCTTTATTTCGATCGAAACATTCGGAGTAAAATGCTGATTCAGCTTTCCTTTTGGTCCTTCAACCTCGATCATACCGGCAGCAATATTGACCTTTACTCCCGCAGGAATTGTTACGGGAATCTTTCCAATTCTAGACATACAATTCCTCCTACCAGACGGTACAGATTAACTCGCCGCCAACCATCTTCTCAACAGCTTTTTTTCCAGTAGTAACGCCCTGAGAAGTAGAAACAATTACTGTACCGTATCCATTATAAACACGGGGCAGATCCTTATATCCTGAATATACGCGGCGGCCAGGTGTTGAGACTTTCTGAATATCATGTATCACAGGCGCATTAGTATCATCATATTTCAGGAAAATGCGGATGCTGTTTTTTCCATCCTGAGAAATTTTCTTAAAATTCTTGATATAGCCTTCTGTCTTCAAAATTTTGACAATTTCAAGCTTAATCTTTGAAGCAGGCACATCAACTTTTTCATGGCGGGCAACAGCCGCATTTCTAACCTTTGTCAGCATATCTGCAATGGGGTCTGAAACGCTCATTCTTTACTCCTACTACCAGCTTGATTTTGTGACGCCCGGCAACAGGCCTTCACTTGCTAACTTCCGGAAACAGACACGGCAGATCTTAAATTTCCGTAAATATCCACGGGGGCGACCACATATCTGGCACCTATTAACACGACGGGTGCTGTATTTGGGAGTACGGGCAGCCTTAATTATCATTGATTTCTTAGCCATGTAATCCTCTCTTACTTCCTGAAGGGCATACCAAACTTGGTAAGCAGAACGCGTGCATCATTATCAGTTTTCGCACTGGTAACGATACTGATATTTAAACCTGATATCTTTTCAATTTTATCAAAATCGATTTCAGGGAAAATAATCTGCTCAGTAATACCAAGTGAAAAGTTTCCGTGACCATCAAATCCGCTCGATTTAATACCGCGGAAATCCTTAACACGGGGCAGTGCAACATTGATCAACCGGTCCAGGAACTCATACATCATGGCACCACGCAATGTTACCATTGCGCCGATTTCATTGCCCTGACGGAGCTTAAAATTAGCAATACTCTTTTTAGCCTTTGTTTTAACAGCCTTCTGACCGGTTATCTGTGTAAGGTCAGTAACTGCGGCATCAAGGAGTTTCCTGTTTCCGAGCGCTTCACCAACACCCATACTTACCACGATCTTCTTCAGTTCGGGAATCTGCATGACAGATTTGTATCCAAGCTCCTTAAACAGAGCAGGTGCAATCGTCTCCTTATAGACTTTCTTAAGCCGAGGTACATAATTACTCATTACAATGCTTCTCCACATTTACGGCAAACACGAGTTTTTTTATCGCCGTCGAGTTTATATCCGACACGGGTTGGACCACATTTCTTACAAACAAGCGCCACATTTGAAATATGCAGCGGCGCCTCAACTTCAACGATACCGCCCTGGTCCTGCTGATTACGCTTTTTCATAGCTTTTTTGACAATATTCACACCGGAAACGATAACGCGATCTTTATCGGTAATAACACGAACAATTGTTCCGCGCTTTCCCTTATCTTTTCCGGCGATGACTTCTACAGTATCGTCCTTATGGATTTTGAACTTCTTATTCATAGTTCCTCAGTCTCCTTACAGAACTTCTGGCGCCAGAGAAACAATCTTCATATAATCCATATCGCGCAATTCACGAGCGACCGGACCAAAGATGCGTTTTCCCTTCGGATTGCTGTTTGCATCGATGATAACACATGCGTTATCATCGAAGCGAATATATGTTCCATCAGGGCGGCGGTACTCTTTAGAGACACGCACAATAACGGCCTTTTCAATGGAGCCCTTTTTGATTGATGATGTAGGTATCGCATCTTTAACAGCGACAACAATGACATCACCAATTCCAGCATACCGGCGGTGAGAACCGCCGATAACTTTTATACATTGAACGAGTTTCGCACCGGAGTTATCGGCTACGTTCAAGTTTGACTGCATTTGAATCATATAACCAACCTCCTGTACTTATTTTGCCCGCTCAATAATCTCAGCAAGCCGCCAGCATTTCTCGCGGCTGAGAGGACGGCATTCAACAATACGCACCTTGTCTCCGACATGAGCGTCATTCTTCTCATCATGGGCCTTACATTTCTTTACGCGGGTAACGTACTTCTTATACAGCCTGTGAAGCTTCTTCGTTGTTACGGACACAACAATAGTTTTGTCCATTTTGTCGCTTGTAACAATGCCGACAAACGAGCGCTTTGAAGCCTTAGGGTTTGTCTGAACAACCTGTTCTTCCACGGGTCAGCTCCTACTTATCCTGCCCGGCAATTTCTTTCTGCCGGATCAGTGTGTTCAGTGCCGCGATCTCACGGCGCATAATCCTCTTCTGCATGGGATTATCAACATGCCCAATTACCATCTGGAGCCGAAGATCCAGATACTTTTTTTTCATCTCATTCCGTCTCACTATCAATTCGGAATAAGGCAGTTCCTTGATATCCTTCTTCTTAGCCATCTGTCACTCCTAATCAATAGTTGGACGGTAAGCTATTTTTGTCTTGATAGGCAGCTTACTGCCCGCCAGCTGCATAGCCTCTGCCGCAACAGCAAGATCTACACCGCCAATTTCAAACAAAATCTGTCCCGGCTTAATAACTGCTGCCCAGAATTCCGGCGCACCCTTACCTTTACCCATGCGTGTTTCAGCAGGCTTTTTTGATATGGGCTTATCCGGAAAAACACGAATCCATACCTGACCGCGGCGGTTGATCTTACGATTCAAAGCAACACGAGCAGCCTCAATATGTTTTGCAGAAAGCCAAATCGGTTCCAGCGCTACTAAAGCGATATCCCCGAAATCGATAGTATTGCCGCGGGTCGCATTACCATTTATTCTGCCCCGCTGTACCTTACGGTGAATAACTCTTTTCGGTGCTAATGGCATTGCCTAACTCCTTGAAGATCTTGCACCGCGTTCTCCACGAGGAGCGCGTTCTCCACGTTCAGAATGATCTCGTCGTTTGCGCAGAACCTGTCCTGCATCTTCATTCTGGTCGTGACCATACATCATTCCATTGTAAACCCACACTTTAACACCAATTTTACCAAAAGTTGTGTGAGCTTCAGCGAAACCATAATCAATATCAGCGCGCAGCGTATGCAGCGGCACACGGCCTTCTTTATGCTCTTCAGTCCGTGACATCTCAGCACCGCCAAGACGGCCACTCAGACGAATTTTAATTCCCTGTGAACCGCCTTTCATTGCGTTGCTTGACGCCTGTTTCAGAGCCTTGCGGAATGAACCGCGGTTAACAAGCTGTCTTGCCACATTCTGCGCAATGAGAGAAGCGTTAACTTCTGCACGCTTAATTTCCTTAATTTTAATCTGAACTTTTTTAGTCAGATTCTTCTGAATTTCCGCACCGATACGCTCAATCGTAGCACCCTTAACACCAATAATTACACCGGGACGGGCAGTATGAATAACGATTGTTACACGCTGAGGGTGACGAACAATCTCAATCTCAGCAATATCAGCACTTTTGCATTCAGGCAGCTTTTCGATCATCTTACGGATTCTGATATCTTCAAGAACAAGATCCGCATACTCACGAGAATCTGCATACCAGCGGGACTGCCATGTTTTATTAATACCAAGACGCAGTCCAATAGGATTTACTTTCTGACCCACGTTATTCCCCCGCCTTCTCGTCTACCACGACGGTAATATGACACATGCGCTTCAGGAGCATATCAGCACGTCCGCGAGCACGGAACCATACTCTTTTCAGACGCGGTCCTTCATCGATACGAATTTCTTTCACATAAAGCGTATCTTCATCAAGCTTATCATTTGCATAGAGTGCATTTGCCACAGCAGACTTCATTGTTCTGCGAATCAGCTTCGCACCCCTCTGGGGCATATTCTCAAGAATTGCCATAGCCTCAGAACAGGTCTTCCGCTTGATTACATTCGCCACAGGACGAACCTTTGTGGGAGATGCAATCAGGAATTTTGTCGTGGCTATATATCCGCTTTTATCAGCCATCTTATCCACCTAACTATTTACCTGCTTTTTTATCAGAACCGGCATGTCCACGGAAAATACGCGTAGGAGAAAACTCGCCAAGCTTATGACCGACCAGGTTTTCTGTAATATATACCGGTACCCATGACTTTCCATTATACACAGAAATTGTATTACCTACCATTTCTGGAATAATAGTTGAGCAGCGTGAGTACGTTTTAATCATCTTACGGTCAGCTGCTTTGTTCATTTCAATAACCTTTTTATAAAGGCTTTTTTCAATAAAAGGTCCTTTCTTAACAGATCTTGACACAGTTATCTCCTAAGCTACTTCTTGCGGCGAGAAACAATAAAATTGTTTGACACCTTCCGCTTATTGCGGGTCTTGTATCCGCGACAAGGCTGTCCCCAGGGAGTAACAGGATTACGTCCCTTACCGGCACCTTCACCACCACCAAGCGGATGATCAACAGGGTTCATTGCCATACCACGAACTGTAGGACGAATACCGCGCCAGCGGGCACGACCAGCCTTACCAAGCTGAGTATTCATTCTATCCTCATTACCAACAACACCGATTGTTGCATAGCATTTTGCATGCACACGGCGCAGTTCGCTGGAAGGCAGGCGGATTGTAACATAATCACCTTCTTTAGCGGCAACCAAAGCACCCGCACCGGCAGAACGAACTAACTGACCACCCCGGCCAAGCGTCAGCTCAATATTATGAACAGTAAAACCAACCGGTATAGCAGAGAGAGGAAGCGCATTTCCTACTGTAGGAGTTGCGTTCTCACCAGACATAATCTTCTGACCAACAGACAATCCCTTTGGAGCTATAATATAACGCTTCTCACCATCTGCATAAAAGATAAGCGCGATATTAGCACTTCGGTTAGGATCATATTCAATTGTTTTCACAGTACCGGGGATTCCATGCTTATCACGCTTGAAATCAATATCACGGAATCTCCTCTTATGACCGCCGCCCTGATGACGGACAGAAATCCGTCCGCCGGCGCCGCGGCCGCCATTTCCTTTTTTGCCGTGTGTCAGAGATTTCTCAGGCCGATCAGCCGTAATCTCATCTCTGCGCAGGTCAATGCGTCCGCGCGTACCTGCAGTTATCGGCTTATATACTTTAAGAGCCATTCAGGTCTCCTTGACTTATGTTGCCGAAAGGCTTAAACGCCCTCGAACACCTTAATGGTTTCGCCAGGCGCAAGCTTGACGATTGCCTTTTTCCAACTGGAAGTTCTGCCAGGGCGATAACGCACCCGCTTCATCTTTCCATACACATTCATAACAGTGCAGCTTTCAACTTTTACATTAAACAATCTGCGGACTGCTTCTTTAATCTGAATCTTATTTGCGTCAGGATGCACTTTAAAAACGTACTTTCCCTCTTCGCGCAGCATTGTAGCTTTTTCAGACAGAACAGGTTCAATAATGATATCTTCGTACACCATTATTTAGACTCCTCTTCTACACGATAGAAATCAGAAAGATTCTTTGCAGCTGACTCAAGGACAAGCACCTTGCGTCCATAGAACAAATCATGTGCACGCAGGCGGTTATAGGACAGGAATGACAAAGTCGGAATATTTCGTCCGGCCCGCTTAATCATAGCGTCATCATCCTTAAGAACAAGAACAGTCCGTTCACCCTTTGCGAGGGCATTCAGAACAGCTACCAAATCTTTAGTTTTACCGCTTTCAATCGTAAAATCTTCCACAACGACAAGAGAATTATCCTGAGCTTTCATACTCAGAATTGATTTCATAGCAAGCCGTTTAACCTTCTTAGGAAGGTGGAAGCTAAAATCACGTGGTTTCGGGCCAAATACGACACCGCCGCCGCGTGTCAACGGAGACTTCTTATCACCGCGCCGTGCACGGCCTGTCCCCTTCTGCTTATAAGGTTTTGCGTTGCTGCCGTGTACCTCAGAACGATCTTTTGTACAGGCTGTTCCAACACGCATATTTGCTAACTCATTAGTGATGGCGTAATAAATGACATCTTCATTGACGGGAAGTCCAAAGACTGCATCATCAAGCTCAATTGTCCTCAGCTCTTTGCCATCGACCGAATAGACTTTCTTTTCCATACTAGTCAACCTCTGCCGTTATTTCTTCACCGCGGACTTGACGATCAGCGTGCAATCTTTATTCCCGGGCACTGACCCGCGAACCATTACAACCTTCAACTCAGGATCAACTTTTACGACCTTCAGATTCTGAACGGTAATCCGTTCACGTCCCATACGGCCCGGCATCTTTACATTCTTAAAGCTGCGTCCGGGGGATGTACACTGTCCTGTAGAACCAGGTTCACGATGAAACTTAGAACCATGTGAAGCTCGTCCGCCATGGAAGCCCCAGCGCTTCATAACGCCCTGAAAACCTTTTCCCTTTGAAATGGCGGTAACATCCAAAAACCGAGCGGTTTCAAACAACTCGATACCAACCTGATCACCGACTGAAACTTCACCTTCAAAATCGCGAAATTCTTTTAAATGGCGTTTAGGCGTTATTCCTTCAGGAAATTGCCCTGCATACGGTTTTGAGACATGTGTCGGCTTAAGATCATCCACGCCGAGCACGACAGCATCATAACCAAATGCTTCTTTTGTTTTGCAGGCTACAACAGTATTAGGTTCAACGCGGATCACGGTAACCGGTGTAAGGTTGCCGTTTTCATCGAACACCTGTGTCATACCCACTTTTTTTGCAATCAGACCTTTCATTCTGAAAACTCCTTAAAAGGACAAGCAATACCCGTCCTTATCCCGGCCGCCATTCCCTGATCCGGGGAACCGTACCGTTTATTTTAAGCAGAATCTACTGCTTTATCTCGACATCAACGCCCGCAGGCAATTCAAGCTTCATCAGAGAATCCATAACATCAGATGAAGGCTCAATAATATCAATCAACCGTTTATGCGTCCGCATCTCAAACTGCTCACGAGACTTCTTGTTAACGTGAGGTGAGCGAAGCACTGTTACTTTGTTAATTCTTGTCGGAAGGGGAATCGGGCCGGAAACCTTGGCGCCCGCCTTCTGTACAGTCTGCACAATGGATTTTGCACTCTGATCGATCAGCTCCACATCAAAAGCGCGAAGTCTGACACGAATCTTTTCAGTAGCCATTATTCCTCCACATATAGATAAAACAGGCCTGCCTGTTTTACAGGCAGCCCTATATCAACAAACCCTTTTGCCTACTCGATAATTTCAGTTACCTGACCGGAAGCAATAGTGCGTCCACCCTCACGGATAGCGAACTTCAATCCCTTATCCATTGCGATCGGGTGAATCAGCTCACCGATAATCTTGGTGTTATCACCGGGTTTTACCATATCTACACCCTCAGGAAGAGTAATAGTACCAGTAATATCAGTTGTACGGAAATAGAACTGCGGACGATAACCGCTGAAGAACGGACTGTGGCGGCCGCCTTCTTCCTTAGACAGTACGTAAATAGAACCTTCAAACTTGGTATGAGGATGAATCGTACCGGGCTTTGCCAAAACCTGACCTCGTTCTACGTTCTTCTTATCAATACCGCGGAGAAGCAGACCAACGTTATCGCCGGCTTCACCCTGATCCAGAAGCTTGTTGAACATTTCAATACCAGTGATAACAGTCTTCTGAGTGGGTTTAATACCAACAATTTCAACTTCTTCGTTCATCTTGATTACACCACGTTCGATACGACCTGTAACAACAGTACCGCGTCCTGAAATGGTGAATACGTCTTCGATCGGCATCAAGAAGGGAAGATCTGCATCGCGGACAGGGTCCTTGAAATAGCTGTCCATTGTTTCCAGCAGTTCATCGATACATTTGTTAGCTTCTGCATCTTCCGGATTTGACAGAGCTTTGAACGCAGAACCCTTGACAATAGGAGTATCTGCGGGGAATCCATATTCCTGCAGAACATCGCGAACTTCTTCTTCAACCAGTTCCAGAAGTTCAGGATCATCAACCAGGTCTACCTTGTTCAGGAAAACAATCATGCCGGGAACACCAACCTGGCGCGCCAGCAGGATGTGCTCGCGAGTCTGAGGCATAACAGAGTCAGGAGCGGAAACAACAAGGATAGCACCATCCATCTGCGCAGCACCGGTAATCATGTTCTTGATATAGTCTGCGTGACCGGGGCAGTCAATATGTGCATAATGACGCTTATCTGACTGATACTCAAGGTGACGGGTATTAATAGTGATACCGCGAGCTTTTTCCTCCGGTGCGTTATCAATTTCGTCATACTTCAGAGCCTTGTCGCCATACTTCTTTGCGCAGTGCTGTGTAATTGCTGCTGAAAGAGTGGTCTTACCATGGTCAACGTGACCGATGGTACCTACGTTCATGTGGGGCTTCGTTCTTTCGAACTTTTCCTTTGCCATTTGATCCTCCTTAACAGATTTCAGGCATGAAAATAAAATAATAATTTGTTATCTTGTATCGCAAAGGATATACACTGTATATCCGTCTACGCGAACTCTGCAAGTCTGAAGGAAGAATTGATTGAGTGGAACGACGAAATGTATTCAAACTGAACGAACCATCCTTTCGATTCGCTTCGGCCGGAACCACCTATCACCATCAAACATGCATTTGATGATCGGTCTGGTATCACAGAGCCTTGGCAGCTTACCAGAGCTGCAGTCAAAAGCCCACAACAGGAACCAATCATCTGAATTATACCAACGGTATAACCCACTCCTGCGGGGTTGCGAAACACTGAATGCGGACAACTGCCGCAAACTTTACGTTATTCGCCGGACCGGAATATGCCTGTCCGCTTGACTCTCAAAGAACCCTCTTTGATATATACATAACAGTATATATCCATATACAGGGACTGCTATTTTGCAGTCTCCTACTTATACACTAAAACGCAGAAAAGTGCAATACCTGTAAAAAAAAATCACAGGCTCACAAAGTAATCTATGAAACAAAAAAAATATAACTTAATTCCGCTTTATTTTTACATTATTTTCCAAATAAAGATATACTGATTCTGATCTGTTTTTAAGTTACTTTCCAGCCAAAGATACAGTATCCTTGATTCGTTTTTACACTATCTTTCAAACAAAGATACAGTATCTTTAATCCGTTTTTACACTATCTTTCAAACAAAGATACAGTATCTTTAATCCATTTTTACACTGTTTTCAGACAAAGATACATTATCTTTAATTCGTTTTTACACTATTTTTCAAACAAAGATAATTTAAAAATAAAAAAAATTTACTGTATTTTTATTTTAATGAAAGACTTTCTTCAAACCAGACGGTAAATTATAATATAAAACAGTTATTTTCAGGCGGGTAATTAGAATGTAATGTACATTTAACTACCCGTAAAAATCAATACTCGCAGCTCCAAACTATTTTATTCCGCGGACAGACATCATCCTTTAATACCAGTACTTGCAATTCCCTGTACGTAATATTTCTGCATAAAGATAAACATGATAATCATTGGTATTGCAGAAAGTGTCAGCGCAGCCATAATCGGGCCGTAATAAACCGGCGGTTCGCCAAAGAATACCTGGATAGCAAGCTGTACCGTCCGCGTCATCTCATTTGTTACCAGCAGCGGCCACATGAAATCATTCCAGTGCGCAACAAAATCAAGAATAAATACTGTCGCGTAGACAGTTCCTGAGATCGGAACTACAACAGTAAAGAATGTACGGAATGCTCCTGATCCATCTATAGACGCGGCCTCGATAAGATCATTCGGAATATCAAGAAAAAACTGCCGGAACATATAGATACTGAAACATTTTGCGATGAATGGCACAATCAATGCGGCCCAGGTATTAATCCAGTGATACGAATTGACCTGCACATACAGAGGCAGAATAATTGTCTCTGTCGGAATAACCATAAGACTGATAATTAAACCAATAAAAAAACGTTTGCCTTTAAATTCAAGTTTTGCAAGCGCATAACCGCACATGGAATTTAATATCAGATCAAACAGCAGAATAATCCCCACATAAAAAAATGTATTTAACATATATTTCCACATGGGAATGCGCTCAAATACTGATACATAATTATCAAGAGAAGCATTCACCGGCCAGAAAGCGGCAAGAGAATTTAAATTGGTAAAAATCTGATTTTCCGGCTTTAGTGAAGAGACAACCATCCAGACAAGAGGAGAAACAAAAATTACCGCAACAAGCGTATTTACCACATAGAACAATATACGAAACAAATGATTCTGGGCGCGATATCCGATTTTAAAACTGCTCATTGTTTCCTCCTTAGTCAGCCCGTATTACTTTCTTCAGCGCGAATGACAGCGCGACTACTATAACAAAGAAGATAACAGCTGCAGAACAGGCATATCCAAAATCACGATTCTGAATACCTTGCTGATATATATAATATACTAGTGTACGGGTTTTATTTTGCGGACCGCCTTGTGTCATAATATAGGGCTGAGTAAACAGTTTCATAGCCTGAATAGTAGTAATCATGATCACATATTTTGTGACATTCCTGAGCCCCGGAAGCGTTACATGCAAAAACTGCTGAAATTTACCGCACCCGTCTATAGACGCAGCCTCATATTGCTCAGCGGGTATCGCCTGAAGCCCCGCAAGAAAGATCATCATTTGATATCCCGCAGCCTGCCAGCCAGACATGAATATAATAGAATTCATCGCGGTTTCTGGATCCCGCAAAAAACTCACTGGTTCCATACCCAGCTTAACCAGCAATGCGTTTATCAATCCCTGCGACGGGTTGGGATTGTACAAGATGGTCCACAATATCGCAATTACAACCATACTTGTTACCATTGGACTGAAATACGCCGCACGGAAAATTCCAACGCCCCGCAGATTGTGCCGAATAAGCAGCGCAAGAGCCAGCGCAAGAGCGCACTGAAAAATAACTACAGCAACCGTAAAATATATTGTATTGCCTATCGAACCAATAAATTCCGGATCCTGAAACAACCGGATATAATTATCAACACCATTGATTTTTATCCGGTCAGGACGCATAATATTATAGTTTGTAAAAGAATACCCAACAGAAGTGAGTGCAGGAACAATCAGAAACAGCACAAGCAGCGCAATTGCAGGCACAACAAATATATAGGCGGTAATCAGTTCCTGAGACTTTGGGGATAACTTGTCCTGAAATTTCATTGTATATCTCCTTGTTCAAGCAAACAGAGATACGGGAATACTGAGGGGATTGGCACAAACACCACTAAATGCCATTTCCCTCAGTATCTTCCGACTTATTTATTCACCATAATTTCGGTTGTAATCATCATCTACCGCTTTTGCGACCGCATCAAGACTTTCCTTAATATCAGCGCCTGTAAAGATATTCATCATCGCTTCTGAAAAGCGCGGGGAAAGCACTGTATAGCTTGGTGTTCTGGGACGGGGAGTACCAGTATTCAGCAGTTGTTCTTTGAATACTGATTGCGGATACTCATTAAATTCGGTCAGCATTTCAAAACCTGACTTCCGTGCAGGCGGTTTTGCTATCGCGCGCGCATAGGCTGCGGCGTTTTCGCGATTTGTCAGCCAGTTTAATGCTTCCGCAGCAGCTTCCATGTTCTGCGCATTTTTAGTAATACCATATGACCAGTCACCAGTCGGAGATGTCGCTTTGCCTCCCGGAGCAACGGGGAAATAAGTAATTCCATATTCAAGATCAGGATATTGTGAATTCAGCACAGAAACTTCCCAGCAGCCGCCCAGCAGAAGAGCACATTTTCCGGTATGGAACGCGTAATTTATAGGATCAATATCAGCGATTTTCTCCTGAATAAACCGATTCAGATAAGATGCTGCTTCAATACCTTCTGGACTGTTTACATATCCATCAGCTTTTGAACCATCAGCACTTACAAAATCAGTGCCGTTGGAAATCCAGAACTGCTCCAACACATACGGGATACCTTCACCCTTATCCATAATAATATTTGCGCCTGAAACACCTGGCTTTGTCAGTTTTTTCGCAGCCTCATAAAACTCATCCCATGTCCATGCATCTTCTAATGTCGTGGGAGGTACAATACCAGCTTCATCGCACATTTTTTTGTTAAAATACAAGGCGACACTGCTTTCTGTGTTTGCGACACAATATAATTTACCATCGTAAGTATTCTGCGTAATCGTCGAATCAAGAAAATCCGCCTTATCTTCGGCACTGATATATTCATCAATTGGCACAATAATGCCATTCTCTGCGTAGTTTGAAATATTTGGACCGTCAACCATCAGAATATCAGGCAGAGTGTTAGTAGTGACAGCTGCGTTTACTTTATCTTCATAAGCAAATGAATTTGCGCGAATGATGACTTCCTGTTTCAGAACAATCTGCCCTTCATGAGCAGCATTAAATTCGGCAATCTTCTCTTCATACCACTTCTCAATTTCTTCCTGATCCTGCGGACGCCAGATAGTAACTGTTACCGGACCGTCTTTAGCAGTTTCTGAAGATTTACTACAGCCAGAAATACCGGTGAGCAGCGTCATGCCAGCAGCCAGCTGAAAGCACAAATCCCTTTCCGGCCCTTTTAAATGATTTCATAAAGTCCTCCTAAATATACTTACTGCCAAATAGAACGCATGGCAGCAATTTCAAATGTTGTTACAGTATCTCTGTTCTCAAAACGCGCTGTTATCACACTGTCTTTACCGCTGCGGTAAAACAGTTTTGTACCAACAGCTTCGCCGTCATTTATAAAAACTTCAACACTCCTGCGGTCTATATAGATTTCAAATGAATGAATCTCAGCTACAGGCGCGATGAACGCATGAGATGAGCTGGGCAGTCCTTGCGTCTGCAAACGGATACAGCCATTTTCACAGATAAATGAAATACCAGTTTCACTTTCATCAGGCGATACACCTCGTCCAAGATCAATCACAAAATCGGTACTCTGCGAAAGCGTACATCTGATTCGAGCTGAACTCCCTGGTACTGTGCAGTGCAAACACCCGTCATTTTCAGAAAGCTGATACACATCTCCCACAAGCGTCTGAATTTCTTTTACTGGTATTTGATATAATTTATTATTTTTAATATGCAATTCACGAGGCAGACTCATACTGCCATTTACACCGCCGGGGACTGTTATATGTTCCAGATAATAGTCGTTCAGCCATCCAATCACAATCCGCCGTCCGTCCCGTGAAAAAGACTGGGCAGCGTAATAATCAGGTCCGAAATCACAGATACCTGAACAAGCTGATTCCAGCAAAGTACCATCAAAACTGCCGATACAATACCTCATGCGAATAAATTTGCGGGAAACGGCCTGCCGCGGTTGCAGCGAATAGGAAAGCACATATGCACCATCCAGCTGAAAAAAATCAGGACACTCTACTGTATTTCCATCTTGTTCAGTATCACTGAAAAGCCGTCCGCAGAATGTCCAATTCTCAAGATCCGGCGATGTATACAACAGAACAGAGGGTACATCATCATAGCAGCTGCCAAGAACCATATACCATCGACCATTGATATATTCAACTTTCGGATCTCTAAAATTATGAGAAGCACGGGCTGGGAACACCGGGATAACAGAATGTTCTCCTGCAACTGATACGCCATCGCTTGATACCGCAGTATTCTGATATTCGAATGGAGTGTCGTTACTGCTCTGCTCTGCAAAATGACGCGTTAAAAAGATATGCATCAACCCGTTATATACTACAGCGCTGCCGGAAAACGCGCCGCCAACATATGATTTATCAAAAGATAACTCTGGCTGAGGAAAAAAAACAAACGGCAAATGTGTCCAATGAACTAAATCACGACTGACAGCATGTCCCCAAAACATGGTATCCCATTGCTGCCCAAATGGATTTGCCTGATAAAATAGATGATAATAGCCATTAAAAAAACATAATCCGTTAGGATCGTTCATCCATCCTGCAAAAGCTGCAAAGTGAAATTGTTCTCGATACGGGGTATCATATTTGCCAGCTAGAGTCTCACAAGAATATAATTTTCCATCCGAATCGATAAATGTAATTCCTCTGGAAAGGATATCATCACTGCCGGAGAGATAACACAATCCAATAAAATCATCCGGCAAAAGCAATGTATGTTCAGATTGTTCCGCAAGATCAAAAACAAAATGGCAAAACTGAAGAACACCAGTACTGCGGCTGACACCATCAACTGAAACTGTTTTATTTATGCCATCTGTTCTTATTAAAACTTCCAGTTTTCTGTAATGGGAAGCTTTGAAGGTCATATATACTCCTTATTGGAACCGGTTCCAATATGCGATTTACTTTATAGAATCGGTTCCATGTGTTAATAATATCTTTTTCTTTTATCTGTGTCAATAAAAAATGGAACCCGTTCCTTATATTTTTTTCTAAATATGTTATACTGTGTAATAAGGGGAAATCACTGTGGCGAGTATAAAAGATGTTGCAAAGCATGCAGGTGTCGGTGTCGGCACTGTTTCAAGAGTTCTGAATAATACCGGATATGTCGCACCGGACACACGGGATCGGATAGAAGCAGCTATGATGGAACTTGACTACCACCCAAACGAAATGGCTCGTAATCTATTTAGAAACAGAACAAACATCATCGGCTTTCTTATCCCTGATATCGCACATCCGTTTTTTGGACTTGTTGCAAGACATCTGGAAATGGAGCTCTATGACAAAGGTTATAAAACACTCATC
Organism: uncultured Spirochaetota bacterium; assembly: GCA_944389415.1. Taxonomy (GTDB): domain Bacteria; phylum Spirochaetota; class Spirochaetia; order Treponematales; family Treponemataceae; genus Treponema_G. The sequence goes on along the minus strand of CALXMF010000001.1, from coordinate 683,048 downwards.
TGTAATATTACCCAAAAGAGTACACGGGAAAGAGAATTTCTCGATATGCTCAGACGGCACATGATGGATGGTATTGTTATGGGAGCTCATTCACTCGATATTGAAGAGTATGAAAAAATACCTGATCCGATAGTTGGTTTTGACCGGGTACTGGGGAATAATATTCCCTGTATTGCTTCTGATCATAAAAAAGGCGGAAGACTTGCCGCTGAACGGTTGATTAAAGAAGGAAGGAAACATCTGCTTCAGCTGGCGGGAACAAAAACAGTCACCACCCCTTCTCTTGAGCGGCATCAGGAATTTGAACGTATCTGTAGAGAATACGGTGTAAAAATAGACAGTGTCGAAATGCCCTGGAATGATTTTGACTTTAAATCATATCTGTATATTGCGGAAGATATTTATGAAGAATATCCGCATGTTGATGGAATATTCTCAACAGATATGGTTGCAAGCGCCTGTCTCAGAGCATACGCAAAACACGGTGCGCACATACCAACCGATGTCAGCATCATCGGATATGATGGCAGTCTTATTACGGAAACAGCTTCTCTCAGGCTTACCTGTATAGTACAAAATACACCGCGCATTGCACAGCAACTTGCAGAAACAGTCTGCGCATTAGTAAAAAAACAGCCTGTAACACTGCATCAGCAAATAGATGTATATCTGCGTGAAGGAGATACAACTCTGCCGCAGCTGTAACAAGGCAACCAGCCCTGTCTGCGGCAACAAGACTCAGCGCATTCTCTGTTTTCTTTGCCAGACAAGAGCAGAAACCCCGGCAACCAGCAGAAACGGGAATACAGAAGCAATAAGCAGTCCAAATGATAATCCATCTCCAGACAATGATGAAAGCCAGCCGACAAAAGCAGGCCCTCCGCCGCATCCGAAATCACCGGCAAACGCAAATAAAGCAAACATAACTGTTCCGCCGGCTGGAAAAATACGAGCCCCCAGACTGAATGTTCCCGGCCACATAATACCAACAGAAAATCCACATAATCCGCAGCCGCACAACGATAACAGCGGATGCGGCGCAAAAACTGCAAGCAGATAGCTTAGTATACACAGGATACCAGAGGCAAATAACGCACGCTCTATACTTATTTTGTCTGTATATCTGGAATACAGTAAACGGGAAAGCCCCATCAAAAATGCAAAAAGACAGGGACCAAATAAGTCTCCAAGAGTCTTTGAGACTTGCAGTCCTGTTTCAGCAAACAGAGATGACCACTGTGACATACTTTGCTCAGATGCCGCAGAACAAATCATAAGAAGAATCAGCAGCCAGAATGCAGAAGAACGGAACATTGTTTTATCTGTGTTTTTCCCAGATTGTTCTGAAAGCGTTCGCAAAGGTACTTTTGCAAACAACAAACTGTTCAGCATTGGAACCACAGCCCAAAGAAGCGGAAGAAAGCGCCAAGAAGCAATACCGGCAATCGAAAAAAATAGAGTAGATAACAGAACTACACCAACATGCCCCCAACAATAGAAAGAATGCAGCAGACTCATTGCAGCAGCTTTTTCATCACCTGGCAAGGCTTCTACTATCGGACTTATCAAAACTTCAATAATACCGCCACCAATCGCATTCAGCATGATCGCGATAACAAGTCCGATAAATGGCGGCATGATAAATGGAAGAACAGCAAAACAGCATAACCCCAATACAGAACAGATATGACCAAACACAATCACTTTGCGGTAACCGATGCGGTCAGCATACCGGGCACTGAAAATATCTACAGCAATCTGAGTACAGAAATTTACCGCGATCAGCAGACCTATATGATCAACAGAAATTGAAAAATCCCTGATAAAAGAAATAAAAAGCAGCGGAGGCAGATTATTTACAATAGCCTGCGTGATATACCCGATATAACTGGCATATAAGGTATGCCGATATGAAATACGCATTACCGCTGTTCTACAGAACCGTCGCCATGAGCAATAAAAACGGTAGGCCGAATACGTGTAAACAACCCGTTTTCAACCACACCAACAATACCATTTATTTCTATTTCCATTTTAGCGGGATCAATTGGTTCCTGCCAACGACAGTCCAGTATCATATTACCATTATCTGTAATTACAGGCCCGCATTTTTTGACACCCTCACGCAGCACACATGAAGCCCCCAGCTGCTGAAGGGCGTGCATAACAGAAACACGGGCTTCTCCAATTATTTCAACCGGTAGTGCAAAACCAGTACCTATATGCGAAACCTCTTTTGTGGAATCTGCAACAATAACAAGACGGCGCGCATTATATTCAACTAGTTTTTCCAGCAGCAGCGCCGCACCACCGCCTTTAATTAAATGACATTCAGGATCAATTTCATCAGCGCCATCTATTGCCAAATCAAGTTCTCCGCCGATTGCGGCGGAATTCAGCGAATATACTGGAATGCCCAGACGCTCACACACAATTGATGTCTGAAAGCTGGTCACAACAGCTTTTATATCAGTCAGTTTGCCGGTACGAACTAACTCGGCAACAGCTTCTACTGCCGGCATAGCGGTAGAGCCTGTACCAAGCCCAATCTTCATTCCGGAAAATATCGCACCCTCTGCAAATAAGGTTTCAACGGCTGTTTTTGCGGCTAATACTTTCTGCTCCGACTGTTGGATGCTGTTCATCATAATCAACTCCTGTAAATATTTTAAATTGCATATATCCCTGATACTGCAACATACTTAATCCATTTGAAATCAGACACCCTGCTTCCTTCGCCCTCGTTAAAAGCGGTGTCATCGCTGGCGAATAAATAATATCATATACAGCCTCATGTCCATGAAAATTATAAAAAAACAGAGGATCATTTTCTTCAGACGGTAAGTCTTCCCTTCCCATTCCGACAGATGTAGTCTGTATAATGAGGTCCGAGTACCGTTCCAATTTAGAAATGGACGATTCATCAAGCGGTGCCCATTTAAAGTTATATTCTTCTGCAAGAAACCGCGCACGGGAAACAGTTCTGTTAAAAATACATGCGCTGCCACGCATCTGTCGTACCGCATACGCCGCAGCTCTCGCGGCGCCTCCTGCACCAATAATCGACACTTTCTTATGCCGAAGATTCTCAACATTAAGAAATTCTTTTAACGCCTCTGTTAAACCGCCTGCATCTGTATTAAATCCTCTCCAACCCTCGTTCGTACGAATAATTGTATTGCATGACCCTATTTCACCTACAGAGGCCGATACAGTCTGCAATTCCTCAAGAACTTTTTCTTTATGAGGAATAGTAACTGATAATCCTGTTATATCCAGTTCACAGGCAAAATCAAGCGCTTCGCTGATATGTTCTGCACGAATTGGAATATATACCGAATTCATACCATGTTTACGATAGCCGGCATTATGCAGCTGCGGACTCTGAGTAATCGTAAGCGGATATCCTGTTATACCCCAAATTTTTGTTTTTGCATCGATTCCTCGAAAATTATATACCTCGTTCAGCTGAACAGGATCAATGTGACCGAGCTCTGATAATTTTTGTGCCGTTTCTGCAGGCGATGTATATGTTAAAAAAGATCCCAACCGTTCTGCGAGCACTCGCGTACTTAATCCATACGGTCCCATGGCACACAGAATATGTTCAAACCCAGACAGAGATCTCGCTTCATGAAACATTACCTGTACATCAGTAAGAAAATGCGGCATGCAGGCAATTTTGGGAATTTCATATCCTGTTATACGCATTTTTTTCATTCGTTCAGCAATATTTACTACAGGATTCTGCATATCATGATAACTGCGGATAATTCTGGTTCCAAAGGCGAACGCCGCATCCTGCAGACTGGGAACCTGAAAATCTTCTTCAAAATCAACATACGCAAAGTTCTTTCTGGAATCCTGATCAGCAAAAGCCAGTCCACGAGCAAATAACAACGTTCTGGCAGCTTCTCCTTCAGAAAAATTGCCTCCATCTATTGTGCGCCGTATCGTCAGAATACACGGCAAACCGGCAAGCGCAGGAAATTTACGGATCTGGAGCCGTTCATCTTTGCTCAGATGATCAACACGCAGCTCGGCAATATCAATCCAATTGCGATATTTATCTAAAATTGCCAAATCTTCTTCTATCGTACTACCTGTTAAACAAAGACAAATTTTCGGAGTCACTCGTATATCTCCTCTCTTTTATCCTAATCATTCCACTTGTGTTGTTAATTATAGTAAAGTTATGATAATATTACTACAGATTTTTGTTTTAAGGAAGGAGATTACTGTGGAACATTTTGGATTTTGGGGTATCATTCCCCCTCTATTAACAATTATTCTTGCATTCGCCACAAAAGACGTTATCGTCTCTCTCTTTTTAGGAATACTTTCCGGAGCTCTTATTGTTGCAGGAGGCAATCCTTTTACAGCACTCATGCAGCTTACTGATCTCATCGCAAATTCTCTGGCAGATGGATGGAATATTCGTATATTTTTATTCTGCGCTCTACTTGGAGGTCTTGTTGGCATGCTAACACAAACAGGTGCCGCAGGAGCATTTGGACGATGGGCCTCATCAAAGCTTAAAACACGAACCAGTTCTCAGTTTATGACATTTATATTTGGAGTTATCATTTTTATTGATGATTATTTCAATTCTCTGTCAGTTGGTACTGTGATGCGCCCGATTTGTGATAAAACAAAAGTATCACGGGCAAAACTTGCCTATATTCTGGACTCAACAGCGGCACCAATATGTATTCTGGCACCTATTTCAAGCTGGGTAGTAACCGTTATGTCTATTGTTCGTGATACACAGGGGTTTGAAAAACTAGGAATCAGTGAATTTGAATTTTTTATCAAGGCAATTCCCTATAATTTATATGCGCTGCTTGCTCTGATCATGGTATTAGCAGTCATATTTCTGAAACGAGACTTTGGTCCAATGAAACATTCAGAACAGCTTGCAAGCAACGGAATATTGTACAGTGAAGATGTCTACGGACCGGCTTCCGGAGCAGAAGAAGAAAACGTTAATACAAATGCCCGCCCCTTGGATATGTTATTCCCTATTATTGTACTTATTATCAGTGCAGTAGTGTTTTTTCCTGTAACAACATGGATTGGAGCTATTGATGGAGAAACTATCACTAACATCCATCAGGCAATACAGTCCATGAGCATCGGCGAGGCCTTTAATAATACAGACTCATCAGTCGCGCTCTGTTACGCTGTTATTCTCACAATTACTGCAACATATATTTATTATCTGGGACGACATCTGATGACACTTAAAGAGTCTGGCGAGGCGCTCCGCAGCGGTATTAAATCAATGGTTCCGGCATTGATAATACTCACCATGGCATGGTCTATTGGAACAATTATTAAATCAAGTCCCGCAGACGGTGGCTTGGGACTAGGCATCTATCTCTCAGAACTTGTCAGAGATGGCGGGTTCCCTGTATGGCTGCTGCCTGCTATCATGTTTATCCTGTCAGCAGTAATTTCTTTCGCAACAGGAACAAGCTGGGGCACTTTTGGTATTATGCTGCCAATCGCGATGCCCATTATCACCACACTCGCAGAAGTAAATGCCATGAATCAAACAACATTAGTACATGCCTCGATGATTGTCTGTTCTGCTGTTATTGGGGGCGCTGTATTTGGAGACCATGCTTCTCCTATTTCAGATACAACAATTTTGTCATCCACAGGCGCAAGTTGTCCGCATCTTGAACATGTTGCAACACAAATGCCATATGCGGTCTTTGTCGCAGCATGTGCATTTATTGGCTTTATATTCGGAGGTATTTTTCTCAATATTATCGCCGCATGGTTAAGCGCACTTATTGTATTTGTGGGGGGTATGCTTATATTGCCCATTCTTACAAAATCACACAAATAATAGTTTTCAAATAACATCATAAAAAAAGGAGTCAAACGACTCCTTTTTTTATTTAATCACCGCACCTGGACAGTTCGCTCTAGGCGCCCCGCAACAGAGAGAGATAAGATTGTTCCGGAAGGAACTGCATATGGAATTGTCACCTGCCCGCCAGGATGATTAAAAGTTACAATAGTATACTCTTCATTCTCAGGCGTTTTCGCATCTAATTTCAATTCCAATGGATAAGGAAAATTCTGCAGCATTGCCGAAAAAATTCCGTATTTTAACCCATCAATTTCCTGTTCCGGCATCGCAAAATCAGCTGTCAGTCTTGAATAATTGCGGATAAATTCACCCGAATATTTCTGTTGAGAAACAACAGTACCCGGCTTTTCATTTTCAGATGCAGGATGAGAAGAAAAATCAAATATTACTTTTGAGCGGCTCATCTGGGTCAGCACATCATTTACCGACATCCCAACAATGCTTGGTACTCGTGTCTGCTCATAACTAGGACCACGACTGACAATCAACCGCAGCACAATAGGTTCTGATATATCGGTACCAGCAGGAGGATCCTGTTCAAGAATCGTTCCAGCCTCTGAAACATCGGCCTTATATTGAGGCGCACCAATTGTAATCAAGGTGCGCGACGTGCCGCTAAACAATGTTTGAATACGCAGCTGCACATCATCAAATTTCTGACCAACATAATCTTCAACCTGATCAATAATGACGCCCCGGCTAACAACCAAGTTTATACGGCGTCCAGCTTTAACAATTGAGCCGGCAGCAGGTTCCTGAGAAAGAATCGTTCCTTCATCACCAGGAGTTTCAGAATAACGCAGTTGAATACGGGGATACAATTCCTTTATCTGCATTTCAAGCAGAGCTGATGCAAGATCTTTACCCTCCACATTCGGTACAAGCACCTCTTCAGCTCCTTTTACCGTAATAAAAAAAGCCGCCGCACACGCACAAATCATTAGAATAAATGCACCCAACAAAATAAAAACAAACGGACGCCCGCCAACACTAAGAGCCTTCATATCCTCTTCTGCAGAAATACGAAGAGCCCCCTGTACTCCATCACCACTTTCTGTATCAGCTTTTTTTTGCTTTCTATTAAAACTGAATTTCATACCATTCCACCATTTTCCGTATTGGTCGCACTGCCCAACACACAACCAACAAAATTATGCGCTCCGTTTATAAAATCTTTCCAGAACACAGCCTTTTTTGCCTGAAGCTGCAACCGGGAAATAGCAAGTATACCGTCTCCTGTTTGTACCAGAATACCAGAATTCTTCTCTGTTCCAAGAACAGTACCGGGCATTTTTTCAGTTCCACAGAATGAATCACCTGTATATATAGAACAAGATAAGATTTTAAGCTGTATTCCATTCACAACAGTACATGCCCCAGGCCATGGCCAGAAAGCACGAATTTTCGCATCAAGCTCAACAGCCGAACTCTTCCAATTAATTATTCCATCTTCACGGCATAACATCTTACTGTATGAAGCAGATGATTCATCCTGCACAGAACCTTCAGGAAGCACCTTTTCCACCGCGGCCTGAGAAATAATATCATACAGCAATCCAGCTCCGATACGGGCACTTTCATCGAGCAATGATGAGGCCGTTTCGGTACCTGAAAGAGGAATTTTTATCTGCCTCAAAATATTGCCGCTATCCATTTTTTGAGCAATTTTCTGTACAGAAACCCCTGTTTCGCTATCGCGATTCAGAATAGCTGCCGGAACAGGGGCACATCCCCGATACCGAGGAAGTAAAGATGGATGCAGATTTATCCCTCCAAGAGGAAACAGCGCCATAAATTTTGGACCAAATATACGCCCATATGCAAAACAGACAAGCAAATCCGCATGCAGAGGTTCAATTACATCCCGTTCATGTGACCCCAAGTGTTCTGGCGCAAAAACAGGGATTCCCCGCATTTCTGCTACAGCCTGAACCGGAGTCGGACAAAGTTTTCCGCTGCGCCCTTTACACGAAGGCGGATTCGTAAGAACTCCAACAATGTGATATTTTCCTTCGGCTTCATGACTGCTCAGATGTTCCAGCACTACCGCAGACTGCTCAGGACTGCCTGCATACAGAATCCTCAACACCGTGACGCCGCCTTTGCAGCTTTCTTTGCTTCAATTCGAGCCGCCTTTGCAGCTTTAATTGCATCTTTCTGCCGGCGTCTTTCGGCACGCCGTTCAAACTTTGCTATTGTTTTATCACGAAATTCAGCATCTCCACGATCGATATACAATACTCCATCAAGATGATCATATTCATGCTGTATTACACGGGCAAGATATCCATCCGCTTCAATCGTAAAAGGGCGTCCATGTTCATCAAGTGCCTGTACAGTCACACGCGACGGACGAGTAATACTCTCCCAGACATCGGGAATGCTTAGACATCCTTCTTCAATCTCACATGTCTCTACCGAAGTTTCGATAATCTGCGGATTTATAAATACCCGCCGAACTCCATCATCAATCGTAATAACAAACATCCTCAACAGCTTGCCTACCTGAGGTGCGGCGAGTCCTACTCCATGCTGCATATCCATAGTCTCAAACATATCAGACACAAGCTGAACAATTTCCTGTGTTACAGCAGCAACCGGTTCTGATTTTTCACGAAGAACAGGGTTGCCTAAATGTAAAACTTCCATGATAGCATGGTAATAGAAACCGTTGCTTTGCGTCAATAACACAGGAAAACACCAAAAAGAGTTTGCTTTCAAAACGATGTTTGCAGAGTTTACTCCGATTAGCAATTTCCGCTTGCTTTCAGTACACATATACGTATAATTTTCATCATGAACATACATGTACTTGAAATGCCGCTCGATTTCGGCGGTAACAGACACGGTTCCGATATGGGGCCGTCTGCAATAAGACTAGCTGGCCTCAAGGAAAGACTTTCACAGCTCAGCGACAGCGCAATTACATACTCAACCCCAATGGATATACACCCATCAGAATATGAAGAAGCCGGTGACCCAAAAGCAAAGTATCTGAAAGCAATAACAAAAGCTTGCTGCGCCCTTGCAGGAGAGACAGAAGTAATTATCCGTTCCGGAGGATTTCCACTCATATTAGGTGGCGACCATTCAATTGCACTTGGCAGTTTAGCCGGTATTGCGGCAGCACACCGCACAGATGGTAAACGCATTGGAGTATTGTATGTTGACGCTCATGGTGATTTTAACACGATAGAAACAAGTCCAACAGGAAATATACATGGAATGTGCATGGCAGCATCATGCGGTCTAGGCGCAAGTCAGTTAACAAACTTATATTATCCAGGAATAAAAATTAACAGCAATAATGTATGCTATGTCGGACTGCGCAGTATCGATAAAGAAGAACGAATTCTCATGAAACAAGCCGGTGTTACAGCCTTTACTATGAGTGATATTGACCGTATCGGGTTTCCGGCTATTTTAAAACAGGTAACAACTTTTTTCCGCTCACATGCAGATGTAATCCATGTCAGCTTTGATATGGACGTAATTGATCCAATGTTTGCGCCCGGAGTCGGGATTCCGCTGCCAGGGGGACTCAACTATCGAGAAGCTCTTTTATTAATGGAAGAAATATCACAAACAGGCATGGTTGGTTCAGCAGAATTCGTAGAAGTAAATCCAGTACTTGATGTACGCAGCCAAACAGCACGCATGGCAGTAGAACTTGCCGCAAGACTGTTAGGAGACCGTATTTACTGATACCCCCTCTTTGTTTTTAAGCAACTTCTCGGTCTTTTTTAAGAAATCTTTAATGATTCAGCGGACTGGAGATGATATAGTAAAACCATAAACAACATGCGGTGCAATCACCGCAAAACACAATATAATGAGGAGTTTTACTATGAAAAAAAACGTACTGATTACAGCTATTATGATGATTTCCGCTGCCGCTATGTTCGCAGATAAGGTTATATCCCCAGAACAGCTGCCACAACAGGCAAAAGAACTTATCAGCAGTAATTTTCCAGGAAAAACAATTCAGTTCGTTGAAGCAGATTTTAATGAATATGAAATACAACTGAATGATGGTACAGAATTACAGCTTTCAGGCAGCGGAGAATGGCAGGAAATAAAATCATATACCGGAGTTCCTGCAAATATGCTGCCGTCCGAAATTACTAATTATGTTGCAAAAAATTACCCCAACATTCTGATTCTCAAAGCAGAAAAGGATTGGAAAAATATCGAAATTAAATTATCCAACCGTATGGAGCTGTATTTCGATACAAATGGGAAACTGCTTGGACAAAAATATGATGATTAATAATACAAAAACTATCCTATAAAACTTTGTATTATTGCAGCAGGCTGTGCTCAAGCCGGCACAGCCCGCGACCCCGTATTTTTCGGAATACCATTTCTGGAATTTGCCGAACCAGCATACGGCTTTGCTGCAAAATAGAGATGTCGGGCCGGGGGCGCAGTTCCCATAATAGAGCTGCAACAGCTGTGGGGTTCGGTGATGTGCAGTAATTTATCTCGCCCATATACATCCAGCAAATATCCTCACCAGCAGCAGTAAACGGTTTTCCTCCAATCCATATATATACGAACCGGTCATTATACCGCTCTGAAAAAGCTTTATCGCGCTGCCGTTCATATAACTCTATTTGTTTCATAATATAATCATCAGTAACAGACGGGTGCGGAAACGGAAAACGAAACCACGAAGAAACAGGTTTATCTAGCTCTACGCCATGCAGCCATGCCGAGAGCGCCGCATCAAGACCTGCTGCATACCGCTGTGAAAAACGCTCTCCCTTAAAGAAAAGGGCATTCTCTGCAAATGGCCGGCGTCCGTTATCGTCACGGGATTTAGGTTCAACAGGTTTAAGAGATGGATGCTTTCCAGACTTCCATTCAGAATAAACGCGAGAATGGCGTGTCAACGTGAATTTATGCCAAAAAGAACTATCTAGAACTCCGGCAGCAAAAAGTTGCCGGAGTGTTTCCATTGAGTCGGCAAGCATTTCCGGTGTCTCTTGCCAATATCCAAAAATCATATAACCATGAACCAATATACCTGCTTCTTTAAATGCGGCACACGCAGCAACAAGATTTTGTATATCTGTTCCTTTGTGTACAGACTCAAGTCCAGCAGCCGACGCAATTTCAATACCGCCAGATACGCCGCACAATCCGCCATATGCCAAAAAATCAACCAAATCACGGCTAAACGTCTTTTCAAATCGAATATTTCCCCAGAATGAAAATCTTTCCTCTCCAGTATTATATAAAGCGAATCGGGCAAGTGCCGCAGGCGGCGCAGCTTCATCAACAAAATGGATACCACGAACTCCTGTTTTTCGTACCTGAACAGAAAGTCCATCATGGAGTCGGCGAATATCGGTCATCCGATAGGCACATACATAATCAAGCGTTACGTCACAGAATGCGCAGCGATGCCAATAACAGCCATGAGCAAGATATGCTTTGATCCATGCACCATCAGACCATAGGCGATGCATCGGATTAACATCATCGGCCAAACGGGGATATTGCGAAAAATCTACAGAAGTATAATCAGGAATTATATGTACCGTTAACTTATCTTCATACGCTGCATAACGTTGTGTACAGATCTCAGCAGTATTTTCTGTACCGCCAAAACCGCAATCTGCATTTCCACAGACACACCCCGCTACAGAATCATACCAGCGGAGTTTATACCCGCCATTTTGTCTAAGCGCAGTAAACAATTCTTCTGTATTATCAACAGCATCACTTCCCAACCCGGCATCAAAGAGAGAATAGTAAGACCCATATCCACGATCGTAACTTAATATATCAATATAATTGAATAATTCAGGATCTGTAATCCGGCGCAAATCCGTATTAATATAACCTCCACCTAATATGCAACACGCATCAGAGCCAAATCGTTTCCGGATTTCTCCTGCAGAAGCAAGCGCCGGAGCAAAAGTACCTGCAAATGGGACTGAAATACAAAATAAAATATCTATTCCCTTTATTGCAGTGTATGGGGCAGCGATTCTATCTAAGACAGTATTAAGCAATGGTATATAAAATTCCGTAAGCACAGGAGACTTTAAACATTTAATCACCGTATCCAAAGACGCTGTTTCAACCGCAAGAGATTCCGCATAACGTACAAGAGAAAACTCCCTATCAAAAACAACCGTAATATAATCAGCAATATCAGCAAGAGCAAATGAAGCAAGCAGCCGTGCGTCATCAGCCGATACATCACGTCCAAGAGAAGCGAGGTAATTTTCCATACGATTACCGCGAGGTATATATGCAGATCTCACAAATTCATGCCGAAGTTCCTGTGATTTTCCACACAGAATATCAACAATCGTATCTATCCACATTACCCATGCACTGCTCTCCGAAATATACCGCCGAAGATTAAAAGCAGTATATTCATCTCCGCACCGTTCCGCCTTATCAGCCTGCAAAAGAGCTCTTTCTTCAGAAAGCATGAATAACTTCTCAAGTCCCTTCTTAGAAAAAAGCGCATGAAATAACTGTATATTTAAATCATGCCACTTCACAGTCGTTATTCGTCCGGGAAATTTTTGTTTACACTGCTCAAAGAATGCAGAAAGATATGCACCAGAAGGATATGGAGTATTACACTGCATTACTGGAGGTTGAAGAATATGAATTTCCATTACTCTCGCCTGCTGCGTACCATAAAAGCCTGTTCGGCCTGAGGCAAAACTGCTTCCAATTCACAGAAAGAATCTATCACACCGTCATATGCGGATACCGATCCAAAACCATAACGCGCAAATATAAAAGCAATTCCAGCATCAGCAGCAGACTGTTCATCAACGGCCGCATCGCCAACATATACAGGATGAACAAGCCCGTGTTTACGCATCATATACAGATTATTTTCACCTTTAGACAAACTAGTATCGCCCCAACTTATATGATCAGTAAAATATGGCTGCATGGAGTGCGCCTCTATAAACGTTTCTATATAACCGCTTTGACAATTACTAATAATAAACAATCGGTAACTTCTGCTTAGGCGCTCAAGAACCTCTCTAACACCAGGAAATAATATTGTTCCTCCCTGCAGCAGACAATCATTTTCCTCGGCACAGCATTCAATACGAAGCTGATTTACCTTTTCAGCTGGCATATCAGGAAAAATCTCCGCAAAAATCTGCGTCATCGGCTTTCCAAAAAATGATGATAAAAACGGTACAGAAAAACACCTGTGCACACCGTTTCTGGATAACACACGGTTCCAACTATCACACACACCAACCCGTGAATCCCATAAAGTTCCATCCAGATCAAAAAAAATACTGTCAAAAGGCATATAAGCAGTATAGCATAAATATTACCGGATATGCTATTTTGTGCGTAATAATGAAACCTATACAAAAAAGATTCCTGTTCCGGCCTGCTGATATCTTTTTTATTCTGCTGGCAATAGTAGCAATCGGCGTATCGATACACACAGCACTAACACAACAAAACGGTACTCCATATCTCATCATAAGTACCTTGGAAGAGGATTGGATATACCCGCTTGATCGCAATCAGAAATTGTGCATACCAGGTGCGATCGGTGAATCTCATATTGAAATCAAAAATGGAAGCGCATTCTTTATCGACTCCCCCTGCGATAATAAAATATGTGTTATGAGTCAGCCAATCAGCCGCAGCGGAGAATGGATTGCATGCCTGCCCAATCAGATCTTTATTCGTATTGAGGGAAAGATGCCGCAACACAGTCTTGATGCGACATCTTTTTAAAATGGAAGGAAATAAATATGTCTGCAAAAAAAACAACAGGAAATAGCTATAAATGTTCTTCCTGCGGTCATATTCAACTACGCTGGATGGGACGCTGCCCCGAATGCGGCGAATGGAATAGTTTTGTTGAATACATCAAGCAATCAGAAACAGCCATTCCAGGAATAGGAAGCAGAACAGCAGAACAGCAAAAACCGCAGCCGCTCTCTAAAGTTAATCCCATGGAGGGCAGCCGTCTAACAACCGGCATAGCAGAATTTGACTTAGTACTCGGCGGCGGTGCTATGAAACGATCTGCCATACTTATTGGCGGAGAGCCAGGAATAGGAAAATCAACCCTACTCTTACAAACTTCAATTTCTGCGGCAGCGAAAAATCACACTACAGTATTATATGTTTCCGGGGAAGAATCTGCTGCTCAAATACGCGCACGAGCAGACAGGCTTGAATTACCAACAGAGGACATACAAGTTCTGTGCACATCACGGCTTGATGATATTGAACAGGCTCTCAATGATATACAACCACAACTTATTATTATCGATTCCATTCAGACCGTTTATTCATCCGAAGCAGGTTCCATACCTGGAACGGTAAATCAACTTAAATATAATGCTATGTCACTTGTCTCATGGGTAAAAGAACGAGACTCTGTCCTTTTTCTTACCGCACATATTACAAAAGACGGTACTATTGCAGGTCCAAAATCACTCGAACATATAGTGGACACTGTTATTTCATTTGATAGAAATAATGAAAACACCCGCTTTTTGCGTGCACAAAAAAACAGATTCGGTTCCGTTGATGAACTGGGCATATTTCTTATGGAAGAAAAAGGCCTTGTTCCTGTACCCGACCCTTCTGGACTCTTTATGATAAATAGAAATGGAGATATCCCCTGTGGAACGGCTCTCGCTCCAGTATGTGAAGGCAGCAGAGTTTTCCTTGTTGAAATACAAGCTCTGACAGTTCCAGCAAAAGCAGGTGTTACCCGTATCTATTCAGACCGTGCAGACAGCGCACGGGTAAGCCGCATCGCCGCAGTTCTCGAAAAATGTACAGGCCTGCGATTCAGTGATCAGGATATCTATATAAATATAGCCGGCGGAGTACGACTTACAGAAAGCGCTGCAGACGCTGCAATTGCAGCAGCGCTGTATTCAGCAAGAACAGGTCTTTCCTTACCACCAGGTATCGCATTTGCAGGAGAATTCAGTCTTGCCGGCGAAATTCGCCCTGTTCCGCGCATTAGACAGAGGGCAAAAACCGCTACGACACTTGGTATTCATACTTTATATGCGCCGGAACAGAACAGCGGAGCAGTTTATGTTGACAATATTCAGCAGCTTGTTAAAACCCTTTTTAAATAAAATCACGCAGCTAACACACTTGAAACAAGCGCTGGAACAGCAATGATATTACCTATAACACCGCCAATTGAAGAAAGAAAAAAAACAAGCAATACACGAAGAATTCGATTATGGTAAATCCCCCGTAAAGAAGAAACATCATTCATAAGCGTTTCCATATCTTCAACTTTTGGTTTTCTAATCCACGCCTGCACAATACCGGTAAAAAGACCAATTCCCAACAGCGGATTCAGCGTTGCTATTGGGGCACCAATAAATCCGGTCAGTACGGACAAAACATGCCCCCCCGCAAGAAGAGTTCCCAGTGCTGCGAGGGAGCCATTCCATAACAGCCAGCGAAGCAGCATTTTTCCAGAAACAGCTGCCCCGCCAGTCAAAAAACCGACTATCAGAAGCGCGATAATCGCCGCTGGAAATATCCATCCAGCTATTTTTGTACCAATCCCGGCAGGAGGAATAACTTCGATAGAACTTGTATCAGCAGACTCAGTTCCAGCCCCAAGATTCTGTAAATGACTCTCCACCCCCGGCAGATGTCCGGCACCAAGAACAGCAACAACTTTATTTCCCTTGCACTGCCAGATATGACTCGCCAGATACTGATCTCTCTCATCTATCAACACACTCTTTACAGAAGGGAGATAAGCGGACAACTCATTCATCATTGAATCCATTTCATTAGAATTTCTCAGATTTTCAATTTCCTCAGCGGAAACCTGCTGTGTATCAAAGGCGCTTGAAAGCAGCGCGGCAAGCAGTTTACATTTGCCCCAAAGAGAATTCTTTGCCCACGCACGGCGGAGAGTTGTCTGAATCGGCCGATCAACCAGTTCCACCTTAATTCCAAGTTCCCGCGCTGATGAAATTGCCGATCGCATTTCATCACCCGGATTTACACCAACATTCTCACCCATCCGTTTTTGGAAAGCAGCCAGTATCAAGTTAGCCATGAGCATAAAGCCTTGTCCATCTTTAAGAACCTTTACCACATCCAGACTGCGCCAAGCGTCTTTTTGTTCCATAGATCGCAAACGCTGCTCATCCAGCTCAATAGCAACACAATCTGGCACTTCTGAACGAATAACGGCATTTACCTCTTCGATACTCTCCTGAGAAACATGAGCAGTTCCAATGAGAATGATTTCACGACCGCCAATAAGCAGCCGACGTTCTGTACGGCTCATTCAGAAAGCTCCCATTCCGCCAGGCGAAATTCAAAAAACATCGGGCTGTTAATATTGATTACTTCTGTATAATATTTATTGGCGCCATCCACATTACCTTTCAAGTCGTAATATAAACCAATATAATACAGCAGTTTGCCCCGCAGATTCCGATTACTTTCATTCATGATTTTCTGTATAACATTGTTTAGATTAAGGCCATCATAATACAAACGAAGCACCGCATAAGTTGCTGTTGCCGTATTCATATTCCTCATAGCTTTTGCCACAGTATTTTTACATTCTTTTGTATTACCCTCGGCTAAATAAGTAGCGGCGATCATCAAAGGATACGACACATTTTTCGTAACATCATTACCAATAGCTGCGTATGCACGCGTGAATGCTTCCCGTGCCTGCGCATATTGCTTTTCATGCCAGGCAAAAATCCCGAGTGATTCATACGCAAAATAATAACTGGGATTAAGTTCTATAACTTTTTTATACTCCGAAAGTGCTTTATCAAAAATATTTTGCTCATCATACAACCCTGCCAGATACGCATGCCCTAAAAAATAATCAGGGTTAAGAGATACAGCCTTCTGCCATGACACCTCAGCATCTTTAAACAATCCCATTTTTCGCTGATATGATCCATAATCCATCCAAAAATCATATATTTCAGGATCACATTCTATGGCTTTCTTGATATATTCTAAGGCTTTCATGTAGTTTTCATTTTCACGCTCCAGTTTACCCAGATACGCCCATGCAAAACCATTTTCAGGATTCACGGTCAGTATTTTTTCAAATGCTGTTTTTGCAGCTTTTAAATCATTCAAATAATATGATGTCTGACCATACCCAAATAACGCAGTTTCATCATTTGGATTTCCTTTAAGTCCCTGTTGATAATACTTACGAGCAAGTTTATAATTCCGTTTAAGCATCTGTTCATTTGCAAGTTCTACATTTGCATCAGGATTTGCAGGGTCTTGTTCCAATAATTGTTTAAGTAAACTCGATTTTTTCCGTGTATCACCAGAATACTTCGCCAGCATAGAATTCAACATCAGAACATCAGCATTATCGGGATATTCTTTCAACAGTTTTTCAGCAATAGGACGCGCATTTGCAATATCACCCGATGATAAAAGCAAAGACGCATGCATCATTTGAATATCAAAATCCTCAGCAGCACCGGCAGGAACTTCATCAAACAGCAGCAAAGCCTCTTCTAAAGTTCCGGTCCGCAGCGATTCATATAGTTTCTCTGCAAATACCGCTTTTGGAGACACCCCTTCCTCAACAGTTTTTATTTTTTCTTCATCAGGTGTATCAATAACTTCAACATCAGATGACTCATCAATAATAATAACACCACCAGTCATTGCTGATGCCGCTGCAACTTGTCCCATTGACTGCGCAGCGGCCTGAGATCCTGTATTTTCTGTTGAAAGACATCCCCCCAGCGTACAAAGAAGGATTACCATATACAATAATGTCTGCTTTTTTTTCATCTATTCTCCTTGGGTTATACTCACCGGATACAGACAGGCACAACGTAAAACCGGCAGAGATTTTGATTATACACATATCAGCAGGTTATTACCAGCAGTACCCGATTAAATGATATCCTGCAATCAGACAAACACACTTGTATTATACAAAACAAGCTATAATACAGAAGTTACGGTTCTGATTCAGCTCTGCTTTACCAGTTGATTTTGTCTCTTCCATCAGATAGAATAGACGCGCATGTTTAAATACATTTTAAAAAGAGCATTGGCCTTACTTATTTTATACCTGATTATTATACTCGCAATATTCGCGCTACAGTTTCAAAGCGAATCGGTACTGACAATAAATGCGGGGCCGCTCAGAATATCACTAGCAGAAACCCAGACTTCAGATGGAACACAAACAACACTGAAAAATCAGTTTTCAACTTCATATAAGGGAATTGTTCTATCCTGCTCAGAAACAGAGCCGGTTATGTGCATCAATACAGAAAACAGCAACATACCGCTTGTTCTGCAAAGCTGGCAGCAAGTATCTCCACAAATATGTACGCTCATTTTTTCAGAAGGTATCAAACTTATCTTTTCAGTTCAAGGTACAGCGGAAAATGAGAAGTTCTCAGTACAAGCAATACTCCCTGAAACAGTACAAGCTATATCGCTGCCCTTTAAACCGGCAGGCGGATTTTCCATTGAACAGAAGTCTGTACCAATAAAAACAGACACTGATGAAAACACAGAAGAAAAGAATACAGAAGAGCAACAGCTGATATTATTTTCATCAAAGAATACCGTTTTTTCCTATTCCGGGCCACAATTGCAGGATTCGGTTATCCATTTTGATCAACAAAACACACTTGCAGAACTTGTTTCATATATTCCACCTGAGCCCGAACCGGAACCACCGCCGCCGCCAGAACCAGAGCCTGAACCTGTTCTTAGCGGATGGGATGATATATCATCTCTTTCACTCGCTTCAGCCTCCACATATCGTCAGGTTATAAATCAATTGGAGCAATCAATCACACAAGCGGCGACAGCCAGAACAGTCTCATTACAAGGGGAACAAACCATTGTCACAACAGTTGCTGTAATGACCAGACAAGGGAGGCAAAACCAGGCTTTTTCTTTGGTACCAACAAATTTTAAGAATGATTCCAAACGTACGTATGTTTCAGCACCGTTTTTCGGCAATATCATGCAGCTTGATCGAACACTCACAACCGCTGATAACACGTTTGAGAATATGATCAGAACAGCTGTATCACGTGGTTCACTTGATTTGTTCACAGCAAGAACACTTGTTCCGTATTTGCTCAGACAACCTCTATCAGGAAAGACTCCTCTATCTGTTTTTTCTATTTTATCCCAGCAAAAAACATTTGCTCCAGATATTTTCCAAGCAGCGGGAATTCTATTTACTTACAGCGAATTGCGCCGTGCAGGGTCCGCATTTGCAGACAGAATGACAGATTATCTGGAACATTCATTAGAAATCATCAAACAATCATGTTCTATTGAAAATTCCCGAGTCGTCATAAAGAATAATGGCCAAGATATTCAGCTTCTAGAAGCGGCGCAGATCGCCAGTGCATTAATACAATATGGTAATGCGACATCTATTCCCCAGATAACAGTCAATGGCTATGCAATCATAAATTCCTACCTTCCATCTGTATCGCAGCTTGATTTTAATACATGGATTGCATTATACAACATTCTAGTTACCGATAACCCCTATATGCCAAGAATTCAGATTATCAGTACAGATAATGAACAACCGATATGGACTTGGTCATGCGCGGCAAATATCAGTTACAGTAAAGCAGCAAACGGCGATATTACAATGACCGTAGATTATTTGCCAACAGGCTCTCATTATATGGCAATAAAAAATATTGAACCCTTCTATCGGATAGAAATGTACAATTTAAATTATCGTTCCGATCCACATTTCGAAATTTATGATGCTTCAGGATACGTATACGACAGACAGACCAAAACACTCTATCTGAAAGTGCGCCATAAAACACAAAAGGAAGTAATACGGCTCATCTACTCACGCTCTACACCAATTCCGCCAGGCTCAATGCCATCCTTCCAGCTAGCACCAGATAATGCTGCTACCGATACAACTCAGAATACAACTCCATAGTGCGATCCAGTTCTTCCTGTGTATCGCACAGGAGCGAAGCTGCATAATACAATGTTACCGCAGCTTCCGTCGTTAACCGACCCATTGGGACAACCCCATGCCGCCATACACGAAGGCTTGTTGTATACCTTGAGAAATCCGTTATACATTCCTGCTGCGAAGTACAATAAAAATGGCAGCCTTCTTTATTACCACGTAGAAACAACGGCTTAAGGGAATAATCACCTGCGCCCATATTTCCAGTACCCGACTCATACATCTCTACAACAAAAGCCCTGTTTCGCTGCAGTAAATCAAAATACTGAGAGGGTTTAAAACCCGGATATATTTTTAAAATACATAGTCTGTCTGTTGCCTCACGTAATACTCTCGCAATAACAAACGAATCAGGCTCCGTAAGAGAAGTAAACTGCTGTGCAATTGGTCCTGATCCAGTAAAGACAGGCTCCATCAGATTCCAGTTCATAAACCCATCTTCTGTATGACGCACAAATTTCAAATTGAGAGGAGAAAATACCCTGCCGCCGTAAATAACGTATACACCGTTTTTTTCCTTCGCGGCAATAGAAACTGCAGCTTCAAGACTACGTTTTCCCTCATCAGAATCAGCAGGCAGCGATGAAGCACCCGTAATAACAATTGGCACCCCTGCATCAGAAAACAACCAAAACAACAGGGCGGCAGTATATACAAGCGTATCAGAACCATGTGTTATTACAATACCGTTTGCAACACCAGAAGCAATACGCATAGATATTTCAGCTATTAACGCAGCCCAGTCATCAGGTGCAATTTCTTCACTCAACATAGACCGTATCGGTACTACCTGAATCCGGGCTGAAGCAGATAAGCCAGAACATAATTTTCGCAAAACCTGACCACTATCAGCTTCAATTGACCCATCAGATCGCCTGACCGCACTGATAACTCCACCCATCGACAAAACATAAATAACCTGTATTTGCAGTTCCTGTTTTATCAGATCTTTTACTTTTAGCGGCGCGGCACGACTAGCAGTTTCTTTCATAACACACCCGGTAAGATATTCTAACAGATGCATTTCGCCACAACGCAATTTCTCAGATTCTTCAGGACAAGCGGAAAGAACCTTATGAATAACAGGGAGCAAATCCGCTTCCTTACTGATAAGTGAAAGTTCTTTATTTTTGATAATCGTTTCCGGAGCAGTTCCTGTTTCAAGACTTTCAAGCAGAACATTTTTCGCAATACTGCTGTTAATATTTCCTGCGGAAAGTTTCTTCATAACAAACGCAAAATCCAAAGGCGTCAGCGTCCGCAATCCATTTTTCCGCCAAGAATTTTGAAATAGAAAACTCATATCAGATGTCAACCAGTGCGCCGCCAACATTGGTTCTACACCAAGCACAACACTCTGCTCAAAAAAGTCAGCCTTATGCTTATCTGTACAAAGCTGCTCCGCACGCAGCGGCGCAAGACCAAACACACGGCAGAATCGTTCTATCCGCTCTCCCGGCAGTTCAACCGGAAAATTATCCCTGCACAATAATTTTCTATCAGGCTCAAAAACTAAAGGCGGCTGCATTGCAACAAACACAGTCGGAAAGCACACCGGTTCAGCATTAAAAGACTGTGTCAGGTTCTGCCTTTCGTTCCATATGCGGGTTTCTGATACAATTGTTTTTCCGGAAAGCAGTTTGTTTTCCTGTCTCGTTAATTCCGCATTTATCGCACGTCTGGCAAAATAGGGAGAATTGATATGACGCAGCTTCACTAAATAAGACGGCATGTGCGGATAATTCGCAAGCGCCACATACGCATTACAGCAGAAACGCTGTTCATCAGGGATATCCGGCACTGCCGAAAAATAACTGACTAAACGGTTAAGCGACTCAAGAAACAGCGCAGCCTCATCTCCAACTTCAAGGCTGTCATTTGTCTTAATACATATACAGGGGCACCCCGCATAAGTATAATCCATATATGTATTTTCAGCAGACCGAATCAACCTGCCGCGAAACTCCTCCAAACGGACTTCTTCAATTATTATTTTTTTCTTTCTTCCGTGATATTCGATAGGCAAAAAACCTTCAGAAGCAATACAAACAGATATCCCAGTTGTTCCAGTCTCCTCGGCAGCAAATTGACCACCCTGTTCACGCTCAATCACGCATCGTGTAGCACATTTACACCTCAGCGCATGGCAGAACAGATATACAGACTCATCGGCACACACAGTCCAAGTATCATTGTTTTTATTAAATGCCCGTGTATCAACAGAAATCAAAATACGAATTTCAAGAGAGACGTGTGACTGATACATACACAACCACCGGAGAATGAAAATAAAAAAAAGTTATATTAGTATACAATTTTTATTAAAGTTATGATATACTATAGTTAATCATCGTAGGAGCACTTGTGAGCAAACGCGATTTTCCAAAAATTCATTTTTATGATCAGGACTTTGTAGATATTTATGATAAAACATGGTCCTGGCTGCAAGACTTCTGGCTAAATCCTAAAACAGGAGAACAATCTCCTGACGGATACTTAATATATCCTCAAAATGGTTCTTTTATTATAGACCAATTTGAATCGATTTTTTCTTCCTTTTATATAGTCTATTCTAATAAAAACTATAATGCAAATCAGAACCTTGACTATTTATATGCGAGACAGGAAGACAATGGCGCAATCCGCTGGAAATACAACGCAGCAACAGATACGCCTGTTACAGATCCCTCTAACCCAGAAGGAGTAGGGCTTCCGCTGTTTGCGTGGGCGGAATTTAACCTGTACCATAAATCTGCAAATAAGAAGCGAATAAAAGAGATCATGCCTATTCTGCAAAAATATATGGCATGGCTTGAAAAAACCTTTAAACAACCCAATGGACTATATTCTGTTCCGATTGCAGCATCAACGATGTTTAATGCACCACGGGACAACACTTGCTATCCTATCGATTTCAATACGGCCGTCGCCGTCAATACATTGTATATGTCTGCGCTTGGAGATATTCTTAATGATAAAGAACTGAGCTTTCAATACCGCAGACTATATTTTTCACTCAAAACAAGAATTAATTCATTGATGTGGGATCGGGAAAGCGGCTTTTATTATGATCTTGATAAAAATGAACAAAGGCTTCCGCAGAAAACGATCGCCGGATTCTGGCCGCTTCTTGCGGAAATTCCAAATGAAGATAAAGCCGAAATGCTTATCCGTCATCTCACAAATCCGCAGACATTCGGAACAGAACACCCGTTCCCAACTCTGTCAGCAGATAGTTCCGACTTTAGTGACATGGGGAATGGGTTCCGCGGAAGTGTCTACCCACCATTTAATTTTATGGTAATAAAAGGCTTGGAAAAATATCAGCACTGGGATTTTGCCCGAGAATGTACATTGCGGCACCTCTACTATATTCTGGATGGAATGTTTCCAAGCAATACCGAAGTCAAAGGCGATGTCTGGGAAGCATATCTTCCAAATAAAGAAGGGCAAGCCCAGATGCCGGATAATCCAGATTATCCTCGCAAACGATTCTTGATCTATACAGGACTGTCCACCATAGCTCTCATGATTGAAAATGTTATCGGTCTTTCCATCAGTCTGCCGCGCAAAACTGTTGACTGGATAATTCCCAATCTGGAAATCATGGGCATTGAAAATCTATCCCTGAAACGGAACATGATCACTATCTTGTCTAATAAAAGTTCACGGGGCTGGGAAATTCAAATGGAAAGTGAAAAACTATACTACTTTACCATTAATATTCTGGGACAGAAAAAGAAAACACTGCCAATTCCTTCAGGAAAATGCTCAATGCTTATCGACAAACTTTAAAACGTTTGTATCAAATACTTCGGATGAGGTTTTTATCAAAAATGAAGCAGCTTGAGGCGGTAATTGAAATCGGATCTACCGGTATCCGGATGCTTGTCGCAGAGGTTGGAAACGGAACCTGGGATATTATTGATCACGCAGAATTGCCAGTTGCACTAGGCAGAGATGTTTTTAATTCAGGTATTATTTCACGAGAGACCCTTCTTCAGTGTCTGCATATCCTGCGCCGCTTTCAAGAAGGTCTTGCAGGCTGGGGAATAGTACCAGAGCATGTATATGTGATTGCAACGAGCGCGATACGGGCGGCAAAAAACAGAGATGCGGTTCTTGACCGAATTCTGGTAAAAACAGGTTTTCATGTAACAGTCATTGATGGTATAGAAGAAAACCGCTTAATGTATCTTGCCGTTACAGACTGTCTCAAAAAAGCAGATGCGTGGCCAGCGCATAAAGATTCAGTGATCATTGAAGTTGGCGGCGGCTCTACAGAAATAATGCTCATTGAAAAAGGTAAAATGGTCGGAGCACACAGTCTCAGACTTGGTACCATAATTATCGCGCAGCAGCTTAAATCATCCATGGGATCACAGCAGGATGCGAAACGTTTTCTGGAAGAATTTATCAGAAACACTGGTGGAACTCTACGCACCGAAATAAATCTTCAAAATATAGAAGTATTCATAGCTATCGGAACAGAAGCATGTCTTGCAGCATCATACGCAGGTACGCCGGTTACAACAGAACTTTCAGTTATAAAACGAGACGCTTTTGACCATTTTGTCGACAGCATTCAAGAATATTCAATAGAAGAATGTGCCGCCAGGTTCAAAATTCCTTATTATGACGCACAGTCACTCTCCACAAATCTGCTTGCCTATAAGATATTTATGAAACTCACCGGTACAAAAAAAATACTGGTACCCCAAACAAGCCTGCGGGAAGGACTCATAATAAGTAAAAACTCAATCCCCAATGAGACACTGCGGCAGGAATTTCAGTCACAGATCATCACCTCTGCCCGGGCACTTGCCCGAAAATACCGCTTTGACGAACAACATGCAAATCAAGTCTGTACTCTTTCCTTAAAACTGTTTGATTCATTAGCAGAAGAACTCGGACTTGCCGAAGATACAAGAACGCTCATGGAAGTATCTGCTATACTGCATGATGTCGGTATGTTCATTAGGGGCCATGATCATCACCTGCACAGCGCATATATTATCAGTCATTCAGACATTTTTGGTCTCTCCCGCGATGAAATAAATATCGTTGCACAGGTAGCGTATTACCACCGAGGCGACCAGCAGCCGCAAGACGATGAGCAATTCGCACACAGTCCCCGGCAGGACAGAATCACCGTGCTCAAATTAGCTGCAATACTTCGTGTCGCAGATGCACTTGATCGCGGTCACAGACAGAAAATCAAGGATTTCTCAATCGAATTAAAAGAAAACAATCTGTTTATTCATATTCCAGGTGAACACAATACACTGCTTGAAAAACTCGCCATTTCGGAGAAATCCGCCATGTTTGAATCCGTATTCGGGTACAAAGTTATTTTAATTTAATACAATTTTTACAGAAATCGGGTAAGCTGAGGTCACAGTGATGAAAAAAGAACGAACAAACAAATTCTTTAACAGGGAATTATCCTGGATCGAATTTAACGCCCGTGTTTTGCATGAAGCACAGCGGCACGATGTGCCACTGGCAGAACGCCTAAAGTTTCTCGGCATTGTCTCAAGTAATTTTGATGAATTTTTTATGGTACGGGTCGCAGGACTCAAGCGGCAAGTACAAGCTGGCAGTACTAAAACAGATATCGCCGGCATGACAGCACAGGAACAACTAACAGCTATTGCTGCGCGCACACACCAACTTATAACAGAACAATATGATTGTCTGATGCATGATATTTTACCCAAACTGGCGAAAGCGGGGATAGAATATGTCCCCAGCAGCGCTTATACTCCGCAATACCGGGCACTAACCAAGCAGATATTTGATAACGAAGTATTTCCTCTGTTAACACCGCTGCGGGCAGAAGGAAGCTGTCAGCCACACCTCATCAACCGTAAAATGTATGCCGCGTTCAAACTGTCCCCAATACCCGATATTCAGACAGATTCCTCTATCATAACTCCAGCTGAAAATCCGCTGGCTATTGTGCAGATACCAACAGCTCTTTCGCGGATAATATGGCTTCCGGCAGAAGATGGTATTCGCCGTTTCGCACTGCTTGAAGATATCATTGCCGAATATGGCACAGCACTGTTCCCAGGCTACAGCGTACAGGAAAAACTCATCTTGAGAGTCACCTGCGACGCAGCTTTTGCCGTTGATGAAGACACCGGCGAAGATTTTATTCAAGCCATGGAAGAAGTGTTAGTTCAGCGACAGACATCAGTACCGGTCAGACTGGTTATCAACACACTAAATTCAAGCATTCAGAATGAACTTATGCAGCAAATGCATTTAACGGCTGATGATGTATTCACCGTTAACGGCATACTGGACATTCCCTCGCTTACCGCAATTCTTGATACAGATGCAGCGCGCGGCCTGACATATTCAGCATGGAATAATTTCTACCCGGCGACTCTGCAAAAAGGCGAACCGCTCTGGGACACGCTCAAACAAAGAGACATACTGCTGCATGTTCCCTATGAATCATATGAACCTGTTATTGCGTTCCTGAATGACGCGGCGGCAGATCCTGATGTACTTGCTATAAAAATGACCCTTTACCGAACAAGCGGCAATTCTCCAATTATTCAGGCTCTGGAAAATGCCGCACAAAACGGTAAACAGGTAACCGTATTTGTGGAATTAAAAGCACGTTTTGACGAAAAACAGAATATCTCATGGGCTGACCAACTGGAACGCGCAGGCGTCATTGTCGTTTATGGTATAGTGAATCTGAAAGTCCATGCAAAAATACTGCTCGTTGTCAGACGGGAACATGAAGGTATATGCCGCTATGTACACCTGTCTACCGGAAATTATAACGATAAAACAGCACGATTTTATGTAGATATGTCGCTTTTCACCGCAAACAGAGACATAGCAAATGACGCGACACAGTTTTTTAATATTATCTCAGGTTATTCTGCGATACAGACAATGAAACGGCTTGCAATGGCTCCGATAAATATAAAATCGCAGCTGCTTTCGATGATTGAACGAGAAATTCAGCAGTCAACACCGGAATCACCGGGACTGATCATGGCAAAAATGAACAGCCTTGCGCACCATGAAATTATCGAAGCCCTGTATCGTGCAAGCCGGGCAGGTGTACGAATCATGCTGAACATCAGAGGAATCTGTATGCTGGTACCGGGCGTTAGCGGCATGAGTGAAAACATTACCGTAATCAGCATTATAGACCGGTATCTGGAACATACAAGAATGTTCTATTTTTATAACGGCGGCTCAGAAGAAATATATCTGTCCAGCGCTGACTGGATGCCCCGTAATCTTGACCGGCGAGTAGAACTTATGTTTCCCGTTATACAGCAGGATTTATTCAGAACAATAAAATCAACTTTGGAACTTTATTTTTCTGATAACTGTAAATCACATACCCTGCACAGCAACGGTACTTGGACAGCAAACTCACCGCAGGACGGCGAACCAGCCATCAGAGCACAGGAAATGCTCTATAATAAATATAAAGAGGCGTCCAGTCTGGCAGAAGGCGCAATTCCGCTTGAATTTGTTGTCAGACGAAGCAATTAAAAAGGAAAAACAATGCTGAAAACAATATCTCTTCATACACCGGCAGAGGGTTTTATCAATATTACCGCCGCTGCGGCAAAGGCTGCTCAGGAATTTTATCAGGAAACAGGCAAACAGGACGCACTGTGTACTGTATACTGCCCGCATACAACAGCGGCCATAACTATCAACGAGAACGCTGACCCTGATGTTCAGACAGATCTGATGTTTGCTCTAAAAAAAACATATCCTGACCGGGTAGAATTCCGTCACTGCGAAGGAAATTCAGCCGCACATCTTAAAGCAAGCTGCATTGGCAGCAGCGTACAAGTACCGATGCAGCAGAATAAACTGCTGCTTGGTACTTGGCAGGGGATTTATTTTTGCGAGTTTGATGGTCCCCGAGAACGTCACTATATTATTCACATACAATAGACTGATACGTTACCGTCCGGAATTCCGGCGAGTCTCACGGTTCGCACGGCGGCTCTGGATGTTCTTTTCAATACGAGTTCGCAGCGCTTCCAGTTGGGTACCATAGTGAGTACTGCGTATTGAAGGGAATTTCTTTACCAGATAGTCAATGCGGTCATGGTGAGTGTGGAATTTTTCCAGCTTGGCGCGCAGAGAATCATTAAACGCGTTGCTATTTGATTTTGCATGAGCATATGCGGATTCAATCCATTCCCATGCGGATGACCCTGCAAACCATGCTTCACGCTCGTAGTGTTCTTTCAGACCTTCGGTAAACTCCTTTAGACGGGCAAGATACGCGCTGAAACTGACAAGACTTTTTACCGAATCAAGCAAATCAACTATAAACACACACAACAGCGCAGAGGCCGCGATATTCGCCGCAGAATCGCTCAGTTTCCGCAGCGCCCGATCAAAAACAGGATGCACAAAATGAACCGCAATCAGAGACATAACACCGAACAACAGAGAATTAAGCAGACACACACGGCCATTAATATTAAATTTATTATGCGAATAATCCCACCATTTTGTATGGAAAAGAACTTCCATTAGCCAGCTTGTCACATACTCAAGCACAGAAGTAATAATCACAGCAGCTATATACAGCGGTACCCAGGTAGTGCTCCATGGCTGCAACAAAGAAAGAACAAGAAGGGCCCCAAAACCATATATAGGACATATCGGCCCCCTCAGAAATCCGCGGTCAACAAAACGTCTGACTAAACAGGAGCAGTATATCACTTCACAAATATAGCCGATACAACTGTATATCAAAAACAGTAGAAACAGACGAGCAGAATCCAGACCAAGCATAAAACCTCCTTACAAAAACGGCCGCGGTATCACCGCAGCCGTTATAGCGCAATTATGTTTTAGTATATGCCTATTTTCCCAAATCCGCAAGATACGCATTTATAGAAGCAGCAGCACGACGACCCTCACCCATAGCAAGAATAACCGTTGCCGCCCCCAGTACAATATCGCCTCCAGCCCAGACACCCGGATAAGATGTCTTACCTGTCTCATCAGCAACAATATGACCTTTTTTATCAGCTTCAAGGCCTGGGGTTGTTTTTACCAGGAGAGGATTGCTGCCGTTGCCGAGCGCCACAATCAGCGCATCACAGGCAACTTCATGTTCACTGCCTGCAATCGGAACAGGACTGCGCCGTCCTGACGCATCAGGTTCCCCAAGCTCATACGAAAGAGCAACAACACCGCGGACACAGCCGTTCTCATCGCCAAGAACTTTTACCGGATTTTCAAGAAAGCGGAATACAACCCC
The DNA here is from genome assembly GCA_944389415.1 of uncultured Spirochaetota bacterium. Classification (GTDB taxonomy): domain Bacteria; phylum Spirochaetota; class Spirochaetia; order Treponematales; family Treponemataceae; genus Treponema_G. Next base: position 653,900 of record CALXMF010000001.1, on the reverse strand, counting down.
TTCTTCTTCCGCGTGAGCAACTTCTTCCCGGCGGGCGGGCATCTCATTACGTGTGCGCCGGTAAATAACATCAACCGTTTCAGCTCCAAGGCGGAACGCCATACGCGCCGCATCCATCGCGACATTACCGCCGCCAACAACAGCAACATGCTTTGCCGCAAACAGCGGGGTATCCGCGTGAGAGCGGTCATAGGCTTTCATCAGATTCGCTCGTGTCAGATACTCATTCGCGCTGAATACGCCGATAAGATTTTCTCCCTCAATATTCATAAATTTGGGGAGACCAGCACCCACACCAATAAAAGCGGCATCAAATCCCTGCTCTTTGAGCAGCTGAGGCAGCGTACCGGTTCTGCCAACAAGGAAATTAGTACGGAATTCCACACCCATTTTTTTGAGCATTTCTACTTCATTCGCGACAATCGCTTTTGGCAGACGGAACTCAGGAATACCATACACCATTACTCCGCCTTCTTTATGGAAAGCCTCAAATACCGTTACCTGATGACCGGCACGGCGCACATCAGCAGCAACCGTTAAACCAGCAGGACCGGAACCAATAACCGCGACACGGCGGCCTGTATCAGCGGCAACCTGCGGCACAGATTCCAGATGATTCTCCCGTTCATAATCAGCCACAAACCGTTCCAGGCGCCCAATAGCGACAGCCTGTTCCGCGTTTTTATAAATTTTTCCTACCGTGCAGGAGCCCTGGCACTGCTTTTCCTGCGGACAGACACGGCCGCAGATAGCAGGGAGTAAATTGGTTGTCTTTATTACATCAGCAGCTTTTTTAAACTCACCTTTCGCGACTTGTGCGATAAACTGCGGAATCGGCACCGATACCGGACACCCCTTCATACAGGGAGCGGCGGCACACTGCAAACAGCGCATCGCTTCTACAACAGCCTGATCAGCGGTATAGCCAAGCGCGACTTCTTCCATCTGACGCGCGCGCGCTTTCGGTTCACGGACAGGCATATCCTGCTGCGGGATACTATTCCGATCTTTTGCGGAAAGCTCTTTTCCTTTCAGACCTGCAAGCAGCTCATGAGCGGCTGCGTCATATTCTTCACGGGTTTTATATACCGCCGACATTATTTTGCTCCTTCTGCCGCGAGCGCATCAGCCTGCGCCTGCATACGGCACTTATGGAAATCTTCCTGCTCACGCGTTTTGAACGCTTTCATACGCATCATCATATTATTAAAGTCAACCTTATGACCATCAAATTCGGGACCGTCTACACAGACAAATTTTGTTTCGCCGCCAACCGTAACACGACAGCCGCCGCACATACCAGTACCATCTATCATAATCGTATTCAGCGAGACAACCGTATGCACCCCAAACGGCCGGGTTGTCTCAGCGCAGAATTTCATCATAATCGGCGGACCGATAGCAACGACTTCATCAGGCGGTGTCTGTTCGCAGAGTTTTTTCAGCGGTTCCGTCACCAGACCTTTTGTACCGGCAGAGCCATCGTCAGTCATAATAATGACCTCATCAGCGAGCGCGCGCATTTTATCCTCAAAAATAATCAGATCTTTTGTACGGGCACCGATTATCACAATAAGTTTGTTGCCTGCTTCTTTATATGCCTGAGCAATTGGATATAGCGGCGCAACACCAATACCGCCGCCGACACAGACCACTGTACCAACATTCGCTATATGTGTCGGATTGCCCAGAGGGCCAAGTATAGCGGCAATTTCATCACCGGGATTCCGCAGTGACAATTTATAAGTCGTCGCTCCTACAGCCTGCACCACCAGTGCAATCCACCCCTCTTCTGCGTTCGCGTCAGCAATTGTAAGCGGAACACGCTCCCCAAAATCGGTGTCAAGCTGTACCAGAACAAACTGACCCGCTTTTCTGTTGCGGGCAATATCCGGCGCTGCTACCCTGAAATAATATACATCCTGAGAAAGCTGTTTCTTTTCCAGTATCTTATACACGTTTTGCCTCCCTGTGCATGGCGCTTTCATGACAAAAACTAAAAAAATGTTTAACTGTATCTTACCGATATTGATATTTTTATTCAATATATACTGAATATCCCAAATTCACAGCTGTCACACGTTGCCATCAGCGCATAAAAAAGCCGTGCCCTCACTGACAGGCACGGCCCTTATACCGCATAATGGATTTATACCACCATCAGAATCCTACTCTGACACCGACTTTTGCGCCCAAGCCAGCGAGCTGAAAACTTTTCAGAAAATCGGCTGACTGAGAAGCGACCGCAACATTAAGCTCAAGCACCCTCAGATTCAGCATAATACCGACAGACTGGCAGAATACTTCGTTTTCACGGCTTGTCGCAAGACGCAGCGCCGCAAGCTCATGAGAACCAATACTGCCCATCAGATCAAGCATTAAATCATAATCAAAATAGAACATGTCCAAGCCTGTTTCTCCGTTCAGGCGGAAACAGAAATCGGTACCGGCGCGAACAGTAAACCATTTCCAGCCGAACAGCGGACGGACAGCCGCCGCCAGTCCAATTTTAAGCGGACGGCGCACACCATATGATGAAACAGGGACAGACGGAATACCGCTGAGTTCCGGTATCTGTACCGCGTTGCCAAAATCGGGGAATTTTCCTTCAAACATATCAGAAGCGTTTCCCTCAATATTTACCGATACGGGAATCTCCGTTTTATAATTGAGTTTACCAGACACAGCGGGAATATTACGAATAGACAGACCAACATCCAGAAACGGCAGAATAGGATATTCCGCCGCAATAGAGAAATCAAGCCCGCCGATATTTATCATATCCTGCATCCACGACAGATTCGACATATCGTTGAGCGGCGCGATCGTATACGCGGTTAGATTCAGCTGACCGGACACAGAATACGCGCCATCTGTATCCGAAAGTACACTGAACTGGGAATCTCTGCTGTGCGCGTACAGAACAGGCACAAAGACAGACGGACTGATCGTAATCCCCAGTTTTTTTACAAAAAACCCGATATCTACTGTCGCGCTGGCATATACCTCAGAACGCACATTCACATCACTGCTGACAGGCACATTAAGGCTGTTGCCCTTTCCGATTAAGTCAAGCACCACCTGCGGGACTGAACCGCTGGCAGTACCCTCTACTCCAACAGAAAAACCGATATGAGTTTTCTTGCCCGGCCCCACATTCAGCGCTAAAAAGGTAACAGCCCCCGCGTTCATATCAATAGGCAGACCTTTTTTCAGATTATCTGCCATTTTGGTAAAATCAATCACGACTGTTTCAGTAAATATATCTTTAGCGCGGAACCAGCCGTTTGAAACACCGGCGTCAGCATCAACACCTATCTCAAAAAACCGATGCGCTTTTTCCATTTCAGCGGAAGCTGATGCGGCGGTAAAAACCGCGGCGCACAGCAGTACAGTTATAGTCCGCAGCAGTCTCATCAGTTACCCTCCACAATTTCAAAAGTACCTTTAGTAAAATCATACACACCATTTATGCTGGCTCCGGCGGAAAACCGCAGATCCGCACTCAGTTCTGCCTCACGGGGGATTTTTACATACTTATACTCGCTGTTATCTTCCTTTTCGCCGGTCAGCTTTACAGTAATCTCCGGCGCGAACGGATATGCCCCCAGGATTTTATCTTTTATATCAGAGCCTTCTATCTCAATTTTAAGCGTCTGAGAACCGCTGGCTACAAGCTCCTCAGGCTCATATACAAATATAGCATCCTCTTTACTCATACCATTAGAAATCTCATCAGGAGTATTCTTTACCTTTACAGTCAGCCCTGAACCAAAATTATTCTCATAATCAACCGCAAGTGTAACCTGCTCAAGAGAATTGAAAATCTTGCGGATATTCTCATCAATACCGCTCACTTCGCTCCGGTTAAGCAAATCGTTTTCTACCGGTTTCATATTTATGGTAACAGCACCCTCTGGAAGTTTGATTTTCAGCGGCACCGTAAGCACCACATCCATACTAATCGATGTAGTACCGCCTTTCTCATTGATTTTATCAATTTCCTCTTTTGATATAGAGATATCCTCGTTACCGGCACCGGTAATCTCAACATCATATACAAGCGCGAGATCTGAGGGATACGCGTTCAGCATGGCACTGACCTTTTCTTTATCAATTTCCGCGCTGACTTTATTCTCTTTTACTGCCTTATCCAGATCCTGCGTATACGGCTTATCAGACGACTCCGGCAGCGCAGGGCCTTCATCCACGAGATTTATCTCGTCATTTTTGTCAAGGAGAATTACCTCTTTGCCGCTGTACCTCATCTTTATCTCACCGAAAGCTTTAATATCTTTCAGAAACTCAAAGTTTCCTGTCGGTTTGGTAATAAACGGATAAATACCAATTTCCGTAAATTCTATCTGGCTTGAAATAGGCTGGTCAGGAAAAAGTTGATCCATAGTGGTTTTCAGCGACGATAAATCAATACCGCTCATTTCTCCTTTAAGCGGGCTGCCCTCCCCTGCAAACGCCGTTTGTTTGATAGATACTTCTGACCAGTCAAGCACCGCTTTAAGCTGCGCCCCTATCGTATACGTTTCACCTGCCTTCACATTTACAAAACGATAATATCCGTCGTTATCTTTCGGCAGTCCGACAGAAACAGTAAACGGCAGTGTGTAAGACTCACCTGTTTTAAGAGAGTCCATAGTGAGCGTTTTATTTTCTTCCGTAAAATTAACACTTTGCTCACCAGAAGAGATTTCCTGTTCTAAGATCTCCAACTCAAGCGGATCTGACTTAACAGAGACATCAAACTCATTGCCCTCAGGCAGCGTGCTGTAAAAAGTGCCTTCCGCGCCGACTTTACTGAACATCACACTCGATACGGATTTTGCCATCTCAGTTACATCAACAGCGACTTTTCTTTCCAGCTGCTTCGTGACATCCTCAGGAAGCTGGACAGATACGGACTCGATTGTATCGATACTGCCGGTAATCTCAATCTTAATACCGCCGTCAGGCACAGTACCGCCTGTGAGCTTGACATCTCCGCTGATTTGAAAACCCCCATTATCTTTTGTATCAATGAGAGTCACTCCGGTTAAATCAAATGTACCAGATTTTTCGTCTTCAGAGGGTTCAACGGGAATTGATTTACCGTCAATTGTCAGCGTCAGGGGATTTCCTTCATCGACATTAAACGAGACACCGCCAAAATTACTAGCCTGTATTTTCAGAGATCCTTTTTCTACAACAAGTTTTTCTACGCTGACACCATCTGATGAGTTTGGCGTATCAAGCGACACCTCAACAGGTACGGAAACTGGCCAATTACTGATGATTTCCTGTCCGCTCTGATTCTCAAGAATTGATCGAGTCTGAGTGAGATCAACTGTAGGAATCTGAATTTTCTGTTCGGGAATATCTATATTGATATCATCAAAGTTTGTATCCTCAAGATATGAACCGACATCTAAATCAATTTTTCCAAGCGAATAGTGAATCGCGTACTGCTGAAGATTATCAGCAGGGTTAGGGATATAATCGTACACAGCAACTTGAGATGAAGAGTTCTCTTCGCCGGCAGTGCTGAACATCTCACTCAACTCTTCTATACTGAAATAACCTTTCAGAGCAAAGCTTGTCTCGCCAAGCCCCAGATTATATGTCGGATTCGCGATTACCTGCGCCTTTTTGGGCAGTGTAAAATTGCTGCACCCGATAAGTGTCAGCAGCACAACCGCGCCGACTGTTTTTAATATTCGAGTCATACGCCCTCCTGTATTCATTTATTAGTAGGATTATAAAAACTGATTATGCAGAAAAAACACACAAAGATTCTAAAACAACAGCTGAGGCAGCTGTGTCCCCAGTTTCATGTGCAGTATAGTATAATACTCTAAAAAATACAACAACAGAGATCGTCTAAAGATACAAAAAGGGCTATCTCTGTATGAGAGACAGCCCTTTGCCTGTGGCATTCTATTTTGCAGTATCCCCTCGGACTGCGCCGTTATTTTCTGTTTTTCAGCAGCGCGGCAAACGGATTATACGTCATGCCGTCATCACTGCCCTGCGGCACACGTTCACGGCTGCCGCCAGAGCCGCCTTTTTGAGCGGAACGAGACGGCCGCTTATCACCATCAGCGCGCGGCGGCTTTGCGGCGATACGAACCGCACGCACAGTCCGTTTACCTTCTTCGCCATCCGCGCCAGAAGAATTCCCCGCCGCGGAAGTATGAGCTGACTGCAACCGTCCGGCTGCGTCGCTTTTAAGAGAAAGACTAATCCGCCGGCGGTCGGCATCCAGTCCTATAATCGTATATTCCTTAATATCACCGACTTTTACTACTTCCATCGGGTCAGAGACAAACGAGTCGCCCATCTCGGAAATATGGAGCAGCGCTGTTTCTTTAATACCCAGATCAACAAACGCGCCAAAATCAACCACGTTCTTTATTTTACCCGTGACTTTCATGCCTTCTTTGAGATCCTCAAACTGCACGACACCTTTCTGCATAATCGGTTTGGGATAATCATCACGCGGATCGCGGTTGGGCTTCTGTAATTCTTCTATTATATCGCTTACAGTCTGATCACCGAGCGAATATTTTTCTTTCAGTTCTTTTTTCAGGTCAGACGGCACTGTGCTGTGACTCTGCACCAGCGGAAGCACCTGGCGAGCGGCCTCATAATTTTCAGGATGCACCCACGTATTATCCAGCGGGTCAGCGCTCTCAGGTATCTTCAGAAATCCGGCGCACTGCTCAAACGTCTTGGCGCCCATGCCGCTGACGTTCATCAGCTCAGCGCGGCTGGTAATCTTGCCGTGCTCATCACGGTACGCGATAATCTTTTTAGCGAGAGAGCTGTTGATACCCGATACATATTTGAGCAGTGACGCTGACGCCGTATTCAGGTTTACCCCGACTTTATTCACTACGGAACCGACGACTTCGTCCAGCATCTCAGAAAGTTTTTTCTGATTCACATCATGCTGATACAGACCAACACCAATAGACTTGGGGTCAATCTTTACCAGTTCGGCAAGCGGGTCCTGCAAACGACGGCCAATAGAAATAGCGCCGCGGATAGTCAGATCCAGATCGGGGAATTCGTCACGGGCGATATCGCTCGCCGAATATACAGACGCGCCATCCTCATCAACAACCGTATACAGTACATCAGGGCAGTACTCGCTGATAACACGCGAAACAATCTCCTGCACTTCACGTGTGCCTGTTCCGTTGCCTACCGCGACAAGCTGTACTTTATACTGCAAGATAGCACGCCGCAGCGCTGCGGCAGCGCCATCCGGGTCAGATACCTGTTTGATAACAAAATCACCCAGAAACTTGCCGGTCTCGTCAAGAGCGGCGCATTTTGTTCCTGTGCGGATACCCGGGTCTACACCCAGAACACGTGTTCCCTTAATCGGCTGTGTCATCAGCAGATTGCGCAGATTTTCGCTGAATATGCCGATACCGTGGTCGTCAGCCTCATCGGTCTGATCTCCGCGTATCTCACGCACAACAGCGGGAGAAAGCAAACGCACCAGCCCGTCTTCTATCGCCTCGCTGTAATATTTGTTCGCCGGACGCAGTTTATGCTGCAAAAGCTCAATCGCGCCGTCAACATCCACATTGATAGAAACTTCAAGCTGTCCTTCACGCTCACCGCGGTTGATTGCCAGAACACGGTGGCTTTTTATCTGATTGAGCGGTTCCTCAAAATCCCAGTACATCTGATAGGTAGAGGTCTTTGCCGCTTCTTCACCGCCGACACCCTGTACTTTTACCGTACCGGTGCGCATATAAAATCCGCGAACTTCGCTGCGGTTTTCAGGGTCCTGAGCGGTACGCTCGGCAAGAATATCAACCGCGCCGGCAAGCGCGTCCTGCACACTGGCAACAGAGAGATCGGGATTTTCAGTATTCTCATGCACAAATTCAGCGGCTTTCGCTTCTATAGCGCTGTCGTCAAGCTGCGTCATCGCGTCAGCGAGCGGTTCAAGTCCTTTTTCGGCAGCAATCATACCGCGTGTCTTTTTCTTTTTCTTAAAGGGCGCCCACAGATCCTCAAGCTCGGTCAGCGTTCTCGCTGAACGAACCGCCTCATACAGCGGTTCTGACAGCTTGCCCGCGGCAAAAATACCTCGGATAATCTCAAGGCGGCGAGTTTCCAGATTCACATAACTTTTAAATGAATGATCCACATCCCGCACCTGTACTTCGTCAAGGGAGCCATGCTGCTCTTTGCGGTAACGTGAAATAAACGGTATCGTGCATCCCTCGTTTATCAGAGAGATAACGGCCGAAACCTGCTGCATACGGATATTCATCTCTTCCGCGATGCGTTTCATAATATCGACCTCGTTCACCACGAGAGCGTCGATGTTTTCCTGGGTTAATTCCATTACTGTTTCTTACTCCATCCTGCCGCGCGTCCCGTCAGGGCGCAAACGGGCAGAGTCTTTATTTTACGGAAAAAACCGCCGCTGGTAAAGGGGAAACACAACTAAAAGACACAGATACACATACCTGATAACAATATAAATTATAAGCATGCGCAAAAACAGTCTTTTTTTGAGACGAAAATAAATTATTTTTGATTCAAAAATAATTTATTTTTAATCCATTTATACACTGTTTTGGAGCCAAAGATAGTGTATTAACGTTTAAAAGATACATTAATTTTGTTTTAAATGTACTGTATCAATGACTCAAAAATAGTTTATTTTTGTTATGGTTTATAATGTACGCACGAAAAAACGCATAAAAAAAGCCCGCCATGAGGCGGGCTTTTGATGTTACACAGTTACTTTATAGACCAGTTATTCGTAAGGAAGATTCTGTCTCTATTCGCTCCATAAGTCAGAACAAGATCCATCGTAGGATTCTCACTGCCTTCCGAGGCACGGATCTCACTAGCATAGTCTTTAAGCTTGGAAATACTGATGCCGTCTGATGAATACTCAGTAGCGTCGTCATTATCCGCCTTAACAGACTGAATAGTGGACTCATCCACCTTTACCGGGAACTGAATAAGTTCATTATTAGGTGTCCGATACTCCTTTAAGGAAATCAGCTCGACCCAATAACTAATACTTGGAGACACTTCTTGCTTCCAATCTCCAACAGTTACCCCATTATTTAACTTGACATATATATCCACTTTACCATAATTCGAATCAGAGGTCCCACTGTTCAGATCAACAGTAATATAGGAGCCATCAAATTTCGCAAGCTCTGGTGTTTCAGCTACTGCCTTTATGGTTACAGTCTGCATTTCGTATACGTCATCCTTCTTGAGGACTACTACCACATATCTAGTATCCTCTTCAAGAGAAGACATCTCTATTGTTCCTCTCTTGATAATGGTTCCGTTTTCCTCAGTCTCATCCACATACCACAATGTGTCAAGCTTTTGGTTGTTATTGGCAGCAACTAAAAGATCATAGACCTGTTTTCCGGTCATGCCTGGTGTATAATTTATGCCTTCAGCCAGTTCCACATATTCAACGCTGCCGCCGTACGCCTTATTCCATTTTACATGAATCACAGGCTTCTCAGTGGTTCCCTGATTTGTTGAAACCATAAAGCCGGAGTCTACATCCTCTACAGCGGGTGCTTTCAGTGCTGTCGTATTATACAACATATCGCCTGATTCGGTGTAGGCCATATAAAGAGCCGCCAGAGTATAGGAATACTCCGCGCCGGGAGTAACATCATCAACCTCTACCTCGAAATCAACTTTTGTATCCCTGATAACTGTATACCTCTTAACGGGGTCTTCTGCAAGGTTGATAATCTTAATCGCACTCATAGGATTAAAAACAACCTCATTATCCACTACTGTAAGAGGCGGCAGATCAATATCTTTGACAAGCGCATAGTAAACGCCGGCTTTCGCGGTGAAAGAGCCGGACAAAGTACCGGTCGTTGTTGTCTCTCCCTCAGAGAGCGGATCATATACAAGAGTCGCCTTAACATCACCGGGTACAGCGGGCTTGGCGGTGTCATTAGCCCATGGTTTAAACTCGACAGTTGTTGATGAATAGCTGTTCTGCACACCCACAGCGGTGGCGGCACGGCCGCTCGCTGAGCTGCTCTGCGCGCTAACTGTATACTTAACTTTATAGCTCTGACCATCCTGCATACCAAGACTCCAATCATCAAGGATTGCATATGTATAGGTGACAGGTATGGTCTCAGGCCCTTTCCACTCACCCGATTCATCGTTTCCAAGTCCAAGATCCTTAAGAACTTGTTCTGTTATATCCTGAACACCATAGCCGTCTATTTCCATTTCGATACGATATCCCGCACAGTTCTTTACACGGTCCCATGTGAGCGCGAAAAATCCGGGAGTATGCACCGCTTTTACGTTAGCGCTGTCAAGCGAAGAGGGCTTTACAGTGATCGAATCGACTGTCTGCTGACAACTAAGCAGACCACCGGCCAACAAAGCGCCAGCCGCGAGCGCGACAAGGCCTTTTACCAAAGTCTTTTTCATAAGTTCTCCTTATCCTTACGGATGTTTTATTTATGATATGCGACTTTGCGGCCCTTGCGGGCCGACAAAATCACACACACGGATGCAAACCAAGTTATACACAGGGGGATAGAAAATTCTCTCTCATTCCACACAACACCAAATTTTTACCCCCCCCCGTTACACTATTTATAGTATGGCATGATTATAATTCCCGATATCTCAGTTGTCAATACCCATAGCAGCAGAATATTGCTTTTCAACGTTGTTTTGCGGTTCAGATACATACTCTGCCGTTGTCACAAACTCAGCGCCGGCTGTTTCTTTTTTCTCGCCCGGCTGTTCTGTTTCCGCGTTCCACCGCGGTATTATGTAGTAGGGGTTCCATCTGCCAAACAGCTGCCATTTGCTCAGCGCCCGGTGACGGTAGGTACTTACCGTGCCGGCGGCAAGACGCATATCAGAAGCTGTTTCTTTAATACTTTTGCCTTCCAGCAGCAGGATAAGTACGCAGCGCTCACGCGCTGACAGCTCAGCGTAAATACGGCGAGATCTGTTTGCTGCCCGTAATACCGCACGCGCCTCACGGCAGCGATATATCCGTCCCGCCTGCAGCGCGAGACGGCATTCTTCTATTTCATATTCACTGACGGCACCGGCAAGTACACTCACGCTGTAATTTTCCAGATGCCGCAGACATACCGGTGTCAGCGCGTATATGCCAATTACCAATATCCGCGCGCGCGGATACCGTTCCCGCAGTTCGTGCGCGTAGGTATACACGGCAATGGGATGACAGTCGCCGTTTATGATAATACAGAACGGGGTGTGGCAAGGACTGTCATTTAGGGTAAAAAGCTGAGAGCGGGTAATTCCGGTTAAATCACGCGCCAGCGGAGCAAACAGCAGCGCAGCCTGCGGTGAAAATCCGGCAAATAATAATGTGTTTGTTTTCATGTTCTTCTCCTTATTCCTTGAATGTGTCAAAAAGTTATTTTTCATAATTATACCCTGATTTCACTCATATTATTGTTTTTGTAAAGAAAAAAGCGCACACCATTTTGCTCAGTATCATTATTCTATACATATACTAATTGTTGCGGAGGTTATATATGGAACAGCGGCAGGAACATATCCTGCGTGAAATGCAGGGAGAGCTGCGCGAACTGCGTGGTGAAACGGGAGAATTTAAACGGCAGGTACTGACACGGCTGGAAGCTATTGAGCATTATCAGCGAGGCTTACCGCGCGCGGCGCTTTCTGCCGCGGCGGCGTGTGTCTCTATGCTCGGCGCGCTCGCCGCCTGCGCGGCGCATTTTTTGGGAGAGGGGATAATATGAGCGGTACACCTGAAATATATGCAGCCCGCCGGGAACGATACGAGATGCAGCTGCTCGCACTGCGCGGTACTCCATATGTATGGGGCGGCGAAATGCCTGACGGCGCGGATTGTTCGGGCAGTGTGTGTCTCGCGATATCACTCGCGCTTATGACACCGGTGCGGCTGACAGCACAGGAATTGTATGAACGGTATTTTACCAGTTATGATAATGGAATAAAAAAAGATGATATCCGCGCGCTCTTTGTATTTGCGGCGGCTGATATGCCGCACGGCAGCCGCAGCGCGCGCCGGGGAGAATGTATTCATGTAGCCGGATGTGTCTCACCTAAAGTGATTCTAAACTGCGAACCGCCGGCCGCTCATTTGGAACGGCTGGACAGCGCTATCAAAAAATATACCGATGCCGGCCATACGACAGCAGTACTTTCGCTTGATCAGGAAAAACTGCTTTCTGACGCGCGCCGCGGTTGTGTCTGCCGTAATCCGGACAGAGGATATCGGGAATATATTTTGGGGTATATTAATGCGGACACTCCCTGCGCCTGAACACAACGAAACGGCATGGCGCGACGTATGCGGCTACACGCTTAAGGAACATATACAGATTCTGTGCAAACGGTGTATCGCCCTGCCGTCAAAGCTCATCGGTTTTAAGCCCTGCTGTCTCGCGCTCGCAACAGTTTTGCTTGAACGCGGCAGTATTAGTGAATGGGTATGGTTTAGTGTATTGGCTGCGGTCTTATCAGGTACTACAGGGCTGCGGTGTCTGAGAATGCTGCGAGGTAATACGGGACAAACAGAATATGATAAACAAAATTAAAAACTGGCTGTACGCGGCGGCGGGGGCGGCCGCGGCGGTCCTTGTATTATTGCTGCGCAGGCACACTGCGCATTCCGCTCCCGCAGGAGGTACAGCATATGAAGAACATTCAGACAGCGGCAGTTTGCGCCGTTCTGTGTCTGCTGCCGCAGCTGACACAGGCTCAGCAGATAACGCGGCAACAGATGCCGCCGCAGCCGCCGCAGCTGACAGCATACGGCGTATCTCATACGGCCGGGATGGATTTAGACGGGAATTACTATCGTATTTCAGCAGAGAATCTGGAACTTCTGTTCAGCCGAATAGAGCAGGAACTGCAAAACACGGCGGAATATGCGGCTGCGGCCGCAGCGGCACAGGCAGCACAGCGGATGAGACAAATAACGGAGAGTGAATGGCGGCAGGAACTGCAGCGTGAACAAAAGCGAACTCAACTATGGCAGGGCACAGCTGCTGCGGCGGCGATTACCGCGGCAGCCGGAATAGCCGGCATATGTGTGATGAGCGCACTGCGGTAATACAAAAGTATTCATAAAATAGAAAAGACCGGAGCGCAAAACGCGCTGCCGGTCTTACGGAGTGTACTTTTTTTATACAGACTATTTTGTTATACCGTTTTTGTATTAAAACCTGAATTCATAACCCAGGGTCACATCAAATGAACGGCGGACTAAAGCTTTTACACCTTCTACTTTAAAATCCTGTAAATCACTGAGATAACGCACACCAAGAACAAGGCTGCCGGGACCAAGCGCAAGTCCTGCTTCTGCGCCGCCAAGAATACCGACGATACATTTGCTGGTGATAGAACCAGGAGACTGATTATCAAACAACACACCTTTCACATCACCAACGGGGAATGAAAAGTTTGGGCCAATCATCGCCATAACATGCACGGGACCAATCGGAACACGCGCGGTCAGACAAATGGGGATATCAATGGTAGAAAAACGCAAGCCTACTTCTTGTCCCTGAATCTCGCCTTTTGCACCATTATTGGCGGTAAATCCCAGTTCTGTATGCAATCCCAGGAAAAACAGAAAATTAAAGCCTGCGTATACGGAACCGCCGCCTCCAACCATAGTAACATTCTTAAAACCGTTATTATCGGCAAGCTCGCTGCCGAGGTTCGTTCTGAAAATACCTTTTACGCCAAAGTAAGATTCCGCGCTCACAACTGACACAGAGGCAGCAAGCAGCGCGCATAGTATTAAAGTTCGTTTTAACTGCATATTTTATACTCCATATGTATATAAAAAAATAACGGGCTGTTATTTTTATATAAAAAACAGCCCGTTTCAGTACCGGTTACAAATATATTGAACTTTTTTAGTTTTTTAACTTATGGATTGGTACCGCCTACTATTGTGATACGTCCATCAGTTTCGGGCATAACCGGCTGCTCCAGCGTCTGTGCGTATTCAATAACGATATCACTGAGCTGCATAGATGTATTGTATGTATCAGTACTGCGTGTCAGCGCCGTATATCCATCTCCGCCGCCTGCAAGATAGTCATTTGTCACAATGCGGTATGTGCGTGATGGATCAACGGCCTCTCCGTTGATTGTCAGATCTGAGATAGTTCCGCTGCCGTTTTCGTCATAGGTAATGGTATAGCGCACTTCACGAGAAACCTGCGCAAATCCGCCCGCTCCCTGAGGAATAGAGGCGATAAAATTAAACAGATCAATAACGTCCTGTCCGCTCAGAGACACAACATAAATATAGTTTTCAAACGGAAGAACGGTCATGATGTTTTCTTTTGTAACATCACCCGCAGGCAGCGCGGCGCGTATATTACCGCCATTTGTAAGCGCAAAATCAGCCTCTACACCGCGTGAACGTACATACCATACCTGCGCATCACAGGTCAAATCGCCCAGCGCAATTTCACGGTAGCGGCTCAGACGGTTGCCAAACTCAAATTCGGCGCCTGTCCGCATTACAACCTGTTTCAGACTCTCGTTCGCCTTATCCACATACGGCTGTAACAGCGCTGTCATTTCTGAATCAGGCGGGAATACCTCACTGGTAATCGCGACAGGCTGCCATTCAAATGATGTCACTTTGCCGTCGACAACAGTAAAACGTCCCTCGCCAACATATTTTCCCCACTCATTCGCGGAGACAATAGGCGTACCGTTCACATACAGCGGTTCATCAAATTTTGTATGCGAATGACCATCGATAATCAGATCAATACCGGGTACATTTTCTGCCAGTTTGAGAGAGGTGTTCTGACCTTCAGCTTCTTGCACACTGCCAAGATGTCCCAGGACAATAACGATATCGCACAATTCTTTTTCACGCAGCTGCTTTACCATATCAGAAGCGGCGGCAATCTCATCAATAAAAGTCAGACTTTCATCAGGAGACGCAATTACCAGAGAACGCAGAGTTGTCAGGCCGATAACACCGACACGCACTCCTTCATAGTCTTTTACGATATAGGGTTTTCCCAGATAAGAACCGCCGCGCTTAATGTTTGCGCATACCCATGAGAACTGCGAAATATCCATCTGATGCTGCAGTACAGAGAGATCGCTGTCAAATTCATGGTTGCCAAACGCTACAGCGTCATACCCTATAAGGTTGTATCCCATAATATCCGGTTCAGCCTTAAACATATTTGACAGCGCGGAACCGGTGTTTATGTCTCCGGCGTCAAGCAGCAGCACATTCTGATTATCTGCACGCACCTGCCGCACAAAGGTCATCCGTTCAGCAAGACCGGCCGCGCCGTCTTTAGCGAGCACAGTGCCGTGATGATCATTGGTGTGCAGAACAGTCAATGTATATTCTCTGCCCGCTTCGCGAACAGGCGCTTTTACGGTAGCGCAGCCAACAGCCAGCAATACGGCAAGAATACTGGCAAATACGGTTATTAATCGTTTCATCATATACCTCCTGTATTTGTTTGAATACGATTATCAGATTTTATACCATTTTATTTCATTTGCTTCCATATCAAGCTCAAAACTGCTGCCGTCTCCGCGGTACACTGTAGTATGCTGCGGTTCATAGGTATTATTTACTACACAGTATTTACCGTTTTTTACGTAAGCGTGAACTTCTACGTTATAGTTAGTGCTGAACCAGGTAGATAACAGTTGTTCTGAGTGCGCTGACCAGAGTACCGCGCGATACAGCAGCCGGTTATTTTCAAACGTATAAGGTAATCCGCTGATATATACGCCGCGGCCTTTTCCGTATTCATTTACGGCAAGCTGCACTTCTTTTTCTTTCTGTATCAGAATCTGTGTATCAGCGAGCGCGTATATGCTCTTTTTTCCTTCACCAAAATTAACACCGTCAGGAGCATCTTCAGTAATAAAATGACTGTGGCAATCCCAGTTATATTTATCATAGTTGAGAGTGAACCCGGTTTCTTTTTCAACACCAAGTACATCGGCAAGCTGGATAAAATGTCCCTGATACTGATGACCGGACGGTTCTCCAACTCCGATAAAGCCGCCGCCATTCCATACAAACGACCGTATCGCCGAAACTATCTGCGGATCTTCCCAATATGCGCCGCCGGTATGAGCGGTATCGGCATCGCCTACATTGATAATAACATCGATATCTTTCAAGACTGAAGGATCGGCCTTAATATCATCAAAGCTGATAAACCGCACATCAAATGGCGCGCCGGAAAGAGCCTCAATAACACCGGCATAGCTGTAATTCTGTTTCTGATATAATGCGTGATGTACCATATGACATCCCCACGCACGCATTTTTCCCCAGCAGTTGAGAACAGCGACTGTCTTTACGCAGTATGGGGTGGTGCCCCGGATATTTTCATACAAAGTTCGGAATTCATCACAGACACTCTGAACATAGTCAATAAATTCAGGGAAATCAAGCGCCAGTTTCAGATATCCGCCGTATCCAATGCGGTCTATGGGTTTTCTCAGAATGGCGCGCCGTGCGGTAACCCAGTTTACTTTAGCTTCTTTTACCGGGTCTCCGCCTTCATGGAAGGTATCGGGAAAGAAATACGGCAAAAAGCGGCCTTCTGTATATTTTACTCCAGGTATATCACTGATAAGACGCAGCGTACTGCCGTTACCAACACTGCCTACGACAGCATCAAGGCCGATTTTTGTAAATTCTTCAAGGAATGGCTCTGTCCCTATCCAGTGGTCGCCAAGAAACATCATAGCTTCTTTGCCGCACTCGTGAGTGATATCTACCATTTCTTTTGCTAGTTTGGCGACTTCGCGGCGCTGAAACGCCTGAAAATCTTTATACTCTTTTGACGGGATACGGTACTGATTATTGTGATATCCCTGATCAATAATAAACTCAGGACGGAATTTATATCCGACTTCTTTTTCAAACTGCTCAAGGATATACGGTGATACAGACGCGGAATAGCCGTACCAGTCTACAAATTTTTCACGAGCCTGCTCATCAAACACCAGCGTAAACTGATGAAAGAACGTGGTATAGCGGATGACATCCACATACGGATGTTCTTTTATAAAGCGGCGCAGACGTTCCATAGTAAAGGCATGTGTTTTTGGCTGTCGTACATCAAATGTTATCTGATGCTCTACGTTTTTCCAGCCATTTACCACCGCGTTGTACATATGAACTGGGTCCCACATGATAAAGGCAAGAAAACTGACTGTATATTGATGAAATGGTTCCGCCGCAGGAATGTGAACACAGCCGTCATCCTCATTATAATTCCACTGCTCCGGAGGAACTGTTTTTCCTGTTGTCCGATCTATTACTTCCCACCAGCGTTCACGATCTTTAGGATTTACTTTAAGCATATCAGGATATAATCCTTTCATCAGCTTAATGCTCAGTTCTCCTTCTGCTGCTGTATAAAACGGAGTCATCAGATACATCTGCTGAATTTCATCAGGATTTGCTTTTGCCCACGTGTTATCCTTGCGTGTTGTGTAATACGTTGAATATATTTTTGCGTCCGCGTCCTTGAGCTCCTGCGGAAAATCGGTACCGTCGCAATCACGAATCGCGTCTGCGCCCCATTTTTTAAGAATCTCAAGTGTCTGCGGCACAACATCCATATCAGTAGGAATAGTCACCCTGCCCTTTGTGAGCTGTTCACTCATACAATGCTCCTTAAAATCTTTCTATAAAAATACTATAGTTCTAAATCAAGAGTCTTTTATCCAATCTCTGAAAAGACATTATCCTTTAAGACCGCCCATTGAAATGCCTTTAGTCAGATTCTTCTGAACAAAGCAGTACACAATCAAAACCGGCAGCATGACAATTACGAGCCCCGCATACAGCCGGCCGTAATCTGTCGCAACTTTTGCTTCCTGCATAATACTCAGCAGTCCGACAGGAAGTGTTCGGTGGATATCAGAAATTAAAAATGTCTGAGCAACCAGATATTCATTCCAATATGCCAAGAACTGAAACAGTATAACCGTCAAAATGCTCGGCATACACAACGGCACAATAATACGCACCAGAATACCCCAGTTTGTACAGCCGTCAATACGGGCCGCTTCTTCATATCCTTTAGGCAGAGAAGTCAAAAAACCTGAAAGAAGATATACTGAGAATGGAACACTTGTTACGGCATTGATAACTGCAACAGTCAGCAGATTATCTGTCAGCAGCAACCCATTCTGGAAAAAAGTTTTACCGGCGCCGTTCACCATTAAATAAATCGGATATACGATGTAGTTTACATTGATAAATAATCCGGCCATCATGATGAGATTCAGTATTTTTCGGCCTTTAAAGTCAAAGCGGCTGAGAACATATGCTGTTGGAATGACCAGCAGAATCAGCAGGATCATTGAAACAGCGGTTACTAAAATTGAATTAAAGAAATAGTCTCCCATACGGGCAGCAAACCAGGCATTCTGATAGTTAATGAGCTGCGGTGCTGACGGAAAAGAAAACGGACTCTGCCGTATTTCCGCGCTTGTCTTAAAGGATGAAATAAGCGTCCATAAAATGGGATATGCGAAAATAACAGTAAAAATGCCAAGCAGCAGATAGGAAACAAAATGTTTTCCAATATATTGAAGCGGGCTCAGGGATGGATTAAGCATTGTTCCTGTTCCGCTTTTGCGTGTTGATTTCATTATAACCTCCCAATGTCTCAGTTGAGCGGGTCGCGCTCTGTCAGTTTATTAACAATAAGCGCCAGTCCGTACGCGAAAATAAACAGAACAGTACCGATTGCCATCGCATAACCAAATGAACCGTTCGCACGCTGACGGCTCATATATACTAATAATACATTGCTTGCTCCATCCGGCGCGCCGTTTGTCATTGCCGTAACAAAAAGGAAGCTCATATTGATTGTACTAATGATAAAGAATGTCAGAGTAACACGGATAACCTGCCAGGTCATCGGCAGCGTAATAACAAAAAACTGCCGCAGTTTTGAGGCGCCGTCAAGCCCTGCGCTCTCATACAACTCATCCGGAATAGAATCCATTCCGGCAATATACATAACCATATAATAACCTATCGCCTGCCAGACCATTGCAACAGCGATAGCGTAAATGACTTTGTCAGGGTCACCAAGGATTCCGGTATATTCCCAGCCAAATGCACGATAGATAGGGCCTAAAATACCAAAGTCACTTGAATAAAACATATAAAAAATTGCCGAGATAACGACAATAGAAAGAATATTCGGTATATAAAACAGTATTCTGAAAAAAGACTGGCCTTTCAGGTGCCCTTTCGCTAGAATACTTGCAAACAGCAGAGCCAGTATGAACGTAACAATCGTAACAAGAACAATCAGTATTATTGTATTTTCAAAAGATTTCCAGAACTGGCTGTCCTGAAACAGAATAATATAATTTTTTAGTCCATAAAAAGTCTTCTTTCCCAACAGACCGTTCCACTGGACAAAAGAAAGACCAAACATATTCACAATCGGATACAGAACAAAAATAAAATATAGAATAAACGTCGGTATGGTGCACACCGCAATAAAACGCTTTGTCGCTCCATCCATTTTTCTTTTCATACAACCTCCTTTATTAAAACACCGGCAATCTGTGTTAAAACAAAAGCCGGTGTTTTATGCGTATGTAAAAACAGTTTAGTTGAGAGAAGCTTTCAGCTTAGCGCTGTCAGTCTTGAGCTGCTCAATCCACTGGTTGACTGTTTTTGAACCATTCATAACGCTGTCCATTGTTGCGCAATATGTCTGTTTCCAGTCTACGCCTTCCGCATTCGCCGCGGCAAAACTGCCAATCAGAACTTTTGCAGAACCATCATAGTAACCTTCATAACCAGCGACTGCTCCAGGATTCATACCTGCTGCAAGAGCGATTTTATCATACCCTTTCGCAGGAACAAACGCGCCGTTTCCGTATTTGGCAATCAGAGCAAGTCCTTCATTACTATAAACGTACAGAATAAATTTTTCGGCAAGTTCCGGAACACGTGTATTATTGCTGATATAAATCTGTTCCGCATTAACAGTACCATAGCGTGCGCCGCCGTTTGTGAATGCGAGGAAAGGAGCAGAACCCCAGTTAAAACCAGCGGGAGTTGTATCTTTCATTTCTCCTTTTACCCAGTCGCCATTCGTCATAAACAGTGCGCGACCGTCAATAACGGCTTGCTGATTATTCTTAAAACCGTCTTTATTCGCGTTGCCAACAGTAGTGGGCAGAATATAATCTTTCAGTTTACCCAGGTTTTCAAACACTGCACGAACAGCAGGCTCTTCCCATACCGGTTCATAATTAAACGCTTTACGAACTGTATCTTCTCCAGCACTCGCGGCAATACTTGCAGGAACCATAGTATCCAGATAACCTGCTGTAGGATATGTAAACAGATATGGTGTATCGGGATTTGCTGCCCGTTCCTTGTTCAGCAATTCTCCCAATGCAAAAAATTCATCCCAGGTGCTGGGCATTTCATATTTGCCATCCTTTTTGGGACCTTCCACACCGTCTCCGTCATTTTCATAGAAAAGATCCGCATTAAAAAACAGACCGTTGCTGGAAAAAAACAGCGGCAGCATATAGTTTGCAGGATCATCAGCATAGGGATTAGTAACACCATTACCCATAATTGACGAAAGTATACGGTCTTTAAGTTTCACATTTTCATTATAGACATTCTGTTCCAAAAGACCTGAAAGGTCACGCAGTGCCTTACTTGAAATCATCATTTCTGTCAGCTGCGCTTCGCGTCCTGTCGCCAGATACAGCACATCAGGACCGGCACCCGCCATGATCTGCGGATTAATTGTATTTTCAACCTGTGCTTCGATAGTCAGCTGTACCTCGGTGCCAGGATACGCCGCTTCAAACCCTTTTTTCAATTCCTGCCAGTACACATCCCCATATGCACCTTTCAGACCTGCGACCTTGAGTACTTGAGTCCCGCTATCTTTCGCTCCGCCGGCATACAGACCGGACACAAGCACGAGGCCTGCACACAAGAAAGAAAAAACTGTTTTTTTCATGTTTACCTCCTAAACACAATCTATGTATTATTTTCATCGTAAAACGGATTAAAGCATATCACAATATAAATATTGTGCATTTATATATATATATTGCTTTTTTATCAAAACGTGTTATAGTATCAGTATGAGTAACTCCCGTTTCTCATTTACCGTCACTGGTGCAGAAATTCTGATTCCCCGCCTGCAGTACATTACACACTCCAAATATGAAGCGGATTGGCATTCTATTACACATACACATCCATTTCCTGAATTTATTTTTATTGAAAACGGAGAAGGTACCTATATTGTGGGATCTGATGAATATCAAGTTCATACCGGCAATCTCATTATCATTCCGCCGAACAGACGCCATACAGAACAATCTTCCAGAATTCATCCCCTGGAATATTATGCAATGGGTGTCACCAACATTTCGCTGCACTTACCGCATCTTTCCAGTTCTGATGAAAATACAGTACGGCCGCTTATCTTTCAGCTTGGAGGGCAGACAGAACGAGGGAGGAATCTTTTTGCAGACATCTACCGTGAAATGAAAAACGAAGCGGAGGGGTATCCTCTTATGATCACCAGTCTGCTGTTCCAGTTCATTGTGTTTCTGCTGCGGCAAACGTCTGTGACAACCTCAGCTGAAACACAACAGACTGGACGTCAGGATTTTGCAGCTGTAAAGGAATATATTGATGAACATTACAGTGACCGCATTACTCTCGAATATCTGGCAGGAATGGTTAATACAAGCAAATACCACCTCGTTCATAAATTTACACAGCAAATGGGCTGCCCGCCAATAACATATCTTATAAAGAAACGAATCTCCGAAGCAAAGCTTTTACTGACATCCACCCAGATGAGCATTGCCGATATCGCTTACGCTGTCGGTTTTCCATCAGCATGTCAGTTCTCACAACGGTTCAAGCAGGAATTTGGCTGTACTCCATGCCAGTATCGAAGAAATACTGAGAATAATAGTCCTGCACAATAAAAAACGGCAGGATATTGTTCCTGCCGTTTTACCTGAATCAATACTAAATGAAATCAGTCTTCTTCACTATCATATGCAGAGTCATCAACCGCAGCAGCTGCAGTCTCAGCGGCTTTCTCGAGTCTGCGTTTTTCCAGAATTTCTTCCATCTGCGCATCAAGATCTGTTTCATTGGCATCAAACAATTTAACATTACGGTAATTTTTAATACCGGTACCAGCCGGTATCAAATGACCAATTGCCACATTTTCTTTCAAACCGCGCAAATAATCTGTTGAACCAGCTATGGCCGCATTCGTCAAAACTTTTGTCGTTTCTTGGAATGACGCAGCAGAAATAAAGGAATCGATATTCAAAGCAGCTTTTGTTATTCCCTGGAACATCGGACGAGCCACTGCAGGCTGACCACCTTCGTTGATAACGCGTTCATTTTCTTCATGGAACTGATACTTATCAACCTGCTGACCAAAGATAAAACGGGTATCTCCAACAGCAACAATTTCTACCTTACGAAGCATTTGGCGGACAATAACACCGATATGCTTATCATTAATAGTAACACCCTGCGCACGGTACACTTGCTGAATTTCATCCATCAGATAATTCTGCAAAGCATTTTCACCAAGAATTGCGAGAATATCGTGCGGGCTCATTGCGCCATCGCACAATTGTTCTCCCGCAGCAACAGTGTCACCATCACGCACAAGCAGACGTTTTGAGACTGGAACATAATGTTCAAATTCTTTACCGTATTCATCCTGAACTACAACAATACGTTTGCCTTTTGTAATGCCCTTAAAGAACACAACACCTGAAATCTGCGCCAGAACAGCTGGATTTTTGGGTTTGCGAGCCTCAAAAAGTTCAGAAACACGCGGCAAACCACCGGTAATATCACTTGTTTTTGAAGACTCTTTCGGCATTTTCGCGATGATATCACCGGCATGAATTTTAATACCATCATCTATCTGCAAAACAGCACCGCTCGGCAGGAAGTAACTTCCTTTTTCATCGCCATCTTCATCTGTTATTGAAACACGAGGCTGTTTTATATCAAGGTGCTGACCGCCGATACGTTTCTCAACATTACCTGTTTTCTCATCAACATCGTTCTCAAGTGTTGAACCAAGAATAATATCTTCAAAATGAACAAACCCGTCCACTTCAGCGATAATAGGCTCTGAATAGGAATCAAACGTACCCATCGGCTGATTTGCTGCGACGACATCACCAACTTTGACCGTAATAACAGAACCGTTCGGTATATCTACTTTAAGTTCATTAGCAACCAGGAAGATTGTATTATCACGGAACATAATTCTGGCTGCTTCAGGAGATTTTACTTCCTCACCATTCTGTATAAACAGCGGCACATCTTTAAGAATGCGGCTTCCGTCCTCAACGAGCAGCTGCATTCCCTGTTCTACAGGATAGCTGCTGATCACACGGGCAACATTCATAAAGCCTTTGCGTGTAAACAACCAGCTTCCGTCATCCCGTTCAACATGTGTACCAGCGATATCAAGAATAAGAGCAGAGTGCTTTAGAACAATACGGTTCTCTTCTGTTGACTTTGATGCAGTACCACCAACGTGGAAAGTACGCATGGTAAGCTGAGTACCAGGCTGTCCAATTGACTGCGCCGCAATAATACCGACTGCTTCTCCGATTTCAACAATCTTGTTGTGAGCAAGATTACGACCGTAACACTTACAGCAAACACCGTGTTCACTTTCACAAGTCAGCACAGAGCGCATTTTTACCGTTTCAACACCGGCTTCTTCTATCTGCTCCGCAAGTTCATCCGTAACATATTCGTTGATATCACAGATGACTTCGCGGGTAATCGGATGAAGAACCCGCTCAAGCGTATATTTTCCAACAATGCGGTCCCGAAGAGACTCAATAATCTTTTCACCTTCTTTTACCGCAGAATAGTCAATACCATTAATAGTGCCGCAGTCATCTTCATTAACAACCACATCCTGCGCGATATCGACAAGACGGCGCGTAAGATAACCGGCGTCCGCCGTTTTCAGCGCTGTATCAGACAAACCTTTGCGCGCACCGTTTGTGGAAATAAAGAATTCAAAAACAGAAAGACCTTCTTTAAAGTTTGAGAGAATCGGCAGCTCGATAATCTGACCATTGGGTTTTGCCATCAGACCACGCATACCTGCAAGCTGACGTATCTGGTTCTTACTTCCGCGCGCACCTGAGTCAGCCATCATGTAGATTGTATTGAATCCGTCTTTATCACGTTTCATTTTATCCATCATGATCTCTGTCAGCTCATCGCTCTTTTTTGCCCAGATATCACATACCTGATTGTACCGTTCCTCATCAGTAATAACACCTTTATTATACTGATCTCTGATTCTGTCTACATCGGCACCTGCATTAGCTATCATAGAAGATTTCTCATCTGGAATAAGAATATCATCCATAGAAATAGTAGCGCCAAAGAATGTGGCATACCGATACCCAACTGATTTGATTGCGTCAAGCATCTGTACTGTCAGCCACGGGCCTTTTTCTTTATATACTTTTTCAATCAGCGCTTTCAGCTGTTTGTCACCAAGCAGATCATTAACAAAATCAACTTCTGGCGGCATTTCTTCATTAAAACGAAGACGCCCGGCTGTTGTGGCTGTTATAATGCCATTATACGGAGCCTTTCTTACTGGTACCAGGATTTCTTCCTGCCAGCCAATACTGCCTGCTTCAGCGGCAAGGAATACTTCTTCTTCAGAACTGAACCGTCTTAGATGATGTTCGCCAGAGACAGCCCCATCATCATGTTTCGGTTTTATCTTAGTCAGATAATAAATTCCAAGCACCATATCCTGTGACGGATATACAATCGTTTTACCGTTAGCCGGATCAAGCAGATTTCTTGCCGACAACATTAATGTCCAGCACTCCATCTGTGCAGCCTGCGTCAGAGGAACATGCACCGCCATCTGGTCACCGTCAAAGTCAGCATTGAACGCGTGACAAACTAGCGGATGCAGTTTAATAGCTTTGCCTTCAACAAGAACAGGTTCAAATGCCTGAATACCCAAGCGGTGCAGCGTAGGCGCGCGGTTAAGCATAACTGGATGTTCACGCACAACCTCATCAAGAATTGCGTATACTTCAGGTGATTCCTGTTCAACAAGAAGTTTCGCCTTTTTGATATTATACACAACATCTTTATCAACAAGCTTTTTCATGATAAAGGGTTTGAACAGTTCAAGCGCCATTTTTGTAGGAAGACCGCACTGCCACAGTTTCAACTCAGGGCCAACAACAATTACCGAACGTCCGGAATAGTCAACACGTTTTCCCAGCAGATTCTGTCTGAACCGCCCCTGCTTTCCTTTCAGCATATCTGAAATAGATTTAAGCGGACGATTCGAAGCTCCTTTAACGACCCGTTTCCGTTTTGAATTATCAAACAGCGCATCAACAGCTTCCTGCAACATACGTTTCTCATTGCGGATAATGATATCCGGCGCGGACAACTGCTGCAAACGCTTCAGGCGGTTATTACGGTTAATTACACGCCGATATAAATCGTTCAGATCAGAAGTCGCAAAACGTCCGCCATCAAGCTGAACCATAGGACGCAGTTCTGGAGGGATAACAGGAATTACATCGAGAACCATCCATGAACATTTATTAGAAGAAGCTCGGAAATTCTCCACGATTTCAATACGTTTAAGAAGGCGCTTATCACTTTTTGCACCTTTTTCGATCATCTTTGCCCGTAATTCCGCAGCAAGTTCGTCAAGATTCAGATTTTCAAGAAGAGTTTTGATTGCTTCAGCGCCCATACCAGCCTGAAACGAATCTCCATAACGATCTTTTGCCTCGTTATATTCATCTTCTGTCAAAAGCGCCATTTTTTTCAGGTCTGTATCACCTGGATCAATAACGATATATTTTTCGTAATATAAAACAGAACGAAGTGCGGCAACTTGCAGGTCAAGCAGCAGTCCCATGCGCGATGGGACAGACCGGTAATACCAAATATGAGAAACCGGAGCAGCAAGCTCAATATGCCCCATACGTTCACGGCGAACCTTAAAATGTGTTACTTCAACACCGCAGCGGTCGCAGATAACACCCTTATACCGGATAGATTTAAACTTTCCGCAAAAACATTCCCACTCTTTTGTGGTACCAAATATGCGTTCACAGAACAATCCATCTTTCTCAGGCCGGAGAGTACGGTAATTGATCGTCTCAGGCTTTTTCACCTCTCCATATGACCATGCACGGATCGTATCCGGAGAAGCAAGTTTAATCATCAAGCTGTCAAAATCTTGAATATCCCGCATAAATTCTCCTAATTACTGGAAATTAGAACTGTTCTTAGCAATCAGTTCTTCATCGCGTTCGGTAAGGGCGATCTGCTTACCTTTTGCATCATATACTGTAAAATCAAGAGCAAGTCCTCGCAGTTCCTGAACCATAACATTGAACGCTTCCGGTACGCCGGCAGCAGTTGAAGGCTCACCCTTAACAATCGACTCATATATTTTGGACCGACCATTCATATCATCAGATTTGATGGTAAGGAGCTCCTGCAATGTATTGGCAGCACCGTACGCTTCCAATGCCCAGACCTCCATCTCTCCAAGACGCTGACCACCAAACTGTGCCTTTCCACCGAGAGGCTGCTGAGTAACCAGTGAATACGGACCTGTAGAACGAGCATGCATCTTATCATCAACCAAGTGATGCAACTTCATAAAGTAAATGACACCGACAAATACATCATTCTTAAACGGCTCTCCAGTACGGCCGTCACGCAAAACAGCTTTCGAATTTGGTTTAAACCCAGCCTGAACAAGTTTCGCAGAAATCTGCTCATTTGACGGAGACTGGAATACAGGAGCCTCATACCACTCGTCTAGGAATTTACCCGCAAGGCCAAGTTCTGATTCCATGATCTGACCAATATTCATTCGAGAAGGAACACCAAGGGGATTCAGACAAATATCAAGCGGAGTACCGTCCTCTAGGTACGGCATATCTTCAATCGGAAGAATACGGGCTACAATTCCCTTATTTCCGTGCCGTCCCGCCATCTTATCACCCTCACGCAGCTTACGCTTTGTGGCGATAAGCACTTTTACAACTTCATCCACACCAGGATTTAAGTCATCACCTTCAGTCCGGCGAAGGCGCTGAACATCTATAATCGTTCCTTCAACACCATGCGGCACACGAAGTGAAGAATCACGGACTTCTTTTGCTTTTTCACCAAAAATGGAATTC
Organism: uncultured Spirochaetota bacterium; assembly: GCA_944389415.1. Classification (GTDB taxonomy): domain Bacteria; phylum Spirochaetota; class Spirochaetia; order Treponematales; family Treponemataceae; genus Treponema_G. The sequence continues at coordinate 626,594 of CALXMF010000001.1, read as the reverse complement.
AACAGTTTAAATTCCGGTGTTGTCTCGGTCTCACTTTTTGGAGTCACCTTACCAACAAGGATATCACCTGAGGAGACCTTTGCTCCGACACGAATAATACCTTCTGTATCAAGATTATCAAGTGTTTTTTCACTTGTATTTGGAATATCACGCGTTATCTTTTCAGGCCCAAGTTTTGTTTCTCTGATTTCTGTTGTAAATTCCTTAATATGAATAGAGGTGAACATATCTTCACGAACAACACGCTGCGAAATCAGAATCGCATCCTCGTAGTTATATCCATTCCAAGGAACAAACCCAACAAGAATATTACGTCCAAGAGCCAGTTCACCATTAAATGTCGCAGGTCCATCAGCAAGTACAGTTCCCTTTTCTACCCGTGTGCCAACATCAACAATGGGACGCTGATGGTAGCAGGTATCCTGATTTGTCCGCTGATATTTAAGCAACGGATACTCATCAATCTGATCGGGCGCAGATGCTTCATCAGGACGAACTTTTATCATATCTGATGTTACCCAGACAACTTCACCGGGGCGCTTTGCTTTGATAAGAACACCGGAATCATACGCGCATTTCTGCTCCATACCGGTACCAACATGCGGCGGTTCCGGGAATAATAATGGAACAGCCTGACGCTGCATGTTTGAACCCATCAACGCTCGGTTCGCGTCATCATGCTCAAGGAACGGAACAAGCGCAGCTGAAACAGAAATAATCTGTTTCGGCGAAACGTCCATGTATTGCACATCTTTTGGATTTTTTGTCGTATAGTCGCCGCAATGCCGGCAGGAAATTTGCTCTGTACCAAAAGAACCATCAGAATTCATTCCAACAGAAACCTGTCCAATATAATATTTATCTTCATCCATCGCGGACAGATAATCTATTGTTTCAGTCGCTTTTCCGTCTTCGATTTTCCGATATGGCGCTTCAAGAAAACCATATTCATTAACACGTGTATAAATCGCCAGCGAAACTATCAGTCCGATATTCGGTCCTTCCGGTGTCTCAATAGGACACATACGGCCATAGTGAGTATAATGGACATCGCGAACTTCAAATCCTGCTCGGTCACGGGAAAGACCACCGGGACCGAGCGCGTTCAGACGGCGCTTATGTGTTAATTCGGCAAGCGGGTTAACCTGATCCATAAATTGGGAAAGCTGACTGGAACCAAAAAATTCCTTAATTGCCGCAACAATCGGTTTAATGGAAATCAAATCCTGCGGCTTCATGGTATCTGTCTCTTTCAGTCCCATCCGCTCCTTGGCAATACGTTCCATGCGACTCATGGCGGTTTTCAGCTGATTAGTCATCAGCTCACCAACAGAACGCACGCGCCTATTACCAAGGTGGTCAATATCGTCAATTTTTTCATCCCTGATATAGACTTTTATCAGGAATTTCATTGTCTGGATGATATCATCTTTTACCAAAGTAAAAGCAGTTTCTTCCCGGTCAAATTTCTTATTCAGCTTATAACGGCCAACTTTACCCAAATCATAGCGGCGAGGAGAAAAGAACATATTTTCAAGATCTTTTGCTGCCGCATCAATTGTAGTAGGCTCACCCGGCATCAGCACATTATGAACTTCAATCAGCGCATCTTCACGTGAAGGCTCTCCGTTTACAGAACCTTCTTTTGTATAACGAATTTCCTCCCGCTCAAAACAGTTAATAATCATCTGCGAATTGAGAGAACCTTCCGCTTCAAAAGAAATAACCTCTATATTCTCCACACTATACTGCAAAAGCTCATCAATATTATGCGGATGCAATTTTTCACCTGCTTTATACAAGATCCGATCATCTCCTGTGTCAGGATCTTTGACATATACAGGTTTCGCCAAGACCTTACCGACAAGACTTTCTATTACCGATCGGTCACTGTTAACCACAGCGGGTTCTGTTTTATAAAATGCCTGAATGATTTCTTCACGGGAATTATATCCCAGAGCTCTAAGAAAAAGAGTCCCCAGTATTCGTTTCTTTCTGTCTATTTTTGCATATATAAGTTCTTTTTTCTGATCAATCTCAAATTCAAGCCAACTGCCACGATAAGGAATAATTCTGCTTGAAAAAACCCCCTTTTCATGGCAAAAAATTACACCAGGGGAACGATGAATTTGAGAAACAACAACACGTTCGGCACCATTGATAATAAAAGTACCGCGGTCTGTCATAAGGGGGATATCCCCCATATATATATCTTTCTGACGAATTTCGCCAGTCTGCTGAAACACCAGATTAATTCGGGCTTTAAGGGGAACTGAATATGTTTGCCCCTTTTGTTTACACTCGAGCTCAGTAAATTTAATATTCTGTTCATCGAGTTCGTAAAATTCATATTCGAGGGTCATGTCCCCGTTCGGGCTTTCGATCGGGAATGTAGAGCGGAATACTTCTTCCAGACCTTGATCTGCAAGCGGTTCATGCTTATCCAGTTTTTCCTTTTGTAAAAAACCTTCATAGGACGAAAGCTGAATATCGATGAGATTAGGCAACTCCATAAAATTCTGGATATTTTTGCCAATATACTGTCTATTGATCGTCCGACTCTTTGCGAACATCAAGTCCCCCTTAAACTACTTCTGCGCTTTCTGCGTGAACACCTTCACACAAAAGGGATATTTTGAAAATCATTAAAGACAAGTATAGCTGCCCGAATACACTGATTCTGGACAGCATACTGTATTACACAAACAATGAGAATATTGATAAAATGTTCCGGCAGACACCGGCAAATCCAGTGTCTGCACACTATTGCAGAAATTATGCAATCTTAACAACACCGCCGGCTGCTTCGATTTCTTTCTTAATATTCTCTGCTTCTTCCTTAGAAACTGCTTCTTTAAGAACTTTTGGAGCACCTTCAACAAGCTCTTTTGCTTCTTTAAGACCGAGACCAGTTACTGTACGAACAGCTTTGATTACAGCAATCTTCTTTGAAGCATCAGCACTTTCAAGAGATACATTAAATTCTGTTTTTTCTTCAGCTGCTTCGCCACCGGCACCAGCGCCTGCACCAGCAACTACAACAGGAGCTGCTGCTGTTACACCAAATTTTTCTTCCATAGCTTTTACAAGCTCAGAAGCTTCCATAACGGTCATAGAAGCGATAGCATCAAGAATCTGTTCTGTTGTGAGAGCTGCCATATTATCTTCTCCTTCAAATAGGCAAAATAGTAGCTATACATCTGTACAGCTTTAAGTAATATACAAACGGACAGGACGACAGCATTGAAGCCTGACTCGTTATTCCAATTAATTATTCCGCAGCGGGAGCCTCTGCCCCGCCTTCTGCAGATTTTTTGTCCACATAAGCCTGCAGCGTAGCTGCAAGTTTCTGAACAGGAGCATTGATTGTAGACATAATCATAGCAATCAACTGACTCTTTCCTGGCAGCTTTGAGAAAGCTTCCAGTTTTGCAGCATCATATATCTCGTTACCTACGAGACCGCCTTTGATTTCAAGAGCCGGAACATTTTTTGCAAAGTCATACAATACTTTTGCAACTTCGTTTGTATCACCCTTTGAAAGGGCGACAGCCGTAGGACCAGCAAGGAAATCAGAAACAGAATCTATTTTTAATTCCTCAAACGCAATCCGGGCAAAATTATTTTTTACAACTTTGAAAGAACACTCTTTCGCACGTAACTGATGGCGCAGATCGGTTATCTGTTCGACTGTTAATCCGCGATAATCAGTGAAAATAAAGTCCTCATAGCCCTGAAGCAGATTTTTAGCTGATTCAATTGCCTGTGTTTTTGCAGGCTGTAACTTCTTTGCTCTAACTGCCATGATTACTCACCATCCTTATAATTTACCCATACGCCGGGTCCCATGGTTGAACAAACTGATACAGACTGAATAAATCCAGCTTTTGCATCAGCAGGTTTTTTGCGACTGATTTCAGAAAGCAGGGTTGAAACGTTTTCTGCAATTTTCTCCGCATCCATTGAAACCTTACCGACAGCGATATGGACAACGCCGCCTTTGTCTGCGCGATATTCAGTCCGACCTTTTTTCAGTTCTGCAATTGCATGAGTAATATCATTTGTTACAGTACCAGTCTTCGGATTCGGCATCAGACCTTTCCGACCTAAAACCATACCAAGGCGACCTACATCTTTCATCATATCAGGAGTCGCCACTGCAATATCAAAATCCAACCAGCCGTCTTTAACTTTCTGGATATATTCATCAGCACCTGCGAATGCAGCACCTGCGTCAAGAGCTTCTTTTATGCGATCCTCTTTACAAAAAACCAGAACCTTCTTTTCAGCTTTAAACTGATGAGGAAATACCAGAGTATCACGTACAGACTGACTTTTTCCAAGACGAAGACAAACATGTGCTTCAACAGTCTCATCAAAACCGGCGAATTTCATATTCTGAACGATTTTGCAGGCCTCGACAACATCATAGTCTTTTGAAGCATCATACTTTTTCAATGCTTCAAGATATTTCTTTCCATGCGCCATATTACTGCTCCACCTCTACACCCATACTGCGCGCAGTACCGGCAATAATCTTCTTTGCGGCCTCAAGGTCATTTGCATTAACATCAGGTAGCTTTGTTTTCGCGATTTCCTCAAGTTTTGCCTGAGACAGCTTTCCAACCTTATCACGAAGCGGATTTCCGGCACCTTTTTCAATGCCAAGCGCCTTCTTAATAAGAACAGCTGCTGGAGGTGTCTTCAGAACGAAAGTGAAAGACTTGTCCTGATACACAGTGATGATAACTGGGATAACAAGCCCCGGCTCCATCGTTTTTGTCCGGTCATTGAACTGCTGCACAAACTGAGGCGCACTGACACCGTGCGGACCAAGCGCCGGACCGATAGGCGGCGCCGGAGTCGCTTTGCCGGCAGGGCACTGTAGCTTAATAACAGCTGTTACCTTCTTTTTTGCCATATATTTTCTCCTTGCTATTGGTATGGAAAACAATAATTCGTTTCCCTAGCGAGGTTTACTCTGCGACGCAGACAACCTCTCCCAAAACAGGAACAACCGCCGTATCGATGACACGGCGGTAGAACCATTCTCTTTTATACTTTTTCAACCTGAAGCAGATCAACTTCAACAGGTGTCGAACGGCCAAAAATCTGTACCGTTACACGCAATTTATTTTTTTCTAAATTAACTTCTTCAATTTTACCGGTAAATGAAGCAAACGGGCCATCAATAATTTTAACACTTTCGTTAACAGAAAAAGTCTGCTTCATGCGCAGTTGCTTTTCACCTTTTACCTCTCCTGATTTTCTGAGAAGGCTTTTTGCCTCATCAGAACTGATAGGACGAGGACGTTCGCTTGGATTCGTACCGACAAATCCAGTTACACCAGCAATACGCCGTATAGCTGAACAGGTTGATTTCCAGCCTATATCAGGCAAATCAAGTTCCAGCATGATATAACCAGGAAGAAATTTCTTCGACGTAACTCTGCGCTTTGAATCCTTTACCTCGATAACATCTTCCATCGGAACTTTTACATCCAGAACCACGTCCGGTGACAGATCTCCAAGTTCAATCATAGAACGTATTGTTCGCTCTATCTTTCCTTCATAACCTGTATATGTATGTAGGATATACCAATTACGTGCCATCTAAACAGCCTAATTAAAATATCAGATTCATTCCGGTCACAAATACAAAATCAAGCACACCAAGGATAACGGCAATAATTATTGTTGAAACCAGAACAACTTTTACAGAAGAAACAACATCATCGCGGCTGGGCCATACAACTTTTTTAAGCTCGGCTCCACACTCTTTACAAAACCGGACAATCTTACCCATACCAGCCTCTCTGAATAAAAGATACAGGCCAGGAAGGACTCGAACCCTCAACATTCGGTTTTGGAGACCGACGCTCTACCATTGGAGCTACTGACCTAAAACCATACAACTGTATGGCATATATATAAACTTCTGCAAGGCAGAAGGAATATAACTTATTTTGCCTTTGCTTCTTTATGCAAAGTATGCTTGCGATCAAACGGACAATATTTATTTAACTCAAGCTTACCCTGAATATTCTTACGATTCTTATATGTTGTATAATTTTTTCGTTTGCATTCTGTGCACTGCAGAGCGATAATCTCAACTGCTGTTTTTTTCTTGCTTGCCATAGTAAAATCTCCTTCTGAAGCCTGTGTATAAAACACATCTATATAAAGCCTCCGAGCGGGATCGAACCGCTGACCTCAACCTTACCATGGTTGCGCTCTGCCGACTGAGCTACAGAGGCGAAAACAAGTGTAGTAGGAACTATATTCTCTTTTTCTCTTTTTGTCAAGTAAATAATTTCATTTATTACTGATTAGTCTCTTACCTACGCTTTCTTATACCGGAGACTGATAAATCTTGATAATTTCCCGCCATATCGCATATTATCGATGCATGAACCTTGATAATCTTATTGATAATTTTCTTGATTCCTATTCTACCTATGGCGCAGTCAATATACAGGGAATTCAAAATTACCCTAACAGACAAAACGTCATCAATATAGTGCGGGATATTCAAAATCTGCTTTTTCCAGGATTCGCGACAAACGAAGTACAAAACAGCGAACTACTCAGATATCGAACAGGTGAAACCATTCACCGCATTGCCGCGGATCTTACTAGAGAAACACAGCGCGGGTTATTATATCTATGTCCGCAGGAACAGAAGCAGAAAACTCATTGCTATCACCTTGCCGAACAGACAGCCTGCGCACTTATTGAAGAACTTCCTGAAATACGCAGGATCTTACTGCTTGACCTCCAAGCGGCACTTGCAGGCGACCCAGCTGCCCGTTCTAATGAAGAAATAATTCTTTCTTACCCAGGTTTTGAAGCAATTATTGTTCACCGCATCGCTCATTTTCTATATGAAAACGGTGTCCCCATCATTCCGCGCATAATGAGCGAATATATTCACGGCAAAACAGGCATCGATATCCATCCCGGAGCACAAATTGGCCAATCCTTTTTTATCGATCATGGAACCGGTGTCGTAATTGGAGAAACCTGCATTATCGGTATGAATGTAAAAATCTACCAAGGAGTAACTCTTGGAGCACACAGTGTACGCAAAGAAATGCAAAATAGGAAACGGCATCCAACAATCGGCGACTATGTTACCATCTACGCGGGCGCAACTATTCTTGGCGGTTCAACAAGTATTGGCGCCCATAGTATTATCGGTGGTAATACATGGGTAACAGAATCAGTCCCTCCCAACAGTATCATTACGATTAATTAGCAGCTGCCAAATGGGGAATATTCGAGATCGCAATTCCATTTTTAAACAAGTATATATAAACAAAAAAGGCTCACTGCCGAGCAGCAGCGAGCCCGTCCAGCAAAACTGGACATCGGAGAGAGTTTATCAGCTTATTTACAAGCTTGCATTTATCCTAGCATTAAAAATAATTCGTGTCAATATTTTTTATTTAACATATATAAACAAAAAAATTATACAGTATTTTTCATCCGTTTTTAAACTAGTAGTTAATCAGAGATACACTGATTTCCGCCTATTCTAAATCTATTATTGGATTAAAGATGAACGTATATCGATCAGTTTTTAATTTATTATTAAACAAAAGATACGTTAAAAACAGTATGGCAACTAAATTATAAACTAACCGACTCTGTAGTTTAAAATGAAAACGCAGGACACTGTCACAAGTGCCCTGCGTTCTTATCGCTCAGTTGAATACAGTTGTCGTTTTCAACTGCCGCATAGTGTTAGAATCCGCGTTCTGCCAAATACTTATATTCCTGATACTGGCGTTTTGCTTTCGCAACCGCCTTATCAAGCAGCATGGCAGCACGTTCCGGATTAGCAGCTTTAAGAGACTTAAAGCGAACTTCCTTATACATAAAGTCAGCCAGATTATAATCAGGCTCTTTACTATCAAGCTGGAACGGATTCTTGCCCAGTTCAACCAGCCGAGGATCATACCGATATAGAGGCCATAAACCACATGTAACAGCTTCTTTCTGGTTGGTAAGACCCATACTCATGTTGATTCCGTGGTTAATACAGTGCGCATATGCAATAATAATGGAAGGACCATTGTAAGATTCCGCCTCACGGAACGCCTTAATGACCTGGTTCATATTTGCTCCCATGGAAACACGGGCAACATATACATATCCATAGCTCATCGCAATCATGCCAAGATCTTTCTTGCTTGTTGTCTTACCGGAAGCGGCAAACTTTGCGACAGCACCGATTGGAGTCGCCTTTGACATCTGACCGCCAGTATTGGAGTATACTTCCGTATCAAGAACAAGAATATTGATATTGCGCCCTGATGCCAGTGTGTGATCCAATCCGCCGAAACCGATATCATATGCCCAGCCGTCACCACCAATAATCCACACAGAGCGTTTAATAAAGTGGTCTGTCAAAGAATCCAGTTCTTTTGCGATCGGGTCGCTGCTCTTTGCAAGCTCCGCTTTCAAAGCCGCGACATTATCACGTTGTGCAGCGATAGCGGCATCATCAGCCTGCTCATTTTCCAGAATTCTGCTAATAATATCAGCTGCGATTCCTTTTTCTTTTGCAGATACGGCAACTTCACGTGCATACTGCGCCAGTTTGTCACTGGTCATACGCATACCGTATCCAAATTCAGCAGCATCTTCAAACAGAGAATTAGACCAAGCAGGACCACGTCCGCTTGCATCTTTTGCATACGGTGTAGAAGGCAGATTACCGCCGTAGATAGAAGAACATCCAGTGGCATTTGCAATAACCGCACGATCACCAAACAGCTGACTGAGCAGCTTTACATATGGAGTTTCACCGCAGCCTGCACAGGCGCCGGAGAATTCAAACAGCGGGCGTTTCTGAGCCAGCCCTTTGGGTGTTGACAGATTAAGCGTTTTCGGATCTGCATCAGGCAGAGACATAAAGTAATCCCAGCTTTTTGCACCGACAGAACGGACTTCTTCAGTAAAAGGAACCATATTGATTGCATGTTTGGAGGGATCTTCTTTACCCTTAACAGGACAAACAGAAACACACAATCCGCAGCCTGTACAATCTTCTACAGACACCTGCAATGTAGCCTTTCTTCCAGCAACAGCTTTCGGTTTAATCTCTGCAGTCTTAAATCCAGCAGGCGCAGCAGCAACAGCTGCATCGTCCATTTCTTTGATACGAAGAACAGCATGCGGACATACAACTGTACACTGACCGCACTGAATACATGCAGATGGATCCCATTCAGGAACTTTTTCTGCAATAGCGCGTTTTTCATACTGAGTTGTAGCAGTGGGGAATGTTCCGTCAGCAGGCAGCTTGCTTACCGGCAGTTTATCACCCTGCTGTGCAGCCATAGCACCCAATACATCGCGCACAAATGGGTCCTGAGAATTCATAGCACTCTTCATATGAAGATCGCCTTCTGTATGATCCGGATATGCTACTTCATGCACAGCAGCAAGAGCTAAATCAATCGTGTTGATATTCTTCTGTACAACATCTGCGCCTTTTTTGCCGTATGATTTTTCAATGAATTTCTTCATGTATTCAACAGCTGTCGCTTCAGGAAGAACACCAGAAATCTTAAAGTACGCTGCCTGCATGACAACATTAATACGGGTTCCCATACCGGCTTTGCCCGCAATATCAAACGCATTGATAACGAAGAACTTCAGTTTCTTATCAATAATTTTCTGCTGCTGTTCAACAGGTATATGTTTCCAGACTTCTTCAGGACCGTAATGGCTGTTCAGAAGGAATGTTGCACCAGTTTTTGCCGCATCAAGCATATCATACAGTTCCATGTAGGTAAACTTATGGCAGGCGACAAAGTCTGCACTGGTAATCAGATACGGGCGGCGGATAGCTTTCGGACCAAACCGCAGATGTGATACAGTAAATCCACCGGATTTCTTGGAGTCATAAGAGAAATAAGCCTGAGCATTGAGTTCAGGACGGGCGTCTCCAATAATTTTAATAGAATTCTTATTCGCACCAACAGTACCATCAGAACCAAGACCATAGAACATGGCCTCATTCATGCCTTCTTCGTTAATAACATACGAAGTATCGTATTCAAGGCTCTGCCCGAGAACGTCATCTTTGATACCAACAATAAAATGAGGAATATTTTTGCCGCCGAGATTATCAAAGACCGCCTTAACCATAGCAGGGGTAAATTCTTTTGAACCGAGTCCATATCGTCCACCAAGAATTGTCGGGTAGCTGCTAAATGGACATTTGCCCGCAGCCTGCATCTCACCAATTGCAGTACGAACATCTTCATACAGCGGTTCTCCAAGAGATCCAGGTTCCTTTGTACGATCAAGAACAGCAATAGCTTTTACTGTTGACGGCAGCGCCTTCACAAAAGCTTCCGCGTTAAACGGACGGAACAACCGAACTTTAAGAACACCAAGTTTTTCACCTTTCTTGTTCAGATCTTCTACAGTTTCTTCACATGTTTCCGCACCGGATCCCATAATAATGATAACTTTTTCAGCGTCAGGTGCACCATAGTAATCAAACAGGTGATACTGGCGTCCTGTCAGCTTTGCATATTTATCCATTTCTTCCTGAACGATACCGGGAACAGCTTCATAATACTTGTTCACACCTTCACGGCTCTGGAAGTATACATCAGGATTCTGCGCGGTACCACGAAGTACTGGGTGCTCTGGTGATAATCCACGAGCACGATGAGCGCGGACAAGCTCATCATCAATCATTTTCTGCATTACTTCATAGGAAACTTCTTCAACCTTCTGAATTTCGTGTGAAGTACGGAACCCATCAAAGAAATGAAGGAATGGAACACGGGCACGCAGCGTTGAAGCATGAGCGACTACAGCCAAATCCATAATTTCCTGCACACTGTTTGACGCAAGCATTGCCCAACCGGTCTGGCGGCATGCCATAACATCCTGATGATCACCGAAAATAGACAGAGAACTTGTTGCAAGAGCACGAGCAGCAACATGGAAAACAGTACTGGTTAGCTCACCTGCAATCTTATACATATTAGGAATCATAAGAAGCAGACCCTGAGAAGCAGTGAATGTCGTACTCAGAGCACCGGTTGTCAATGCACCATGAACAGCACCAGCGGCACCGGCTTCAGACTGCATCTCTACGACATCAGGAACTGTACCCCAGATGTTCTTTTTGCCTTTTGCTGAATATTCATCAGCAACCTCGCCCATGGGACTGGATGGAGTAATCGGATAAATAGAAATTACTTCACTCAAAGCATGGGCAACATGACCTGCGGCTGTATTTCCGTCGATCATTACCATTTTCTTCTCAGACATAGCACCGTCCTTCCGTAGTAGTATAGTAATATAATATAATGAATTTAATTATGCATATAAATCCATAAAACAGCATACATCCATATGCAGTTTTTTTCAAGTTAAAATGTATAAGCTTGGAGAGATTACGATTTCCCATGAGCTAAAATCAAATCTCGCATCGTTTTTCTTAACACTGTAAAATCAATGGGCTTTGATACATGTGCGTTCATTCCGGCTTCCCGAGTTCTGGCAATATCTTCCGAATATGTATTTGCCGTCACCGCAATTATTGGTACTGTACTGGCATCTTCTCTGTTAAGTTTTCTGATATGAGAAGCAGCAGTACAACCGTCCATCACATCCATTTGCATATCAAGCAGAATTGCATCAAAATAATTCACTGTACTCGCAGCAAAAATATCAACAGCCTCTTTACCATTCCACGCCTTTGAGACTATAAAGCCATTTTGCTCAAGAACCTCACAGGAGATTTCCATATTAATTTCATTATCTTCAGCAAGAAGTATGTGTTTTCCAGCCATTTCAAGCTGAGGTATTTCGCCTGTTTTTTCTTCCGGCTGTATAACCTCTTCTCCACCCTGTTCAAATGGAAGAATAACCATAAAACAGGAACCTTCATCTATTTTACTTTCTACACTAATCTGCCCATTCATTTTCACAACTGCGTTTCGTACAATCGGCATACCAAGTCCAGTACCCTTTATATGCCGCATTGACTCACGGTTTTCACGTTCAAACGGAGTAAATAATTTTTCTAGGTATTCAGCAGACATTCCATATCCCGTATCACGAATGATAAATTCATATTTAGGGAATTTATTGCGTACATCAGGAATTTTTGTTACAGTCAGTGTAACTGTATCTCCTTTTCTGGTATACTTAAACGCATTGGACAACAGGTTATTCAATATCTGCTGAACCTTAAATGAATCACCGATCACAGTATTATCAGGAATTTCCAATGTCACATTAAATATTTTTTCCTGCTGCTCAGCAAGCAGAACAAAAACAGATATAAGTTCTTCAACCTTTTGCCGCAACGAAAATTCACATCTTGATACAGAGTCTCCGCCCTCCTCTATTCGCGCCATTTCAAGGATATCATTAATCAGTTCAAGCAGCTGATTGCTCGCTATACGTATTTTATCAAGATAATCAGTCATCTTAACCCGATCACAGATGTACTTTCCAGCAAGATCAACCAGCCCAAGAATAACATTCAATGGAGTCCGCATATCATGCGACATACTGGAAAAAAAAGCCTGTTTTGCGCGAGATTCTTCCTGAAGCTGTGTCACCGTATCATTTAAAAGCTGCTGCTGGATAAGAGCAGCCTCTTTTACCGCATTCACTTCTTTTACAGCGAGAACTACTTCGTGCCCCGGCAAAGATTCACTGTACAACATCTGAAACTGAATCCAACGGTACTCGCCGTTAAATAATTGCTTTATATCAATACTGTAATCATGTATCCGCCTGGAAACAAGACGCTGTATATTTTCCAAAGAAAGATTCTGATAAAAATCAGCCAGTTCTGTTCCCGGCTGCAAATTAGCGGCAAGGACATCCTGTAATACAGAATACCGACCTTCCGCAGAAGCATGATTCCGAACATAATCGGACGCTTTGAGCATCCGATATACACCATTTTGAATATCAATCAGATATAACGCAAAATAAGAATGTCCCAGCACCCGCGTGATGCGGTTATATAATTCAGCTTTACCTTCTGAAATACGGTTAAGTATCATTAATACAAAAACAATAACCAACCCAGATACAATTAATGCAATAAACATTGAAGTGACACCTTCAAGTCCTTCAAGCAGAGCATCACGCGGAATAGTTATAATTGATAGCCACCCATTTGAAGCACGATGATAATAAACCCCTCGTTTAATACCAAGTTCATCAACGAAAAACAACTGAGAGTCTTTATACGGATCAGAATTGATTTCCCTAAATACATCAGCGAGCTCTCTCTGCAGCACTGATGCATCAACAGAATTGGTTAAATTGCTGCAAAGTAAATTTCCTTTGCTGTCACAGAAATAATAACTTGTCCCCTGTGGAGCAGAATCAATCTGCGGCCAGTTTTTCAGATATTTTGTATACAGATTAAGCGCAAAGACTGTATCAGAACCAGGAAGTTTACGGACAAGTGTAATAGCAGTTTCTTCTGTTCTGACATTTGTATAGGCATCAGTAAACATTGTCTTTCCTGGATTTTCTATAGCCAATTTATACCAAAATGCATTCTGAACATCAAAAGTTGAGTCACCTTCCCAGGGAGTCAGGCCAAGTATTTTATCATCAATCGCAGCATAAATTTCAAGATTAGACAGTTTTAATGTCTCCTGTATATACTCTACAAAATATTTCATCCACAGATGCATGGCATCAAAAGACGCACCGCTCCGCAGTTGTTCATAGAGTCCCTGTGCACCGAACATCACCACCTGTTCGTACAACATAATCGCATTTTCTTCTGCAAGAGATACACGACTTGCAATTTCGGTTCCCATTGTCTGTGCATTTTCCAACAGAGAGTGATTCATAGAATGAATACTAAAATAGGCAATAACAGCGAGAACTCCGAGAAAAATAACAGCAATAATTACTTTTCCATTCAAATATTTACCGATACAACATCTCATATCATCAATACCTGCCTCTTCTCATAATACCACAGCAGTTGTGGTAATGTCACCAAGCATATCGAAACGATCATTATTATCAATAAACACCTCTTTAATATATTTTTTTTCTGCTATATTCTCACAGTATGGCTAGAAATATAATAATCCATACTATATTATTATTCTGCTGTCTATATACATTCGCCGCTGAGAAAACAACAACTTTACTCTCTCTGCGGCCTCCGACCCCACTTACATTCTCTGCTTCCGTCCAAACTGGCATTCAAATCGGCACAGTTGAGGAATATGTGTTTTATCCGACAGGCGAAACTATGAGCCGTCTTGATTGGCAAGAACAGCCGTCATATTACGCGCAGATAGACGGGAACATCATTCTGTATGGAATCTGCATCAGCGGATTGTTTCTTACTTCCTTGCCTGTCACGAGCGGTATTATGAAAGACTATGACTGGCTGTATTCCCAGGATTTAACCAAAAATACCCATTATTCTTCTCATGATATGCGGATAAACAAACGATTTATCTTAGAAGGACAAATCGGCTACACATTCAATTTCGGTACCGCGGAATTAACGCCTCTTGGAGGTCTGCGGTATATCAGACAGAAATGGACAGGCAGTAATGGAAATGCAAAATACCATATCGGAAACCTTACCGGAGAAGAAACGTCTTATTCATTTTCAGGTGACGTTATCTCATATGAACAGATCATATATCTTCCGATAGCGGGAGCCGCGTTCCAGATAACATTGCAGCACTGTCTGCTTGATATATATATACACTGGTATCCATATGTCTATGTAGACAGTCTTGATTTGCACTTGTTACGTAATTCTCAGTTTTACGATGAAATGCGCGGCGGTCAGGGTGTCGCTGTAGGTATCGGAATCAGTTATCAGTTTCCGCACAATAGATGCAGAATATCAAACCTAGGGATAACACTTCGTTATGAATATTATGAAAGTAAAAACGGTAAATCTTACTCAGGAGCTATTGGCAGCACTGTCTCATATACAAATGATTCAACCCCCGGAACTACAAGTACACAGTTTTCACTTGGTGTACGACTGAGTTTTAAATAATTAATCGTATTATCTGATTGCATGGCTGATATACTTAGTATAAACTGTTTCTATTATCAAATTCAGGAGAATATATGAGTAACAGAAAAAAACAAAACGGTCTCATAATCTGCTGCGCACTGTGCGCAGTACTTTCAGTAACCGGATGCGCGAAAGACAATTATGAAAAGATTCTCAGTGAATACAAGGAAGCTGGTTTGCAATATGCAGAATTAATGCCGAAAGCGCTCGCAGGAGATGAGAAAGCAAAAAAAGAAATGGAAAAACTCTCGGAACGGATGAAAGAACTCAACACCCGCATCGAAAAACTTCAGCAAAACGCCTCTGAAGAACAACAGGAAGAATTAAAAAATACAATGGACTCGATCCTTGATTCTTTTCAGAAATAAAGCCGCGGAACACTGATTAACTATGACAGCCCCGCAGCAGCGGGGTTATACACAATATATATTTTAGCCTATTCCTTTCTCAGGGCAAGAGTCCTGTCATACGCAGCCTGCGCAGCGTTCATTACCGCCGCACGCAGCCCACCTTCTTCCAGTTTTTTGATAGCAGCAATTGTTGTTCCTCCTGGAGAACATACATCATCTTTTAAGTCTCCAGGATGACGGCCGCTGCGCAGAACCAATTCCGCAGAACCTTTTGCTGTTTGCGCAGCATAAATGTATGCCTGTTTACGCGGCATTCCAAGCATAACCGCGGCATCCGCAAGTGCCTCTATAAAAAGAAAACAATATGCAGGCCCTGAGCCGCTAACAGCTCCTACACAGTCTATCAGTTTTTCGGGAACAATTTCTACTTTTCCTGCCGGCGCAAGCAAAGATGCTATTTCGGATAATGTTTTTTCATCAACACCATCAGCACCACACATCGCTATCATCCCCTCACCGATAATTGCAGGTGTATTCGGCATAATGCGCACATAACGAGTGTCATCCCGTACTGCAAGCTGAGAAAGAGAAACACCGGCTGCCATTGATACGACTATTTTTCCGTTCAAAACAGGACTAATTTCAGTCAGGACAGAGGATACTACAGCTGGTTTGACACCAAGAAAAATAATATCAGAACCAACGACAGCTTCTGTATTAGATGCGGCAAAAAGACATCCTGATGAACGAGCAAAATCAGCAGCTCTCTGCGATTTACCGCCGCTGACAATAACATGTGCAGCATCAACTGTCTGTATTACTGCTCGCATAATAGCGGCTCCCATTGTTCCGCAGCCAATACATGCGACACGGATATCAGTTCTTAATTCACTCATCAGTTACCTCTTATTCCCAGCTCGCTACAAACAGCGTACCAGTCGCAGTACCTGCAGCAAGCTGCTCAAGAATATGATCTCTGCCACCGTTTGCAAGAATCATCGGAATACCATATGCAGTAATTTTTTCAGCAGCCTGTAATTTTGTCGCCATACCCCCAGTACCAAAACTGTTGACACCACCTATATGGATACTTGATTTTAACGCCGCGATATCCTCCACAATCTCAACAAGATTCGCATCTGGATTTGTTTTCGGATTATCTGTATAGACACCATCAATATCACTAAATAAAATCAACAAATCTGCATTCCATAGAATTGCTGTCAGCGCACTCAGATTATCATTATCACCAATACTAATTTCATCAAACGACACAGAATCATTCTCATTGATAACAGGAACAACACCTTCATCAACAAGCGTAAAAAGCGTATTGCGCATATTAAGTGTTCGATGAGGATCTTCAAAATCTTCTTTTGTCAGCAAGAGCTGACCTATATGATACCCAAAATCTCCGAACGCACAGCGCCATTTATCCATCAGTTCAACTTGTCCAATAGCGCATAGTGCCTGGCGGTAATGAATATCTTTCTTTCTCACCCAGCGATCAATTGTTGATACGCCGGCAACTTGCGCACCAGATGAAACAAGCACAATCTGCTTATTCTGCTGTATAAATACATGACACTGACGAGCAAGATCCTGCATAAAACTGTAATTGATTGTTCCATCAGTTTTCGCAAGCGTATTAGAACCGATTTTTATTACTATTTTACGAGCATGTGCTATTGTTTCCTGGATAGAATTCATCGAATCTGTCCTTCGCCGTCGATAAGATATTTTGTTGTCGTTAAGGCGGACAACCCCATCGGCCCGCGTACATGCAGTTTCTGCGTGCTGATACCCAATTCCGCACCAAAACCAAATTCTCCGCCATCCGTAAACCGAGTAGAGGCATTCACGTATACGCAGGCCGCATCTACCAACTGCTGAAAAAGCTTTGCATTACTGAGATTCCGAGTACAAATTGACTCTGAATGCCGAGTATTGTGTGTATTAATATAATCAATCGCCTCTGCAAGAGAAGAAACAGTTTTAACAGCAAGAATATAATCAAGAAATTCAAAACCAAAATCATCTTCTGTAGCAGGGATCACGCAGTCTTTTCGGCCTGCCGCAGCTGCTGCATCGGAAAGAACTGCAAATGAATCAGTATCGCAGCGCAACTGTGCGCGGCCAGCAAAAACAGCTTCAAGCCGCGGTAAGAAACTCTCCATAATCGCCCTGTGCACAATAATGGTTTCAAGCGCGTTGCATACACCAGGACGCTGTAATTTGCCATTTTCCGCGATACGGACAGCCTGCTCTATATCAGCGCTCTCATCTACAAACAAGTGACAGACACCGCTTCCGGTTTCAATAACCGGAATTTTTGATTCCGATACAACCCGTTTAATAAGAGCAGCTCCGCCTCTGGGCAACACAACATCAATAAGACCTTCTGCATTTAGAATCTGTTCCACTTCATCGTGACTTCCGCTGCCAGCAAGATAGACAGCCTGCGGGACACCATCAACGCCAGCAGCTTTAAGGCCGTGAACAATCGCTGCTATCAAAGCTTTGTTTGAATTAAGCGCAGAAGAACTCCCCCTCAAAAGAATTGCATTCCCACTTTTGTACGCAAGCGCAAATGCGTCAACAGTAACATTAGGACGCGACTCATAAATAATCGCTGCAACACCAAGCGGTACACGAATCTGCCTGATCTGAAGTCCATTCGGCGTACTCCAGCCGCTGGTATATTGCCCGACAGGATCAGTCTGAGAGATAATCACACGTATACTATCAAGCATACTATTGATACGCTCATCAGAAAGCCGCAATCTGTCGATAAGACCTTTTTTTACTCCTTGAGATTCAGCTTTTGCTACATCTGCTTCATTTGCCTGCAAAATAGCAGCACGCTCTGCGTCAATTGAATCAATAACCCACGCGAGAGCGCGGTTTTTCTGTTGTGCTGTATGAGTACAAAGAACCGATGCTCCGGCTCGTAATCCGGCACACACATTACCAATATCCATGATAAACCAGCCTGTTCTGAAAATGTATACCAGCGCTCTCAACGCGGTGTTTTTGACATATTCAATACATAACGTGATTAATAATTAGCAATAAAAAGCATAAACAGCAGCATAACAATACGGAAATTTTTCTCTTCCCAAGATGGCTGTTCCGGCATCGAATATAGAAACCACCAGAAAATACCAAATTGAGGATCAATACGAAGTGCATATTCAAGAAATTCCGGACTGCGTGCATCCACACCAAACATCAGAAATACAGAATCATACAAAACGGTCAGTAATTCTGTATATGAATGCACATAATCACCACGCTGAAGTTGACTATATACCTGTGCAAGGCGATACTGTACTTGGCTTTTAAGCGCTTCGTCCGTTTTTTCTACCCATGTTTTTTCAATCAGTAAATTCAAATTATTATGGAAACTGGTAATAAAATGCTGTTCTGTCGAGACATCATCAGCGCCATGTCCCACAATCGCCTCATATAACGCTGCGTCGCCAAAATCACGCGCAACAAAACTGGCAGCTTTAAGCGCCTGTTCATAACCGCAGCCAGATGCCAGCTGGGAAACTGCATCCAGCGTATCCGGCTCTATAAACTGTTTTAACAATTCAAGTTTTTCTGGTGCCAATGCTTCCATATCTATAAAATATCTTAGACGTTTCCCGCTTTTTTTTCAAGTAGGATAAACAAAACTATCGCTTATCAGACAAGTATCGCAGGGGAAAGATTCCCGCAACACTATTTCAGATTCTATCCACAATTTATATGAGATTTACACCCTCGTATACCCTTTTAAGGCAGCAATGTAGTTACAGATAGGCAGCACATAGCCCGCAATCCTGCAATATACGGGAAACATTCTCGCATATCACCGCGGCAGTTTGATCATATTCTGTATGCCGGTATTTCGCTATCGCAG
The DNA here is from genome assembly GCA_944389415.1 of uncultured Spirochaetota bacterium. Classification (GTDB taxonomy): domain Bacteria; phylum Spirochaetota; class Spirochaetia; order Treponematales; family Treponemataceae; genus Treponema_G. Next base: position 607,267 of record CALXMF010000001.1, on the reverse strand, counting down.
AAAAAACATCTCTGATGAGAGCAGGCGAAGAATCAGGCAGCCCAAGCCATGGACCAGCATCAGGATTATCTGTTTCTGCAAGCAAACGCTCAGCGGGAACAAGTTGGAGAAGTTCACGCACAGCAGGAGATGTACACAGTTCACCACTAAACGTAGCATACCACCCCCGTTCCATCATACGTGCAAAAATCGCCGCTGATCCGCTGTACCAGTGAATAATTGGTTTTACATGCGGAAAATCCATTAATATATCATATATTCGCTGCTCAGCCCCTTTTGTGTGCAGCACACAGTATTTATTCAATCTGTTTGCGGCATCTAAAATCGCAGACAAAACTTGTTCCTGTCTTGCAGGTGTACAACCTGCAGTTTCAGGCACAACAGGCGCATCATGTATGGTATCCCAGACCCAGAACAGATCAAGACCAATTTCACCAATAAGCGGAGATTCTGTTGCAAAACGGTCTATATCCGCAAGCTGCTGAGAGAACGGACAGCTTGCAGCTCTGGCAGGATGAATACCGAATGTGGGAATAATATACGGGTTTACAGAAGATTCTTCACAAATATGCCGATAACTGACAGCATCCATAGAAGCAGCTATTGCTAATATACGCTCATTCTTAATAAGCCTATGCGCCTGATGCAGCTCCTCATCGTGATACCAATCAAAATGGATATGAAAATCAGCGTATCGAAAATACGCTGGATATAAGGAAGGAATCATTTACCAAGACAGAATTGTGAAAAGACTGTATCCAAGATATCATCAGGTGTCACCGCGCCTGTTATTTCACCCAGAAAATCAAGCGCATCTTCTATATCCTGTACAACGGCATCAAGAGGAAGCGAATGATCCTGCGCAATTTGCAACGCATGAGAAATAGAATCAAGCGCTTCACCAGCAGCACGCCGCTGACGACGGGAGCCAAGACCGGGATGTTCACGAACAGTTTCGTTACATGCTCCCAGCAACTTACGCACCTCAGCTGTCAGAGTATCAATACCTGTTCCCAATTTCGCACTTACAGAAACAAAAGGAAAGGAATGTCCGTTTATTTCATATACAGCAGGTATATCGGATACCGCGTCATTCTTATTATAAACCAACAGAATGGGCAAAGCCGGATATTCAGCCGCAAAAGCCAAGAGGAATCTTCTATCGTCATCAGTGATACCGATATGGGAATCAATAACATACAGCATGAGATCAGCAGCTCCCGCAAGAGATTCAGTCCGTTCTACGCCCTTACGCTCTATGATATCTTCCGTTTCCCTCAGCCCCGCAGTGTCAAAAAGCCGAGCAGGTAAACCTCCAAACGAAACCCCGCATTCAAGCCAGTCCCGTGTCGTACCATGAATATCGGATACAATAGCCCGCTCCTCTTTAAGCAAGGTATTAAACAAACTTGATTTTCCCGCATTTGTTTTTCCGCACAATATCACCCTTGCACCATCCTGGTACAGCTTTTCACTTGTCCAAGAGGCACACATGCGGCTCAATTCCTCTTGTACCAGAATCAACTCTGATGCATCAAATGCATCCGCAATTGTTTCTTCATCCTCAGGATATTCTATCTCCGCTTCAAGAGCAGCGAGTGTATGTACAAGCCGTTTTTTTATCAAAGCTAATTCCTGATATAACCGCCCAGACAATCGATCCGCTGCATGACTGCGCGCTTCATCCGTTTTAGAATCGATTATTTCATGTACCGCTTCCGCCCGCGTTAAATCAGTTTTGCCATTCACAAACGCACGAAACGTAAACTCGCCACGTTTTGCTTCACGAAATCCCGTCTGCAATAGCAGCTGATATATTTTCAGTACAACAGCCGTACCACCATGGCAATAAATTTCAACCATATCCTCGCCGGTAAAACTTTTCGGCGCACAAAATACACCAAGAAGCACCTCATCAACATGCTCTCCAGATGGCGAACAGATCCATCCATAAACCAGACTGGACGGACGGGCAGAAAGAAGTGCAGCAGGCCGGGAAAAAAGTTTTCCAACAAGATGCAGCGCTCCCGCACCAGAAGTACGGATAATACCCAGTGCAGACGGTACAAGTGCTGTCGCAATTGCTGCAATTGGTTCGTCAGGTGTATATCCCGCAATCATATCATCTCCTATATACGGCTTCTGCCATACAGTCCTATCTGCAAAAACAGATGCGGCAGAGCAAATGATGCACAAAAACCAAGCAATACATACTGCGCAAACACCAATAACAGCATATTCTGTTCAGTAATACAGTGCAGCAAGATCTTCAGCATCATATGTACTCCAAATAATATAACACCACCAATGACAATGCGCAGGCTTTTTTGCATAAAAGAACCAAGTCTGCCATCAACTGATGCTGTTTCACACAATAACACATATCCCGTTGAAAATCCGAAAAAAAGTGCAGAAGGAATAATTTCACTGCCAGAAAAATAATTCAGGCAAACAGAAATAACTGCGAGCAATAGTATGCGCACTATGCGGGGAAACTGAACCATATATGTTGCAGCAGTATCCCAGAACAGCAGAACTCCCAGCGATAACAACGTACCAATGATCCAGCCCAAAAGAACATCTGACGGATAATGAACTCCAAGATATATACGAGAAAAACCAATTAACACGGGGGGAAGCAATGCCGCCATTAGACGAAGCCATCTGTGATGCAGATATTCAGCAGCTTGAGGCCAAAAAGTTGCGGATAACTGCGCATGTCCTGACGGAGTTGAATATCCAGATACAAAATCTAACCCCACTTCAGGATCAACTACAAAGGGACGTGAGATACATAGTACATTTTTGAGAGCTGTATTCAAGCCTGTCGAAAACAGAACTGTACATGCGATACGAAATCCATGCGATGTATTCGAGCACCAGAATAGAGCAGCAAGAACCGGCAGATAAAAAGGTACATCACCCACAAATGAAATACCTTTCATCAAGGCAATAACCCATGGATTATCAATCTGCTGAACAAAACGGATTACAGACAATCCCCACTCATATACTTCAGGAATAAACATACTATTGTGTATTCTCCGGTTTAACAGGCTGTGTTATCACAGGAACAGAAATACGGGGAAGTTCAGCAGAAGCTCCCCACACGCCGCCAAACGCCGGCTGGCGAAAAGCAGGATTCGCTTCAGCTGCAGACCATGGATAGCGATCAAGGCACGATGGCGGCGGCTGAATATCCTCATAGCGGCCAGAATTATTCCAGAACATAAAACCTCGATCTAAAGCATCTCGTACACCAAATACCTGTTTCTGCACATAATCTTTATTATAATACTGGCGGTCATATGATACGTTCAAATAGAAAGCCTGTATCCACGGACGGATAACAACCTTGTTTCGTGCTATCATTGATGAACGGTATGAACCATAATATAAAATACGATATGGACGTTCCTCCGGCGGGTCATGAGCTAAGAACTCCTGCTCAAAATGGCTAGGATAAAACATCGGACATATTACATCAACATAATCAGCAAGCTGTTCCACATCCTGCCCAGTACGTGTTCCACTGCGGTACCAACCATTCGCTCCATAAATATCAATACCGATAGGCGCATTGATATTTTGTCTTGCATACGCCAGAAATGAGAGAAGAGCTCCTTCCATATCCATTCCATTACTTTTCCAACGATACGAAGCATTATATAAATTAAGACCATCAGTCGGGAATCGAATATAATCAAATTGAATTTCGTCAAAACCACGTCTTATAAGTTCCTGTGCAACGGCGATATTATATTCCCAGACTTCTTCTGAATATGGGTCAACCCATGCTTCATCATAGTAAACAGGAACTTTTTTTACCTCCGCTGTACTGCCTGTTTGTTCACTACCTGAAGATATATCGGCTACAACAGATTTGTCAGTGTTTGAAGAGTTCTCATCAACAGAAACTTCTTCATACCCTTTTAATCCAATCCAAGGCTTATTAAGTGCACGATCCCACACCGCATACTGACATTTATCATACGATGCAAGATTCTTATCTTTAAATACAACAATACGGGCAATGAGGTATTTGCCTTTTGATTTAAATGCCGGAATCAGTTTTTCAAGATCAACCGCATATCGACTTACATATCCTTTTTCAAGAACAGCAGGATCTCTGGCATTATAACGCAGAGCCCCATAATCGTCCTTCATATCGATCACAAGACTATCCAGATGATTATCTTCCATTATTTTCAGGAATTTATCTATTCCATTTTTATCTGTGACCTGCCATGCCGGTACATATAAGCTTTCTTTATTCAAAGCCATCTGTTTATATTTTCCGATAATAGTCCGGGGATTAAGCATCCACAATTCATTCAATAACAGACTACGATCAAAACCACTTAAATTCTGCGGAATATATGCAGAATAAATCGGTTCAGGCACAGAAGAAAGTGCCTGTTTCCAGTTGGCAAATTCAGCCGGAGCTCCTATCATATTTTTAGTAAAGACATTAAACAGCGCAATCTCATCAGGCCGGGTAAAAATCAGATTATTACCGGTCCAGTATAATCCATCAATTGTCGATTGGTATTCTGGTCCACGAAATAATGTTTCGGCACTTTTCGATTCCCAATTCAAACGATACAGGGCCGGTATAAAAGTTTGTGCCAAGTAAATCTCTGTTCTAATTGAACCATCGTTCTGAGGCTGTTCAACAGCAAGGATATCAGAAATTTCATCTATAATGCCGGATGTCGGCAGTGTTCCGAAACCGGCAGTGATATCAACCCACTGAGGATGCAGAGAATCAGGTTTTATATATGATAACCCATACAGCGCATGGGACATAAACACAATAAGTTCTGTATTTCCGCTTCCATCTGGTACAGGCATATCAGCCACACAGACTGCTTTTGTTCCGGTTGTTTTGGCATTAAACCCTAAAGACTGCCAAGAAAGCCCGCCGTCTCGTGATAGAAACACCTCATCTCTCGTCAGAGTTGCCATAATACGAGGATCAGAGGGATGAACAGAAAAGTCTTTTAAATCGCGGGCTGCCTTTCTAAATGATGTTTCTTTATTTTTATATTCTTTTATTGTAATTGACGGCAACCCCTGCATTCTATATTCAAAATGCTTCAGATCACTACTGTATAAAAGCCCTTTCGAAGTAAGAAAAAACCATTCATCACCATCAGCAGTTCGTATTTGCTGAATTTGAGAAACCCTTCCTTCTGTCCATAACGGTATGGCTGTATTAGCAGAATTGATTAAATATAGACCACTTTCTGCTCCAACAATCATATTCTGCACAGTATTTCTTTCAGTCTGCGGAGGTAAACGCGAAGGCAGTGTATATAACGGAAGCGTATCGGCAAGAGCACACACAATACTCCCGACTACCAGAAAAGAAAGAAGGCATAATTTTCGCATACGTATTTTATCGGTATTTTTTATTACAGCCATGAAGCAATAATACAGCAAAACTCGTAACCTGTTACACTAACTATTTTTATTATTGAGGATTGCGTTTATCATAAGCGTCTTATCACATATTTTATCAAATGGCTTAACAGGGACGGCTTCTGGCAGCAGTTTGCGGGCATTTGCATAGAGCGAACGAATATACTCACACCCCTCCGATTCTGCAAAATACCATTCATACTCAGATTGAGTAAACATTTCTAGATCCGTAACATCAAACGTACCTGTCTGTTTACCGCAAAGCCGCTCCGCTGCACGCATCGCTTCTGAGGGATGCACCGCACGCCATAGAGCAGCTTCATATAGTGCGTTTATAAAATTCTGTGCCAATCTGCGATTTGATTCCAGCCATGCATCGCTGGCAATCCACGCTGAAAGAAATTTCTGCTCAGAAAGAAAGATTTCTGTAACAGATGACGCGATACTCTCTGTAATATCTGCTGCTACAGCATAATACTCCTGAGCCATCGGGGCATAACAAACCGCTATATCAATTTTACCTGTCGCAAGAGCTTCAGGTAAACGGCTGTTCTGCATTTGTACTACTGAAACTTTATTTTTCACATTGGTGTTTGGCGGATGGTAGGCAGGGAACTTATTTTTCTCATCGAAATCAATCCAGATTTTCTGAGATACTGGATGCCCGTCATTTAAAATATCTATCAGTTGTCGAAACCAGACCTCCGAGCTCGTATTATATTCCATATATACTATTTTGCCTTTCAGTCCATTAAACAACGTTTCTTTATCCCTTAAACCATTTCCGCTTATATCCGAAAAAAGTCCTTTACGGGCAAGCAAGTTTTCTGAATTGCTGAAATTATCAAAAAAGACAAGCGAAACAGAATTCCCAGACGCATCAAGTGCATTCCAGATAGCACCAGTACCAATATATCCAATGTCTAGACTGCGTCTGTTGGCACGCATCGCAACCATTTCTGTTTTTCCGCTTTCGACGATTGTGAAAATAGGATCTATTCCATATTTAGCAAAAAAACCACACTCAAGTGCAACGGCAGCAAGAGAACTGCCGCCGCCATTATTATGGATACCAACTCTAACAGGAATTCTTTGACCACTATCCTGTATCCCGGAAGCAAAACCTAGCCCCGAACAGAACATCATAACCAACAGCAATACTTTCATATTTTGATATTGAACCAATTAAGGCGATTTACGTCCGCTTATTTCAATCATCTTAGCTTTTAGCTCTTGCTCAATCCTGAGCATCTCAGCTTCAGCCTCCATGCGTTTCTGTCTGCCTTCATCCTGAATACGAACTACTTCATCAAAAGTCGCAATAAGAGACTCATTTGTCGCTTTCAACGTTTCTATATCAGCAATACCGCGTTCTGATTCACGTGCTGTATTTATCGTTGCAGTTTTCAGCGCATCAGCGTTTTTCCTAAGCAGCTGATTTGTCATATCGGTAACTGAACGCTGAGCCTCAGCAGCCTGATTCGCATGTTCAACACCAAGAGCTATCACCATCTGATTTTTCCATAACGGTATGGTGTTAATCAGTGTAGACTGTATCTTCTCAGCCATAATCGTATCATTATCCTGCACAAGACGTAACTGAGGTGCAGTCTGAAGAGAAATAGTTCTGCTCAATTCAAGATCATACAGTTTTTTCTCAAAACGCACACACAACGATTCCATATCTTTTGCAGCCTGAGCATCTTCTGGCTTACCGCTTTGGCGAGCTTGAGCAACAAGTTCTGCAAGTGTTCCATTCCGTATCTGATCAAGACGCTTTTTACCAGCAAGGATATACATACTTAATTCTTTAAAATATGTTTTATTCAGCTCATACATTTTATCCAGCATCGCGGCATCTTTCATCAGTTCTAGCTGCCGTTCCTCAAGCTGTTTACATACTGTATTTATACTTGACTCTACTTTCTCATATCGTGTTTTTAACGCAGCTATTTTGTTTGCACCTTTCCGGAAGAACCCAAATAGACCACTATCATTACCCGTGTCAAAATTACGCAGCTCACTAATGACATTCGAAAGCATATTACCAATTTCACCAAGATCCTGTGTCCGGACATTCTCTAATGCCTTTTCTGAAAAATCTGCTAGTTTTTTCTGCGCACCGGCACCGTACTGCATTACCATCGTACTGTTACTGATATCAATCTCAGAGGCAAATTTCTGTATCTGCTCGCGTTCCGCCTCTGATAATAAACTGTCATCCCAGATTGGTTTCTCTGTCTGCTGTTCAGAAACAACCTCTGTTTCAGATACTGATGAAAACGGCGTCAGTGTCAGCGACGGCTGCATTTGCTCTTCATTAATTCCAGTCATTATCATTCCTCATAGCTTATCTATTCATAATACAGGTTATACTTCAGTAAAAGAGTTTCCGCATAACCCCTCTCGTGCTAAAACAGCATTAAGCACAGTTATATCAGAAGAAATATCCCATGCCGTATCCTGATACAAACTATCTAAAAGACGATCAAACGCACCGGACAACGTAACAAGCGCCTGTCTGATTTCAGACAGTGTCTGAACTGCCGTTGTACCAGATGTGCCATCATCTTCTATCTGTATATAATTATCAAGCAGCTTACACGCAGTAGGCAAGAAATATCCTGAAAATTTTTCAAGCTTAGCTGCACTGGAGGGATATTCGCGCAATCGAGCCATAATTTTTTCAGCCCGTAGAATCAGCCTTTCCACAGAATCAGCCGTTTCACCATCACGAATTAGCACCCTTTTTGATTTCAGCTGTTCAATGAACGCCGCACTCTCAGTATATACAGTACGTGCGTCTCCGGTAAGCGTATCCGGAGCTGAATCTTTACTCTCTTTTGCCTGAGACGCAGCACGGCGCTGCTCCAGTAAAAGGTACTCATTCCATGCCGCATCAGTCACAATCAATGCAGTATTATCATCTGTTAAATGTCCCTGCTTAAACCAGCGCTTGTCAATCAACAGCCGCATATCTGCCACTACAGTCTGTTCAGATAAACGCATTCCTCGCGCGATATCTGCGATATTTACAACAGAACGTGTTCCAAGTAGTGATTTATACCGATTAAACCGCCGGAGCAGTTTCCGCCCCTTAGCACCTATTATTCCAATAATACAACAGGGAATGCATATACCCGCAAAAATTACGGCAAGAAAAAATAACCAAGCAGTTTCACTGGCGAGAGCCCCGATAACAATAAACAAACTTACGAGCCCCATTGATACACCCATCAGAGCTCCAAGAATCATCATAATCAGATACCCGGCACCGAATGTCATTGTATTGGCAAATTTTGAATCATCAAAAATGTCTGAAAACGAATTCATAGTGTAACGATAACATACTTTTCCTACTCCGCACAAGGAGTATATATTGAAAAACTATAATTGATTAAGACCTGTATTATACACAGCTATTTCACTATCTATATTCCAATCAGAATCTTCAAAAAGAACATCAAGAACATCAGAAAAAGCACCGCTGAGAGTCTCAAGGGAACTAATAACTTCGCGCTCTTCAACGGCAGATAATTTATTACATTCTGATATCTGCAAACGGCAATGTATATTATCAAGAACTTTCGTGAGTGTCGGTATATATTTATCAGCAAATTTTTCCAATTCACGAGCATGCCCAGGAGATTCCTCAATACCATGAGCAATATCCACTATCAGAGAATACAACAATTGCAGTTTTTGCCGTATTATAAAAGAAAGTGGCAAAGAGATATCCTTTGATAAAATTTCCAGCACTGAGTAACATCTCTCAAGAAAGTACCGGCTAAATTCATCATATCGAGATAAATCTTTCCGCGTTATTTTAATGATCTGGTTCACACTGCGTCCTGACTGCCGGGCTTTCCATGCCTCCTTTGTCAGAAAAAGCTCTCTGGTATTTTCATTCAACTGTCCTTGGACAAACCATTTCCGGCGCAACATGATACGGATATCATGCAAAACAAATGATTCGGTATGACCGCACATTTTTGCAAGATCAGTTATTAAGACACACGACTGATCCCCAATAAACAATTTATAACTGACAAATCTTTCTACTTGCCGGAGTCGTATCATTGCATACCAGACAACAATACCGCATATAATACATGCAAGTATTTCTCCGCACACGAGAAAGACATTTATTTTGATAATATCAGAAAAAAATAGCCGCAGAATGCTGCACAGCCCAATAATTATTCCGATCAGACAGCCTACTACAACCAGTATAAAGAAAAAAGATCTATAATTTGAGGTATCAGAATATACAGAATCCGGGATCCCATTTTCCAAGCCCATTGTATAAACAGTTATATCATATCTGAACAAGAATCACAATAAAATATCATTAATAAATAAACCTTTATCAGAGAAAAAGTATTCACTACTTATCTATGGCTTGTCCGGATAGAGAGTTCTCTATATGATACGAATATGGAAAATTCCACTGTAAAAGCATTTGCAAACGATTTTGAACAAAAACACGGTGACCATGTTCACCATATCCTGATGGCAAGGATGCACACTACACCAAGTGCTCTGAATGCTTTTGGCTTAGAATGTTCTCCTGGCAAACAAGATATCTGGGGATTGCTTATTTTCGGAGAGCAAAATCTGCATTTCTTTGTTCATGCCTCAGAAACATCAATGGCGGCATTATTCAGAACTGCCGTACAAGCTGCCCCTCCCAAGGAACAGTATGCCGTTTTCACACCAGATCAGATTCTAGATATCAAACTGCCTGCCGCAAAGCGGGGTATATTTTCTTTTTTGTCACAGCAGACCAAAACAATCACTGTACAAATATTGCTGCCAGATCAAACAAAAGCCACTCTATTTTTTGAAAGCCTGTCAGATATAACGGATCTCCAGCCACATGTGCAGCGGCTTCTTGCAAAACGAAACTCCAGCTTTTAAAAATAAAAACGGCAGAGTCTGATATATCAGAGACCGCCGTTTTTATTTTCAATCACAACTATTTATTCAGGCATTCAGCAAGTTTATCAGCAGTAAAACCAAGCATACGGGCAACCTCTTTTGCAGGTGCGGACTCACCAAATCGGTCAATACAGAACAGACTGTCTTCTCCGCTGGCAAGACCCTCCCACCCCATACGGGAACCAGCCTCAACAGCAACAACTCGCGCGGCATTGCCAATTATTTTTTCACGAATAACAGCCGGCTGTTTTTTGAAAAGCTCACGATCAGGGACAGAAACCACACGGACAGTTTTACCCGAAACCTTGGCAGCAGCATCAAGAACAAGAGAAACTTCAGAACCGCTGGCAAGTACCGTAATATCCGGAGTATCACTGCCCTTCCGGACAATATACGCACCTGTCCGCATTGTATTGCGCCAATCGGGATCATCTTTTTCATATACAGTCAGATTCTGCCGAGTAAAGCCCATACAGACAGGATGATCAGTGCTTTCCATTGCCATCTCCCAAGCAATGCTAGCTTCTTCTGCATCACCAGCACGCAGAACCTGTACATTCGGAATAGCACGCAGCGCGGAGAATGTTTCAATAGGCTGATGAGTCGGTCCATCTTCACCAACATAGATAGAATCATGGGTAAGCACATAAATCACAGGCTGTTTCATCAAAGCTGCAAGACGTAAAGAAGGTCGCAGATAATCTGCAAAAACCGCAAATGTCGCACAGAACGGCCGAAGTCCGCCATGGAGAGACATACCAGTACAGATTGCAGACATAGCAAATTCCCGGATGCCAAACCGTATTGTTCTGCCGCCGCGGTCAGCAGCGCTGTACACACCAAGGCCAGGAAGTGCTGTTACATTAGGACCTTCAAGATCTGCAGAGCCTCCTACCAAAGAAACATACCGTTTCGCCATAACATTAAGCGCAGTACCGGAGGCTTTGCGCGTCGCAAGCGAATCACCTATTTTATATTCAGGAAGAGCAGCGCTATCTGTTGCTTTTCCTGCCATACACGCATCCCACTCCGCACGCTTTTCCGGATTTTCTTTTGACCATTCATCAAATACGGTATTCCATTTAGCCTCAGCCGCAGCGAATATGTCTTTGCGGGAAGCAAAATATGCGGACGCTTCTGGCACAACATAGAATGTCTGATCCACAGGAAGTCCAAGTTCCTTCTTTGCTGCTGCAACTCCTTCATCACCAAGAGGAGCACCATGAACAGCAGGAGTACCCTGCTTTGGTGCCCCCTTTCCAATAAGAGATTTCAGCATGATAAAAGACGGGCGGTCATCGGATTTTGCCTTTTCAACGAGTTCCGCAATTCCTTTCATATCATACATATCCCCATGAAGCACCTGCCATCCATATGCCTCATAACGTTTCGCAACATCTTCAGTAAATGCGATATCGGTATTTCCATCTATAGTGATATGATTTTCATCATAAAAAACAATCAATTTTCCAAGTTTGAGATGACCGGCAAGACTGCATGCCTCTGAAGAAATACCTTCCATCAAACAGCCTTCGCCAACAAGCGCGTAGGTATAATGGTCCACAATGGTATGTTTCGCTGTATTAAACCGTGCAGCAAGCATGGTTTCCGCAATTGCCATACCAACAGCCATCGCGACACCCTGTCCAAGAGGGCCAGTTGTACACTCGACACCATCTGTCATGCCAAATTCAGGATGTCCAGGACAGCGGGAACCAGCCTGACGGAATTGTTTAATATCATCAAGCGACACATCATAACCGCTCAGATGCAGAATGGAATACAGTAACATTGAACCGTGCCCCGCAGATAATACAAAACGATCCCTATCAGCCCAATGTGAATTCGCCGGATTATGTTTTAATATCTCACCGTAGAGCACTGCTGCCAGTTCAGCGCAGCCAAGCGGCAAGCCAGGATGTCCGGAATTAGCTTTCTGAATAGCATCCATGGACAGAGAGCGGATACTTGCCGCAACAGCCTCCAACCCTTTTTCATTAATCATAAGAAAACCTCCGTATATAAAAGCCAGACGCTTTGCCGCAGGCAATGACACCGGTCTTTATAAGAATATTTTAATAAAAAAAGTATATAAAAAAAACACAACTTGTGCAATTATTAATTACAATCTATCACAGATTTTGCATAGATTGTCTTAACTTTACAGACAATTTTTATTATTATTCAACATGATTCATATTATAACAAATTATAACAAATAAATTTTATACCAAGATATTGTCTTTCAAAGGCATTTAATTATACTCTTTATACACAATGAAACACAGAAGCTGCTCTTATTTTCAAAAGAAAATTCTGCGATGCGCTGCCTCTGTAATTCTGATTTGCATTTTCTGTCCAAATTTTGCATATGTACAGGAAAATACAAATATGCAAAAGCTTAATGCAGAGTCTCTCCTCGCTGGTTATCTGGAACAAGATATAGAACTACGGCGGCTTGAAACCCAATATCGTAATTCGCTTCTGGAGCAGCAAAAAACAGCCGCAGAGCAGAGTTTTTCCTTGCAGTTGGCGACAGGAACAATGAGCGTACAGAATATTAATGATACAGTCCGGTTTAAGATCGAACCGTCACTAACAGCTTCCATTCCAATCTATAACGGACTTGACGTGTCCGTCACTGTTCCATATACAACAGATGGAACACAAAATAACGTTGCCGATGTAACAGCTTCAGTTACCGCAGGAATACTCGGCAGTGAACATATTTCCCGGAATGTCACATTGCTGAAAACAGAACGCGCAGTTCTGGAGGCCAAACGCGCATTTGAGAATCAATCAAAAACAGCGGAAAAAGAGTTTTATCAAAACCTTGTTACTCTATATCAGGCAGCGGCGCAAGTGATGTCTGCAAAAGATGATCTTTTTGAAGATGAACTTGCGATGCAGACTGTAAAAACAAGAGGATATACTGTCACATCCACAACATACCGGACAGCTGAACTCGATGTGCAGACATCCACTCAGGCTGTCACAGAGGCCATTCAAACATATAATCAACTATATGTGCTGTTTCTTACAAAATGCGGAATACAGCCAGTCCTGCCGGAAAATACGGAATTAGCCCCCCTGCCAGATTCAATTCCGGCAGACATCACCAGACAAATACACAAGTTTATGGAGCACCTGATCCAGGAAGATTTTGTCTCAATAGAGAATGCTCTCTGGAACCGCTATATTGGTTCTCTGGAACGAAAAATTGATACAGACTTTGCACTTGGCGCAAGCGGTGGTTTTACATGGAAAAATGAGGATACTGCCGACCTAAATACTGCCGATATCGGCCTCACTTTCTCATGGCACGGTATCACCGCAAAAGCAGGTGTTTCCATTCCGGTCAGTACAGATAAAAATACTCCATCACCAGTATTCACGTTATCTGCAGCATGGATACCGAATACAACAAAAATCAAAGCTATCGAAAAAAAACAAAAAACACTTGACGCGGAGTTAGAAGAACTCGATATTAAAGACGCTGAACAGATGTACTCGGAGACAATTACCGCAATACAGCAGACAGTTTTAAATCTGGAGCATCAGAAAAAAACGAATGATGAATTATACCTGCTCAGAAAGGATCTGCGAGCAGAAATTCAAAAACGATTTGCCTTAGGAATGGTCAGTGAACTGGAGTATCGGCAGGCTGAAACAAATGAAACGACAGCAAAATTACAGTGCCTAACTACAGACGCAAACATAATTATTACTTTTATAGAATTGCAGCTTCTATTTGTATCGGATAAGGCAGCGTGAGAGGTCTTATGCATACTCGTAAAATCATCATTCAAGTTGTTGTTATATCAGTTGTTATATTACTGATAATCGGTACCGCGACAGGGATACGGATTCTGTCAGCGCCAAAAAATTCAGAACGCGTATACCAGGTTCATAGTGAAACAGTAGAAAATATTATTGAAATAGCTGGCACAATTTCAGCAGCACAGGAACAGGAACTTCAGGCTGCCGGCGACGGAACAATCACCGGCGTATACGTTGCCGCTGGTGATACTGTAAAAAAAGGTGATCTCGTTATGAAAATAGATGATACCTCGCAGCTCTTTGATCTTGAGCAGCAGGATTATGAAATTGAACAGGCACAAATCGACGGTGCTTTACGAGATTTAGATATTCTGCTTAAACAGAGAGAAGTACTCCGGCAAAAACTTGAAGACCGCCTCATAAAAGCGAATTTTGACGGTATTGTGGCCTACCTTGATGTGGCAGAAGGAGATTACCTAGAAGCGAAAGACGTCGTCGGTACAATGATTGACCGCAGTTATCTAAAAGCTCTTGTGGAAGTTGCTGAAACAGACGCTCCCAAATTACGAGCAGGACAGAAAGTATCTTTTTCATTTCCGGCATATGAAGGCCACATTGTTGAGGGTTTTGTCGTTTCATCGTATGCTGTCGCCTCAATTACAGATCGCGGCGCCTCTGTAGTAAAAACAGAAGTCCGTATCAATAATCCGCCGGATATAATTCTGCCGAATTACTCATTCACCGGTGAAATTGAAATAAGCCCGCCGGAAACAATCCTGCTTGTTGAACGGCAGGCTATCGGCTACGCGCCTGACGGTACACCATTTGCAGAAAAAATTCTGCCGGACGGATCAACGCAGCGTGTAACAGTTGAAGTTGAGGCGTATGGAACATCATTTGTCAAAATTCTGTCCGGAGTAAACAATGGAGACAGGTTAAAACAGCAGCTGCAGGAAGGCGGTATGGGACGCATGCGTATCAGACAGACAGAACCTGCCGGCGCTCCGCGGCAGGATAAACCGCCGCCGCCAGGAAAGTAACAATGTCAGCAATCATCAGAATGAATAATGTTATTAAAACCTACGCAATGAAAGATACGCCTGTGTATGCGCTGCGGGGAATATCATTCTCTATTGAACAGGGAGAATATGTATCTATTATGGGCCCCTCAGGTTCAGGCAAATCAACATGCATGAACATGATTGGCTGCCTTGACCGGCCTTCTGGCGGCACAGTAGAAATTAACGGAAAAAATACTGCTGATATGACAGAAGCACAGCTTGCTGAATTACGAAATAGGACTGTCGGCTTTGTATTTCAGCAGTATCACCTGCTTCCCGCCATGACAGTTCTGGAAAATGTCATGCTGCCGCTGCGTTATCAGGGAATAGATCGCAGAGAACGGAAAGAAAGAGCTCAGGCTGCACTTGAACGCATGGGATTACAGAACAGATTATCTCATCTGCCGCATGAATTATCAGGCGGACAAAAACAGCGAGTTGCCATAGCGCGCGCCACAGTTACTAATCCGCATATCATTCTCGCAGATGAGCCGACAGGAGCGCTTGATACGGAAACAGGAGAACAGGTACTCGCATTGTTTTCAGAAATAAACAGCCGCGGCACTACAATTATTGTAGTCACTCACAATCCCGAAATCGGCGAGAGAACCCCGCGCTGCATCCATATCCTTGATGGAAAAATAGAACAGGATACAAATCGTGTTTGAAGACTTGTTTAACGCTTTCAGTAATTTCCGAAGAAACAAAACACGCACTATACTTTCTCTGCTCGGTATCATTATCGGTGTTGCTTCTGTCATTGTCATTACCACGCTCGGTAAAAGTTCCAGCGACAGTGTGCGCGCTTCATTCGGTTCAATTGGTCTTGATATTATCAGCATCATGAATAACGGGCCAAAACATATACGTGCGCGCCTGTTAAGCTACAATGAAGCATTTCGTGAAAAGCTGTACGCGCTGCCGTATGTGCAAAACGTCTTCTTTACCAATACATTCCCCGCAACAATAACACGAGGCAACATTACCGTCAGTATGGAAGCGCTCTGTACAGAATACGGATATTCAAACGCGCATGGATACAAAATCCAAAACGGCAGCGATTTTTCTGTAACTGATCATGTTCTTGGCACACAGAAAATGATTCTTGGTGATAAAGTAGCAGAAGTCCTGTTTCCTGACGGTAATCCAGTCGGCAGACGGGTAATTCTCTCACGAGATTCTGTATTGTTCGGTTTTGATATTATCGGCATATTCGCAGCTCCAGGCGGCATGGACGAAACATTATCCACGACTATCATGGTGCCGAGGGGCTTTTATATAAAAAAAATGGCACCCAATCCGGATGCCGATACTATTCAGATAAAAGCGGCAGACGCAGACATGGTAGCAACAGTAGAAACGGAAATAAAGCAACTTGTTGAAAAAGAAACTGGTTCTGAAAATGTTGTATGGATAACTTCACCGCTCACCATGATCGCACAGATAAACGCCGCATACGCTGAAATCAGTATTATGCTTTCAGCCGTTGCCGGAATATCTCTTCTGGTAGGAGGTATCGGCATTATGAATATAATGATTGTCACCGTTACAGAAAGAAAAAAAGAAATAGGCATCAGAAAAGCGCTTGGAGCGACACCAAAAGATATCAGAAATCAATTTCTTGTGGAATCAGCCGCAATTACGCTGGCGGGAGGCAGTATCGGTATTCTCCTTGGCATCGCAATCAGCGCTGTTATCATTTATGCACGTAATCTTCCATTCACTATACAGTGGCAGGCGTGCGTCATATCATTTGCGTTCTCTGTCTGTGTTGGTATTTTCTTCGGCTTGAACCCGGCTGTACGGGCAGCACGGCTTGACCCTGTAGACGCGCTTGCTTCAGAATAATTACTTGATTACGTTCTCTGAACTTGTTTGCTGTTTAACCTTTTTCACAGCCTCTCTGACCAGATGGCTTTCACCTTTTTTCATAACAAGCACTTTGCCATTTTTGGCTACCACGATCAGATCATCCACACCGCAAAGGACTGTAGGAACATCAGAATACACAAAACAGTTTGTACTCTGCACCGTCACAGTCTGCGAAGAATTCTGTGTAAACAGCCGTTCAAAAGAGTCCCAGCTGCCTACATCATCCCACGAAAAAGCAGCCTTCACAGCTACGGCTTTATCGGTTTTTTCTGCAATTGCCATATCAATAGATATGGCAGGCGTCTGCTGATACGCCTCATTCATCGAATCCCATGATTCAATTACTGCTATTCCATCACAGTCTGAAACTTGCGGAAAAGAACAATCAGCGGCAAGCGGAAATGCTTCATATATCGCAGGAGACAGCCGTGACAACTCACTTTCAAACAACACACTCGAAAAACCAAACATACCGCTGTTCCACCAGTAGCTGCCCTGCGCAAGATACTGACGAGCTGTATCCTCATCCGGTTTTTCCTTAAAAAAATCTATAACATACGCTTCGTCTTCAGCAGATATAAGTTCACCCCGTTTAATATATCCATATTCTGTAGACGCCGTATTTGGCTGTATTCCAAAGCACACCAATTTACCAGACTCCGCCTGACGAGAAGCTGCCTCAACAGATGAAATAAAAGATTCCTGCGGACTGATAACATGATCACTTGTACAAACTAATAACGAATGGGAAAAAGCGGGAGCTGTCCGCTCAAGAAAACGAAGCGTCAGCATCACCGGCGGTGCTGTATGTCGGGAACAAGGCTCTGCGATAATACACAGTTTTTTACGCAGCATTCTTCCCTGCTCCTCCGGCAGCTGCGCGATTAAATTACTGCAGTGGGATACAGCTCCGGAAAGGATGTCTTTTCTTGTAACAACAACAATGCGCCCGCTGATATTTAACGCTAAAGCCCGCAGCACCGCTGCCTGAAAAAAAGAAATACCATCCTGAAGCGACATAAACTGCTTGGGACATTCTGCGCAGGAAGCAGGCCACAGCCGCTCCCCAAAACCGCCGGCAAGAATCAGCACATCCGTAAACATATATTAATCATACAATGAAAGTTGTATCTTGTCAAAAAAAGACTTTCGCAATTGAGCAGATTCAGAAAATTCAACGCTCAGTATTACGGAGCAAGACGAGGCAGCAATTTAAGCAGCAGCTCGACCGCCTGTTTTTTCTGAGCACGATCAGCAAAACCGACATAAATTACACCTGATTTTTCGCTGACTATTTTCAGCGCTCGAGCATACAGTTCATCTTCTTCAGCATCTTCATTTTTATACGCCAGTTCAGGCAAACTGCGGATATCATCAAAAGGCAGATATCGGCCATCCACAATCAGCGCATGCTCATATATACCGGCCATACGCCGAAGCAGCGTGTCACGCACAATAACTTCCGCGCCGACAATCGCGCATAAATACAGCACGCAATTCACAAATAAACCAAAATCACGGAATCCCGGCAGCACAATCAGCAGCACCGCAAGACAAAGCACCACATATTGAACACGCACAGGAATACCTGCAAAGGCAAGCAGACAGCGGCCGCATAAACGAACCATGCGCCGACGGCGCAGCGGAAAACTGAAAATAACCGCCGCATACACCGCATATGAAATATATTGAAGTATTGCGTTGATATCCATTCTTTTATAGTATAGAAAAAAAAATGTAGATTCAATAGAACCGCACAGGAGTACCATGATGAGTGAAATTCAGTCCGTTGTTATTGCCGGAGCCGGCGCAGTCGGTTTGACAGTTGCCAGCCAGCTGTACAGCTGCGACCCACACTGTGTCAGAATTCTTGCAGGAGGAGAACGGCTTAAGCGGTACCAGGATCAGGGATTATACGTAAACGGACAGCGTATAGATTTTGATTTTGCCCCTGTCGGCGCAGAAGAAGGAGAACTGCACGCCGCACCGGCTGATCTAATCATATTCGCCTGTAAGGCGCCGCATCTGCAAACGGTTCTTTCTGACGTAAAACCATATGTAGATAATAATACACTCATGCTGTCGCTGCTCAACGGTATTTCAAGTGAGCAGGAAATCGGCAGTGTATACGGCGCATGGCGGCTGCCGCTCGCCATGATTCTGGGAACAGATGCTCAGCATAGTGGAACAGAAACAACCTTTACCAATGCAGGTACTATTCATTTTGGTGAAGCAGACGGAACACACAGCGAACGGGTAAAAAAAATCGCAGCGCTTTTCGATAAGACCCATATTGCCTATGAAATTCCGCCGAATATGCTGCGCCGACTCTGGTATAAATATATGATAAATGTCGGCATCAACCAAACCTCTGCCGTACTGCGCCTGCCTTACCAACCGTTTCAAACAAAAAACGGCATAAGCGAAGCACGTTCCATGATGGAAGCTGCCATGCGGGAAGTTATCGCACTCGCACAGAGCGAAGGCATCAACCTTAGTGATAAGGATCTGCATTCCTGGTATGAAACACTTGATTCACTTGACCCGAACAGCAGAACATCAATGAGTCAGGATGTAGCTGCCGGACGAAAGACAGAAGTAGAACTTTTCTCAGGAACTATTATCCGTATGGGAAAGAAAAAGAAAATCCCCGTACCTGTAAATCAACTGCTGTACTGGCAGATACGGACCATCGAACAGACCTATATTGACACCTGATCTGCCCCTAACAGGAAATCTTTTTCAGTATTATCAAGCAGATCAAAATAAGATTATTTTTGATCCAGAAATAGACAAAATTCATTCTGTTTTTAATTTAAAAACAGAATGAATAAAGACTATCTTTGAGCCCAAAATACACTATATTTAGTTTAAAAAAAGACTATTTTTAATTCAAAGATAGTGTATTTTTGGATTAAAAATACACTGTTTTTTTTATATACTATTGTTTATCAATTCAGTTGATACAACTTTATCAATAACTCTTCACGTCCAGCGAAAAATTGTGTATACTATTTCGGATAAAAGTCTTTTCTACAGTTTATTATGGAGGTCTTCTATGGGAAGAAAGGTTACTATTATTGGTGCCGGTAGTGTCGGTGCAGCGACAGCATATGCAATGGTTATCCAGGGCTTTGCTTCAGAGATTGTCATGATCGACATTAATATGGAGAAAGCTTTAGGAGAAGCGCTGGATATCCGGCAGGGTGTTCCATTTTGCAGTCCTGTATCAATTTACGCAGGCAGTTACGCTGACGCGAAAGACTCTGATATTGTAATTCTCACATCAGGAATGCCGCGCAAGCCGGGAATGACACGGCTTGATCTGGCACAGGCAAATGTGAATATAACAAAACAGATTATTCCCCAGGTAACTAAATACGCTCCTAATGCTATTTATGTAATCGTAGCTAATCCTGTAGATATTCTGACCTATCAGTTCTATAAAACATCCGGTCTGCCCGAAAATCAGATCATGGGTGCCGGAACTATCCTTGATACAGCCCGTCTGCGCGCACGTATTTCCGAATATTACAATGTAAGCCAGCACAATGTACACGCATACGTATTCGGCGAGCATGGAGACAGTGAATTTGTTCCGTGGTCTCTGGCAAATATTTCAAATATACACGTGGATCAGTATCCTAAATGTATCGAAAATCACGGCAAAATCATTACACCGCTTGTACATGATGACGTAGAAGAATATACCCGCAAATCAGGCGGAAAAATTATCGCACGCAAAGGCGCGACTTTCTACGCTATCGCTATTTCAGTCTGCCACCTGTGCAAAGCCTTGTTTGGGGCAATCGATTCCACACTGACAGTTTCAACCATGATGCACGGAGAATACGGAATTGAAGATGTTTCTCTGAGCACACTGTCTCTTGTCGGTCCGAAGGGTAATCAGGGAAAAATACTTGTTCCGCTCACGGATGATGAAGTGGCAAAACTGCGCAACAGCGCTGACTGCCTGAAAAATATCATCAAAGGGCTGGAGTTCTAAGTTACAAGTATAAGGAAGTAATGTAAAATGGAATACCGTATCGAACATGACTCCATGGGAGAAGTAAAGGTTCCGGCAGACCGATACTGGGCAGCGCAGACTGAGCGCAGCCATGAAAATTTTAAAATCGGTGTCGGCATCGAAACTATGCCCCGTGAAATTACAAAAGCATTTGGTTATTTAAAGAAAGCAGCGGCGATTGCCAACAACAGTCTTAAAAAAGAGAAGATGACGGATGAAAAACTCGCCGCCATTAGTAAGGCATGTGATGAAGTTATCTCTGGTTCATTGAACGATCACTTTCCGCTGGTTGTCTGGCAGACAGGAAGCGGTACGCAGTCCAATATGAACGCGAATGAAGTAATCGCTAACCGCGGAAACGAAATCGCAGGAAAAAAACTGCTGCACCCCAACGATGACGTCAATATGAGCCAGTCATCTAATGACACCTTTCCGACCGCAATGCATATTTCCGCAGTCATGGCAATAGAAGAAAAATTATTCCCCGCCATAGACAAACTTACTGCCACATTCAAGCGGCTCGAAGAAGAAAACGAAGGAATTGTCAAAAGCGGCCGAACTCACTTGCAGGACGCGACACCTATCAAATTTTCTCAGGAAATCAGCGGCTGGCGCAGTTCTCTTGAGCGTGACCGACAGCTTCTTGAAATAGCTTTGCCGCCGCTTCGTGAACTTGCCCTCGGCGGTACTGCTGTAGGAACAGGATTGAACGCGCCTAAAGGATTTGATGAAGCTGTTGCAAAAGCAGTTTCTGAACTGACTGGCACAGAATTCAAGACAGCGCCAAATAAGTTTCACGCGCTTACCAGCAAAGATGAAATAGTATTTGCACATGGAGCAGTAAAAGCACTCGCCGCAGATATGATGAAAATCGCCAACGATGTGCGCTGGCTTGCCAGCGGTCCCCGTGACGGACTTGGTGAGATTTTTATTCCTGAAAACGAACCGGGATCTTCTATTATGCCGGGCAAGGTAAACCCGACTCAATGCGAGGCCGTTACAATGGTTGCAGTACAGGTCATGGGCAACGATGTTGCCGTGGGTATGGCGGCAAGTCAGGGAAACTTTGAACTGAATGTCTTTATGCCTGTTTGTATCTATAATTTCCTGCAGTCAGTGCGTTTGCTCTCTGAAGCGATGGTATCATTCAATGATAACTGCGCTGTAGGTATTAAAGCAAATAAAGAGAAAATGCATCATAATCTGCATAACTCTCTCATGCTGGTAACTGCACTCAATCCCTATATCGGGTATGAAAACGCAGCAAAAACAGCAAAAAAAGCATATAAGGACAACATTTCGCTTAAAGAAGCCTGTGTCTCATTAGGGTTCCTGACAGCGGAACGTTTTGACGAGGTATTCCATCCTGAGCAGATGGTCTAACAGACAGAGGATTACTATATGGTCTACAGTTATTATCCGGGCTGTACCTTAAAAAACAAGGCAACTGACCTTGATCGGTACGCCCGGCTCAGTGCTGAAGCACTGGGATTTACGCTTGAGGAGATACCTGAGTGGCAATGCTGCGGCGGTGTATATCCGATGGCAAAAAATGAAACAGCGCATAAATTGTCTTCTGTCCGCGCACTTGTTTACGCGCGCGACGAAAACAAGCCGCTCGTAACGCTGTGTTCAGCCTGTTTTAATGTTATTAAACAGGTAAACGGCGATATGAAAAATGATGAAAGCATCAGAACAAAAGCAAACAATTATCTAAAGCTTGACACTCCGTATGCAGGAGAAGCGGAAGTACTGCATTATCTGCAAGTGCTCCGTGATAAAGTTGGTTTTGATAAGATTAAAGAAAAAGTTGTTAACCCCTTTACCGGTAAAAAAATTGGAGCATATTATGGCTGTCTTCTGCTGCGTCCAAGCAAGGTAATGGATTTTGACAACCCGGAAAATCCTTCTATTATAGAAGATTTTATTCGCGCTATCGGCGGCGAACCGGTCATATATGCTATGCGCAATGAGTGCTGCGGCGGTTATATAACACTTGAAGACAAAGCAATCGCCCAGAAGAAAAGCAGCAATGTTATTGCGAATGCAGCTGACTGCGGCGCAGAAATGCTGATTACAGCCTGTCCATTGTGTTTGTATAACATTACCAAGAACGGAGTACTGCCAGGAGACGGTAAAATGCCCGTCTACTATTTTACAGAACTGCTTGCTCAAGCGCTCGGCGTAAAAGAGGGAGGCAACTGATGACAAATCCGTTACTGAAAGATTCCATTATAATGACCAGCGGTGTAAATCCGCTCAAATGCATGCGGTGCGGTAAATGTTCCGCGACCTGTCCATCATATGATGAAATGGAATACCATCCTCATGAATTTGTCTATATGGTTGAGAAAGGTGAAATCGAACCTCTGATGAAGTCAAAATCGCTGTATACCTGTCTGTCGTGCTTCGCCTGTGTAGAGAGGTGTCCGCGCGATGTAGAACCGGCAAAATTGGTTGAGGCGATCAGGCTTGAAGTAATCAGAGCTCCCGGAAATGCGCATCTGAAGGCAGATGATCTGCCGGAACTGCTGGATGACGATCTTCCCCAGCAGGCCATTGTCAGCGCTTTTAGAAAGTACCGTAAGTAAGGAAGCATCATGCAAAGAATCGGCGTATTTGTGTGCCATTGCGGCACAAACATTGCAGCTACCGTCGATGTTCAGGCTGTTGCGGAAGCGCTCAAGCATGAACCAGGCGTTGTATATGCTGCTGACTATCAATACATGTGTTCTGAGGCGGGCCAGAATCTGGTTCGCAAAGCAATAAAAGAACACAACCTTACAGGAGCTGTTGTCTGTTCCTGTTCTCCTCGTATGCACGAGGCAACATTCCGAAAAGCCGCCCAGGCAGAAGGACTTAACTCATACATGGTCGAAATTGCCAATATCCGCGAACAGTGTTCGTGGATTCACAAGGACAAGGCAATAGCGACTGAGAAAGCTATCGCTTTGGGCAAAGCGGCTGTCGCGAAAGTTCATTTGAATACACCTCTTACCCCCGGAGAAAGTCCTGTTACAAAACGGGCGCTTGTTATTGGAGGCGGTATTGCAGGTATTCAAACAGCGCTTGATATTGCAGACGCAGGATTTGAAGTGGATATTGTCGAAAAGCAGCCAACCATCGGCGGTAAGATGACACAAATTGATAAGACATTCCCCACTCTTGACTGCGCGGCGTGTATTTTGACTCCAAAAATGGTAGACTGCGCTCAGAATGATAAAATAACTATCTATTCATACAGCGAAGTCGCCGAAGTAAAGGGATTTGTAGGAAACTTTACTGTTAAAATTAAGCGAAAGGCACGTTACGTTGATGAAACAAAGTGTACCGGCTGCGGTATTTGTACAGAAAAATGTCCGACTAAGAAAGTGCCGAATGAATTTAACCTCGGATTGAATAACCGAACCGCTGTATATATCCCATTTGCCCAGGCAGTTCCCAAGGTTGCAACAATCGATCCGAATAACTGTTTAATGCTTAAAAGCGGAAAATGCGGGATTTGTGCGAAATTCTGCGGTACAAATGCGATTGACTATAAGCAGCAAGATACGTATATAGAACAGCAGTATGGTGCAATTGTCGTGGCAACAGGATTTAATCCGATAGACATCTCCAAGTATGATGAATACGCATACTCACAGAGTAAAGATGTCGTCACTTCACTTGAACTTGAACGGCTGATGAATGCCGCCGGTCCGACCGGAGGTACGCTGTTAAGACCGTCTGACGGAAAACATCCGCACACATTAGTATTTGTACAGTGTGTTGGCAGCAGAGATACTTCATGCCGGGGCGGAAAAGAATACTGTTCAAAAATCTGTTGTATGTATACGGCAAAACATGCGATGCTGATCCGTGAAAAATATCCTGATACTGATGTATATGTATTCTATATTGATGTACGCACACCTGGTAAAAACTTTGATGAATTCTACCGGCGCGCAGTTGAACAGTATGGAGTTCATTATATCAAAGGTATGGTCGGCAAAGTAGTGCCACAGTCAGATGGAACGCTTTCTGTTCAGGCCTCAGATTTAATTTCAAACGAGCAAATACACATAAACGCAGATATGGTTGTTCTTGCAGCAGCTATCGAACCGGATAAAACAGCCCGTCCGCTCGCAACTATGCTTACTGCAAGTATGGATACTAATGACTTCTTTACTGAGGCACATCCAAAGCTTCGTCCAGTTGAAAGTCCGACTGCGGGAGTATTCCTCTCCGGTGTCTGTCAGGGACCAAAAGATATCCCGGAAACAGTCGCACAGGCAGGAGCAGCGGCATCTAAAGTTATCGGTCTGCTGGTAAAAGACAAGCTTACATGCAACCCGTGTGTTGCTACCAGCAATGAAATGATGTGCAATGGATGTTCTTCTTGCGAAAAGGTCTGTCCGTATGGCGCTATCACATATATAGATAAAGAATTTAAAATGCCCAACAGAACTATTGCAGTACGCCGCGTAGCACAGGTAAACGCCGCAGTATGTCAAGGGTGCGGAGCCTGTACTGTCGCCTGTCCATCCGGCGCAATGGATCTCAAAGGGTTCTCTAACAGCCAGATTATGGCGGAGGTTGATGCTGTATGTCGGTAGAAGCAACAAAAGAATTTAAACCCAAGATTGTCGCATTCTGCTGTAACTGGTGTTCATATGCCGGCGCGGATCTTGCCGGTACAAACAGATTGAACTATCCGGCAGATGTTAAAATTATCCGGGTTCCCTGTTCATGCAGAGTTAACCCGATGTTTATACTCCGCGCTTTCCAGAAAGGTGCAGATGGTGTTATCATGTGCGGCTGCCATCCTGGCGATTGTCATTACACGAGCGGAAACTATTTTGCCCGGCGCCGTATGACATTGCTTTTTTCTATGTTGGACTTTTTGGGAGTTGAACGGGGAAGAACACGTGTGGAATGGGTATCGGCAGCTGAAGGTGCCAAATTCGCAAAAACTATGAATGAGTTTGTAGAAACGGTGACTGCACTTGGTCCCAACAAAAGACTGGAGGACTTACGATGCAAGAACAACTAATTAATCGTGCCTGCGAACTTCTTGCAGACGGAACAGTAAAACGCGTATTCGGATGGAAGAAAGGATTATTTGATAGTGATATCACTCCGGCTGAATTTTCCTCTGCAGAGGAACTGAAAAAAGATTTTGTGTTTAACGACTACTGCGGCGCGAATATGTCAAAGTACATGATTGCGGAATCACGCAAAGAGGGTCGTATTCTCACATTCCTGAAACCATGTGATACATACAGTTTTAATCAACTGCTAAAAGAGCATCGTATTATCAGAGAAAATGTATATGTCATTGGCGTACCCTGTGACGGCATGAAAAATCCGGAAACAGAAGCACGGGCAGAACGATGTGAAAACTGTAAGAGCAAAAAACATGTTGTTTATGACGAGCTCATTGGAGAAGAAGGCGAAGAACAGGAATCAAATCGCTTTGCACTGGTTAAAAAACTTGAAGCAATGACCGCTTCAGAACGGTTTGAATTCTGGCGCGGCGAACTATCACGCTGTATCCGCTGCAACGCATGCAGAAATGTCTGTCCGGCGTGTTCATGTGAAAACTGCGTTTTTGATAATCCCAATTCGGGAATCGCACAGAAAGCCGCGGCAGATTCTTTTGAGGAAAATATGTTCCATATTATCCGCGCATTCCATGTGGCCGGTCGCTGTACTGACTGCGGAGAATGTTCACGGGTATGTCCGCAGCATATTCCGCTGCACCTGCTTAACCGCAAGTTTATTAAAGATATTGATGAACTATATGGTGATTTTCAGGCTGGTGCAGATACTGAAACACGTGCTCCGCTTAACACCTATGAAAAAAATGATGTGGAGCCGAGTGTGGTGCACACAAGGGGGAACGAGTAATGGTACAGTTTCCTGTTGCTAAACTGAATGATTTTTTTGCGCTTATTGCAAAAAATAGTGACGTATATCTACCGGTAACGAATAAGCGTACTAACGAGGCAGAATTCTCAAAATGGACAACAGGTGTAGAGCTTAGTGATAAGCTGAACACAGTGCGCAGCGCAAAAGACTTTTTCTTTCCTCAGACAGAAAATATGGCTGAATTTAAGATGGAAGGTAAAAGTATAGAAGTTATTGATATCCGCAAGGAACACAATGACTTTGTCGTATTTGGTGTGCGAGCCTGCGATGCAGCAAGTTTTCTTATTCTGGACTCAGTATATCTGGCAGACCCTGTTGATACATATTACAAGGACAGACGCGAACATGGTACTGTAATTACACTTGCCTGTTCAGAAACAAAACCAACGTGTTTCTGCAAACTGTTTAATATAGATCCTGCAAATCCGGCAGGAGATGCCTCTGCATGGATCACCAACAGTACTGTCTTTATAGAAGCTAATACAGAAAAAGGTGAAAAACTGCTTGCGCTTCTTTCTGACTTTGCGCAGAATGCGCAGCCGTCCTCTGTAGATACCTACAAAAAAGAAATCGCTGCCGTTATGGAAAAACAGCCTTTCGCTCATGTTAATATGGAGAAATTTAAAGGGGAAAACTTGCTTGAACTCTTTAATTCTCCTAAATGGGCACACCTGTCACAGAGCTGTCTTGGATGCGGAACATGTACATTTGTCTGCCCAACATGCCAGTGTTATGATATCAGGGATTTTGATACAGGGCATGGTATCAAACGTTTCCGCTGCTGGGATAGCTGCATGTATTCCGATTTTACTAAAATGGCCCATGGCAATCCGCGGTTAACACAGCTTGAGCGATTCAGACAACGTTTTATGCATAAACTTGTTTATCATCCTGATAACCATGAAGGGACATACGGATGTGTCGGCTGCGGCCGTTGTCTGGTAAAATGTCCGATTTCTATGAATATCGTAAAAGTCATGAAAGAATTGGGGGAGGACGCATAATGGATAACGAAACTCTCATCCCGAAAGTAGGTATGGTAACAGATATCAGGGAGGAGACACCTGATGTGAAAACATTCCGGGTTGTCGGGCTTGACGGCAAAAAGCTCTTTGAGCATATGCCGGGCCAGTGCGCCATGCTGTCTGTTCCTGGTGTTAGCGAAGCTATGATTTCTATTACTTCCTCACCTACAAATAAGGATTTTATGGAATTCAGTGTTAAGCGATGCGGATGTTTATCTACATGGCTGCACAGCATGGAAGTTGGTCAGCAAATCTGTGTACGGGGGCCATACGGAAATCCATTCCCTGTTGACACAGAATTTAAAGGGAAAGATCTGCTGTTTATAGCCGGTGGCATTGGTCTTGCACCGCTTCGCTCTGTTATTAACTATGTCCGTGCAAAGCGGGAAAACTACGGAAATATCCAGATCATTTACGGGTCACGCTCAAAAGACGACCTTGTTGCCTATAAGGAAATTGAGAATGAGTGGCTTAAAGACAGTGGTATCACTGTTAATCTGACAATCGATAATCCGCAGGAAGGTTGGGACGGACACGTTGGCTTTGTACCGAATTATGTAAAAGAACTGAATCCGGATACAAAAAAAACGGTAGTAATGTGCGGACCACCAATCATGATTAAATTTACACTTGCCGGATTAAAAGAACTCGGTTTTACAGAAACTCAGGTATATACCACTATGGAACTTCGTATGAAATGTGGTATTGGAAAATGCGGACGCTGCAATATAGGTGATAAGTATGTTTGCAAAGACGGCCCCGTATTCCGTTTTGATCAACTGAGCGAACTGCCTAACGAGTACTAAAATACTCAATAAGGCATGCCACCCGTTTTAAGGAGAATCTAATTATGAAAGATATGGTAACTGTTTTTCTAATGGGAAAGAAATATGAAGTTCCTTCTGATCTTACCATCATGACCGCAATGGAATATGCAGGATATAAACTGATTCGCAGCTGCGGCTGCCGCAATGGATTCTGCGGAGCATGTGCGACTATCTACCGTATTAAAGGGGATAACACACTCAAAACAGCACTTGCCTGTCAAACACAGGTACAGGACGGTATGTATGTTGCAACACTCCCCTTCTTCCCGCTGGACAAGCGCACATATGATATTGAAAATATCAAACCAGAGCAGCAAATTATGATGCAGCTGTATCCTGAAATTTATAGCTGTATTGGATGCAATGCCTGTACAAAAGCCTGTCCGCAGGAACTGAAAGTAATGCAGTATATTGCTCATGCACAGCGCGGAGAATTTGAAAAATGTGCGGAACTTTCTTTTGACTGTGTAATGTGCGGAATATGCGCCTCACGCTGTCCGGCAGAAATTTCTCATCCGCAAGTTGCATTGCTGGCACGGCGCTTGTACGGTAAATATGTTGCACCTAAATCACAGCATCTTGCTGATCGGGTACAGGAAATTGCTGATGGCAAATTCAAAGAAATTATTGAAAACCTTATGCAGAAGCCCATTGAAGAAATCAAAGAGCTCTATAACAACAGAGACATTGAAAAATAAGGAGCCGGACAATGTATACAGATGAAATGCTTGAATCTATCAAAAAGGTGGAAGCAAAGCGCGCAGAAAATGCTGCTGTAGAACCCCGCCGCATGACAGCTGATGAAAAAGACAAGCTGCTGGAAACATATCATCCCGACTATATCACGGATCAGTTTGATACCATCAAGATCGGTCCAAATAAGGGAGAAAAAGCTCCGCTTGAGCTGGTTCAGCTGCTGCAGGGTAAGAGCAGAATCAACCCTTCAGAGATAAAACTCGACAGAGTAGATTATGATGTAGATGTCCTGATCATTGGTGGCGGCGGTGCCGGTTCAAGTGCAGCGATAGAAGCGCATAAAGCAGGAGCAAATGTTATGATCGTAACAAAGCTCCGTATCGGTGATGCAAACACTATGATGGCAGAAGGCGGTATTCAGGCAGCAGATAAACCTAATGACTCACCAGCTATTCATTTCCTAGATGCATTTGGAGGTGGACATTTTGCTGCAAAAAAAGAACTGGTTTATAAACTGGTCAATGAGGCGCCGGAAGCAATTCAGTGGCTTAATGATCTTGGTGTTGAATTTGACAAAGACAAAGATGGCACCATGATTACCACACACGGAGGCGGTACATCACGCAAACGCATGCACGCCGCGAAAGATTATTCTGGTGCTGAGATTATGCGTACATTACGTGATGAGGTTCTTAACAGAGGTATCCCGGTAGTCGATTTTACAGCCGCTATTGAACTTATTCTTGATGATAAAGGCAATGCGGCCGGTGCAGTTTTACAGAACATGGAAACAGGCGATTTGCTGATAGCAAAGGCAAAAACAGTTATTCTCGCAACTGGAGGAGCTGGACGCCTTCATTATCAGGGATTCCCCACATCAAACCATTACGGCGCAACCGCAGATGGTCTTGTATTGGCATACCGCGCAGGAGCAAAACTGTTATATCAGGATACATTGCAGTACCATCCCACAGGAGCGGCTTTCCCGCAGCAGATCTTTGGTGCACTTGTTACCGAAAAAGTTCGTTCTCTTGGCGCAAAGTTAGTTAATGTTGAGGGAGACGTTTTCATGCATCCGCTTGAAACACGTGATGTATGTGCGGCATCAATTATCCGAGAATGCAAGGCTCACAAAAAAGGCGTCCATACTATCCTTGGTGAGGGTGTTTGGCTGGATACACCTATGATTGAGCTTAAAGGCGGTGAAGGAACTATTGAAAAACGAATACCGGCTATGATGCGTATGTTTGGAAAATATGGTATTGATATCCGAAAGCAGCCCATCTTGGTATATCCGACACTGCATTACCAGAATGGCGGTATTGATATCAATACAGATTGTATGTCCGGTGTAAAGAATCTCTTTGTAGCAGGAGAAGCTGTCGGCGGTATCCATGGACGTAATCGGTTAATGGGTAATTCGCTCCTCGATATTATCGTATTCGGCCGCGACGCTGGTAAGAGCGCTGCATCAACAGCAAAGAATGTTCAAATTGGAACCCTTACACTTGATCATGTGAATAAATTTGAAGCAGAGCGGAAGAGCGCTGGTATTACAGATGATACACTTTCTCCCAAACTGCTGCCAACTTATACACATGGTAATCCCCGCTGGGAAGCAAAATAAACAATCTATTATAAACAGGCGACAGACTCAGTGCTGTTGCCTGCACAAGAGGTAACTGGATATGAATGCAGCAAGTATTGCAAGTCTATTTGAAACAGCAATGATTATCTGTTTTGGATTGTCTTGGCCGTTATCAATTATACGATCGTACCGGTCCCGGTCAACTAAAGGAAAAAGCTTAATGTTCATGTGTTTTATTGAGTTTGGCTATATCTGTGGTCTGATCTCAAAATTTATGACACATAGCTTTAACTTAGCTTTTATTTTTTATTGGCCAAATCTTATTATGGTTGCAACAGATATCTGTTTGTATTTCAGAAATAGAAAAATAGAACAGCTTGCAGAAGGTAAATAGTTTTCTGTAAGTATTATAACAAAGTTCAAAGTTACATTTTGTAAGAGGTAAATATGAAAATTGAAGTATGTATGGGCAGTTCATGCCATGCAAAAGGTTCTCAAGGCGTTATTGAAATGCTGAAAAAAGCAATAGCAGCAAATGGATTCGGTGATAAAATCGAACTTGCAGGTTCAATCTGTCTTGGACACTGCGCAGAGCCGGGCGCAAATATGAAAATTGATGGAGAAGTAGTTACAGGTATTACTGCAGAGAACTTTGATGAGTTTTTTAATACACATATTAAAAAGCCCCTGCTTGGTTAATCAGTAAACAAATTCTTCCTTATAAAAAAAGGTCTTTATGGCAACATAAAGACCTTTTTTATGTAAAAAACAAAAATGGCAGACAAAATATATTCTCCTGTCTGCCACTAGAGTTTCAATTACTCGTTCATTATAAATGGTTCAAGCGCAGGAGAAATACCCTCAACCAGCTTGGGAATAGAAACGATTACAGCATCTTCTGCAAGAGGAATATGCAATTTATACGTTTCTATCTCGGAACCATCTAAATAATCTACAGCAACCTGCAGGGTTTGCCCTTGAACAGTAAATTTATCCCTATCATTACGAAAAAATTCAACAGGTTTCTGGCCATTTACGCTGATTTCCATTTCTTTTATAGCTTTAAAGCTCCCATCCTCAGCGCCCTTATTATCAATCAACACGGTATGAGTTCGCCCTGTAACAAACATCACAACAGCCAGCAGTAAATACAAGACAATAATAATACTTCGTGCTATGACAGTCTGTTTCATTATGCGCTAACCTCCGATTCATTACGCAGCTGTTGGCGAGCGAGCTCTGCCGCTTTACGTGTGCGCCATGCATGAATAACAAGCGCAAGTGCAATGACACCATAACCGATAAACTGTCTGAAGTATTCACCAATATTGGCAGATCCAAACAGATTTTGACCAGCTTTTGGAACCACGATATACATCAAATGCAGTAACACAACACCGGCGAAACAATTTGGAATCGTCGCTTTTGTTACACTTGCACCTCCAACAAGTATAGCTGCCGCAGCAAAAAATCCTGTCTGATCATGGGCATTGTAGGTATTCATATTACCCATATTCTGAAGGAAAATAATCTGCCCCAAACAGGCAAGAATTGTAGATATCACAATTGCCAGAATACGGGTAAATTCCACACGAATTCCCGCAGAATTCGAAACTCCCTGATCCTGACCAACAGCACGCATATCCTGTCCAAGTTTAGTTCTTTTAAACCAGATAATAAACAGACACAAGACACCAATGATCAGATATGTAAGAAGCGGGATTTTAACACCCCACAAACGAATCATAAATGCATCATCCAGAACCTGACGAACAGGATCCAAATTTAATGTGTTGCGTACACCTACACCACGAGAAAGTGCAATTGCTTTGTTGTGCAATCTGATTAAAGAATTGGTACCAAACATGTACAGCACAAAAAACTGATATACACCATTAAAGAAGAATCCCAATATATAACTGGTAACCATTTCACGGCCGCGTGCTTTATTCAATATAGTTCCAGCGATCCATCCGAGCAGTACAGACAGAGGAATTCCAACAAGAGCAGCAAAAACCACTCCCTGAATACCACCGATTCCCCAATCCATTGCAAAAATCAAACCTATCTGGCCCGCCATTGCACCAAGAACCATACCAAAATTGATGCCCATACCAGCCATAATCGGCAATATCAATGAAAAGACTAAAAAAGCATTGCGTCCTATGCGTGTCAGCAAATCATCGATAATATACTGAGCAGATAATTGCGAAAGCGGTATCGCTACTATTGTAAGCAGCAGAAAAATAAGAGCAACAAGATTGTCGGCTATAAAATTTTGTATTTTTTGACCATTATTCATTATCTCGTCACCTTTCCTTTCCGTGTCAGCGCATACAAAATCATACCATTAGACAACACAATGCGGATAACCTCGGACATATCAGTCTGCAAAATACTATTAATAACAGACGGAGTCATAGTTAAAATTCCCTGAAACAAAATTGTACCAACAACAACATTTGTAATAGATGCCTTATTGATTGATGCGCCGCCAATAAGTACGGCTGCAACAGCAGGGAAAGCCATATACAACGGAGCCTGGTACAACTGAATAAATCCGAAACTCTGCTGATATACCAAAATACCAACTGCGCCAAAAATTGTTGAAACGATAACGCTGATTGCCCGCATGCGGTTAATATCAATACCGCCAGCCCTTGCAAAATCAGGATTTGAACCAACAGCGGTTAATGCTGTTCCAGTCTTTGTCCGCAGAAATATCCACATGATAAAACAGCATAGTGCGCAAAATAAAATCATTCCTGTAGGAAAAACGAATGTTCCAATCCGGATTGCGAGAAAATTACTCAGCTGTTTTGACCAGTACCCATCAAGCGTGATTGTAGTACGCAGGCCCTGTCCGGCATATCCCCACACCATATTTTCGCTTGTATATGGCAGTACAAGCCACATGATAGACATAAACATGACCGCGGCAAAACCAACATACATAGCAATGGTCATTTCTTCCCCTTTTACACGGTTCAGCAATAAACTGTAAAGCCATCCTAACACAATAGCAAAAGGAATAGAAATAATTATAGCACCAAACATACCAGCCCAGCCGGTAAGCCCTAACTGCATGGCAATTGTCGAGCCAAGCAGACCCGCAATAACACCTAATGACAAGCCAAAATTAAGCCCACACCCAGACTGAATCATGGGAACCATGGCAAGCACAAGCAGGGCATTCATTCCAAAGCGGTTAAAAATATCTGAAAACGAAGCCGCAATACTCACCTTGACAAAGGGAGCCAGAATAAAAAGCACTACCAGAAAAAGTGCAATTATAATACGCGGCCAACCGAAGCCAGCCAGTTTTACTTTTGCATTATCAATGAAAGATACCTGACTCATTATTCGATGCCTCCTTGTGCATCAGCACCGTTTCCTTTTACTCCAGACATATAAAGAGCAAACTCAGTCGGGTCTTCTTCAGGAGATAAGATTCCCGCTATTTTACCTGATGATACAACTGCAATACGATCACAAATAGAGCGAAGTTCCTCCAGCTCACTTGAAACAATGACAATTGTTGTACCACGCTCTTTATTATATTTACGAAGCACATCGAGAACAATTGCTTTCGCGCCAACATCAATACCGCGTGTCGGCTCGGAAACAAACAACAATTCAGGCTCCATCATAAAGGCCTTAGCAAGGCAAACCTTCTGCTGATTTCCACCTGACAGCTCTTTTGCTGCCTGTTTGCTGCTGGTGCACTTTATCTCAAGCATTCTGATATATTCTTCAGCGGAATCCCGCATCGCCTTTTCATCACGAAGTTTAATCAATCCGCCTAACAATGGTTTAAGAAAACGCCCCTGCATTTGCATAGCTGGGAAACCAATATTCCATTCAAGACTCTCGTCAAGCAGAAGACCGACCCCGCGTCTATCTTCAGACACAAAAGCCAGTTTTTTAAGTAAAGCATGTTTAGGATTATTAAGTTCAAGCAATTCGCCTTTAAAACGAACAGTTCCGCCTGCCGGATACAGCCCCATGATACCATTCGGTATACCAAGCTTTCCTTGCCCAGCAAGTCCGCCTATACCAAATATTTCACCTTTTTTAACAGAAAAAGTTGCATCACGAACTGTTTCACCAGGCATATCAACCCAAAGATGCTCCACAGTAAATATATCTTCAGCATTTACAAGCTCCGAACGGGAACCAGTCTTTCGTTCCGAACGGGTTATTTCTCGCCCGACCATCGAAGCAGCTATATCTTTCGGATTTGTCTCAGAGGTCTTTATATCCCGAATAGATTTACCATCTCTTAGTGTTACTATGCGATCACAAATAGACATCACTTCATGCAGACGGTGGGAAATAAAGATAATGGCGATACCTTCTGCGGCAAGCGATTTAATAGCCTTGAGCAGAATATCAGCCTCAGTTTCTGTTAATACAGCAGTTGGTTCATCAAGAACCAGCAAACGAACTTTTTCTCGGTTGATTTCACGTGCAATTTCGGTAAATTGCTTATGTCCAACCGGCATTTCAGAAACTTTCATATCGGGATCTATTGAAACTCCCAACTTTAATAATGCATTTTCTGCACTATTACGCATCGCAGGACGATTTAACGTACTCATGCGCGGACCAAAAATCTGAACAGCAATATTTGGTTTTGTAATTTCCCTGTTTAACAGTATGTTTTCAGTTGTGGTAAATCCAGGAATCAGGGAAAATTCCTGATGTACCATCCCAATTCCCGCATCAAGCGCATCAAACGGTGTTTTAAAAGCGACTTCATTACCGTCGATTTTGATGGAACCACCATATCCGCCAGTTTCTGCGATGACAGGCATCCCAAATAAAATACTCATCAACGTCGTTTTACCGGCACCGTTTTCACCGACAAGACCGAGCACTTCTCCTTTTTTTAGTGAAAAACTGACATCAGAAAGAACTACAGTTCCCCCAAAATCCTTGGTTACCCCCTGCAGCTCTAATAGAGGTATTTCGTTTTGCATTGCTTTCCTATACATGAAAACGAGGCCGCCTGCAGCAGCCTCGTTTCCTAAAATTGATTTCTAATTATTATTGCTGACTAAACTTAATATCAAAGTATTTTTCAGGAATTTCAAGCTCTGTTGTATGAATATAACCAGTTCCCAGAACATACGTATCCATATAGATCAACAGCTGATTCTTTGCACGCACACCAGTATTGGCGTCAATATAGTAATTTCCGTTCCAGCTTGCACCAGGAGTAAATTCTCCAAGCGCTTTAAATAAATCAGCACGGTTACCTAATTCCGCTGTACCATCAAGAATACGTTTTGCATATTCTCCAAGACCAGCACTTACAGTGAAACCATAAGAATACGCCCATGTTCCGAAACGATTTGCACCAGCTTTTTCGACTACTGTTGATTCAACTTTTTTCAGAATTGCAGGGAAATTACCAGCTTCGGCAGAGAGATCAATTCCAAATGCTCCGGGATATCCCATCAATGGAGAAGGAAGGTCTGCTTCCACAAACATACCACCATATACGGCAAGCTGCTTCAGCAGCGGTTCTGTATGGGCGTCATTAGTACAAAAGAATGCAGTCTCTTTTCCATATTTTTCAATCCACTGCGGAACTTTCTCAAGAATAAACTGCTGAGCACCAGCGACACCAACATCACTGGTCGGATCTGGAGCTGTCTCGAAAACAAACTGGAGCCCTAAATCATTACAGGCAGCTTCCATAATCTGACGGCGAAGTCCCAGAGATTCATAAGACATATGGCGGGGGAAAGAAATATGGATAAAAGTTTTTGCTCCCAATTCCCGAGCAACATACGGGATAGTATAACCGCGAGACATAAAGTCAGCGCTGACTGCCATATCTGCAGCAGACTGAATTACCAGAGGATCTTCATGCGGCTCACCTGCGAAACACATAATATCAGGTCTCTTTTCCTTAACACGCTTAAACGCCTCAGAAGTACCGGGAACACCCTGATTTACAATAATGGCTTTCATTAAAGGATCATCCGCAAGCGCAACAATCTGAGAAATGGTTGTTTCCTGCTGAGACATGAAGTCATCGGGATATGTTACGTGCTGAATAACACCGCCTTCGCTTGCCTTTCCATAACGTGCAATCAATTCTTCAGCACCACGAAGATCGTCCTCAGACTGAGAAACAGTACCCGTAACAATTCCGATATGATACGTACCACTTTTAGTACTTACAGAATTTTTTGTAGGCGCAGCCTCTTTGCCTCCACCTGCAAAAACCATCGCAGCAGTACAAAGCAGGACTGCTGCAAGAGTCAACATCTTTTTCATACAATAAAACTCCTCGTTTTATAAGTGTTATGATAATCGTTTTATCTTAACACATGAGAAACTAAAAAGTATAGAGAAGAATTCAATATTTATGCAAAAATACTAATAAAAAACAGAAAAAACTAATAATGAGGAGGCCGAACATTGGGCATATCCTCAAGAGAATCTTGCAGTTCGCGAAACTTATCTTTGAGCATTCTGTTTTCTGAAGATAACAGATCAATCATATGCCCCTGCTCAACAGTTATATTCTGGAGTTTATTTACAAAGTCTTCAAGATATGCAAGTTTTGTTTCGATTGCAATAAATCGTTCTTCTATCATATTATTCACACACTAATGGTTGAAACCTGTAAAAAAGCACAGCCGGCATTCGGCTGTGCTGAGCGACACACAGAAAATTAATTATACAAGTTCTTTGGTGTATAATGCGTATGCAGCAGGTGATGAGATTTTTCTCCGCAGGGCTTGCCTAAATAATTATCATAAAGTTTCTTTATTTCAGGATTCTCATGACTGCAGCGGATTACACTATCTGTATCATCGCGGTACAGAGCGTCAGCACGTTTACTGCGGATCACATCCGTAACACCATAAGGCTGTCCGCCGCCGGCGACACATCCGCCTCTGCAGGCCATCACCTCTATAAAATGGTACGGAGGCTCCTTACCCGCGACAGCTGCTTCCCGAACCTGCTGTACTACCGCATCAACATTCCCCATCTGATGAACAACAGCAACTCGAACCTTTTTTCCATCAATATCAAGTTCAGCAGACTTTACCGCTTCAAGCCCTCGGACTGGAGTCAGATTAATGTTGCCAAGATTTTTTCCCGTCACAAAATTATAAGCCGTACGAACAGCAGCTTCCATCACGCCGCCGGTTGCACCAAAAATAGTTCCAGCTCCAGTATACGGTCCAAGCGGATTATCAGCGGTAGACTCTTCCAAATTTGCAAAATCAATACCTGCCTGACGAATCATAACAGCAAGCTCTCGTGTCGTTAAAACAAAATCAACATCCGGTACACCAGATGATTTCATATCATCATTTCGGCGCGATTCATAAGCCTTTGCTGTACACGGCATAACAGATACAGAAAATATTTGTTCAGCTTTAAGACCAACCTGCTGCGCCCAATATGTCTTTGTTATAGCCCCCTGCATTTGCTGAGGACTCTTCGCCGTTGATAAGTGAGGCAGCATATCATGGTAATTTTTTTCGGCATAATCGACCCACCCAGGACAGCAGCTGGTAAACATCGGAAGCGTACCACCCTTTGTCAGCCGTTCAACAAATTCTGTAGCTTCTTCCATAATTGTCAGGTCTGCACCAAAATTAGT
Organism: uncultured Spirochaetota bacterium; assembly: GCA_944389415.1. Lineage (GTDB taxonomy): Bacteria > Spirochaetota > Spirochaetia > Treponematales > Treponemataceae > Treponema_G. The sequence goes on along the minus strand of CALXMF010000001.1, from coordinate 568,483 downwards.
ATCAAACACATACTTAAAACCAAGCATTCGCAGTGCCGTATAAATTTTCTGTGTGGTCAGAGTGCCGGCTGGTAATTTAAATTCTTCACCAAGTCCAGCCCGCACAGACGGAGCAATCTGAACAGCAGTTGTAACAGAATCGTCTGCCAGTTTCTCCCATAACTTTTCAAGGGGGTTATGAGTTGTAATCGCACCAACAGGACAATGAGATGCACATTGACCGCAGCGGATACAGGGACTATGTGCCATATCAACACCAGACACCGGTCCAATGATAGTTTTATCACCACGGCCAGTATACTCCAATGCCCAGACATTCTGCATAATCTGGCAGGCTTCTACACAACGGCCGCAATTTATACATTTATTCCGGTCAAGGACAATCTCTTCATATGAATCATCTATTGGCTGCTCCTTTAGAATCTTATCAAGACGATTCGTCCGAATTCCAAATTCAGCAGCAAGTTTTTGTAATTCACAGTTATTATTTCGCTGACAGCGCAGACAATCATCCGGATGGTTTGACAGGATGAGCTCAAGCACAGTTCTACGAGCCTTAGTTATAGCCGGATCATGAGTGATAATCTTCATTCCATCAGTCGCAACAGTACAGCAGGCACGCAGCATTTTAGCAGTTCCAGCAAGCCGGACAATGCAAATACCACAGGACGCCCAAGCCGGCAGATCAGGACTATAACACAGTGTCGGAATATTTATATCAAGTTTTTTCGCGGCCTGAAGGATAGTTGTACCTTCCTGAACCTGTACATCCCTTCCGTTTATATTAATCGTTATCATATTTAATGTCTCCTTATACCTTACTTCTTTACGATCGCATTGAATTTACATGTAGATTCACAGGCACCGCATTTCAGGCACTTCGTCTGATCAATAAAATGACGCTGTTTGCGTTCACCGGCAATACAATTTGCAGGACATTGACGCGCACAGGCACCGCACCCAATACATTTTTCGGTAATAGTAAAGGTGATCAGTTTTTTACACTTTCCAGCAACACACCGCTTAGCATGTATGTGATCAAGATATTCCTGCTCAAATTTTTCAATAGTAGACAGAGTTGGATTCGGTGCCGACTGCCCTAAAGCACACAATGATGCAGATTTCATCGCCATTCCAATATCTTTCAATTTCTGTAAATCTTCAGGCTCACCATTGCCGCGGGAAATTTTATTAAGGATTGAATACATCTGCCGGGTACCAATACGGCATGGAGAACATTTTCCGCAGGATTCATCAACACAGAATTCCATATAAAATTTGGCAACGTCAACAACACAGTCATCTTCATCCATAACAATCATACCGCCAGACCCCATCATTGAGCCAAGCCGTACAAGCGCGCCAAAATCAATCGGCGTATCCAGATTTTCTTCCGTAATAATACCTCCGGAAGGGCCTCCAGTCTGCACGCCTTTGAATTTTTTGCCATTCTTAATGCCGCCGCCTATTTCAAAAATAATTTCCCGCAGAGTAGTCCCCATTGGAACCTCGACTAAACCAGAATTATTCACTTTTCCAGTCAAGGCGAACACTTTTGTTCCCTTAGAATCCTCTGTCCCGATTTTGTTAAACCAATCTGCTCCTTTTGTTAAAATCACAGGAATATTCGCCCATGTTTCAACATTGTTAATAACAGTCGGCTTACCCCATAAACCACACTGGGCAGGGAACGGCGGTTTAGGAGTCGGCATACCGCGCTGTCCTTCTATCGACCGCAGCAGCGCTGTTTCCTCACCGCAGACAAACGCTCCGGCACCAAGACGAATCTCAATATCAAAATCAAATCCAGAACCAAGGATATCTTTTCCCAGCAAGCCATTCTGGCGTGCCTGATCCATTGCAATCTTAAGTCGATCAACCGCAAGCGGATATTCCGCGCGAATGTAAATAAATCCCTGATGAGCGCCTATCGCACGACCGCAGATTGTCATCGCCTCAAGTATTGAATGCGGATCGCCTTCAATTGTTGAACGATCCATATATGCTCCGGGATCTCCTTCATCAGCATTACATACAACATACTTCACATCGCCAGGAGCTTTGAGTCCAGCTTCCCATTTAAGACCGGTCGGGAAACCAGCACCGCCTCGTCCCCGCAGACCAGAACGTTTGATTTCATCAACAATCTGTTCCGGGGTCATTTCGAACAAAGCTTTTTCAAGAGCAAGGTACCCATCACGAGCAATATATTCATCGATATTTTCAGGATTAATTACACCGCAATTCCGGAGAACAATGCGCAGCTGTTTCTGATAAAACTGTATATCTTCTACTGATTCACGGCTTTTTTTCTCTTTGTTATATAAAAGCCGTCTAACTTCACGCCCTTTTATAATCTGCTCAGCAATGATTTCTTTCGCGTCTTCAGGCTTAACTTCTACATAGAACGAATCTTCCGGAAGAACTTTTACAATAGGACCTTTTTCACAAAATCCAAAACACCCTGTTTTTACAATCTGAACACGATGATCAACGCCAGCGCGCTGAGCCTCAGCAATCAAATTTTTATAGATAGCATCTGCATTACTGGATTCACAACCAGTACCGCCGCAGACAAGAATATAATGAGTAAATGCCATACCTAAAAAACTCCTTATTTTGTAATGATGTCTGCTGCCGGACGATCCAGAATCAGATTATCAACAAGCTTTTTTTCAATAATATGCGATTCTACAATCTTTTTTACCACCTGCGGAGTAACATTTCCATAAATCACCGCCGGCATATCAGGAACAATAACTTCTACAGTTGGCTCATTTGAACATAATCCCATGCACCCTGTCTGACGGATAATCGCATGACTGCCAAGACCATTCTTATCAAGTTCCTGTATAAAAGCGTCCAGTGTATCTTTCGCACCGGCCGCAATACCGCAAGTCCCCATACCAACAATAATCTGAATACTTTTTCCATCTGTATCACGTTTTTCAAGTTCTGATTTCATCTGATTACGCCGATTGCGCAATTCCTCAAGTGTCATTTTTGCCATTATTTCCTCCACATAAAACAGCATCAAGGATTTTCGATGCAAAGTCTGATTCCGCTATTCTCCAGAATCACTCTCCAACCCTTCAAGATATTCTCCCAGGAGAGAAAGAGTCGCAGCAAGATAAATATCCCCCAGAGCATCAAATACTTCGGATCTGGTTATCGTATAATTTCTCATATCTGGATCTGCGATCCCTGCCCCTGCTCGTATACGTGTTATCACCATTTCATAATCTCCGGATAAAAGAAGGATTTGTCGGAATAAACGGGGAAAACTTCCAATCGGGGGAGTATCAATATTAGTCAAATCAAAACGGGCGCTGACAGTCGTTCCTTCACCCACTTTTGATGAAATATTCCAGTCTCCGCCAGTTTCTGTAACCGTTTGAATCAAAAATGGTATCCCAAGTCCCACTTTCCGATTCGGATGTTTTACGCCATCTGTATAAAACGGATTAGTAACACGCTTTAGCACTTCTTCACTCATTCCTTTGCCGTTATCACAAATATGCACGCTCAAATCATTGGCCGTTTCCTGAATATCAATCTTTATGTATGAGGAACCGGCTTCAACCGCATTCTGAGTTAAATCAGCAATCATATCGGAGAGTGTGTAATGCATGAATCAGGTATTTTTATATTTTTCAAGTATCGCAGGCAGCTGACTTTTAGTCAGTTTTCCATATACATCACCATTTATAGAAAGAACAGGCGCCAAACCGCAGCAGCCGATACAACGCACCGGTTCAACAGAAAAAAGTCCATCTTCTGTTGATATATCCTGCGGCCCAAGATTCAAAATCGCCCGCGCTTCATCTATCAAATCCTGACCACCTTTTAAATAACAGGCTGTTCCAAGACAAACACTTATTCTGTTTCTGCCAGGCCGTTGTGTTTTGAAAAAATGATAGAACGTCATTACTCCATATACACGGGCAAGAGGAGACTGTGTTAAGTCAGCAACCGCCTGCGCCGCAGCTTTGGAAATATACCCCTGTTCTTCTTGCACTTTATGCAAAATCATAATGAGATTTCCGGGCTTTTCTTTCCATTCATCAATAAATGCCATCAATTCCTGAGAAAATCCGGCATCAGTTGTTTCAGCCATGTAAGACCCCCACGCTATAGGAAATTAAACTTGTAATACGAAAGTCTACATCTTAAATGCGGAATTTGCAAGCATTGTTTTTATAATTCCTTGCGGTATATATACTTAAAATAGTATCACATAGCAATAGATGCGAAATATGCTACATATTAATACTGAATGCAAAAAACAATCTGCTCATTTTCAGACAAAAAAGAACAAAAAGGAATGGTAAACGTAACTGTTTTTTCTGATACACAAGTTTGAGCTGTCGGCAAAGAGACCTCCGCTGAAATAATATTTGCCGGTACAGTAATCTCAACAGAAAGTACAGCCCCCGCAAGTTCAGAAGCAGCTGCGGAACCATACACCGCCGATATTAAAGATACATATTCTGTTTCTGACATCTGTTCACCTGTAACTGCGGGCGCCATTAATAAATCAATATACTCAGATGTCTCTGCAGGCAGCCTTTTTAGTATCGCGCCAAGAATTTCAGGGGATAAAGAGAAAGAACAAACATGGCTGCCGGCAGCCTCATTTTCTTTTATTGACAATAATCCGGGAGCAAGAGACTCAGTAAATTGCAGCGATGGAAAAGTCGCTGATATATCAATACCTGATGTACCGGCAGCGGACACAGATACCGATGAAACACCTGATAGCATTAATGAATCCTGAATACCGTTTACATCAAATAAGGAAGCATCCTCCGGAAGTGAGGTGATACCACGTATCATGTTTTCAACAACACCGCTCATCTGTGTATGCACAGACCACGCGGCGCTTCCGTTCTCATCAATATGTATCTGAACACTAGGAGAACACCCGCATACGATTCCAGCAAAAAAAATACCACTTATTACACATAAAAAACCTGTTACAGATATTCTCATCAGACACTCTCCTAAAAAAAGCGGGAGACCGGCAAAATAATTCGAATTCCTGTTGAAAATACAAAACCAGAAGAAAGACTTGCTCCAACAGAAAGCGCACTGCCGTCCCGATTATTGAATACAGTATATCTGATATCCTGAACAAAAGAAATATCAACCTTACCAAGAGAAGCAGATGGAGACTGCCATGATACACCAATAATACCTGGGAAAATAGATGCTTGTACATTAGATTCTGTTCCCGGCTGTACAGGTTTGCCGATTGTGAACACTGGTCCCATATACACCCGAAAACCATACGGCATTGAGGCGGAAAAAAGCACTGGTATTTGACATATCCTCATTGTATGATCATAAGTAACATTAAATCCCAATCCCGGTTCAATTTTTCCGCCGCTGTATCTCGCATGCAGCTGAAAAGTGAACCCCCTTAAATTCAGCACAAATTCACCGGCTGCGCCAAAGTTCCAATCAAGCCCAAGTGAGGCATCCGCTATTATATGAGATAAAAATCCGCCTTTTTCCTGCTGAAACGATTTTCCCGAAGCCTTTATAGCAGTACTGCCAGAAGTATCAGATGTATCACCAGCCGTCCTGTTTTCATCTTTTCCTGCAGATAAGGCAGAAGAGTTTTCTTTACGTTCTCCGCCGGACGGCAAAATCTGCCCAACAGCGGCATATGTTCTGCTCCAATATGATTCTTTTAAAGACGAAATAATTACACCCGTGTTTGGTCCATCACTGGCAGAATGAATAAATTGATCATTTCCAAGATAAATACCAGCATGAGAAATTTTGCCGTTTCCAACTGTTTTAAAAAAAACAAGATCCCCAGGTTCCCGCTCCGCATCAGGCACAATGCGCGAATAATTATACATTTCAGATGCAGTACGCGGCAACTGCACTCCAATAGAATTCCGGGCAACTGTATAAATAAAACCGGAACAATCCATTCCATCAGGTCCAGTACCGCCCCATTTATATGGAACACCTACATACTGCTTACTGTAATCTACCATTTTATACCGAGCTTCGCGAGCTTCATCTTGAGAATATTCCCGTGCAAATGAACATGAGGTACACCAGAATAGAGCAGCAAATAATAACAATATCCGGTAAGAAAAAGACCCCTGCATATTTATTTTTTCGGTAATAAAATGACCGCAAACAAGAAAATATATTTCTAAAAAAGCGGCAACCCATGTTATACTATTATATATGAACAATAAAGTACCTAAAGTAGTAAAGAGCCATGCAGTATTATACATCAGTTTTGGAATCATTTTCATGATCGGCTTTCTTTTCTCTCAAAACATCATAAACAACATAGAAAACAAATTTTATGATATTCTTTTGCATCTGAAAAAAGAGCCTGCGATTGCTCAGGAGCTGCTCTTCGTTGATATTGATGATATATCACTAAACGAGATTGGGACTTGGCCATGGACACGTGATGTTGTTGCGGATGCGCTGCTGCGCATGAGAGAACTTGGAGCATACTCAGCCGTATTTGATATAGAATATCTCTCTCCATCACAAAAAGGACTTAACCCGCAGGAAAAAGAAGAATTTCCCTATCATATACAGCAGGGACAAGATGATATATCCTCAATATTAACAGAATTCGCGGCTGCCATCGCAGCTGGAAATTTTTCTGCGCAAGAAGCACCCCAGATAGCTGATTCTCTCTTACAGGATAATGTTACTCCCATCTTTAACAGTTTATATGAAACAGCTGCGTATAAACTTGATAGAGATAATGATGACTATTTCGCAAAAGCATTGCAGTTTTTCGGTAATTCATATGTAACTGTAAATTATGGAAACATTTATGACTCAGCACAGGAGTCAAAAGAGTATACAGAACAGCGCTTTTTGATTAATACAGTAACAGACCCTGAAAATCTGATATCACAGAATAATCAGCGCACAATTCAAATGCAGCATATTGAAACAGGTTTTTCTCCGGCAATGCTGCCATTTATGCAGCACGCTCAGGGGGCAGGATTTACAAATGTTGTTGTAGATCCGGACGGCAGCCGACGAAGAATTGAGCTCCTGTATCAATATAATGGTAAATATCTGCCGCAGCTGGTTTTTGCTCCTATACTGAATCTGCTTAATACCACAGAGATGCAACGTACGGACAATGTGCTTATTATAAAAAACGCGCTTCTTCCAAATCAGCACCAGCGGCAAGATATCACCATCCCTCTGGACAGAGACGGAAGAATGCTTATCAACTGGCTGCATGACACAGATTATCACGACAGTTTTCGTCATGAACCAATAGTGTATCTGTTACAGCTCGATGCCATAGAAAAGAAAATAGTAGAATGTTTACATTGGTTCAGTGATGGATTTTACATTGTAGACGAAAACGGCGGCTGGCTGCCATACTATCAGCCGATTACACAATTGATACAGGATTATAAAGATATACGCCAATTACAACAACATTTGCTTTCACTATGCAAAGGGTTTAATATAGACGGAACTGCTATTGATGGCGGAATTTCTGAAAGCGATTATGAATTGTATTTTTCCGCTCGTTCCGCTTTCTTTAATGAGGCGCAAGCCTTTGCTCAGGGACCATATCTACAGCAAATACAAGACCGGCTTAGCAGTATGGCTGATGAAATTGATGTGGAACAGCTTGCTTCTATACAATCTGTTGTACAGCAGACATTTTCTCTCCTGCAGCAGCAGCTACAAGAATATCTTGAGACATTCTCCGTTATGCAGAAAATATATCAGAACAGTTTTTGTATAATAGGAAACAGCGCAACAAGTACAACCGATATGGGAGCTACTCCATTTGCGGCAAGATATCCAAATGTAGGCACACACGGAAATATCTACAACACCATTATCACACAATCATTTATTAAACCTGTCTGGTGGGTAATCCCGTTTACGGCAGCATCCGTACTGCTTATCGCATATATTTTACTCACAACCAAAGTTACTGTATTTATTCAGAATTTGAGCGGACTGTTATTAGTATTACTCGTACCGGCTGTCTGTATTGCCGCTATACGGTGGTTTAGTGTGTATCTGCCATTTCTCCCCGGATTCGCTATATTATTTTTAGGTTATCTTGCGACAGCCGCATACAGATATATGAAAACAGATCATGATAAAAAATTTCTCAGGCAGGCGTTTTCCACATATCTGACAAAGGATGTTGTTAATGATATTCTCAAAGATCCAGAAAAACTTTCTCTTGGCGGCACAGAAAAAAACATCACAGCTTTTTTTACTGATATAAAAAGCTTTTCCACCTTATCAGAACAGGTAACTCCCGTACAATTGGTCTCTATTCTGAATGAATATCTGACAGCCATGAGCGATGTCATTCTTGAACAGAGAGGCACCATAGACAAATACATAGGAGATGCAATAGTTGCTTTTTTTGGCGCCCCTGTATCATTTGATGATCACGCGTATCGAGCCTGTGCCAGCGCCATCAGGATTAAGCAGCTTGAAAGCGACTTTAACCGGCGTCACCTGGCAGATGGTTCTATTCCAATGCCCATATATACACGAATAGGAATCAATACCGGAAAAATGGTTGTCGGCAATATGGGGACTAATACAAAAATGAACTATACTATTATGGGAAATAATGTAAATATTGCCGCCCGGCTCGAAGGCGTTAATAAAATGTACGCATCGTGGATTCTGATTTCTGAAAGTACCTGGAAAGCAATTGAAGCAGGCGCTCATCAAGGTGAAATTACAGTCAGACGCTTTGATCGCGTTCGGGTAGTCGGTATAAATACACCAGTTCAACTGTACAATCCTATAGGATTTACAGCAGACATATCACAGACACAGCGGCAGGCTCTGAACTTATTTCATAAAGGCTTGGAACTGTATGAACAGAAACAATTTACAAAAGCATTGCCGTTCTTTACAGAGGCAGACGCACTTACTCCAGAAGATGGGGCCGCAAACCTTTTTGCCGAGCGCTGCAAAAATTATATCAAGACTCCGCCAGAAGCAGATTGGGATGGGGTAATAAATCTTACCAGCAAATAATAAAAAATGTCCGCTGCATATCAGCGGACATTTTTTATTATCTTAAACACTGCGCATCATTTCACTTTTTTCATGCTGTTCTGCAAGAATTTCCATAACCCGATCAACAGTCGCCTGTTTAGGATCAACAGCCGGATCTGAAATACCGTTAATTACCTCATTGCGAAATTTCTTGCACTCAATAACAGGACTCGCCGTTACAATCACTCTATCAGGAACCACAAGATCCGCAATCATATTTTCCGGATCTTCAGGATTGATACGCAGGCAATTACCGTTCAGTGATACCAAGAGCATAATATCAAACATACGCAAATAAGAATCTATCTCACGCAGACCTTTTTTTGTCTCCGGTTTTCCAGGCCGATACCGTGTCCCGCTGGGAAATACCAGAATAACTTTCCCGGCTTTTTTCGCTTTATCCATCGCCCGCATCGCAGCCATATTAATTTTCCGGCTTTTCGCTTCTTCCTGAGCATACTCTTCAGAATCCGTATATTTTGCCAGACTGCGACTGGGATAAATAACAACTCGGGAAAAACCTTCAGCCCATGCCCTGACCATGGGATTTTCTTCGTTCAGCTTCATACCGGCGATGGCGACAATCCGCTCATCAAGCTCTTTACCAAATTCTTCCCCGTCATGATCAAGCAGATAACAGAGCGCAGGCAGATCCATATTACTGTAATGCTCCATCAGAATCAGTCCGCGTTTGCCACTCTTTACTAACTCATAGAATTCTTTAAAATGCTCGCGCCCTTCAAGCCGGGACCCCTCTTGCAGATTTTCATGCAGCATACTGTCCATAATCGCGCGTGTCGCCGGATTTGCCACCTGCCAGACATTTGTCTCATCTATCCGCCCTGCGGCATGCGACAGCTGCGCCATTTTTTCAAAATAACAGCCGTATTTATCTTTCAGAGGTATTCCTTCCATCACTACAAAACTCCTCACAGAGAGATTATTATTTTCAACTCTGTTTAGAGTATCTCAGGATATCCCTGCTGTCAAGGCAGCAGCATTATGAATACGCCTGCTCATGAATTCCCATAACGGCACGCCCTGACGGTTCATTCATATTCTTGAACGCCGCGTCCCATTCAAGAGCTTTCGCCGTTGAACAGGCAACAGAAGCCTCATGCGGTACTGTTCTGGCAGCTGCCTCAGATGGAAAGAACTGCGCAAACAAAGAACGATACAAATATTCTTCTTTATTAAGCGGTGTATGTATGGGGAAACACTTCGCCGCAGCGGCAAATTGCGCGTCACTGACTTTTTCTTCCGCAAGCTGCTTTAGGGTATCTATCCAGCTGTATCCAACGCCATCAGAAAACTGCTCTTTCTGGCGCCAGAGAATTGAATCCGGCAGATATCCCTCAAAAGCAGAACGAAGTATCCATTTTTCCATTGCCCGCCGACCTGTGCCAACACACATTTTATCTTTGGGATTGAGTGTCATGGCCACATCAATAAAATCCTTATCAAGAAACGGTACACGCCCCTCAACGCCCCACGCGGCAAGCGCTTTATTTGCCCGTAGACAATCATATAAATGCAGTTTACTGAGTTTACGTACTGTTTCTTCATGAAATTCCTGCGCGGAAGGAGCTTTATGAAAATACAAATACCCGCCAAACAATTCATCAGATCCTTCGCCAGATAAGACCATTTTAATACCCATGCTTTTTATTACACGCGCGAGCAGATACATCGGTGTTGAGGCCCGAATTGTTGTAATATCATATGTTTCAAGGTGATAAATAACATCACTGAGCGCGTCAAGCGCTTCCTGAATAGTAAAATGGATCTCATGATGCACCGTACCGATATAATCTGCCGCTGTCCGCGCGGCAGCCAAATCAGGAGAACCTTCAAGACCAATCGCAAAACTGTGCAGCTGGGGCCACCACGCCTCCTGCGCCCCCTCACTTTCAATGCGGCGCGAAGCGAATTTCTTGGCAATCGCAGCAATTATTGACGAATCCAGACCGCCAGAAAGCAGTACACCATACGGAACATCACTCATAAGCTGTCTTTTTACCGCTTCTTCCAGCGCAGTTCTCAAGCGATCCTTATCAGAAACCGCAGTACAAACCGAGGTATATATCTCCCAGTCCCGCTTGTACCAGCGTACCGGACCCGTATCGCTGCTGTAAAAATAATGCCCCGCAGGAAATTCCTCTATGGCGCAGCAGACACCTTCCAGCGATTTTAACTCACTGGCCACATAATATCTTCCGCTGGCATCCCAGCCCTGATACAGCGGTATAATACCTATATGGTCGCGGCCAATCAGATACACATCTTTTGCGGCATCATACAGCGCGAAAGCAAAAATTCCATTAAGGTCTTCAAAAAAAGAAATTCCTTTTTCCTGATACAGAGGCAGAATAACTTCACAGTCAGACTGTGTTTTAAAAGCATACTTTCCATCATATCGCGCCCGAATATCACGGTGATTATATATCTCTCCATTGACGGCAAGAATCACTGTTCCGTCCGCGCTCACAAGCGGCTGCCCGCCTGACAGCGGGTCCACAATAGCAAGCCTCTCGTGACTGAGAATTGCATTCTCTCCCGTATACACACCAGACCAGTCCGGCCCACGGTGACGTATTCTCCGTGACATTTGCAGAACCTGTTCCCGCAGCTGAGCTTTCATACTCTCTTCGAGCGGCTGAGCACCACCGGATAAATCAAATGCGCCTACAAAACCACACATAAAAGCCTCCAAATGAGAAAGGCGCCTGTAATATAAGACTAGTGTATAAAAACACAATAATCACATATTACAGACGCCTTTGTCTGATTACGGTAAATATACTGTTTTTCTTTATTAAGAGTCAAGATTTATTATTCGCTCTTTATTTTTAAACTATACCGCTGAAAAAAGTAATCAATTTTCAATATGTTTTTAGTTTATTTTTAATCCAAAAATAGACTAAGTTTGAATCAAAAATAGACTTCTTTTGGGTCAAAGATAGCCTTTTTTTGAATTAAAGATAAACTTTTTTTAATTCAAAGATAGACTTATTTTGGATTAAAGATACACTGTTTTTAGACGCGCGTCATACACTATCCTCATATAGCGATAAAATCTGCGCCGCGGTTTCTTTTCTGCTTTGCCGTTTATCCATAGATTCTTTTTCGATAAAGCGGTGCGCTTCTTTTTCAGTGAGAGCCCGATGCTGGACAAGCAGACACTTCGCGCGGCCAACAAGGCGGCATTCCTCAAGACGGCCAAGAAGTTTACTGTTCTCCTGCTGCAGCAGAAACAGACGGCGGCGAAACATAGCAAGAATACGAACAGATTGATAAAACATATCGGGACTAATTGGTTTAGGCAACACAAATACACCCGCCTCTTCTAAAGAATGGTCAACATCACTGATCATATCGCCGCGCACAAGCAGAATAATGCCCGCGTCTGTTGTCTCGGCAGCATATTCAGCAATCGAACTGCCTGATTCATCCGGCAGCGGAGTATCGATTATAATTAAATCGAATTCAGTCTCAAGCAGTAAGCGGCGGCAATGGCTCCCGCTCGCGGCGACGGCCAGCGGTGCCATTGAATATTCTTTGAGAAGACGGCTGATAATATTCAATGTTGTTCCCGTATCAGAAACAATAAGCACTCGTTCCATATCTCTTTACGTAAAAAGCTCTCACCATACACCAAAATATGAATCATCATACACCGTCTTTGCATCGGCATATGCTGAAACAATCGCTTCCGGCAGCAGGGACCTCACAAACGGACTTTCCGCAGCAAGCCGCACTGCCTCATCAAGAGAAGCAGGCAGTGACTGTTCAACAGTACTGCCGTTACAGAGAAAGGCCGCGTTCTCATTCTGCGCAGGCTGCAGCGAAAGCTGCTGTTTGATTCCATCCATACCAGCGCTTAACAGCAGCGCAAACGCCAGATAATGATTGCACGACGGGTCTGGAGAACGCACTTCTATCCGCTGATATCCGCCGGGTGAAGCCGGGATGCGCACCAGCTGGCTGCGGTTCTGACAGGACCATGAAAGAATGCGGGGAGCCTCAAACGAGCCGAAACGGCTGTAAGAACTGCGCAGCGGATTAAGAAACGCCGTTATTTCCCGTATATGCGCCAGGATACCGGCAATAAACCAGCGGGTTTCTTTATTTTCAGCTTTACTGTCAAACACACTGTTTCCGTCTTTTGTCAGCGCAAAATTGACGTGAAAACCGCTTCCGCTTTTATCAGGAATCGGCTTAGGACAAAACGACGCGGCAAGCCCATTACGCGCCGCAATAGTCTGGACAGTATTTTTGAATGTAGACATATCATCGGCAGCACAGAAAGCCTCGCCGTATTTAAAATCAATTTCATGCTGTCCGGGACCTTTCTCATGGTGAGATGTTTCAGGATGCAGTCCCATCTGTTCAAGTGTCAGGCAAATATCGCGCCGGACATTTTCGCCGCGATCCTCAGGCGCAAGAGCGCAGTACCCGGCACGGTCATGCGGCACAGCGGTTGGATAACCATGCTCATCAGTCTCAAACAGATAAAATTCACATTTGGTTCTTATAAAACAGCCGTATCCAGCCTGTTCAATTGTATTCACACATCTTCGAAGAAGCTGCCGTGTATCGCCCTCAAAAGCTCTGCCATCAGGATATACAATACTGCAATAGAATCTGATTACCCGCCCCTGCTGAGGCCGCCAGGGTAAAACAGCAAGTGTCTCAGGATCAGGTTTTAAGAATAAATCAGATACAGAAGTTTGTAAAAACCCCTTAATCGCAGATGCATCAAACGGAATTCCGCAAACCAGAGCCCGTTCAAGTGCGCCAGGCATAATTGAAACACTGCGCAGCACACCAAATATATCCGTAAAAAACAGTTTTATAAATTTTACATCATTTTCCAGCACATACTGCATAATCTCGTTTTCAGTATATTTCATATTTTACTCCTACTGCATAATAAGTATTCCCAATGCAGCCGTCAAGCATATTAACTATTTTGTGTCTACCCTATTGCATAAATACTGCATTTTCTGTATTGTTAGCAAAGCAGACAAAGGCGTCTGTAGAAGTTAGAGATATATCTGTCTCTGCCTTCTACAGGCGCCTTTTTTATTTTTCTGCGGTCTCAGGAGGTCACATATGTGGAAAACAACGCAGGAACGCATTCCTTCAGGATGCGCGGTTGCAGGTATTTTTTCCAGAAACGGAACCCGAATAAACGGCAGCACTATTATACAATCTATAACGGTCATGCATGACCGTTCAAATGGACTTGGCGGCGGATTCGCGGGATATGGGATTTATCCGGAATATAAAGAATATTACGCATTTCATTTGTTTTATGACGGCCTGCACGCAAAACATGAATGTGAACAATTTCTGGAACAGCATTTTGATATCATTAACCTTTCAAAAATTCCCACGTCGCGCCATCCTCATATACATGATGAACCGCTTATCTGGAGGTATTTTCTCGCTCCGTTACCGGTCAAGCTCACAGCATCTCAGCTTGAAGAACAGGAATACACAGCCCGCTGCGTACAGAAAATCAATACCCATATAGACGGCGCGTATGTGTTTTCATGCGGCAAAAACATGGGTGTATTTAAGGGAGTCGGATATCCTGAAGACATCGGCAGATTCTTTCGTCTTGACGAATACTCAGGATACTGCTGGACTGCGCACGGCAGATATCCGACAAATACACCCGGCTGGTGGGGAGGTGCCCACCCGTTCGCGTTGCTTGATTGTTCTGTCGTACATAATGGGGAAATATCATCCTATGACGCAAATCGGCGCCACATAGAAATGTTCGGATACACCTGCAATCTGCTCACCGACACAGAAGTTATCACTTACATGCTGGATTACCTGCATCGAAAGCAGAAACTCTCCTGGGAAGAAACCGCCTCTGTTATCGCAGCCCCATTCTGGAAAACTATTGAGCAGATGCCGCCGGAAATGCAGAAACAATCTGTTTTCCTCAGGCAAATGTACCAGGAACTTCTGATCACCGGACCTTTTTCAATTCTTGTCGGCTTTACCGGCGGCATAATGGCGCTGAATGACAGACTTAAACTGCGCTCTCTTGTTGCAGCAGAAAAAGGAGATACCGTATTTTTTGCCAGCGAAGAAAATGCAATAGCGGTAATTGAATCCGCGCCTGACCGGGTATGGTCACCAAAGGGCGGAGAACCAATTATTATCACCCTGCAAAATGGAATCAAAGAGTGAGAGAAACATATGATCAGCAAAGAATTTTATCCTGAATTTGAAGTTGTACGAAATTTGTCACGCTGTACCAACTGCCGCATTTGTGAAAAACAGTGCACGTACGGGGTGCATCACTTTAATGAAACAACCGGTACAATGACTGAAGAAAACACCTATTGTGTTGCCTGTCAGCGCTGTGTGGTATATTGCCCCGCTGGAGCTCTTAAAATTGTAAAATCAAATAATACACTCAGACCAAATACTAATTGGCAGGAACAGACAATCTATGATATCCGTCGGCAGTCCGCAAACGGCGGTGTTCTCTTATCCTCAATGGGTAATCCGTCCCCGGAAACGACATACTGGAACCGCATCCTGATAAATGCTTCGCAGGTAACAAATCCTTCTATCGACCCGCTGCGAGAACCGATGGAAACACGCGTCTCTCTGGGTACAAGACCAGATACCATTTCCCGCAGAGCAGATGGTTCTATAGATACAGCGCTTCCGCCGGCTCTTCATCTGGAAATACCAGTTATGTTTGCCGCAATGAGTTATGGTTCCGTCAGCAGAAATACTCATGAATGTCTCGCACGCGCCGCTGAACAGTTGGGTACATACTATAATACTGGAGAAGGCGGACTACATTCTGATTTTTATCAATACGGAAAAAATACAATTGTACAAGTCGCATCCGGGCGTTTTGGTGTTCATCCCCGCTATCTGAGAGCCGGAGCAGCAATTGAAATTAAAATGGGTCAAGGTGCGAAACCTGGTATCGGCGGCCATTTACCAGGAAGTAAAATTGTCGGAGAAGTAGCTGCGACACGAATGATACCAGAAGGTTCTGACGCAATTTCTCCCGCACCGCACCATGATATTTATTCTATAGAAGATTTGCGCCAGCTTATTTATTCCCTAAAAGAGGCCACCGAATATGAAAAACCTATAATCGTAAAAGTAGCTGCGGTACATAATATCGCCGCAATCGCATCCGGTATTGCCCGAAGCGGCGCAGACATAATTGCCATTGATGGGTACTGCGGGGGAACAGGTGCGGCGCCTTCCTGTATTAGAAATAACGTTGGGATTCCCATTGAACTGGCTCTGGCAGCAGTAGATCAGCGATTACGGGATGAAAGCATCCGACACAAAATATCGCTTATTGCAAGCGGCAGTATTCATTCAAGCGCGGATATTGTAAAAGCAATCGCGCTTGGTGCAGATGCCGTTTATATTGGCACCGCCGCATTGATCGCGCTTGGCTGCCGATTATGCCGCAGCTGTCATACCGGCAAATGCAGTTGGGGCATAGCTACACAGCGGCCTGAACTGGTACAACGGCTCAATATAGAAGAGGGAACACAACGGCTCATTCATCTTCTTAACGCATGGAAGCATGAAATAAAAGAAATGATGGGTGCAATGGGTATCAATGCAATAGAAGCGCTGCGGGGAAACCGTTTGATGCTCCGCGGTATTGGGCTTACAGAAAAGGAACTGAAAATTCTCGGTATCCGACATGCAGGAGAATAAAAGATGTACACAATAGACGCTAAAAATATGAGTTTTTCTCAGCTAAATGATCAACTCCGAACTCTGCCCGAAACAGAAATATGTATAGACCACTGCTGCGGGCAGCGTTATATCGCAAGCGGAATGATTGTAAAAGAACTTCATATACATGGGATCCCCGGTAACGCACTGGCATCATATCTTAACGGCGGTTCTATTACCGTCTATGGCAACGTTCAGGATGCGGCAGGAGACACCATGAACAGCGGACAGCTTATAATTCATGGAAACGCCGGCGATACAACGGGATACGCAATGCGCGGCGGAATTATCTGTATTCGCGGCAATACAGGCTATAGAAGCGGTATTCATATTAAAGAATACGCAAACAATGTACCTGCGCTGCTTATTGGCGGCAAAGCAGGCAGTTTTTTAGGAGAATATCAGGCTGGTGGCGTTATCGCAGTCTTTAACCTTACTCAAGATTTACAAGCTGGCGCAGCAGAACCGGCAGTCGGTCATTTTTGCGGCAGCGGAATGCATGGAGGTATTATGTACATCCGAGGTGAATATCTGCCATCGCTGCCTCCGCAGGTACGTGTCAGAATCGAGTATGGATACAACATTCCGCAGCTCATGCCATACCTGGATACATTCTGCACGGTCTTTCCAGAAGCAAATAAAACACTGCTGCAGAACTCGCCATACTCAATTCTCACACCAAATACAGAGAATCCATATAAACAACTATATACGTACAACTAGAAATATACGGCAAAATGCCGTGATGGAGGAACATAATGCAAAATTTACCGGAAATGTTTGGATCCATGGTATTCAACGAAACAGTTATGCGGGAACGTCTGCCCAAAGAAACATTCCGCGCGCTCAAAAAAACTATGGATGAGGGTATTCCGCTTACCGAGGGAGTCGCCAATATTGTTGCAAATGCAATGAAAGACTGGGCCGTCGAAAAAGGTGCAACTCATTTTACCCACTGGTTTCAGCCGATGACAGGCATCACCGCAGAAAAACACGACAGCTTTATATCTCCGCAGAAGAATGGAACCGTTATTATGGAATTCTCCGGGCGGGAACTGGTAAAAGGAGAACCAGATGGTTCAAGTTTTCCTTCAGGCGGAATCAGGGCCACTTGTGAAGCACGCGGATACACTGCGTGGGACCCCACATCCCCAGCGTTTATTAAAGATAACTCTCTCTGCATTCCAACCGCATTCTGCTCATACGGAGGAGAAGCCCTCGATAAAAAAACACCATTACTGCGTTCTATGGATGCTATAGACCGGCAGGCGAAACGAATTCTCCAGTTATTTGGTAAAAATGTCCGCCGTGTCTGCACGACTGTCGGTCCAGAACAGGAATACTTTCTTATTGACAGAGCATTGTACCTTCAACGGGAAGATCTTAAACTGACAGGACGCACTCTATTTGGTGCACCGTCTCCCAAAGGCCAGGAACTTGATGATCACTATTTTGGCGCAATTAAAACACGTGTTTCAGAGTTTATGAAAGATCTTGATGAGACACTCTGGAAACTTGGTATTCTGGCAAAAACAAAGCATAACGAGGTTGCGCCATCACAGCATGAAATGGCACCGATTTTTTCAACAACAAATATCGCAGCAGATAATAATCAGCTTACAATGGAAATGATGAAAAAAATCGCTGAAAAACACGGTCTTGTCTGTTTGCTGCACGAAAAACCATTCGCTGGTGTCAATGGCTCAGGAAAACACAATAACTGGTCACTGACGACAGATACCGGAGAAAATTTACTTGAACCGGGCAGCACACCTGAAGAAAATGCACAGTTTCTGCTGATTCTGACTGCGATTATCAAAGGTATAGATGAATACCAGGATCTGCTGCGCGCATCCGTCGCAACAGCTGGTAATGATCACCGGCTTGGAGCAAATGAAGCTCCGCCTTCAATTATTTCCATGTTTGTCGGCGATGAACTTGGCGCTGTTCTCAAATCAATCAGGGCGGGAATCCCCTTTGACCGTAAAGCAACAGAAGTCCTGCGCCTTGGAGTAGATGCGTTGCCGACTCTCCCCAAAGATAATACTGACCGAAACCGTACATCTCCTTTTGCTTTTACCGGGAATAAATTTGAATTCCGCTCTCTCGGTTCCAGTTTATCCATATCATGCCCGAATATCATGCTCAATACCATTGTGGCAGAAGAATTCCGGCAATTTGCAGATATTCTTGAAAAATCAATTGATTTTACCTCTGACTTAAATAAACTCATTCGTGATACACTGTGCGAACACAGCCGTATTATCTTTAATGGGAACGGATATTCAGCGGAATGGATTGCAGAGGCGCAAAAGAGGGGGCTGCTAAACCTCAAAACAACTACTGATGCGATGCCCTATTTCATTTCTCAGAAAAATATTGAATTATTCAAGCGCCATGGTGTCTACACAGAAACCGAAATGAAAGCCCGTTATGAGATTCAAATGGATGAGTACAGTAAAACACTTCTCATCGAAGCTCGCACAATGGCAGATATGGTACACCGGCAGATAGTCCCAGCTGTTATCTCATACAATACTGCGGTGAGCAACAGTGTTATTCAGATTCAAACAGCAGTTCCTTCTGCAGCATGCGGCGCAAAACAAACGCTTATTGCCCAGTTATCTGATAACTGTGACGCGCTGATTGAAAAAACAACTATACTGGAACAGATAATCTGCACCGCAGCAGACATTGCGGACACAACAAAACAGGCAGAATATTGCACACATGATCTTATTCCGGCAATGCAGAATGTGCGCAAATATGCAGATCTGCTGGAAACACTCACTGCACGTCAATATTGGCCGTTCCCTGTGTACAGTGACCTTCTCTTTTCTGAATAAAGATGTTCCGTAAAAACAAGGGATACAGACACCATCTGTATCCCTTGTTTTCAATATCACCAAAAATTATATAAGATGCTCTGGATTAAGGCAGTGCAGTTCAGGAGGGACAAATAATCCATCTTTTCGTATCAGCTCTCCATCAAAATAGATTTCACCACCGCCAAACTCAGCACGCTGAATCAGAACTAAATCCCAATGTACAGATGATCGGTTTCCGTTATCGCAATCTGCATATGCGTTTCCCGGTGTAAAATGTATTGACCCTGAAATTTTTTCATCGAAAAGTGTTTCCTTCATCGGAAACAGGATATACGGATTAAGGCCAAATGAGAATTCTCCTACAAAACGGGCTCCTTCATCTGTATCAAGAATCCGATTAAGACGCTGTGTATCATTTGACGAGGCCGATATGATTTTGCCGTCTTTAAATTCAAAACAAATATTTTCAAAGACAAATCCTGATTGCAGGGATGGCGTATTATACGAAATGCGTCCATTTACACTGTTTCGCACAGGTGCGGTGTATAATTCACCATCAGGAATATTCATCTCACCGGCACATTTAATCTGAGGCATTCCACGTATTGAGAAAGAAATATCTGTTCCCGGTCCTGTAATTCGCACCATATCAGTACGAGACATACGTAAAGCGAGCGCATCCATAGCTTGAGACATCCGCGCATAATCGACAGTACATACATTGAAAAAGAAATTTTCAAATTCTTCTGTACTCATATTGGCCAGCTGTGCAAACGCCGGTGTAGGATACCTCAATACAACCCAGCGAGTATGATTAAGTCTCTGTTCCATATGCACACGCTTGTTATATATTGTGTTAAACAATTCAACATTTTCAGGAGGAATATCATTCCACTCACTCTGATTATCCGGCGCTGAAAACCCAATATAACAATCCATCAATTTCATACGAGCCAGATCATAATCAGCCCAGGTTTTCAGCTGTTCTTCGTCTGCCTGAAGCAGAATTTCACGTTCAAGAGAACGGTCGCCCAAACCGATAAACGGCAGACCACCAGCAGCATATACTTCACGGACAAGAGCTTTTACCAGAGGAAACGTACTTCCATTTGCCTGGATCAGAACTCTTTCTCCTTTTTGCACCTTTACAGAATAAGAAACCAAAAGATGAGCAAGTGTATCTATACGAGGATCATGCATAACGACTCCTAAAAAAAGAACCGTTATCCGCAGTGATTCAGGCTGCACTCAGAAAGTTCACTCTCACACGGAAACGGTCTTTGTTTTGCTATTATACTGTATTTAACGGCTTTCTTTCCAGTAGAAGATCTATATACATTAGATAAAATCATTTGTAAGAATCAGAAAAGAGCCCCTTTATTTGTATATAACAAATATATAAGACAAAATAATTTCTTTTATTTATAATATGCCGCATGAAAAACCATTATCTGATCCCAGCCTTAATCCTATGGTGTGCGGCTTCCTGCGCACTGGCTCAAACATGGTCTGCATATAATAAGATCTCTATTAAACCACTTGCAGGAACATCAAATCACACACCAAATTTCGGAGGCATGTATGATAAAGTATATGCACGATTTACAACAGAACATTTTGAAGCAGAAACCCGGTACATGTTTAATATTTCAGGTTCCACAAACCGTATTACAGGTATTATCGGAAAAGCTCTGGTTCGTTTCTTTCCCCTTCCGCAACTTGAATTTGCAGTTGGTAAAGATCTCGATCAAGCACTTCCTGGATCGTTTTTTACCGTAATAGACGATTATGCAACTGATGCCAACTATGGGCAAGACGGCATAAGTGTCTCCTACAATTTTTTAAACATGTGCGCAACATTGCATATGCCGGTGTCTCAGCAATATTTCACAGATGATGGCTTTGAGCTCCAAGGCGCAGCGGCTTTGACAGCACAACTGCCGGCAGGTTTTGCAACTGGTGCGATGGTACGTTACTATGGCAACACAGATTTTAGTGCAGCTCTATTCGCCTCCTGGCAGCAGGGAAAAATACTTGAAGCAGGTCTCGGATACACATATAACGGAACATCAGCCGCAGAAGATGCCGGAGAGCTGGAACGCTTACAAACAGAAATACTGCACCTTGCAACGCTTTCCTTTGCATATAAAGGAAAGATATTTTCAACCGCAGCAGAAGGAGAAGCGGGTATAGACAAGAACGGACTGGCAGCTTTGTACTGCGGCATACTGCCTTCCATCCGGTTATATGCAGCAGAAACAACATCGTTACGGCTTAAATCAAAAATAAAATATTTCGCCGTATTCAACAAGTCCAATACAAAACAAGAATTATGGGAAATATATCCGTATTTTTCTTTTTCATGCGGAAAAAATCTTCTTACTACTGGCGTTCTTCTCTCTCTGCAGGATAATCAACTATCATGGAGTATTCCGATCACATGGAAATACAGTATCCGGCAGTCTCACTCCACACGAATCTCAGATGATGCATAAAAATTCAATAAACGCTGAACCGCATTCTGTCGATATTCTGAATATTCCAAAATATATTTTTATACTCGCTACTATTTTAAGGAGAAGAAATGAAAAAACTGATAACAGCGGCAGCTGTTCTTTTATTTGCTGTCGGTATTGCAGTATCTCAGGACTACACAGTCAGCAATGAATTAGGTTCAGAAGGTATTATGATCCAGCTGCCAGAGGGAGCACCTAATTATCACACAGATTTTGGCTTTGGAGGATTATATGATACCGTATCAGGGATTGTTCATTACGGTGCGTTTAGTGTTCAGGCCGAATATAAACTGATGCTCACCGGTCAGCAGAATACAGGCGACACATATAAATTTAAAGGAGAGATGAAAAAGGCGAATGTATGGTTCCGTCCTGCACAGTGGGTAGAACTCGCTGTCGGCAACTGTTTCTACCAGGTCACCCAGGGATCGTATATGAATGTGTATGATGATTATACTATCGACGGTAATTACGGAAGAAACGGGTTTGGGGCCACATTCAAAGTAGCTGATTTTGTAAATATAGGGCTCAATCTTCCTGTTGAACAGACATGGTGGAATGCTAATGATGAATTTGAGCTGCAGCTGAACGCGGGAGTAGATTTTTCTCTGCTGAGCAACGCGCTCACAATCGGCGGTTTTCTTAAAGTAAAAACATCAGGTTCTCCCACATTCGGTATCAATGCCAGTTTCTCAGGCATAAAGGGGCTGTATATCGGTGGAGGATACACATTCAGAGGAACCGGTATCGCCTATTTTGCCAATTCTGCCATTGATAAAGAGCGCTATTATCGCAAAATAGACAGTTATGAATTTAATTATAGCCGCGGCAACGATCCAGCACATTTAATAGATCTAACCGTTCGCTTTAATTTCGGAAACTTTACCATCGCCGCAGATCTTGAACCCGGATTCGCAGAGAAAAACAATCACTATAATCCGTTCTATGCTGCATTCCTCTTTGGGATGGGTATTACAAAGCAAGTACGTTTTGATGTTTCAGCCTCATATTTTGCGTTATGGTATAATAATTCCGACTATGATTGGAAAAGCCGGGACCGATGGGAAATCTATCCCCGCTTTGAATTCAATATCGGAAAACGGCATACGATTCTTGCCGGATGCAAAATATTCGTTAATGAAAAGGACAATGATAAAGACGAATACGCAGCAGGATTTGCAGTTCCTATTTCATGGAAATTCACTTACTAGCACATCTGTCTAATAAAAGGGCTGCCTTTCAGGCAGCTCTTTTATTTTAATTATTGGAAAAAATCTGTGAAGAATCTTGAGAATCAGATACCGCAAGTTTTTTTACAGAATCACGTTCAACTATTTCTGGAACAAATTGGACCCCCGCATCAAAATGCGGATTTTGTATCAGAGTAAGGATATTCTGAGCAACGGTTTCCCCAAGCAGATTTACCGGATTTGCTATCGATGTCAGAGGCACCTCACACATAGATGCAATATCAGAATTATCAATGCTCACTATTGATATTTGCTCAGGAACAGCAATGCCCGCCTGACGAAGAATCTTCACCAGTTTCGCTCCGATTTGATCATTATAACACACCACACCAGTGCAGCCAATCAGACGTTTTATAATCCGCTCCGGATATAACGGTAAATCTTCTATATCTTCTGTCGTATACCAGATAATATTCTCACCATTTAACGAAATATTCGCTTTCATAAGCGCCTGAAGAAAACCGCTGTAACGAAGTCTGCCCTGAATATCATCAGACTGAAACAACCCGCCTATTTTTTGATGGCCAGCACGTATAAGATAATTTACCGCAAGCGCACCCGCAGCGGTATCATTCAACGAAACTACCGGAAACGATTCTTCCGGATACGCCGCGTTAAAGAAAATCAATGGTATACCGCGATGCATAATATCGTGGTACATAGAAATGTTCGGGTTCGGTAATCCGCTTTTCGTTGGCTCAACAATAATTCCATCAACATCAGAATCAAGCATCGTCTGCAACGCACGCCGCTCATTCTCAATCTTATTATGTGTGAATGTAAGCTGCATGGTATAACCATTATTTGCAAGCACTGACTCTATACTGCGTAATATGTTGGTAAAAATATATTCACCGACATATGTTGATATAACACCAATCTTCTTCGTCGGGACACGATGATCACTCTGATTAAAAACAATAAATGTTCCGCTTCCCCGATGACGTTCAAGATATTTTTCTTGCTCAAGAATTCCAATCGCCTGTCTTACTGTCTGCCGGCTGATACCAAAAATACTGCACAGTTCATTTTCAGAATATAGCTTATCTCCATACTTTAATTCACCCTGCGCAATCTGATCCTTAACCCAGTTTACAAGAAACATATATTTGGGGACGGAGTGTGCCATCACAGAAATCCTTTTATAATTATTTGTTATATATTAGTTTACCATACCTTACTAAAAAAGACAAATACAATTTTACCTATGGGGCATTACAAAAAGTATACAACTCAATAAAAATACGTGCATAAAACAGCGGAGGCGTATATACCCACACAGGTATATTCTGTTTTATACACGTATCATATGGAAAGAGATATCCACTCATACGAACACCAGAAGCAGATATCTCACATGCTTAATGAGTGTTTCCCTGCCCGTAGTAAGCATTTGCGCCATGTTTCCGCAGATAATGTTTATCAAGCAGAGTCTGCTGCATAGCATGCGGAACATGCTTTGCCAAAACATTACAATGCCATGCCATAAAAGCAACTTCTTCCATAACAACAGCATTATGAACCGCATTTGAAGGAGATGTTCCCCAAGCAAAAGGACCATGGCTGTTTACCAAGACGCCGGGAATATCATCCGGATTCAAATCCTTAAAACGTTCAATAATCACAGTTCCCGTTTCTTTCTCATAAGCTCCTTTTATTTCATCCTCAGTCATCAGGCGAGTACAGGGGATTTCCCCGTAAAAATAATCACCGTGAGTCGTTCCTAATGCTGGAATACCGGAACCGCACTGAGCAAAAATAGTAGCCCATCTGCTGTGCGTATGAACAACACCGCCTATATTAGCAAAAGCCTTATATAGCTCAATATGAGTTGGTGTATCAGAAGATGGCTTGAGTTTTCCTTCAACAATAGTACCATCCAAATCAACAACAACCATATCTTCCGGTTTCATTTCATCGTACTCAACCCCAGATGGTTTTATAACAACAAGACCTGCATCTCTATCGATACCGGAAACATTACCCCATGTGAAAGTTATTAAATGGTATTTAGGAAGCATCATATTTGCTTCAAATACTTTTTGCTTTAACTCCTCAAGCATGATTTACCTCAGTTTCCATGCAATATCCATCATGAATAACTCTTTCTTGAGCTCTTCAATTTTAGTGTCTTTAGTAATATGGACATATTCAATGCCCATCATATCAGCCCAATCTTCCATCATTTCTGCTGTCGCCGCATATGACAGAACTGTATGATGCGCACCACCGCACAGAATCCATGCGTGAGCGCCAGTAAGCAAATCAGGCATAGCCTTCCACATAACACGGGCAACAGGAAGATTTGGCATATCATATATCGGTTTTACTGCCTCTATATCCTGAACAATCATGCGGAGTCTGCCGCCCATATCAATCAGAGACACCACTATCGCCTTACCAGGATGTCCCTCAAACACAAGACGGGCAGGATCCTCTTTGCCGCCGATACCAAGCGGGTGAACTTCAATGCGAGGCTTTGCGGCGGCAACAGAAGGACACACCTCTAACATATGAGCGCCAAGCGAAAGCTCCTTACCAGGTTCAAGATCATATGTATAATCTTCCATAAAAGCTGTGCCACCCGGCAGACCTTCTGTCATCTGTTTTACGATATGAGTCATTGCAGAAACTTTCCAGTCCCCTTCTCCGCCGTATCCATATCCCTGCTCCATAAGCCTCTGAGAGGCAAGACCAGGCAGCTGTTTCATACCATATAAATCCTGGAATGTATTTGTATATGCGCCAGCGCCTTCTCTATCCAGAATCTTCTTCATGGCAATTTCTTCTCTGAGCTGATACTTTACCGTATCAATTCGATCAGTTGCCATATCATATTTTTCCAGGCATTCTTTATACAGAGCATCTATTTCCGCATCAGTAACCTTATCCATTTCAGCGACAAGATCTCC
Organism: uncultured Spirochaetota bacterium; assembly: GCA_944389415.1. Classification (GTDB taxonomy): domain Bacteria; phylum Spirochaetota; class Spirochaetia; order Treponematales; family Treponemataceae; genus Treponema_G. Next base: position 542,174 of record CALXMF010000001.1, on the reverse strand, counting down.
AACAGCCCAAGTATTTACCTGCCAACCAAGTTTCATCTGAACTTCAACTTTATCGCCCTCAGTCACAGCAACTTCGCGCATATTGTCGCCAAACCGAACTACTTTTAATGACTTACTTACCGCATAACCAACTGCCGAACGCATCCAGCTACCGATCTTTTCATGCACCGGTTTATCCTGCCAGTATCCAACAACAATCTTGCGAGGGAATCTCATACGGGCGCCAATAAACCCATGTTCGCGATCTCCGTGCGCAGCCTGATTCAGATTCATAAAATCCATATCAATTTCCGTATTCGGAATATTGCGATTGTACTGAGTATGAAGATGGCAATATGGTTTCTGCAGCAGATCTAATCCGTTTATCCACATTTTTGATGGAGAGAAAGTATGCATCCATGCAATCACACCGGCACACTTATCATCATGATTTGCATCTTTAGCCAGCTGAGTAATCTCACCGTTTGTCTTTACCGTACCTTTATATACAATTTTGCACGGTATATCTTTTGATTCGTTAAGAACCTTCGCCATTTCTTCAGCACGGGAAGCAACTGTATCAAGAACTTCAGGTCCATACAGGAACTGAGAACCAACAATAAACCAAAATTCATACTCTTTTAAGCTTTTCATTTAAGTTCTCCTGCTTATTTACTATTAAGATTCTGCACTGCTGCCTTTTCAGCAGCGATAGCATTTTTATAATTTTCGATATACCTATTAAATCCATCTACATCTGCTTTCTCAGGCTGCAGTGTTGTAACAGGCATTCCAGCAAAAACACGTTTTGCAAGATATGATTCGAGAGTTTCGTCCTGCTGTTTTTTTACTGCATATGCAGCCAATACTGCGATACCCCATGCACCGCCTTCTCCCGCAGTTTCCATCACAGAAACAGGGATACCGACCGCTGCCATCATCCGCTGTCCAACAACAGGTGTTTTAAAGAATCCGCCGTGACCAACAAGCTGATCAAGCGCAACATGCTCTTCATTAAAAAGGATATCCATTCCAATCTTGAGGGTTGCAAGTGCAGAATACAAATTAGTTCTCATAAAATTCGCCAGATTAAATTTACTATCCGGCATACGGATAAACATCGGCCGCCCTTCATCAAGTTTGGTAATAGGTTCACCGGAAAAATAGTTATATGATACTATTCCGCTGCAATCTGCATCAGCTTCAAGAGCTTTACCATACAGCAAATCGTAAATCTGAGGTTTTGTAAGCGGAGAACCGATCAAAGCTGTATATTCACGGAACAAACCAATCCATGCATCGATATCAGAAGAACAGTTATTGCAATGAACCATAGCGACAGGTTTTCCGGTCGGTGTTGTTACCATATCGATTTCGGGATATACCTTTGACAGCGCTTTCTCAAGAACAATCATCGCAAAAATTGATGTACCAGCGGAAACATTACCAGTTTTTACCGCAACAGCATTCGTTGCAGTCATGCCAGTTCCCGCGTCTCCTTCCGGCGGACACAGAGGGATACCAGATTGTAAAGAACCGTTGGGATCAAGTAACTTTGCTCCTTCTGCGGTAAGCGTACCGGCAATGCATCCGGCAGATAATACTTTCGGCAGAATATCCCGAATTTTCCATGGATATCCTCTAGATGCTATATGTGCATCAAATTTATCGAGCATACCAGAATCATAATTACCGGTTGTGCTGTCGATGGGGAACATGCCTGACGCATCTCCCACACCGAGCACTTTTTCACCAGTCAGCTTCCAGTGAATATAACCGGCCAGCGTGGTAAAGAACGATATATCTTTAACATGAGCTTCACCATTCAGAATAGCCTGATCAAGGTGAGCAATACTCCACCGCTGCGGGATATTGAAAGAGAAAAGATTAGTCAGTTCCTCAGCGGCTTTCTCAGTAATCGTGTTGCGCCACGTGCGGAAAGGTACTAGCAGTTCATTACTTGCATTAAACGCCATATACCCATGCATCATTGCGCTGATACCGATAGAACCGATCTTTGTTACCGGCACACCATATTTTTCATAAACATCCCTGATCATGTTTGCATAACAGGTCTGTAATCCCGTATGAATCAGTTCCAGACTATATGTCCAGACACCATTTTCCAGTTTGTTTTCCCAGTCAAAACTGCCAGATGCAATCGGTGTATGCGCTTCATCTATAAGAACAGCTTTGATTCTGGTAGAACCAAACTCTATTCCCAAGGCAGTTTTACCGTCCTGTATTATTTTTTTAATGTCCGCCATTTTTAGCCTCCTATCCTGCTGTTAACTTTTTCAATTAATGCTGACGTTTGCGGGTAAACGCAGTAAAAATACTCTGCAGCAGAATAAAGAAACAAAGCAGCAGTGCAATACAGATGCGCACCCACCATGACGACAGAGTACCCTGAAATGAAATAAACGTCTGAATAACACCAGTTATCAAAACGCCAAACAAACTGCCAATAACATTACCGACACCGCCAGTCAGTAGAGTTCCGCCAATAACAGCAGAGGCAATTGCGTCCATTTCAAAACCGCGAGCCTGCTCAACAAATCCGCCGCATGTGTTCAGACAGAATACAAAACCGCCAAGCGCAGCAAGGAAACCGTTAAGAATATACACCTTGAGTTTAATCATCCGCACATTCAATCCCATTAACATTGCGGATTGTTCATTTCCACCAACTGCATAAATTGCCCGTCCAAATTTTGTATATTTGAGCATAACATATATAACAATCAGAACAATTAGAGCAATAACAACGCTGGGGTAAATATATGGGGCAACAACTGCACCGCGCCGGTTTACATAGCCGCCAAACGGAAATTTGATTGTAGCTTTTGCCATCGCAAGGAACGCATCATTTGTAATACTTATCATTTCTGAACTAATAACAGCAGTTAAACCACGCGCAAAGAACATTCCTGCTAAGGTAACAATAAACGGCTGTATTTTAAGATACGCTACTAAAAATCCCTGCACCAGCCCGAAAACAAGACCAAAAGCAAGCACAATAAGAATTGCAGGATATGCTCCCAGACCTTTTTTCTCCATCATCCACGCCAGCATCATACAGGTAAGACCAACCATTGAACCAACGGAAATATCAATACCACCAGTCAGCAAAACAACCGTCATACCCACAGCAACAACAATAAGACCTGCATTACTGATGAATAAGTTCAAGAATACTTGTGTACGGCCAAAATTCTTTTCAGCAAATACAATCATACCAATAATGTACATGACAAAGAACAGACCGATAGTAATCAGAAGCAGGAAGTTATTAGATATAAATCTCTGTAACTTTGAATTCTTCATTTATGCAGCCCTCCCGGCAACAGCCTTGCGGCTGCGGATTCCAGCAATGAATTTTTTCAATTCAGGAGACTGGAGCGATACAATGATAACAACAACAATCGCTTTATAAATAGGCAGCTGATCAGCGGTAACACCCATTGCATATAACGATGTTGTAAGAGCCTGAATCGTGATTGCACCAATCACACTTCCAGCAAGAGAAAATTTACCGCCACCAAGCGAATTTCCTCCAAGCGCAACAGCAAGGATAGCATCAAGCTCCATATTTAAACCAGCATTATTCGCATCGATTGAATACACACGGGAAGTAATAATCATTCCGGCAATTCCGGAACATAATCCGCAAAACGCATAGGCAAGGAAAACAATAACCGTAGAACTTAATCCAACCAAGCGGGATGCAGTTGGGTTAATACCAACCGCCTGTATATAAATTCCCAGAGCTGTAAATTTAAGCAGTGCCCAAGTAAGAAACACGACTAACGCAGCAACAAGAACAGGAGTCGGAACAGGGAGTCCCGGTATAAACGACCCAAGAAGCCGATACTGATCATTGCGGACATACAAGATCAAGCCGTCTGTAATAAGCTGTGCAATACCACGGCCAGCGGTAAACAGAATCAGAGTCGCAACCATTGGCTGTATTTTCATTTTCGCTACAAGGAAACCATTCCAAGCACCGCACAGAGTACCGGCAAGCAAAGCCAGCAAAAAACCAACCACATATGGTACATTATATGTCTGCCCGGACCCAAGCGCATAAATACACACAGCACCGGATACAGCACTTACCGCGCCAACTGAAATATCAGTACCGCCGGAAGCAGCCACAACAAGCGTCATACCAACAGCAAGAATGACTAATTCACTTCCACGGTTAATAATATCAATAATGTATCCGTATAACACCCCGTTTTGAATACTGATATTAAAAAAAGACGGAGTCTTTATCACATTAAACAGAACAACCAGAAACAGACAGAGCAGCGGAAGAAACAACTGATGCCGGTATATTTTTGACCAGCTAAAGCCGCTTTTTGCCTTGACCACTTCATTATTACTCATTTATCGTTTCCTCCCGCTATCGCCATCATAATTTCAGACTGTGTCAGATGCAGGCCATCCAATTCGCCAACTTTCGCTCCATCACGCAGAACACCCAGTTTTGATACTGTTCGAAGCATTTCCTCAATCTCAGATGAAATAAGAAGCACAGACATACCTTCTTTGGCAAATTTCACCACCAGTTTAAGGATTTCTGTTTTTGTACCAACATCAATACCGCGCGTCGGTTCATCCAAAATCAGAAATTCAGGATGAGTGAGAAGCCACCGGCCTATAATAACTTTTTGCTGATTTCCACCAGAAAGGTTTTTTATCGCTGTTTCGCGGCTTGCCGTTTTTATCTGCAGCAGTTTGATATATTCGTCTGTAAATTTCTCCTGATCCTTTCGGCTGATAAGCTTAAAAATTCCCCGCTTTGCCTGCAATGCAATAATAAGATTTTCGCGTACAGACAGATCAGCAAAGATACCTTCAACCTTCCGGTCCTCAGGCAAAAAAGCCATACCATTTTTCATCGCTACAAGAGGCGCAGTCACACGAACCTTTTCTCCGTTTACTTTCAGAGAACCTTTATCGGGACGGTCAGCACCGTAAATCGCACGGGCAAGCTCAGAACGGCCTGAACCCAGCAGACCTGTCAGTCCAACGACTTCACCCTTATAAATATCAATATCAAAAGGCTTTATAGTACCGGCGTGGGACAATCCTCTCGCACTTATAACAGGCGTTTCGCCCTCATGAGAAACAGCTGCCTTACCTTCATCGCTTTTTATATCAGCCATATCATCAAAATCTTTACCGAGCATTTTTGCAACGAGCTGCACACGCGGAAGATTTTCTATTTCATATTCACCAACCAGTGTACCATTGCGAAGAACAGTGATCCGGTCACATACCTCATAAACCTGTTCAAGAAAATGGGTAACGAAAATAATACCGATACCGCGCTTCTGTAATGCGCGCATCATTGTAAACAGTTTCTGAACTTCCTGATCATCAAGACTGGAAGTGGGTTCATCAAGAATCAGAACTTTGGAAGATATATCTACAGCACGGGCAATAGCAACCATCTGCTGAATTGCCACAGAATAATTTTCAAGTTTTTTTGTAACATCGACAGGAATATTCAGATCGTCGAGCAATTTCTGCGCACGATCATTCATCTCCTTCCATGAAATAAAACCTGCTTTACGAGGTTCCCTGCCGATAAAAATATTTTCAGCAACAGACAAATTCGGACAAAGGTTAACTTCCTGATATACAGTACTTATACCATTTATCTGTGATTCCTGCGGAGAGTGATTAATTACCGGATGATCAATTCCGGCAACCCGAATCTCACCAGTCTCAAATTCATGTACACCAGTAAGAACTTTAATCAGAGTAGATTTACCTGCTCCGTTTTCACCCATGAGAGCGTGGATTTCTCCAGCTCGGAGAGTAAAATCGACATTATCAAGAGCCTTCACACCAGGAAAGTTCTTTGATATGCCCTTCATAGTTAATACAATATCACCCATTTCTCTACTTCCATACCAAAAAAATGGGCACAACTATCAGCAATCAACAGTTGTGCCCTTTCACCAAATGACTAAGAAAAATTAGTACTTGCGGTTAGGCAGTTCAGCAGCAGCATTCTTGATGTCGAATACGCCTTCATCTACGTACTGCTTCTTCTCAACAGGCTGTCCCGCTTCCAGTTTCTGAATAATTTCTGCTACACGAGGACCATGCAGAGGGTTGCATTCAACAGCGCAGTTGATTTCACCAGCGATAATGCGTTCAAAAGCTGCACGGACAGCATCAAAACTGATAATAATGATATCTTCACCAGGTTTCTTACCAACAGCTTTGATAGCATCGATTGCACCAAACGCCATATTGTCATTCTCTGCAATAACGATATCGATATCGGGATATGCTTTCAGGAAAGACTCCATAACTTCCTGACCCTTGCTCTGTGTAAATTCACCAGTCTGCTTTGCAAGGATATTATAGCGCTGCGGTTTTTCTCCCATCAGGCGGGTAACACCTTCTGTGCGTCCAACCTGTGCAGAAGCACCAATTGTTCCCTGAAGAATAACAACATTCAGCAGCTCATCGCCACGGCCGTTTTCTTCCAGATATGCATCCAGCCATTTAACAGCATCTTCACCTTCTTTAACAAAGTTACCACCAACCCAGCATACATACAGAGATTCATCAGAAACTTTTACTTCACGGTCTGACAGAATAACCGGGATACCGGCAGTTTTAGCTTCAGAAAGAACTGTTTCCCATCCAGTTTCAACAACAGGAGCCAGAACGATATAATCTACTTCCTGCTGGATAAAATTACGGATTGCCTTGATCTGGTTTTCCTGTTTCTGCTGAGCATCATCAAAAATCAGCGTATAGCCGTTTTCAGGAACAAACGTTGTCTGGAAAGATACTGTATTTGCTGTACGCCAGTCTGATTCAGCGCCAACCTGCGCATATCCGACTACAATAGTATCTTTATCTGCGCCAGCCGCTGCGGGAGCAGCTGCTGCACCGGAATCCTTGCTGCCGCCAGCAAATGCGGCACCAGCCAACAACGCACAAGCCATCACACCTGCAACTAACTTTTTCATTGTACACTCCTTAGTTCGTACAAGTTATCGAAATTCTGCAGACATCACATAGAATATCCGCCATATAGTTATAATACAACTAGTAATTTTTTTTGTCAATAAAAATAATACAATAATCTTGTAAAAACGAAAATATACTAATCAAATGTATTTTAATAAAACACAACATGTATACCAATTTACACCGATGTTGTACTAGTACGTATAAATGAATCTTGGTTTTCTCAATGAAAAAAATTATACTTATTATATGAAGTTAAATAACGACTTTCCGTTTCAGGAATATCTGCCATTCTGGAATACCATTACGGACAAACAGCGGGAACAAGTACAGCGTACAGCGCGCTGTCTTCACGCAGAAAAACAAGCTATTATACACAGTAGCGGACATTGCACAGGATTTTTAATTATACTCAGCGGAAGGCTCCGCTGCTACAATACGGGAGATGACGGACGGGAAATAACACTCTACAGATTATTTCCCTATGATGTCTGTCTGCTCTCCGCTTCTTGTATTCTCAACGGAATACAGTTTGCTGTTACCATACAGGCGGAACAGGAAACAGATTACATTCTTATTCCGGCAGCGGTATATCAAAATCTCACAGAACAGTCTGCGCCTGCGGCGAAATTCACCAATGAAGTAATGGCATCGCGCTTTTCGGAAGTAATGTGGCTCATGGATCAGATTCTCCATAAACGGATGGATGCGAGAATCGCCGGATTTTTAATAGAGGAAATCCGGCTTTCAGGACTGGAAACTATAACAATAACACATGAAAAAATCGCGCAGCATTTAGGAACAGCGCGGGAAGTTGTCTCCAGATGCCTCAAATATTTAGCAGATGAAGGAATTGTATCGCTTTCACGCGGAGGAATCACTGTTTCTAATATGACACGTCTGGAACAACTCGCAGAAGGATCAATTCCATAAGTGATAAAATCACAGACGATTCTATTTAGATATAGTATATTACAGGTATAAACCCATTAAACAAACGGAGGAATAACAATGGTTATAGATATCACACGTAATAATTTTCAAGCGGAAGTTATAGAAAGCAGCAAACCAGTACTGGCTGACTTCTGGGCCCCGTGGTGCGGTCCGTGCCGAATGTTCGCACCAATAATTCATGATGTTGCAGAACAGGAAGCGGATAAAGCAAAAGTCGTAAAAATAAATATCGATGAATTACCGGAACTCGCCCAGGAATATGGCGTTATGGGGGTACCAACGGTTCTTTTATTCAAAAACGGCAAACCTGTTGACCGGGCAATCGGCGTACAGCCAAAAGAAAAACTGCTCAGCATGATTAACGCATAGCTAGAGGCTGTACAACAGCGGCAAGAACTGTATCTACAAACACTTTACACACTTATTTTCAGCAGTTCCTGCCGCACATACCGCTACTAGTCATCAGAGACAGAATCAGGAGTAACGATTAACGGCCTGTTTTTCCATTCCAAACCTATAAATCCTGCACCAAACAGAATCAGCAGAATACCAAGAATCCGTACCAGTGTATAACCGATAGCAGCCGGCATTGTAAACAGTATTACAGCCAGTATAACCGAAAGTATAATCTCACCTAAATAATACTTTGTTCCGTATCCAGCCTGCTTTATTTTAGCGGTCATATATACTTCTGAAAATGCAGACAGCAGCAGATATCCCCCAAGAACGTAAAGCATGATCGTCCACAGTGTTCCCGCAAGAACAAGCGGCAGAGCGACCGCAATAATACCGATAACAAGACTAATAATTCCCCGTGTAGTTACAACCCTGCTGAAATAGGTATCCTGCAGCAGAGTCCGCACCGTAAACAGATTATATAACCCATTAATAATCGCTGTAATACCCATCAAAATCACAGTCACCTTGATACAGGCTTCCGGTGCAAAAATCATCAGCAGGCCGATAACAGCAGATAAAATTCCGATACTTAAATAAGTTTTTCTCATACGCACTCCAATAACTGAGTATTATGTATATATATTATATACCCGAATGTTCAGAATAAAAAGTATACGGATATATTTTTCTTGTTGATTCTTGTATTTCGGCAGCCATATCCGATACACTGCAAAGTATGCGCGAAAAATGCCTTAAATGTTTCAGACCCCTGACATCATGCTACTGCACCGATATCACACCAGTCAGCAGCGGAATCTTTTTCTTATTCCTTATGCATCCTAAAGAAGCATATCACCAGCATACCGGCACCGGCAGACTTGCAAGTCTTTCGCTGCCGCAGTCAGAAATCATAGTCGGCATTGATTTTTCGCACAACCAGAAAGTACTGCGGTATCTGGCAGATTCGCGCTACTATCCAATACTACTGTATCCCGGTGCGCAGGCGTCAACAGCAAAACAACTGGCACAGGCGCACAGTATACCAGACAACAAACAGCTGCTTGTCATTGTACTTGATGCAACATGGTTTTTCGCAAAAAAAATGCTCCGTCTGTCTCCAAATCTGCAAACACTTCCACGTATTACCTTTGAAGGTACATACCAGTCACAGTACCAATTTAAAAAACAACCAGCCCCGGAATGTGTTTCAACCATAGAGGCATGTTATTATCTGATAAAAGAGTTGCAGCAAGCAGATCTTGCATCATCCGACTGTGATCCCGAACCGCTGATGCGTGTTTTCAAAAAAATGGTAAATTTCCAGCTGCGCAGTGAACAAGAACGGATTTTGTCCGGCAGACCTGGTAACCATGCTTATGATAATAAGCGCTCTTTTTTTCTATAAAAAAGCAAAACCGCCTGTTAAACACAGGCGGTTCCGATACTGAAATAACTATTATTCAATTATAAACGATACAAGCTCTTCTTTACTCTTGCCGCCGGAATCTTTTTTTACCAGCTTACCGTTTTTAAATACTGCAAATGTCGGCACAGTCATAATACCAAACTGACCAGCAAGATCACCGTCAGTATCAACATTTATTTTACATACTTTAGCTTTCCCGCTCAGCTCTGCTGATAATTCATCAACAATCGGTCCCATCACACGGCATGGTCCGCACCACGGGGCCCAGAAATCCACCAGAACCGGAAGAGATGATTCAATAACTTCTTCTGTAAAATTCGCTTTTGTAATCTCTATAGCCATTGCGATATCTCCTGTTATACATCTATGCTGCCTTACACAGCATCTGTATCTGAATCACCAGTTTTCTGAGCAACATGAAGGGTTTCCGGAAAATTCACATCACACTTTGGAAAAGGAATTTCAATACCTTCTTCCGCGAATGTCTTCTGCACAGCCACATATACAGAAGTCTTCATATTCCTGAAATTGGGCGACTCAGCCCATACCGTCAGCACCAGATTGATTCCTGAGTCACCCAATCCGTCAATATAAACGAGCGGTTCAGGATCTTTCAGCACCAGAGGATTTTCATTAGCCACAGTACGGAGTACCTGCATCGCGTGTTCCAAATCAGTAGAATACCCAACTGAAACAGCAATCGCAGCCCGGCGCACCGGAAAATAAGATATGTTCAGCAGATTAGACTTTATGATAGTCTCATTCGGTATTCGCACCATCGTGTTATCAACAGTATGGATTTTAACCGAAAGAAAATCTATTGAATCAACAGTTCCCGATACATCACCGACTGTAATAAAATCACCCAGTTTAAGTGCTTTATCAGACAGCAGAAAAAAACCGCTTATAACATTACTGAATGAGGTCTGCGCCGCAAAACCAATTGCGACACCGGCAATACCGGCAGCACCCAGAACCGCAGTCAGATGTATGTCAAACAAATCAAATACATAAAAGACAAATGTCACAACAAGCAGATATTTCAGAATCTTTCGTATCAGCAAATTAGTCTGCGGCGCAATACGCTGTACATTTATCCGTGCTATAATTTTCTTTGCCAGATGATAAATAACCGTGAAAATCAGACAGACTATTACCAGTCTGATTATTTTTTCCGTTATCGGATACGATAAAACCGTCTTAATCAAATCCATAATATACACAATCCTTTTATATCATACTATACTGTGCTGCAACCCGTTACGCGGACAGATATCATTAACTGAACATTGTCCGCACTGCGGATTGCGCGCGGTACAGACATACCGCCCATGTAAAATTAACCAGTGATGCGCATGCTGCATATACTTTGCCGGAATCACCCGCAGAAGATCCTGTTCCACCGCCGCCGGTGTTGTCCCCGCCGATAGTCCCATACGGGGACTGATACGCAGCAAGTGCGTATCCACAGGCATTGTCGGCTCTCCATACACCACATTCAAAATAACATTCGCCGTTTTCCGCCCCACACCAGGGAGCATCTCCAGATCTTCACGAGAATGGGGAACAGCACCTCCGTGTTTTTCAATCAGGATTTTACTGAGCTCTATCACATGTTTCGCTTTAGTACGATACAGCCCGACAGACTTAATATATGATTCCAGACCTGCCTGACCAAGCGCAAGCATTTTTTCCGGTGTATCAGCTATCTTAAACAGCTCTTCTGTCGCCTTGTTTACGCTTTTATCTGTCGCCTGCGCAGAAAGCACTACCGCTACCAAAAGAGTATACGGATTCGGCGCTATCAATTCTGTTGTTGGAGACGGATTTGCCTCCATAAACCGCGTAAACAGCGCATCTATCTGCGCAGCGTCAAGAAATATAAACATTCTGTCCTCTGCGGCGAATGAATGCTCCATTACCCTTTTACAGCCTTTTTCAGCTCTTCAATCCGGTCTGTTTTTTCCCAGCTGAATTCACTGCGGCCAAAATGACCATATGCGGCAGTCGGCGCGTAAATCGGGCGTTTTAAATCAAGAGTCCGCACAATAGCCGCCGGTGAACAGTCAAAAACCTGCTCAACCGCTTTTGCTATCTCACTATCGGGTACAACACCAGTTCCAAATGTATCTACCATAATAGAGACCGGGAACGGAACACCAATTGCATACGCAAGCTGAACTTCACAGCGTTCGGCAAGACCGGCAGCGACAACATTTTTCGCGATGTAGCGAGCCATATACGCAGCGGAGCGATCTACTTTTGACGGATCCTTACCAGAGAAGGCGCCGCCGCCGTGACGTCCCATACCACCATACGTATCAACAATGATTTTGCGCCCGGTTAATCCCGTATCGCCGAAAGGTCCGCCCACAACAAAACGTCCCGTCGGATTGATAAAGAACCGAGTCTTACTGTCAATAAGCCCTGTCGGTTCAAGAACAGGTTTTATAATCTGCGAAATCAGCGCTTCTTTTATATCGGCATAGGCGATATCAGGCGCGTGCTGATGAGAAATTACCACTGTATCAATACGCAGCGGTTTATGCCCTTCATATTCAATAGTTACCTGACTTTTTGCGTCAGGACGAAGCCATGACAATGTACCGTCTTTTCTCAGCTGAGACGCTTTTCTCAGCAGCGTATGCGCGTACATAATCGGCGCGGGCATCAATTCCGGTGTTTCTGAACAGGCAAAACCAAACATCATACCCTGATCACCGGCACCCTGCTGACCTTTATACTCATCCAGTCCCCGGCCGGCAACCCCCTGGTCAATATCAGGCGACTGAGAGTGAATCATATTAGCGACTGCCATAGAATTACAGTCCAGCCCATATTCCGCGTTCGTATATCCAATATCCTCCGCAATTGAACGGGCAATATGCTGTACATCTACATATGTATTTGTTGTAATTTCGCCGCCGACAATAACAAGGGCAGCAGAAGCAAATGTCTCACAGGCAACATGACTTTCAGGGTCTTCTTTAAGACAGGCATCAAGCACCGCATCTGAAATCTGATCACATAATTTATCGGGATGGCCTTCACCGACAGATTCTGACGTAAATAAATATTTGTTACCAGCCATAAAAAACTCCTTAAGAATTTTGTACTCTATGTACCTACAGTATGAAATATAGTATAATGAGATAAATAAGGCAACTATTACAGATAGGAGAAATTATGGCTTTGCAAAAGAGTTATCTGAAGGCGCAGAATCAAAAGTACTGCAATGTTACTTTTGAACTATCGCCCGAAGCAGCGAAGGGAGCAGAAACAGTTCATCTGGTTGGCGATTTTAACAGCTGGAGCAGCAAAGAAACTGAGATGAAGAAGAAAAAAGACGGCAGTTTTTCTGTAAAGCTCAAGCTTGAAACTAACAGGGAATATCAATTCCGCTACCTCATTGACGGCAAACGCTGGGAAAATGACTGGAACGCAGATAAATACGTACCGGCACCCTTTGGAGGTTCCGATAATTCAGTCGTTATTGTCTGAGTAAAATGGATAAAAAGAAGGACTGCGGTTCTCATACCTGATGCAGTCCTTTTTTTATTGTTCACAAAAACAATCTCAGTTATCCCAGACGCAAAAAAAACAATCATGCAGAATACGTATTTTACCACAACACAGCTTGATACGGCAGCTATACAGCAGCTTGGGCTTACAGAAGATATTCTTATGGAAAACGCCGCTGCAGCGCTTGAACATGAAATAGATAATTATTTCCGCTGTCATCAGGAGCACAGCAGCGGGTACGACGTACTTATCGTCGCCGGAGGCGGTAATAACGGCGCAGATGGCTGGACTCTCGCGCGGCGTATACATGGAAAATACCGCATCGCTTTATATCAGGCAAAAGAACCCAAAACGCCAGCCTGTCTGCGGCAGGCAGACCGCGCCCGCAAATGCTGTATAAAGGAAGAAAATACTCTCCTACCCTGTACTATTCTCGTAGACTGCGTTATTGGAAGCGGCTTTTCACGGACGCTGGATACAGAAACAGCCAAACTGATACAGCACATGAATAGTCTTGCGGCAGCGTTCCGTATCGCCTGCGATGTGCCAACTGGCATCGACAGCCGCGGATACATACAGGATACGGTATTTAAGGCTGATCTGACAGTCACGATGGGAGCGCCCAAAACATCACTGTTCAGCGACCAGTCAAAAGACTATACCGGCAGAATCACTACGGCGGATCTGGGCATTCCCCGCAAGCTCTTTGAACAGCAGGCGAAAGCCGACCTTGTTCTGCTTGAAGAGACCGATATGCGCCTTCCGCTGCGAGTACGGCAGAATACGTATAAAGGCAGCTATGGACACTGCGCTGTTTTCTCCGGCACACGGGAGGGAGCTTCTGTACTCGCCTCACTTGCCGCCCTTTCATTCGGAGCCGGGCTTGTCTCGCTGACGGAACTGCTCTCACCGCTTACAAACGTGCCCTGCGAACTTATGCACAGCGCATCGCTGCCCGAAAAACTGTCCGCGATAACTGCCGGCCCCGGACTGGGAGAAGCGGCTGAAAAAGCCGCCGGACTGCTCGCATCCCTCCCGCATATTCCCGCCGTTCTGGACGCGGATATACTGCGCAGCCGCCATATCACAGAACTGCTGCGCGCGCGGACAGCGCACACCGTGCTCACACCGCACCCGGGAGAATTTCTCAGCCTGCTGAATGCCCACGGTATTTCCTGCGGCGGTACCGATGAACTGCAGCGCAATCGAATCGAACTGCTGCGTACATTCAGCGAACACTACCCGCATATCGCGGTGGTGCTTAAAGGCGCATACACCTATATCAGCTATAACGGCGTCGTATATTGCATGTGCGGCGGCAGCAGCGCGCTCGCCAAAGCCGGCAGCGGAGATGTGCTCGCTGGCATGACCGCGGCGCTGCTCGCGCAGGGATACAGCGCCTTTGACGCGGCCTGCACCGCTGTTCTTGCCCACGCGGCGGCTGCCAGACGCCTTACACAGCGCTGCAGCAGTTTCGCGCTTACACCCCTCCGCCTCATCAAAGAAGTCGCCCGGCTGTAAAAGTAATTTATCAGACAGAAAAAAAACAGTGTATTTTTGATCCGAAAATACATTATTTTCAGAAAAAAAATAGTGTATTTTCAATTCATTTTTAGTGTATTTTGGGCTCAATAATAATGTATTTTTGAATTAAATATAAATTAAAAATGGAACAAAGATACACTGTTTTTAAATCAAAAAAAGATTAAAAATAGAACTGTTGGCAATACTGAACACGAAAAAGGACTGCCTTTTCAGGCAGTCCCGTAACAGCGCTCTGTTAGTGTCCGCAGCCGCAGCCGCAGCTTCCGCCGCAGCCGTCTCCGCATCCACCGTGATCATGATCTCCGCAGCCACAGCCGCATTCGTCCTCATACAGACCATGCGCCAGTTCATCTTCTGTCGCGTCGCGGATATCTTTGATTTCCACATCAAAGAACAGTTTTTCACCGGCCAGCGGATGATTCGCGTCAACAACAACGATATCATCTTTTACTTCAACAACAGTTACCAGATGACTGCCGTCTTCGCTTTCAGCCTCAAACTGCATTCCTTCTTCAATTTCCACCGATTCATCAAACTGACTGCGGGGAACCTCAATCACCAGTTCTTTATTATATTCACCGTACGCGTCTTCTGGTTCAACGACAACAGACAGTTTATCACCAGCCGTTTTGCCTTCAAGCGCGCGTTCAAGGCCGGGAATCAGATTCCCGCAGCCGTGAATATAATCCAGCGCTCCGGTATCTTCTGAAGAATCCAGAATCTCGCCGTCAGCGTCCTTGAGTGTATACTCGATTGAAACAACCTTATTTTTTTCAACATTCATGTCCTAAACATACCGGAGTTTTCATATAAATACAAGCAGAAAACAGGCACTGCCAGTAATTATCTGAATAATATTTTATGAATCACGTGTTTTTTTGCGGCGCGCGGTTAAAACAGGTATCAGTTCGGTCCGACCAGCTTTACGCAGCGCCTCACGGACAAGCGCGGCATTTTCTGGATGTGAGAACTGCAGCAGCGCTCTCTGAAGCCGCCGTTCATGGGCGCCGCGGGCAACATATACTTTCTCATAAGTACCATCAGTATTCTGTATATGCGGATTCAGGCCAGTATAGTACATGCACGTCGCCAGACTGCCGGGAGTTGGATAAAAATCCTGCACCTGGTCAGGAACAAATCCATTTTTTTTCAGATACAATGCTGTTTCTATCGCTTCCGCCAGCCCTGCCCCCGGATGTCCGGCAATATAATACGGAACGAGATACTGCTTCATGCCAAGACGCCGGTTTTCTTCCGAGTATGCGGCGGCAAATGACTCATATACCGCATGAGTGCTTTTCCGCATCAGACGCAGCACACTGTCGCAGACATGTTCCGGCGCCACTTTCAGCTGTCCCGAAATATGATACCGGCATAATTCAGTAAAAAAAGTACGGTCCTTATCCATCATCAGATAGTCAAAACGGATACCGCTTCTGATAAAAACTTTTTTTATACCAGGCAGTTTTCTCAGACGGCGCAGCAGCGTTATATAATCACTATGATCCACAACAACATTCGGGCACGGGTCAGTTCCCAGACACTCACGGTCTGTACACGCTCCGTATTTCTGCTGTTTACGGCACGCGTCCTGTCTGAAATTCGCTGTCGGCCCGCCGACATCATGAATATAGCCCTTAAAATCTGGACGGGCTGTCAGCAGCCGACCTTCACGTTCAAGCGAATCGTGACTGCGTACCTGTATCCGCCGTCCCTGATGAAATGTAATCGCGCAGAATGAGCAGGCGCCAAAACAGCCGCGGCAGCTTACCAGAGAGAAGAGGACTTCCTGCAGCGCGGGAACGCCTGTTTTCCCATTTGCCGCCGGTTTATCATACATCGGGTGCCAGCGCCGGGTAAACGGCAGTTCCATAACATGGTCAAACAGTTCCGTCGTCAGCGGCAGCGCCGGAGGCTCCTGCACCACAAATCTGCTTTCACTCTGTTCTGCAAGGCGTTTCGCATTCAGCGCGTCGGTATTCTGTTCCTGTATGAGATATGACCGAGCAAAAGCCGCGCGGCCTTTTTCTGTCCGCTCAGATACTTCCGCAAATGAGGGCAGACGCACCGCATCAGACGGCACATCACTTTCTCTGCCGGTACGCCAGCACGTTCCCCGCACACCGCGGATATCACAAGCGCGTTCTCCAGACGCGAGACGGCGCGCAATCTCTATGATAGAACGTTCTCCCATTCCGTACATCAGTAAATCGGCTTTGCTGTCCAGCAGGATAGAACGGCGCACGGTATCTGACCAGTAATCATAATGGGCTGTACGGCGCAGGCTCGCTTCAATACCGCCTATGAGGATATTGACCGGTTCACGCGAGCCCATCTGTTTAGCGGCTTCACGGATTTTTGTGCAGTACGTTATCAGCGCGCGGTCTGGCCGATGTCCGCGTTCTCCGCCGTGGCTGTACGCGTCCTGAGAACGGGGTTTATTATTTGCCGTGTAATTTGCTACCATGGAATCCATAGCGCCGGCGCTTACCAGAAACGCCAGGCGCGGCAGCCCCAGAACGGTAAAGCTTTCTATATGGGTATAATCAGGCTGCGCGATAATGCCAACTGAAAATCCGTTATCTTCAAGCCAGCGGCCAAGCAGCGCAGCAGCAAAAGAACTGTGGTCCACGTACGCATCACCGGAAACAAATATAAAATCAAGCTGATCAATATTCCTCGCTTCCATATCGGCGCGGCAGACCGGCAAAAAACAGCCTGTCTGATTCATAGCGGTTTTATCATATCATACCAGTACATATAAAAAAAGCCGCTCGGCAAATACCGGCGGCTTTTCTGTCTTAGAGTTCACAAAATTATCAGCGAACCTGAACTACTTCGTTTACTTCAGGGACAGTGTCTTTTAAGAAACGTTCAACACCCTGTTTGAGTGTCATGGTCGCCATGGGACATCCGCCGCAGGCACCAGTCAGACGAACGTGCACATTATTGCTCTCATCCATCTTTACAAATTCAAGATCACCGCCGTCAGCCTGAAGCTGCGGACGAATATTATTAAGGGCTTCTATTACCTTTTCTTCAAGAGACATATAACTACTCCTGTTCAATCAGATATGTTCTCAGAATACAGGAGAACCTTTATTTTGGTCAAGGCTGCCTGCTGCGGCATTTTGCCTGCCGGTTACTTACTGTCAGCGACCCAGATTCCCTGCCAGGAATTATCGTTAATAATAGCACAGCCAAGCGACTGACATTTTAGTGCGTACCGCTGCGCGGGCGGGTCCTGGTTTTGAATCTGTTCAAACAGATTCAAAGCCTCAGAAATCCTGCCTTTATAATACAAATGCAGCGCCTTTTCAAATACTTCTATTATATTACGCTTTTTCTCATACATTTCGCCAGTCATCGGCTCATAGACTGTAACAGCTTCTTTTTTTCCGACTACAGCGGCGCGGGCAAGCTCTCTAAAGCACAGCTTTGTACCCGTTTGCTGCGCCTCATTTTTTGACGCCGCAGAACACATAGTATAAGTTCCAAACTGCTTATTAAGGCCTTCAAGGCGGGCAGCCAAATTTACAGAATCTCCCAGCATGGTATAATCAAAACGCTTGCTAGACCCCATATTACCGACAACTGCATCTCCCGTGTTCAGACCAATACGCATATAAAACGGGCCGCCGGCGCTTGATTCAAGCCGAGGCCGCAGCTCCGCAAGCCGTTCCTGACATGCTACAGCCGCTTCAAGCGCGCGGGCAGCATGATCTGGCATCTCAAGCGGCGCACTCCAGAACGCTATTACAGCATCTCCTTCGTATTTATCAACGGTACCGCCTGACGCAAGAATAATGTCGGTCATCTCAGATAGATAGTCATTTAAAAGCGCTGTCAGCTTATCAGGTTCCAGCCGTTCTGAAATGCTGGTAAATCCCTGCACATCAGAAAAATAAATGCTTATGTGTCTTTTTTCTCCACCAAGACGCAGCTGTTCAGGATGCTCTATCAGCTGTTCAATGACAGCCGGACTGAGATACTGACGGAACGCGTTTTTAATATACTGCCGCTGACGGCCCTCGGTAATATATCCGACAACTGCGGCGCAGACAAATCCCGCAAACAGGGCAGTCAGCGGTGTCACTGCCGGCAGTACAATCCCCTGCGCAAATACATATACACTTACCGCCCCGAACACGGCGGCGATAAACAGCACCACAGCGGCGCAGATGATAATGCCGGTCTTTTTCAGTGAAATCATCTGCGCGACACACAGCGGCATACAGCCCAGCAGAGCCCCAAGAAAGATCAGCAGCAGTTCACACACTGGCGGCAGCTGCGTCAGAAACGCATTTTGCAGAACATTATCAAGCTGTGTCACATGAACACCGACTCCCGGATATACCGCGGATACCGGTGTTGTACAGATATCAAACAGCCCAGGGGCGTAGACGCCGAACAGCACATACATTCCGGCGAACTGTTCTGGCTCAAGCAATGGTTCTTCTCCCGCAAGCAGCGCATAATAACTTTGCAGTATCTGAGCGGCACTATATGGCACATATCTGCCGATATCACGCTGAAACCTAAGCAGCCGGCCGCTTTCCGGTTCCGCGTACAGCGAGGAAACATCATCGCCAGCGGTTTCCAGCAGAGCAGTAACCAACGACGGATATATCTGTTTGTCTCGGATATCGTATGATACAGCGCGGCGCACTACACCATCGCTGTCCTGGCGCGCGTTGATAGAACCGACTGCCGCAACAGCGCTGCGGATTGGTTCTACCGGCAGCTGAGGAGTTTCGCCAAAATAAACAGGCAGCACAACACGTCCATATTCGCTGCACGCATCGGCAAACGCCTGATCATCAGCCTTTCCATATACCGATGTTTCTGTATACAGCATATCAAACGTGACACTGGCAGCGCCGCCAAGCTGAAAAAAACGCACTATATCACCGTATATCCGCCTCTCCCATGGCCATGCCCAGCCAAATTCGCCAGCGCCCCAGTCAATACTGTCCTGATCAATTAAAATCACAGCGATATCTTCTGATGGACGCTGATAAGGTGCCGTCAGAAACATCCGCCGGTCATACAGCAGTCTTTCCGCCGTTTCAAAAACACCGCTCAGAAAAAGCGCTGCTATCAGCACAAATACAGCAACAGTAATACTCCCTATCCGCAGCAGTCCTCTGCCTCTGTTATCCTGCGCCATATTATGCTCACAGATTAACTTGAGACATTACTGCGTCAAACCGCTGCTGCCGCACAGGCGGAACCGCCGGCGCCTCATATTTTTTCAGCGCCTTTTCCACTTTTTCAAGCCGTGATTTTGCCGATGGATGTGTCGTGCCAAACCCGCCTGATGAGCCTGGCTGGCGTTCTTCCAGCAATCTCAGCATATTGGTCATTTTTACCGGATCATATCCCGCACTTGCCATTATCGAGAGCGCTGTTTCATCAGCATCATATTCCTGAGACTTTGAATATCCCTTATTTACCATTGTGCCGATGATTTCATTCACACTTGTATCAAGCAGTGCAGCAGCTTCCTGTTCTGTGCCTACAGCCAGTACACCAGCAGCCGTAGTAAGAACAGCGTCTGATGTACGCGAGGTTTTGATTGCCTTGATACTATGCTGCAGCTGGATATGGGCTATTTCATGCGCGAGAACAGCCGCCAAAGAGTCTTCGCTATCCGTACAAGCAAGCAGACCGCGTGTTATCAGAATATGACCGCCTGATGTCGCAAACGCGTTTATCTGATCCGTATCAAGAACAGCTGCGTAATATCCATTAAACAGTTCAGGCCGTTCAGAATTCAGCGCCAGCGTCTGACAGACGGAATTAACATATTCAGTCAGCTCCGCGTTTTCATACAGCTGATATGATTCAAGCAGTGTGGCGGCAACCGCCCGGCCAATATAATACTCCTGTTCCGCGGAAATTGGTTCCGCGGCACGCGCAATAGAAGCGCCTGATGTACCGACCGCAGTCAGCAGCGTATTATCTGTCAGTACGCCCAGTGCTCCCGCAGAAGCGAAAAGCGCCTGCGATGTCTGGCAGGAAGAAATACCCAACAGCAGCGCACAAGCGGCACACCCTGATGCAACACACACACATACATTACGCAAAGAACGTCTCATTCCTCACCTCCGGATAACTCACCGTCAACGATAAACGTATATAATTCCTGCTCAGGAACTTTATTCTGTTCTATCTGATCAACGAGATCATAACGAAGTCCGCCTTTTGAACCTTTAAACGAATTTTCTATTTCAGCGGAAAATCCTTTACCAGCCAGCGCAAGTTCATCAGCAGATGCGTTTACCGCATTCTGTCCGTTGCGCACAATGATTTTCTTTTTTGTCAGTACATCCGAAGAAACCCATCCTTTAAGTGACGGATTTGATTCCGGCATAATCTGCACCCATTTGTCTTTTTCGGCAGTGATGGTAACCCGATCCCCATAATATACTTCTCCAAGCGTACCGGAAAAGAATCCTGTTCCACCACGGACACTCACTTCTTTTGCATTAACATACAGCGTATCACCGACATCGGCATATGCCGCAGCCGCAATCAGACAGCAGATACCCAGCACAATCTTTTTGTTCATACACAGCTCCTCACTTTAGCTTTATTTATACGTTAAAAAATTGAGCACAAAACTAATATTATCCCATCAAGTATGTACCAGACTAACGCAGCGGGATTTTAAAAGATAACTTAATTGTAATAGGTATCTTTTAGTAAAGCAAGATGCAAAACAAAAGATGGGTAAAAAAAATACTGAATCTGTCAAACAGATTCAGTATTTTCAGCGCGCCATCTTTATTCAAGAATTCCGTCATAATACAGAATATGCAATTTTCGCAGCCGTTCTTTATGCGCCTCAAGACGTGCTGCGAAAGAAGCAAAATCTTTATCATCTGGCGGCAGCCATAAAGCTTCGGCAAGCGCAGACAGGCGCGGAAACAGCAGATATTCGGCAGTACGGCCGTTATACACTTCTTCTGTCCATAAGTTGCCCTGCCCGCCAAGGATAAGAGAAGATGCACAAGCAGGCAACCCTTCTGGAACAACAGAAAAATCATAACTGTTTTTTACTGTAGCCGTCCCAAATTGACGTCCTATTTCCATTGGATCATCATAATTCCGATAATCAAGATAACAGCCCTGTGTTGTAGGAGACATAATAACACGATGCCCCGCCATACAGGCCTGTCTGCCGCCTTCAACACCGCGCCATGATTGTACAATCAGCGAATCAGGCAACTCGGCAGCGTTTTCAAGCACTTCATCCCAGCCAATTGCTGCTTTGCCCTTGTTTTCAAGTAATTTCGCAAGCTGCGCTGTAAACCATGGCTGAAGTCGTTCAGTATTTGGTAATCCAAGCTCTTTCACTTTTTGTTTGCATTTGGGGCAGGTCTGCCATCTTGTCCGCGGACATTCATCTCCGCCAATATGTACATACGGCGCGGGAAACAGTGACACAACCGAATCAAAAATTGCCTCTACAACATCAAACAGTTTGGGATTTCCTATACATAATACATCATCAAAGATCCCAAAACGATCTTCAACACGATAAGGGCCACCTGTGCAGCCGAATCCCGGATATGCGGCGAGAAGAGCCGACATATGTCCCGGCATATCAATTTCGGGAACAACAGTCATATACCGCTGCGCTGCATACGCAACAACATCTCTAATTTCTTTTTCAGTATATGATCCACCTATTTTACCGGAAAATTTTTCAGTCCGGCGGTCAATGCGCCAGCCTCCGATTTCAGTAAGCAGGGGATAGCCGGTTACCGGGAGCCGCCATCCCTGATCATCGCTTAAATGCCAGTGAAACACATTTAGTTTATGGAGCGCTGCTGCATCTATAATCTTATAGATAAATGAAACAGGAAAAAAATTACGGGCGCAGTCAAACATCAGTCCGCGCCAACGATATTGCGGTTTATCTTCAATGTGGCAGACGGGAAATACATCGCCAGAAAATGAATCAAGCGAGAACTGGCGTAAAGTTTGCAGCGCATAAAAAGCGCCGGCAGGGCTGCAAGCGCGAATACTGATCACGTCTTGACCAATATCAAGAATATACCCTTCCGGATCAGCAATTTGCGCATCTTCTTTAACTGAAATAGCTCTCTCGCAATCAGAAGTCAGCGTGAATCCCATCCCAGTACATATATCCGTCGCCACAGGCAGTACTTCAGAAAGGATACCGGCTGCTTCCAGCCGGATACTGCCGCTGATCATAAAAAAGCCGTTTCCCATAAATTCCGCTTTTACCGGCCGGGGAATTAAATTACCGTAATTCATATCGCTTCTCCTTATTAGACAAGATTTGATTCATCTGTTTTATGTAATTCACAGCGTATCTTTTTTCTCAGTTTTTCTATATCAGGATCGCATAATAACGGCAGAATATCCAATAATTTGGTCCTGGATAAATCCCACCATTTATATTGCTGCAATAGAGCAATCAATTCATCATCAAAGCGTTTTTTCACACATCGGGCGGGATTACCAGCAGCTATGCAATAGGGAGAAACATCACGGGAAACAACAGAATGAGCTGCGATAATCGCCCCATCTCCAATTGGTACACCCGGCAGTATTGTGCACTTATATCCAAGCCATACATCATTGCCTATCACAATATCACCTTTACGAGGCAGCTGTTCCATATGCGGCGGAACAACTTCTGCCCACTCTTCACAAAATACCGCAAACGGATATGTAGAAGCACTGCATATTCGATGATTTGCCGGTCCCATAATAAATTGTGTTCCGCAAGCTATGGAACAGAACTTTCCGATAATCAATCGATCGCCAAATTCCGGATAATTGAATAATATATTATTCTTTTCAAATCCGGCAGGATCAATCGGATCATCATAATATGTATAGTCTCCTATAAAAATATTAGGAGCATGAACTACATTTTTTATATAACAAGATGTTCCATAATCATTTGGATATATTGCAGTCGGATCAGGCAATTTCATATATTTCTCCTCCTGTTTATATTACTATATATACCTCATTCAGGGATATGAGGACAGTAGATACTTTCTGTATCATTCATGTGAATCAGTACGCTCCCTGACGGTATTATTGTTTTATGATACTTATAATCTGAACCACTGTAATTTGAAATAACAAACAATAGCGCCCGATATAATATGGACTGTTTGCATTTTTCATGTCACTGTCACGCCATGAAAAAGTCGGCAGCTCAAGCCCATGAGCAAAAGCAATAACAAAGGCGGCATAATCATTACCTCCCTCGGAACCAATTACCATATTATATGTATCCCGAATATAGCACATTCGTTTGAGCCGAGCTGCAGCATCCTGCTGCTGTGTCGTTTCATGGCCTTTTGTGTAATCATCATATAATTCTCCTGCTGCGTCACAATCAATAAACCAGGAATTAAATGGTAATTTGGAAGCTAAGATATTCCGCATTCTTTCCTGTACTGCGGCGAACGTATATACAGGATTTAACTTTCGTCCAATTTTCTGAAACCCGGCAGCTTTACTTCCATCCTGAAGAGTTACTGTTGCCTGCTCATATAAAGATGCATCAGGAAAAGCCGCTGTTATCCATTGTTCCTGTCCATAAGGGTGTATCGAGTGATATGAATCATATGCGCCAACCAGATATCCAGCGTTTCTCGCTGCATATACTACCTGGGGAGTCTTATATGCCTGTGTCCAATCGACTAGCCCAATCCAGGCATGATCTATTCCGCCGGATTTTAAATCCGCAATAATATCAGTTGTTTCTTTGCTCATCCATGTATTTTCAGGTTCAAACACATCAATGAGACTTGCTGCAAGAAGACTTTTGTGCAATTGAATACGCTCATCAGAGTGCATGTGTACTATTTTATCAGCTGTTATGCCGTCAGGTAAAACAAACAAATCATTGTTATAAAAATCATCCTGAACAAGAGCCTCACTGAGCATACGGCAAATGATTTGTTTCTGATACACTGAAATATATGTCTGATCACGAATTTCATTTATAACAGCGGCACCTGCTCTTCCTGTTTCTGTCTGTGCAGTTACTTGCAGTATGTAACGCAAAACAGGATGATTTATCGCTTCTCTGAAATGTATCCAGTGAATATCATCCGGGCAAATAACATTTTCACCCCATAAATAAATATGCGGAGCTCCGTACAGCAATGGTATCTCAGGACTTTTTTCTGTTTTTTCAGCTAGAGAGACAAAACGTCCTTTTTCAAGCAAATATGAGCGGTAGATCTTTGCAATGGAAACGGCATCATTATCCGTCAGATATACACGGTATCTGGCTTTCTTTTCAGGATCAATTTGTGGATATCTGTGAGACACAGAACATTGCAGTCTATCAGAATCAGAAAAACAAGTTCTGTACGAAACGGCTGCTCCGGAATATACACAACTGCATAACTGCCATATGCAGCTGCCCAAAACGGCATAGAAAATGATTCTATAATATTAAATGATTCCTGTGCAAGAAAATCTTTCCAAACAGGATCATCACAACC
Source organism: uncultured Spirochaetota bacterium (assembly GCA_944389415.1). Lineage (GTDB taxonomy): Bacteria > Spirochaetota > Spirochaetia > Treponematales > Treponemataceae > Treponema_G. Next base: position 516,833 of record CALXMF010000001.1, on the reverse strand, counting down.
AATATGTTTTCCTTCGCTAATCGGTAAATAATATTCTTCCGCCGCAATAATCGGCCAGACAAAACTATTATCCCCGTCCGCGGTTGACGAAATTGTTACCGCTGCATAAGAGGATTGCTGTTCAACACGTACCTCTATTTTATCCTCTGGATACGAATGCCCTGAATTATCATCATACCTTTTGCCGGCGTATTCTCCTATAGATGCAGACAAGGATACCGGTATGTTTTCACCGTTATACTCAAAAAACATATTTAAATCTGTGTAATTTACATTAAGCACACCATTATAACGCTGTATTTGACGGAATGCATTAGTAAAACCAACTTCAATAAGAGCCAGCATACAACACGCAAATAATACAATTCGACGAAAGAAGATTCTCATATATCTCACCTCTGAAATCATATAAACTGAGAAAGAGTATATATGCTGCGGGTGACATCTATGTGACAAAATAAATAGAAAAAATAATATCAGATTCGGCAAGCTCGCAGCTGTAAGTGCAGTCATTACGTTCCGCGGCAGCCTTCACAATTGCAAGCCCTAAACCGCTGGCGTGATGCTCTGACGTACGTGATGTGTCAAACCGGTAAAACGGTTCCCAAAAACGAGCAGTATCAGCTTCTGTAATTCCAGAGACTTTATTTCTCACCATCAAAACAGTACCTGTATTTTCTTCAGTAAGACGCACAATAATTTTTTCACCGCAATTGTAACGAATCGCATTTGATAATAAATTAGATATAATCATTTCAGCATCAGCTCTATCACACAGCACTTCACAAGACGGTGTCACTTCCGTCTGAAAATACTGATTCGATTGCTTTGCATATAAAGAAAATTCTTTGATCATTGATTCAAGTAACACAGATACATTTATTTTTACTACAGGTCGGTGATCGCGGAGACGCAGTCTGGATAAAGATAGTAACGATACAAGTAATGTATCTATCCGATCTGCTTGTGTCAAAATAGTATCCAAGAATGTTCCATCATCCAGATTATCACGAATTCCTGTAGCATATGCCTTAATTAAAGCTACAGGTGTTTTCAGATCATGAGAAACATTATCAAGTAAATCCCTCATCTGCTGATTCTTTTCCTCAAGAGCATGCTGCTGGATATAAAGACTATGGCTCATAGTATTAATACACTCTGCCAAATCTTCAAGTTCATCATGAGTGAATATCTGCGCTTCTCTAAAATCCTGAGCAGCAATAGCAGCCGCAGTTTCTTTAAGCATAATCAGAGGTTCAGTTATCCGTTTTACGAGCAGACAGATTGCCCAAATACTTATAAACAGAGCTACAATAAAAACAACCCAATTTATTTTATTAATCAGCACAACAGCAGAATGAATAAAAGGTATTGGTTTTATGATAGCATACAGCATAGTATCCACAAGCAGATACTCAACAAGAACACTATATTTCAGATTTTTCTGCGGATATAATTTCATTTTTTTGCCATCACGAAATATATCCTTCTGATCTTCTTCCCATAACCAAAACGGTTTTATTCCAGCTCTTTTATCCCATATAGCCTGCATAAGACGTTCATTCAGGATATCATTATCAGATATGTATTCAACTGATACAATAAAAACAGACTCAGTGCGTTCAATACCAGCAAAATCTATATCAGTATCACTGTGTATGGTTTTAAAAAATGTATCACAAAATTTAGAAAGTTGTTCCCTTTCTTCATACAGAAGCATTCTTTTAACAAGATATGTGTTGCAAACCATGGACCCAGAAAAAATTATGCATAATGAGCACACCACATACCGTATAAATCGTCGAGCAAGCCGGCTCATTATTCATCCATCCGATATCCAAAACCAATACAGGTTGAAATAGTTGTTTTTCCTACCTTTTGCCGAAGACGGCGGATATGCGTATCGAGTGTACGTTCATCACCATCATAATCTGCTCCCCATACCTTTTCCAGCAGGCTGATACGAGAGACAGCATACCCTTTATTTCGCATCAAAATTTCAAGAAGCTGATATTCTTTAGATGTTAAATTAAGCTGTTCATCATTTTTATATACACAATGCCGATTAGAATCCAGTCGAATATCGCCACAGATCATTACTGAAGTATACCCCAAAAGTTTTCTGATTCTAAGCAACAAGATTTGAATTTCAAATGGCTTACGAATAAAATCATCTGCGCCGCAGGTAAGCCCAGTGATTTCATCAGCAGTAGTTGATTTTGCTGTAAGCAATAGAATTTTACAGTTTGGCACATTCTTCTGTACATAAGTACAAAGCTGCAACCCATTCATTAACGGCATCATCCAAATAGAGACGGATTATTTTCTGCATATCAATATCATCTTCTGCAAGTAAAATATTCATACAATCTTATTTAAATACAAATACGGGCTGTCTCTCGTGGGACAGCCCGTATGTCAGACAAAGACTAAGCTTTTTCTAGTATCTGCCCTATCATCGCATCTACCATTGCCAGTGACCGCGGCAGATGGAATGGACCTTTAAAAGTGCTTCCTTTCGTTGAAGGCATAGTTGGATTCCCGTCACGTCGCAGATAACCATACCACTCGCCGTATTCAGGATCAGCAAAATACGTTTTACAATAATCGATAGTCTTATAGAACCAGTCAAGATACTTTGATTTTTTAGTATCTCTGTACAGCATAATACTGGATATGAGTATCTCATTATGAGGCCACCAGAGCTTCATATCATGTTCATATGCTTCAGGAGGTTTTCCAAGACAATCAATAAAATACAGCAGTCCGCCGTATTCTTTATCCCAGCCGCCGTTTATTGCCCAATTAAAAATGGACTCTGCTTTTTCATGAATTTCACGGCCTTTTTCTCCTCCAAGGTAATTTGCGTATTCAAGCAGGAACCAGACACATTCAATATCATGTCCGGGATTTACGATACGGCCAGCAGTTACATCTTTCCACACCTCTCCGTTAAGACCAACGTTTTCAAGCGTACAGTGCATCTCCGGTTTCATATGATAGGTAAAAATTTTATCTACGCATTCAGCCGAATACTTATCATATTCATCCTTATGCTCTGGATCTACCCGCCGCAGCACACTGGTAATATTAAGGAAAATCATTGGATCAGCAAGTGTACGGCCATCACGTACACCAGGAATCCCTTTTGGCCCTAAACCGGTAGGATCTGCGATCAATCCATTATTCAACTGATAAATCAGATGATACGCAGCCCGCGCACGTTCCAGACAAACTTTATCTCCTGTAATACCATAATATTCCGCGTTTGCAATCGCATAAAATCCTTCACTGAAACAGTAGCGGCGCTGACGCAGCGGTTTGCCGTCACCGGTAACTTGGAAATACATGCGGATTCCCGCATTGCGGTTAATACAGTATTTTTCCATGAAATCAAGGCAACTGCGGCTCGCGTTCAGCCATTCATCTTTAACGCCATACATCTTGCACAGGTAGGCATATGTCCAGGCGCAACGTCCCTGCATCCACACACTTTTATCAGTAGAGTAAATCTCGCCTTTTCTGTCCAGGCAGGTATATACACCGCCATTTACGGTATCCATTCCATGCGTAAGCCAAAAACTGGCACTCGCGTTCAGTTCTTTCTGTACCCAGCTGCGCACATTTTGCAGCGCAGTTTTATCAAGTGTGTAATTATCGCTCATTTTGTATACTTCTTAATTGCAGCATCAATCATGGTGCGGCACTTATCGACCTGCGCCATATCCTCTGGAGCCAGAGCCGCAAGCGGTTTTCTGACGCTTCCGCAGTCTATTCCGTCACGCAGCTTGATAATTTTCTTCATAACCGCATACAGGTTCCCACGACAGGCGCACATTGCGTAGATAATACGGTCTGCCTCATTCTGTATTTCGCGGGCTTTCGGCAGATCACCTGCCTTTACTAATCGTTCAATCGCCAGATACAATTCCGGCATTACTGCGTATGTGCCTCCAATACCGCCGTCTGCGCCAATCGCAAGACCACCAACAAGCTGTTCGTCAGGACCATTAAAAACAACATGCCCCGGACCGGCAGCGTCTTTGAACATCTGAATATCCTGTATCGGCATTGACGAATTCTTTACACCAATCACTTTTGGATTTTTCAGCATTTCTTTAAGCAGCGGCAGAGTCAGCGCGACTCCAGCGAGCTGCGGTATATTGTAAATAATAAAATCTGTATTTGGAGCGGCAGAAGAAATATCATTCCAATACTGCGCAATAGCATGATCTGGTAAATGAAAATAAATAGGCGGAATTGCCGCTATCGCATCAACACCGAGACTTTCCGCATGAGCCGCAAGTTCCATACTATCAGAAGTATTATTACATGCAACATGAGCGATAACAGTCATCTTTCCTTTTACGACAGACATAACGCTTTCAAGCGTAATTTTACGTTCTTCCTTACTCTGATAGATACATTCGCCAGAAGAACCGCATACATACACGCCTTTTACACCTTTATCTAAAAGATATTGCGCAAAAATTTTTGTCCGTTCCGGACTGACACCGCCGTCATCATCATAGCAGGCATAAAATGCAGGTATTATGCCCTGATATTTTTCTACTGAACTCATATGGGAGCCTCCTTATTGAACAGAGTATCAGCAAAGTTGTATACTAGTTAAATTCAAGGGTAAAGCCATTGTCGGTATTTGTCAAGCATTTTTAGGTATCCGTCCCGGCATTTTGCCCGAACACAAAACAGCAGAACTTATTGTACTTTCACCTTACACACTGCTTTTTCTACTAAGCATGGCCTTATCCGCTGGATTTTAACAGCATGCGCCTCTCCAGGAAATACAATTAACACTTTTGAACTATCCATTTCAAAACGCGCCTGAGCACTGCCGGCATACCCAATAAAATCCGCAGTATCATCACGCTCTGTCTCTTTCATTACACCAGTATCCGAAACAGCAATATATTCCTCTCCTGAAAGGAGCAGATGTACATCTATATATAAAGTATGAGCTTCATAAAACGTTTTTTCTTCCGGCATAGTTTCATAATCAAAACGATTAATATATACATTATCACCGTCAACTTCATTTCTGCCCTGTTTCAGCATACGTAAATCTGTTTTCTGAATAAAATCAATCGCCATATCCAAAAACCGGGATACTCCCTTGTATCTACTTAAATCATCAATCCGTGCGTAAATCATATTAAACCTCCTGTCCGCAGACCTGCTGCGGATAATCACTTCTAAAATGAGAACCGCGGCTTTCCCGCCGGTTACGCTGAGCCTGAACAATGGCTGCTGCCGTTTTCAGTTGAGCACGAAGCCGATATGTTCCGGCAACATCGCACATATCATCGCTGGAACTCAACTGAAGAATAGACAGTTTCTCTATCATCTTATGGGCCTGTATTAATCCTTCTTCGGTTCTGTCTATCATACAGTACTCAGTCATTATCTTTCTGAGAGCGGCCGATTTCTGCAGAGCGGTCTTATCACACACAGCTTCAAACTGGCACAATGTATGATTAATTTCCGTATGCGCGGCATGCCGCGCCGCATTCATACCGGCACGCAAACCGAATACTAACGCATTCGCCGTCGACAGACCACCGATACGGTCTGCCCCATGCATTCCGCCGGTAACTTCTCCACAGGCATATAATCCAGGAATACCAGTCCATGCATCTGCATCAATTTTGATACCGCCATTTGCCGCATGGGCAAACGGTTTTATCCATACCGGCGAATCCGGATTCAAGTGCTTTTTCTCCCAAAGCCAGTCAAAATATATTCTAACAAATTCCGGCATATTTTCCAGCATTTCTGCTTCATAGCGCAGCTCAACCGGCATTCCAGTACGCGCGATAGCAGATGCCACTGCCAAATCCACTGCGGATGAAGCAAGACGGGAACTGAACGGTCCATATGTTGAACGTTCCGCAAGAAGAGTGTCCTGGTTCTCCAAACTTGCAAGGATATCAGCACCGTCTGACGAATGCAGCGAGATATACCGAAACGTTTTTTCATTGCAGACTGTACCATAACAGGGATGATCGAAACCAAGCATCATCTGCATAAATTCCATATTTATCAGCGAGCAGCCACATTCAAGAGCTAAAGCATGACCACTCCCCGTCACATCTGATGTACACAGATGATCCTGAAAAAGACCGCCAAAACCGCCGCTCGCCAAAATAACAGCTTTGCATGGAATATACCGCAGAGATCCTTTATGCACCGCGACAATACCACAGATGCAGCCATCATCCTGCTGAACAATTTTCAGTACTTCACACTGTTCCGCTTTGATAATCCCAAGCTCATGTATTTTCTGCGCAAATACTTCATGCATGCTATCAGCAAGCAATCCATGCCAAGCACGATGGCTGCTGTCAAAACAGGGAATAAATGCCTGTTCTTCTTTATGCTCCGCTTTTTTCAGATGCACACCTAATGACTCAAGATGTGCAACAGCCGGACGAATCCCGTCAACAAATGATAGAGCAAGTTTGTTATCTACCATCCCACAACCGACACGGCATATCTGCTCATACAGATTACTCGCGTCATCATCATTAAGCGGAGCAATCAGCCCTAGCCCCCATGTCCCGGGATAAAAACTTGAACCAGAACAGACAGATGCGCTGCTGAGTATCGATACAGCAGCGCCATGACTGGCAGCCTCAATTGCCGCCATACAGCCGGCAAGGCCGGCTCCTATGACGCACACATCACAGGCACCGCTATCGGAACAATATATTTTGCTCAAGATTGTGCCTTCGCATATAAATGGCACGCAACAAAATGACCGTCTTTTCCATTCGCGACAAGCGCAGGGTCAGTCTGCCGGCATATGTCCATACAATGCGGGCAACGGTTATGAAACGCACACCCTGAGGGTTTATTAATAGGACTGGGAACTTCTCCCTCAAGAACCTGACGTTTCTTCGTAATATGAATATCAGGAATTGGAATTGCAGAAAGCAGAGCTTTCGTATACGGATGGAAAGGTTCATCATACAGAGCCCGCGAATCAGCAATCTCAACAATCTTTCCCAGATACATAACAACGATACGATCTGACATATACTGTACTACTGATAAATCATGTGCAATAAAAAGATATGTCAGATTCATATCTTTTTGAATATCTTTCATCAGATTGAGCACCTGCGCCTGAATAGATACATCAAGTGCGGATACAGGTTCATCACATATCAGAACATCCGGTTTCACTTCGAGCGCCCGGGCAATACACAGACGCTGCCGTTGGCCGCCTGAAAATTCATGCGGATAACGCATCAGATAATCAGGTTGTATATTGACCATCTGCAGTACACGGCGCATTGCCGCTTCCCGTTCTTCAACAGTATTTACGCCATGAACACGCAGCGGTTCTTCAAATGACGTATAAATTTTTTTCTGAGGATTCAATGCGGAGTACGGATCCTGAAAAACCATCTGAACACGTTTCCTAAAGTGAAATGTTTCTTCTTTATTAAACTGCGTAATATCTTTAAATTCGCCGTCGTAGTTATATAGAACTTGACCGCCTGTCGGCTTTTCAAGGAGCATAATAGATTTACCGAATGTGGATTTACCACACCCCGATTCACCAACTATACCAAGCGTTTCTCCACGGTAAACATCAAGACTTACATCATCAACAGCTTTTACATGACCGACAACTTTTTTAAGTATACCCTTAGTAATTGGAAACCATGTCTGCAGATTCTGTATTCTAAATATAATTTCTTTTGTATTGCTCATAATTCAGTCTACCTCCGGAAAGCTGCTGAATTTGCGACAACGAACCCTATGACCGGGACTGATCTCATATGCGGGAATACATCCATGTCTGCATTCTTCTTTGCATTCAGGACAACGATCTGCAAAATCACAGCCATCTTTTAAGTCAGCAGGATTCGGCGTCACTCCAGGTATTGTCTCAAGTTTCTGCCCGTCTGCCAATCCTAAGACAGGTACACTGCGCAGAAGCGCTTGTGTATATGGATGCGAGGGGGCATCAAAAATATCCTCCAGAGAACCAAATTCAACCACACGGCCCATATACATAACACACACATCATCAGCCATTTCGGCGACAAGTCCCATATTATGCGTTATAAGAATAACCGATTTCCCCTCATCAACCTGCAGCCCTTTTAGCAGTTCCATAATCTGTGCCTGAATAGTTACATCAAGAGCGGTCGTCGGTTCATCACAGATAATTAATTCAGGATTACAGATCATCGCTATTGCAATCACTACGCGCTGCTTCATTCCTCCCGAAAACTGATGGGGATAACAATCAATGCGGCTCTCAGGATCAGGTATACCAAGTTTTCGGAACATTTCCAGCACTTTTACACGTGCTTCTTTTTTACTCATACCAGTATGCTGAATCAGTCCCTCAGCAACCTGATCTCCTACTTTGTATACGGGATTTAAACTGGACATTGGATCCTGAAATACCATAGACATATCAGGACCACGCAGAGCACGCATTTCAGGTCCGTTCGGATTAGTGATACTTTCCAAATGATACTCTGTGATTTTTCCGTCTTTGCGTGCGTTGTATTGAATTTTATCCGCTTTTACTACCGCATTGCGGCCGGTAAAACGCATAATAGAATTCATTGTTACACTTTTTCCACAGCCTGACTCACCAACAACAGCAAGAATTGAACCGCGTTTAAGCTGAAATGATACATTTTTTACAATCCGAATTTCTTTTTTATCAGAAATAAACGTTGTGTTCAAATTTCGTACATCAAGAATTATTTTATTCGTATCCGTCTTTTGTTCCATAAATTTCCTCCGGTTACTGCTGTTTTGCATCTAACACATCACGCAAACCATCGCCCAGGAAATTAATTGCCAACACAAACAACGTAATAGCAAGACCAGGGAATACCCATATCCACCACTGATTTGTCACAACAGAAATAGATTTTGCCGCATTAAGAATATTACCCCAAGTCGGCGTACTGTCAGCAACACCAAGACCGATGAATGATAAGGACGCTTCCTGCAGAATAAAGAACGCGACATTTGTTGTAGTTGAGACGATAATGGGACTAACCACATTCGGCAGAATTTGACCAAACATAATGCGGGAACCACTCATACCAAAAGCCTGACATACTTTAACATATGTTTCATTTTTGAGGCTCATAAATTCATTGCGCACCATACGGAATGTTGTCATCCAGCCTGTAATCACAAAAATAAAAAGGAGATTACCAAGCCCACGCTGTTTGACAATGGCGACAATCATCATTACCAACACCAGCTGCGGAAATGCCTGAAAAACTTCAGAAACACGTATAAGAAATGAATCAATTTTACCTCCGGCATATCCAGAAACAGCTCCCAGCACAGCGCCGATGATTGAACTCATTACCGCACAAAACACGCCTATTAATATAGAATAACATCCTCCATACAGAACACGCGCAAACAGATCTCTCCCGATCGTATCTGTACCAAACAGATGTTCAGCTGATGGCGGTTTTTTCATCATTGTAAGGACAGGCGTATTATAATCGACTTTCATCACAGCGCCGATAACACAAGCAAGCGTCATTATCACGACAACAACAAGCCCAAAAACAGCAAGTCTATTGTTCATGAATTTACGTATATTTTTTTTCAGCAAAGAACTGTTCGCCGCTTTGCTCTGCATTTTTATACTTGTTTCAGCAGATTGAGCTGACATATTTTCCCCCTATTCTCCCAGCCGGATACGCGGATCCAGCAATGCGTTAAACACATCAACCATAAATGAACAAATCAGCATAGCAGCAGCAATAATTAATGTTGTTACCAGAACAATCGGATAATCGCCGGAAACAATCGCATTTGTCATTGTCAGACCGATTCCTGGGTACGAAAAAACACTCTCAATAACAACAGAACCGCCAACAAGCATCGGGATACGAAAAACCAGAATTACAAGAACAGGTTTCATCGCATTGCGGAACCCATGCTTCAGATATACTTTCCATTCAGGTATTCCCTTGCTTCGCGCTGTTTTAATATAGTCACTGTTAAGTACATCAAGCATAGTATTACGTGCATAGCGCATCAGAACAGCCACCATACCAATCGTAAGCGTCACAACTGGCAAAAAAAGATGCATAAAAGCATCTACAAATGCATTCGCAGCATTGGGGCTGACACGGTTTGCAGATGGAAATATACCAAGTTTAATCGCAAAGATTTCAATCAAAACAATACCAACAAGAAACTGCGGCACAGCTTGACCAAGAACAGCAAGCACACGTCCAACGTAATCGACAATGCCATTCTGCCGAATTGCTGATATAATACCGATACCAATACCAATAACAGCCGAAATCAGCAGAGACCAACCAGCAAGCTCAAATGTATATGGAAGACGAACCGCAATAATCTCAGATATAGATGATCCTGAAAAAGAATATCCGAGATCTCCCCGCAAACAATTTCCAAGCCAGCGGAAATACTGAATGATCAGCGGATCATTCAACCCCAGGGATTCCCGCAGCGCCTCTACATTATCTGCATTAGCAGACAGCATTTCAGGGCTGACCATAAAATTGATCGGATCAATTCCAGTCAGCTGCAGCCCGAAAAAGACAATAATACTGATAAGCAGCAGCATCGGTATCATAAACAGCAGCTTTTTCAGGATAAATTTCAACATTATATCCTCCTTTAGAAGCAGAAATTAAAAAAGGGCGCGGTATTATTACATACTGCGCCCCTTCAATATTCAACCGTTAGTTGGCACTCAATGTCCAGTTTGCAAAATCCATATCACAGCTGTAAAGCGGATTACAGAAATTGACACCTTCAGGGAGATTCAAACGCGTACTGGTAAATACATAAGTACCTACAGTAAATAACGGAACCTTATAAACTTTTTCCTGTTCAAGTTTCTGAAGTTCACCTAATACCGCATCACGTTCCTCAGGTGTAGTTGCAGCTGAAAGCCGTGCAATAAGCGAATCAAACGATGTATCGCCACCATAAATCTTATTAAACAAACTATCAGAACTTAAATACTCACTGTACCACTCACTAATTGAAAATGCTGATTTTCCCTTAAAACCAACATCATAGTTACGATTTGTAAACAGATCAGTTGTACCATCATTGGAAAGTGTTGCCTCAACCTTAAACCCGATCTGCTCCAGGTAGTATACGACGGTATTAATTAAATCAATGGATGTCTGATCGTTATTATAATAACAGATGCGCAGCGGCTTGGATAAATCATAACCAGACTGAGCTAAAGCTGCTTTTGCAGCGGCGGGATCATACGCATATGAATATCCATTATACGCAGTATAACTGTCAGGTACACCGGAGTTTAGTACATTTGCGCTTGGATACAGCGTCGCCAGAGAAGCACGGTCGACAGCTTCAATGATTGCCCTTCTGACAGCCACATTCTGCATTGCAGGATTCTCTTTACCGTCAATACCCTTCATATTGAAGATAAAGTATTTATAGAACAGAATATCAACCGCATATGCGTTGAAATTGTCCATCACACTGAGACTGTCTACCATATCAGTCGCATTACCATAGATATAATCAGTATTACCTGCCTGAGCTGCAGTCAGATAATCTGATACATATGATACAGTTACTTTCTGAATTTTAGGGGCCTGGCCCTCATAGTTTTCATTAGGAACCATGGTAAAATAATTTCCGACATTAAATTCATTAACCTTATAAATACCGGATGAGACGGGATTCTGCCAGAACGGATTAGATTCCAGTGATAAAGGATCTGCATCTTTGAGACAGTGTTCAGGCAGAATCGCAAACTGCGCAAGTACATCAAGCATTGACGCATACGGCGCAGATAATTTAAGAATAACTGTGTTGCCATCAGCAACGGCCTCAGAAATTACGGCAAGAGCAGCGGTATAAATAGGATTAAGCTGAGCAACTTTGGTTGCCATATTCAGTGAAAACAATACATCAGAAGCATCTAGAGTTTCGCCATCACTCCATTTAAGGCCATCTTTCATTTTAATAGTATATGTAAGGCCGTCATTACTGATTTCATAACTTTCAGCAAGATCAGGCGATACAGAAGTCAATGAGCTGTCTGCAATAAACAGACTGCGGTACAACATGTTTGTCGCCATAGTACGGTTCATCCATGGAGACGGCACACGATCATCTTTTGATGAACCATCTGTTGTTGACAAAACCAGTTTCAAAGTATCGTTCGCAGTTTTTGACGCGGCAGACGCAGAAACAGCTGTTTCCTTTTTCCCACTGCAGGCAGTAAATAACCCCAATGCCGCGGCAGCGGCCATACCAAACACAATCGCTTTCTTCATGTAATCTCCTGTATCGTTGTTTTAATAAACACACGCCATTTAATTGTAATTAGTACAATCGTAAGGGCAGAATTTCACTTTGTCAAGAAAAAATATTAATTTGTATACAAGTTTTCAGAGTACCCCTGTAATTCATCGGGAACCACAGCCGTGCTCTCCACAAGCATGTCCGTCAGTATGATGGTGATTACATTTTCCAGCAGGATTATCTTTAAGGTCTCCATTCAAATAAAACATCAAAGCTGCCTCTGCAGAACCAGACTGACCAGCTATAACTTCAATTTTTCCATTTTCAAGTGCATCACGAGCACCTTGTCCAATACCACCACAAATAACTGTATGTACTCCCAGCTCAGCAAGAAAAGAAAATAAAGCGGAGTGGCCACTGCCATTTGTAGGAACAATATTCTTGGACAGAACAGTTTTGCCGTCTGTATCTGCAATCAAAAACGAAGGACATTTTCCAAAATGACCAAAAATTTCACCGTTCTCATATGTAATCGCTACTTTCTTCATACAATACCCCCTATAATGAATTATATATAAAGTATATACCACATCAGATAAACATTACTAGATAAAAAAAGAGCTGCCTCTCGGCAGCTCTTTTATTTTAGAATTAAAAACTAGCGAAGCAGATTCAGCACACCCTGTGTTGACTGATTTGCCTGAGCCAACATCGCGGTACCAGCCTGCTGAAGGATCTGATTCTTTGTAAAGTCGACCATTTCCGCAGCCATATCAACATCACGAATGCGTGATTCAGCTGACTGAAGATTTTCAGCTCCGATATCCAGACCACGAATTGCATGTTCAAGACGATTCTGATAACCGCCAAGGTCAGCACGCTGTTTGTTAATCTTCTTCAGAGCCTCATCAAGCGTACCAATAGCACGGTTTGCTTCATCAGGTGATTCCAGAGACATAATTGTCTCATCGCCAACATTCCGTAAATTCAGAGCAGCGGCAGTCATAGTACCAATAAAGACCTGAACACGCTGATCCATGTTTGCACCAATATGAAGCCACATAGAAGCAGTTACGTTATTTGAACCATTCTGTGCAGCAAAACGGCCAGTCAGCATATTCATACCATTGAACTGTGCTGTGCTTGCAATACGATCAACTTCAGCAACCAGCTGAGAAACTTCAACCTGGATCTGCATACGATCTTCATCGGTATAAATACCGTTTGATGCCTGAATTGCAAGCTCTCGAATTCTCTGGATAATATCTGTTGTTTCCTGCAGATATCCTTCTGTTGTCTGAATAAATGAGATACCATTCTGTGCGTTTGTAGACGCCTGATTCAGACCACGAATCTGGCTGCGCATTTTTTCAGAAACAGCCAATCCGGAAGCATCGTCACCGGCGCGGTTAATTTTCATACCGGATGACAGTTTTTCCATATTCTTCTGCGTATTCAGGTTTGTTACGCCAACCTGACGCTGAGAGAACATGGCGCTCATGTTGTGATTAATAACCATAGTATATCTCCCTGGCACCGCGGTATGGCCGCCACAAGGCAGCCGGTAATATGTACCAGTTCATAGTGCCGATACTTAAATATCGGTACATAAACGGGACTCTTTACTCTTTTTTATTTAAATACGGCAGGCAGGGACACACACGGTACATCCGGTAATATGCACATGGCGCCGCCCATTTTCGCGCAGAAATAATCGAGCGACAAGAGCGCCATTCGCAGGCACAATCTTTGCACAGACAGGGCACCTGCGAGTTATCCCTTTTTCAGCGATAGGATAACAATGCGGACAACCAAGAATCACACATCGCTGACCTTCCGGACGCTGTATTTCTGTATTCCGATAAACACGAGAAACAAGTTTCTCTCCTTTGCACAAGAATGAATTACACAGCGGACAGCGTGCAGGTTCAGTAGAACAATCATTTTTTCTCTTCCCAGAGAACAACCGCACCCATATACGGAACGCAAACACAAACAGCACAGAGGCACACAGAATCGCCAATATCAACCACCATAATTCAGCTATATCATTCATATCCTTAAACTCCGTTTTTCCGCACACATATGTTTTTACTCTTCATCACGGTCTGTATACCAATAAGAACGAACCGGATAATGATCTGATATATTTTTTTCGCTAAATACATCATTATACCTATATTTTTCTTGTGCGACTCTGATATACGGAGTTATCATCAACACTTCTACCTCCCCGGTAAAATCTTCTTGCATCGCTTGAGTACAGATGATACGGTCATATGTTAAATTTGCAGCAGACACAGTTGTATCATATTCATCCGTAATAACTGAAAAAAAATTTTTATCAGAAAACGCCTGTTTCAATAATGTTTCATCAAAATATGATCCGTCTGCATTAAAATCGCCGGCAACTAGAATATCATGTTCACCAAACAGTTCAGAAAAATACTCAGCAACATTATCCAGATAAAAAATTTCAGCCTTGGCATCAGAAGGACGGATATGGGTATTTATCAAGATAGCATCAAAACTATCATCTATGCATTTCATCAGTACCGCTGACGGAGGACGCTCAAACCAGTCCTGATAGTCAGGAAAAACTTCTGCATGAAACATAATTTCGTCACTGCCGATAAAACCATCTCCGTTCAAATCACTAAAAGTATCAGGATCAATTCCTATACACATTCCACAACTGTTATATAACTCAAGCCGGTCGCTATCGTAAATATACAAATAATTTTCTTTGCTTGAGGTACGTCCAAGAGGTACACTGACAGCGAATTTCCAATTTCTCTCATTATCCATACAGGCAATAACAGATTGGGCAACCCACCCATACCAATTCCGATCCCGTATTTCCTGAACAATAGTTATATCAGACGAACTTAATATTTCGGCGATAGGATATATCCGGTTTGATTCTGTTTTTGTCCTGCCAAATGTCTGGATATTCCATGTTGTAATAGTCAGAATGTTTTCCTGGGCACACAGACTAAAACAGAACATCATCCACAACATATAGCCATAAATTTTACGCATTTTCACTGCCTTAAAATAACATCCATATTCCTTTGAAAAATGCACAAAATACACTTTCCAAAACATATACATTATAACAGACAGCGTATGCTGTTTGAATGTTTTTTACGGAGGAGAACATGAAATTTTCTCTCATAACAGCAGCGCTACTGGCACTGTGTACACTGGCGGGATGTTCCCATGGAACATCTCAAGAACCTACAGACACAAGTCTAGGAACATATCTTACTGTCCATTTTTCACATGAAAACAGTATAATTCCCCGGGCAATTCTTCCAGACATACCTGCTCCAGAAGATTTTGATGGAATATCTCTATCAGGAACACGAACTGACAAGGATGGGACTGTTGAGCAAAAATGGACCGCGGTACACGATATGGAAACTGCATTGATTCCGATTGAAGAAGGAATCTGGAATTTCAATTTGAAACTTGAACAGAACGGAATAACTATATTTCAGGGAAATAAAACCAATATCAATATCACAACAGGCGAAAACACACTTACATTTGATGTTGCGGCAGCAACAGAAGGACATGGCACTGTGTCTATTGTATTTTCATTTCCCTCAAATATGGAAAAAGTAATCGCATCCCTATTTACAGATACAGAACAGCAATCACCTATACGTAGTCAAACACTAACTGACGGACTTGAGGAAACAGATGGCCACATACAAACAGTAAAATATATAGAAGAAAATATTCCAGGAGGCAATTATGTTCTCCGGTTTGATGTATACTCCGCAGTACAAGACAGCCAGCCGGCAATATCCTACACAGAAACAGTACTAGTCATTCCCAGTCAAACAAGCAGCGCAACAGTATCTCTCGCTTACCCCGAATACAGGAACATTACCTACCATCTCGGAACAGGCAGCTGGAATGATACAGATGTTATTCCATACAAATTCAATACTTATCAAACTATAACGCTCCCCAGTTCTGATAAATTAACAGCACCGGCAGGATATTTTTTTGGCGGATGGTATCGCAACGAAAAATATACTGGTGAAGCAGTTACCACTATTCCTGCGGGAACAGTTTCTGATCAGGAATTCTGGGCAAAATGGATTCTCAGTGACCCGACAACGCCAACAGTTTCTATTGATATCCAAATCCCAGTATATGAAGATATCCAAAGTGATATTATTTTTAATGAGCAGGAGTATACCCTTGAGCTTAGAGAATCATATCCCTCATACTGCTGGTTTATAGATGGCAAACAAATACCAGACTCTGATATCGGATGTATCAAACTGCCCGGCTCAGTAGAATCCGGTATTCACGAGGCTTTAGTAATTGTAACAACCTATGACGGAACAATACTTTCAACACGTACAGAATTTACAATACCACAGGAGGAACAGCCATGAATATGCAACAGCGTTTATTAAATAGAGCTGCAATATTTTTTACTATCGCAATCACCGTATTCTTTATAATCGGCTGTGCAGATTCTGTTTCCGGAACGCCAAAAGAACAAACAGCAGCAGTCCGCTTAATAATTAATATGGAGCAACCACGTACCATATTGCCCGATATGAGCGATGAAACGGGTATACAAACAGATATTACCTCATGGAAACTTAACGGCACATACATCGCATCATCAACACAATCATGCATAAAAACCTGGGATTCTACTGCCGAAATGCAAAATGAAGTTATTGAACTTCAGCAGGGAACGTGGGATTTTAGTTTGTCTGCGTATAAAGATGAAACAGTTGTGCTTACCGGACAAGCAAATTCTATCAATGTAACCAGCGGTGTAACACCAGTACATATCAAGATTAACCCCATATCAGAAGGGAACGGGTTCATTGATGTAGATTTTACAGTCCCAGAAAATGTTTCTGAACTGACCGCAGAACTCAAACAATTCGCCGCTGATGGTACAATCCATGAAACAGATACAGGAACACAAACACTAGCAGTAAACAATAATACCGCCGTATACTCAAGCGGACCACTGCCGGCAGGAAACTATCTGCTGACGGTATCAGGCAGCGGCATTGCGTTATACAGCGAAGCGGTAACTGTCGCCGCAAACTGTACCAGCCGGAAATCAATTGAACTTGGACGACCACCAGCCGTTACTGTCACAATTGATAAAGCAGCTTCATACATACAGAGTCTTAAACCTTCTGATTCACCATATCCGCTCATCATTACCGGAGTTGATGATGAAAATATATCTGAATTAAAATCAATCCTGTCAAATAATATTAATAACGATAGGCAAATTAGACTTGCACTTGATTTGAGCAGAAATACAGGTTTAACAAAATTAACAAATTCTTGTTTTTTAAATGGCGCTTACTTGCATAGCATCATATTGCCTGATTCTGTTCAGGAGCTAGGTAATTCAGCATTTGAACATTGCGACAATATGACAAAGATAACACTGCCTACAAACTTAATAAAATTGGGAAACGGTGTGTTTATCGGATGCAGAAATCTTTCCGTATTTATCACCGGTAATAATCCCCATTTCACTGCTCAGAACGGCATGCTGCTTTCCAAAGACAGAACAATTCTGTATGCGTTCCCATCAGCCAAAGGATTTGTTGAACTGCCGCAGACAATAACACGTATTTTTCATTCCGCATTTAAAGAATGTCCAGATCTAAGCGGTATTCTTCTGCCGGAACAGCTAATTCAAATAGGGCAAGCTGCGTTCTCACTTTGTACGAACCTAACAACAATAACTATTCCCGCATCAGTTACAGAAATAAGAGAATCTGCTTTTTTAGATTGCAGCAATATTAATACAATTATTTGTAATGGCGTGAAACCACCATTTCTTTGGAAAGATGCCGTAAAAGGAGTCCCTAAAACCGCAACAGTATATGTACCAGATACGGCGATCGAAACATATGATCAATCACAGTGGTCTGATTTTATTATAAAGCCCATTTCTCAGCTGCCACAGCAGTCATAATCTGAAAAACAAAAGGAAGACCTGTCTGAATCAGGTCTTCCTATATCCTCACCTCTGTAAAAGACCTGGAGGAGCAAACGCAGGCAGTTTTCCTCCTATCAACGGACGGCACCATTGCGCAAATGAAGGGTCTATTCCAATAATATCACTGCTCATATACTGAGACTCAAGAGTCCGCTCATGCAGCATTACATCTTCTACAGGGATCAATATTGTTTCCACACGATACTCAGTACCAGCAAGCCGGCGGAATCCAGGCATAACGCGCGATTTGCCTGCCAGAGCTGCTTCGGCCGCAGTTTTCCCGGCAAGGATCGCTTCTTCCCGATCCAGAGAGGACTGATATAACGCCGACGCGCGGCCAAGTATACCGGGTTTCTCACTGCGCGCCTTTATACCCAGTTTCTGAATGATCAGATTACACAAATGAGCAGATACATCGCCGTAATACACCGATCTGCCAACGGTAAAAATCGGCGGAACAATCGGTGTGCCGGATTTATCTTTCAGTCCTTCACTGGCAACAACAACAACTCCGCCAAATTTTTTACTGAGAGAACTGACCGTATCCAAAAATTCTTCTTCAGAAAAAGGTTTTTCCGGTACCAGTATCATATGCGGACCACATGCACTTTCGTCCATTGCCAGAACAGATGCCGCTGTCAGCCATCCGGCATTTCTGCCCATCGCCTCAATAACAGACACATGAATGGGAAGAGACGCGACATCATAGCACAGCTCCCGCACAGAAGCTGCAAGATATCTTGCGGCGCTTCCAAATCCGGGAGCATGATCAGTAACAGCAATATCATTATCAATCGTCTTAGGAATACCAACAACCGCGACACTGTCATTTCCAACAGCGGCTGCAATTTTGCCGCAGGCATCCATTGAGCCATTCCCGCCGGTAAACAGCAGCCAGTGGATATTATACTCTTTCAAAGCTGCTGCTATTCTCTGATAATCATTTTCTTTCAATTGCGTACGGGAAGTCCCAATCGCCGAGCCAGGCGTAAAAGGCAGCATTTCAAGCATTTCAGAAGGAAGATTTCCCAAATCGCTAAACTTTCCGTCAATGATAGCACCGCTGCCTCCGGCAGCACCATATATATGCGCCACCATTCCCGAATCTTTGGCCGCCTTTATCGCGCCGTACAAAGAAGCATTAATCACAGCAGTAGGCGCTCCGCCGTGTACAATCAGCATATTCCCTTTCATCAGCAGCTCCTTATACAAGAGGTTTTCCAAATACCTGTTTGCCGCAGACAAACGTCGCAACAACAGTATTATTTTGATCAAGTAATGTTATATCAGCCCGCTTTCCTTTTTCTATTGATCCTGTTGTTTCATATAATCCTAGCATGCGGGGAGCATTCGCACTAAGCATTGGTACTGCTTGCTCAAGAGAAAGTCCCGTAAATGACAGAATATTTAATAATGCTTTCTGCATGGTCAATGTACTTCCGGCACGTACTCCATTTTCTACTAGTTTCGCATCACCGTTTTCAACTTTCACTTTATTTACGCCAAGCATGTAAAAACCATCGGGATACCCGGCGGCCATCATACTGTCCGTAACAGGAATCATTTTCTCTGTGCCCTTTATTTTAACCAGCAGCCGGACAATAGGAGGATGCAGATGGAAGCCATCGCATATCATTTCACAGTATATATCCGATTCAAGTACCGCAGTTAAAATCGCCGGATCATGCATATGCAGCAATTTCATCGCATTCATTGTATGGGTAGTACTTGCCGCTCCCGCATCAATACACGCCATCGCCTGTTCATAACTCGCACTGCTATGCCCAATAGAAACGCGAACACCAAGAGCGGATACTTTTCGGGTAAATTCAACAGCTCCATCAAGCTCTGGAGAAATTGTTACAACCTTTATCAAACCATGCGCCGCATCCTGAAACCTCATAAATAAATCATAATCTGGTGCAAGCAAAAACTGTTCCGGCATCGCACCTTTATACAAAGGAGAAAGAAACGGGCCTTCCAAGTGAATACCGCGAAGTGCGTTACACCCCCTTGTTTCAGCTGCATCCGCACAACACGACAGCTGACGGCAGATAACTTCCGGTGAATCAGTCATTACCGCAGGTAAAAAACCAGTAACACCCCATGATGCATAATGTGCCGCTGCCTGAAGAATTTCATCAGTATTTGCAGTATTAAAGTCAATCCCCATACATCCATGTGTATGGTTATCAAAAAAACCTGGAATCAGTTTCAATCCAGACGCATCTATTATCTCACAGTCCGAGGATACTGAATCTGATATATCACTGATAACACCATCAGTAATAAGGATAGATTGTTTTCTGAATTTTCCATTAAACAAAACTTGTGCGTTCTGTATCGTAAATTGTGCCATCATATAGCTCCTTATACTTCTCGACAGCTTTCACGAATAATCAGTTCATATGGAATTTGAACAGTAACAGGAAAGTTGCGCTTATGTTCTATTTTATCAATGAGAATTTTTACCGCAAAATGCGCAAGTGCGTCAGACGGAATCGAAATGGTTGTAAGCGCCGGCTTTACATAGGAGGCCATTTCTATATTATCAAATCCTACAAGGGAGAGATCTTCAGGGATTCTAATTCCTTCATCAGAAAATGCCCTCATCGCACCAAGCGCAACAGTATCATTAGCACAGAACACAGCACTTGGAAGAGAACCTGCATGAACAAGCATACTTGCGCTTTCATAACCAGCAGCCGTTGTTAAAATTGATTCTGATATAAAGGACGGATTAAGAGAAAGTCCCGCCTGTTCAAGCCCTTTCATAAACCCTTCGTACCGGTGTTCATTAGCAACCTGAATTTTCTGCTGTGTCGGCCCAATATAACCGATTTCACGATGTCCAAGAGATGCAAGATATTGAACTGCGGTACTTGCGGCTTCATATCCATTACAAACAACTTCGTCTATACCGCAATTTATCTGATTCACACCGGCATATACGATATTGGGAATACTTTTTTTAAACATTTCAATATTATCACGCGTCGTTCTCCCAAGAATTATTGCGCTGTCAAGACGATCAGCAGTAAGGAATCGGGAGAATCCAGGATCTTTCATATTTGCTACAACAAACCGATACTGTAGTATCCCATCATACGAGGCTATTTCATTCTGAATACAGGCAAGCAGCCGTGAAAAAAACGGAGAAATAAATGTCTCATGTTCAGAAGTAAGAATACACCCAATAGAACAAACTTCTGCGTTCAGCAATGCAGCATTTACAGTAAGAGGCACACGCTCTGAACGGGCAATAAATCCCAATTTGCGGGCAGCCTCAAAAACACGAGCTGCTGTTTCATCGCCTGGTTTACGAACAGTTGTTCCGCTCAGAATTCTTGATACTGTAGAAATAGATAATCCGCATTCCTCTGCTATACTTTTTAATTTAACGGCTGCCACTGCGTATCTCCTTTTAAAGCAACGGGGAGCAAAAGCTCCCCGCTCTCACATTACTTGTTCTGATAGTATTTTATTTACCAGCTTTAACAGCATTCAACAACAAAGTATCATTAAATGCTTTATTAAACGGTTTTATAGGATTACCATCAGGGACATTACCCTTTGTAGACTCATATAATGCCTTAAAATACACATATCCGCGCGAGTCAGGTGTCGCGAACCATTCTTCATAGTCTGCTTTTGACGGTGCGACTAAATTAGTTGGATCGAACGTTCCAGAAGGCTTTTGCGCCAAGTTTTCTCCAGCTCTCATTGCTGCATCAATATTATTAGCACGCCAATCAGCAGCTTCATAGAGCGCCTTTATAAAGTTCTGCGCTACTTCGGGATTTTCTGCAATCCATGCATCACTTGCAACCCATGTAGAGGGGAATGATTTTTCAGCAGGGAAATTACCAACAGTCGTTGCAATTGTTTCTGCATTTTTATTTGTATTCAAAATAGTTGCAGTAGCAGGAGAATAGCCTGCAATAATGTCCATACCACCACTTGCCATACCAGCAGGGAGATTCGCATTCAGAGTATTAATAACAGTAACTTTATTCGCCTCGTTATTGTTCGCAGGCGTATACCCCGCTAAATATGAAGATGTTTCACTATATATCCATAATTTATCAGAATCGGCCTTTCCTTCATTAACAAGATCCAGAAGATTCTTAAACCAACCGCCAGGAGTAGTACCAACTTCTATGTATACTGATTTTCCTTTTAATCCTGTATAAATTTCATCGTTATCATATTTACCATTTTTGTTTGTATCAGTGAAAATCCCTTTTTTTGCGATAAGCATTTCCGCATTACTTAAACAATCTAGGAATACAAACGAGACAGAATTACCAGCACCATCAAGTGCATTCCATGCAACACCAGCACCTATATAACCAACATCAAGAGTGCGGCGATCAGCTCGCATAGCAGTCATTTCAGCAGGACCACTTTCTACTATAGTAAAGACAGGATTTATTCCGTATTTCTTAAATAAACCCTGTTCTTCAGCAACCGCAGCAAGTGGGGCACCGCCTTCATTTCCATGAATTCCAATACGAACATTCGTTAAAGCGGCAGAATTCCCATCTTTCCCGCCACTGGCAAACGCAATAGCGGAACCCAAAAGCAGCGCCGCTGCTGTACTCATAATCTTTTTCATTTTCTCCTCCAGAATATGAAGTTAAATATATAAATAATTTTAGAGGGGAATTATCCCCATTATTTTATTTTGGAACTTCAAGATACATTTTATAGACTGTATCCCAGATATAATTCTTGAGACGGACAAATTCCGGATCAAGCTTTGTTGCTTGAGTTCGAGGATATGGCAAATCAATATTAATAATTTCTTTTATCTGCCCCGGACGGGCACTCATTATCACGACTCGAGTCGCAAGCAATACGGCCTCATCAACATCATGTGTTATAAAGAACACTGTTTTTCGTTCTTTTTCCCATGTTTTCAGTAAATCTTCCTGCAGCTGAGCACGCGTCTGTGCATCAAGCGCCCCGAATGGTTCGTCCATTAACAACAGTTCAGGATTGAGCGCATAACCGCGCGCAATCGCGACACGCTGTTTCATACCTCCAGACAAGGCTTTGGGATAACGGTCTTCAAATCCTGTAAGATTGACCATTTTGATATAATGTTCAGCTAACTGTTCTTTTTCTTCCTTGGTATACGGAACCATGTTTCCATTTGCATCAGGCTTCTTCTGGAATTTAAGACCATACTCTATATTTTTGCGTACTGTCATCCATGGGAAAAGAGCATATTGCTGAAAAATAACACCGCGTTCAGGAGCAGGTCCGATAATCTCCTCACCATGCATTTTCACTGATCCTGTATCAAAAGTCTCGAGCCCAGCAATAATATTAAGCAATGTTGTCTTGCCGCATCCGGAAGGACCAACGACACAGATAAATTCGTTTTCTTCTATTTTAAGATTTACTCCGTTCAAAGCAATCGTATTTGGCTTTCCAGGATCTTTATATTCCTTACGCACGCCATCAATTTCTATTAACACTTCAGCCATAAGGCTCTCCTATTTCCACATTGTCAGTTTCTTTTCAATAAGCAGAAGGATTTTATCAAGCACAAATCCGATAACACCAATCGTAATGATACCAAGCAGAACAATTGCCGTATCCATAAACTGCTGCGCCCCTTGAATACGGGCCCCTAAACCAAAAGTAGTACCGGTCAGCTCTGCGGCAATCAACGTTGTAAGAGAAGCGGCCATACCTAATCGGGCACCAACTAAAATATACGGAAATGATGCAGGAATCATAATATCAAAAAACAAATCTTTATCAGTAGCTCCAAACGTATACGCAGCCTTTACCAGTGTTTTATCAACTTCTTTTATACCTTGATAAATGGTAACAACCATAACTAAAAACGCAGCTATAAAAATAATAGTGTATTTCGGGGGTTCGCCAAGGCCCATCGCCAGGATAACAAGCGGGATCAGCGCAATTGGCGGAATTGTTCTGAAAAACTGTATCCAAGGTTCTACAATATTGCGGACTTTAGGATACCATCCCATAAGAAATGCTACGGGAATAGATGCTATGAAAGCTAATCCAAACCCAATCAATACACGCTGCAAAGATATCGAAATATCTTTAAAATAACGCCCATCAGCAGCCGATTCAGCAAGCAGTGCGGCCCAAACCTGTTTTGGACTGGCTAAAAATGTATTTATTGACGGCACCAGCGTCATAAGGTACCAAATCAGAAATCCGCCAATAATAGATATAACCATCAGCATCATTCGAGTTTTGGGATCCCCATCACCAAAATCTTTTAGTTTACGTTTCTTCTTTATTGTTTCCTGGGACACAGCTCCTCCTTTGTTTTCTGTGCAAATATTTGCACAGAAATATTGTTTTATAATATATTATTACTCGATTTTTTATATTTGTAAAGCAATTTTTTGCAAAAAATTGCATAACGACTTCTATTTTTGTGTTTTTCCCAACGCTTTAAACATATACTGCTTATACGCCTCTACACCAGGCTGATCAAACGGATTTACACCAAGCAAAAGAGCTGATATATAACACGCAAACTCAAAACAATAAAACAATTCTCCAAAGGTATATGGATTAATTGCATCAATAGAAATCGTACAGCAGGGCAGAATATGAGAATGAGCTTTTAATGTAGCTTCAAAAGCTTTTTTATTAATATCCCAGAAATCAAACCGATCTAAATATCCAAATCGATCATCAACTTTATCACCAGCAGCCATCCAAGATGCATCCTGTGATAATACATCAAGAAAAGTCTCAAACAACATATGAGAACCATCCTGCACAAACTGTCCTACCGCATGCAGCTCTTCAGAATATTCTGCCGCGCAGGGAAAAAGTCCTTTTCCTTCTTTACCTTCACTTTCTGCAAAGAGCTGTATCCACCATTTGGAAAAATATTTAAACCTCGGCTCGAAAAACGACAATAATTCTATTTTATACCCTTTGTTATATAGCAGATTACGTATACACGCATATTTATATGCATAATTTTCTACTGCATCAGCTGCAACAAGCCTTTCCTGCATATCTTTCGCTCCGCGAACAAGGCTGGTAATATCGATACCGGCAACTGCCATCGGAAGTAATCCAACATTAGATACCGATGAATACCGTCCCCCTATATCAGAAGGAAAAGCTAAAAAACGCCACCCGTGCTTTGTGCATAAATTCTCCAAATGACTGTTGGGTGTTCCGGTACAAATAATACGTTCTGCAGCATCTTCACCATATTTCTCATAGAGAATTTTCCTTAATACACGAAATGCGCTGCCAGGTTCTAAGGTTTCAAAGTTTTTTGCTATTACATTAATATAAAAAGATGTATCCTTTACATGAGAAACTAATTTTTGTATTTCATATGGAGAAAGAGTATTACCTGCATAATATATTTGAACTTTACTATCTGCCGCTAACGCATGAATAACAGAACGAGCAGCATTATTTGAACCACCGACACCAACGACAACAAATACCTGAGCTTTATTCTGTATTTCCGAAGCCAATGAAGTTAAAGCAGAACAGGCAGCATCATTCCCCCATTCTAACGGATCAAACCAACCAAGCGAATCTTTGTACTCAGCAATCCCTGAACATATTTGTGCAAGTATATTTCTATTTGAATTCATATAGCATTCCAGTTCTGCCTGAGAAAGAACATGAATCGTATCTGTATAATTAATCTGCAGCATATAACCTCCTGAAAATATTTACATTACTTTTATTATAGAGCTGGATATAAAAAAAAGAAAGCAAATAATTGCACAAAAAAAAATATTATACGCAATTATTTGCTTTACAAAATAAACAACACATTATACACTGATTCTATAGAGCTTATATTACTGCAGGAGGAATACGCGCATATGAAATATATTTTTTTAAATTTAAAACGATTCGATATTATACCCGAATACGGCGGAGTTAATTCCATAGCACCGCCTGCACAGTGGGGTGCATACATTGTAGAAGAGCTATCAAAGCGTCTCGCTCGCCACCCTGAATTTTCAGAAAAATATCAGTTCCCTATATTTCTGCCAGAAGCACACCTTATTCCCGCAGCTGCAGTATTGAATACCTCTAACAGCATAATAAAGCCGCAGCTAGGATGCCAAAGTGTGTATCATACAGACACCGCCAACGGTGGTAACTTTGGCGCATTTACTACACTTCGTACAGCAAATTCTGTTAAACAACTTGGCTGTCAATGGACAATTATAGGACACAGTGAAGAACGAAAAGCAAAAACAGAATATATGACGCTTGCGGGCGCCTCACAAGAAAACATACAGAGCGCAATTAACAAAATACTGGCACAGGAAATTGTCTGTGCACAAAAAGCCGGATTAAAAGTTCTTTTCTGTATCGGAGAAACGGCAGAAGAACTGCCCCGCCGTACTGAAGTACTCAAAGCACAGTTATCTGTGCTGGAACAAACCGATACTGCGAACATTGTTTTAGGATATGAACCGATCTGGGCTATTGGGCCCGGAAAAACACCTCCGACCGCACTGCAGATAGCAGAAACGGCACGTGAGATAAAAAAACTTTCCTCCTGTCCGCTTGTATATGGCGGTGGACTCAAAACAGAAAATGCTCTGTCAATAGGAGCCGTGCCAGAACTAGATGGAGGGCTTATCGCACTCACACGATTCAGCGGTACAATAGGCTTTTATCCAGATGAATATATAGAAATAATAGAAGCATATGCAAAAGGAGCAGATAACACATGAAACTATCATTCGAATATGGACACGGCTTGATGGATGCAAACCTGCCGGACAGTACAGATATATTTATTCCAGGAGAAACAATTGCCGACCCCGAATGTATCCCGGAAGATCAGCTCGAAGCAAAAACGCTCGAATCATTACGTAATCCAATCGGTATGAAACCATTAATGGAGCTTGCAAAAAAAGGTTCCAAAGTCACAATTATATTTCCTGACCGGGTAAAGGGCGGCGAACAATCCACATCGCACCGTAAAATATCTATTAAACTGATTCTGCAGGAGTTATATAACGCAGGAGTCCAGAAGTCAGATATTCTCCTTATCTGTTCAAATGGACTACATCGGAAAAACACGGAGCAGGAAATCCGCAATGTGTTGGGAGAAACGCTATTCAATGAGTTCTGGTATACTCATCAGATCATAAATCATGACAGTGAGGATTATGAACATCTTATTGATTTAGGAACAACAGAAAGAGGAGATCCTGTCTTAATGAACAAATATGTATATGACAGCGATCTGGCAATTCTTATTGGTCATGTACAGGGAAATCCTTATGGAGGATATTCAGGTGGATATAAACACTGCGCCACAGGAATAACCCACTGGCGTTCAATAGCATCGCATCATGTACCAAGTGTAATGCATCGCAGTGATTTTACGCCTGTCCGCAACTCATCGCTTATGCGCAGTAAATTTAATGAAATTGGACAGCATATGGAAAAATGTATGGGCAAAAAATTCTTCTGCTGTGATGCTGTTCTCGATACAAAGAGCCGGCAAATTGCCGTATTCAGCGGCGCAGCAGAGCAGATTCAGCCTCTTTCATGGGAAATAGCTGATAAACGAACATATGTCCATTATGCAGAAAAAAAATATGATATCATGGTATTTGGTATGCCGCAATTTTTCCATTATGGCGATGGAATGGGCACTAATCCTATTATGCTCATGCAGGCACTTTCTGCTCAGGTTGTCCGGCACAAGCGCATTATGAGCGATAATTGTGTTATTATCTGTTCTTCACTATGCAACGGATATTTTCATGATGAATTATGGCCGTATTTGAGAGAAATGTATACTATGTTCCAGCACGATTACATGAATACACTGCCCGATATGAACAGGTACGGAGAATATTTTGCAACAAATCAGGAATATGTACGCAAATATCGATTCTGCAACGCATTCCATCCATTCCATGGATTCTCAATGATTTCAAGTGCGCATATTGCTGAAATGAATACAGCAGCTATTTATCTTGTCGGAGCACAGGAGCCAGGGTACGCACGCGGTATGGGACTAAAAACACGCGCTACATTTGAGGAAGCACTTCAAGATGCAATGAAAAAATACACAGGAGATAATCCTAATATTCTCGCGCTTCCTCGAACTTTTAAAACAACAGCAGTACACCTCTGCATGAAGACGGGAGATCATAATATCATTGATACACCGGCTCATCCCTGCTGCGGTTGATAAAATTATATTAAGGAATATTGTTATGGATTATTTCACAATAGCAAAAGACGACTTGGGAAAAAACAGTAAGATACCTCTAATAACACTTGGCAGTGCTGGAGAGGTATTTTATGAGATGGCTCTTGATATGATTTCTCATATTGAAATAAATAATGCCGCAGGGAAACGTACTGTTTTTATCTGTCCAGTAGGCCCGATTGGACAATATCCTATTTTTGTCCGTCTGGTAAATGAACGAAACATCAGCTTGAAAAATGTCTGGTTTTTTAATATGGACGAATATTTGACAAATGACAAGAAATGGATCCCTATAGAAAACCGCCTGAGTTTCAGAGGTTTTATGAACAGAACCGTATATTCGCAAATACGAGCAGATCTCATAATGCCCGAAAATCAACGAGTATTTCCTGATCCGCAGAACCCGGAAAAAGGAGACTATCTACTCAGTGAATTAGGCGGTCCAGATGTTTGTTACGGCGGTATTGGAATAACAGGACATATCGCATTTAATGAACCGGAACAAGTTTCTATAGATGAATTCGCAAAACGTCCGAGTCGGATTCTTAAAATTTCTCCCGAAACACGTGCTGTAAATTCTATAGGAGATCTCGGCGGAGCTCTTTCAGCTATGCCCGAATACTGTATAACAATTGGAATGGAACAGATTTTATCAGCAAAAAAACTACGATTATATTGTTTCAGGGACTGGCACCGTGCCGTCATCAGACAGGCAGCATATGGAGAAATCAGCGCAGAATTTCCTGTTACACTTGCGCAAAAACACCCAGACGCCCGCATTACATTCTGTCAAAATGTTGCTGAAGCCGCTTATTAAGCGGGATATAGTACCGGATCAAAAAACGCCGTACATTCCTCCTCCTTGCAAAGTCCGGTATAATTAAAAATGTTTACATCCGGCAGCCCATTTGGAATGCCGGATGTTTGTATCTTATAATAATCCATACATTCAATATGTTTTCACTTTATGATATAATTCCCCAATATACGGAGGTTTTATGTCTATTTCGCAAGCACTGTTTTTGGGAATATTGCAAGGGATTGCAGAATTCCTTCCTATATCAAGTTCTGGGCACCTTGCAGTTGCACAAGAATTATTTTCACTCAATGATATCCCACTCTTATTTGATATATTCTTGCATCTAGCAACACTCGCCGCTGTTATTGTATTTTTCCGAAAAAAAATTCTATCGCTTTTTGCTGTTCTATTTAGATGGATAGGACATAAAGAACAGGAAGGCGATAAAGAAGGCAGAAGTATAATTATCGCTCTTATTCTTGGTACATTTGTCACTGGAATAATCGGGGTATTTGCGTCTGATATTATTGATGATATTCCAATAAAATTTGTCTTTGCAGGATTTATAGTAACCGCATTGATTCTGCTTCTTTCTTCTTATTTATCACATCGCAAAGAAATAAGCTCATCCCCCACTGCCCAAGGACTTGTAACACCTGTCCAAGGACTGCTCGTTGGTTTAGCGCAGGGATTCGGTGTATTGCCAGGAATTTCCCGCTCAGGAAGTACAATTGCCGGAGCACTTTTCGCCGGAGTAGACCGGAATACTGCTGGAGAATTTTCATTCTTGCTTTCTATACCGGCAATACTCGGTGCCTTTATCCTAGAAGCAAAAGATATCGGCATCGTTGCAGATTCCATAGGCCTGCGTCCTCTCATCATTGGCTGTACAGCAGCTTTTGTATCTGGAATTTTCGCACTTGCTATTCTTATGAAACTTATCCGAAAAGGAAATCTTGCCTGGTTTGCCGCATACTTAATCCCAGTCGGTATTCTTGGAATTATCTTTTTATAGAATATATAAGCAGCGTATACAGCAAGACTGGCAGACCAATAGTAAATACAGCTCCCAAACAAGTAAAACGAGCTGGCATATTGCTATGTTCTGCCTGAACAGTCTCTGCTCCCTCATCATAAAAGGCCGCATACAAACGGTCATCAATGTTTTTTAAAATATGTCCTTTTTCAAATGGCACCTGCACACTCCTGATGCGGTCAAAATAATAAAACATTACTGTAATAAACGACCCTGTTTTTCCAGGCAAAGAAATGCGTGAGGCAACAGCAAACTGAGATAAAAAGACCATACCAATTAATACAAAGCTACGGCGCAGTCCTGTTTCAAGGGCACCCTGCGTAATAGAAAAAGAACCAACAGTATACAGTACTTTTCCATACGGAGAAAATAACGCAAAAAACGTTACACTAAGAAAAATGCAGAGAGATGGAAGTAACCGTATGCGTCCCCGGCGCAGTAAACTGAGTATACAAAACAGCAAGACTTCGGCTGCCAGGATCAGCAGAGATTTCTGAAATAAAAAAGCAGGAAAGCACAATAACACAGAGATAAAAAATACGGACTCATTGATACAATGAGAAAAAAAATGTTGAAAGCGATCCGTAATAAATAGAGGTAATCTCATTGTGCCAAATCCTCAGCATATACGGAATACCGAGGCAGCGACTGAAACCATCGCGACATACAGGAAAAACGTTCTGTAAAAATACCCAGCAGCAAGCCTGTTATAGCCGCTGATATAAGCAAAAGCGGCGCAATATAACGGGTTCCCTCTCCAAAAAGACAAAAATATGCAAGAAAAAGCTGAGCTGCGCTGTTAGCAAGAGCACCAGCAATGCTCAAACCAATATAACTTATTGGATAATAGTCTGCAAGAAAACCTTCAGTAAAAAACCGGTGAACAAAGATCATAGTCAAGCCAGATGCCAAAGAACCAGCAGCTGAGAATAGGAAAATATAAGAAAAAAAAGTTCCTCCTATACATCCCTGTCCGCTTATTTTAAGTATGATTAAAAGAAGAATATCCCTTTTTCTCAATTTTTCGAGAGCAAGAAGTATCGGTACATTTGCAAGGCCAAGACGCAAAAACGGAAGCGGCTTAGGAACTGCATATTCTATCGCAGACATAAACAGACAGAGTGCTGCTAAAAATGCAATAAGTTTTTTTGTATCCGCAGACATATCCATTAGAGTACGCATGATTTCTTTTTGTGTCAACGGAGATATATATTTTCGAAAAAAATACTGTTTTTTCTTTAAATCATACCTCTGCTGACTTGATTCACTCCAGATCGCACAGTATTATGATAATGGTATTTTTTACTGAAGGAAGGCTTCAATTGGCGGCAAACAGACCATTGCTTATTGTTGATGATGATGAGATCACCCGGTCAATTCTGTCTGAGATTTTTCAGAATGATTTTAATATAATAGAAGCAGAGAACGGCCGAGCTGCTGTCGAGCTGCTTACTGACAATTCCCGCCCGCTGCCGTCCGCGTTGCTGCTTGATTATATGATGCCGGAAATGGACGGATTCGGTGTACTTCAGTATTTAGCAGAAAACAATCTCTCAGGGCAGCTGCCTATTTTCCTGATTACCGCAGAAACATCAAACGAAATTGCTTTACACGCATTTGAAAAAGGTGTTGACGATATCATCAATAAACCAATTTCAGTGCCGGCAATCGTACATAAACATGTGCTGAATGCCATTGAACTTTATCAGACAAAAAATAATCTTGAAAGACGCGTAGAAAAACAAGTTACCGTTATTAGAGAACAAAGTCAGGCATTAAGAGAAACACATCTTTCTATAATAGATATGCTCAGTACGGTCATTGAATTCCGTTCTAGAGAATCAGGTCTCCACGTCAGCCGTATCAGACGCACTACAAAACTGATCCTTGAATATGCTGTACAGCATCTTGAAAATGTGCAATATACAGAAAAAGAAATAGAAGCCATATCAAACGCATCAGCCATGCATGATATTGGAAAAATCTCCGTATCAGATACTATACTTAATAAACCGGCACGGCTTACGGAAGATGAATTTGCAGAAATGAAAAAACATACAATTTACGGATGCTCAATTCTTCAGCAAATTCCATTTTTTGGCAATCATGAGCTTTATAAATACTGTTATGAAATCTGTCGGCATCATCATGAACGATATGATGGACGGGGATACCCAGATGGTTTAATTGGTGATGAAATCCCTTTCTATACACAAATCGTATCACTTGCGGATGTTTATGATGCGCTTGTAAGCGAACGTGTATACAAAAAGGCCTTTTCACATGAAAAAGCAAAAGAAATGATTATAAACGGAGAATGCGGCTATTTCGGCCCTAAGGTACTGTCTTGCTTTAAACAGGTAGCCGACATATTGTATAGACAACTGTATTCACAGACGCTATAGCGGTATAATAATCATAAGCTGGAGTACATATTAAAAGAGGCTATTATGGAAAAGTTACTAGAATTATTACAAGAACAGGGCGCAGATATCCAAGGCAGTTTAGTACGTTTTATGCAAAATGAGGGCTTATATATCAGATGCCTAAAAAAATTTCCTGCGGAAGTAGATAAAAATATTTACTTATCTTCTGTCCAGAACAGCGATTGGGAAGACGCAGTCCGAAAAACTCATACTCTCAAAGGCCTCACTGGCAACCTCGGACTGACGCCGCTTTATGAACGATACACAGAATTGGTAAACCGACTGCGGGCGCAGAATTATACCGGTCTCTATGAATACGCTGCGGAAACAGAACAACTGCAAAAGAATTTCTGCAATATTATACAGAGTGAACCTTAACAGGAGAATAAACTAAAATAAATGGAAAAATTAAAAATTTTAATTCCTAAAGGACGAATCTACGATAATGTAGTTGAATTATTCAACGGTGCTGGTATATCCATTAAACTGCCGGAACGCGCATATCGTCCAACTGTTAATCAGGATGATCTTGAAATAAAAGTTATGAAGCCGCAGAATATCGGCAAATTACTGGAGCTTGGTTCCCATGATATCGGATTTACCGGTAAAGATTGGATCCGAGAGACAGGTGCCGATGTTGAAGAAATCATGGACCTGGGTTTTGATAAAGTGCGTATTGTCGCTGCTGTACCGGAAACTATTGATGATACGATGCTTAAAACCAAGCGTATTATTGTTGCAACAGAATACGAGAACATTGCAAAACAATGGCTCGATTCAAAACAAATTGATTCACTTGTTGTACGTACTTATGGCGCTACAGAAGTCTTTCCTCCTGATGATGCAGACATGATTGTCGATAACACTGCAACAGGCAGAACATTAATTGAAAACGGCTTACGTATTGTTGATACCATTATGACCAGTTCTACATGTCTGTTTGCGTCTAAAATAGCTCTTTCAGATCCTTGGAAACGCCAGAAGATCAGTGAACTGAAAATGCTTTTTGAAGCGGTGCTTGATGCCCGCGAACGTGTCATGCTTGAAATGAATGTGACCCGCGCACGTTTTCAAGATCTGGTACAGGGATTGCCGTCAATGCGAAGCCCAACAGTAGCCCCATTATATGGTGATGACGGGTATGCGATTAAAATTGCTGTAAAAAAGAGCGAAGTACCTACACTGCTTCCTCGTCTTAAAAATCTTGGCGCAACAGATATTCTTGAATATGATTTGCGCAAAGTAGTTTCTTGAAAATAAGACACAAATGGCTCAGAGAAAAACATCCGTCTCACGGCAAACAAAAGAAACCGCAATAGAACTGACCCTTAATCTTGATGGCAGCGGTCTATATTCTGTTGACTGTCCCATTGGGTTTTTTAGCCATATGCTTAATGCGTTTTGTGCCCATGGATTATTCGATCTTTCAGGCACCATACATGGAGACCTTGAAGTAGATCAGCATCATCTCATCGAAGATACCGGTATTACACTTGGCAACGCATTTACCCGTGCTCTTGGTGACTGTGCTGGCATTCACCGCAGTGGGTATTCACTCTTTCCTATGGATGAAACTCTTGCGCGTGCAGCAGTAGATTTTGGCGGACGGGCGTATCTTGTTTATGAGGCGGATATCTCAAATATTCCGCTTATATCGCTTTCGGACAGCGGAAAGACTGGCAGTTTTCAGACTGATACAGTTGCGGATTTTTGGCAGGGATTTGTATCTGGTGCCTTGTGTTCGCTTCATATTGATATTCTGAGAGGCAGAAGCGATCACCATAAAATAGAAGCAATTTTTAAGGCAGCTGCGAGAGCTATTCGTGATGCTGTCACTAAAGATGAACGCAGAAAAAATGCCATACCTTCAACAAAAGGTATTATTGTGTAGATAGCATATTAAATTGAAAAATATACTGAAAAAAAGTGGAGCACACTGCCAGCCATGACAAACAAATGCCATATACAGTGCATCCACTTTATTTTTTTCAGCGCATAAAAGATACAACCTATTGTATATGCGATACCCCCAGCAAACAGTAATTTAATGCTGAGCGCTGGCAACGAAAGCACCATCGGCTTAATTGCAAAAATAATCAGCCAGCCCATTAAAATATACGTCACAACCGATACAATACGCATCTTACTGCCAAATAGGGCATAAAATGTAATTCCAGCAACAGCCAAACTCCAAATAACGCCAAAAATAACCCAGCCAGTTGTTCCGCGCAGCACTGTCAGACAAAACGGAGTATACGTTCCGGCTATCAATAAATAGATAGAAGAGTGATCAAACACCGCAAAAACTTTTTTAGCCCCATACGGAGTAAGTGCATGATATAGCGTTGACATCAAATATAAAATAAAAAGAGATGCACCAAATATAGAAAAACCCGTCACATAAAACCCGCGGGCGTTCACCGGCGCATAAAACACAGCACGGATAATAAGCAATACAATTGCCGCAATCGAAAGCCCCGCTCCGATACCATGAGTCACTGAATTAAATATTTCTTCTCCAATTGTATATCGTTTGGGTAGTACAGATTCCCGTATGCGGCGCTCCTCACGGATTCTGCGGCGTTCTAATAGTAATCGCGCTTTTTCAGGTTCACGCTCCCGATAGTATTCAGTGAGTATAATCTCTTTTTGTTCCGCATAACTTTTACGGACCTGCCGTATCTGTTCTTTTTTCCAGAGGCGAAGCGCCGCAATACGCTTACGCAGTTCAGACATAACGCACCCCCTGGAAGGCATTATATAACACAGAAAACTATCAAGACAACATAATAATTTTTTTACTTAGGATTGCTGAACAGTATAGGCATATAACAGAATCCCAGCTGCGACAGACACATTCAGACTATCAAGCCGTCCGCATGTTGGAATAGAAATAATGGTATCACACTGTTTCATAAGCAGCCGGGATATTCCGCTTCCTTCGCTGCCCATTACAATAACAGACCGCTTTGCAAACTCGACAGCAGCTACTGACACTCCATCTGCGTCAGCCCCATACACCCAAAAGCCATTATCTTTCAGCTGCTGTACAGCGCGCACCAGATTTGGAACAGAAGCTACAGGAACCCATGCATTTGCTCCCGCACTGGTGCGGGACACCGCAGCACTATCCGCTTGGGCGCCATGACGATCAGGAATAACGACAAGAGAAACACCAAACTGATCACAACTGCGAATCACTGCCCCTATATTATGCGGATCAGTCACAGAATCAAGTACAATAACACATTGTTTTTCAGATGAGTGATCAGCAAGTCCCGCAAGAAAAGAATCAAACGAAACATCAGTGTGAGACATCGCGCTGCATCGAAGTACAAGCCCACGATGTTCTTTGCACGCACCTGCAAGCCCTGAAACAATATCGTCCAGTACAGAAACAGTTGTTTCTCTGCAGGGAATACCGGCTTCATTTGCGGCCGCAAGTATCTTTTTTACTCGCGGACCGGGAGCGGCAAATAAAATTTCCGCAAAACTTTTTTCATCAGACCCAGCTTTATTATTTGTGCGGCGCATATCTGATATACGCCGCACACGTTCTTCAACAGCATGGAATCCCGTTACTATCTCAGACTGCATTACACTCAGCGTCCGCAGCACTGCTTATATTTTTTGCCGGAACCACAAGGACACGGCTCATTGCGACCTATTTTGCGGCCTTCACGTACAACAGTTGTTGTTTTCAGAATTCCAACAGAATACAGCCATTTGCCGTCTATCTTTTTAAAGCTGCCTGTTTCATGATGCACATCACGAAGTCCTTTCCGCGTGTATGTCGCCTCAAATTCAACAAGACCTTCTGTATCATCCGTTCCGCCCTTTTCAGTGCGAAGGATTTTAAGACCATGCCAAACTGAATCATTACTCCATGCGACAGTCGCATCACGGTCAATCTCATTAATACCTTCCGCATGTTCACAGGTATCAATGATAAAATCAATTTCATGTTTTACATAGGCGGTATAACGCGCCCTCATCAATGCCTCAGCAGTAGGAGCCAAAGATGTTCCTTTAATAACAGGTTCACAGCATTCAGCATATTTTTTGCCGGAACCGCAAGGACAAAGATCTGTAGTTACTTCACTCATAATGCATACAGTATAGCAGAATCAACATAAAGAGTCAGCACAATCCGTTACCATTTACCAGAAGCACCGCCGCCGCCAAAACTTCCGCCGCCGCCTTTGAAACTCCCGCCGGAAAACCGAAAAGAACCGCCTGATGACCTGTTTTCTCTGGAATGCCGCCTGCCGCCATAATAGGTACCGCCGATAAACGGATCAATCCATACACCACCTATTCTCCATCTGTTGCGCTTTCCGGGAAAAACAAGCATAAGCCGCATAAATACAACCAGCGTCACAATGATAATTACAGATATAATATCTAATAACTCATCATTTTGCGTAGAACCCTCAACAGCTTTTGCAATCGGCTCTGTATCATATAATCCGGCAGCAGATTCTTCTCCTACTGCAACAATAGCCATCGCCTGAACACCGGATAAAATGCCGCGGGCAAATTCTCCGTTTTTAAAACTCGGAGTTATAATATTTCTGATAATCTGACCGCATTTTGCGTCAGTAAGCAACGCTTCAAGCCCATATCCGCTTTCGATACGGACTTCACGCTCTTCAAAAGCAACAGTCAGTAAAGCACCATTATCCTGACCTTTTTGCCCCAACCCCCAAGTCTGCGCAGTCTCTATAGAATATTCTTCAATAGTATATCCATCAAGAGTCTGAACAGTCAAAACTGCAATCTGTGTTCCAGTGTTATCGCTGAGATTCATTAAATAAGCATTCAGCTGCTGTTCTTCCTGTTCAGGAATCAGATCTGCCAAGTCGACAACGGGAGCTGTTAATTGCGGCACAGATATTCCTACAGCATACAGCGGAATCCCCATGCAGATAAACAGGTAAACGGCGGCTCTGCGGAAATACTTTACCATATCAGTCCTCCAATACAACTAGTCCATCAGAAAGCTCATTCGGGTTATTTCTTTCTGCTGGGAAATACTCTGCCAGCAGTTCCCCACAGCGATTAACAGCCTGTATAAAAGATTCTTCAGCACGGCCATCTGAAATCCCAACAGCAAGTTCATCCGCAATCAAATTCCACAAATCGGATGAAATCTTTTCATTTATCCCGCTGTCAGCAATGATACGAACCTGGC
This sequence comes from uncultured Spirochaetota bacterium, assembly GCA_944389415.1. Classification (GTDB taxonomy): domain Bacteria; phylum Spirochaetota; class Spirochaetia; order Treponematales; family Treponemataceae; genus Treponema_G. The sequence continues at coordinate 478,855 of CALXMF010000001.1, read as the reverse complement.
GTTCAAGATATGATACAAAAATCAGGATACCAGAATGCTGTTCTGTCCGATACACACCGCTCTCAACAAAATAACGCAGACTGCGATTCCAGACTGCACGGTATTGCGCAGCACGCGGTATAATACGTCTATCCACTGCCTCTATATTATACAGATAATAACAGAGGGCAATTACACCAAAACAACTAACCCACAAAAAGAGAGAAAGATATACAGGCAGAGAGCCCCAAAACAACCACGTAAGAAAACGTTCAATAAAAGCAGAAAATGGAAGCAGTAATGCAAAAAAACCCGCACCAGTTATCACAGCAGCAAACAACTCATAGAAAGCATACGCATCACTTTCATAAATAAGCGCAAGCGCAATTTCTCCGCTTGTTTTTTGTTCAGCATGCCTTACAGAGTCTTGAATACGGCTAAAAGACTCTTCGCTGAGTTTCAGTTTTTTCAGGAGTTTCTCGGATTTCATAATTCTCCTATGTTACTCAAATGAAACAGCTGGTACCTGCGTCCCATTATTATCAGCTGAAAAATACTGCTTTTGTGAAAAACCAGTCATATTAGCAATAATAACGCGCGGAAACTGCTTTATAAAAGTATTATATTCACGAACTGCATCATTAAAACGTTTTCGCTCTACAGAAATACGATTCTCGGTTCCCTCAAGCTGATCCTGCAGCGCAAGAAAATTTTGATTTGTTTGCAGCTGCGGATAATTCTCACTCACAGAAATTAACCGCTGCAAAGCGCCAGTTAATTCGCCCTGAACCTGCTGAAAACGCGCGAACGCCTCAGAATCATCAAGTATATCAGCAGAAAGTGTCACTACTCCGCCGGCACGGCTCCGCGCCTCCGCTACTTCCGTAAAGATTCGTTCTTCATGACTGGCTGCACCCTTCACGGTTTCAACCAGATTTGGTATCAGATCAAGACGGCGTTGATATACATTTTGTACTTGCCCCCATTGACTGTCAACTGCCTCTTCAAGCGCTACCATACTATTATAGTTTCCGGTAAACGATAAATATCCTCCAATACAAACAACCGCAATTGCGGCACAAATAACAAGAAGCACTTTTGTGCCGTTTCCCATAGTACCTCCAATATCAGCATATGCAACTTATAAAAGCATAACCATGAATAGAACAATAGATTACAAAACAGCACTCTCCTCGTAGGCTATTGTAAAATACTCTATAATTTAAACTTATCAGTAAGCACAGTCAGTTCTGTTACAGAATGATTATTCTGCTCAGAATCACGGCTGATATTCTCAATTGAGCCACTTATTTCATCAACAGCCTGTGCTATCAGCTGCGCATTTTCCTGTACCTGCTGCGAAATTTGCGTCAGACGGGACATTTCACGCAGAATTACAGTAGTACCTTCGTTCATTTCAACAGAGCCGTCACGAATCTGCACTGTTATACTCTGTATATTTTCCAGCGCTTCAAGAACCTGTTTGCTGCCCTCATTCTGCTCCTTCATAGCAAGACTAATCTGTTCAACAAGATCACTGGACGCTCCAATCTGTGTGACTATAGTATCAAAAGCCGTTTCAGCCTGCGCCGTTGCACTTACAATTGAGGAAATATTATCAACTATACTTTTCAATTCTTCTGCAATTACTTTTGATTGAGACGCAGAATCTTCCGCAAGCTTGCGAATTTCATCAGCAACAACAGAAAAACCGCGTCCCGAATCACCGGCATGCGCGGCTTCAATCGCCGCATTCATCGCAAGAAGATTTGTCTGGCTTGCGATTGAGTTTATCACCTCATTTGTTTCAAGCAGATTTGATGATTGACCTGATACATTGTTTACCATGTCCTGCACTGTATTAATACTGTTTCGGCCGTTTACTGTCGCAGTCTGTAAATCCCGGAATCCTCTTGCAGCTTTTTCCAGATTTGAAGAAATAGAATTAATGTTAGAGACCATCTGCTGAATCGCAGCAGATGATTCCGTAACAGCCGCAGATTGTCCCTCTATCTGATTTTTCAGACTCTCAATATTTTTTGTAATCTGCTCTACAGTACTTGAAGTCTCCGTTGCAGAAGCACTTTGTTCTTCGACCTTAAAATTCAGATCAGAAACACTGACGGATATTTTCTGAATATCATTTTTAATAGAAGTTGCCCGGGACTCAAGGTCTGACGAAATATTTCCCATAGCAAGCGATTCCTGTTTGATTTTAGAAATCATTGAATGGAGTGTTTCTATGAATTTATTAAAGAACCGCCCCATGTCGCCTATCTCATCTTTTCCAGAAGCCTGAATACGGACTGTCAAATCACCGGAACCTTCTGCGATATCATGAAAAGTCTTAGCAGTACGAATTAAAGAATGGCTGATTCCCTGCCCAATAATAAATGTAACAACAATCACAATCAGCGCAATAATAATACCAAGTATTACCGATACACGGCGAATCTGAAGCGCGGAACTAAAAAGAGTCCTTTCTGGAACAAACAAATATACAGTATAATCTGCGTTTGATATCTCTGTTCGTGTAACAAAGCACGGCTTTCCATCCCACGAACAGGAGAAGTCAGAAAAAGAATTCTGTTCCATTGTTTCAATTGCCGATACAATATCTGCTGGAAGAGTAGAACGCGAAACAAGATCAGGTATCATGATCGCCTTATCAACATATTTTTCCATTTTAGTATCATATTCATAGCGGGTCATTACCTGATCTTTACCGCACGTAACCAACAATAATGAGTTCTGGCCAAAATTTTCTTCAAAATCAAGCAGCAGACTGCGATAAGCATTATTGAGAGAATTTGCATCGATAGAGCACCCAATAATACCTGTTATGTTATTCTGATTATCTAATATTGTAGAACCAATAACAAACAACTTGCTGTTATCTACAAGCGACATAAATAATTCAGAAACATACCGCATATCCATTTGCATTTGATTATCCGTTATCAGCGCTTTATAATACGCAAGTCCTGATATATTCTTTGGGCGAGAGTCTGGCTTAGAATCATTTTCTGTAACCAGATATCCCTGCGCAGCATTACCTTTTGAACCGCTGTACCAGTATGTACCGTCTCTGTTCGCCATAACAAAACTAGTCACATCATCATGTTCAGCAGCAATTCTGTCGCAAATCGGATCAACAGACAACCATTGTTTATTCTGAACAGCGGGGAAACGGCTCATAATCTCTACCGACATCATCCATGAATTAAAATAACTGCTTATACCCTGTTCTACCGTACTGGCATATTTAACCGCCATAGATGTACCAATCTGTCTCAAATCATCCCGAACAGTACGATACAAAAAAATCATACCCGTAATAAAGGGAATAAGCGCCACACACAAGAAATTAATAACCAACTTATTTTTTAATTTCACACAAGGCCTCCTCAGAAAATATTCTACCCTTTTATAAAATATTATGAAACAATTTCTAAGCCTGTTCAAGACTAACACTCGGACATGTTTGGCATAACCAACATAAAACTAATGCTTGTTATGCCTCTATCCTTTCGATATAATTATAGAATATTTTTAATACATCTGCGTTTTGCAGAATATTCCGATACTGAGGTGAATGATGCCTAAAATAGAAGTCAATGAGAAACTGTTCTTTACTCTGCTTGGAGAAAAGTACAGTTATGATACTCTTGAGGAACGGCTTGTCTGCGGAAAAGCCGAACTTGATGAAAAACCAAATCCGGACGAACCAGAAGAAACACGTACAATCAAAATAGAACTGAATGACACGAACAGGCCAGATTTATGGTCAACAGGCGGTATTGCACGCCAGCTTAAACTTCATAGAGGCGGTACTCATGCAGACTTTTCATCTTTTCTCTCAGTAAAGGACAATCTGAAAGACTGCGCGGACAGAGTCGTTACTGTAGATCCCGATCTCAAGGATGTACGGCCCTTTATGACAGCTTTCGTAATCTCAGGCAAACCGATAGACGAACCAATGCTGCTCGATATCATTCAGACACAGGAAAAACTGTGCTGGAATTTCGGACGGAAACGCCGTTCTATTTCTATGGGAGTATACCGTTCCGCTTTTATAAAATGGCCGGTACATTATACCGCAGTTGATCCTGACAACACATCATTTGTACCGCTGCAATGCACTGAACCAATGACTTGCCGCCAGATTCTCAGCGATCATCCTAAAGGTCAGGAATATGGCTGGATACTAAAAGACGCAAAGAAATTTCCGCTGCTTTCTGATGACACCGGCGAAATAATGTCTATGGCGCCGATTATAAACAGCGCAACACTTGGCGCGGTTAAAGTCGGGGACAGCGACTTGCTTGTTGAAATGACAGGCACCGATATGCCGTCTCTTCTGCTTGCAACAAATATTGTCGCCTGCGACTTTGCTGACGCAGGATATACCATCCTGCCCTGTAAAATCGAACACCCATATGATACCGGCTTTGGTAAAACCATCGTCGCGCCGTATTATTTTCAGGAAACAACTTCCACAACATTACATGCGATAAACCGCCTGCTTGGAAGCTCACTCACTAACGAACAGGTATGCAGCGCGCTCAGCCGAATGGGAAATACTGTCACAGTAAGCGGAACAGACGAAAATCCGCAGTTCACTGTCGCGCCGCCTCCATATCGCAATGATTTTCTGCATGAAGTTGATCTTATTGAAGATGTAATGATCGGTATGGAGCTTTCCGCATTTCCTCCAGAAAAACCGCGTGATTTTACAATTGGACGGCTTTCACCCATCACACTGTACAGCCGCAAAGTAAAATCACTGATGACTGGGCTTGGATACCAGGAAATGATTTTCAATTATCTTGGCTCAAAAAAAGATTATATTGATCGCATGAATATAAACGGCAGCAACGTAATCGAGATTGCCAATCCGATGAGCGAGAACTATCAGTTTGTCCGCCCGTCAATTATTGCGTCTTTACTTTCTGCGGAATCAGTTTCAGGGAATGCCGTATATCCTCACAAAATATACGAGATTGGAAAAATTGCTTACCTATGTGAAGAAGAAGTAACCGGCACCAGAACACGACAGAGTCTTGGATTTTTAACCGCGTCCGGAACAGCAAATTTTAACGATGCCGCAAGTGAAGTCGCAACGCTATTGCATTTTTTGGATTGCGAATATGACGCAGCAGAATCAGATGATCCTCGTTTTATCCCCGGCCGACAGGCAGTATTGCGCAAAAACGGAAAAACGATCGGCATATTCGGTGAAATTCATCCGTCAGTGCTTGAAAACTGGACCATTACTGTTCCCTGTGCCGCCGGCGAAATAGATCTTGAAGCATTGATGGCGGAAACAGACAGCAGCCATAATACGAAACAGCCCCCCAAAAAGAACAAAACAGCGCAGCCGGCAGAGCAAACAGAAGAACACTCACACCAACAACTTGATCCGGTTTCATATTTTAATACCCATATCGCGCTTAAAACAGCAAAAATCGTTAAAGTCGAACACCATCCTCAAGCGGATAAACTGTATATAGAAACGCTTGATGACGGAAGCGGAACAGAACGTGTTATCCTATCAGGCCTTGTTCCCTATATAACAGCTGATGAATTACTCGGTAAAACAGTTATAATTGCTGATAATCTTAAGCCCCGCAAAATGCGCGGTATAGAAAGCCGCGGCATGCTTCTCGCCGCTGACTGTACCAGCGCTGACGGAAGTGAGATTGTCGAAGTCCTTGACTGTCCATGGGCACCGCCCGGCACACCGGTAATTCCTCAGGGAGCTGATCCCAATATCACAAAACCGGCAAAGATAGATGCTGATAAATTTTTCGCGCTCGAAATAACAGTGCGCAATAATACCGTCTGTATCGGAGACACACCGCTAACGGCAGCAGGAAAACCCGTCGTTACTGCGAAAGTCGCTGAAGGAAAGGTAGAATAAGTTTTAACTATTAGTATTTAAACGGCGCTCTTGTGAGCGCCGTTTGTTTATCCATCACTCAAGGATATTGCCGTCTGTGGAGATTGTATATACCTGCCACGGAATAAACTTACCGCTTTTTTGCAATGCGGTTTTTGCCGCATGTTCAATACCGCCGCAGCAAGGAACTTCCATACGTACAATAGAAAGACTTTTAATGTTATTGTTTCTGATAATTTCCGTCAGTTTTTCAGTGTAGTCACCCTCATCCAGCTTTGGACAGCCAATAAGTGTTACGTGATTTCTGATAAAACGGTTATGAAAATCTCCAAATGCGTACGCTGTACAGTCCGCAGCTATAAGAAGATTCGCGCCGTCAAAGTACGGAGCGTTTACAGGAACCAGTTTTATCTGTACCGGCCACTGTGACAGACAGCTCGCCGCGGCAGGCGCCGGCGGAACTTCTGCATGAGGATTTATCACTGGCCGTTCTATTGCCTTTGCCGCGCTGCCGGGGCAGGCGCAGCCTCCTGTGTGTTTTTCCGCTTTCGCGGCAAGTACAGCCGCTTCATTATACGCGGGAGCCTCCCGCTCCTCAAAAGAAATCGCGCCCGCTGGACAGGCAGGAAGACAATCTCCAAGACCATCACAATAATCTTCACGCAGTAATACGGCTTTTCCGCCTTCCATACCAATCGCGCCTTCATGACAGGCCTGGGCGCACAGTCCGCAGCCATTACATTTTTCATGATCAATTTTTATTATTTTTCGTATCATTGCCGTCTCCTTATGCGAATTATCATGTATATAATATACAAAAGAACAGCAGCATGATATGTTGTAATTACAACAAATGACGAAATATATTGAAATTCTGACCAAAGCATGTCCGCTGTTTGCCGGATTCACCGCAGAAGAAACAGCAGCTATACTTACAGCGTCACATCCGCGCATACAGCAGCTGGCTAAGGGAGAATATCTTTTTCACGCGGGAACAAAAACCGATACCGCAGGGATTGTACTTTCAGGAAGCGTTCATATTGTCAGGCACGATTATCAGGGCAGCACTGTTCTGCTTGCTGAACTTGGACCTGGCAATCTGTTTGCTGAATCATTCTCTCTCGCAAATCTCCCGCTCACTGTCTCAGTCACCGCGGGACAGGATTCGGCAGTGCTTTTACTGCCTGTACGCAGTCTCGCTGCCTCCAGCGCTTCAGCTCCTGCACGCAGACTGCTGAATAATATGCTGCAGGTATTCGCTCGAAAAAATGTTTTTCTCACAGAACGTATTGAACATCTCTCGCAGCGGACACTGCGGGAAAAGCTGCTTTCATATTTATCAAACGCCGCTGAAAAAAACGGCTCAGATACCGTTGTCATACCGCTGAACCGGCAGGAACTTGCTGATTATCTCGCGGTAGACCGCAGCGCGCTGTCAGCTGTTATCAGCGCATTACGGTCACAGGGCGTTATTGACGCACATAAAAACAGATTCACCCTGTACAGACACAGCAGCGCTACGCACGTTTCAGATACCAAGTAAAACCCTCGCGCATAATCACCACAATGCCGCGCTTTTCCGCGTCAATAACGAGCCGTTTGAATTTGCCGTATCCAAGGCTTTTATAATCAAGCTTTTTTGATACCTCATCAAACCGTATCCAATCTTCTCCGGATGGCAGGCATGAAAGCAGTTTTTCAAACGCTTCGGGCAGCCGATCCTCCTGCGCCGAAACTTCAAGCGTCACAGCAGTATTATCACTGTCAGGTGCGTAACGGACTGCCGTCTGCTGCACAGCATCATTAACAAAATACTTCCACATACGGTATCCCAGTTTTTTTTCATCAAAACTGCTGTTCATAAGTTTCATGCGTATCTTGACCGCGCTTATATCGACAGACTCTCGATTCTTTTCTTTCAGCATATTGCGCACCGCTTCCTCAAGCAGCCCATACGCCAACGAACGCGTCAGCCGTCCGCTGTTTGGCGCTTCCGCTTCACATTCCTCGCCGCGCCCATCATCGTCATCGTTAATTATTTCACGGTAGTCTTTGTAATCATCCGCCATCTTGAGCAAGTCTTCGGAAGCGTTTTTAGCATCACAGATAATAAGCGTCTGTTTTCCATATTTGCGCAGAGACAGCAGCAGCGGTCTGAAATCGGCGTCTCCCGTAATAAGTACATACCGGTCAATATGCGGATACTGAAAAATCAGCTCAACACCATGCGCCACCATTGTCATATCGGAACTGTCTTTCCGGCTTTTAGGCACATGAATCAGTTCAAAGCTGTTTGCCGCAAGCTCACCAGCAATATTTTTGATATTCGGGCGGTTCCAGTTGCCAAACGCCATCGCGTAAGAAATTTTTCCTTCCTCTTCTATAATCTCAATAATTGATTGTATATAACTTGTCCCTGTAGGCGGAGTAACATTCTCTATATCCCACAGAATAGCCGTGTTCAGCGGTACGCCCATAAAAACTCCTTATATCATGTATGATAACGCAGCCGCGTGTTTATCACAACACAGAAACAGACCTACTGCGCCGCAGAGTTCTGTAATTGCGCGGGAATGTGCATACCTGTACAGTACAATTCTTATTGATTAAATCATCTGTCAGTCGTTCAGGAACTTTTACCACAAGCAGCGACGGACTGATATGCACATATAAATCAGCCCGCTCACGTATATCACCGGCGGTAAAAAATACCCCTGTCTGTCTCTTTGCCGGTTCTACAGACAGATTCCGTCCCGTAATTTTTACCAGCTGACCGGGTACATTATCCTGCCTCGTTTCCTCATCAATAACTGAGACCTCGTAAATAACCGGTTCATAACGGTCTCTATACTCGCCTCTCCTGAACTGCGCTTTTCTGATAACAGACGCAGCAAACTGTCTGTCCTGTCTGAAATTCAGCAAAAGCCGATGGCCGCTGTGCTCACTGCCCGGCAGAAAAGGTTCATCGGGAGCCGCAGCCGTTCCCGACGCGGTCAGATACAGCAGCCCAAAGGGCGTACGCACCCGTTTGCCGTCAGCAAGCAGTCGGGAAGCGACACGCTCCAGTACATCAAGACAGGCACGCACATCAGCTGAAGTGAGAGTTGTGTTGTCCTGTGCCATAAGACGCACCAGTTCTTCCTGTTCCACAATACCGCTGTGCGCTGTATGAAACATATACGGTTTATCCGATGTTTTCATCGTATTACGCTTTGTACTGATAATCAGTGCCATTTATACTACCTCCCTGCGCTTATGCTGTTATCCTTAATATATGACTCACTGAGTCACCCGGCAAGAGTCAGTGAATCGCGCGATATGAGTCACTGAGTATTCTGATAAGAGTCACTGACTCTTTGAAATACAATACTGTTGTTTATCACGGTATCAGTCCGCTACTTGAGAAAACAAAAATGGTCTAGTATAATTCTATCATTATGAATACGACAACGCTGATTGCCGGCATAGACTATACGGCATTTCCCGGTCTGGCAGACGCTGCGCTGCAGGCATCCCGTTCCGTACTGGCGACAATCAATAAAAAAATATCTTCATCAACAGAAAACACTGAGGAAAGCGATGATGACCAGCAGGATACTGGTAATCACGTCAGACTATTTGAATGGAACCGTTCGTCTCCGCTGTCCGCGCGGACACTCATTCTGCATGCAGAAAACAATATCGGTCCAATACATGAAGGCGTACTAGTGTTTGATACATACGCGGCAACACTTGATTTTCCTGCATTTTCAGCTGACGTCTGTTCCCGCTCGGTTGATGAACTTATTGCGGGGTACCTGTTTCTTACAGCAGAACTCCTTGCACGCTTTTCACGAAACGGAGGCGGCCGGCTGGTGTTTATGCTGCGGGAACAACCTTCTCTCGCTGAAACAATTCTCATGCCGTCGCTAAAAAACAAAACCGATTTCAGTAATGCGAGCGTTCTCTCTTCTGTAGCGGCAGGCGCATTCAAAGCGTTTGCGGAAAACACTGCTGCTTCGTATCTTTCACAGCAAAATATACACTGTATTCTCACCGCGGTAGATCCGAGTATCAGTTACAGTGCGGCCGGTTCATGGATATTTGATTATATCGGAGAGCTTGAATCACAGAAGAATAACCGTTCTCCTAAACAGATTGTACAGTGGATAAAATACGGCTCCCGCCCTTCTTCCGGTTTTCAGTTTTTCAAACGCTGATCGATATATGGAAAATATTATTTTTGACAGCGGCGGTATGCTGGCTGAAGCGGCGTCATGTTTTTTGCGTATTGCCTGCGCATGTATAGCCGGAATTATACTGGGACTTGAACGCAAATTCCGTCAGCAGTCTGTTGGTATGCGTACGCTGATACTTATCTGTGTCTCCTCCTGTCTTATTATGATGATTTCCATATCAGCCGCGCACCGTTTCGGCGGTGACAGTATGCGGCTTGCCGCGCAGGTAGTATCAGGTATTGGTTTTCTTGGCACCGGCGCAATTATCCGTTACGGTCTGAATGTAAAGGGACTTACCTCTGCTGGTATCATTTGGACGGCTGCGGCGATTGGGCTTGCTGTCGGCGCGGAAATGTATATTGAATCTCTTACCGCTCTGGCTGTATGTGTTATATCGCTTATTGTTCTTGAAAAAGTGGAAGATCGTTTTTTTCCGGCTGACCATATCAAATGTCTGCATCTGGTGTTTTCAGTCACAAAAGAACGGCCGGATATTATTGGTTTACAGGAACTGCTGCTGCATGGCGGACTCCTGCTTGCTGATATGAATATCAGCGAAAATCTGCATGAGCATGAGATGTCAGTCTCGCTCACACTCAAATCACCGAAAATCCTTGATATTTCTCTTATCATCAGTGAAATAGCCGAACGGTATACGCTGCTCAAATATAAATTCAGCAGCTGATTTGCCGTTTCTTTTCTTCCGCAAAACCTGAACTGCATCATAATATTCAGCTATATTCTTTTATATTTGTTATAAATACTAACAATATCTCTAATTATACAGTATACTTTAAAACATTATGAAACATACACATAAATTTATTCTCGACGCTGTTATGGCGATCATTCTTGTACTACTGTATAAAAAACTGGTTATATCCCTCGCTTTTCATGAAATTACCGGTCTCATTTTATTTGTATTGTTTGCGGTGCATCTCATAGTTAATCGAAAATGGATACGCACTGTCGCGCTGTCGTTAAACAACCTTCTATACCGGTTAAAACAAAAGTCTGCTATGTTGTTGATATTTTGCTGCTCATTTGCTGGGTTTTCGCAGGACTCAGCGGCTGTCTGTGCCCGCAAATGGACACATATGACACAGCGCAGGTGTGTCAGCTGATTATTTTATTATCCGCCCACAGCATATGGTGTACGGCTATTACCTTGCCCATATGCTGTGCTTTCAGTAAAATAAAAGGTCATGCGGCTGGATAATCCTCTAATTGTACAAAGCGACAAAACATTACTTCTTGATGTGCATGCTCCGCGCGCAGGTGAATGCCGGGCAGCGCTTATTCCTTTTGCAGAACTTGAACGTTCACCGGAACATTTACATACATACCGACTTACTCCTTTATCACTATGGAACGCGGCAAGCGCAGGTTTTTCGAGTGATGATGCGGTAAATGTGCTGCTCGAATACGCGCGGTATGATGTTCCGCAATCCGTACAGATGTGGATACGGGAAACCGCACAGCGGTTCGGCAAACTCCGCCTTATCAGCGCGCCAAAAGAAGACGGCCTTGAATACTTGTATCTGACAGCGAACAACAAAGCTGTCTATAAAGAAATATCTGTATATCCGGCAGCAAAAAAAATGCTGTTGCCTTGTACATATATTTCTCCAGATGATAATACAACAGAAATAACAGATATAGAAAAAGAATGCTGTTTCAGACTATTGCTCACAGACCGCGGTACTATAAAGCAAACACTTTTGTCTGCCGGCTGGCCGGTTAAAGATGATGTACCGCTGCGCGATGGGAATCCGCTGCCAATACATTTACGGGAGACAACGCTCTCAGGACAGCAGTTCACTATCCGCACATATCAAAAAGAAGCCGCTGACGCTCTTATCGGCAACAAAGGGCCCGGTACCGGATTCGGTACAATTGTACTGCCCTGCGGCGCAGGCAAAACGGTTGTCGGTATGTGTGTTATGGAACAGCTGCAAACAGAAACGCTCATTCTCACCACAAATATTTCTGCGGTGCGCCAGTGGATACGTGAACTGACTGATAAAACAGATCTTAACCCTGAAATCATTGGCGAATATACAGGAGAAACAAAAGATATAAAACCTGTTACAGTGGCGACTTATCAAGTACTTACCTGGAGGCCTGACAATAACGCGCCGTATCCGCATTTTCAGTTGTTCCGGGACCGCTCGTGGGGGCTTATTATTTATGATGAAGTACATATGCTTCCTGCTCCGGTATTTCGCGTCACAGCTGAATTGCAGGCAGTAAGACGTGTCGGACTAACAGCGACCCTTGTGCGGGAGGATGGCTGCGAAGGGCATGTATTCAGTCTTGTCGGCCCTAAACGGTATGATGTTCCATGGAAAGAACTGGAGGCGTCAGGCTGGATTGCCGACGCTGAATGTGTTGAAATCCGTCTTGATCTGGAACAGACAATAGAAATAGAATATGCTACTGCTAACCTCAGACAGAAACATCGTATTGCAAGTGAAAACCCGGCGAAAAATAATATCGTACAGCAGCTTGTCAGCAGATTGCCTAATGATCATATTCTTATTATTGGGCAATATATTGGTCAATTACAGCAGATTGCTCAAATGCTCAGCGCGCCGATTATTACGGGTAAAACACCGAATGCGGAACGTGACCGCATATATAATGATTTTCGCTGCGCAAAAATACAGGTACTAGTTGTTTCAAAAGTAGCGAATTTTGCTATTGATCTGCCTGACGCATCTGTGGCTATACAGGTATCCGGCACATTTGGAAGCAGACAGGAAGAAGCGCAGCGGCTTGGCCGCATTCTTCGTCCTAAAGAACGCACATCCCGTTTTTTTACCCTGATTACACGTAATACCGTAGAGGAAGAATTCGGCGCGAATCGCCAGAAATTTCTCACTGAACAGGGATACGCATACCGCATTATCAGGTATACTGATCCTCATTCTCTTGATGAATTGTCTGATAACAGCGGTACAATCGAGGAAATATCATGCCGATAACAGACAGCCGTTCAAATACAGACCAGGTACAGCAGACAATCAGATGGCGCAATACTCTTACAGCGCTGCCAGGTAATCAGTTTTACGATCTTGTCCGCATGTATTTGGGTGAAATCAAAACACCATATAATAAACAGAATCTGCTGGAAGATCTCAGTGCTTTTATACGCAGACCAGAGAATAAACAACAGATAATAAAGCTGCTTTCAGATAATGATATACAATTGCTCACAGCCATACATGTACTTAACATGGACAATGGAAATGCTGCGACAGCGGAGACACTCTCTGCTTTTTTTAGAGGTGTTTTTTCTTTTGCAGAACTGCATGACCGGCTTTATAATCTTGAAGAGCGGCTGCTTATTTTTCGTTTTCGGGAAGATAATGTAAAACGGCCAGTGTTTTTTATTAACCCACTGCTCAGTGATGTGATTCTTCCGCTATGCTCACCTGCTACTGTCCTGCCGCCTCCAGAAACAGATATACTTGCTGTACCAGGTCATAGTATAAATATTGTACTGACGCCGCTTCTGCTTGCCTGTTTTATGTGCTTTATCAGACAGGAAGGTGAAATACGCAAACAAAGCGGCAGTATAAAAAAACGTTTTCTTACGCTGCTGCCCCAAATGTTTCCCCTAATAACAGATGAAACAGGCAATACGCATATACAGTTCTGGCTGCTGCTTCTGAACGCCTGCACCGCATTGGGATTATTTATAATCCCGGAAGCGGGAGAATTGACAGTTGATTCCTCCGCGTGGCAGCAATTTGCGCAGCTTCCAGAAGATCACCAATATGCGTATCTCTGCGCAGCCGCTGATGGGTATATATCACGGTCAAAAGCTGCGGGACGCGCGCAGCTCATTCTTAATATCTGTAAGAATATACCTGAGCATGGATTTTCTAAATCCATATTGCGGCGATTTATTCTGCTGTGGGCGGTAAAACCATCAACAAACACACGCAATACAATGCAAACGGCATCAACCGGCAAATTTGCCGCACTTATGCGCCGTCATCAAAATACTGATAAACAAGAGCAAAACATACCGGATGCTGTTCCTGAAATAGTAACCGAGCAGACAGTTGATGCACTGTTTGATGCAATGGTAAATTTAGGACTGGTACATACCAGAGGAAGAACCTCAATGGGAGAAACAATCTATGTTGCGGCTCCTGTTTTTAGTAATATATATAACGCAGAGACAATTCAGTACTCTCAAACATTAACTGTAGATGCGTCAGGGACGGTAACTGCCGCACCGGGGCTCTCACTTTTGCAGCTGCTTGAACTGACTCCGTTTTTGCATACTGTACAATATGATACAGCGGCAGTGTTTGAGATATCACGCAAAAGCTGTATAAGTGCGTTTGATAAAAACTATTCTCCGGAAAAGATTGAACAGATTATTCAGTCATACAGCGCAGTACCGCTGCCGCAGAGTCTGCGTTTTTCTATACATGAATGGGCTGGTTTTTATGATTCCACATCCCTCTACAAGGGATATGTACTCAAAGTATCTGCTGAAAATACTATACGAATTGAAAAAAGTGATTTCGCGGATCATATCCTTGCAACACTTGCTCCCGGTGTGTATCTGCTTGATTTTACTTCAGACGCAGACGCCATCCAGGCCTGCGAGAAAATTGGGCTCGATTATACCGGTTCTATAAAAACCGCACGTCAGACAGCACACGCGCTGCCATTCAGAACACTGAATTCCATTGTATCGCTTCAGAAATCTGGACAGCTTATATCACACTGTTTTCCGCGCGCTGAAAAAGAAGAGCGAAAAGCGTTTCTAGACAGTCTTGAAGCAGTGCTGCCCCGTATAGATATGACAGAGGAACAAAGGGACGGTCTTATCTCACGTATTCACCGTAAAGTGATACTTAGTCCAGCGCAGCTGCGGCCGGATTCTGTCAGACCTGATAAAATTCAAGCGGACTCAATGGATTTTCTCGGTAAAGTCAGGCTTGTAGAACGTGCAATTGAACTTGAAAGTACCATCGAAATTACTTTTGAAAATGCTATTATAAAAGGAATCCCTGTTTCCACTGAAAAAACAGACGGCGATGTTCTTGTATTCCTCTGTACGGACAGTCATGATTCGTGCAAACAGTATTCCATAAGTAAAGCGAAGCTGATAAAACGGATACGAGGATCAATTTTTAACGAAGAATAAAGAATAAGGAGCGCTTTATGAAAGAGACCTATGAATGGATAGAAAAAATTCAGGGTATCATATTTGATTTCGACGGAGTTCTGATTGATTCAGGAAGCGATATTACCGCAGCTGTTAATGCCCTGCTTGAAAAACTTAATCTGAGAGCGCTTTCCAAAGAACAGGTTATTTCTTTCGTCGGTAATGGCGCAAAAAAGCTGCTGGAACGTTCGTTTGCGGCTGCTTTTGAGGCAGAAGGAAAAATACCGGAAAATCCTGCCGCATACCGGGATGGCAGCTCATATTTTGCGAAACTGTTCGCCTGGTATGTCGCATATTACGAAGCAAACTGCGTACAGGAAACAGTTCTGTACCCAAAAACAGCTGATCTGCTTAAAAAACTTCAGGAAAAAGGCATCACTCTGGGAATTGTCTCAAATAAACCTTTACCGGTATCTCTCGCCATTCTTGAAAAACTGCAAATCGCCGCATATTTTTCCGCTGTTATTGGCCCCGAACAGCTCAACCGTATCAAACCAGATCCAGAAGGGATATTTCTTGCGTATTCCTATATGAATGAAAAACGCTCACAGGAACAGAAAAAACCGCTTGTTCCGGATCAGATAATAATGGCGGGAGACTCAAAAACAGATATACTGGCGGGTAAAGCATTCGGCTGTTATACATGTGCGGTAACTGGAGGACTCGGCAATACACAGGAATTACTGAGTCTTCCAGCAGATATAACGCTGCAGCATATCGGAGATCTGCTTTCGCTATTGTAACAACATCTGATCACTGACAAGATCATGTTTTTTTATCCGGCGGAAGCGTTCTACAATATCATCTAATGTAAGATTCTCTTTTTCTTTTCCGTTAACATCAAGAATAATTTCGCCGCTGTCCATCATAAGCAGTCTGTTGCCGAATGAAAGAGCGTGATTCATATTGTGAGTAATCATCATCACAGTCAGATGATATTCTTCTGCGAACCGGCGGGTCAAATCCATTACTACTTCAGCATTTGCCGGATCAAGAGCCGCCGTATGCTCATCAAGCAGCAGCAGCGCTGGTTCAGACATGATCGCCATAAGCAGTGTAAGCGCCTGCCGCTGACCGCCCGAAAACTGTTCAACATTATCATTCAGCCGGTTTTCGAGTCCCATATCAAGTTCCCGCAGACGGCTTCTGAAATAATCACGCATTTTATTATTCAGACTGATTTTCAGCCCTTTATAACCTTTGCGGCAGCAGATCATCATATTATCTTCAAGCCGCATCTTGCCAGCTGTTCCAAGCAGCGGATTCTGAAAAATACGGCCTATATAATGCGCGCGGCGATATTCGCGTTCGTGTGTGATATCACGTATATTTTTGCCATCAAGACATACTGTTATTTTTCCTGAAACAGGCATCAGTGTTCCGGCAATCACATTGTACAGCGTTGATTTACCAGCACCGTTTGACCCAATAACGGTAATGAAATCCCCACGGTTTACTGTCAGGTTGATATTCTTCAGAACTGTGTTTTCATCAGGTGTACCGGGAGCAAAAACCATTTTAACATTATCCAGTGTGAGCATTATTTTACTCTCCTACTGCGGCGCGCAAATTGAATTTGGGACACTGCCAGACACAAAATAATCAGTATACCAGTAATCAATTTAAGATCGTTTGCTGACATGCCTATAGTATACCCATAGCTTCGCGCCAAATACATAAGCGCCCGATAAACAACTGAACCAAGCAGTACACGAAATGTTTGTACACCGATACGGTTTGAACGTAAAAGAAATTCTCCAAGCATCAGCGACGCAAGACCTGACACTACAACACCAGTACCCGAACCAACATCGGCAAATCCATTATACATAGACGCGAACGCTCCAGCCATAGCCGCAAGACCATTCGCGAGCGCAATGCCCGCAGTTTTCAGAACATCTGGATTCATACCCTGAGAAATAATCATTTGCGGATTAGAACCAAGGGCGCCCATAGTTAGTCCAAAATCTGTATGAAAAAATATATCAAGCAGACATTTAATCACGAGCAGAATTATCACAAGCAAAGCCACAGACACCCACGCATTTCCACCAGATATACCTTCGGCCCAAGAAAACACTGTTTCAACACGAAGAAGCGAAATATTTGCCCGGTCAGACATTATGCGGAGGTTCACCGAATACAGCATAGTCATTGTAAGAATACCAGCAAGCAAATCGGGAACCTTGAGGCGGGTATGAATCAGTGCCGTTATAAGCCCCGCAATCATTCCGCAGATTGCGGCGAGCATTACAGCTGCAAAAATAGGAACACCTTTCAGCAGCAAGACGGCCATTACAGCACCGCCAAGCGGAAATGAACCATCAACAGTCATATCGGCAAAATTTAATACCCTGAACGTGACAAAGACGCCGAGTACCATAATACCGTATATCAGTCCTTCAATTAAAATACCTTCAATCATCGTTGTTATTACCGTCGCATTAATCACCGCAGAATATCTATTGAAACAGCACTGAGTGTTTTTGTGTTTCCAGGCAAAACGGACTTAAAATATGCGGATACTGTATAAGAAAATAGAATCCAGTCACCTTTACGAATCGTTTTAAAAGATCCTTTTTTGCCATCTGTAAACGGATATAATAACCCTTCTTCTGTCTCGCGTATACGAACAACAGTATTATCATTTACTGCCAGCACCGCTGATTTTCCGTTGCTGTACAGCAAATAAAGCAATTGTTCGTCTTTTTTTATTTCCTGTACATAGGCAAGTTCATGCAGAGAACCTTGCGGTGATGTGTCTGTCTGGACACTATCGCCTGTATCGGTATTTTGCTGCTGTTGTTCCGAAGCCCAGTTTTTAACAGATTCGCCGGCAGCAGATAATCCCTCTTTGATATCGCTGCCGAATTTTTTCATATCCTGCTTAAAATCCTCAAAAGTCGCGGAATCTGACGCTGTATTTGCAGTATCCGGCTCAGCGGCAGTAAAAGCCGCTGTCCATAACAGCATGATACATATACATACACACTTAATAACAGTGTTTCCATGCAATCGCTGCATACATTTTATCCTTATTTTGAAGTCAGCGAGCCATTCTGGTAAATCATATTCGCCTGATTCAGGTACTGTTCAGGAATTGTGATTCCGCAGTTAGCAGCGGCATCAAGATCAAACAGAAGATCAGAATCAGCCGGTTCGGTCATAAAGCGCACGGGAATATCAGATGGAGCAGTGCCATTGAGCACAGCAACAACCATTTCACCTGTCGCCCGTCCGGCTTTGTAGTAATTAAAACCGGAAGCAATCATACAGCCGCCTTCCATCGCGCCGGTTACATCTGCTGAAAACACTGGTTTTTTCGCTTTGGCAAACACTTCAACAAGCGACGGAAGCGCGGAAAAAACCGTATTATCAGTTGTCAGATACACACCATCAACGCGGCCTGCCAGTGTTTCAGCTGCCTGTTTTACTTCAGAAGAACTGGTAATAGATTGAGTAATCAGGGATAATCCCAGTTCATCGCATGCCGCCTCAATTTCTGCGAGCGCCGACACAGAATTCGCTTCGCTGCTTGTATAAATATATCCTAATGTACTGATACCGGCAATCTCTTTAAATAAAGATATATTTGCTTTAATTGGAAGAGCGTCTGACATACCGGTAATATTTCCTTCTCCATGCTCTACAGTACTTAATAGGCCAGCCCCAACCGGATCATTAACAGTACCAAAAATAATTGGAATATCTTTTATTGTACTTGCCATTGCGACCGCGACAGGAGTCGCGATAGCTACCACTGCATCAACCTTCTCTGCCTTATACTTATTTGCAATCTGGGCAGCGGTATTCACATCCCCATTTGCATTCTGAAGATCATAAGAGGCTGTTATTCCCGCTTCTGTTATCACATCAATAACACCCTGTTCAACCTGATCAAGGGCAATATGCTGAACTATTTTAGCAATGCCTATTTTTACAGAACCGTCAGCTGTTCCGGCATCTTTTCCACCCAAAGAAAATAAAGCCGACGTCATCACAATAAACATACAAAAACCAGCAGTAATATTCTTTTTCATTCTGAATCCTCTCTTTCTTCTGTGTTGTTGATATTGTTACTTCTAAAAGTAACTTTATATAAAAATGATACTAATAATAGTAACATCTGTCAATAGGTCTTGTTTCTTTTTTATATCTGCGTACATAATCATAGAATGGATATTATATTCAGACCAGCCAGAGCAGAAGATGCCCCGCAGTTGGGAAGCGTGCACAGTACTGCATGGAAAGAAACTTACACCGGGCTGCTTCCTTCACGGCTAATTCAGGAAAGAACAGCGGAAAAACGCGCTGCTGTATTTGCCGCACAACACTGCCGCAATATTGCAGTTGCTATTTCTGCAAAACACATTATTGGATTTTGCGGATATGGAAAACCACGGGATAACCTTATTCCCCAAAATCAGGGAGAAATTTATGGTTTGTATGTGCTCAAACAGTTTCATCGCCACAAAATAGGAACAGAATTATTACGTATGGCCGAAAGAAACCTGATAACAGAAGGCTGTTAATATGTATATCTTTGGGTATTAACATCAAATATAAATGCAAAAGATTTTTACCGGCTATTTGGATTTCGCCACACTGGTATTGAAAAAAAGATTGGAGATACGCAGCTAATAGAGGAGCTTCTTGTTCATCAATTATTCTCCTAATAACAAAAAAGAGCTGTCCATACAAAGAACAGCTCTTTTCTCAATCTTTCCGTCTATCTTTACTTAACCAACAACCTGTTCAGCCGTTTTACAAAGTCAGCAGGATCTTTCAATTCAGCGCCGCCAACAAGAAGTGCCTGATCAAGAAGCACAGCTGACACATCTTCAATATGCGACTCATCATCACATTCACGCAGGGATGCAACAAGCGGATGTTCGCCATTAACCTCAAGTATTGGTTTAATTTCACCAAATCCGCTCTGTCCCATAGCGCGCATCATACGCTCCATTTGCAGAGAGGGATCATTTTCATCAACAACAATACAAGAGGGTGAATCAGAAAGCCGTTTAGAAAGATGGACATCTTTTACGCGGTCGCCAAGCGCTTTTTTGATTTTTTCAACAACAGGTTTAAATTCCTTTTCTTTCTTCTCAGCTTCTTTTTTATCTACGCCCAGTTCTTCATCACTGCCAGCGCGGTTTACCGCTTTAAGTTCAAAGTCCTTGTATTTATTATAGGATGGAATAACTATATCATCAATTTCATCTGCCATAATGAGGACTTCAAATCCCTTCGCTGTATAGGCTTCAAGGAGCGGAGAATTGCGCAGATTCTGTTCATCTGTTCCGGTTATATAATAAATAGCTTTCTGCTCAGGTTTCATGCGCTGTACATAATCGGCAAAACCTGTCCAGTTATCACCTTTACCCGCTTCATCAGTACTCTTGAATCGGACAATTTCTGCTATTTCGTCACGATTGGCATAATCTGAATACAAACCTTCTTTCATTGGACGGTTAAATTCTTTTACAAACGTATGCCATTTTTCTAATGTCTTTTTATCTTCGTCAGACAGTTTATCAACACCGCCCGCTTCTTTTGCTGCAAGTGCGGCTTTATCGCCTGCTTCAGCAAGTTTTTTAAACTCACCAAGCAGTTTCTTTACTGACTGTGTTTTAATCGTTGACAAAATACGATTTTGCTGTAGAATCTCACGGCTGACATTCAGCGGCAGATCTTCACTATCGATAACACCACGCACAAAACGCAGATAAGCAGGAAGCAGTTCACGGTCATCATCTGTAATAAATACACGTTTCACATATAGTTTAACGCCGCTCTTGTAATCTGCCTGATACATATCAAACGGAGCACGGCTAGGAACATAAAATAATGTTGTATATTCCTGAGTTCCTTCAGCATGAGTGTGTACATACATGAGAGGATCACTGCCATCATGAGAAATGGTTTTATAAAAATCATTGTAATCCTCAGCTTTCAGTTCGCTCTTGCTGCGCTTCCATAATGCACTTGCGCTGTTAATCTGATCAACTTTATTTTCGCTTCCCGTTACTTTACCGTCTTTATCATACTGCTTCTGCGTATAATGCAGAAAAATCGGGAAAGCTACATAATCGCTGTACTTTTTAACAAGTTCTTCTACCTTCCAGCGGCTCGCGTATTCTCCGCTTTCCTCATTAAGCGTCATGACAATTGCAGAACCATTACCTGCGTCAAGTCCGTATTTTTTCGCTTCCTCGCTATCAGCGGAAATTTCTTCCATATCATAGGAATTAGTTCCAGTACTTGACCAGTGGAATATTGTGTCAGAAGCGGCTTTACGGGTATACACATCGATACGGCTCGCCGCCATAAATGCGGAATAAAACCCAACACCAAATTGACCAATGAGACTTGAATCTTTTTTAGCGTCAGCAGTCAGTTTTTCTATAAATGCTTTTGTTCCTGAACGAGCAATTGTACCGAGATTTGATGTCAGATCATCACCGTCCATACCGATTCCGGTGTCTTTGACAGTCAGAACCTTTTTTTCTTCATCAAAGGAAATATCAATCCGCGGTGAAAAAGACACACTCTTATAGCGATCATCTGAAACAGTCAGATATTTCAGCTTATCCAGCGCGTCAGAGGCATTTGAAATAATCTCCCGCAGGAAGATATCCCGGTTTGAATACAATGAATGGATAATAAGTGTCAGAAGCTGATTCACTTCTGTCTGAAACTGATACGTAGCCATTCTTTATCTCCTGAAAACATATAATAAATATATACAATAAATCAGCTGTTCCAGTCACGCCGACAGTATATAAAATGATTCATATATGAATTTACTTATTTTATGTACAAACGGCAAATTTATTTTTACATCAGATACTATAACCTTTCAAAAATACAATGAAACAGAAACCGTCAGTCCGGACAGCAAGACCGTCTTTACAGTCTGTCTCAGCATGTCCTGAGTAAAACCGCCTTCTGCGACAGAATCCCCGCCTGAGCTCTGTCCTGCCAGCAGCTTTTTCAGACCATTCCCAAGAACTGGAACAACTGTAAGTTTCTTTACAGACAGACTAAAAAAAGAAAGCGGTCTGAATGTATACGAGATGTATCCATATAGCAGCGATGTACCCTGAAACAGATTCGCCGTTCCCTGCACAGAACCAGAATTGCCATTGAATATGAAATTATTTTTTTCAAGATATGAGGCGCTGTACGATTCCTCATCATACAGACAAACAGCCGCACCAAGACGAAGCTGAATGTGAGATATATCATGTGGGCTATACATTTCCCATCCCGCATCAAAATTTATGATATGGAGCCGCATATCTCCATCAGCGATCAGATATTTATACGGAAAAAAAAGATACAGTTGATTCTCCGCCGTCAGAGACACTCGGCCAATTCCGCCTGTATATATATACCGTGCAGCAAACGAAAGCCGGTGATTCTGCAGCCGCAGATATAATTCGCTTCCGCCCATATAACACTGTATATCAAATCCGCCAAGATAAAAATTATCTCCATTTGAGTATAACTGCGGCGCGGCACGGAAACCCAAAAAAGAAAACCGCAGCATATTGTTCCATATAATAGAAGCGTTATATATCCCAAATACCGGCAGTACCGGGTAACCATAACAGTAATATAAATCGCCCTCTCCCCAGTCACCTGCAGCCAAAAACGCCCCTGCACATAAACTCAGCGGAAAGGCGGCAAAATGAACAGCAGCTGTATTACCGTATATAAATGTTGTCCCTCCGCTGTTTGTCACTATCGCGTCACCGTCAACAAGCGGCGCGCCTTTCGGAATACGCAACATAAGCGGCCCAAAATCGGCAACCCTGGTAAGAACAGAAAAATTAAACCAGTTATTCTGCACTGCCATCTCAGCGCCGCCACCGCTGATAGTGCTGCGTATATTCTGATGCTCAAAACGTATCTGCCCGCCTGATACACATCCGTTCATACCTTTGGTATTATCCTGTGCAGAAACAGACAGCCGCGGCTGCCACCACCAGATACTGCCTGCGCTGTCTGTATATAACATTCCTCCCTGAACAGCCGGCGTGAATACGATATCAGGCAGGGGCGTACAAAAACAGACAGCGCATTGGAATAAGAAAAATACTAAAAAGAATATCTTCATAAAAATAAAAAACTGCCGCTTTTATGCGGCAGTTATCCATTTTACAGCTTAATTGCCGTAGTAGAAATTAAAGATATCCATTCCAAAATCTTTATCGGTATCGGAAGTACCCTTGTAACAGAAACCAAGTACAGAAAAACCAGGATTATTGTCTTGCATGCCATTATCCCATATACTCGTCCAGAAAGAATCTTTTAATGCAATACCAAAAGCCCCCCTGATAATATTGATATTCTCGGCTGTCACCTTTGTTGTTCTATCAACTGTATAAAATACCGGTTTGCCATTCTCTGTTTTAAACAACTTCTCCATTGAGAAAAATCCATCTTCCATACAGCCAAAGTTTATTTTGAACAAAGACTTATCCAGCTGCGGAATACCTTCATTATTTATAGAAGGAAATTCACACCATGTTCCATTCTGTATCGCTATTTTTATATTTCTAGCAAGCTCTTTATATCCGCTATATTTTTTAAGAAAATCTTTCGCCGCACTTGGATAATTTTTATTATCAGCAGTAATACTTTCATATGCCTCTATCAAAGCGTCCAGCGCGGATATATAGGTATTTACCGCTGTTTCTGTTGTATAGCCGGAACGCTTGGTCAGGAACTCATTTTTAAACGGATCATAACTCTCATCATAGTTACCACCATTAAAATCTATGTCCCCACCCTTTATCCAGTCTAACGCAAGGAAATTAAGCGGTGTATCAAGATTATATGCCTGCAGGAACTGCAATGTACCTTTAACAATATCAAGCGCAGCAGTAATAGCCTTCAGCTCCGC
The DNA here is from genome assembly GCA_944389415.1 of uncultured Spirochaetota bacterium. GTDB lineage: Bacteria > Spirochaetota > Spirochaetia > Treponematales > Treponemataceae > Treponema_G. The sequence continues at coordinate 454,649 of CALXMF010000001.1, read as the reverse complement.
TTTTGTCACACGAACAGTATCCCCTCCCAGCTGGTCTTCCAACCGCAGCAGGCGGATAAAACGGTTATTAATATCAACAGGCTCATTATCCATGCTGTTTATCAGCTCTACCGCTTCATCATAGCTTTTACCGAATACATTGTTAAGCACAGAATCTATCAAATCGTTGACGCCTTCAAGATTATTATTCAGCAGAACAGCCATCCACAAAGTTAATGGATGTACACCTATACCAGAAAACCAATCAGGCGCATCAGATAGCATAGGGAAATAAGCAATATAATCTTCACCATATCCATTCTGTGCCGTGTAATTTCTCCACCACTCATCGGTGTTTATCAGCGCGTTTAATGTTCCGGGATATGACGCAAAACCGATACGCTCCCGCATAAGTGTTACAACCTGCTCATTAACACTGATTGCGGCAAGTCTGGCAAGCGCGGCATGCATTTTTGTCTCATTATTTGCTTCTGCCGCATATGCAGCCATAAAAGACGCAACTGCACTGTCATAGTCTTCTCTTTCAAGCGCATCGTATCCAGTTTCCAATAAATTAGAATAAGAAGGTTTTACAATTGCAGGGGTTACCGTTTTCTTTTCTAGTTTCATTCCCTGCAATGTAAATATATATTCATCAGGAGCAAAATTTTCAGCGGTTACTCCCTCTTTTTTCGCATCACTCAGTGATACCCGCAGCGGTTGCTCTACTGTATTTTTAGGAGTCCAGGTAATATCAACATGAGTCACCTCAGAACCCAAGCTATTAAAATCAGTACTTTCCAGAATCCGAATCGCAGCAGCCCGGCTCTTTTCTCCTATAGTTTTGGGAACCTCTTTTGGTTCACCAACTGCCCTTACACCTGTAACAGTAAAAGTATACTTTTCTGCAGGATTAAGTCCTGTGATTATCACTTCCTCTATAGAATCAACCCGCTTCGGCTGTTTTTCACCGCCGGCAGGTGTCCATGTTATTTCATACAGATTAAACTCTCCAGCCGGAAAATCATTCTCTGTAATTGTAGCCGTACCGTTTCCAACCGGCAATTCAGAAGAATCTCCGCCATCTCCCGTATTATCACCAGGCGTATTTCCCGGATTATCAGGAGATACCGGCGTATTACATCCGGTCACAAATACAGCAGTTGACACCGTCAGCATAGCTGCCAGAACAGACACATAGATTCTGTATCGCTTCATAAAACACTCCTTCAAAAAAAATGTGCGTCTAAATTGTAAAGCACCAATAGACCCAGAGAATTTTATATAATCATTATCTGTGTAATAAAATAATAGCATTGAAATATACACTGTATTGGTTTATAATAAAAACGCACCATCAGACTATATAATTATCCGTTATATTAGAGTCAAACAACCATATATACTAGTCAGTACTTTTCAAGTCTCTGCAATTTTTTTGCAAATCACTTGCATATATTTTCTCTTTATAGGAATATATATACATATATTATATCTGTCTGCGGACATTTTAAGGAGTATATTATGAAACTTTTTCGAAATGCCCTCATCATGATCACCATGATAAGCGCAGCTTCACTCGTTTTTGCGGGAGGACGCAAAGATTCCTCTTCTGAACAGAAAAAATACCTCATCGCTACTGATACCACGTTTGCTCCATTTGAATTCGAAGATGTATATGGTAATTTTGTTGGTATAGACATTGATCTGCTCCATGCTATCTCTGAGGATCAGGGATTCACCTACGAACTGCAGGTACTTGGTTTTAATGCCGCTGTTCAGTCGCTTGAAGCAAAACAATCAGACGCGGTAATAGCCGGTATGAGTATTACCCCAGAGCGTGAACTTAAGTTTGACTTTTCTGATCCATATTTTGATTCAGGCGTTGTAATGGGTATTGCCGATACTAATAACACAATATCCAGCTATGATGATCTAAAAGGATTAAAGGTCGCTGTTAAAACAGGAACCGAGGGAGCTTCATTCGCAGAATCCATAAAAGATCAGTATGGCTTTACACTTGTTTATTTTGATGATTCAGCAAGTATGTATAACGAAGTTCGCATAGGAAATTCCGCTGCCTGCTTTGAAGACTATCCTGTTCTCGGTTACGGCATAAGTCAGGGCATCGGACTTAAAATCGTTACTCAAAAAGAACGGGGAGCTTCATACGGTTTTGCCGTAAATAAAGGAATGAATGAGGAATTGCTCCAAATGTTCAATGAAGGACTTGCAAATATCAAAGCGAACGGTACATATCAGAAAATACTCGACACCTATATTAAGAATTAACGGAGAACTGGCGAGTGTCAAATACCGGTTTTTCGATTATGATTATACTGCCAAGACTGCTTGCCAGTCTTGGTGTCACTATCAGACTGACAGTCATATCGCTTGTTTTTGCCGTTCTACTCGGTATGCTGTTTTGTCTATTCAGCATTTCACGTAATAAATTACTTCATTTTTTTTCATCCTTGTACCTTGATATAATTCGTGGGACACCGCTTCTGGTGCAGGCTTTTTTCATTTATTTTGGTATTCCTCAGCTTATACAGACATTTGCTCCATCATTTCGTATGTCACCCGATACAGCAGGAATTATCACACTCTCACTAAATGCAGGCGCATATCTTTCTGAAATATTCAGATCAGGAATTCTTGCAGTTGATAAAGGCCAAATGGAAGCTGCCCGCTCACTTGGATTGCCCAAAAGCCGTGCAATGATAAAAATTATCATTCCTCAGGCAATACGTATCGTTACTCCTTCTCTGGTTAATCAGTTTATTATTACCCTTAAAGACACATCGATATTATCTGTTATTGGTATCAGAGAGCTTACAAAAACAGGAAATCTTATCATTGCAACCACTTTTGAATCCTTCAAAACATGGCTTGCTGTCGCCGTTATGTATCTGGTAATTATCAAAATTCTTTCGGTGGTTTCACAACATATCGAACGGAGGCTGCGCAGTGGCACAAGTAGTCGTTAAAAATCTTGTTAAAAATTTTGGAAATCTGCAAGTACTCCGTGATATAAATCTCGAAGTACAAAAGAGCGAGGTTGTCAGTATTATCGGTCCATCTGGTTCAGGAAAAAGTACTTTTCTCAGATGTATAAACGCGCTTGAAACACCCACCGGCGGTACAATAGAAGTAGACGGGCATTTGGTAACAAAAAAAAGCGAAAATATCAACAAAATCCGTGAGAATATTGGTATGGTATTTCAGCAGTTCAATCTGTTTCCGCATATGACAGTATTGAAAAATATCATGATGGCGCCTATCGACCGTAAAAAGATGACAAAACAGCAGGCAGAAGAAAAAGCACGCAATCTGCTCGCCCGTGTCGGACTCTCAGAAAAAGCTGATTCATATCCGCGCCAGCTTTCAGGAGGACAGCAGCAGCGTGTTGCAATTGCACGTGCGCTCGCTATGGAACCTGATATTATGCTTTTTGATGAACCGACAAGCGCCCTTGATCCGGAAATGGTTGGAGAGGTACTTGGTGTTATAAAACAGCTCGCTTCTGAAGGCATGACCATGATTATCGTTACACATGAAATGGGTTTTGCGCGGGAAGTCTCAGATAGAGTCATTTTTATGGATGGTGGATATATCATAGAACAAGGATCTCCCTCTGATATATTTGTTCATCCACAAGAGCAGCGTACAATTGATTTCTTAAAAAAAGTGTTGTAAAAAAAACGCTCCAGGCTGTGGAGCGTTTTTACTATTTCATAAACTTCTTAATAGAATTAACCGCATTATGTTTTATAAGTATTATAAATACGATTTTTTATAGCTTCCATGCGCAAATCAAGATCTGCACTTTGTCTGGCACATTCAAGCAATTCACGGCTTATATCCGCTGCTTCTTGAGCAGGGATATTTTTTTTATACTGAAGTTTATGTTCCAAACTTGCCCAGAAATCCATCGCAATAGTACGCAGCTGCACTTCTACTTTCATTATACGTTTCTGATCAAGTAAAAAAATCGGTATTTCTACTATAAGATGTAAGCTGCGGTATCCGCTTTGTTTTGGATTCTGAATATAATCTTTACGCTCAACCAACATTATATCATCCTGACGCAGCAGACAATCAGCAAGCAGATAAATATCCTGCGGAAAAGAACAGATAACTCGCACTCCAGCAACATCATGAACATGTTCTTCTATTGCCTGGATAGAAAAGGGCTGTTTATATTTTTTTAATTTTTTTATAATTCCTTCCGGAGATTTTAATCGTGTTTTAATACTTTCTATGGGATTTCGTTCATGTTCAAGTGAAAACTGCTCATTAAGTACATTAAATTTTGTTTCCACTTCCATGATGGCACACCGGTAAAACGTCATAAGCTCTTGAAACGGGAGTATATTTTTCTTGAGCATATTTGTAAAATCACTGTCCAGAAATTCTCTCATGAAAAATTGTTTAATCTGATCTTTCAACATAATGCCGACACACTACTCCTTTTTGCAGCAGATAAAAATATAATTTGAATCTCAGATAAACAATAATTACAACTGATACAAATTAATTTGTACAGAACCATGAGATTCATTAACATTTATTTTCTGTTTATCCCATGATCCAGGTGTGCCTTTTCCATTCCAATTTGAAACACCAGCCGGTTCTTTTGGAATTCCAAATATTCCTGTATCCAATTTAGCATTCTCATTCATATCCTGAAAAACAGAAACAGAATACTCACCGACCGGAAGTTCCGTCTGAACACTGATTATTTCGCTAGTCGGCTCAGTCTTAAAGGTATATGCGGGCTTTTCTTTTTTGTAAGATTCTTTATCTGTATATACTGCAACATATACAATTCCGCCGTCAGGGCGAACATTACAAATCTGAATACAAAATGGAACCTGTGCAGACACAGATACCATCAATATACACATCATATACCATATTGCAAAAAAATATTTGTTCCTCATACTCTTCAGTATGATTTGTTTTAAAACAGAGGTCAAGACATTATAAAATACTGTTATCCATTATTCTGTCTATTTTTTAAATATGCAATAACAGCAGAAACATACTGTTTATCTTCAACAGCGATGTGTTCTAAAATCCAGTTATACAGAAAATGAAGAAAATTTATTGCATCCTGTGATTCAATATGTTGAAAATCTGACAACATTTCAGTAATCTTTGCGACAAACTGTTGATGTTGAGCTTTATGTTGTGTAAAAGCCGGATAACCAATAGCGGAAAGAAGTTTTTCCTCATCTCGAAAATGAGTTTGAACATAATCGACTGTTTCACGAAGCGCACTCGAAAAAGCAATCTGCCAGTTCAAATTACCGGCACGGGATTCTGTCTGCTGTCCAACAATCTCTGTGTACAAATGATTACAGAGCTGTACAAGACGTTTATGCTGTTCATCTATGACAGGTATTCCAAGCTCAAACTTTTTTTCCCAAGTAATATATATTTTTCTTTCATCAACTGTCATAAAACGCTCCTACTATTTTAAAACTGTACCATAATAATACTAAAAAACAGACTTTCAATACTATAACCCAAGCATAATATAATAAAAATATTTTATTGAAAAATAAATACCCTTTTTAATTCTGCTAAACGATTGAATATAAAATGCTAGTATCTGGTATTATGATAAAAAAAACAGTATAACTTATTATAAATACATCGATAGAGGATAATAGAAAATGAAAATGCTGGAACCTGGTCAGGAGATACAGAGTAAAATAGTTGCGATCTCCGATGACTGTATTTTTTTAGACTTGAATGCAAAAAGCGAAGGTATTCTTGACCGCAGTGAATTAACAGATGAAAACGGTAATCTTACCGTAAAAGAAGGAGATATAGTTTCTGCTTTTTTCTTAAAATCAGAAAATGGTGAAATGTATTTTACAACAAAAATCGGAAGCAGAAAAGCTGATAGCTCAATGCTTGAAAACGCGTTCCACAGTCATATACCCGTTGAAGGTCATGTTGAAAAAGAAATTAAGGGTGGTTTTGAAATTAAAATAGGTGATGTGCGAGCATTTTGTCCATATTCGCAAATGGGATACCGCCAGAAAGAAGAACCCCAAAACTACATAGGAAAAATCATTCCTTTTATAATCACAGAATACAAAGAAAACGGTAAGAATCTCCTTGTCTCAAATCGACGGTATCTGGAAGAAGAACATTTAAAAAAAATTGATTCACTTCGTTCTGTCATTAAAGAAGGTATTATAATGACAGGAACCGTAAAATCACTGCAAAGTTTTGGCGCTTTTATTGATATTAATGGACTGCAGGCACTGCTTCCTATTTCAGAAGTATCTTTATCTCATATTAATGATATCAGTACAGTATTATCCATCGGGCAAGAAATACAAGTCGTTATTTTAAAGACTGATTGGGAACACGAACGGATTTCCGTCAGTATGAAAGCATTAATAAAAGACCCATGGGAACAAGCCGGAAATAAATACCGTCCAGATACAAAATGGGAGGGTTCTGTTTGCCGTATTGCTGAATTTGGTATATTTGTAAATCTTGAACCAGGAATAGATGGGCTTGTACATATCTCAGAATTGGAGAACGCTGGCAAAACAACAAATCTCCGAAAACTATATAAAACAGGTGATGCAATAACAGTCTTAGTGAAAGAAATTGATAGTAAAAATAAACGCATTGCACTTACACCGGCGATATCAACAGAACAAGATATTTACACAGGAGAGTTTCTTGAACATCAACATGAAAATGATGGTGAAACATATAATCCGTTTGCTTCACTCCTCAAAAAAAAGAAATAAATAGGTGTCATATATAAAAAATAAACAGAATTATAGACAAAATTGATTATTGTCTAACTCAGTGTTATTTGCTATAATTAACAATAAATAAGGAGCACGGTATGAAGAAACATGTATTTATGTGTATTTTGGCAATATGCGCAGGCGCCTTTCTGTTTGCTCAGAAACAGAATACTGCTGATTGGAGTAAAGTAGATACAACTGCAATTGAAGTTACTACTGAAAAAGACGGAAATATGACGATGACAATCGAATATATACCCACAACAGCAGAAGCGCGGTTTACTTATTCATGTCCTTCTGATGATTTTGAGCAAGATGCGGCAATGTTTGCAATTAAAAAAAGAGCTGGAACTTTCTCACGTGAAAAAGGATATTATTCATATTCATATACACGCCCCGATGAAACCAGTTATGATTATACGAATGAGATGACACTCTATAAATGTTATCTTCAATTGACTAAATAAGATATTGATTTTCATAAAAAAAGCTTTTCTGTAAATACAGAAAAGCTTTTTTTATCAGGCAATTTTATTTTTTGCAAGTATACCGTTAATTGCCAATTCAATGGCTCCATTCATTTCTTCCGTTGAATTCTGATCAAGAATTGCCAGTCTGAAAATAGCTGATTCAATAAGTCCATACAACATTTCATTTATATCACGCACATTCAGCCGTTGAAATTCACCAGCATTAATACCTTCAATAATAAGAGTTGAAAGCATATGCCGCAAACGCAGAATTCTCCTGCGTACACGTTCACCAGGATTTTTACCTGTTTTCTGAAGCTGCAATAAATACATCAGTACCACATTGAACAGTCTCTTATTCTCAGTACAATCTTGTAATATTGATGATAAAACAGCCCGCAGCCGTTCTGTAGCAGTTAAGCCAGTATTACGTATAATAATCAATAAATCAGTTTCCAGTTTCGAAGTAAGTTGCTTAATACTCCATAAGAAAATTTCTTTTTTATTTTTAAAATAAATATATAATGTAGTACGAGTTATACCACAGCGGTCAGCAATTTTTTGAAAAGTAACATCTTCATATCCTTCTTCCATAAAGATATCAAGTGCTTTATCCAAAATCTCATGTTTACGTTTTTCATGCTCAACAACAATTGCCATTATTTTTTATCTCCCCTGAATATATAAAAACAGGTATCAAGATTCCCACTCTTCAGTTTTTTAACAGAATAAGATTTAACACCAAATGCTGTTTCAAAATCGCTGTGTGAAGTAATGAATCCCATATCCCAGCCAAGGAAACTACGATATAATGTATGCATCTGCTGATACAACTTTTCTGCCTGCTCAGAATCCCCAAGACGTTCTCCATATGGAGGATTTCCAATCAGTAATCCGGTATCATATGGCGCACTTAATTCTGTAAAATCAGCCTGATCAAAATCAGGACGTATAATCCGCTGATCACTGCCAATAAGCTGCAATGCACGACCCGCAATTACACAGGCATGTTCTGCATTTTTGCGTGCACGTTCAACTGCTTCATGACTTATATCTGTCCCGGTAATACGTGCTGAACAATCAGGACGTATTTTTGAAGCCTCTATTTTTTTTAACTCTTCTGCTCTGTCTTTATTAAAAAAAGATAGCTCTTCAACAGAAAAATGCCTGCCGAATCCAGGAGCAACATTATAAGCATACAATGCTGCCTCACATGCAATCGTTCCCGAACCACAAAATGGATCATGCAATGGTGTTTTTCTCCTCCAGCACATAAACTGAAGAAGTACAGCTGCAAGTGTTTCTCTAAGAGGAGCTGTTCCTCCATCTGTACGGTATCCTCGCCGATGAAGAGGTATTCCTGAAAGATCTAGAAGAACTTCTACAGTGTCATTTTCTATATATATACGTATATCAAATGCACTTCCTGTTTCAGGCAATGTAGTTATATGCCAGACATCACCAAGTTTCTGATATATAGCTTTATGAACAACAGATTGAATACTATGTTCTGAAGAAAGACGACTGCGGTGTGAACGAACTTTATCCACTACAACACGCACATTTTTTTTAAAAAAATCCTGCCAAGAAATAGAATAGACACCATCAAAAAGATCATCAAAATCAGCTGCATGAAAAGATGCAAGTTGCATATACACACGATCAGCAGTACGTAAACAAAGATTCGCACGGTACAGCGCATCATTATCACCACTGAAATAAACACGCCCTGATGCGTTACCATTTAGTATGTACCCAAGCTGTTTAATTTCATTACCAAGTATTTTTTCCGCACCAATGGCACACAATGCTGCTAATTTATTCATACATAATAACATAACATTTTTTCATAAATCGTTCAATTGTCAATTAAAAAATAAGTATCACTCAAAAATCTTAACTGAAAAATCATGAGAAAAAACAGTAATCTTATTTTGCAGCTCAGATGTTACATATATACACTTAGTATCATCAATTAAAATACCTTCTGTTTCGGAAAAATCTTTAAGAAAAGCTAATCCTTCAGATATACCTAAGATAAAAACAGAAGTAGAAAGCGCATCTGCATACATTGAAGAATCTGAAATTATTGTTGCTGAAACAAGACCATTTTGCATTGGATACCCAGTTTTAGGATTAATTATATGATGATAACGAACTCCATCTTGGATAAAAAAACGCTCATAAACACCTGATGTTACAACAGTTTGATCATCTACTTGAACACCTAGCGGCGGTTCTGACTGTGTATCAAATGGATTTCTGATACCAACACGCCACGGAGCATCGTCTTTTTTACTACCGTAGGCATAAATATTTCCTCCAAGATCAATAAGAGCGCGCGTTACTTTTTGTTGTTTTAGTATACGCACAATTTCATCAGCAGCGTATCCCTTTACAATACCTCCAAGATCAAGACTCATACCTGACTGTTCCAAATATACCGTAGACGCAATATGATCAATAATAATTTTATGATAATCTACAAATGATAATGCATTTTGTATTTCTTTATCAGAAGGAAGATGAGCAAATTCAGTCCCTATATTCCACAACTTTACAAGGGGACCAATAGTTGGATCAAATGCCCCGTTTGTTTTCTTCGCAAACAAAACAGCAGTATCAAGCACGGTAATAACGTCTTCACTAACCTGCACCGGAGCAATACCGGCCTGTTTATTAATAGTACTGATTTGTGAATCAGGCATTGAAACACTAAACTCTCTTTCAATCTCATAAAGACGGTCAATAATCTGTTTGTATAATTCAGCAGTACCTGCATCATATAAATTCACTGTACATACCGTTCCCATAACTAAAACCGTTTGAGGAGGATACTGCTTTTTTTTGCATGAAACAGAAAAAAAACATAATATCCACAAAAGAAGAACCATTTGAATCTTAAATATACGTATATATAAACTGGAATAAAATTTATTGCCCTTTTGCATAATCTTACTATAGTCATTTTAACGTATGATTGCAAATAGATTGTCCATATTATAAAATAGAAACATTGAGGAGTATAAAGAATATGAAAAAACTTATCTGTATATTGTTGTGTTGTGCAAGTCTGTATCAAATCTGCGCACAAAACAGTAATCCCGCAGAAACAAGTCCCACTGTTCAAAATAACGAAACAATATCCGATCCTGCCAAAGTTACAATCGCTTCTTATTTTATCGCTGGCGGAGAAGTAGTATTAAGTAATCTTACACTATTTTTATACAATAGATTCATTACACACGCCTCTTTTGCCTATGTTACATTAGATTCAATAAAAGCAAATTTAACAAATCCATGGGTATGGGATCAAGATGAATTTCAAGTAAATCAACTTGGCCATCCTTATCAGGGCAGTGTCTATTATTCAGCAGCACGCGCAAATGGTTTAAATTTCTGGCTTGCAGGTCTTTATACCGCATTTGGAAGTATAACATGGGAACTCTTCTGTGAAACAGAACGTCCCTCTATAAATGATCTGATCATCACTACAACAGGCGGTATGATGATGGGTGAAATGTTTCACCGTTTATATTCAGAAGCAGCAGCAAATAACAGTTGGTGGGCATTCATAGTAAACCCTATGGAAGCATTCAATGAGCTTGTTACACGTAAAAAAAATCGAGAAGAGAGCGGCAAAATACAATCATTATCGTATCATGTCGCGCTCAGTAGTGGTTTTACAAAAGTATATTTTGAACCATCTGCACAACGCTCTCCTCAAACAGACTGGTACTATGCAAATTTAGGCGGAGGACTTTCTATTATATACGGACAACCATATGGACTTCGAACAAATACACCATATGATCATTTTGAACTTGATCTTCACGGAGAATGGTCTCCATCAAATTTTCAACTAGTATTTGCGTCAAATGGTATGTTGTTTTCTTATGATACTGGCTCTACAGAAAAAATTCAAAACTCCCTTGGCATGAGTATGCATTGTGATGTTATTTATTCAAAAAAAATGGACTTTGCCAGTCATGGAGTCGGGTTTACTATGAAAGAGCAGATTATGCTTCCTTATGATTGGAATATTCGTTGGGCACTGCATGCAAACTGGATACTTCTGGGAGGTTCAGAATTTTATTACTACTTAAGCGGTGAAGTTCCAAACACTACAGGTAATGAACGTCGGCTATATGATTTTGGTACAGGCGCTGGAGCAAAAGCTGATTTAATCATATCACACCCATATGCAGGAACTTTATCATTGAAATATATGCTGCATGCCGTATTCAGTTTAAAAAAACATATCGCCACAGATGGTTCCCCGGGACATACAATCATAAACAGTATTACCGGACAATACAGCCACATGATAACAAAGCGGTATTCTCTTGGTATATCAGCAACATTATTTATAAAAAACGGAATTTATAAAAATCAGATATATCCAGACATTACACAGTATAATTTCATGAGCAGCATCTTTTTCGCTGTTCATCTTAAATAGTACAAAGTAGGTAATAAAAATGGATGCCTTTTACGGCATCCATTTTACAAAACCCATAATATTACTATTTCTTAATAATCAGATGCAGTTCGTCAAGCTGTCTTTGATCAACTTCTGATGGACAATCATCCATGGGACTCTGTGCGAATGTATTTTTTGGAAATGCTATGACTTCTTTTATAGATGTTTCTTTGCACATAAGCATAACAAGTCGATCCAATCCCGGTGCAATTCCGCCATGGGGAGGAGCACCGTACTTAAATGCTTCAGTTAAAAATCCGAATTTCTTCTGACCTTCCTCTTCATCAAATCCGACAATTTTAAAAATACGTTTCTGAAGTACAGGATCATGAATACGAATAGATCCTGACGCAAGTTCATACCCATTCAACACAAGATCATATAAATCACCTTTTACTTTTCCCGGATCAGATTCAAGAGTATCGTGATATTTTTCCTGAGGCATAGTAAACATATGATGAGCTGTATCCCATTTATTTTCTTCTTCATTCCACTCAAACATAGGAAAATCAACAATCCATGCAAAAGCAAATTCATCAGGATCACATAAATTAAGATCTTTACCAAGCCGTGTACGCACTGCTCCAAGCGCGGTGCAAGCTATTTTCTTATTCGTATCAGCAACAAATAACAGCAGATCTCCATCCTGCGCGCCCAGTATTTCACGAACAGTTGATTCATTACCAGAAAAAAACTTTGCAATACCGCCTTCAAGAGAACCACCCACAGCTTTCATCCAGCCCAAGCCTTTCGCTTTATATATTTTCGCAGTTGCTTCAAGCTCTTCTATTTTTTTCCGACTGTACAATTCAGCTGCATTAGGAACAACAAGCGCTTTTATTATTCCGCCAGCACACAAAGCATCTTTAAACGCCTGAAAAGTCCCTAAGTGAGCAAGTTTACTTCCATCCTGCATTTTCATATCAAAACGCAGTTCCGGTTTATCAGTTCCATACCATTCAATTGCATCATCATATGCAATACGCTGGAAAGGAACAACTAAATCAATGTTTAGAGCTTCTTTAAAAACAGCAGCCATAAGTCCTTCAGTCATGGAAAGAACATCATCACGTGAAACAAAACTCATTTCCATATCAATCTGAGTAAATTCAGGCTGTCTATCTCCCCGCGCATCTTCGTCACGATAACAGCGTGCTATCTGAAAATAACGATCAAAACCTGAAACCATAAGAAGCTGCTTATATAATTGAGGGGACTGCGGAAGCGCATAAAATTTCCCCGGATATAAACGCGAAGGTACTAAATAATCACGAGCTCCTTCAGGTGTTGATTTTATAAAGGTCGGTGTTTCAATCTCAAAAAAACCATGTGAATCAAGATATTTACGGGCAGCAATTGTTACTTTATGACGCAAAGCAAGATGATGCTGCATTGCCTGGGTACGAAGATCCAGATATCTATATTTAAGACGCAAATCTTCATTTGGTATAACCGGAGTACCGTCTTTATTCACTTCATCTATCATAAATGGCAAAACATCACTTTTAGACAAGATGAGTATTTTCTGAGCACAGACTTCAATTTCACCTGTTGTCATATCGCTGTTAATCATTGTATCTGGACGCTTACGAACAAAACCTTCTACTGCGATACAATACTCCATCTTCAATTCAGCTGCAATCGGAATAAGATCCTGAGGTGAAGCAGTATCAACAACGACTTGTGTAATTCCATAACGGTCTCTCAGACTAATAAAAGATATACCACCATGATCTCTTTTGCGGTGAATCCATCCGTTCAATATAACTGTTTTTCCATCATCACACCCACGAAGCTCTCCACAGGTGACAGTTCTCTTCATTGTTTCCATAAAGATAATATAATAAGAAGAAAGACAGATTGCAATGGGTGGCACATTAACAAAATAATTATAAAGACAAAATAAAATAAAGCAGAAATAAAAATCATAATATGACTGAATATTTATATTTTTAAGCAGAATATTTTGAGAAATAGTCATTTTAATGCAGTATATTTCAGATAGAAATAAAAACAACCAAAGTAATTGTAAGGAGGTTTGTTATGACGTTTATTCCTTTTTCAGGAGCTCAGATTTATTCTACTGATAATCTTAACATCTCACAGAGAGCTGATATGTATACTGTGACTATCCGCACCGCTAATATAACTGAACTATTCAGGATTATTGATTCATGCAAGTCGCCTATCTTTTACACATATAATAATGAATCAGCTGATTTACGAGGAAATACTTTTATCCAGAATCATATTATTGAAAAAAATAAAAGTAATACAGAATATCAGTTAACTTTCCGTGCGGATTCTGTAAGTGACGCAATGAAACTGCTTCATTTTATGATCTCAGGAAATCATAATACAGTAACTGAATCAGTACATGCATCAGATAATATTATTTCCAATATATGGCACTGGTTGTCAGGACGTTATACAAAACGCATTTCAGCATAAAATATCTTTAATTTAATTTTTTCTCCTTTTTAAGCCGTTCACCTGAACGGCTTTTTTTTATATATCAACTAAAGAATACTTATTTCAAAAAAAGAACAATATCTGGTTGCAGTAAACAATAACTTATACTATATATTTATTTATTCACTAATTCACTTCAAAGGTATACAAAGGAGGTTTACCTATGAAAAAATTAATCGCAGCTGTACTTAGCGCAGTTTGCGCAATTACCGCACTATGGGCGATTCCTTTTCAGGCGGGTACATACAACCGCATTGATACTGTTCAGGATTGGGGAGCAGTTACATCAAAAATCATTCTGAATATGGGATCTTCATTAACTAAAGGAACAGTAGATAATAATACTTTTACTGTTGATGTTACCCGCACAGATCCCCGTGTATCAGAAAATCCTGTTCTCGAAAGCGGCAGACGTACAGTTGTAGCCGCGTATGTTTCATCTGAAGATGGGACACCAGTTGATAAAGGAAGATATGTTACCCTTGAATTAGAAATTGCACCCAATCTTTCGATAGGTTCTGTGTTAAACTACTATGACAGCGGCAACGCATGGATTGATTGTGAATACACAATTACCCAGCAAAAAGATATTATCGCCGGGCAAAATACAATAACAGGTTTTACCACAACAAAATTGGCAAATATCATTCGTCCCCAGCTGGATGTTTTTACTTACGGAGCTGAAATCTGCGGAGAATATACTCTTGGATATGCATCATTCAAGCCAGAAAATGCCAGCATTAAAAATAAAAAACCATTATTAATCTGGTTACACGGCGGAGGAGAAGGAGGAACTGACGCATCTATTCCTTTATCAGCAAATAAAGCCTGTGATCTTGCTGGAACAAAAATTCAGAATTACTTTGGCGGAGCATATGTATTAGTTCCTCAAGCCCCTACTAAATGGATGGATGATGGAACAGGAGAACGCAGACCAGCAACTTCTATTTATACCGAAGCTCTCAAATACTTAATTGATGCTTATATAGCTCAGAATGATGGTATTGATACAGGACGTATTTATATTGGCGGTTGTTCAAACGGCGGATTTATGACACTCCGCATGCTTCTTGATTATCCTGATTTTTTTGCAGCAGCATATCCTATTTGTGAAGGAATGAAAAACTCTCATCTTACTGATGAAGACATTCAGGTCCTGAAAGACCAGAAAATGTGGTTTGTATTATCTGCCCGTGACACAACACTGCCCGGACCTGAATTCACTCTGCCCACATATGACCGCCTTATAAAAGCAGATGCGCAAGATGTATTCCTTACCTACTTCAGAGATGTTACAGACAAATCAGGATTATATAAAACAGAAGACGGATCTCCATATGAATATGATGGCCACTGGATCTGGATTCATGTTTATAACAATGATGTATGTGGTACTATAAACGGAAGTGAAATAACTCTTATGGAATGGCTTGCACAGCAGGCAAAATAATATAATACAAAAATAAACAGGCGGCACTAAAAAAGTGCCGCTCTTTTTATATTTAAAATATGACTAGAAAATAAAAAAAGCAGCCACAAGGCTGCTTCTACTTATTATAGCAGGGGTAGGACTCGAACCTACGGCCTCCGGGTTATGAGCCCGACGAGCTGCCAACTGCTCTACCCTGCGTCGTACTGAAATATAATAAGATATATGTTTTTTTTTGTCAAGCATATAACATAACTTTTTTATTTTAATTCCAGCTGAAATAAAATACTAATCACATGTAAAAATCAGAGCTGTTTATAAAATAAAACAGCTCTGATTTTAATCAATCATTCTTTATGCTTTCTTATAACCGCATTTCGGGCATACGCCATTTTCATTTAAAGCAATACCGCACAGAGGACAGCGGTCAATATTATTTTTTGTCTGGAATTCAGCCGAAGCAGCATTAACACCACTTGTAAAGGTAATTTTAGCAATATTCAACTTGTCTTTCAATAAATCATACACAATCTTAATCATACCTTCAACAGTCATTGTTTCTTTAGTAACAACTAAGCGGCAATCAGGATAAGCGGTTGCCAGTTCAGACTTGAAAGCAGGACCCTTCATTTTATTCTGCGGAGCACCATCTTTAATACCCTGCTTTTCATATACATCTAAAATAGCAGGCAGTAACGGATCATCTTGTCTCAAAATCAACGCATGGTCAAAATTTTTTAAAACTTCCCAAGCAGTTTTCTGAATCTCGTTACAGGGAAACACCATATTAACACCAGGCTCTACTGAATCCTCAACTTCAATAGTCAGAACACCTGTATGTCCATGCAGGTACTGAGCTTCTCCTTTAAATCCATAAAATCTGTGTGCATACTGCAGGTCTAATGTGGTAATACTTCTCATAATAAAATTCTCCTTAGTTTTATAAATTTACGGGACTTCCCGTATGATCCAGAGTTAGTTCACTAGACTGCTCTTTACGACAGTCAGGACAAATATAATAAACTTTAAGGTCATAGAACAAAAAATTGTCTCCGAACTGAGTCCTTAATGATTGCGTTAAATCATCAAAACAAATATCAGATAATTTTCCGCATCTTTGGCATACAAGATGATCGTGTTTCTCAATTCGATCATATCGATCAGGTAAATTTTCCAAAGACACCCTACGAATCATTCTCATATCACAAAGTTTGTTTAAATTATTATATACAGTAGCACGAGAAACAGCAGGATAAATTTTTTGCAGTTTTCCATAAACTTGATCAGCCGTCATATGTTCGTGAGAAGCATTCACAATATCATAGATTTGTTTTTCATATTTCGTCATACATCTCACTTCCTTTAGAATTAATCTAATATTATTATAACAATTCTAAATTTAAAGTCAATACAATTACCTAATATATATAACTGCAATAGATAATCACTCTTAAATATTTCAATATAAAATAAAAAGCAGCCCAAAGGCTGCTTTTTAATACTTCAGAATACAATAATTATTTCATTGATAGAATGACTGCGGTTAATTTGTATTATATCCTTATTCACCAATAATTTTTACCAGAACACGTTTTCTGCGCTGTCCATCAAATTCGCCATAGAAAATCTGTTCCCATGGACCAAAATGTAATTTTCCATTTGTAACAGCAATGACAACTTCTCTTCCCATGACTTGGCGTTTCATATGCGCGTCGGCATTATCTTCGCCGCAATTATGGTGATATTTTGAAACCGGTTCATGAGGAGCAATTTCCTCCAACCACCGATCAAAATCATAGTGCAAACCGCTCTCATCATCATTTATAAAAACGCTTGCTGTAATATGCATCGCATTTACCAGCACAAAACCTTCCTGAATTCCCGACTCAGCAAGTAATTCTTCTACAGTTGGCGTGATATTAATAAACTGACGTTTTTTATCTGTATTAAACCACAATTCTCTGGTAAATGATTTCATATTAACCCCAATTTATTTTGCTTCAAGCAATTCTACATCAAAGAAAATGTATGAATTTGCCGGAATCGGTCCATACCCTGCCGGACCATATGCCATTTCCGGAGGCAATGCGATTGTACGTTTCTCTCCGACAGCCATATCCTGCACCATAATATCAAAACCAGGTATCATCTGTCCTGCTCCAGTCTTAAAAGAAAGAGGACCTCTTCCTTCTGAAGCATCAAAAACAGTATCATTCGGTAAATACCCTTTATAATGCACTGAAACATTCTTGTTTTTACCTATTTTAGAACCATTTCCTTCAGCTGTAATTTTATAATAAATATTATCAGCTGTTTTTTCGTATCCGGAAACTTTTTTCTCAAGCATTTCTGCTGCTTTTTTCGCTTTTATCTCAGCGGCTTCCTGAGCTTTTTTCTCAGCTTCTGCCTTACGCATATTAAAATCTGCCTGAGTCGCTGTGAATGATTGTGCTTCTTCTCCCTGCCGGACTATTGTAACTTTTTTAATCACATCATTCTGCTTAATTGAATTCACAACATTCTGACCTTCTACAACACGGCCAAAAACAGTATGCTTTCCATCAAGCCACGGCGTAGCAACATGAGTGATAAAAAACTGACTGCCGTTTGTTCCCGGACCGGCATTTGCCATAGAAAGAACACCAGGACCATCATGCTTCAATTCCTCTACAAATTCATCAACAAATTGATATCCTGGTCCGCCGGTTCCATTACCTCTTGGATCACCGCCCTGAATCATAAAGTCAGATATAACACGATGAAATTTCAAACCATCATAAAAATGCTTTCCTTTTGCAGCATCAAGTGTACCTTCTGCAAGACCTATAAAATTAGTAACAGTAAGCGGTGTCTGCTTATAATACAAATCAAGAACGATATTTCCCCGTGTAGTTTCCATAATGGCAAAAATACCGTCTCTGCCTTCAATTGCTTTCATACTTTCATCCATCGATGAACAACCTCCCATAACCATAATTCCTAATGCACATAACATGCAAATCAATTTACGCTGCATAACTGTATATACCCCTGAATAATCTTTTTATATTACTGAATACCTTTATTCAGATAACTTTTAACAAACCATTGGAACATAGCATCAGTACGCGCCTGAAAAGAATGCTGTATTTTTCCCGCGATAAACGGCACATTCGCAAATTTACTCATTACAATTGAATTCATTGCAACACCATCTTCAGCGAGCTCTATTAATATAGTGATTGATACATTGCCCGGTTTTACCGCTTTTATCGGTCCCATCTTAATATAATCTGCTATAACCATAGTAAGCAAAAGCGTATTTCCAGAAACACGATAATCAACACTGTAAATACAGTCTTTAAAACTGTTATCATATTGATACATATACAGTCTTTTACCGTCAGCTGAACCGGATATCTGATCAGGTATTTTGTTTCGCGTTTCAAGGTTTTCTATAGTGTAAGCTTTGTGATAAAGAGTCTCAACTTTTTCATCACTTGAAACATATGAAACACCTTCCAGTGTAGAAAATGATCTTACAATCTTTTCTATTTTTTCCATATCATCCTTATCTACACTTGAATTCCGCTTATTAAGAATATATAGGGATTCAATAACCAGATCAGGACTATCACCAGAAGGCAGCTGTAATTCAAACGATTTAAGTAAATTGTTTTCAGGAATAAGTGAAATAACTGGCTCTTTTTTATAAAAAACATGAGAAACTGACTCAGTATAAGACATTTCCTCATCAGATAAAGCACCAGTCCGCATCAAAGATTCTGTACCAGCAACAAGCTCTGAACGTATGCTGCCAGACAAGATATCCTGCATTTTTACTTTCACCTCTTCTGCTGCAAATGCAGAAGCACAAGCAGCAGACACACAACAAAGTATACCTATTCTGACAGATAAGTATATTTTAGAAAAACATTTCATCAGCGAATACCTTTATAATAAACACGTACTTGTTTATATAAACCTTCTCCTTCGCTTTTAGTTTCAACATCAGTAATCTCATTCAGAGTCGTATGTATAAGACGCCGTTCAAACGGATTCATCGGTTCAAGCAATATAGAACTGCGGCTGTTTCGCACACGATCTGCTGTTGTATATGCAAGACGAACAAGAGATTCTTCACGCCGGATACGATAATTCTCCGTATCAAGAATAATTCTCATTTCATCATGACCGAGACGGCCAGCATATACATTTGCCAAAAGCTGCAAAGCATCAAGATTTTTTCCTTTTCTGCCTATGAGAATCGACGAATGCGATGAACTGAGTTTAATTCCAAGTTTATGCTCTTCACGGAACATAATATCAACAGTTACGTCATATCCCATTTTTCTGATAACTGATGCTATAAATTCAACCAGTTGTTTTTCAAATTCATCCTGCGGTACAGGATCAGCAAACAATCGATGTTTCGGAACAGAACCTTCAAACTCACCTGAATCAGTATGTTCCACGACATCAGCTGTATGCACACGAATTTTTACATAGCCTTTTTTAAAAAGACTGTTTTTCTGTGATTCAAGTATTTCCACATCAAACTGATCTTTCTCAAGGCCAAGCTCGGCAGCAGCAAGTTCTATTGCTTCTTTTTCCGTTTTTGCTTCATATTCATAAGTCATAATAAGACCTCCAAAATTACTTTCTTTTTCTTTTTTGCGGTACAAATTTTTCTACAGCTGGCTTTTTCTGTTCCATTTCCGCACGCTTTGTCTTCATAATCCGGTTTATAATAACCTGCTGAACCAGCTGCAGCAGGTTACTGACTGTCCAGTAAATCAGCAGTCCTGATGGCGCATTATAAAAAATAAAGAAGAAGAATAGCGGCATACCATACATCATTATTTTCATTTGACTGTTTGCAGCGGCAGCTGACTGAGTTATCCAGCCAAACAAAAGCTGTGAAATAACATAAATGATAGGCAGTAAACGCAGCTGATTACCAATAAAAGGTAAATTAAACCCGAATGTATAAATACTGTCCCCAACTGATAAATCAGGTATCCAGCCGGGAATGAACATTGCCCCGCGGAATTCAAAATAATTGTTAAACAGATTATACATAGCAAAAATCAGCGGAAACTGTATTAAAAGAGGCAGACAACCTGAAAGAGGATTATATCCCATTTCTTTATATAGCTTTGATATTTCCATATTAAGCCGTGTTGGGTCATCTTTATACTTATTCTGCAGTTCCTGCATGCGGGGCTGTACTTCCTGCATTTTAAGACTGGCAACAGAACTTTGTTTTGTAAGAGGAAAAAACAAAACTTTAATAATGACAGTCAAAATAATAATAGAAACACCCCAATTCGGGATAAGTCTATACAACAGCTCCATGCACCATTTAAGAATCGCCTCAAGCCAGAACAGAATACCGCTTGATTCCATACTGTCATTCAAACGAAGTGATGAAACAGACCAGCTATTATCAGAGGCGTTGTTATAAATAGACAGTGAATTTTCTGTTCGTGGGCCGACATATATATAATATGTATCTGTTGTTTCTTTATCGGTAATTGCCCGGCGAGGCAAAAAGAGCTGCGCATTCGCGTAGTCTTCTACCTGTACCTCAGCGGAATAAGTAACCGACTGCATATATTCAGGAGCGACAGGAGCAACAAGCACTGTAAAATATTTTCCTGCAATACCAGTCCAACTGTACTGTTTTTCATAAATCTTTGTCTGCCCAGGAGAAAGCATCTGTTTTTTCTTTCGTCCATCAGTAAACGACATAAAGGTCCGGTGTTCATACCGATCATTTTTTGCGTTATAGTATGGTCCAATCTGCGGAGGAGTCCGCAATGTATATGCAGAATTTCCGGAAGAAAGAGAAGTAAATCCATCCTCGCCGCTTACCATTATATCAAGTTTGAACATGTAATCGCCGTCATGAAATGAATACCGCTTTGCAAGAGTAAATTCAGAATCATTTCCTGAAGCATTTTTTGATCTAAATTTTTTATAAAAAATAATTGTTCGATCGTCAGGCTGTCTTACAGTAAAAACGTCATTAATAATAGATTCTTTCTGAGTACCAAATGACAGAGCAAATGCCCGGTTTTCAGCAGAAATATTATCAGCCATTTCTACACCATGATTTCCATCACGATGATCAAGTAATTCATATCCGACGACATCTCCGCCGCGATTTGTAAAAGTAACTTTAACTGTGTCTGTCTCAATAACATAATTTCTTTCTTCAGAATTTTCCTTATCATCTGAAACAGCATCAGCACTCACAAAAGAGTCGGAATTCTGAGGAACAATGTCCGAAACAGCTGCCCCACTATCTTCCGCTGTCGTTGTACCAGCTGCAGACGGCGGAAAAAATGCCATCTGAAGAAACATAAATACAATCAGCACGACTGTTGAAAGAACAACAGCCCATACTGTATTCTTATCCATAAACAGTACTCCTGAGCTTTAATTCCAAAATAAAAATGAAACAACATTAGGGAACAGGATCATAACCGCCTTTTGAAAAAGGATTACATCTCAAAATACGCCATATTGAAAGTATAATCCCTTTTATCGGACCGTATTTCTTAATAGCTTCCAATGAATACGCAGAACATGAAGGATAAAATCTGCAACATGGAGGATGAAGTGGAGAAATAACTGCTTGATAAAATCTAATCAAAGAACAAAGGAGTTTTGCCGCACCCTTTTCCAACTCCCTTAACAAAATAGACCTGCCTTGCGCACAAGCTGCTGCAGCTGAGAGTTTCTAATAGAAAAGGAATCACTGCCAGGATATATAAGAAGCAGCATATCATAACCGCTTATTATGTGATTCCTGAAATACCGATAAGACTCCCGGCTTAACCGTTTACTTAGATTACGCTCAACAGCATTTCCATAATGCCGCGGTAATATAAAAGCAATTCTGTTTATTTTAAGACCATTCGGCTTAAAAAACAGCTTTGCGCCGGGAATACTTACCTTCCTTCCATTTTTGAACAGATTCTGAATATCAACAGGACGCTTTATCCGTTCCTGCCGGGTAAAGCGTCCTGTCCTTATCAAGTCTGTTTCCATTCCCTAAGCTGTGCGGTAAAAAAATCAGTAAGGCTTTTTTTCGTCAGAAACAGTCAGCTTATAGCGACCCTTCGCACGGCGGCGCTTCAGAACAAGACGTCCACCGCGTGTTGCCATGCGGGCACGAAATCCAAATTTTCTATTGCGCTTTACTTTACTGGGCTGATATGTCCGTTTCATAGAACACGTCTCCTTTTATTTGATAGAAACAGGCATGCTTTTTTATTTGCATACCAGTCCTTAGAATTTACAAATGGTGACACACTATATCATAATAAATAACGAGTAGTCAACTAACCTTTTATATCAATTCATTTTCCAAAGTTTTCAAAAATTTTGCGTATTGCTTCAGGAACTTCTTCAGGAGAGCGGTGTTTATGATCAGATACATAGTACGTCTTATCATATTCCTCTATAGATTTATACCGTCGGTCAAGCACCTCGGCAACTTTTTCGCGTTCCATAGAATTTCCTGTACCTGCAAATGACGCGCTGCTTCCTTTCAGACGATATGAAATAATACGGATATTCAAGGTTGGACATCTTTTTTTTAATCCAGTCAAAATATATCGATTATGCAGTTTTAAAAGCTGTATCCATCCTGGATGATCTGTCTCAATCAGAAGATTTCCATTTTTCAGATCAATAACACGCGTATGATCTGCCAGATTCTGTCCAGTCATTGAACCATTTTCACCGTTTCCCTTAATTGAGAGCATAATTGTTTTCCAAGTACTGACTACTGTGTTCGCCGCATCAAAAGTACTTTTTTCAATTGATCCAAACAGATTTGAAATAATATCAGAAGCGCTGTGTATTTCACTCATTCCAGACTCCTTCATGTATTGTGTATATTCTCGTATTCGGTGTTTTATAATAATCATACGGTTCACCGGGGAGAAACGTACAAAAAAGCTGATCATGAGCTGGAAGAAGAGCGATAACACTCTGCCTTTTTACAGGGTCAAGTTCAAGAAGCACATCATCCATTAACAACACCGGTTTTTTACCAGTTATTTCAGTATAAAAAACTGCCTGAGCGATACGCAGCAGCACCGCGGTAAGACGTCTTTGCCCAGTGGACGCAATCGGAATAAACGGCATCTCTCCGCGTATAAAATAGATGCGGTCGCGATGAGGACCGCTGAGTGTTGTACCAACAGCGCAGTCAGCCTCGCGCCTTTTTTTCATATGAAAACATACCTCTTCTGCAGACGGCAAATAATTATCTGAGCCATTTTTCCATGAAGGCTCATATTGTATCGAAACCCCGCTTATTCCGGTAACTTTTTCATATAAAGGAGTAAAAATTCTGTTAAACGTGAATACAGCATTACGCCTTTTTTCCTGTATCTCAAGACCATGCTGCACAAGATGCTGATCATACACATCAAGCATATCAGTTTGCCTGTCTTTTAGTAACTGATTGCGGCTTTTTAATATTTTTTTGTAGCGTCTGAGTATATCAATATATAAAACATCATACATTGATAAAGACTGATCTATAAAAAAACGTCTGCGCTCCGGTTCTCCTGTCGCAAAATCAAGATCATCATGGCAAAACAGAACACAAGGTATTGTATTGACCATTTCTTTTCTGTCTGCAATTCGTTTCGCGTTTTTTTCAATTCTTTTTTTTCCATTCTGATATAAAACAGACACAACATCAGTATGTCCGTTTTCGCAGCGAAACATCGCTTTTAACGAAAACGCGTTTTCTCCATGTTTTATCAGCTGTGAATCAGTATGTGTTCTAAACGAATTACCATATGCAGTATAATACAGCGCTTCGAGAATATTACTCTTTCCCTGGCCGTTCTCACCGACGAAAAAAACTTCGCCGGCAAGTAAATCTATGGGCCCGTTGCGCAGATTTCTGAAATTGGCAAAAGAAACAGATAAAAACGGCACGCCTGCACTACCCGATTTTTATCCCTGCATCGGCATTATGATATGGAAATAATCACTTTCAGGAACAGGTTTTACTGTTATAGCTCGCATAGGTTCGGTAAATTCTATACGTATACGTTCAGCATGTATGTATTTCATTGGTTCTTCTACATACACATAGTTAAGAGCGATTGAGACATCGTCGCCGCTGTACTCACAGGGAATTTCCTCATCTGCGGCACCCATTTCTGATTCCTGCGATGTGATAGAAAGAACACCGGGACTTATTTTAAAATAAATTCTCCGTGATTTCTGTTCAACAAGCAGCGCAACACGTTTTAACGCCTCAGTTAAATCTTTTTTATCAATTTCAAAATAGAATTCCTGATGCGAAGGTATTACTCTTGTATAATTAGGAAATTGACCATCTATTAGAACAGAAGAAAATTCATATGAACCAAATTTCAGATATATATTCTTTTCAGTTATCGCCATCGAAAACAAGCCTTCAGAAGGAAGGCGTTTCATCAAGATAGAAAGAATTTTTGGAGGAACAATAGCTGAAGGAAAAGAATCAATACCTTCACATAAATTTTTTGATATAAAGGCGAGACGTCGTCCATCTGTCGCAACAAGATTAAGAGAGTCTTCTTTTTTTTCAAAGAAAACACCATTCATAAAAAAGCGTGTCTCGTCATTTGATACAGCAAATACAGTTTGAGCAACCATTTCTTTAAATTCGTCAGCGGGAAATTCAAAAAACGGAATGTCTTCTGTTGTATTGAATACAGGAAAACTGTCGCTGGACATACTTTTTATCTGAAATTTTACTTTTTTCATGAGTGGTTTTATGATTACTTTTATATCATTTTGCTCAAATTCAATTTCACCTGAAGGAAGTGAATTGAGGATGCTCATGAATTTATCACAGAATATGGTTGTTGTTCCTTCTTCTTCAACATTAACTGGTATCTTTGTCTGGAATGATACTTTTGTATCAGTTGCCCGTATAGTAAGCGTATCATTTTCCGCAGTCAATAATACATTTGATAATATTGAAAGAGCATTTTTGATTGCTATAATTTCCTGAGCAATTGCTATTTCTTTTATCATTTCGTCTCTGTCGAAGATGAATTTCATATGTGATCTCCTTTATTCGCTGTGCTTATTATACCCTATAATATAAATTTATTAGTAATAGTAATAGTAGGCGCTGTGAATTTCTTGAAAACTTGTTTATTTGCTTGTATAAAAAGGATATATACAGTTAATAAACAGGTGCCGTAAATTCACATTTTATTAAACTGTTCACAGGTACTTCTGTTTTTACACAGGAATTCACTTTATTTTACCATATTGTGAACAGGATATCCTTTTTAGGACTTTTTATACATCTTTATCTCCTGCATAAGCTGTTGGATTTTATAATTCAGAGTTGTGTCATCGCGGATTTGGCCTTTAATAAGATTACAGGCGTGCATAACAGTCGTGTGATCTCTGCCTCCAAATTCCATACCAAGATCAGTTGTTGAAAGGTCAGTCATTTCACGAGCTATATACATGGCGATTTGGCGTGGAAACGCTATATTGCGTGTTTTCTTTTTACTTTTCATATCAGTATATGAAATATTATATGATTCAGCTACAACGCGCTGGATTGTCTCGACAGTGATATTTTCACTAATTGGAGAACGGAATGTATCTCTTAAAAGCTGCTGCGCTTTTTCAACTGTTATTTTTTTATTTGCCGGTTCGGTAAGATCCATATACGCAATAAGTTTCGTCAGGGACGCTTCCAAATCACGAACGTTTGTCGCCACATTTTGAGCAATCAGTTCTATTATATTGTCAGGCAGTGATCTGTTCATTATAACAAGTTTTTTTTCAAGGATGGCGCGGCGTGTCTCATATGCCGGCGGCTGCATATCAACAGAAAGACCTCTTTCAAATCGTGATTTAAGACGTGCTGTTACATTTTTTAATTCAGATATAGGACGGTCGCAGGTAAATACGAGTTGTTTGTATGAATCATATAACGCATTAAATGTATGAAACAGTTCTTCCTGAGTTTCTTCTTTATTCTGCAGAAAGTGTATATCATCTATGAGCAGCACATCAGCATTGCGATATTTTGTTTTAAATTTTACCATAGCATTTTTATCACGTGTGTCTGTACCCGCTTTTATAGCCTGCACAAATTCGTTTGTAAAATTCTCTGCTGATATATAGATAACTTTTAATTTTCCCTGCGATTTTTTGTAAACTTCGTTTCCAATCGCTTCCATTAAATGTGTTTTTCCCAGTCCTACTCCTCCATAAAAAAGAACTGGATTATATGAACGTCCGGGATTTGAGGCAATTGCGACTGCTGCATTAAACGCAAGACGGTTGTTTTCACCGGGAATAAAAGTATCAAATGTATAATCTTCACGCAGACCAGTATTTTTTTTAACTTCGCTTTGGACAGGAATCTGCAAAGCAGGTTCTTCTTCTTTTTTCTCTGATGAAGAAACAGCGTGCTGTTGTAATTCTGTAAAAATAGAAAGATTTTGAATAGGATTTTTAACTATATTTTTTGGCGCAGATTGCTGAGAAGTATTTTCAGATTTTTCTATAGTAGTACTCTGATTATTCTGCTCTGTGTTCTGAACAACCGGCTGTGCTGATTGACGGGGAACACGCGGTTTTATTATAAAATCAAGAGTCATTTCCTTTCCGGAAAGTTCAAGAATTTTATGTTCTATCTGCTGGACATATCCTTTTTTAATTGCCTGATCACGAAGAAAAGCTGAAGGAACAGATGCTGTTATAACAGTTTCTGTTGAGCTTTCGTAATCAATAGAAAACCAGAGAGAAAACTCCTGTATTCTTCCTGCCTGTTCAAATTCTTCTTTTATCTGACGAAGCGCCTCGTCCCAGAAACTGCTGAAATCCCAATCGCTCATGACGGCATTATAAACCGCCTTTACTTTTTTCTGCAATACAGATATACTTTAACGACGGTTTTATACTTTCTTTTGGCAGAATCTTTCAAAACGGCTCATTTATTGTAAATCTATTATAAATTATAAAAGGGAAAAAATGAATTCTTCCTATTTAGCTACTAATATTCAGGTATTAAAAGGACTTGAGGCTGTTCGGAAAAGGCCGGGCATGTATATTGGTTCAACCGGCCCTGATGGTCTTCATCACCTGGTATATGAAGTGGTAGATAACAGTATTGATGAGGCAATGGCCGGCTTTTGTGATACTGTTGTTGTTGTTCTTGAAAAAGACGATGTTGTGCGTGTTGAAGATAATGGGCGCGGTATTCCAGTTGATATTCATCCGACTGAAGGTATCAGCGCTCTTGAACTTGTTTTAACAAGACTTCATGCCGGCGGTAAATTTGACAAAGGTTCTTATAAAGTATCCGGCGGTCTGCACGGTGTCGGTGTATCGTGTGTAAACGCCCTTTCAACGTGGCTTGAGGCGACTGTTGAAAAAGACGGAAAAAAATATATGCAGTCGTATCATATCGGTGTTCCTCAAAATCCGGTAAGTGAAATTGGAACATCAGAGAGACGCGGCACTACTATCAGATGGAAGGCTGATCCTGAAATTTTTACAGAGACGACAACATATAATTTTGATGTATTATGCGGACGCCTGCGTGAGCTTGCCTTTCTTAATAAAGGAATAAAAATAATATTCCGTGATGAACGGCTTACTGTTCCAAAAGAAGTTGTTTTCAAATTTGAAGGCGGTATCGTGGAATTTGTTTCAT
This sequence comes from uncultured Spirochaetota bacterium, assembly GCA_944389415.1. GTDB lineage: Bacteria > Spirochaetota > Spirochaetia > Treponematales > Treponemataceae > Treponema_G. The sequence goes on along the minus strand of CALXMF010000001.1, from coordinate 426,334 downwards.
ACCTGAATGAAAACAAAAACTGTATACCCTCTTCTCCTGTATATATACAGGGCTTAAAAGATGATGTTGTGACAGAACTTGCTGTTCAGTACAATGACGGATATAACGAGAATATTCTTTCATTTGTAAATGATATAAATACACGCGAAGGCGGTACTCATCTTGAAGGATTTAAATCAGCGCTGACACGCGTGATGAATGAATTCCTTAAAAATAATCAGAAGCTTCAGAAAAAGATTGATAAAGATGAAAAACTCACCGGAGAAGATGTACGCGCCGGTATTACCGTAGTTCTTTCGATAAAAGTACCGGAACCGCAGTTTGAAGGCCAGACAAAAGGAAAGCTTGGCAACAGTGAAGTGCGCGGAATTGTTGATTCGCTGGTGAATGAACAGCTTACACTTTATTTTGAGCAGAATCCAAAAATCCTTGAAAGTATACTTGAAAAAAGCGTTTCAGAAGCTGCTGCCCGTATTGCCGCGCGCAAGGCAAAAGAAGCGACACGCCGTAAATCAGGTCTTGACAGTTTTGGGCTGCCGGGAAAACTTGCTGACTGCTCTCTGAAAGATCCTGAAAAATGTGAAGTCTATATAGTAGAGGGTGATTCTGCGGGCGGCTCAGCAAAGAAAGGACGTGACAGTAAAACACAGGCAATTCTTCCACTGTGGGGAAAAATGCTTAATGTTGAAAAAACACGCCTTGATAAAGTAGTAAATAATGAAAAATTGCAGCCAATCATCGCGACACTTGGTACGGGAATCGGAAAAGATTTTGATATCAGTAAAATCCGTTATCACAAGATAATTATTATGGCTGATGCTGATGTTGACGGTTCTCATATCAGAACTTTGCTTTTGACTTTCTTTTTCAGATATATGCCTGATCTCATTGAACAGGGATACATATATCTTGCGATGCCGCCATTATATAAAATCACGTTTAATAAAAAAGAATGGTATGTCTATGATGACGCTGAGCGTGATAAAGTGTTTGCCGAGATTGGACGTGATCCTGATAAAATCGCTGTTCAGCGGTATAAAGGACTTGGTGAGATGGACGGCAATCAGCTATGGGAAACAACAATGGATCCGTCAAGACGCAAAATGATGCGGGTAACACTTCCTGACGCTGTAGAAGCAGACCGTATATTCAGCACACTTATGGGCGAAGAAGTTGAACCGCGGCGCAAATTTATAGAAGAAAACGCGGTATATGCTAATTTGGATGTGTAATTATGAATGATGAAATACAGACGCCTGAAGGCGGAACACTGATACCGATCCCGATTGATACAGAAGTTAAACGGGCATATATTGATTATTCAATGTCGGTTATTGTCAGCCGCGCGCTTCCTGATGTGCGCGATGGACTAAAGCCGGTTCACCGGAGAATCCTTTATGCGATGGAAGAACGCGGACTGCGTTATTCAGGAGCAACCCGTAAGTGCGCGAAAATTGTCGGTGATGTATTAGGAAGTTATCATCCGCATGGTGACGCGTCTGTATATGACGCGCTTGTCCGTCTTGGGCAGGATTTTTCGCTCAGGTATCCGGTTATAAAGCCTCAGGGAAATTTTGGTTCGATTGGAGGTGATCCTCCCGCGGCATACCGTTATACCGAAGCAAAAATGGAACGTCTTGCCGAACCAATGGTTGATGATATCAAAAAGGATACAGTTGATTTTATTCCTAATTTTGATGAATCAACAGTAGAACCGACCGTTCTGCCTGCTAAATTTCCTTTTCTGCTCGCGAATGGCTCAAGCGGTATCGCCGTCGGTATGGCGACAAATATGCCGCCGCACAATTTGCGTGAGATAGCCGCCGCTGTATCTGCGTATATTGATAATCCCGATATCACTATTGATGAATTATGTTCCTATATTAAAGGGCCTGATTTTCCGACAGGCGGTGTCATATTCGGGCGCAAGGGAATAATGCAGGCGTATAAAACCGGGCGCGGTAAAATAACTGTGCGCGGACGCTTTACTATAGAAGTAGACAGTAAGGGAAAAGAAACAATTGTATTTACCGAAGTTCCCTATCAGGTAAACACGACAACATTATGTTCCCGTATTGGAGAGCTTGCCCGCGATAAAGTTATAGACGGAATTACCGGAATAAATGATGAGTCATCTGACCGGACCGGACTGCGTATTGTTATAGATTTAAAACGTGGCGCTATCGCGAAAGTTGTGCTGAATCAGCTTTTTGCCCGCACTGCCCTTCAGTCATCATTCGGCGTTATTAATCTTGCGCTGGTAAAAGGACGCCCTGAGATACTCACTCTTAAAGGACTGATTTCTCATTTTGTTGAGCACCGGAATGAAGTCGTTACCCGCCGCACGCGTTTTGATCTTAAAAAAGCAGAAGAACGGGCGCATATTCTGCGCGCGCTTATTGTGGCGATAGATAATATCGATGAGGTTATTTCTATAATACGCAGTTCGCGTGATACACAGACTGCCAAGAACCGCCTCATGGAGCGTTTTTCATTTGATGATGTGCAGTCTCAGGCGATTGTCGATATGCAGCTTAAACGTCTGACAAATCTTGAGATAGAAGACCTGCGTAAAGAACTGGCTGAACTTGAAGCGCTCATTGTTCATCTAAAAGATCTGCTGAATCATCCTGAAAAAATACTTCAGATTATAAAGGATGAGACAAACGGACTCGCGGAAAAATTTGGCGATGACCGGCGTACTGATATAGTAGCTGACGAAGTTGAACAGATTAATATAGAGGATCTTATCCGTGAAGAAGAAATGGTTATTCTCATTTCAAATCTGGGATATATAAAACGTATTCCTGTTACCGCCTATAAAAGCCAGGGACGAGGAGGCAAAGGCAGCAACAGCGCTAAACTCGCTGAGGACGATTTTATTAATCAGATATTTATCGCTTCTACTCATGACTATGTGGTGTTTATTACAAACGAAGGAAAAGCATACTGGGTTAAAGTACATGAAATACCTGAAGCGAGCCGCGCGTCACGGGGAGCTCATATAAAGAGTCTGCTCGCTGTTTCTGTAAATGAGGAAATAACTACAGTTGTTTCACTGAAAGGATTCAGCGAAAATGAATACCTGTTTATGGCGACTGCCGCCGGTGTGGTAAAAAAAGTTCAGACAATTGAATTCCAGAATGCTAAAACACGCGGAATTATCGCTATACGCCTTGATGATGGCGATAAACTGGTAACAGCGACACTGACAAGCGGAAAAAATGAGGTGATGCTTATTTCCCGAAAAGGTCAGGCTCTGCGGATTGACGAAGAAGAAGTCCGCTGTATGGGACGTGCTTCACGCGGTGTTATAGGACTTAAACTTGCATCTGGCGATGAACTTGTCGGCGCTCTTCTGTTAAATACTGAAGAAAAAATGCTGCTTGTTACTGAGTCAGGATACGGAAAACGTGTTGATTATGATGAATTCTCCGCTCACGGACGCGGAACAGGCGGACAGCGTGTATATGAGATAACAGAAAAGACTGGTGAGATAATCGGCTGTATTTCTGTTCTTGATACTGATGAAGTTGTTTGCATAACAAGTCAGGGAAAAACGCTGCGTGTTCCGGCTGTTTCGATAGCGAATCAGCGGCGCAATTCTTCTGGAGTGCGTGTACTTAATATTGATCCTCCCGATATGGTGATTGGTATTGACCGCGTCGCTAATGAGGATAAAGAATAACAGAATAGGCTGCCTTAACCGGCAGCAGAACATTAACTGAAGACGAACAGATACACAGGGGATAGAATACTAGATCTTCTATCCCCTTTTTAATTCTATTGATTGAGAAAAATAAAATAATAGTCTTAAAATCAGAGCCAGTGTTTTAATTGTATAGAAAGAAAATAAAAATTTATAAGATAGGTATACATAATTCACAAAGATGCTCATTTACAAGTTTTTTCTTGTAACGTTCCATTATATGCCTATTTGTATCCAGTAAATATCCTAATTTGTTTAATTCACCAAAGCACATTTTCCATGCTGTCTGAACAGCATCTGCTGTATGCGGTATTAAAAAAATCAGATATCGCCCGCTTTCCAGTTCTCTGTATCTGACTTGATTAGATACAAAATGTGAGTTAGGAGGCTGATTGATACAAACATCATAACGGCAGTGACAAGCTTCTACTTTTTCAGGATTATCCATAGGTATAGCATATATGATTGTATCTTCATTATATAAGTTATTTTCTTTCAGCCACTTTTTAAAGGTATCCATTAGTGTATAATTTTCAGCTCCGTATTTACCTGTTCTTCTCATATAAATAACTGTGGATGGCAGTATTGTTTCCTGGGTAATAGTAAGATAAAAATTCAAAATTATTTCTCCGATCCGTAAAATGAGTTGCTGGGTATACGAAAAAAACTGGACATGTTTCACGTGAAACATATTAAGTGTACAAATACTGTTTTACTTTTTTGTGTTTCACGTGAAACATATTTTGTATATAAAATCAGACTGATAACATATATACAGCAGTCAATAAAAAGATAATTTATCGTTTACTGTATCCACTTTTCGATTGTAATGTAAATTCTTTTTTAATACAGTTTATTTTTTGAATTAAAAAAAGTGTATCTTTATTTTGAAAATAGTTTATTTTTGAAATAAAGAAAGTGTATCTTTGTTTTAAAGATAGTCTATTTTTGAAATAAAGAAAGTGTATCTTTGTTTTAAAGATAATCTGTTTTTGAAATAAAGAAAGTGTATTTTTGTTTTAAAGATAATCTGTTTTTGAAATAAAGAAAGTGTATTTTTGTTTTAAAGATAGTCTGTTTTTGAAATAAAGAAAGTGTATTTTTTATGAGCGCCGCAATATTAGTTTTATAATCAGGTAAAAACAAAGACAGTCATATATCGTTGTGCACAAATAGAAGGAAAATAATGAAGAACTTGTGGAAAACTTCTGAATAACTTTTTATCAGAATACACAGAAATGTAAAATAGTTTTCTAAATCATTATAAAATAATGATTTACATTGTGCATAAAGAATACTTAAACATCGCTGAAAATGTGTACAGCCTGTGTATAAGTCCCTGTAAATTCACAGGATATATGTTTTCTATCCACTGAATAAGCGGGTATATTATTCATAAAGTGTTATATTTACAGTATTTACCGCTGTGCATGAAGTGATTTTTCAGAAAGCGTTTATCCACAGAAAACGGAGTATTTATTAAATTATAATCACATACTAGAATAAAATCATGGAGTACTGGAAACTCTAAGTGATGTATTTTTTGGGTAAGGAAAAAGATATATGAAATGCGAACACGGTCAGAAACAGACTGCCCAGTTGATGAGCGCTGAAGGAAAGAGGCTGTTTGAACAGGAAGATTATGACGGTGCGATAGAGGCTTTTACTCAGGCTATACAACTGAATCCCCGCGATGCTGAAAACTATCACTGGTGCGGTGTCTGTTATTTTTTTATGGGAGACGATGATCGTGCTGCGCAGCATTTTTCAGCGGCGATACAGCTGAGTCCCGATGATGCGCAAAATTACCATTTTCGTGGCCGCTGCTATTATTTTATGGAAGATTATGAAAAAGCGATAACTGATTTTACTAAAGCGATAGAGCTGAATCCCGATGACGCGGAGAATTATCACTTTCGCGGCCGCTGTTATTGTTTTAAGAAAAATCTTGATAAAGCGATACGTGATTTTACTGCGGCGATAGAGCTGAATTCTGAGAGCGCTGAATATTATCACTGGCGCGGTCTGTGCCAGTACTTTAAGAAAAACTGTGACGGGGCAATACAGGATTTCAGCAGCGCTCTGCGCTTAAATCCCGCTGACGCTGAAAATTATTACCTGCGCAGCCGCTGCTATCTGAATATAAATGATACTGGGCGGGCAATATGGGACTTAAATAAAGCGATAGAATTGAACGCTGATGACGCAGAAAAACATAACTTACGTGGTCATTGCTTTTATATTATAGAAGACTATGACAGCGCGATACGTGATTTTACCACAGCGATACAACTGGATTCTTCTGATGCTAAAAAATACAACTGGCGCGGCCGCTGTTATTTTGAAAAAGAAGAATATGATACGGCGATACAGGACTTTACTCACGCTATGCAGCTGAATCCTGATGACGCGGATAATTATAACTGGCGGGGCTGCTGCTATTATCTGAATGACGAGTATGAGCGGTCAATACAGGATTTTACTCAGGCGATAGAGCTTGACCCAGGCAGAGCTGATAATTACAGCTGGCGCGCGCAATCATACTATGCCGCTGGATATTCTGAAAAAGCGCTGAATGATATTCGCCTTGCTCTCAAGCTGGATGCTGATGATGAAATGGCGCGGTATCTTTTGGATGAGATACGATAAAGAAAAAATAAATACCGCTATAGTTGATACCTATTTTAATTAGATAATATTCCATATAAATGAACGCAGAAAAACTCTTTAATGAGCTGTGATACATTTACTTATGTGATTTACAGCTCATTTCTTTTACATTGAGTTTAAATACAGTTACCGTATCAAGCATTTTTGTTGCAAATTGCCACTCTTTTTTTCCAGTATTATGAAACATAATTTGTGATAACGCATATACTTTATCTTCGTTATTTGTTAAGAATGATATATTTCCAGTTCCAATGATACTTTGAAAACTTGCAGAATACGCACATGGATTATCAGCTTTATGTAACTCATAATTTGTGTCTAATTCAAATCCAACTGTTTTACCAGTTTTAATAAGTTCTATTTTTCTTCCTTCAGGTGCGCTATGAAAATAAAATACAAATTGATTTATATTGTATTCAAAGCCAAAGTTCATTGGGACGATGTATGGTACATCATTATCGCAGAATGCTAACCTGCAGCAATGACATTTTGATATAATTTCTGCTATTAGCTTTTTATCCGTTATTTCTCTGTCTGTACGTCTCATAATATTTTCCCCCATATACTGTAAAATAGTATAACATAAAAGTATAAACAGCGTTGATCCATCTGAAATGATACATTTTCAGATGGGGAATCTCAAGCTGTATGCTGATGATGAAATGGCGCGGTGTCTTTTAGATGAGATACGGTAGCGAGAAAATCTTATCACTGTATCTTTTTGCGAAGCAGGCGGGAACGGCGCTGCGGTGACCAGAGTGCAAGGCGTTTTTCTGGCAGTGTGTGTATATCCGCTTCGGCAAATCCCTGCTGCTCAAACCAGTCGGCGGTTTGTGTGGTGAGAACAAAAATACTTTTGGCGCCCGACTGTCTGGCGCGGTCAAATAAGTATGTGATAAGTTTTGGTCCGATTCCCATATGAGAACAGTTTTCATCAACGGCGACGCCGGCGATTTCAGCCTGCATGTCGCTGTACAGATGAAGCGCCGCGCACGCGCGGATTCCGCCGTCAAGTTCGTATACTATATAATCCTGATAACAGCCGGCAAGAGAATCTTCTGTGCGCCGCAGGAGTATACCCCGTTCTGTGAACGGACGCATAAGAGCGAGTACATCCGGAATATCTTCGGCTGTCATATTGCGGATTCCGCCGTAATTGTTTTTATATATCATGGTGCCGAAACCAAAATCAGAAAATATTTCTCCCGGCAGAGAACCGTCCTGCGAGCCATCTATAATATGTACACGTTCGACACCATTTGTACAGGCATAAAGGCCAAGTTCCAATAGTTTAAGAATGTGGTCTTTTGGAGTACCGCCCTTCTCTACTCCGCTGCCATTGAGCGTAAGAAACTCTTTTGTTTCTTCTATATTCATGGCGGCAAGACGGCCGTCTTTTGAACGGGTATATGACGGCGGAATAGTAAACTCTGATTCAGAAGCGTATGCGTCCTGCAGCATGAAAAAAAGTTTGTGCGCATGGAGGGCAACAGCTATTTCAGAGGCGAGCTGTACTGATGAAATATTATAGGGTTTTCCGGTAAGGCTCCACCCAATACTGGGAAAAATAGGAATAAATCCTTCATCCATGATTGCGCGCAGGGCATCTGTCTGTATACGGTCAATAGCGCCTGATGTTCCGTAATCAAATCCGTCTATGATTCCTTTTCCGCGCGCGCGGACCCAGTTGCCGATAACGGCTGTTTTTTTCTCTCCAGCGAGACTTGTCATTATCCGGTTTGACGTATCAAAGGCAGCCATTTTTATAAGCGGCATCGCCTCTGGTCCGGTAATGCGGCAGCCGTTTACAATGTTCCAGGAAATTTGCGCGCGCGTAAGAACCTCATCAATTCTTTTGCGCGCTCCGGGAACGATAATCGTTTTTAGTCCCGCCTCATGCAGCATGGAAATATCTCGGATATGGTCTGTATATAATGAGGAATCAAGTATGCGGTCATCGATATAAATAACGATAGTCGCGTTCTTGAATCGTTTCAGATACCGTAATACATTTCTGATATGTACTGCTTCTGTTGCGGCGGCGTTTTTATTCATGGGTAGAGTATAGCAGTAATACCGCTGATGTAAAAGCAGTTAAGATGCTGTAAAGTGTTATGTGTTCTGCTGATTATCTGTTAACTGTTTATTCCGCCGCATTGAGTATATACAGCCGCAGTAATCCTGACGGTACAGTCCGTATTCGGCGGAAATTTCAAGAGACCGTTTGAAACCTTCTTTTTTTTTGAAATCGGCAAAAAGATATGACGGCGCTGACTGGGGATACTGTTTACGAAACTGCTGTTCAAGCTCTTCTCCAATGCGGTTTATTGCCTGCGCGTCTTTGTGCGGACTGATAGAGAGTGTTGTTGTTATATAATCAAACTGATGCTGCGAGGCAAAGCGGAAAGATTCTTCCATACGGAACCGGTAACAGCGGCGGCACCGTTCTCCCCGTTCTGCTTCATTTTGCAGTGTACTGTCATCGCGCGTACCTGTGGCTAGAAAATATTCTTCCTGATTATATTCAGCTTCTTCGAGTATGATATTCTCAGCCGGAGGGAATTCATTCAGAAATTTTCTGAGTTCCTCAAGACGCCTGGTATATTCGCTGTATGGATATATATTCGGGTTATAGTAACGGATGTGCAGCTGTGAAAAATGAGAAGCGAGCAGTTCAATTACCTGTGAACTGCATGGAGCGCAGCATGCGTGCAGCAGCAGTGACTGTTTTATACCGGATTTCCGCTTGCAGTCTATGCGTTCAAGCTGCTGCTGCATTGCGGCAAAATAATTATTTTTTGCCGGAGAGTTCACGATACAGTTCCTGCACCTGAGCTGTCCCGCCGCGGCACAGCGCGGTAATAGCAGGGCGGCCTATCATTACCTGAGATACACCAAAACAGGCGGCGGTCTGAATATCTGTGTATGTTCGGAGACCTCCGTCTACCCAGAGTTCACCGCAGCAATTGCGAAGCTTTTTATAATGATTTGCGAGATATGACGCGGTACTGCCCCTCCCGTTTTCTACCCGTCCGCCGTGATTTGATACAACGATAATGTCGGGCTTTACCTGCGACATCATTTCAAGATCACCGGCGGTAAATACGCCTTTTATCATAAAGGGTACGCCTGCATCGCCGCACTGTTTATGCAGCGCTTTAAGCTGCGTCTCTGTTTTATGTTCAAGGCGAACGAGATTTCGCATGGTTACAATATTATATGAATCAATATCGATACCCAGATGAGAAGCGACAGAAGACGCCCATTCAAATCGTTCGAGAATTTTTTCATCGGGATAGGGTTTTATAAAGACAGCCGCGCGCAGACTGCTGTCTTTTATCTGCTGCGCGCGCACCGCATTGATGCCGGCCTGCAATTTAATGTCGGGAGTACCGTCACCGATACTGAGCTGAAATCCCGCCTCATAAGAGGCGGAAATTAAATCATCATAAAATTGAACTTCATCGTGATAACCGGCGTTTTCGACACCGCCGGTCATTGGCGCGAGACGTATTACCGGGAAAAGCGGATTATTATTATTGGCGGCATTTTTCGCGGCAGTCTGCAGTTCAGGAGATCTCCAGTCATCATAATTCTGCTGGAAATTTGCGTTGCTGTAGACTCCGCCCATACCGGGCAGCTCCGAGATGCACTTACGCCCGTTGCATACGGAACAGAAGTGACATTTGAAGGTGCTGTTATTCATGTACTATTATAACCTGCTCTGTTTAAGATTTACAGTCAGTCGCCAAAGCATGTTCCTACTTCTCTTGCAGCGAGAAGCATCTGGTCGTCACGGGGAACGTATTTTACTTTTCCGCAGATTTTTTTCAGCGGAACGGGAACAACGACGTTATTCTGCATGGCTACCATATTACCGAAGTTGCCTTCTGCAAGCAAGTGAGCTGCCGCAGTACCAAAGCGTGTCGCGAGCGCACGGTCGTATGGAACAGGAATTCCTCCTCGCTGCAAATAGCCGAGTACAGTAACACGTGATTCAAGCTGAGTTATAGCTTCAAGTTCGTGAGCGACGCGGTATGCAATGGAATACGGCATTTCAGCGCGGCTCTTTTTAAATGTTTTCTTATCAAGCAGCGCTTCTTCTTTAGACAGAGCGCCTTCTGCGACAACGACAATAGAAAATGGTTTGCCCATGTCCCGCCTTTTTTCGACATGTTCCGCTATGGAATGTATATCGTACGGGATTTCAGGAATCAGTACTACATCACCTCCTCCTGCGACACCGGCATATAGTCCGAGCCATCCGGCTTTATGTCCCATTACTTCAATAACCATAATGCGGTTATGGCTGTGCGCGGTTGTATGAATACGGTCAATCGCTTCTGTAGCAACTGATACGGCTGTATGGAAACCGAATGTAATATCTGTTTCTATAAGATCGTTATCTATCGTTTTTGGCAGTCCTACGACATTCAATCCTTCGTCAGCGAGCATACTGGCAGTGGTGTTTGTACCGTTTCCGCCGAGAACAACGAGTGCGTCAAGACCCCATTTTTTATAATTTGCTTTGATTTTATCAACAGGAGTCATGCCTGTTTCAGGATCGGCGACTGGATTTTTGAATGGTTTCTCGCGAGATGTACCAAGAATAGTACCGCCGCGGGTAAGTATACCAGAGAAATCCTGCTCATGAAGCTCCCGCGCGGTGCCGTTTATCAGACCGCGGTATCCCTGTTCAATACCGATTGCCTGCATACCGTATGTATCCATCGCGGTACGAACTACACCTCTGATTGCGGCGTTCAGTCCAGGCGCATCCCCGCCTGATGTAAGAATTCCGAATTTTTTTACTGCCGATGCGGCCATAACATATCCTCCTTTTATAACACAGCGCTGTAAAAAACTATTATGGATAAATTATACCAGATACCGTCAGTGCCGGCAATAAAATAAATATTTACTGTGTTTTGATATGTTTGTTCTATAATATTACGCCAGATACGCTGTATATTGCATAAAACAGTTATCGTTTTTATAATCAGCATATTATTGAGACAATTTTAGTATAAAGGAGAATCTGTATGCAGAAACTTCATCCGCCAGTTCCGGAATCGATTCCGGAAAAATCACCGGTTTATTTTACTTCATTTAGAACAAGTTTTAATGAAACAATTTTGCAGAAACTCAAAAAGCTGATTATTAAAGCAGGTATTAAAAATATAGATTTTGACGGCAAATATACAGCTATTAAGATTCATTTTGGTGAGCCGGGCAATATGGCGTATCTGAGACCGAATTATGCAAAAGTAGTTGTTGACCTAGTAAAAGAACTTGGCGGAAAACCCTTTTTGACTGACTGCAACACATTGTATGTCGGCGGCAGAAAAAACGCTCTTGATCATATGGACGCGGCGTATGTAAATGGCTTTAATCCGCTCGCGACTGGCTGTCATGTGATTATCGCTGATGGTCTTAAAGGCACTGATGAAGTGTATGTTGAGGTACCTGACGGCAAGTATGTAAAGGAAGCAAAAATCGGCCGGGCTGTAATGGATGCGGATATTATTATTTCATTATCCCATTTTAAAGCTCATGAAGGAACTGGTTTTGGCGGAGCAATTAAAAATCTTGGTATGGGGTGTGGTTCCCGTGCTGGAAAAATGGAAATGCATAGTGCCGGTAAGCCCTCTGTTAATCAGGAATTATGTATTGGCTGCGGCGCATGCCGTAAAAACTGCGCGCATGATGCGATTACTATTGCGCCAGATGCTAATGGTCATAAAAAAGCTTCTATTGATCATACAAAATGTGTTGGCTGCGGACGCTGTATTGGTGTATGTCCGAAAGATGCCGTTCAGACCGGTTACGATGAAACGAATGATATATTAAACTGTAAAATGGCTGAGTATGCGGCTGCTGTAGTGCGCGGCCGTCCGCAGTTTCATATATCTCTGGTGATGGATGTGTCTCCGTTCTGCGACTGTCATGCTGAGAATGATTCGCCGATTGTTCCTGATGTAGGTATGTTCGCTTCATTTGATCCGGTTGCGCTTGATCAGGCATGTGCGGACGCGGTAAATCATCAGCCTGTTCTTGAAAATTCATATCTGGCTGAAAAACCTCATACGCACGGAGACCATTTTATGGATATTCATCCGACTACAAACTGGAAAAGCCAGATTTCTCATGCGGAAAAGATGAAGCTGGGAACACATTCTTACGAGCTCATTTCATTCTGATAGTTTTATATCAGAATACAGATCCGTGCAGCGTAACTTCTCCTGAATCAAGAGAAATCTTTTTTCCTTCAGGAAGCTGCACGATGAGCTGCGCTTCATCATTAATATCAACTGCTGTTGCGGTAAAAAATTTCCGTTCTGTTTCAGGGAATGCCCCCGCCAGCGGATAAATTGTAAGTTCTTTGCCGATAAGCATAGATCGCTTGCGGTATTCGCAGAGTGCCTGGCGTATCCGTTCCTTTGTTTCAAGTATGTGCAACAGGTGATATGTTGCTGCGGCAGCAAGCTTGTTGCGTTCTGTGGAAACTTCGGAATTCTTACCAAGCAGAGTTCCGGCTGTTTGAGCAATATCAGGAGGAAACCCTTCCCCTGTTTCTTTAAGGTTAAAACCGGTTCCGATTATTGCGCTTTCCAGGAGATTTGTTTCCATACTGAGCATTCCCTCTGTAAGGATTCCGCATACTTTTTTCCCGTTCAAATAGATGTCATTGACCCATTTGATTTGGCATTCGATATGGTAAATTTCTAAAATAGCTCTGCATGCTGCGACTGCAGCGCCTGCTGTTACTATGGCTGGATTTGTAATACCGCCGGCAGGAGCATATACAATACTGATATATAATCCGCTTGATGGAGGTGAATAAAACTGACGTCCTTGTCTTCCTTTTCCTGCGGTCTGCTGGTTTGCACAAAAGACGCTTTTATGCAGTTTTTGTCCATCTGCCGTCAAAACACCATCAGCGCTGCGTAATGCTGTGCATGCGGCGATTGCTGTTTTAGCAGCTGTATTTGTTGAATCAATGGTATCATATGTATGTATCTGTTCCATCTGCGGCATCACGGTGTGTGATTGTTTTTCATATTCTTTTAGCAGGCAAGCTATTTCAGCTGAATTGAGAATATCTGGTTCTGAATGAAGACAATACCCTGTTCTGGTACTGGCTGAAATTTCATATCCGCTGTCACGAAGTGAAGCGATAGCTTTCCATATCGCTGTTCTTGAAACACCGCATTGTTTGGCCAGTTCTTCTCCTGAAACATATTGACCATTTCTGCTTCGCAATTCTGAGAGAACAAGCGCTGATGTACTTGTTATGTTATAGTTTTTCATATATCCAATTTTTTCAGTATTGGGGACTGAAGCATTGTTTCGACAAAGGCAGCGGAATATTCTGCCGCTGTTTTTTCATTAAATTCATAGATTTGTGATGCGCTATCATCAGCATTATCTGAAATGCAGCGGATTATAACAAAAGGGATATGATTTATAAAAGCGGTATGAGCAATGGCACACCCTTCCATTTCAACGCATGCGGCAGAAAATTGTTTGGCAATATATTGTTTTGTCTGTGAGGAGGTAACAAAACTGTCTCCGGAAGCGATTCTCCCCTGCACCATCTTTTTAGTATTTTCTATTTGCTGCATTTGTATGAATGCTTCTTCTGCAGCTTTTATTAGTGTATTATCTGCTGTGAATACCGGAGGCATTCCCGGCACTGTCCCAGGAGCATAATTAAACGCGGTTACATCAACATCATGGTATATAGCATCTGTTGAAACGACAATATCCATAATGCCAAGACCATGTTGAATTGCGCCTGCGATACCTGTATTAATGATGTGTGTTACATGAAAGTGGTCTATTAATATCTGTGTACACACTGCGGCATTCACTTTTCCAATACCGCTTTTTGCAATTACGGTGCAAATTCCATTCAGTACACCTTGATAAAAAGAAATACCTGCTATAGTTTCTACTTTTGGTTTAGAAAGTTTATTTTTAAGAGTTGCTACTTCAATGTCCATTGCTCCAATCATTCCAATAATTATCATAAACAAGGCTCCTTTTCATTGTATTTCAAAAAAAACGTATTAAATGCGAAAAATATATTGACAGTTTATCTGTTAATGAGTATATTATACTCAAGCAGCAAGAAAAATGAAACGGGGCGCGTTTTCCTCCTCCTTTAGCGCCCCGCTTCTTTTTTAAAGATTTAAGGAGTGATTATATGGAATGTAATCACTCCTTAAATCTCTTTTAATTTATCCATAATAGTATTCATATATAGATCAGGTTTATAAAAATAAGAACCAATATGTGGTGCATTAGGTACTGATATAAAAAGTGTGTGATCTTTATCGGCCGATTGATATAATTCCTGTGCCATGGAAAAAGGTATCATTGTATCCTGTGTTCCATGAAACAAGATTAATGGTATATCAGCTTGTCCAGTACGGCGAAGAGCTGAGGCAGGCGCTGACTTTCTGAAGAAAAATCCTCCGCATACGGCGTTTATCAGTGACATTGAAGAGACAATACAGAGAGAAATGGCTTTTTGTAACATATGCTTACCGATTACGTTTTTTGACTGATATAAAAGCAGCTGAAATAAATCAGAAAATGAGCAGTCGGAAACGGCAATCTGCGGTTTAGGGAGGGATTGATATTCTGCGCATCTGCTTATATACAGGAGAACTGTTGCCGCTCCCATAGAAATTCCGTGTATAATAATAGAACATGACTTGCCGAATTGTTCTTGGCATTCATATATCCACAGATGAAGATCTGATGCATCCGTATATCCCATACCGGTAATTTCGCCTTGCGAATTGCCATGTGCCCGGCAATCTATGGAAAGAGTTGCAATACCTCTTTCTATATACGCGTCTGAAAGAAAAGCTGTACCTGATGCGGAATCTGTATAACCATGTATAAGAACTACTGCGTATTTGACAGGCTGGACGCTTGGATATCTGATATATCCGGTAAGTTTTTGACCAACTGTGTTTGTAATTGTAATTTGTTTTACTGTACCGGCAGAAACAGCTTTGTGCCAGTTTAATTTTGCCTGCAGCATGGGAATCATGATTGTTTTATCATGCAGATGCATCGATAAGGGCGTTGTTCTTTTGCCAGGAGATTTTTTTAAGGTATCAAGTTTTTGGGCTATTTCTTCTATACTTGTTTTCTTGCGATGTTTTTTTACAAAAAAAACGGTGCTGTAAATGAAGGCTGCTGCTGTAATAGAGAAAAGAGCTGCGCCGGCAATAAAAAATGCAGGTATAATAATATATAACATTTTGTGTTATTCCTTATATGAATAAAACCTTTTTTAAGTATATCACAGATGATATAATAAATTTAGCTGGCCGGCAGCGTAATTATGCTGTATATTTGTTAGAGAGTCTTGTTTATATATCAGGAACAATGCCTATGTTTTATTTAGATTATTATTATATTATTCTGGTAGTGCCGACATTGCTGTTATCGTTGTGGGCTCAGTTTAAAGTGAAAAGTACTTTTTCCCGGTATTCTGAAATACAGAGCCGGCGTGGTATTTCAGGTGTACAGGCAGCTGCTTTGTTGCTGAAAGCAAACAATATTACAAATGTACGAATTGAACAAATACACGGAAACTTAACTGATCATTATGATCCCAGTTCAAAAGTGTTAAGATTATCTGACCCTGTGTATGGAGAACGTTCGATTGCTGCGATAGGTGTCGCAGCCCATGAAACAGGACATGCTATTCAGGATAAAACAGGATACGGTCCGCTTGTGCTGCGCAGTATGCTTGTTCCAATTGCCAATATTGGAAGTGGTGCTGGTCCAGTTCTTGCAGTTGCAGGGCTTATTTTTGGCTTGGGCATTCTTGTTAAACTGGGCATAGTACTGTTTGGCTGTGCTGTCGTATTTTATCTGATTACATTGCCGGTAGAAATAAACGCTTCGCGCCGTGCTGTCTCGATTCTTGCTTCTTCTGGTACGCTCGACCGTGAGGAACTTGACGGAGTAAAACAGGTTCTCACCGCCGCGGCGATGACATATATTGCTTCTGCTTTAACCGCAGTCGCGAGTTTGCTGAGATTAATATTAATTGCAAGGAACAGGGATAACTGACAAAAAAAGGAGTTTCTTTATGGAGCAAATACCAAGATGGGATTTGAACAAAATATTTACAGATAATGAGTTTGAAGAAAGTGTTCAGAAATATACTGAAGGACTTGATGAGATAGATTCTCTGCTGCATGCAGCAACTACACTTCAGACAAAAGCTGACAGCGGATTTGATTTTCCGTTATGGCTTTCTGCTTTTTATCCTGTTGCAAATCGTGTTGGTGCATTGGAAGAAACCCTTCATGCATTTGCGTATGCTGCTTACTCTACTGATACAACAAACACACTGTATTTAAACCGGATTGCGCGGCTTGATGAAATTGCGCTTCGTTCGCGTAGTCAGGCTTTGCGTTTTGCCCGGCTGCTGGAAACTAATGAATCTAAATTAGAAGAATTCTTTGTCCGTTTCCCTCACTTTGAGTCATATCGCTATGTAATGAGATGCGCGATAGAACATGTAAAACACTGTATGTCTGAAAAAGAAGAGAATCTTGCAGCTGATTTACAGCGTACAGGTGGTGATGCATGGAGCAGATTGCATGAACAGCTTATTTCTACGTTGAAATCCTGTGACGGGAGATCTTTTAATGAGATTCGCAATCAAGCATACAGCGCAGACGCAGGAGAACGAAAAGAAGCATTTGAAACTGAAAAAAAACTGTTAAAATCTGTTGAGCTCCCTATTGCCGCATCTTTGAATAATTTAAAAGGTGCTACAGTTTCGCTTAATAAACGACGCGGTTGGAACAGCGCGATTGACAGAGCTCTGTTTTCTTCTCAAATGAGCCGGGGGACACTTGATTCACTTATAGGCAGTATTGAAGACTCTCTTCCTCTGTGGAGAAAATATCTTCAGCTAAAAGGACGCCTGCTTGGTCATCAGAACGGATGTCCGTTTTATGATTTATTCGCTCCGCTTCCGGCGCCAGTATCAGAATCATCTGCTGAAAAGAAATGGTCTTTTCAGGAAGCGCGTGAATATATTGTGGAGCGTTTTAATTCATTTTCAAGTGAGATGGGTGAATTTGCCCGAAAGGCGTTTGATGCTGGATGGATAGATGGAGAAGTCAGAACAGGGAAAGTCGGCGGTGCGTATTGTATGGATTTGCCGTATTTCAAAGAATCTCGCATACTATCGAATTTTACAGGAACTTTTTCGGATGTTGTTACTCTCGCTCATGAACTTGGGCATGCTTTTCATCATCACTGCATTACGGAGCTGGATTATGAACTTATTCACTATCCAATGACTCTTGCTGAGACGGCGAGTATTTTTGCGGAGACTGTGGTAATGAAAGATATCATAGCTCGAACAACGGGATATGAAAAAATAAAACTGATAGAAAGTCATTTGCAAGATAGTTGTCAGGTTCTTGTTGATATTTTGTGCCGATTTTATTTTGAACAGAGTGTTTTTGAAGAACGGGAAAAAAATGAACTCTCAGCGGATGATTTTTGCCGGCTGATGTTAGCGGCACAGAAAAAAGCATATGGCAATGGTTTATCTGATGTCCATCATGAATATATGTGGGCGGTGAAAACACATTATTATAGTCCTGATCTTGATTATTATAATTTCCCTTATGCGTTTGGGCTTCTTTTTGGTATTGGCCTGTATAGGCGATATGAAAAAGAAGGCAGTTCGTTTGCTCAAACTTATGTAGAATTACTGAAAGAGACAGGGAGTCTTTCATGTGAAGCTGTATGCCGTAATGCGGGTTTTGATATTACTTCAAAGGATTTCTGGACATCCAGTATGACATTTTTTGAACAGGAAATTGAGCAGCTTGAGCAGTGGGAAAAAACAAAAGCGGCTCGTTCATGAAAGAACGTCATTGCAGAACTGCCGCGCTTATTGGGGAACCAGCTCTTGAAAGATTACAACAGGCAAAAATTGCTGTTTTTGGATTAGGAGGTGTTGGTTCCTACGCTGCTGAAGCTCTTGCCCGTGCTGGAATAAAGCGTTTTATATTGGTAGATAATGATTGTATTTCTGAAAGCAATATAAATCGCCAGTTGATTGCGCTTTATTCAACATTAGGGCTGCCAAAGGTTGTTGTTATGAGAGACCGGATTCTTGATATTAATCCGGACAGCGAAATTGAAACACATCAAATTTTTTATAGTTCTGAAACGTCAAAGAGTATTGATATCAGTGGATGTGACTGTGTGGTAGATGCAATAGATACAGTGTCTGCAAAATTATTTCTCGCTGAACAAACAGCTGCCTGTGCGGTCCCAGAGGTAAGCTGCATGGGAGCTGGCAATAAATTGGATCCGGCACGTTTTGAAGTAGCTGATATCTATGAAACAGCTGTATGTCCTCTTGCTCGTGTTATGCGTAGAGAACTGAGAAAAAGAGGTGTCAAAAAACTTCGTGTAATTTATTCAAGGGAAGAACCTGTTCCTGTCTTTTGTGAAAATTTAGGAAAAAAACAGATTCCTGCAAGTATTTCGTTCGTTCCAGCCGCCGCTGGTCTTTTAGCAGCATCAGAGGTTGTGCGTATTATAATGACAGCTCCGGATACTGATTAGAAAATACTTGCTGTAATTTCCGTATGAGTGTATAATTATAGTGTGGGAGTATTATATGTTGTCGGTACGCCGATTGGTAATCTTGGTGATATCACATTTCGTGCGGTAGAAACATTTAAAGCTGTTGATGCTGTCGCATGTGAAGATACACGTCATACATTGCAGTTACTGACACATTTTGAAATACGGAAACCATTGATATCATGCCGGGCTCAGAATGAGGAGATTGCTTCTCGGAAAATATTGCAGTTACTGATGGAAGGAAAATCAGTCGCATATGCAAGTGATGCCGGTACGCCTGGAATAAGTGATCCGGGAGCTGTGCTTGTTGATAAAGTTCGCGCAGCTGGATATACAGTTATTCCCATACCAGGAGTTTCGGCTTTTACTGCTCTTGTCAGTGTCGCAGGCAGTGGTGGAAAAACCATGATTTTTGAAGGTTTCCTTTCTCCTAAACCTGGTAAAAGACGCTCGCGGCTGCGAGAGCTTATGGAAGGTGGAGCAGCATTTGTTGTATATGAATCACCATACCGTATAGTAAAGCTTTTAACCGACATTGCCGATATTGATAGCGAACGTCGAGTAGTGGTTGGTAGAGAGCTTACAAAGCTGCATGAAGAAGTAATAGAAGGAAGCGTTGCGGATATCTGCAACAATTTTATGGAACGGAGCAGAATTCAGGGAGAGTTTGCTGTTTTTGTTTCCGGTATAAAAAATACTCGGTTTTCTCAGGATTATGACGATAATTGAGTATAAGGCAGGTCTATATGATGATCGACAAGCTGGGGGGACTGCGTCCTCTTGACAATGTACAGAATTCTCCGCGGGTACATGGAACAGAGCGGTACGCTCAAGTTGGAGATAGTATCTCTGTATCTGATGAGGCAAAAGAAATGGCAGAAGCGTATTATCTTCACTCCGTAGCTATGGAAACTCCTGATGTCCGTGCAGACCGTGTTGCAGAAGTAAAAGCAAAAATACAGGATCCCTCGTATCTTTCTTCTGCTGTTATAGAATCTGTCGTTGATTCCATTATGGCCAGCTACGGGATCTAGTCCGATTGGAAGATGGTAGTATGGTCATTAAAAAAGCGGAACTTTGTTTCCGCTTTTTTTATTAATAATAAATAGTGGAGAGTAAAGTGTCTGATTTATTTTTTCGTATTTCCCCGAATATTGTTCTTGGTTCACATATGATAACCCGTCTTGGATCTTTTTTATCTGATTTAGGAAAACGCTGGGTGATTGTACTTGATCCGGCTCTCAGAGAAACAAATGTTCTGGATACTGTTTTATACTCACTTAATGATAAAAAAATAAAATATTTCATCTTTGATAATATTGGTAGCAGAGCAAAAGGTGATTCTGAAATCATTTCCGATGCATATGCACTTGCACTACAGGCTGGTATAGATGGTGTTGTCGCAATTGGCGGATCACGAGCGATTAATTTAGGACGGTTCCTTGCCGCATTTTATCAATGCGGAAAAACGGTTTATGATTGTCTTGATGAGGGAGAAATTTCTGGCGAGGGTTCTCTACCAGTTGTATGTGTGCCATCTACTGCAAAAAATGCATATATGTTTACTACTTCTGTACCGATCGTAGATGCGAGAAGCAGACAGTTGAAGTTAATTAAAATCAAAAAAAGCGGTAATGCCGCTCTTGTTTTGATGGATCCTAACTTTCTTATTTCTCTTACAGATAATCAGATTGTATCCATGATAATGGAAATTCTCTGTATGGCAATAGAAGCCTATATATCAGAAAGAAGCAATTTTTTCTCAGACATGTTTGTTGAAAAATGTATTGAGCTGCTCGGTAGGTATTTTGAAAAAACTAAAACAGGGGATTGCGGATGTGAAGAATTGATTATGGAGGCAGGGTGCTTAGCTTCTCTTGCTTCTTCTGTTAGTTCTATAGGAGTGGCCTCTTTGCTTGCTCTGACTGCGAGTGCTCGTTTTAATCTGCAAAAAGCTCATACTTCTGCAATTCTTCTTCCATATTTGATTGAAGAAGCAGCTGGATATAAAGCTGCTCTTTTAAATAAAATAGCACAACTACTATCTGTTGCGAAAGACACCTCTTCTCAAGAAGAAAATATTGCATTGCTGACAGATTTTATTCGCCATCGAATGGCTACGGTTAATTTGCCATCCCGGCTGAAGGATATGGCTGTTAATATGGAACAGTTAGCAGTTATTGTTGAGGATGCTAGTAAGCTTGAGGTTATGAATAATCTTCAGCGGTCTTTAACAGCTGATGATTTATTTGAATTTGTTAAACGTGCATATTAAGTAATGATACCTCCTGATAAGTTAAAATATCTTAAAGGCGGTCAAAAACGGCGTAAGTTGGCTTTGTGTTTTGGAGCGCTTGAGCGAGATATTCGGGGAATTCCAGAACCAGGCAATGCGTATTCGTTTTCTACTTTGACAAGAAGTGAGTATATCGTTGCACTGACAGAAGTTGTTCTGAAAGATGACGGACTTTCTCCTTCTGCGCGGGAAGAGCTTATGTATTTAAAGAGTCAGGTTCCTGTTAACGAACTTCATCTGTGTAATTGTGCACGTAATCATTTGCTTGCGTTGATTGGAACATTTCCTGCAGAATGGGATTTGATAATAGCGCCCCATCCTGTATCGAATGAGAAACGTCGTTTTTATTCTGGTATTCAAATATATGCAGAAGACATTCGTTCTCCTTTTAATTTGGGCTCTATATTCCGTACTGCAGAGGCTTTTGGTGCAGAAAAGCTATTTTTATCCCCTTGTTGTTGTCCTCCGGAACATCCACGTGCTCAACGATCAGCAATGGGATGTATTGACATGCTGCCTTGGGAACGAGTAACTCTGAGCGAGTTGCCGTCTGATATCCCTGTTTTCGTCTTGGAAACAGGCGGCACGCCTATTGGAGATTTTGTGTTTCCTTCACGGGGAATTGTGATTATAGGTTCTGAAGAATTAGGTGTCAGTCCTGAAGCCTTACAGAGAGCTTCATATGGGTGTGTATCGATTCCAATGACAGGATTAAAATGTTCCTTAAATGTCGGCGTTGCATTTGGTATCCTTATGCAGTCATGGATATCATCTATTTAGATTGTGATTTTTCTTTTAAACGGAGCAGTTCTGTTTGATATGCTGTATGCAATTTTTCAGAAAGTTTTTTGAGCCTACCCTCTGTTGTGATACCAATGGATTGAAGTATATCCATATCAAATTGATAAAAATCAATTTCATTGCATTGGTAATGTTCTATCATATCGGCAAGCATAATAAATTCAGTTAATCTTTGCTGTTTTTCAGGAGCGTTTCCGGGAGTGTGGTGATATCTGATTACATTTACAATAACGGATGGAAAATTCCATTGCTCTGCAATAAGTGCACCGATTTCACCATGACTAATTCCTGCATAGAGATTTTCAATCATTTGCATTGAAATCCCCCGCTGTGCAGATATATCAGCAACATGTTTTGAAATTGACGGATATGCGGTCAGGAATAGCATTTTTCCCATATCATGCAGAAGACCACAAACATAACTATCATCAACAAGTTTTCTATCATCTGCAGCAAAATTGTTAGCAAGATTATATGCGTAAAATGCTACTTTATTTGAATGCAGCAATAATTGTTTGCCCGATTCGCTTTTTTCATAACCAATGTTGTGAATTGATCCGATTGAATACATCAAATTACGGATTCCTCTAATGCCAATAAATTTTACGGCTTCAGGAATACTTTGGCAAGGAACCCTTAATCCATAACTTACCGAATTTACCATTTTCAGCAGATCAGCGGTAAGAGCTGCATCTCTGCTGATATGAAGAGCGATATCAGACAATTTAGTTTCAGGGTTTGCAATAAGATGATTTATAGCATTTATATTTTCAGGAAATTGAGGAATATTCTCAATTGCATTTAAAATTGTTTGTGAAACACCGTGGATATCCTGACTTTCAAGTTTTTGCAGCGGAAATGTCAGTTGTGTTACTGTTTCTTGTTTTGTTGTATATATTTGATAATGAGTTTCATCAAAACCAAGTTTCCGCAGCATTAATATCATAATAACAAGTCCAAGCCCTGCCCCTTCACTACTATCAAGCACATCAGAAATAGCTTCATCAAGCGAATTAAATTTTCTTGCTTGTTTAAGTTTGTCTTGAATACGTTCGTATTCGGATGATATAAGCAGAGAATTATTACGGACACTCAGTTTTATTTCTTTATTTTTACACTGGAGCATCATTTTGATATACAATCCCGCTTCTTTCTGTAATTTGAGGTAGTACCAGATATTATTCATGGTATCTGTTTTAAAAGTTCTCATACCTTTTTTGTAATCATCGGGATTTGTAATATCAAGATTCTGTTCTTTAAAATATATGCGCTTCATGTTCGCTTTTTTTGCATTATTTAAGAGTTCTGAAAGACAATAATTCAGATAATCTGTCATATGCTGCTGGCCCAATGTATCAAGAAACGCATCAAGAATCGCAGTCATATACATTTCCATATCATGTGGAAGTGTATAGGTTGTGACAGAAAGAGGTACTCCGGAGTGAATAGCGGTAATAATTTTTGATTTATCTATATTTAGAGCTATTGGTTGCATTTTCTGCGACTCTTCTTCTCAGATATAATAACACAGTTATGTATATGTGATAAGAGGTTAAAATAGAGATATTAAGGTGTAATATCTTTTTTTTATTTACAGATCAAATATATACTGGTCTCTTTTTTTATAGAGAATCTTTGATTCATGTTTTTCAAAAGTTGAATGTAATAGAATGGTGTGATATAATCGAAATATGGTGAATATATTACCTGTTGCAAGCGGCAAAGGCGGGGTTGGAAAAAGTGCAGTGTCTGTCAATCTCGCGTTAAGCTTAGCAGAAAAAGGCAAAAAGATCGCGTTATGTGATTTTGATCTCGGTGGAGCTAATTTGCATACACTGCTTGGACTGAAAAATAACAGTGCCGGATTGGGTAATTTTATTTATCATCAGGTTCCTCATTTGGAAACACTTATGCAGGATACCGGAATTGAGAATCTTTTTTTTATTGCAGGCGACTGTTTGTTTCCTGGTACTCCTAATCTTGATTTTTTTACTAAAAAAAAGCTGATGAAAGAGATATCGCTATTGCCTGTTGATTACGCGATTCTTGATCTTGGCGGCGGGAGTACGTATAACATACTTGATTTTTATTTAATGACTCATACCTCTTTATTGGTAACAACAGCAGAAATAACATCTATATTGAATGCATACTCTTTTTTGAAGGCAGCTGCGTTTCGATTTTTAACAAGACAATTCCCAGCAAAGAGCCAAGAGCGGCAAATGATACAAGATGGTATCCAATCGAATACGAAAGGATCTGAATATACTGTTTCTGCAGTTCTTGACGAGATTTGTTCTTCGTTCCCTGAGTCTGGCGAAAAGGCTCGCAAAGAATTATCCCTTTTTTGCCCGCAGGTTATTTTGAATATGGGACAAACATCACAAGATCTTGAAATGGGAAGGCGTCTGCGTTCTCTTGTACAGCATAAATTAAATCTTAAATTGGATTTTATCGGTTTTCTTCCTAAAGATGAAGTTGTTCCGCTTGCAGTTGCTCGCAGAACACCGGTATATTTACTGGCGCCGAACAGTCGTTTTACAGCAGGAATTCATAGTATTACGGAAAGAGTACTTGCGCATGAATATGGTTTTAATGATATCCTTGAACAGGAAGAAAATATAAATGCTGATTTAGATCGTCTGCAAGCTGAATTTTCTGCAGAGTCTGAACAGGTTTCCGGATTGAATCAGGATACAGAGTAAAGAGTCGGAGGATTGAATTATAAATGGACAAATATGATTTACTGAGTAAACTTCGTGCTGCTAGTCAGGATATAGAGCATTCTTTTTTGGAACTCTCTACTCTTTTTCCTGAGCTGATGCGAGTTCAGCATAATTCATCATCAAAACTTCTGCGTGAAGAGTTACAATCTCTGTCAAATGATAATCATTCTATGATTGAGCAGGAAGAGAATTTTTTTGGCAGCAGAGATAGTGTATATGTGCCGTTATTGGAAAAATTAAACCACGAAATTGAATCTCTTGGCGAAGTAAATGTTCAGGTTGCTGATATCAAACACTGCAGCGAGGACATGGAGCTTATTGCGTTGAATGCAATGGTTATTTCAATTAAGTCGGGTGAAAAAGGCAGGGCTTTTTCAAGTATCACTGAAAATCTGAAACGCCTTTCCAATGAAATGATTATGTATTCTGGACGGCTTATTGATGAAGAGGATATTTTAATAAAAAATATTAACACGCTAAAAGAAATTTTCTCTGCAATTTCCGAGGCCCAGAAGTCTGTCGCTCAGCAGTGTTTTGCAGGAACTTCAATGCTTAAAACACTTCTTAATGGTGTTGGTACCCCACTTGAAGAAATAGAGGCAAAAGCAGAAACGGTTTGGCCTCCTATTTCAAAAGCAATGGAAGGAATTCAATTGCAGGATATTATCAGACAATCGCTTGATCAAGTAATAATGTGTCTGAATGAGATACTGCCTGTATCTGACGATATGTCTGATGCCCAATATATGGATACGGTATCTCTGAACATGGAGCTGTACCAGGTAGCGATTGAGATATTAAGAGATATTGCAAAAAACTTAAACGAAAGTAACCGTATTTTCAGTACGAATTGGAAGTTGGTTACAGATATTTTAGATGCGGTGGATAAACAAAGGTTGTCTTATATAGACCGATTTTTACAAGATGGTTCTAGTGATAAAAGCCTTATGTCCCGTATTAATGAACTTGTTGATTTATACCAATCAATGCTGGACAAGTTTTCTGAATCCTTAGTCGCACAAAAAGATCTTGTAAGAACGTGTCAGTCAATTACAGATAAGGGCCGTTCGATGTATCTTGTATTCGGTGACTTGCGGCCGGTAATTGGCCGTTTGCACCATGTTCGTGTGCTTCAGCAAATTGAAGTCGCAAAAAATGCTGCTATCAGTGCCGTTAAAGATTCGGCAAATGATATGGACGATCTGATTATGAAATCAAACAGATCTCTTGATACGATGCAGAACCTTATTGAGGTTTTTTTGAATGAAATTGATCAGTTGTTAGGATCATTTTCTCAGGAAATAACATCGTCAAATTCTGTTATGGCTTCTATTCGGATAAAAAGATCTGATTTTTTTGCGAAACTACAGTCATCACGTGATGATATTGTTTCAATCATGCAGCACTTTTCTGTATATCCGGATGGATTTTCAGAAAAGTGTCAGTCTGTTTCTGTGTTGCTTGATAAACTGATTAAAAATGCCGATGTTTTTGGTTCTGTTCAATCCTTGCTTCAGAAGCAGACTGAAGAATGCAAAGGGCTGTATTCTGCGAAACTTGCCTCTATGAAGCTGAGTTCGTGGGAAATTCAAGATGACAAATTCAGATCTATCATTAATAAATTCACAATCACTTCGCACAAGAAAGCTGCTGGAAAAATTGCTGGTATCGCTATTGAAGGCGGAGTTGATTCTGGAGATGTCACTTTCTTTTGATCAGACATCGGCTTTGTCTAAGGAGCGCAGCGAAGTTGAACATGTATTTTGATACTCATTTTAAAAAAAATGTAGTAACATTGTATCCCGGTGAATTTTTTTCAACCTCTGATAGTGGTCAGTTTATTTCGACCGTTCTTGGTTCTTGTATCGCCATTACTTTGTTTGATGTAAATGAAAAAATTGGCGGCATGAATCATTTTATGCTTGCAAAGGATAGTCATGGGCATGCAGATTCACAGTCAGGTAGGTTTGGTGAATATGCAGTTGAACTGCTGCTTAATGATATGTTGAAGCGGGGTGCAAAAAAAAAGAATTTGACTGCCAAGGTTTTTGGCGGCGGTAATATATTTGAATCTGCAGAAGATGCCGTTGTTCAAGTTGGCAATGATAATATTGCTTTTGCATTTGATTATTTGGAAAGAGAATCTATCCCGATTAAGTCATCAAATGTCGGCGGTAATTTGCCAAGGAAAATATTTTTTGACCCTAAAACGTCTCGTGTATGGTTAAAATTTATACAGAAACGACTTGCAGCCGAAGCAATGCTGCATAAACGGGAAGAAGAATACTGCAATCGTATGAAGAAGGAGGAACAGAAAGCCGGAGAGATTGTCTGGTTCTGATAGATTTCAATTTTTATTTATTTCTTCTTCTATCGAATCAAGAATAACCGGTAAATCAAGGATTAAAACAAATTTTCCGTCCTTTTTTCCAATGGCTTTAACAAAGTCGTTGCGGTGCGGAACTGTGCCGTAGGCGATAGAATCACTGGGAACTTTTTCCAGCTTAGTTACAACATCTACATCGTCTGCGATAATTCCAAGTGTAAGATCTGCATCATTTGGGCGGGGAATTTCGGTGACAATAATAGGAAGATGTTCTATATCCTGGCTCCCTTCAATGCCGAAGAGAACACGTAAATCAACGATGGTTACTACAGAACCACGAATGTTCATAACGCCTTTTAAGTATGGCAGTGCTTTGGGAACTTTTGTTAATTTCTCAAAATTTAATACTTCTTTTACACCATCTACTTTTATGGCGTACATTACAGTTCCGAGATTGAATGTAAAGTATTCATCTGTTAAAAATGATGTTTCCATTTTGTCAGTCCTTGTTAAAATAGGTTATTAAATAGTATATCGGATTTTACCGAAAAATAATAGATAACATAAATCGACAAAAAAGGAGAGTCGACTGTGTCAGATAATAAAGATGCTGTCACCGTGAAGTGGAGCGGAGATGTTTTAGTTGACAGTGCAGCTGCGAATTGTAAATTATTGCTGGATGCGTTTTCTAATGCTGCTGTGGTTTATCTTGATCTTGCGGATGTCCAAGATATAGATGCTGCCGGTCTCCAGCTTATGATTGCTGCAAAAAAAGAAGCTAAAAAGCTAAATAAGCAATTTTATGTTCTTAATACGGTGCCCACAAATGTGGTAAAAATATTTGAAACAAGCGGTGTTCAGCTGCAGCTGTTCCAAGAAGGAGGAGATGTAAAATGATGCTGGACAAGATGAACAATGTTTTTTTTGAAGAGGCTGGTGAACTATTAGAATCTTTGGAAGGGAATTTGCTGTCTCTGGAAGAAGATCCGGAAAATAAGGATATTATTTCTGCTGTTTTTCGTGCAATGCATACGATTAAGGGTTCTGCAGGAATGTTTGGTTTTGATGCAGTATCAAAATTCACACATGAAGTAGAAACTACATATGATCTGGTGAGAAATGGTTCTGTCCCGGTTACTCATGAATTAATTGATCTTACATTGCGTGCCCGGGATCATATCAATGATTTGCTGCATAATGCAGATTCAAAAGAGTTAGATGAAATTTCAAAGGTATTGATTTCTGAATTTAAAAAAATTTCAATGGGAACAAAGGCAGAAGAGCCTGAACCCCAACCGACAAGTAAAGAAGTTGACAGCTCTCCTGTCACTGTTCAGTCTGAACAAACTTCTGACTCGATAGATAAAACATGGCGTATTTCTTTTAAACCGCCTGAAACTGTATTTTGCAATGGTACCCGGCCGCTTTTATTAGTCAATGAACTGGTAAACCTAGGAACAGCGACTGTCGTTCCTTTGCTTGATAATGTTCCTGCGCTTTCTGAAATAGAGTCCGAGAAATGTTACTTGCAATGGGATATTATTTTAACTACAACTCACAGCAAAGAAGAGATAGA
This sequence comes from uncultured Spirochaetota bacterium, assembly GCA_944389415.1. Taxonomy (GTDB): domain Bacteria; phylum Spirochaetota; class Spirochaetia; order Treponematales; family Treponemataceae; genus Treponema_G. The sequence goes on along the minus strand of CALXMF010000001.1, from coordinate 397,576 downwards.
AGACGTCTTTATTTTTGTTGATGGGCCAGATGTGGTTAAGCTTGAGCCAATTAATATAGATGTTAATGATAATAAGAAGATAGGTGAAATTCTGATTGAGCGTAAAGTGCTCACAGAGGAAGACCTGAACAATTTGGTCAATAAGCAAAAACGGCTTGGACAGTTACTTGTTGACAGTCATCTAGTTTCAGAACATCAAGTGGCTTCTGCATTAGCAGAACAGTCTCATTTGAAAATGGTTTCTGCTCAGCATGCTCCTGAAGAACAAAAAACAGGAACCTCTCCGGCGGCGCAGAGTATTCGTGTCAGTTCTGAAAAATTGGATCAGCTTATAGACCTGGTTGGAGAATTGGTGACTTTCAATGCTCGTCTTGGCCAGTGTGCTCAAGAATTGAAAATGCCTGCTCTGATTACACTCAGCGAACAAAGTGAACGGCTGATTCTTTCCTTGCGGGATACGTCAATGGATATGCGTATGCTGCCAATTGGTACTATTTTTTCACGTTTCAGGCGCTTGGTTCATGATTTGGCGTCCAGCATGAATAAAAAAATAGAACTGATAACAGAAGGAGCGGAGACGGAACTCGATAAAACAGTTATCGAAAAACTTAATGATCCGTTAGTGCATTTAATCAGGAATTCTGCTGATCATGGTATCGAATCTCCTGCTGTTCGTCAGGCTGCCGGAAAGAATCCTGTTGGAGCAGTAACACTTGCAGCAAAACATGCAGGTGCCTTTGTTATGATAACTGTTTCAGATGATGGTGCTGGTTTGGATAAAGATAAAATTCTTTCTAAAGCGATTGAACGCGGACTTGTACAACCGGGAACAGATATCGCGGACAGTGAGATATACGACTTAATATTTCAACCTGGTTTCTCTACCTCTGATAAAGTAACTGCAGTATCTGGCCGTGGTGTCGGTATGGATGTGGTAAAGAAAGATATCGCTTCTTTGGGTGGTACTGTTGCAATTGAAACAAAACAGGGAGGTGGAACTAATTTTATTCTCAAGATACCGCTGACTCTTGCAATTATAGAAGGTATGCTTGTTCAGATAGGTGCAAATTCTTATGTTATTCCGCTAACAAATATTCAGGAGTGTCTTGAATTCCATCCTGAGACGGATGCTGAAGGTAAGACGTGTTCTCATATAAATGCACGCGGTCAGTTACTTCCATATATTAATCTTCGTTCGTGGTTTGAAATAGAAGGTGATCCGCCTGCATCGCAGCAGGTTGTTGTAGTTAATGATCAGGATTCCAGTTTGGGAATTGTCGTTGACCGTGTCATTGGTAACCATCAGACGGTTATTAAACCGCTTGGCAAGTTGTATAAAAATATAAAGGGGCTTTCGGGGTCGACTGTGCTTGGTGATGGTTCTGTAGCATTAATTCTTGATATCTTTAAACTTTCAGAAGTTGTTCGGAAGGCGGAATAAAATGGCTATGATGATTGAACAGACTCTTTCAGAGCGGGATTTTAAGCAAATAGCTTCTTATATTGAATCACATGTTGGAATAAAAATGCCTGCGGCAAAGCGGTTAATGATGCAGTCTCGTTTAGCAGGGCGTTTGCGGTCATTAAATATCCCCACGTATCGGCAATATATAGATTATGTGTTTTCTAAAAACGGCACTAATCAGGATGAGCTGATTCTTATGATAGATGCGCTGACTACTAATTTGACTGAATTTTTCCGTGAATCTGGTCATTTTGATTTTATGAGCGGTACTGCTTTGCCGGCACTCGTTGCATCTGGGTATAAACAGATCAAATTGTGGTCTGCCGGCTGTTCGTCAGGAGAAGAGCCATATACCCTTTCGATTGTTATGCAGGAGTTTATGCGGAAAAATCCTGGACAAATAAATGCCTATTCTGTTCTTGCAACAGATATTTCAACGAAAGTACTGAATAAAGCTGCTGAAGCGGTATATGCGCTGGATTCGATCAAAAAACTATCTCTTGAAATGAAACGGAGATATTTTTTACGCAGTAAAAATATATCTGAACCAAAGGTCAGAGTTAAGTCTGATATCCGTAATCATGTTTCATTCGCACGATTAAATTTTATGGATGAGGACTTTGGCTTCAGAGATACAATGCAAATTATTTTCTGTAGAAATGTGCTGATCTATTTTGATAAACCAACACAGGAAGCTGTTATTAGAAAATTTATGAATTTCTTAGAACCTGGCGGATATCTTTTTCTGGGACATTCGGAAACTATTTTTGGTATGAACCTCCCGTTGAAAAATGTATCACCAACTGTGTTTCAAAAAATATAGAACGACAAAATGAGGAGTCTGTATGAGCATTAAGGTATTAATAATAGATGATTCTGCAGTTGTTCGCCAGACAATGACAGAAATACTTTCTTCTGATCCTGAAATCCAAGTGATTGGAACTGCGTCTGATCCTTTGTTCGCTGTTAGAAAAATAAAAGAGGATAGACCTGATGTTATAACGCTGGATGTTGAAATGCCGCGAATGGATGGTCTTACATTCCTTCGTCGTATCAACGAAATGTCAAATCCGATCCCTGTAGTTATATGTTCTTCTAAAGTTGAAGCAGGAAGTGATAACGCTTGTAAAGCAATGGAATATGGGGCTGCTGAAATGATTCTCAAGCCTCAGTTAGGTACAAAGCAGTTTTTACTTGAATCACGTGTTCGCGTGTGTGATGCAGTAAAAGCAGCTTATCAGACAACTGGAAAAATCCGCCGGTTAATTGCCCGTCCTCGGAATGAGGGTGCTGGATATGCTGAGAAACTTGGCATTCAGCCAAAATTGTCTGCTGATGTTATGCTTTCTGCTGGTGCGCCAACTACCCTTGAGACAACAGAAAAAATTATTGTTGTCGGGGCGAGTACAGGGGGAACAGAGGCGTTAAAAGATTTTCTTGAGATGTTTCCTGTTGATGCTCCTGGAATGGTTATTGTGCAGCACATGCCAGAGCATTTTACAACGTCATTTGCAAAACGACTTGACGGATTATGTCGTATTGCAGTAAAAGAGGCAGAAGATGGCGATACTGTAGTTCGTGGTCGTGCGCTCATTGCTCCTGGCAATAAACATACACTTCTTAAACGAAGTGGAGCGAGATATTATGTTGAAGTAAAAGAAGGACCGCTTGTTTCCCGGCATCGTCCGTCAGTTGATGTTTTATTTCGTTCTGCATCTAGATATGCGGGCAAAAATGCTGTTGGTGTTATTATGACTGGTATGGGTGATGATGGTGCAAAAGGAATGAAAGAAATGCATGATGCTGGAGCTCATACTATTGCACAGGATGAAAAAACTTGTATTGTATATGGAATGCCTGCCGAGGCGGTAAAACTTGGTGGTGTTGATGAAATACAACCGCTTCCTGATATTGCGGCCGCGGTTTTGCGTGCATGCGGTCAGTTGCGGTAAGATAAGCTGAAATACGTGAAAGTAAACAGGGTTATAGTCATATCTGGAGGTTATAATGGCTACAAAAAAAATTCTTGCAGTTGATGATTCTGTATCAATCCGCAAGAGTATAGGATTTATTCTTGGGCAGCAGGGATTTGAAGTTGTTGAAGCTGTTGATGGTGCTGATGGTCTTGAAAAAGCAAAGAAAGAAAGGTTTGGTCTGGTGATTACTGATATCAATATGCCAAATATGGATGGAATTGAACTTATCAGAGAGCTCAGAAAACTTCCGGACTATAAATTTACTGCGATTATTGCGTTAACAACGGAAAACCAGCAGTCAAAAATGATGGAAGGTAAGGCTGCTGGAGCTACTGGATGGATTGTAAAACCTTTTGACGCCGATAAACTCATTGCTGTCGTGAAAAAAATAATCGGGTAAATCATTCGGGTATAAAATTGACAAACGGCGCGCAGCTATATAATTTTATACACTAGATTAGAAATAGGAAGCTGCTCAACAGTAATAAGAAAAGGAAGAGGAAATACATGAAGAGTCTGAAATCATTTTTGATTGTTTTGACTTGTTCACTGATACTTGGTGTGTGTTTGCTGTCAACTATGATCGCATATGTTTCAGCAAGAAATGCTGCAATGAATATCATTGAAAAAAATATTCAGTCGTTGGCTGATTCTGTCGCACGGGAAGTCAGTGATTTGATAAACAGTGAATCTCAGGTTTTGCAGGTTTTGGCTCTTCGGGATGTAATTCGTTCCGACACGGCAGGACTTGACGAAAAAGCTGCTAATCTTCGGCCTGTTCAAGAAATGAACAATGCGCGATATGCGTATATTGTAACTGACCGATGGGGAAATGGGGTAACAACAACTGGACAATCTCTGAATGTATCTTCACTGGAGATTTTTCAGACCGGGTTCAGCGGAAAAACTTCTGTTTCTGAACCCATTGCGAGCCCTCTGCGCGCCGGTCAATGGGCAATTTTATATTCAACCCCGATAAGAAATGATGTCGGCCAAATAATCGGTACGATTCTGCTGGAAAAAGATGCGCAACGACTTTCTGATATAGTTAGTCAAGTTGTTATTGGCAAAACAGGTGGACCGTATATTATTAATAATGCGACAGGTACAACTATTGCGCATAAAGATTATACAAAAGTAACGACGTCTGAAAATGTTGAGGCGCTATCTGCCGGGGCAGGAGAACTTTCAGCACTTGCATCTCTCCATGCGCAGATGCGGAAAGGTTTATCGGGAATGGGCTTTTATTCTTATGAAAATATTTCATATTTGATGGCTTATACCCAGATACCCGGAACGAATTGGTCTCTTGTCTGCCGCGCTCCGGAAGCTGAATTTACCGGCGAAGTCAGTATTATGCTGTATATGATGCTTGGTTTTACCCTTCTATTTTCTGCCATTGGTATCGTGATTGCTGTAATTGTGGCAGTGAGACTGACAAACCCGATTATTGTAATGAAAGATGCCTTTGAAAGCATTGCGAAAGGTGATCTTGTGTTAGCTCACATTCCTGCGTCAATGCGTGACAGGATAATGGTCCGTAAAGATGAAATAGGCGGGATGGGACGGGCTATGAACGATATGCTCTCAAATTTAAAACAGATAATTTCCAGTATTCTGTCAGCAGCGGAACAGATAGAAGATGGAAGTTCTCAAATAAGCAGCACAAGTCAGACTGTATCTGCTGGTGCTGCGCGGCAAGCTGCGAGCACAGAGCAAATGTCATCAACTATGGAGCAAATGGCGGCGAATATCAGACAGAACGCTGATAATGCGGCTAAAACACAGAATATCGCTAATCGAACTTCTTCTGACAGTAAAGCAGGCGGAGATGCTGTTGATTCTGCGTTATCGGCTGTCAAAGATATTGCCGATAAAATTCATATTGTTGAGGAAATAGCCAGTCAGACCAATCTTCTTGCGCTTAACGCGGCTATCGAAGCAGCCCGTGCTGGTGAGGCAGGCAAAGGGTTTGCTGTTGTTGCCAGCGAGGTTAGAAAACTGGCTGAACGAAGTCAGACAGCCGCGGGTGAAATCAGCGAACTATCTGTGAGAACGTTAGACGCGGCAGAAAAAGCTGGTTCTATGATAAATGGTGTATTGCCAAGCATTTATGAGACGTCTCAGCTCATAGAAGAAATAGCTGTCGCGTGCCGTGAACAGGATAACGGTGCGCAGCAGGTCAGTAAAGGTATTGTGCAATTGGATACTGTAGTTCAGCAAAATGCAGCTGCTTCTGAAGAGATGGCGGCAATGGCAGAAGAACTTTCTGCAAATGCACAATCACTTGTACATTCTGTTAGTTATTTTAATATTGGGCAGGAACAGAAAAGGAATACGCCTGATTTTTCGGAGTCTAGACAATCCGCTGAAAATGCTGGTTTACTGATAAAAAAGGCTCCTGAGTTGTCTCAGAAAAAATCTGATACAGAATCACTGTCAGTTAGTGACAGTGATTTTGAGGAATTTTAATTAAGAGTGGGTTTTATGGAAAACATTTCTAAGTGATTCGCTAGATACGTTTTTTGTAAAAATAGATCATTACTGCAGGACAGAAAGGCGCTGTCTTACAGAAAATAAAGGGAGATTGTAGAATGAAAAGCCTGAAATCTTATCTTATTACAGTAACAGGTTCTTTGGTGCTTACTGTATGTGTGCTTTCTACTTTGATAGCATATGCGTTTACAAGTAATGCCGCGATGATTATTATTTTTGATAATTTAGGTGCGCTTGCTAACTCCATTTCTTTGCAAATCAACAGTGCTTTAAAACAAGAAACATCAACATTATCTGCGCTTGCTCTCAGCGATACGTTTAGATCAGATTCTGTTTCTGCTCAGGATAAGGCACTTTCGTTGCGACAATTTAAAGATTCTGATTCAAGAAATATTGTTCTTGCTGTTACTGATACACGGGGCAACGCATATACTAGTGATGGTGAGTATATTAATATTGCTGACCGTGATTATTTTAAGCAGGCTATTAATGGAACTAAAGTTATCAGTGATCCTATGGCAAGTCCTCAAAATCCGGGAAATTTAAGTATCATATATGCTATACCTATAAGAAATAATCAGAATCGAATAAGCGGTGTTTTATGCCTTGAACGAGATGCCTCTGCCCTTTCTGATATTGTTCGCCAGATACCAATTGGAAAAACAGGTGCCCCATATGTGCTCAGCAATATAACTGGTAATACAATTGGTGATTCTTCTTATCAGAATGTTGTAAATCTTGAAAACATTGAAAAAATGTCTGCTTCAGATGCATCTCTTAAAGCATTAGCAGAACAACATTCCTATATGAGAACTGGTAAAACTGGTACAGGAAAATATACATATAAAGGTACTAATTATCTGATGGCTTATACGCAGATTGAGGGTCAGAATTGGTCTGTTGTCTGCCGTGCGCCGGAAAATGAATTTACCGGTTCAATAAAGACAATGCTCATTGTTATGCTTACTGTAGCATTGATCTTCTCCGCTATTGGTATTGTTATCGCTATTATTATCGCGATACGTCTTTCATATCCTATTATCGTTATGAGTGATGCGCTTGACTGCATATCAAATGGTGATTTAATTATCAAGCATATTCCGATTGAGCAGCGTGAAAAAGTAAATCGACGAAAAGATGAGATTGGAAAGATGAGCCGTTCTCTGGCCAATATGCTTGTGAAATTAACAGAGATGACTTCTGACATTTTGAGTGCGGCAAAGCAGATAGAAGACGGTAGTTCTCAGATAAGCAGTACCAGTCAGTCTGTTTCTTCTGGAGCTTCTCAACAAGCTGCTAGTACAGAAGAGATGTCTGCTACAATGGAACAGATGGCCGCTAATATCAGACAGAATGCTGATAATGCTGCAAAAACGCAGAGTATTGCAAGTAAGACCGCAAGTGACAGTAAAGCAGGTGGCGATGCGGTGAATTTAGCGCTTACTGCGGTAAAAGATATTGCGGAAAAGATTCATATTGTTGAAGATATTGCTAGTCAGACAAACCTTCTTGCACTTAATGCGGCGATTGAGGCAGCTCGTGCTGGCGATGCAGGACGCGGTTTTGCTGTTGTTGCGAGTGAGGTTCGTAAGCTTGCGGAAAGGAGCCAAACCGCAGCTGGTGAAATCAGTGAATTATCTACGCACACTTTGCAGACAGCAGAGAAAGCTGGAGAAATGATTAACGGTGTTGTTCCGAGTATTGATGAGACGTCTCAGCTTATTGAAGAAATTGCTGTAGCAAGTCGTGAACAGGATAATGGTGCACAGCAAGTCAGCAAGGCGATTGTTCAGCTGGATACGGTTGTTCAGCAGAATGCAGCTGCTTCAGAACAAATGGCGGCAATGGCAGAAGAACTTTCTGCAAATGCACGTTCTCTTGTTCAAACTATTAGTTTCTTCCAAATTGACGATTCTGATTCTGTGTCACAAAGGCCGGTCCGCAGTTCCCCAGTTGAAAAGCCGATTGCACCTTCTGCACCAGTAAAGATGGCTCCGCCTGTTTCTCAACCTGCAAAGCCGATAAGTTCTACTGTTCAAACTCACAGTTCGACTATCAGTGATGATGACTTTGAGGAGTTTTAAAATACAGTAATGGCAAAGCAATATCTGACATTTACATTGGAAGATACTCTATTTGCAGTTAATGTTTTTCAGGTTCGGGAAGTGTTAGCCTATGAAAAACCTCAGATACTGCCTAATCCGGACCCGGTGATAGCAGGTCTGATTCGTTCCCGGGGGCAAAGTATTTCTGTAGTGGATTTGCGCAGAAAGTTTGGAATGCCTGATGGAGCGGTTTCTGCTGATACCCGTATAATTGTCCTGGAACTTATCGATCCAGAGACTGGCGAACAGGGTATATTCGGAGCTATCGCTGATAGCGTTGCTGAAGTCCTTGAGCTTGAGGACAGCAGTTGTGAAGCTGCTCCTGAATTGGGAAATAGTATTGCGGCCGAATATATTCTGGGGATCGGACAGCAAAATGGTAATTTCATCATTTTGCTTGATGTGAATCATATTTTTTCTTTTGCAGAAATATCAGTGACCGAAAATGAAGATGTTTCTGAGAAAAATATGCAGAAAATTCAGGGTGATTCTGAAATATCAGCAGACGGTGAGAATACTGTAGCTGAAATAAAAGGGTCTGGTAAAGGTACGACAAGGCGGAAGAAAAATGATTAATCAATATTTAACTTTTACACTGCGCGGAGTACTATATGCGGTACCGGTTTCTCATGTACAGGAAGTTTTGGTATATTCAGAACCAGAACAACTTCCATGTACAGTGCCGTGTATAGAAGGACTTATTAGCTCAAGAGATCAGGGTATTTCTGTGATGAATTTATGCAAGCGCTTTGAGTTACCGCCCAGTCCTGTGACTAAAAATACCAGAATAATTGTTATGGAAATTTCAGTTGCTTCGGCTAATCATGTAGCTGTTTTTGGCGCTGTTGCAGACAGTGTGGAAGAAGTGCTTGATCTTGATACCGATGCATTGGAAGCTCCTCCAAAATTTGGAAACACCATATCCGTTGATTTTATTGTCGGGATTGGGAAAAAAGATGACCGTTTCGTGACAGTCCTGAATGTGGATACCGTGTTTACCATGAATTCTCCTGCTGAACAGTAGTCCCTCTTAACTTCTATTTTACAACTCCCGGATTTCCTTCCGGGAGTTTTTTATTAAACGCTCTTCCAGTAATTGCAAAAAGTAACATTTATTTATACTATTGTATGTATGAAAGTACTGGTAGTCGGTTCTGGCGGCCGCGAACACGCCATCAGCTGGGCTCTTGCTAAAAGTCCTATTGTTAACAATGTTATCTGTATCCCCGGAAATGGCGGTACTGCGCGTGAATCAAAATGTATTAATATTGACCCTTCTCTGTACGATTGCCCTGAAAATCTCAGAGGATTTGAACGGTATGCGTTTATAGCGAAACAGGAGGGATGTCAGATGGCCGTTATTGGCCCTGAAGATCCTCTTGCGCAGGGAATCGTTGATTATATGGGACAGTATGGTATTCCGACTGTTGGACCACATTCACAGGGAGCAGCACTTGAATCGAGTAAAGATACCGCGAAACAATTTATGAAAAAATACGGTGTCGCCTGTGCGGAAAGTGTAACCTGCACTGATGTCCAAACGGCGCATAAATATATAGAATCGCACGGTGTTCCCGTTGTGATTAAAGCTGATGGGCTTGCAGCCGGCAAAGGTGTTGTGGTAGCTAAAACGCTTGAAGATGCACATAAAGCAGTTGATGATTTTATGAACAATAATATCTTAGGTGATGCCGGAAAGAAACTGGTTATTGAAGATTTTCTTCAGGGAACAGAGATTTCTATACTGGCAGCAGTCAGTGTGACACCTGAACTTGCTGCTGCCGGTAAGGCATGTATTGTTCCATTTCTTCCTGCACGAGATCATAAACGGCTTAATGATGGCGCAAAAGGGCCAAACACAGGCGGCATGGGAGCGGTATGTCCTGTTACTGATATAACAGAAAAGCAGCTGGAAGATTTTCATCATTGTATTCTTCAGCCAACAGTAAACGGCATGATTGCTGAACAAATGGATTATCGAGGATTTATCTTTTTTGGTCTCATGATGACTGCTGATGGACCGAAACTTCTGGAATACAATGTTCGCCTTGGAGATCCCGAAACTCAGGCAGTTCTGCCGCTCATGGACTGTGATTTTGCTGAATTATGTTCAGCTATTATTGATGGCAAGTTACAGGATTTTCCTATATCATGGAAGCCAGGTTTTAATTGTGCTCCTGTCGCGGTTTCAGGCGGTTATCCTGGTAAATATGCAAAAGGGATTCCTATTTCGTTCAATGATACAGAGTGTGATTCTGAACAAGTAAAAATTTTTATCGCGGGTGCGCAGGAACAGGATGGTATGCTTGTTACAAGCGGGGGGCGTGTCCTTGCAGTATGTTCTCATGGTGATACATTTGAGCAGGCTCATAAACAGGCGTATCAGGCATTGCAGTCGATACACTTTGATGGTATGTTTTACAGAAAAGATATAGGTCTTCCTGGTGCTGCGGATTCGATCTAATCTTTTTTGATCCTCTTCCCTTCTCCAGTAAAGCAGGCAAAAATCAACAAGCCTGCTTTACTATAGTGTCGATTATTTTTGGAAAAGTCCATCGGAATACATTTTTTCAAATGCTTCTATAGTAACCGGACCTGAATATATATATCCCTGTATCATATCGCAATGTATTCGCCGTAAAAACTCGACCTGATCTGTATTTTCTACACCTTCAGCTACGATATGAATATGCAGCTTTCGGGCTAGTTCAACAATGCTTTCTATTATTGATTCCGTTTTTTCCTTATCTTCTTTTCCACCAGTGAAAAAATCCCTGTTTAGTTTTAGTACATCAATTGGCAAATGGCGTAACGCATTTAGTGAGTCTACAGAACCAAAATCATCCAGAGAACAAAGATATCCAAAGTCATGAATTTGATTTACAATATCAGTGAGATATTGCCATTTAGATGCCAATGCAAGGCCGGATATTTCCAACTCAAGATAAAATGCGGGAATCTGATATTGAGCTCTGATAGATTCAAAACGTTCCAGAAAATGTTTATCTGATAAATATGAAGTTGATAAGTTTATTGAAATAATACAGGGGGTATGTCCTGAATCAAGCCATTTTCTCATTATTTTACAGACGTTTTCAAAAACGTACAGATCCAATTCCAAGATAAATCCGCTGCGTTCAAAAAGAGGGATGAAACTGGCTGGCAGAATAGTTCCTATTTCGGGGTCTATCCAGCGAACAAGCGCTTCTGCACCACTAATGGTATCTGTTTTGAGACTAAATTTTGGCTGAAGATACACAATAAATTCTTTATTATCAAGCGCCGAAATCATCCTGTTTTCAACGTTTTTTTCCTCCAACAGGTGAGTACGATCCTCCTCTTTAAAGAATGCGTAGTGCACAATAGAACCCGTCTGCCGCCTTGCGTTGTTCAAAGCAATGAATGTCTTATCTTTTATAGAATCAAAATCCATGGTTGGATCTTTTATTATGTATAATCCAGCACATAGCCCAATAAAAAACTTGGGGTAAGGCCTGTTAGATTCCCAGTTAATTTTATATGATAACATCTCTAATCGTTCGCGTGCAATTTTAACAGAATGGTATTTCATAAGAAGCAGAAAATCATCCTGATTATCACGGGCCGTGATTTCACCAGACGTTAAAATACTGCATATGCAACGATATACATGTTGAATTGTCCAGTCTCCAGCATCTCTTCCAAAACTCTCATTTATAATTCGCAAAGATTCTATATCGATATATACCAGCATATAACGTTCTGGAGGCAGCGTTTGTATTAGTTTCTGAGCTTCTACCATGAACCACAAACCGTTACCACCATCAAGCAGCGGATCTTTAAAAGCAAGTGATTGCAATTTGTTCTGGTATTGAATCGAATTGTATCCCAACAAGATACAGACGATAAACATGACCAACAGAAAGAAGCTGCAAAGTATTACAGACAATATAAAGAAAGATTGAGAACGTTGTGTAAGCGATTTTTCTGAAATAAAAGTAAGAAAATACCAGTTATTATATTCCAGCGGCTGATACGCCATATAAAGGTGGTAGTTTCCCAGCAAATAATTGGATAATCCGCCGTTACACTGCTTCATATTCTGTATGATTTGGTCATACGTATAAGAACTTTTAAATTTTGCCGTTTTCAAGCCATCAAAAAAATTAGGAAATACTTCAGAGATTAGATTTCTGTATTTTCCCGCGATAAAAAGACCATTTTCATCAATAATGATAGAGAAACTGTTGCCTGTGATATCTTGGTCAGCAGCAGTAAATAAATTGTCTGCAGTATATATGGAACGGATGCCCAGTATTGTGCCTATTTTTCCATTGCTGCTGAGTAACGGAGCGCCAAAAACAAATGCATTTTCTTTTAAAGCTTCAATATATACTGGGCCTGCAAGGAAATGTTTTCCCTCTTTAATCTGTGAAAAATAGGGAGAATTACCTATATCCGTTGTTGTGGCGTCACAGGTGAAATATGCCTGTCCGCTGATATCCGCAATAGCCATACAGTCAAAATCACTTGATTGCATTATATTGGTGAGAATTTGCTTGTTGTGAACATTAAAAATGTCATCTGAAAAATGAAAGATAGCTGCAATAGCGGTGAGCGTATTCATCTTGTCAGCAATATGCTTGTCGAAATTTTGTGCAGAAACTTCAGATATGCCCTGTAAATGATTTTCAGTTTCTTTTCGCAGCAGTGACTTCAGACGAAATAAATAGACCGCATAAAATATGAAAATACATAAAATAAGTATTACCAAGATAGGTATGCCTATTTCAATAATCCGCCGCGAAAACACATTAAATCTATTTTGCCTATTGCCAGTCATTCTGTGCCACCCCTTTATTATGTTCGGTTTATTCAGATACGGAATAATAAATCTGAATACGATGGAAACGGTTTATATTCATCGCCAAGAATTGGTTCAATTTCATCAGCAATAGAACGTGCCTTCTGCATGGCAGGAACTACCGCATCGGCGTAAAAGCGCGCGCATGCTGTTGTACTGGAAAATGAATGTGCCTGTGCATATTGATTTTTTAGTTCTGATGCAGCTTCAGATAACGCGTCTGCAAGGTTAGTTAAGTTTTGAACCGTTTCAAGTTCTATTTTGCATTTTGCGTCAGGAAGAACTTGTCTTATATTAATAATGGTCTGTGATAGATCTCTGATATAGCGGAATACTGCCGGAAGTATTTGTTTGTTAATCATGTCGAGCATTGTCAGCACCTCAATGTTCAGTGCCTTATTATAAGACTCCAGCATGATTTCTGTTCTGGATCTGATTTCTACTTCGGAGAATACCATATGGCGGGTGAATACTTCCATACTTTTTCTATCGAGAAAATGCGGCATTGCCTCTGCAGTTGTTTTAAGATTTGCCAGACCACGGCGTTTTGCTTCTTGAATCCAAGATTCGTCATAGCCATTACCGTTAAAAATAATTCGCTTATGCTCTTTTATTGTTCTGCGGATGAGATCATTTATTGCTTTGGTAAAATCAGCTGCCTGGGTAAGTTCATCAGCAAATTGTCTGAGTTCTTCTGCGACAATTGTATTAAGTACAATATTGGGACCGGAAATTGAAAGTGCCGAACCAGGCATACGAAATTCAAATTTGTTCCCGGTGAATGCAAATGGTGAAGTACGATTACGGTCTGTTGTATCTTTTGGGAATGACGGAAGTGAGTGTACTCCAACAGTCATAACTTCCTTCTCACGTTTACCGTATGGTTTGCCTGTTTCTATCGCTTCGAGAATAGCGCTTAATTCATCTCCAAGGAATATGGATATAATTGCCGGAGGCGCTTCAAGAGCGCCAAGGCGGTGGTCATTGCCTGCTGTTGCAACAGAAAGACGCATAAGTTCCTGATATTCATCTACGGCTTTGATAACCGCTGTTAAGAAAAGCAGAAACTGCGCATTTTCCGCTGGAGATTCTCCTGGATCAAGTAAATTTAGTCCAGTATCTGTAGAGAGAGACCAGTTATTATGCTTTCCGGAGCCGTTGACCCCTGCAAATGGTTTTTCATGAAGCAGGCAGACAAGACCGTGACGGAGCGCTATTTTTTTCATTGTTTCCATTGTCAGCTGATTATGGTCAGCTGCAATATTTGTTGTGGTAAAAATAGGCGCAAGTTCGTGCTGAGCAGGCGCGGCTTCATTATGTTCTGTTTTTGCAAGGATACCAAGCTTCCAGAGTTCTTCGTCAAGCTCTTTCATAAAAGCTGCGATGCGCGGTTTTATTGCACCAAAATAATGATCCTCAAGTTCCTGTCCCTTTGGCGGTCTGGCTCCAAATAGGGTTCTGCCGCAAAACAGCAAATCCATTCTTTGATCAAAAAGCTGTTTATCTATAAGAAAATATTCCTGTTCTGGTCCGACAGTCGTTATCACATGACGGACTGTTTTATTTCCAAATAGTCTGAGAATACGAACAGCCTGATGATCAAGCGCTTCCATAGAACGCAGCAGCGGTGTTTTTTTATCAAGTGCCTCGCCAGTATAGGAACAAAACGCGGTAGGAATACACAGAGAACCATCTTTTATAAACGCGTAAGAAGTTGGATCCCATGCGGTATATCCCCTAGCCTCAAAAGTAGCACGTAATCCTCCAGATGGAAAACTTGATGCGTCAGGTTCGCCCTTTACCAGTTCTTTCCCGGAGAATTCCATAATGATACCGCCGTTTTCTGTAGGAGAAATAAAACTATCATGTTTTTCTGCGGTAATCCCCGTCATTGGCTGAAACCAGTGTGTATAATGCGTAACGCCATGTTCTACAGCCCAGTCTTTCATTGCGTTAGCGACAACATTTGCAACACTCAGATCAAGCGGTTTGCCGTCTTTAATACACTTTTTCAGAGCTTGATATGTGTTCTTTGGTAAACGCTGCTGCATAACAGTATCATTAAAAACCATGCAGCCAAAAAACTCAGGAAGCTTTTCCATTACTTTTGTCTCTCTTTCATCGTATTATAATATACATAAAAAAAGGCGGTGTGAACGCTTACCCGCGAACACATCGCCTTATCCTTACAAGAGTGGCAGATCAGAAATGATGCAGAACCACACAAATAAACTCCTTATATTGTGGAGAATATGGGAGTCGAACCCACGACCTATTGATTGCGAACCAATCGCTCTAGCCAACTGAGCTAATTCCCCAAATATGTTCTATATTATAAATTATCAGAGTGTTTTATTCAAGCCTCTTTATGCGTTTTTACGCAGAAAAAAAGCTGCTATGGTTTAAAAACTCTGGTATCTGATAAATGGATTCAAGATGCAGATATTTTTTTCCATGTTCCGGAACAGTCATCGTATCTGGCCGTATCCATACCGGAGTACCGCCAGCACGGTCATAACCTTCAATATATTTAAGGTGATCATCAAAAAACAGTGTTTCTTCTATCTTATATCCAGAGGATTCAATCGCGGTTTTGTATGCTTCCGGATGCGGTTTGCCGCGCAGCGCATTGCTTTCAATTGTGTGAATGCCAATGAATAAATCAATGATATTAAAAAAACGCAGAACACGTTCCGCATGAATCCGGGGCGCGTTTGTGAGTATTGTCATTGGTAACTGCAAAGATTCTAGAAAGGTACGCAGAGAAGGATCTGGTTCCAACTCTGCTGTTTCTGATTCAGGATGTACTGCAGTAAAAAAAACATCTATATCGGTTAACCCAAATTTCTGGTGAAGCAAACCAAGTGTTGTTCCATATTGGGCAACCCCCAGTTTTCGTAACTCACATGCCTCTTCCAGTGATATGCCGACAAAATCAGCAACAAATTGATTCATGCGAGAAGTAATCCCCTGATTCATGGCAGAAGACGCTGGATAGAGCGTATTGTCCATATCAAAAAGAAGATGTCTAATCTGCATATTGTTACTTTGAAAATTATAATTAATATCCATCTGACATAGAACGATTAATATCCCGCTGATACAATTCCTGGTATACAACGCTGCGGGTTTTAAGCATCTCTTTAATATTCTGCGCAAAAGGCATGAACCGCCAGAAAATTCCTCGAACTTCTTTTGGCAGGCGCTGAACACCGGCGCTTTCTTTGGTCATCCACATTACGTAGTCGGCGATAAAATAATCCTTTATGTCTCCTTTAAGTTTTTCTGAAAGCAGCCATTGGTAGTATTGTCCGGTAAGACCCTCTTCCATCCAATAATAAGACGCTTTTTCCTTTGCGACCTGCCATCTGAGATCTGCAACAGCTGTCAGGAGAGCAATTTTAAGATCTTTTGGATACATAGGAATTGCAATACGGCCGCGGCTCGTTATACGGTTATATCGGTCAAATGGTTCCCAGCACATCCCCATATCTCCATAAGTTGGAAGTAATATTACATATGGAACAATACGGTTGGAAACGTTTTTATGAATACGGCAGAAAGCGTTGGGATCTATTGACTCAATCCATGCCAGAATGTCTACAACATTTTCCCGAAATCCTGTTGACCGAGGTGTACAGTGATAATATTCACGGGTAAAGATAGGAAAGTGATTGCCTTTCCGGCCGACAGTCATTTTTGCCATTTGACGCACAGTATCAAGCTCGGTCATAATATCGGTAGAAGAGACTTCAACTGAAGAAGATGTATCACTCATCTTTCGCAGCAGCGAGTTTTCTGTTTCTTTTGCGTCTTCAAATTCACGTAACAGATTGGTCAATTCCCTGTCAACTTTTAAAAGCTGACGAAGCCGCTCATTGATTTCTGTAACCATCCGTTTTTGTGAGTCTGAATATGGATTAGAATGATGCGGGGCGGCAGTAAACGGAGTGTGCTCGCAGATTTGATCTACACGTGAACGCAGTTCAGCCTCAAGCATGGAACGCTGATTTTCCTTTCCGGTAATCAGATTTTCCACATTCTGAAGTTTCCCGGAGTTTTTACTTTGCAGCTGCTGCAGATGAGCGGCTTCTTCGGCAGCGTTTCCTGAGTTTTTTCGAGCAGGCCGGCCTTCATCTGTCATTGAGATAGTCAACCGTCCCTGAGCAATTTCACGGAACCATTCATCCAGATAATAAACGGGTTCTCCCGTACGGTTTTCTAAAAAGGCTGAAGAAAATGTCGCCCGCTGTTCTGCTGTGAATAATGAAGGCAATACCACTGCAAAACGCATGAGCATCCGTTTGCATAATGCGATATTGGGCTGCCCCATTTTGGGAGCCAGACTTCGCAGAAATTCCCAATATGCGGATGTTATCTGCTGCCGGTAAACGGTTCTGTCCGCTGGATCAGTTGCTTTCAGATATTTTGACAGCAGAACATGCAGCCGCTGTGCTGTTTCGTTTTCGCCGGAAAGAGCTGTTTTATAATATGCCGGATCATTAAAGACTTCTGACGGCTCAGATGAAAAAAATTCAGTGATCGGATCAAATGACTTTTTGCTCAGATCAACATTCGCTGCTGATGAGGGCGGAGAAACCGCTTCTCCCGGTTGAATTTCAAGACCGTCTTCATCATATGATGGGGCAACGGGCTCAACAAAATCCGTATCGGGGACTGTTTCTTCTGCAGCTGCTAATAATGCAGCAATTTCGGGACTCAATTCACTTTCACTCATGCGCATAATTATAACATCCTATCTGTTCTACAGTCAACGAAATAAATTAGCGGATAGTGTGAATTGGCGATGTTTGAAAACATAAAACGAGATGCGAGTTACTGACTCATAATATGTGAGTCAGTGAGTTTTGCAGCGCGAGTCACTGAGTCTCTATCTGTGAGTCACTGACTCGTGTATAAAGACTCAGTGAGTCTTTTCCTTCTGCATATTAATCCAGTGTTCTCAATACATGCAGAAACTCTGCAAGCAGTTGTAATATAAATAAATCTGTTTATGACGTACATTTGCATTGCTCTCTTGCACTAATATAAATATGGTTGTATAGTAAAAAAGATTGATAAAATTGCAAAGTTTGTCATTTTGACAGGAGATTATGTGTATGGACCAGACATTGCCGAAGCTGCTCAGACGTATTGCTTGTGAACACCCCGATATTCCCGCGCAGTATTCCCGTTCGTCTGACGGTTCGTTTGCCGCGATTACGTATCGTGAGTTGTACTCAATAGTCCTTGATTTTGCCGGAGCGCTTATCGCCTGCGGTATTGAACGCGGTGAGCATATTGGGCTTATTTCTGATAACAGAAAAGAATGGCTTCAGGCTGATATGGCAATTATGGCCATCGGGGCGGCAGATGTTCCGCGGGGCTGTGACGCGACGGAACGGGACCTTGCTTATATTTTGTCGTTTGCCGAGTGCAGAACGGTTATCGCTGAGAATCCCGCACAGGTACGGAAAATTTTGGGGTTGCGTAAAAGTCTGCTACAATTGCGCCGGCTGATTTGTTTTGATCCGTGTACGGAGACAGAACAGCAGCTTGCCCGTGATTGCGGGGTGGAGCTGCTGCAGTGGACTGATATGCTGCAGAAAGGGCATACGTTCCGCTGTGATCACGAGACACAGATAGAAGCAGAAATTGAAAAAGGGCAGAAAGATGATATTGCCTGCATTATTTTTACTTCCGGAACAACAGGCGAACCGAAAGGTGTTATGCTCAGCTACGGCAATTTTATTACGCAGCTTGATGAACTTGTAGAACGTATTTATCTGAATCCGGGAGAACGCGCGATTCTTGTGCTGCCGGTGTGGCACGCATTTGAGCGGCTGTGTGAGTATGTTATTTTAGTACAGGCTGCTGCGTTGTGTTATTCCAAGCCTGTCGGCAGTATTCTGCTGGCAGATTTTCAGAAACTTAATCCCCATCTCATTCCGGCCGTTCCGCGTGTATTTGAGTCTATTTATGATGGTGTATTCCGGGCAATGAAGAAAACGGGCGGTATCGCAAATGTGCTGTTTAAGTTTTTTGTAAATGTGGCGGTTGCTCAGAGTCGGCTTGAGCGTGCTATTTTCCGGCAGAACGCCCGTTTTGGAAACGATCATATTATACTCAAGCGGATTTTTTATACATTGCCGTGGCTGCTTCTTTCTCCGCTCAAAGCATTAGGCGGTGTACTGGTATTCAGCAAAATCCGGGCGAAATTGGGAACAAACTTCCGCGGCGGGATTTCAGGCGGCGGTGCGCTGCCTCCAAATATTGATGAGTTTTTCTGGGCAATCGGTGTAAATATTGTGGAAGGATATGGGCTTACTGAGACTGCTCCGGTTATTTCTGTCCGTCCGCTGCGCAATCCGACATTTGGCACTGTTGGTTCGGCTATCCGCGGTGTTGCGGTGCGCATCGTTGATGAATCAGGAAAAGAATTACCTCCCGGCTGTAAAGGCGCTGTGCAGATAAAGGGTGAAACTGTGATGAAAGGCTATTACCGCCGCGCTGATTTGACAGCTGCGGTTATGACTGCGGACGGCTGGTTTGATACCGGGGATATCGGCATGTTTACGGTTGACCGCCAGATTGTTCTGCGCGGGCGGAAAAAAGATACCATTGTTCTGCGCGGTGGCGAGAATGTTGAACCGCTGCCTATAGAGATGAAGCTGAATGAATCACCCTATATTGCTCAGTGTATTGTAGTTGGGCAGGATCAGCGGTATCTTGGCGCTCTGATTATTCCGGCAAAAGAGCCGTTAACGGCATACGCACAGGAGCATCATATTGATTCCGATGATTATGAAGATCTGCTGCATAAAACTGAGATTCAGAAACTGTTTGAAGAACAGATACAGGAACTGGTCAGCGGAAAAACAGGGTTTAAAATGTTTGAGCGGATAGGAAAATTTGCGCTTCTTGCAAAACCGTTTGAAGTAGGAGTTGAGTTGTCAGCGAAACAGGAAATAATGCGGTATAAAATTGCGGAACTGTATCAAAAAGAAATCAGCTCTCTTTTTTAGGGAGCTGTGCGCGATGTAAATTTCATGACCGCTGGCGGATTTCGTCAGCGGTTTTTTATTTACTATCAGGCAGCTGCTGTTCTGTCTCAGATGGTACTGTTTTTTCTTCTTGTTCAGTAAGGAGATCAAGCACTGTAAAAAACATGATGACTGTTATTGGCCCAAGCAGCAGGCCGTTCATGCCAAACAGATTGATACCGCCAAGTATTGAAAAGAAAATAACAAGCGGATGTACCTGTATACGGTCTTTAAGGAAAAACGGGCGCAGAAAGTTATCAAGCATACTGACACAGAATCCGCAGAGTATAATAAAGAATATACCGTATGCGACAGTTTTTGTGGCGCACAGGTATATACCGATTGGCAGCCATACGATTGCCGCTCCCAGCATGGGAATAAACGAGGCAAACAGCAAGGTGACTGAAAGCAGCAGCGCGCCGTTCACTGAAAACAGTTTCATAATAATATATGCCGCGCATCCCTGATACAGAGCTACCAGAATATATCCGGAAAATAAATTGCGTGTTATCTGTGCGAACTTACTGCGCAGCGCCGCCATATACGGCAAGGGGATTGGTATTGCGCGCGAAAAAAGAGAGAGCAGATATTCTCCATCAAGGAAAAAGAAAAAGAGTGTAAATACAATAAACAGCAGTGAAACAATAAAACTGCCTGTTCCGCTGATGATTTCTGTACCTAACGAAATAATACGCCCATTATACCGGCTGATAAAATCAAGCAGTTGGGCTTTGATATCAGCCGCTGACAGATCAATGGCACCCATGGAAAGCTGACTCAGCAGCTGCGAAATGCGTATGCCTGATTGTGTCGAGGAAAAAAAATCTTTGTTGCTGCGCAGATACTGTTCCGCTGCGGAAAGAAAATCGGCGAGTTGTCTGATGAGAAGCAGCGCGATAACCGCGATGGGCACAACAATTACCGCCAGTGTCCCTGCCGAAAATATGCCTGCGAGTATACTCCGATAAAATTGATATAACCGTTTTTCCGGATTGAGGTGCGCTGTTGCCCGGCGGTACAGGGGATAAATGATAATATACAGCAGGACAGACCACAGCAAAACAGAAAAAAACGGTTTCATCATTCCCAAAAGCAGAACAAAAAAGAGGATAAGGACTGCGAAGATAGCGACTGTCTGAATAAATGTTTTATTTGTTTGTGTGTTCATGGAAGACCCTTTTTGTGTGCCGCGGGGAATGTCCGGCAATTTTTGAATGAGTATCTGCGAAAAACGGTACGATAAGAGCGCCGCTTTTTTCATCATGGCGATCTTCGCGCGGATATGGTACTGAGAGCAAATCCCCTGAATGTATGTGTGTCGCAGCGGCGGTATCAGTGGTAAGCAGTATCATTCCTGCTTCTGAGCAGCAGTAAAATCCTGTCCGGTTATGAGGCAGACGAATGGGATCGCTTGCGACACGTATTGTTACATATGTGCTGTTTTTCTCTGTGTATGATGATTTCTCAGCTGCTGAGGCAGGAGTATATTGAGCAAACAGAAAAGAAAGAACGGCTCGGTCTTTTTCCAGCCCTGCTTTTTTTGACAGCTGCGCCAGTGATTGCGGGGCATTTTCTTTTGCGTTTATAACGAAGTGACACCATTTGCCTCCCCTTCTCCCGTCAAGCGGACAGATCACTCGGTGAGGACAGGGCATCACAGGAATATAATGACGCTTGAGTAAAGATGCACGAAGCAGACTGATAAATCGTGCTGCGTATGGAATACCTGGTTCTACAATAAGCATTTGTACAGGCCGTGTATTCTCCCGCTCTCCTTTTACTGTATATGAATCGAGCAGAACCGCATAACGGCGGGCGATTGTTTCCAGCTGCTCATCAGAATTCTGTATAACTTCATTAAAAAGATTTGCGCAGCTGATGAATACCGCTTTTTTACGGAGCGCTGTGCCAATAGAGCCTTTGACTTTTGTGATTTGCCAGGGCTCTTCTGAATCGGTCAGGTGTGTGCGTGCTGTACAGGCATAAAATAAATCTGTTCCAGCGGCAAGCGCGTTAGCGGAATTGTCGATACAGTACCATGTCAGCCGGCGCGAGCGTAATTCAGGACAGGCAAGCCAGAGCGCTGTAGGGACTGTTAACGGGCCTGAACCTATATCGACGCAGACAAGTTCTTCTTCTGGAGAGCTGCTAAAGGGTAAGATACTGTTTGGCGGCATCCCGGAAAATAATGTGGTCAGGCGGACTAAATTCCACCAGTGATAGTAATATATATACGCTGTTAACGTTGCGCTGTCATTCATATAACCGCTTCTGCGGGTATTGCGTTCATCGGTAAGATAGTGAAAAAGCTGTTTGATATCACGCGGAAGCTGCTGAAATTGTTTGCTGTTGATTGGACGTGTTTGCCTGATAATTTCATCAAACTGATTTAAGACAGATTGTGCTTCCTGTGATACAGCGGAAAATAAAGAGATATTATGTTTCATCAGAGCCTTTATGGTTTGTTCGATATTTACGAATGACGAGATATAAATCGGAAAGTTCTCCGCGCAGTTCATGCAGTTCATGCAGTATATCAGCGGTTATACTTTGTGTGTCGGCGTACAGCGCTGTTTCTGCGATCATTTCATCATATGCGCCTTCGATTGTAAATTTCCGTTCTTTTATGAGATATTTCAGCCGCATTATTATCTGTAAATCGCGGGCTGAATAGGCACGTCTGCCGCCGAAATCTTTGCGTGGTGCGAGCACTGGGAATACTGTTTCCCAATAACGAAGTACATGAGCCTTAATCCCTGTCAGCTCTTCTGCTTCTCCGATTGAGTACAATTGCATACAATCCTCCTGCAAAGATTATGTCTGGTCGCGGTCTTCCCATTTTTTGCGGCTTGCGCGTATATCAAGCTGTATCGGAATATTTTCATATCCCAGATCTTGTCTGATGCGGTTTCTCAGGTACGCAAGATATGTGTCAGGTACCGCTTCCGGACGAGTTGCGAACAGCAGAAAAGATACCGGATTTACTGATGTCTGCACCATATATTTAATTTTAAAATGATTCGCCCTGCTTGCCGGCGGCGGGTATGCTGAGAGCCAATCTGATAATGCTGTATTTAAAATACCGGTATCTGTTTTTTTTGTTAATTGAGAATAAAGCTGGAGCGCGATATCAAGCAGCTGCTTAATGCCGCTGCCGTTTTGTGCCGAGATAGCAGTTATCGGCGCAAACCCCATATGACCGAACATGATTTTTATATTTTTTTCAGTATCTCGGAATGCCTTTTTTGTCTGTTCTTCCTGTGTATCCCACTTATTCAGAACAAAAATAACGCCTCTCCCGCGTTCACTTGCGAGCTGCGCAAGTTTTTTATCCTGCTCTGCAAGTCCTTCCTGTATATCAATCAATAGAAAAACGATATCACATCGATCAAGCGATTTAATAGCTCGTGTTACTGAATAATACTCGATGTTTTCTTTTACTTTTGCTTTGCGCCTGATACCGGCAGTATCAAGAAGAGTGAATGATTGATTCTTATAGCTAAAAGAGCCTTCTACGACATCTCTTGTAGTTCCGGCATAATCGCTTACGATAGATGCCTGAGAGTGTGTCAGTCTGTTTGAAAGTGTTGATTTTCCGGTGTTTGGTTTGCCTACAATTGCTATACGTATTGGCAGTTTTTCTTTTGACAGTACTTGTACCTGTGAAAAATCCAAGCCGTTTGTAAGTTTCCTGGCCAGGTCATCAATATGATCCCCATGTTCTGCTGAGATGCACAATAAATCCTGAAAGCCAAATCTGGTAAATTCCCATGCGGTTTCTGCGAGCCTTCCGCCCTCTGTTTTATTTACTGCCGCGATGACTTTATTCCAGTATGGGCGCAGCAGCGCAATAAGTTCTTCATCTTCGCCGGTTATGTTGCCTGCTTCAAGCATCAGCAGGATACGGTCAGCCTGTTTTAATGATTCAAGCGTTTTTTGGACAACGAGTTCATCCATAACCGCTTCCATTGTTCCTGTCTCTCGGTCCAGCTTAAATCCGCCGGTATCCATAAGCTGGACTGGCAATCCATTAATAAACGCTTGCTCACAGATGGGATCGCGTGTTACACCCGGAGTTGGATCTGTTATCGCTCTCCTTCTGTGCAGAAAACGATTAAACAGTGTTGATTTGCCTGTATTGGGGCGGCCTGCGATTACAATCAGCGGAATTCCGCTGTATTTCTGATTTATATCATAGAGATTGGAAACTGTGTTTTCACTTTGTTCTGTTTGCTGTTCAGCAACATCATCTATTTTATCCAACTGTTTTCTTCCTTAATATATTAACTTATTATGTTTCAAAGCTGCCGAGCTGACTCAACGGAAGTTTGGGAAATGCTTTTGCGCTGATTTGTTCCAGTTCATCAAGGGTATAGTGTGAAAGGATTTCTTTCGCTTCACAGATAAGACTCGGTGTCATACTGAGCGTTCTGACTCCAAGCCCGACAAGAACTTTCATACCCTCTTCCTGCCCCGCCATTTCTCCGCATACTGATACAGGAATACCTGCTGTTCTGGCGCTTTGCACGGTATAAGCGATCAGGCGCAGCACTCCCGCATGAAACTCACTGAATAGATCAGCGACAACGCGATTTTCGCGGTCGATTCCAAGGGTATACTGTGTCAAATCATTTGTTCCGATTGAGAAAAAATCACAGAATTGCGTAAATATATCCGCAATTACTGCTGCCGCTGCTGTTTCTACCATAATCCCGACTGGTACATTTGTGCGGAATGGAATCTGTTCCCGCATTAAATCTGACTGTACTTCTTTTATGATACGGAATGTCTCTTTTACCTGAGCAACGTGTGTGACAAGCGGCAGCATGATTTTTAATTCCCCGTACATACTCGCGCGGTATAATGCCCGAAGCTGCGTTCTGAATAACGGCGGATCAGCAAGGGTTAACCGTATTGCGCGTTGTCCCAGCAGCGGATTTTTTTCATTTGCGATAGGGATATCTGCCGCATTGATAATTTTATCTCCGCCTGCGTCAAGCGTTCTGATTGTTACCGGTTTGCCCTTCATTATTTGCAGCACTTCTTTATATGCCTGAAATTGGTTTTCTTCAGAGATTGATACGGCCGCTTTTCCCTTTTTCTTATTTTGATTTGCTGCCTGCATGAAAAGGAATTCTGTTCTGAATAAACCGATACCGTCTGCGCCTTCATCAAGCGCGATGCGGGCTTCTTCTACGCTGCCTATATTTGCAAGCACTGTGATGGGTGTTCCGTCTCGCAGAAGAGCAGGATATTGTCTATTTGATGCCAAACGGTTTCGGCGCATTTCTTCTTGTGCGATATGATGAAGATATTGATCTATTACTTCACTGTCAGGCGATATGATGATTTTTTCTTCCTGGGTATCTACAATAAGCATATCCCCAGTATGTATTTCTGAGACAGCGTGCGGAACCGCGAACAGGGCTGGAATACTGTAATTTCGTGTGAGAATCGCTAAATGGCTGTTAACTCCGCCTTCTTCAAGTATGATTGCGCTGCAGTGTCTTGCAGCAAGTTCGCCGACTTCTGACGGGCTTAGTGATTTTGCTACAATAACAGTATGTTCCGGTATCTGAGAATAATCAAACCGGCGGACACCCAGCAGCTCATTAAGTACTCTGCCAAACACATCGGTGATATCATCGGCGCGCGCAGAAAGGTAGGCATCTCCGGCTGCGCGTAGTTTTGATGCAAAATCTTCTACTTTTTCGTTAAGAACAAATTCAATCTGATGATTTTGTTTTTGGTATTCCTGTTCCACCTGCGAAATGAAATCGGTATCAGAAAGCATGAGCAGATATGATTCAAAAATGGCCTGCTGTTCGGGGTCTGGTGTTTCAAGCAGCGCCTTTATGTCACTGCGGACTTTTAAAAGCGCGGCTGTTAATCTTGCCCATCCTGCTTGCCTCTCTTTTTCTATTAGAGGTGCAGCAGGTATTTCTGGCCGTAAAATATGTTCTATAATGAACGCTTTGCCTGTCGCTGTGCCTTTTGAGACTGGAATACCGTTTAATATCTTCATTATGATAATATATCAGGCAAAAAAGACGCTGTCAATTTTGTTGAATCGGTAATGCGCTATGTTTAATTTAAGTCTGTTAATTTCAGTAAAACTGATTTTTTTTCCCCATAACTTAAAATTCCTGTGGTATAATAAAGAGGCTACAGTCTGTGGAGGATTTATTAATGACAACAATAACCGTTTGTATGGGGAGTTCCTGTTTCAGCAGGGGAAATGCATTAATTGCTGAAGTTATTCAACGCTATATTGATGAACATAATTTGTCGGAATCTGTCTGTGTACGGGGCTGTCTGTGTGATGGCAATTGTAAAGATGGCCCGAATATTCGCATAAATGGGAAGCTTTTTTCACAAGTAACGCCGGAAAATCTTGATCAGTTACTTGCTCAGGAACTGGAATTAGGAGGTACAGAATGAATTTTCATTATCCCATTTACACTGAACCGACTGAGTGTCAGGATTGTTATAAATGTATCCGCTGTTGTCCTGTAAAGTCTATCCGTGTTGAAAACGGTCATGCTAAAATTATTTCGGAAATGTGTATTTCCTGCGGAGCATGTGTTATCAACTGCCCTTCTCACGCGAAACGGGTACGTGAAGATTACGGGCGGATTAGCCAGCTCATGCAGATAAAAACTAAAGTATATGTTTCACTCGCTCCTTCTTTTGTATCAGAATTTCCTGAATATACGCCTGGACAGATAACACAGGCAATCAGCAAATTGGGTTTTGCTGGTGTCTCAGAAACTGCTTTGGGTGCTGATCTTATATCGGCGCAGTTGGCAAACGAAATTACTGAGGCTGGAAAACAGCCTGATGGACAGAAATTATTTATTTCTTCAGCCTGTCCTGCTGTTGTGGAATATATTAAATTATATATGCCTGAGTATACAGAGTATATTACCGATATTGCGTCTCCTCTTCTTGCTCATGCTCGGTATCTCCGCAAACTGTATGGTGATGATATTGGTATTGTGTTTGTTGGTCCTTGTATTGCAAAAAAACGTGAGTCTGATTTATGGAATGAGATAGATGTTGCTATTACTTTTAAGGAATTCAGAAAACTTCTTAAAGAATCAGGTATAGAACTGAACAGGTTTAGCAGGAATGTTCCTGCGTCTTTTGTACCGAGGAGAGCAGCGAAAGGCGCTTTGTTTCCGATTGACGGCGGCATGATTGCGACTATGAAGAAGTATAATCGAATGCCTGATGTTCGTACCATGTCCGTCTCTGGTATTCCGGAGATTTATGATGCCCTGAATGGTCTTGATGTGCAAAATATGACATCTCCGCTGTTTATGGAACTGTTAGCATGTCCCGGCGGCTGTGTAAATGGTCCTGGTTCTGCTGGAACCGCTGCCGGTGCAATCCGGCGTATTGAGCTTTTAGCCTACGCTGAATCTGCGGATAACTGTCTTGATGAGCAGAGCCGTTCTGCAGCACCCGATCTCGCCGGTACCCTTCCAATTCAGCCAGTCCGCTGTGCGGAGCATTCAGAAGAGGAAATAAAAGCGGCGCTGCGTTCTGTTGGAAAGTATATGGCCGCTGATGAATTAAACTGCGCAAGCTGCGGATATGATACTTGCCGCGCATTTGCGGAAGCTATGCTTGATAACAGAGCTGAAAAGACGATGTGTGTTTCTTATATGCGTAAGCTTGCTCAGAAAAAGGCGAACGGTTTGATTCAGGCAATTCCCAGCGGTGTTGTTATTGTTGATAAGAATCTTAATCTTGTAGAATGCAATCTGAATTTTGCCCGCCTTATGGGTAAGGATGTCGTTGAGATGTTTGAGGCAAAGCCCGGACTTGAAGGCGCTGATCTTACAAAGATTACTACTGCTTCAAGATTCTTTGCTGATGTTCTTGCGATGAATGGGCCTGATGTTATTGAGCGCGAAATTCGTGAAGGTAAAAAGATTTTCCATATTACAGTATTTGAGATTGAAAAAGAAGAGATTGCCGCTGGGGTTGTTGAGGATATTACTGCGCCTCAGATTCAGCGGCGGCGAACTGTTAGTCAAGCCCGCAAAGTTATAGATAAGAATCTGGCTGTTGTTCAAAAAATTGCCTTCCTGTTGGGTGAGAATGCTGCTGAAACAGAATCGATGCTGAATTCTATCATTGATTCATATTCTGATGATGAGGATGAGGACCAATAAACATGGAGACGATGATTGCCAAGAAACCGGTGGTATCACAGAAAGGTCTGCCGGAAACTTTTATTGAAGTTGGTCATTTTCAGATGTGCAAATATCGCCAGCATACACCCGGCGATATATTCTTATCCGAAAAGAATCAGGCTGATGGACGTGTTATTACAGCGCTTTCTGATGGGCTTGGTTCTGGAGTAAAAGCCGGTGTTCTTGCTACTCTGACAGCAACTATGGCAACGAAGTTCATTGCGAATGATATTCCTATAAAGCGTGCTGCGGAGATTATCATGAATACGCTGCCTGTATGTAAAGAGCGCGGTATCAGTTACGCGACATTTACGCTTGTTGATATAGAGCCAAGCGCAACTGTCCGTATTATGGAGTATGATAATCCGCCGTATATTCTGATCCGGCAGCAGACAATGGTAGAGCCGATTAAGGATATGTCTGTTATTGAGCGAAAAGATAAATCGACTGCTCCAAAGCGGGAAGCCATCTTGCAGTATTCGGTATATGAAGCACATCCCGGAGACAGACTTATATTCTTTTCTGATGGAGTGACGCAGGCGGGTATGGGATCTCCTTGCTTTCCATTTGGTTGGGGACATCCTAATGTGCAAACTTTTATTCTGGACCGCATTTCTGAACAACCGGAAATCAGCGCTCGCGATCTTGCCCGCGCTGTTGTTCAAGAAGCGGTTATGCATGATGGATATAAAGCCAAGGACGATATCACTTGCGGTGTTGTGTATTTTAGAAGACCGCGTGATTTGCTGATTATGACAGGACCGCCCGTGCATCCTGAAAGTGATTCTGAAATCGCGCGCATTTTTTCTCTGTTTGATGGTCAGAAAATTATCTGCGGCGGGACAACTGCGAATATTCTTTCTCGCGAACTGAACCGTCCAATACAAGTGGTTCTTAAAGATTTTGACGCGAAAATTCCTCCTGCGTCAGAAATGGAAGGCGCTGATATGGTAACAGAAGGAATAATCACTATGGGCGCTGTTTCTGAAATTCTTGAAAATGACGGCAATATGGATGGATTGAACAGGACAGCAGCGACAAAAATGGTCGAAATGTTTCTTAATTGTGACCGTATATGGTTTGTTGTAGGTACAAAAATCAATGAGGCGCATCAGGATCCCAATATGCCGGTTGAGCTTGAAATTCGCAGAAATGTCGTAAAAAAGATTGCGTCTTTGCTTGAAGAACGATATCTTAAAGAGGTTCATATTCAATATTTCTAAAATGCGGGACAGGTATGGAATCCTGTATCCGTTATGTAGTGAGGAGTTTTAACTATGGAGAAAATCACTGTTTCGATTTGTACCGGAACTGCGTGCTTTGTCATGGGAGCGTCTGAAATTTTGCTTCTTGGAGAACAACTGCCGCCTGAGCTGAAAGACAGAGTGGAGATTGAGGGTGTAACCTGCTTTGAAAACTGTAAAAATCCGCAGTGCGGTAAAGCACCGTTTGTGAAAGTAAATGACGAAATCGTAGAAAGTGCTACATTGGTGTCAGTGTTGGAAAAAATTCAGCAAGTTGCTGCTTTGCAGAAGTAAATTGCGGTAAGGAGGAGAAAGTTAGATGTTAAATATCAATAACAATGCGGCACAGTTAAAGCGTGAGATTCTGGTTCGTATTGCTAAGCTTCAGCTTGAAGGAAAACTAGAAGAAGGCGTTCATTATATTCCACGTGAAATGGCTCCGCAGGGAAGTGAGCCTATTCGCTGCTGTATTTATCATGACCGGGAAATATTACGGATGCGTGTTATGGCGCGTCTTGGCTGCAGTGTTGAAGATTACGATGATGATAAACCCCTTGCCGCATATGCAAAAGAGGCTCTTGCCAGAGAAAAGCCAACATGGCCGATGCTGACTGTTCTTGATGAAGCCTGTAATGCTTGTGTTCGTTCTCATTATATGGTTACTAATGCATGTCAGGCGTGTCTCGCACGGCCCTGCGTTATGAACTGCGGTAAAAAAGCGATTCATATTGAAAATCACCGGGCATGTATTGACTCAGATAAGTGTGTAAACTGCGGTCTGTGTATGCAGAATTGTCCCTACCATGCCATTATCAAAATTCCTGTTCCGTGCGAAGAGGCTTGCCCGGTGGGTGCAATTTCTAAAGATGAAAATGGTAAGGAACGTATCGATTATCATAAGTGTATTTTCTGCGGAAATTGTATGCGTGAATGTCCGTTTGGCGCTATGATGGATAAGGGGCAGTTGGTAGATGTTATCCGCCGCATCATGGACGGTAAAACAGTTGTTGCGATGTATGCACCTGCTATTGGTGCACAGTTCCGGGCGAGTGCAGGTCAGCTTGAAGGCGCTCTGAAAGCGGCAGGTTTTTCAGATGTAATAGAGGTTGCGCTTGGAGCTGATGTAACAGCGGATAATGAAGCAAAAGAATTTGAAGAGCGCATGGAGCGCGGGGATAAAATGATGACTACTTCATGCTGCCCCGCGTATGTGCGTGCTGTCCGCAAGCATGTTCCTGAGCTGGAACCATGTATTTCAGATACCAAAACCCCAATGCACTATACGGCCGAAATCGCGAAACAGAAACATCCTGATTGTATCACGGTGTTTATCGGACCTTGTCTGGCAAAACGCCGCGAAGGACTGGATGATGATCTTGTCGACTATGTCTTATCTATAGAAGAAATAGGAGCGCTGTTTGTTGCGAAAGGTATCGATATCGCGAAAGCCGCAGAGGAAACTCAGGAGAAAATACCGACAATATCTGGCCGTAATTTTGCCGTATCCGGCGGTGTTGCGGAGTCGGTTCGGGTACGTCTGCGTCATCCTTCAATGCTCAAGCCTGCTGTTATTAACGGACTTGATAAAGCCGGTATGAAACAGCTTGCAACATTTGGTAAAATAAATACGGGCGCTTTGCCGTCAAATGCTGATACACCTAATCTGATAGAGGTGATGGCATGTTCTGGCGGTTGTATCGGCGGACCCTCTGTAATTACTAATCCCAAAATTTCTGCTGTGCTGCTTAAAAAATATGCAGAAAGCGGTTCAGCGAATCCTCAAAACTCTGTAGAGTAAAATCTTAAAAAAGGGACTGTTCCGGAAAGGTGCAGTCCTTTTTTTAGTTTAACTTTGTAATTCTTGAGTATACGGTAGTATAGAATATAAAATACTTTTATACGAAAGAATTATATAATTTTAAGTACTTCATCTATACAGGACTCCATATTCTGCATGATTTCTTTTTTTATTTGTTCCCGAAGGAATATTTTCTGTTCATCTGCATCTGTATAGAATGATTCGTCATGTTCTATAAACAGTTCCTGTACAGGAATGTTCAGTGCATTTGCAATTCGTTCAATGGTTGATAATTTTGGAACATTTTTATAGGTTTCCATGAGTCCAATATAACTTGCTGAAGTTCCACAATGTTCTGCTAATTTTTCCTGTGTAATACCCTTCTTTTTACGTATACTTCTAATATTGTCGATTACTAAATGCTCTAAGTCCATACTATCAATATTGATATGAAATTAATTTTAAATTTATTGACAGAACTGATAGGTTACATTTATACTAAATTTGATAGGAAGAATAATCATGTCTTGTATTATATCTTGTTGTTATAAAAAAGATTGTTTTTTTATTGCACACTGTATCGTGATACTTGTTCTTTTTTCGTCATGTTCATCTATCCGGCTTATTTCCAACTCTAATGGATATGATTACAACACAAACAGGAATGAATTATTAATAAAAGAGCAGCCTGATTGGCTTAATAAAGGTATGTATCAGGAAACGCTGCCTGACGGTAATTATTTCTATGTAGTTGGTTCGTATTTGGGAAATATAAAAGAAGTGAATGCCGACAAAGCGGACATAGCTGAATCAAAGGCGGTTATTGATGCAAAGACACAAGTTGCCGGTTACCTTTTTTCTGAAGTTGCGGCAAATTCCGCTGATATAATAACTGAAGAAAATCAGGCAAAGGAAATAACAGTCAATGGTAAAACAAAATCTGTAAGCCGGGGAGAATCTTATGATTCCATGTATATAGATTCATATATCAAGTCAGCGGCTTCCTTCAGTGGTCTCGTTTTGAATGATCGTTTTTTCAACCTTATTGAAGATACAAAGAAAAATAAACGGTATTACAACTATTGGTGCAGATTCAGAATCAGTGAGGAAAATCTAAAAAAAGCTCAAGAAGAAATAGAAGAGAAAAAGAACCTTGCTTCTGATGAACGAACTTATTTTGCGCAGTTAAAAACAGAGTGTCTCTATACTATTCGGCTGTTACAGAATACAGACTTTCTGGAACAAGAAGATCAGTTCAAATCCCTATATTTTGAATTAGTCAGTCTGAATTCGGAATTACGCAATCTGACATACTTCGGTAAGCAGGATTTGGCAGATGCAAACCGAAGGGATTATGAATCTCTTGTAAAACATGTTGCTGAAATTCTAGATGAATATGATCCCAGTGATATACAGAAACAGCAATACTTATTTAAAATTAGAACTCTTGAACAGGCCTTACAGGAAAAATCCGGAGAAGCAGAAAATCTTGGAGCAGAAATTATAGCTTTAAAGAATAACTATACCGGACTTGTGCAGAATCTGGAAGAAAATATTGCACAAAAAACACAGGAAATAGAAACAACACAACAGCTGATGGAGAATCTCCGGCTGGCAATGAGTACGGAACAGAATACAACTCATCAAAACCGGGAGAATGAAGCAGTACAAGATCTTGTGGATAGTCTTCGGGAAGAAATCGCCGATCTGCAAAAAACTGGTATCCGGCTGATATCAACTAATATCTATGCTGTTTATCCCGGTAAACCGGAATTTACCTTTTCAAGAGCTGGCTTTTCATTAACCAGCGGAGCTGTTACAAATAGGGAATTTATATCCTATCTTACTATGACCGGCAACCCCGATTACTCTTTGGCAGAAGATGGATTGGACAAATCTGTTTCCTGTAGTTTTTTAGACGGTGCGGCATACTGTAACTGGCTCAGCCGGCTGTACAGCCTGCCTGAATTTTATTCCATACAGGATGGTGCTGTACAGTGTAACAATAATGGCGGTTATCGTCTTCCTTTTGAAGAAGAACTGGAGGAGGTATCATCTGCAAAATTCCGTTTTGATTCGGAACTAGCAGGTTCTTCTGTATGGAGTTGCACCTCTTCCGGGGCTCCTGGTTCTCTTTACAGTATAACAGCTGACACCGGAGAAATCCAACGGCAGGAATCCGCCGTCGATGGTTCTTTTGCATGTCTTATTATTACCAAAAACAATGATTGATATGACGGTACGGGGTGATACTTTGAAAATATTTGCCGCAATAACTGTTCTTGGGGTTTCCGGTGTACTTTATGGTGCAGAAAATAGTGTTTTTTCTTTATCAGATTTTCTTAGAGGAAATATTCTTGGTTATTCGCAGTATCTTTCTATGGATGAATTTTCTGATTTACAGATGATAAAAGATTCCGTAGCTTATTTTGAAATGACAGGTGATACTTCCAGCCGGGAAATCCTGATCAAACAGAGTGCATCCCGTTGCGCAGAATACAAAGCAAAGGCGGATTTTCTTTTTATGGAAAGGCTTGCTTCGGTACGGAAGAAGCTGTCGTTGCTTCAGAAAAATCTTTCCTCAAATAACGGAGAAGATATACAAATTCAACAGATTTCAGCTGATTTTGCAGAGCTGGAACATCTGTTTGCCAGTACGTGGTGCATTCCTTATAACAGCTCTGTTTTACGGGCTATTGAGTTGCAATATTCTGCTATTGTTGCCGCGCAGCAATATAAAAACATATATATCGTTCAGGAAGGGGACTGTTTTGTGAATATTTCAGAGAAACTGTTTGGCTCCTATAAATACTGGCAAAAACTGTACGAGGCAAATCAAGAAATTCTTCCTGTGCCTCAAGATCCGTCCCTGATTTATCCCGGTCTGATATTTATGATTCCGTAAAAAAGCGTCTGACGCTTTTAATATTATGAATGCTTACTTTATTCAGGAGGAAAAGCATGAAAAAAAATTTTTGTATTTGCAATGTGCTCTTGTGTGTTGCAGTTATTTTGGGTTTTGGAGCATGTGCTTCATCTTCAAGTAATTCAGTTCCTACTGTGGCAGCTCCAAAAGGTATAATCGGTGCTGAAGGGGTTCCGCAGCCTGAGTGGGTACGGAATATTCCTGTTGCTGAAGATGTGATTTATTTTGTCGGTGAAGGAAGAGGCGGGAAAACGACAACTGCAAAGAAAAACAGTGCCATGCAGGATGCGGGGCGTCAGCTGGCAACTTGGAAACAGTCTGTTATATCAGCGGCGATAAAAGATTATATACGGGAATCAGGAGAAACAGGAAATACCCAGTCGTTGGAAGATCTGGAGGTTGCATCTGTTGAAAAGGCAAGAGCAAATACCTCAGGGATGAAAGCGACACTTACTTGGGTAAATCCAGAAGGGAATTTTGTTATTCTTGTTGAATACCCGAAAGGAGATACAAAGAATGATTTTATGGCTGAAGTAAATAATTTTGTCCGCAATGAATCTGCTGCTTTTGCAGAATTCAAGGCAGAAGAGGCATATAAAGCCCTTGAAGAATCAATAGAGAATAATATGTAGTGATCAAATCCGGGTAGTTTAGCATCCCTAAATTACCCGGAGGAGAGAAAGGCGGTTTGTGATTTTATAGATATAGTTTTAATTGATTGAATTGATGCGGATAAATATTTTTATGAGAACGATATGTGTAATCAATTTACTTTTTGCAGTTTTTTCTTTATCTGCTCAACCTTCTTGCTCTATTGGTATAGGTAATATAGTCTCACGAGAACAAGAACGGATAGAAATTAATGCGGTCTTGAATACCACGATGTTTGATAATTTTACCTATATTGGTATTTCACCCCGGATGTCTACTCGAAAAAAAGAAATTGAACGGGCGAAACTTCATATAGCTAATCAAATAGCAATGAATCGGTTTTGTAAAATTGATTATGGTTTTGTTTCTAACTTTAATAATGACTTTTACAGAGATGTAAAAGACTCAAACATTGATTACAAAGATGATATGACGGAAGAAATATGTGAAGAGCTGAATGTTGTTTTCTGCCGTTATTTTTCAGAACTTACTATTGTTGCCGCGCGGTACAAAGAGCCTGCGGCAGATATTAATTTTAAAGTTACACGAAACAATAATGTGCCTCCTTGGTGGATTTATGAAATTCCTAAAATCGAAGGGTGGTATGTAGGCGTCGGTATGTCTAATCCCTACTCAATTCCGTACCGTGCTATGGTGGTTGCCGATATAAATGCAGCCCAGCAGATTTCTCTAGAAAAAAATGCGTTTATTCGAACTTGGACATATGACAAAATCACAGAAGACCAGTCAAACAGTACGTCTGCTGGTCAAGCCAATCTGTATTCTGGAGATGTAATTTTATCATCCGCAGAATTACGGGGACTTTACATTATTGACCGGTGGATAGAGCCGGATGGTTCATGTTTTTATTCTCTGGCAATTGCCAGGAAGTAAAATGAAGGCCCCCATATATGTATAGAAGAAGAGGAGTTCTTTATGAGAAAAGGAATTATAGCATTTGCTTTTATAATTTCTCTTTGTTGTGTTTACGGAGAAACGGATGCGGTTCATACCGCAAAAATTCTTCAGCGCATGGCTGAGATGGAAATGAATGGAGCCTTGTCTTTATGGATTACGGACTGCGATACAGGGGAAGGAATAGAAGGGGCTCTGGTGGCCATCGAGAATGTGGGCAGTACAAAATCGGATTCTGATGGAGTGGCGGCATTTCCTGTCCTAGAGGACGGGAAGTACAATTTTATCGTTCAGCATGATAAATATGTTTTAACGAAAGACTCTTTTGAAGTTTTTGGTGGATCAATTTTCTTTAATAAATATTCAATTCCCAAAAAAGTTGAGTATCAGTGCATTAAAATTATACTGAATTGGGGAAAAAATCCTAAAGATCTTGATATTCATCTAATAAAGGAAAATGAATACCATATTTCTTTCAGGAATAAAAAACGCAGTGACGACGGAACTGTCTGGCTTGATCGGGATGATATGAATGGGCTTGGACCGGAAACTATTACTATTACTAAGCTGGATAACTCTGCTGTATATCAATGCTTTGTTTTTAACTGGAGTAAGCAACATGAACCAAACGGTCTGAGTCTGTCAGGATCGGGAGCGAAAATCCGTATCTATGCTGACAATAAATTCGTTGGTTCGTATATGGTTCCTGAACAGAAACGAGGTATAACATGGCAGGTCTTTAATATTCAAGAGGGAAAATTTGTAAATAAAAATTATATTGAATAGAATGCTTCTCATATTTTCATACACTCAGAATATCTTGCATTATAAAGAATTGGGAACAATAACTTTAATAACTTTTTTCCTCTTGAGCGCCTCTGTATAAATTCCGATAAAAAACGTAGCCGGATAGTTTCACATTTTGTATTCGCAGTAACATTTAAATCTGACTATAGACTGTCCGGGTGGGAGCTCTTTCATGATTCATCAAAAGAAAAACTTGCTGTTTGCGACGGGATTTGTCTTTTTTATTCTTGCAGCAATAATTTTTATTTCTATATTTTCTGCTTTTATTTCTCTTGGACGCAGCGGAACTGCTCAGAATGCATTTTTATATTTGGGTGCCGCGCTGTCATCCTCATATGGAGGATCTTCTCTTCTGATTCCGGTGTTTCTGGTTGTCGCCGGTCTGATGTGTTTTTCTCCGAATTGGACATTTAAGCGAGGCTTTTATTTGCTTGGTTCGCTTTTTCCGTTTTATACAATAGTATTAACCGAGAAATTGTGCAGAGGTCTTATAGACGGTATGCATCCGATTTATGTTATCTTTGCTGTGGTTCTGACAATCATCAGCGCAATGCTTATTGTGCTTGAGTATTTTGCGTTAAATATACTTGCAAATATTGTGGAGTCGATTGTCAGTAATCCTGCGGAATTTACTTCTCCTGTAAGTTTCAGAAAACAGATGAAAGCCTCTGCCTCTCCCGATGCGGATCTAAGCGATGATACATTTGTACCTGAAAAAACGTATTCCTGCGATACTGTCAGCGAAGATGATATCTGCAATGATTTTGATATTGATTTTCCGATAGATGAATCTGATTTCATGCGTGTAGAGTCGGAACTGGAATCTTCAGAGGATGTGGAATTAACAGAAAGTGAGAATATTATAGAAGAGGATGAACCGCTTGTGTCTGAGGTTATGGCGGCTGCACTCAAACCTTCAGAACCGACACTTGTTGATGATCTTCTGGCCGCGCAGTCGTATGAGGAAAATGTTTCGGATGCTGAAACAGAACATACCGAATCCGATGATTGTCTGCCTGTAGAAAATGAGCCGGTTACCGTTGTTTTCCAAGTTCCAGAGCTGTATGTTCCTGATACAGATGAAGAGATGGGGTTTGTTGATTCTGCACAAGATGATAAAAATGATGAATTTATTGATGCCAATATATCTGAACCTGTCTCAAATGAGTTATATAGTTCTGCGGAAGCTGATTTTCTTTCTGACCCTTTTGCTGATGAACATGAATCTGTATGTGATGAAGATGATGATACTTTATCTGATGAACAGGATGATGATTATGTGGATGAGGCTGGTTTTATAGTAGATTCTATAGTTCCAGAAAAAGAGCCGGCTGAGATAGTCGTGGAGAAACCGGAAGAGGTATCAGAAAAGCAATGTATACAGGAAGATTTAACACCTGTTGTATACAAGGATGAAGAACAGGCAGTTATTGAATCCCCTCCTGTCCACCAGCCAGTTTTGACTAAACCGCCGATTCATCAGAAAGAATATAAAATACCGGTTGACGGACTGCTTACCTCATATCCAGATGGGGCCTACTGGGTTATTGATGAGGCGACAAAGGCCGCGGCGGTACAGTTAAAAGAAACACTCAGCGAATTTAAAATAGAAGCGGAAGTGACAGGAATCAGTAAAGGGCCTGTTATTACAATGTTTGAGATTCTGCCCGCGCCTGGGGTTAAATTAAATAAGATAGCGGCTCTTCAGGATAATATTGCGCTTCGTCTTGCAGCTTCAAGTGTTCGTATCGTTGCTCCCATTCCCGGAAAGCATGCTGTCGGTATTGAGATTCCGAATAAAGAACGTTCTCTTGTTAGTTTTAAGGAAATTATAGAACTTGATTCGCCGAGTTTTAAGAAAATGGCAGTGCCGGTTATACTGGGTAAGGATATTACCGGAAATGCTCAGATTATCGATTTAACGACAACTCCGCATTTGCTGATTGCCGGTGCAACGGGCGCCGGTAAGTCAGTCTGTGTGAATTCGCTGATTCTTTCTATTTTATATAAGCGTGCGCCGACAGAAGTCAAGTTGATATTAATTGATCCAAAAATTGTTGAGCTAAAATTGTATAATGATATACCGCATCTGCTCACACCGGTGATTACAGAACCGAAACGGGCGTATCAGTCTTTGCAGTATTGTCTGTGTGAAATGGAACGGAGATATGCGCTGCTAGATGGTCTTGGTGTGCGTGACATTAAGAGCTATAATCGCCGTATTTCAGAACGCCATATTGCAGCTGAATCTCTGCCCTATATTGTAGTAATTATTGATGAGTTTGCGGATTTAATGGCGACAACTGGTAAAGAACTTGAAACAACAG
Source organism: uncultured Spirochaetota bacterium (assembly GCA_944389415.1). Lineage (GTDB taxonomy): Bacteria > Spirochaetota > Spirochaetia > Treponematales > Treponemataceae > Treponema_G. Next base: position 358,776 of record CALXMF010000001.1, on the reverse strand, counting down.
TAGCGCGTCTTGCCGCTATGAGCCGTGCTGTTGGTATTCATCTAGTACTTGCGACGCAGCGGCCATCAATAGATGTTATTACTGGTTTAATAAAAGCGAATATCCCATCACGCATTGCGTTTATGGTTGCCTCAAAAACAGATAGCCGCATTATTCTTGATCAGGTAGGAGCTGAAAAATTGCTGGGAAAGGGTGATATGCTTTATGTGTCATCTACAGCGCCTTTCCCAATCCGTATTCAGGGAACTTTTATTTCTGATCAGGAAGTTGAAAATGTGGTAGATTGCGTGAAAGAATACGGGGCTCCTGATTATATCGATGATGAGATATTTGTTGATGATGAGGATGATTCTGAAATTGAGTCGACTCTATTTGGGGAGGGATCTGATCCTCTGTATGATAAAGCGCTTGAGATAGTTATTCAGGCAGGTAAAGCTTCTGCTTCTTATATTCAACGGAGACTGAAAATCGGTTATAATCGCGCGGCACGATTGGTAGAAGAAATGGAAGACCGTGGTATTGTTGGACCTGCGAATGGCTCTAAACCCCGTGAGATTATTCACATGCCATAAAGATAATATCAATCGCCGGAATCTAACGACTCCGGCGACTGATATTTCATCTGCTAAATAAAAAGTTTTGTTTCGTGATATTCAATTAGTTTTAATTTAAGAGCGATAATATATGTGCCAAACATGGCAGTAACTGTGTCTATCGCCGCTGCAAATGAGCAGATAATAGGCGCAGCGCTTTTAAACAATAGATATCCTGTTTCAAAGCCTCTTCCATATAATGAGCACAGTACTGTAAGTGCAATGAATGGACCTCCGGCAGGGATTGCGCCAAGAGCGAATGAGAGCGCGAAAGAAACTCCTGCAATCCAGAGAATATCAGAAAATGCTATATTTAAACTTGAATATGAACGAAGTATGATTATAAATGCAATTGCTGTTACAACTGCTGCGCCGCTTCGGGAAAATATTGAGAATACAGTATAAGACACACTATTAATACGACCTCTGATACCGAGGCTGTCTTTTCCATGACGCATGAGGTAAGGCAGGGTAAAATTTGAGTCGCCGGAAAAAAATGATACAAGAACAGGACAGAGTGAGGCATATAGAATCCTGGCCGGATAACGTATTTGGGTTGGAAACAACAAGTGGATTGCAATTGGATAGAGTACAAAGGTAATAATAATAAATAGACCCAGCAGAAGAAGAAAAAGCGGCATAAAAACGCCTGTTTGCTGAGCGGTAAAAAAACTGATTGTCCAAGTATACATTACTGCTATTATACCAATGGATAACATATCAGTAAAAAAAGTAACAATATTATAGCAGACTTTTGAGAGGGAATTAAAAAGGGCGATGGTTGGTTTAGATGCTACGGTATCAACAGCACACCCTCCTCCTGCGAAACCCGCAAATATAAATAGCGGCAAAAGATAAATACCGTCAAGCAGAGTGCTGAATCCGGAATAGGGAAAGATTTTTCTAAGGAGGTCTGTAATATCGAGTGCTGATACAGCAGATATTGTTTCTACGGAAATTGGTATATGAGGAAGTTTGATAACTACTCCTGCTAATACCGCGAATATAGTCAGTAATAATGATGAAGATGCAATAACAATAACAAGCAGAAGGAATGTTTTAAAAATATTATTTGATTCTTTCAGCCTGAATACGCCTACTGTAACACTGAAAAACACAAGTGGCGGTACTATATAGCGCCCGCAACGAATACATAGTTCTGAGAGAAAAGAAAGAAAACTGGCCGGGCCTGCTTGAGGCAGTGCAAGGGCAAGTCCAAAACCGAGAATAATGCCTATAATGTATTTTAACCATAACTTCATAAAATCAAGGATACTGAAACTGCTTGTATTTAGCAAGGCTGTGGCGAGAGTAACAAATATACTGCTGGAAAGCCGTTTATCTGACTATATTGTTGTATTTAGATTCTTTCTGATAGAGGATAGCATTCCTTGACAGCGGATAAAAACAAAGTCATAATGAAAGAATGGATTCTATAATATCTATTCTAATAGCGGTAATTGCAATAGTTGGTGTTATAATTTTGTTGATGCAGCTTTCCAGTAGAAAATCAACATCTGTTTCAAAAGATACATATCGTCAGAAAGGCCGTCAGGCTATTATTCGCGAGGCAATGAGAAAACTTAATCAAGATGCCCATAATTCCGGAGGACTAAAGGCTCTTTCTTCGTTGTATTTTGAAGAACATTTGTGGGATAAAGCACTGCCGTTGCTGGAAACAATGGTTCAGATTGCTCCTGCTCATCCGGATATTGATGAACGCCAGGCAAGGCTTCGCAAGGGAATCTGCCAACTTAAGCTTGAACGTATTGAAGAGGCTATTCAATCATTAAAAGACGCCTATAGGTTACAAAAAGAAAATCCTGAGGTCAATTTCTACTTGGGGCAGGCTTTGTATGAAAATCGTGATTATGAAAATGCTTCATTATATTTTAAACGGGCACTCGCTTTTAAACGTGATTTTCCTGGTTTAAATAAGCTATTAGGTCTTTCTTATTATTATGGACATCACTATCGTGATGCATTGCCGTTTCTGAAACGTGCTCTTGATGAGAGTCCTGAAAATAAAGAATATTTGTATGCTATGGCAGATGCAATGCTCCAGTCAAATATGGGTGATAAGGCAATACGTATTTTTCTGCATTTGCGTGCTGACCCGGAATATGGTGCACGAGCGTGTCTTGCTGCTGGTAATTTTCACTTTAATTCAAATCAACTTGAAAAGGCGGAGCAAGATTTTGAGATAGGTCTGCGCCATAAAAATATTCAACCTGAAATTCAAAATGAAATGATATATCGTCTTGCGAACTGTTATCTCAAGCAAAATAATATAAGCAAAGGCTTGGGACTTCTTCGTGAATTGAATTCTGTCGCACCTGGGTATAAAGATATTGGAACCTTGATATCAAGATATTCTGAACTGAATCAGAACAAGAATCTTCAGGTATATTTGTTCTCAGGCAGCAGTGATTTTGTTGCCTTATGCCGTCAGCTGGCAAATGTATATTTTAAAATAACAGACCGCTCTGCATCTGTAAAAATGCTTGATATCTCAGTGTCTTCTGAATACACAGAACTTCTTACTGATGTTGAGACATCGAAATGGGAGTCATCTGTTTTATTTCGATTTTACAGGACAACTAGTGTTGTTGGTGAGCTTTTTATACGTGATTTTCATGGAAAAATTCAAGATTCGAAAGTTGATAAAGGTGTATGTATTACAGCGGGAACTTATTCTGATGAGGCGCGTTTATATACTGAGGGACGTCCGATCGATATTATTGATAAAACAAAACTTGTTCAGCTGTTGAAAAAAGTTACTGTGAGTTAATTATTTGTTATTAGAACCAGGTGCCGTTCATGGTCGGTCAAATAAGGAACTGTAAGGCTTTCAACTGTATATGCCGGGACTAAGTCTTTTATACCGTCCATTTCTTCAATAATACGTTCTTTTTTTGCTTTATAGGCGGCTAAAACACCGCCTTTTTTTATTAATGATAGCAGCAGTTTGGTCATCTTGCGGTCAAGTGGTCTAAACGCACGGAATACCGCGATATCAAGTGTCCTCTTGGAAAAATGTTCTGCCTGGTTGTTAATTACATGGATATTGTGCAAGCCAAGAACAGCAACACAATTTTCAAGAAAAGTGCATCGCTTGGACATTCTCTCAAGCAGGATAAAATCGGCATCAGGAAATGCTGCTGCAAGCGGAATTCCCGGCAGACCTCCACCTGAACCGATGTCACCAATATGAACAACATTGTTCTGGTCAGAAATACGTTGAATAAACGGTTTAAGAACTGAAACTGCAGCAAGGCTATCAAATATGTGGCGTATGATAATATCATCTCGTGCATCTGCGCCGATAAGATCATAGGCCGCATTGAATATCTGTAGTTCATGGATATATGAATCCATTACATTTCTGATTCTTTCATGGTTTTCACCAGTAAATCCTAATCTGGATAAACCATCTGCAAGGATGTCTGTCACAGCGGAGTGCTCCTGTCCTGAAGGTCAATAAGCAAATCTACTCTCCAATCCTCAGTATTTTCTGCTCCTGTGTGAACAGCTGCGGATCTGAGTGTTATGAGATTGCCTGTACGAAATGCCTCTTTTGGTTCTTGTGCTGCCATGCGGTATAAAAGAGATCCTTCCTGGATCTGATCTTGTACGACCGCAGTAGAAGCGGAATATACTGTTTGCTCTGCGTGTTTACGCTGAGCAGTAAACAAAATATAAAAACTTTCTGATGCCTGTTTACCGTCTATCATATATTTTCTATCGCCTGACACAAGAAAAGAACCATCTTGTTCTGGTTGGGAAACAACTATATTTGAACAGGTGTCGAGTATATTATATCCATTTATTTTGAAGCGTAAAATACGGGATACAGGAATTTCAGAGGTTTTTCCTTCAAGCAATTCCCGTTCATTCCGGATTGCTTTGACTTCTTCCAGCAAATGTTCCAATTGTGCGGTAGTGACGGCTGTTTGTGGCTGAGTAGCTGTTCGCGCAGTTATTTGTGCTTCCTGCTGCCCCAGCAAAGAGAAAAGACCGGGGATATTCCCCATTAAGCCGATATTATCTGCTGTACCGGTAAGCAATCCTGCTGCTGTCTGAATATCAGTCGGTACTGTTACGGTGCCTTGCTGAGTTTCAGTTTCAGATTTTGTCTCCGGATGACTTGAAGTTTGATTATCCTGTTTTTGTACTGCGGCGGGGCGGTATGGTGCGCTGGGCATAACCGGCCGATATGGTGCTGAACCGCTGCTGAGTTCCGGCATAGATGGCTGTGTTATCGACGGCAATTCCGGCATTTCAAGCGATGGAGATTCCGGTAACATGATACAGCTTAATACCACAAAAAATACTATCGTTGGCATATTTTTGTTGCAGGTGAAGTCATTACAGATTTGCAAGAGATTCCTCCACTTGTTCCAGCCGGGCAGAAAGCTGACTGATTGTTTTTTCAAGCCGTTTTTTTTCTTTTTCCAGGCGGGTTTTTTCGTCTGTTTCCGCTGCTTTTTTCTTCATCATAAAGCGGACTGAATCAGGACTCTGTCCTGCCATGATTTCCTGTTCTGCCTGTTTCCTTTTGTCTTCATTCCCGATAGAAGCAACCATTTTCATATTTTCATATCCCATTGATGGGTCCAGATGCGCGGTGCTTACTTTGGTAATACTGGCGGCAGCTGTACGCGGGAGGCATAGTACACGGTCGATATAATCTTCATAACGGATTCCCGCATCCTGACATAGTTCATGAGCTTTGATGAGCATTTGACCAAACTCCTGCATCAGAATTCCATTCTGTTCTAAATATTTTTTTCGTATTGTTTCTGTTAAAGCGGCAAGCTCAGGAGCATTTTCAAGTCCTATTTTATAGATCCCTTTCTGCTCTGCGGCAGTAAGCAGTCCATGAAATCGTGCCCAAAACATATTGGTGTGCGCGCGGGTATAACGCGGCCGTGAACCGGTGCCGCATCGGGCAATCTGTTCTTCATTTAACAGATGATGCGTATATTCATGAATCGCCGTATAAATAAGCTGATTGTCGTTTGAGAAATTCTTATTATGCAGCAGTATTTCGCACGTATCTGGTTTATACAGACCGTTTACTTTTTTACTTTCTTTTCCAGTCATGGTAACGGTAAATTCAAGCTGAGAATCTTCTATTTGCAGCAATAGCTCTTTTATTTGATCCTGATTCATGTGTACACCTCGTTTTTGATTATATCGTATTCATTGCGGCAAGGGCCAGCGTTGCTGCGACTGTTACCGCAGTCTCGGTCCGCAGTATTCTTTCTCCCATACCGCAGCGGGTAAATCCATATGATTCAAGAATTGCCCTTTCTTTGTCTGTCCATCCCCGTTCACTGCCGACTGCTGCCCATATTCCCTTTGCAGCAAGCGTCTGCGGTGTATGTTGGCTAAGGAATTGGGCGAACGGCACCGTAGGGCGGATATTGTCTAAAGCGCCGAGAACTCCACTTGGAGCGACCTGTGCAAGACAACTGCTAAGCGAGTCATGAACAAATACTTGCGGCACATGTGTGCTTTTTGCCTGTATACTGCCGTCTCGCAGCAATGAATGCGCTGTTCCCCGCTGTAAAAGTGTTGTTTGCATATATGATTTTTCGCCAAGTTCTGTACCGCACAGATGCAGTTCTGAAACACCAAGTCCGGCAGCATCCCGAAAAAGACGTTTAAGCTGTATAGGACGGGGAAATCCGATAATAAACCGAAGCGGATACAAAGGCTTGCCATCTGTCTGCTCGGTAAATGAGAAATAGATAAGACGCTTATTGTCGTCTATGTGGGTAATTTGCGCTGTTCCTGCCCTTCCGTTTTCTATACCGGCGTCAAAAGTACTGCCTTCTGTTTTGTGCAGAATTCGAAGCAGATGCTGTGCACGCTCATCATCAAACGCCAGCGGCTGGGTGCTTTCATCCTGAGAAAAAAGAATAATATTCATATGTGTGAGTCAGTCTGTTCTGCCTCTGTGCCAAGGTCCGTATCCGCAGATGCGTCATAATCATCCAGAAAGTGATGTTCTTCCTGGGTGTCTGGTGCGGCCTGCTTTTTTTCTTCTGCTTCCTTGCGGTGTATTTCCTCAAGTTCAGCGTTTTCAGCTTCTTTCTGTTTTTTAGTCATCCGCCACGCATAGAGCAGAAGCAGAATGCCGCCTGCACCGAATACGACGCTTGAGATAATCGCCATCGGCAGATTGGATATTGTGCCTTCCTGGATATCGACAATCATTTCATATACTAGGTAAAGCAAATACGCGCCGGCGACCATATAGAGTGTATAGTGACGGCTTTTTTTCTGCGGCTCTGATTCTGTGGTATGTTCTGAAGGATCTGTATCAGCCATATTGCCTGCCTGTGTCAAAATATATTCCGCAGTATATCATAAAAATGCATGTCTCAGGAATATTGAGGCAGGCGTTTTTTTTATTGGATAAATTATCCACAAAGAAGGCTGTTCTATAATATTAATGGTTGACATTTTTTTTTTTTTGTCATGCTGAATACATACATATCAGGATGATACTGTACAATCAGGAATTAATAGGGGCTTTGCGAATTATATGTTTTGCAGCGTCGCTGATATAAATTCAAACATTTTATCGTATGTGTATCGCTGTATGATACACATACAGCCGTATACTGAATCCATATTCCTGAACAGGAGGTGAAGCTGATAAGAAAAAGAAATACTGTTTTATGTGGTACTTATTTGGATACTTTCTGTCTGTTACAAAGGAGTGCAGTATGAGTATATCTGAAAAGCTGAATTTTGTGAGACATACTGAGAAAAAAAAGCTGTGTATGTTGTTTTTTGTTATGCTGCTGTCTGTATCAAGCAGTTTTGCGATTGGTATAGGATTGCACATTGGTGGCGGTTATGATTTTGAGCCGGGCCTTGTGTCGGCAACACTGAAACTAGATAACCGGGATATCATATTTAATGTAGATCTGGGGTTTGGTACCGGAGAGGTGTATATAGGCGTCTCAAATGATTACTGGCTGTTGAATAAACCAATAGCAGGACCGGTTCGCTGGTTTATCGGACTGGGTTGGGAAGCCGGATATCATACCGGTAAAGAGCTTGATGAGACACGCAGAACTGTTTGTATTGAGGAAAATTTCGGAGTAAAAATATGCGGCAGAGTTCCTGTTGGGATTACCTCATCATTTTTGAATGGCAGGCTGGAACCCTATCTGCAAATTATTCCGCTTGTGGGAATTGGAATCGCTAAAAACAACAGTTATGATCCTTCGGGATATTCCCAGTATGGAGTTGTATATCCTCATTTTGGATTTGACGCTGTTGCTGGTATGCGGGTCTGGTTCTAACTGTCTGTAAGAATACTGGACAGGGAGAGAAAATAGAAAAGTTATTAGCAAAACACGCGCGGTATTGTGACAAGAGCAGGATAATATTGGTGTGTGTTTATTAAGGAGTTGTTATGAAAAGACAAAAATTGAGCGTGGTTGCGGCTGTGATACTGCTGCTTGCGGGAATGATTATTGGCTGTGATACGGCCGCAAACAGCGGAAGCGGCGGCACAGTATCTGAATCTGATCTGTATGGGACATGGACAGGAACTGTTCCCGAAATGGGGAACACGGTATCATTGGAATTAAAACAGGATGCTGCTGAGAATTCGTATAAATTTACAGTATGGGTTACAGATACAAGTGATCTTTGGGTAAAAGGAACCTGGCAGTTGGGTAGTTCTGGTACGATAGTACTCGATGGAGGAGCTTCATCACTTTCATATGAATTGAATAATAATAAGCTGAAAATATGGGGAGATGCCTTGTCCCAATTTTGGGGAGACAGCGACATCGAAATTACACTTTCAAGAACAGTATCTGAAGCTGATCTGTATGGGACATGGACAGGAACTGTTCCCGAAATGGGGAACACGGTATCATTGGAATTAAAACAGGATGCTGCTGAGAATTCGTATAAATTTACAGTATGGGTTACAGATACAAGTGATCTTTGGGTAAAAGGAACCTGGCAGTTGGGTAGTTCTGGTACGATAGTACTCGATGGAGGAGCTTCATCACTTTCGTATGAATTGAATAATAATAGGCTGAAAATATGGGGAGAGGCGTTGTCTGACTTGTTTTACGGTGCGATTACTCAGCTTGATCTGACTAGAAAATAGATAGTATTTTTATATTGCAGCAGTAAAACCGCGCGCGGAGTGTTCCGCGGCGGTTTTTTATTTGCCGCTGCCGGTTTATGCCAGAAAGCATGAAACACGGTGCTCCGATGATTTCTGTATCACAGGAGGTCTCTGCTGTGTGCATCGTGTTTGCGCTTTGGGGCAGCGCGGCGCAAAGGGACAGCCATTTGCCGTACTGCCGGATGAGGCTGCTTCTCCGCGCAGCAGTTCCCCACGTGCCGGAGAAAAACTTGCGAAAAGCAGTTGTGTGTACGGGTGCAGCGCTTCGCGGTACAAATTCTGTGCGGGGGCTTCTTCTACTATTTCTCCGTGATACATGACGCCGATGCGGTCACAGAAATAAGAGGCCACTTTCAGGTCATGCGTAATAAAAATCAGTGAGAGACCGCGGTTTTGGCGCAGTTCAAGCAGCAGGTTAAGTATCTGCCCCTGAATGGAAACATCAAGCGCAGATATAACTTCGTCACAGATAAGCACCTGCGGCCGCATTATGAGGCCCCGTGCAATAGAAATCCGCTGCCGCTGTCCGCCTGAAAAATCTGCCGGACGGCGATCCATATCCGCGGCAGATAAACCTGTTTCTTCAAGAATTTGTGCAGCTTCTTTGCGTGCCTGCTGTCTGCCTGGCCATTTTTTTGAATAACGATATCCACAAAGCAGTATTTCTTCTACCGTCATGCGCGGATTAAGGCTTTTTGCCGGGTCCTGAAAAATATATTTTACTGATTCCCGGTATTGTCTTAATTGCGCGGTATTCATTGAGCAGACATTTCCTTGCAAATCAGAACCATGATAATAAATACTGCCGGCGGAAGGTTCATACATACGTATAAGCAGGCGTGCTGTTGTCGTCTTTCCGCAGCCTGATTCACCCACAAGCGCGTACGTTTCTGTTTTATTCAGTTCAAAAGTAACGTCATTTACGGCATATACAAATTCACCAAATGGAGCAAAAAATCCCGCTTCGCGATTGAATCGCTTTTGCAAGCCGCTGACGGTGAGAATGGGCGTATTCATGAGACTATTCCTCCTGCGTGAGGAAACAGCGGCAGGCGCTGTTTCCTGTTGTTCTTTGTTTCAGCTGAGGCAATACAGTTTTGCATATGTCCTGTGCCTTGCTGCAGCGGGGAGCGAATGGACAGCCTGCCGGCGGTCTGCGCGGGTCGCATACTTTGCCGGGAATAGAAACAAGTCTGGATTGCGAATAATGGCTGCCAAAACGGGGTGCGGCTTGTAACAGTGCCTGTGTGTAAGGATGGCTGCAGGAATTCAGAATATATTCTGTAGTACCGGTTTCCATAATAAGTCCTCCGTACATTACCATAATACGGTTTGCTATAGCGGCGACAATATCTATATTGTGACTGATAAAGAGAATCGCAATACCCCTCTTCTGCTGAAGTTTTTTAAGAAGTTCTACAATCTGCGCCTGAATCGTGACGTCGAGTGCGGTTGTCGGCTCATCGGCGATGAGCAGGTCACAGTTTTGCGCGAGCGCTAAAGCAATTCCAATACGCTGGAGCTGACCGCCGGAGAACTGATGCGGAAAGGAGCGCAGCCGCTGCACTGCGTCCTGCAACCCCGTTTCTGCAAGCAGCTGCGCTGCAAGCATATCTGATTGCAGACGGCTGATATTGGGCTGTGAACAGCGGAATGTTTCATGAAATACAGCGCCTATATTCTGCAGGGGGTCATAGGAACGGCCCGGTTCCTGAAATATCATGCCGATTCGCCCTCCCCTATAGCGACGCAGGACAGCCTGCGGCTGATTTAACAGCTCTGTACCGTCAAATAAAATAGAACCGGAGAGTTTTGCGCTGGACGGCAAGAGACCGGGAATTGCTGTTGTTGAGACGCTTTTTCCGGAACCGCTCTCCCCCACTATACCAAGGATTTCTCCCTTCTTTAGCGAATATGATATACCGCGTACTGCCTGCAAAGCTGGTACATGAGGCGATGCAGAAGAAAAAGTTACTGTTAAATCTTGTATTTGCAACAGGTCGTTACTCATTTTTCTTTTCTTTTTTGTCCTTTCTTTTGCGAACGAATCAGAGAAAATCGTGTGAAAACAGCATGGTATGGATCAAAATAATCACGAAGTACATCTCCCAGAAAATTAAAAGCCAGTGTGACAGTGAGCAGCAGCCAGACCGGATTGAGCAGCCAGGGAAAATGTTTCAGATTGCTTATCGTTGAAATATCCCGTTTGATAAGCGAACCCCAGCTTACCGCAGGATCAGCAATACCGAGTCCGAGGTATGATAAAGTTGTTTCACTCATAATAAAACCGGGAATGCTGAGCGCAATGCTTACGATAAGCAGACTTGCTGTCTGCGGAATAATATGGCGGAAAATGATAACCACAGACGGGATTCCTTCAAGCTGCGCGTTTAGAATGAATTCTTCTCGTTTAATGGCATGAACAAGTCCTCTGATTGTCCGTGCGGAGGCAGGCCAGCCAACAAGCGCTAGTATCAGTGTTATCATCATATAAGACTGACCTGTATCCATTGTGGTGGACATCAGGGAGCGAAGAAACAGGATAAGATAAAGCCCCGGTATGAGCATAAAAAATTCAGAAAGACGCATAATTCCCCAATCGGCCGCGCCACCAAAATAACCTGCCGTACCTCCAAAGAGTACTGCAAGAAAGAGAGAAACAGCAGTCGCAATAAATCCGATTGTTAATGAAATACGGCTGCCATATACAATCCTGCTGAATAAATCACGCCCAAGATGATCTGCTCCTAATAGAAATACAGGAATTTGCCCATCTGTGCCAAATAATTTGTGTTCAGCCGGTATAAAACCGGCAAGTTTATACGGTTCTGTTTTTACAAAAAAGCGTACCGGTTCATACTTGTCTTTGACACGGACATACTGCCAGGTCGCCGTGTTAATGACACGCCGTTCCTGAACCTGAATACATCCACCCTGTCTGCCCAAAACAATGCGCGCGTTCGGTGGACAATACGTATAATCATTAAATGATTGTGTTGGTGTGTACGGGGCGATAAATTCCGCAAATATCATACTAAGATACAGAATGATGAGAATGATAAGCGAAAGAACTCCAAGCGGGCGTGTGCGCAGATATTTCCAAAACGATTTCATAACAGTGTTTTAATCCTTTCCATATCTGATGCGGGGATCAACAAGAGCGAGGACAATATCAGAAATAACCATGCCGAGCAATACCAGAAACGAAATAAACATGATATTTGCCAGGACAAGATTCACATCTTCCTGAGTTACGGCCTCATACATCAATCGTCCTATTCCGGGATACGCGAAAATGATTTCAAGAATAAGTGATCCTGAAAACAAGCTGGCAAGCAGATTCGCGCTGCCGGTAATGTATGGATTGAGCGTATTGCGAAATGCATGTGCAAAATATACCCTCCATTCAGAGACACCTCTTGATCGTATCGCAGTGATATACGGCTGCCCCATTTGATCAAGCATTGTTGTTCGGATCATTCGCATTGTTCCTCCTATGCCGCCGAGAAATGAGGCGAGAAGAGGCAGAAAAATATGGTGCAGATAACTGCCGGTGAATGCAAGAGGATTTTCTGAAAAGGGAAAAAACGGATACGCAGTCACAGGAAAAAGTCCGCTTATAACACCAAATAACTGCAGCAGAATGAGCATCAGTATACCCGGAAATGCGTGCATTACCAACGCAAAGAATGTTCCTGCAATATCAAGTACTGTACCGGCTTTGCTAGAAAACCATACACCGAGGATAAAAGAAAACACGGTGATCAGAATGAGTGATATTAAATTCAGTATCAGAGAATTTATAACACGGCTTGTAATCAAAAAACTGACTGGGGCGCGGGAAATAAGGCTGACTCCGAGATCATGCTGCAATATAACTCTTTTTAGCCATAAAAAATATTGTATGTAAAATGGTTTGTTCAGTCCAAGTTCCGCACGGCGCGCCTCAAACTGCGCATCGGTAAGGATATTTTCCTGAGACTGCATGCCTCCGGCCATCTGAGTACTGCCTGAAAAAAGCTGCTGGGTGATGAGCTGGTCCACAATATCACCTGGAGCAAGTTCCATAAGTCCGAAAATTGCAAATCCCAGAATAAAAAGAATCACGGCCATAGTTATCAGCCGCATCAATATAAAAGTTGGCAGCGGATGTTTTTGTCTGAATCGGTAAAGATGTTCGCCTGCTGTATGAAACAGAGAATACATATGCTTTGAACCTCCGTATTTTAATATCAGTACTGCTGCAAACCCGTATACTGAGTTTGCAGCCCTCCGACATTATCATAATAGATATTGCTTTTATCCCAGCGGTTCCTCACGCCAATAAAACTCTGACTGCTGACGAGATAAATTACTGGACACTGTTCCAGAAGTATCGTCTGATATTCATCCCAGATTTTCTGTGCCATTTGTTTGTCGACTGTAGCACTTCCTTCATTATAGAGATAATCAATGCGGGCTTCCCACTCTGTTGCTGGTGTTTTCTGCAATGGATTCCAGAGATGAAGATTCCCTCCTGAAGGCCAGACATTTGATCCCTGAGTCGGCCAATAATTAGCTCCCAATCCGATAAATACACTCTGCCAGTCGTATGTGGCGGTAAGCTGCTGTACAAGTTTCTGAAAGTCAACTTGTCGTATATTTATTTTGATTCCAACTTTTGCGCAGCTGTCTGCGACTATAGTCGCCATGTCAGAGAGTGTTCCCGCATCAGCCTGTATTGCAAGATCAAATTCAACAGGTATACCTTTTGCATCCCGCAGTATTCCGTCTGCGTCCTGTTCAAATCCTGCCTGTTTTAAAAGCGATAGTGCCTGAGAAATATTATAACGGTATTGTAATTGTATATCAGGATTATAATACGGATTTGCGGTTGCGAAAAAATCATATTTAGGGCTTGCCAATCCCCGGTATGTTTGAGAAATAATCCGGTCTCTATCAAGCAGGCAACTCATTGCCTGCCTGAATTCTTTTATTGTAAACCAGCGATAATATGGTTTATCTTTATTAACCGGATTCTGATTGAATGACCAGAACGGAACTAGCAGGCTGCCATCAGCGCGGTATACGGTGTAACTGTGTTTTTCTGAGGATGAGTTTCGCACAGCGTCGTCCAGTTCTTCCGGTCTGAAACCGGCGCTTTCAAGACTTCCTTGCCGGAATAATAAATATTGGGTGTTGGGGTCAGGAATAATACTGCAGATCATTTCATCAGGATACGGAAGTGCTGTTCCATCACTGTCATGCTCCCAATAATTGGGATTTCGTGAAAACACTATCCTCAGACCGGGTGTATATTCTTTTATAAACCAGCGCCCCATAGACGGAATTGAATGCACATCTGTTGCTACATTGAATATATCAAGGACTGCCTGAATCCCGCCTTCCTCTTTTGCTTTTTTATAAATAAATGACGGGCCGAATGTTCTGTTCGTTGACAGCAGCGGATTTGAATCCATCCGTGGAAAATGAAAAGCAAATGTTTTATTATCTATTTTTTCAATATCAATATGTGCAGCAGTACCATCATCAAGTATGACAAACTGGCTGTTATATGCGGAACTGTGAAAGGCGGGGTCTCCTTCTATTTCATTATACCAGAAAACGACATCATCTGAAGTTACAGGAATTTTCGTCTCACTTCCGTAAAAACTCCAGTACAGGTTATCTCGCAGCGTATAATATACGGATACAGTCTGGGTTTCTTCATCTGTTATGATATCATAAAAAGCACATTTGGGAATCCATTCTTTTGTTGCGTAATTATAATCTACCAGATATTCATGCAGTCCCGCGATAACACCTGCAGTTGCCGAATCCTGTTCCGCAATAAGAAGATTAAAACTTTTAGGATCCGCGCTGATAACATCATACCAGGTACCGCCCTGTATGTTCGATATGAATTGTTCTCCCTGCCATGGTTTAGCAACAGTTTCTTCTATTAATATATCTGTGTTGCCGGAAATAAGCTGCTGGATTTCCTCTTCTGTATATTCTGTATCACGGGTACAGCCCGATAAAGCCGCTCCCAGTACACAACCTGTGATAAAAAGTACTTTTAAATCCATATTGCCAATATATCGGGGTTTAGGGCGGCAGACAATACAGAATACAGCCTTTTAAAGTAATTTAAATGTACAGGATATGGCAAATTCTGCGCCCTGCTCAAACTTATTTTTTATATTATCATCATTTAATATAATCGTATAGGTAAACCGGGATGACAATATGATATTCTGTGTAAAAGAATACTCCCCCTCCAGCTGTATCTGGTTAGTATACTGCGGTGTGCCGCTCGGTGTTTTTTTCTGCGCTTCCGCAACTGCTTTGTCTGGGTCGGTATCTACATATGTTGGCGGATAATATGCGTCGCCATTATTTTCAGGATCAAGTTTTTCTCCGTCACGAAAAAATACTTTATCTGCGAACGCGTTCTCTCCCTGCGCGAGCCACAGATACGCAAGCGAGACCGCCCATTTGCCGGCGACTTCATATCCCCATTTTGCGCTTACCGCGATACTGTCTGGCCCAAATGGTGTACCGATCCAAGAATTTATCGGCTGACTGCCGTTTTTCAAATTGTCATACCGATCATGAAACAGAGATGAGTCGGGAGTATGTTTGATATACAGCCACGGCATTGTGTAAATGCCTTCAAGTGCTACGCGCCATGCACCATGATTGTTGAACGGAATGATGCTTTCCGCGCCCAGCTGGAAACCAAGTGAATTGGGGTATGAACGGCCGCTGACGGAAGATGCTTCCTGCGGTGTCTGCAGTTCATTCTGCGCGTATAAACCATATATACGCAGATATTTTATCGGAGTCCAGTCAAAAGTAAATGCAAGATATGCGCAGCAGTTATTTATTCCTGAATCAGGGTATGAGTCCCAGTATGCATATGAGTGCATGATCATGAGAGGATTGAGAAATCTGAGTTCAAATGGCGCGTTGATATATGCGCCTTCAATAAGTGAAAACTGAATCTTTTTTAAGAACCTGAATTCGAGCTGATGCAGATACAGATATTTGTTTACCGCGACCTGAGAAGTGGTCAGGGTGTATTTTATGTTGGGAGAAAAAATCGTCATCTGTGCATATGCGTCTGTTTCAAAAAATTCTGAAACGATAATGCTGCCGTTTTGCGTCAGGCTTCGTGAAAGGGGATTTCTGCCAATCTGAAAATTAAAAAAAGCTGTATCCTGAATATCAAACCCGATGCTCATGTACGCTTTGCGGGGCCAGAAAAATTCAGCTGTATTGTAATCTATATAGGGAGCATCTGTTGTGAAGGTAAGCGGAAAATTATTCCAGTTATAGGGATCCCGTGAGGCCCAGTAGTTTTTTCCAAAAAAAATATCTGATTCAATGAAGATGATATCTGAGACAGCCAGGAAAACAGGAATCTCTGCGATATCATTTTTATAATGATAATTAAAAGTCCAATCTATTGCGGGATTTGTTTTATAATACAGCTCAGGAGTCAGTTTTAATTCAAGTCCTGCGGAAATAACACCGGACGCAATTTTCTTTTGTTCTCGATTGAAAAACGCATATATTCGTCTGTATTGTGTTTGTCCATAGGGAGATAACGTTGTGTAATCTATTTCATCCAAATATAGCTTTAACTCGGCTTGCGACGCAGGGGCATTAGTATAAAAACCGACATACCCCGCTTCTGTAAAAACATCCTTTATTGCACTGTATATCCAGTGGTCTGCGGGAATCAGCGTTTGTGCGTTATCTGCTGCGGCGTAAAAAACAAGTATATAAAAGAAAATAATTGTGATTATAAGTTTGCGTGACGCTTTCATTGCCGGGATACTCCTATTTTATTAAAGTGCAATTCTAATAAAAAAAAGCAGTTTACTCCATATATTTTATACGGGAATATATAAAACAATGCTGCTGATTGGCAATTTTATGGTAATTCACAAAAAATACTTGCAACGTGCAACATTTTTTGACGGAATCGGTCTAATCATTTATAATTATATTCTGATATTTCAATCCGGAGTCTATGGATTGATGATAAAGGAGAACATGCTTTATGCCGTCGCTGCTTGAGAGATTTATAGATACTTCCAAGCCTCTTGCAACATACGAGGAACTTACGAGGAACTTTTCTATTCACATTCCGGCTGATTTTAATTTTACATATGATATTGTTGATGAATATGCTCGTATAGAACCTGACCGGCGCGCACTCGTGTGGTGCAATGATGAAAATGAAGAGCATATTTTTTCTTTTAGGGATTTGTCCGAGGCATCGGCACGAACTGCGCACTATCTGTACCATCTTGGTATACGTAAAGGCGACGCCGTTATGCTCATTCTCCGCCGGCGGTATGAATTCTGGTTTTTTATTCTTGCACTGCATCGCCTTGGGGCAATTGCTGTGCCTGCGACCAATATGCTGCTCGCAAGTGATATTGAATACCGCAATAATACAGCGGGTATTAAAGCCATCGTAACGCTCGAAGATGATACATTGCAGAAAGAAGTTGAAAAAGCACTTGTATCTTCGCCAACAGTCCAAAAACTTGTCACAATAGGTAAACCAAGGGCTGGATGGGAAACGTTTTCTGAAACGTATACACAGCTGCCAGCGGTATTCCCTCGACCGACGGGCAGTGATGCGACACATAATGACGATATCATGTTGTTGTATTTTACTTCCGGTACATCAGGATATCCAAAAATGGTTCAGCATAATTACAGTTATCCTCTTGGCCATATAGTTACCGCAAAATTCTGGCAGAATGTGGTTGAGGGAGGTTTACATCTTACTGTTGCTGAGACAGGTTGGGCTAAAGCCGTATGGGGAAAGCTTTATGGCCAGTGGATTGCCGGCAGTGCTGTTTTTGCATATGATATGCTTTCATTTGTGCCTGCTCGTCTTCTTGAAAAAATGCAGAAGTATCAAGTAACGACATTTTGTGCGCCTCCTACAGTATATCGATATCTTATACGTCAGGATCTGTCAAAATATGATTTATCTCACCTTGTGTACTGTGTCACTGCCGGTGAAGCTTTGAATGATGAAGTGTATACCCGTTTTTATGAAAAAACAGGACTTAAAATGTATGAAGGGTATGGTCAGACAGAATTGACTCTTACGATTGGGAATTTCCCGGGCATGGAGCCAAAGCCGGGATCGATGGGAAAACCTGCTCCTGGGTATCATGTTGATATAGTTGATTCAGAAGGAAACTCCTGTTCTGCTGATGAAGTCGGGGAAATTGTGCTGCGTCTTGAACAGGGGCATCCATTTGGTATGTTTGCTGGTTATTATCACGATGAAAAATTATCAAATGCGGTTTTCCAAGGTAATCTGTATCATACCGGTGATACTGCCTATCGTGATGAAGATGGTTATTATTGGTTTATCGGCCGTACTGATGATATGATAAAAAGCGCCGGATATCGTATCAGTCCGTTTGAAGTTGAAAGCGTTTTACAAAAACATCCGGCAGTACTTGAATCAGCTGTTACTGGTGTAAATGATGAAAAACGCGGGCAGATTGTAAAAGCGACTATTGTTCTTTCGCCGGGATATGAAGCGAGCAAAAAGCTTTCGCAGGAGATTCAGGAGTTCGTCAAACATCAAACGGCACCGTATAAATACCCGCGCATCATAGAATTTACAAAAGAATTGCCGAAAACAATAAGCGGCAAAATACGCCGTGTTGAAATTCGGGAGCAGGATCAAAAGTCCTGCTGATATCCTGCTGCTGAATATAGTAAAGGAGTTTTTAAGATGGAAAAGAGACGAGTTGTCGTTACCGGAATTGGTGCTGTAACCCCGCTTGGCAACAATATCGCTGATACTTGGGCCGCTGTCAGAGCTGGGGAATGTGGTATAGACAGAATTACACTGTTTGACACAAGTGATTATGCAGTTAAAATCGCCGCAGAAGTTAAAAACTTCAATTTATCTGATTTTGGAGTGGACCGAAAAGAAGCGCGCAAAATGAGCCGGTTTACCCAGTTTGCGGTTGCCGCTGCTGTTCAGGCTGTTTCTGATGCCGGTTTTACAAAAGAAGCGATCGCTGCCTGTAAATCTGGTATCGTGATAGGCAACGGTATCGGCGGATTTGAGACGATGGAAGCGGCATATAAAAAATATTTTTCTGCAGGAAACACACGTATCCCGCCGTTGTCCGTACCATTGTTTATTCCAAACGAGGCTGCCGCAAATGTCAGCATGCTGTTTGGGATTCAGGGGGCGTCATGGACATTAGCGACGGCCTGCGCTTCTGGTACTGATGCTCTTGGTCTGGCGCTTGATCAGGTGCGTTCAGGACGTATCGATGTTTGTCTTGCTGGAGGAACGGAAGCGGCAATTACCGGATTCGGTATTGGCTGTTTTACTGTATTGCAGACGTTAGCCACATCGTTTAATGATGATCCTAAAAAAGCAAGCCGCCCGTTTGATGTTCGCCGTGAAGGTTTTATCATGGGTGAAGGATCAGGTGTGTTGATTCTTGAGGAACTTGAGCATGCGAAAAAGCGGGGTGCTAAAATATATGCGGAATTTGCCGGATACGGCTCATCAAGTGACGCATATCATATTACTAGTCCTCGTCCTGATGGTTCTGGCGGTGCACTTGCAATTTCCCGTGCGCTTGATGATGCCGGTATTAAGCCCGAAATGGTACAGTATTATAATGCCCATGGAACTTCAACGCCGATAAACGATCCTGCTGAGACGCGTATGGTTAAGAGTGCGTTTGGTGAACATGCATATAAAATGAAAGTATCATCCACAAAGAGTATGACCGGCCACTGTGTTGGTGCGGCAGGTGCGATAGAAGCGATTCTTGGAGTAAAAGCGATGGAAGATAGTTTCTATCCGCCAACAATCAATCTGGAAGAGCCTGATGTAGAACATGGCTGTGATCTTGATTATGTACCCAACAAAGGAGTCCCTGGCGAGATAAATTGTTTTGCATCTGCTTCTCTGGGATTCGGTGGTCATAACGGCTGTATTGTTATGAAAAAATATCTGTAATACTAATCTTCGTAAATGCTTAAAAAGGATTCTTTCGCCAGAGCGTAAGAATCCTTTTTATTTACAGTGTATCACATAGTGCGATAAGCCGGCGGCTGTTTTCTTCAATACTTACTGCTTCTGCAAAAAAGACGACATCTGCAATGGCTGTGTATTTTTTTGTGCGTTCTTCATAAAAAGTGTGAAAAATAGATTGTACTTCTTCAAACGATTTTGGCTGATAACTAGCGATATAGGCTGGTAGATTCGCAATTGTCCCATCTGGAAGTGTCTTTGCATCATATACAATACGGCGGCACGCAGCTTCTTCTTCTGCAAGCAATAAAAGCAGCGATCCGATTTGTTTTAAAATAGCTACTGCTGAAGTATTATTGCATATGCCTCCGCCTGTCGCGATAATTGCCTGTTTTTTATCCGCATTCAGTTTTCTTGCAAGATACTGGCATGCTGCGGTTTCCTGCTCCATAAAGGCATCTTCTCCCTGTGCTGTATATATTTCACGGGGTGTTTTACCGGTCAGTTCTGTGACAATATCATCAGTGTCATAAAAGGGACAATTATAATGCTTTGCAAGTAATTTTCCCTGTGTACTTTTTCCGCAGTGTTTGATGCCTATAATAACGAGCGTCTTGTTCATACATACAGTATAGCATAGATTTCAAAATCTTCCACATTAAAATATATGAAAACTTTTTGTCACTCTGTTATTTTATTCTCTTCTTTATAAGGCAGAAAAATACCTTTCACACTTTTTTTCACCTGATATAAAGCAGTATCAGCTTCTTCCAGAAGCTGTCCATAATTGCAATTGCTTTCCGGATAGAAAACATATCCTCCAGATAATCTGAGCGGTTTAATACTTCCGTCTGTGAGTGTGATAGTGGTATTCAGCATTGCCTGATACATAAGCTGAATATAGTTTTGCAGGCTGCTGCGGGTATATCCATATATAAAAATAACAAATTCGTCACCGCCAAGCCGTGCGGCGATTTTCTGCTCGGCTTCACAGTTCAGAAGTATGGTTGCTGCTGCCTTTATAGCGATATCTCCATTTATATGCCCGTATGTGTCATTTATTGATTTTAACCCATCCATATCAAGCAGGAGCAGTACTGATTCTGTTAAAACAGCCTTGTCGCCGGTAAATAATTTTTCCATAGAGGTATTAAAAGCTCTTCTGTTAAACAGGCCTGTTAATACATCATAATCGCGGTCATGTTCTATGTGCTGTTTTTCGATAACTTCTTCAGTTGCATCGGTAATAATACAGACTGTGTTTGTTTCATCTGAGAATGGAAGGATTTGCAGATAACTGGTTGTATCTGCGGTGAGCATGTAAATATTGCGAGCGGGATCATATGGACGGTTAAAAATTGTTTCCATATATTTATTGAATAGAATTTTATCAGCTGTTATTCTGCTGAATTCTTCATTATCAAGCATCAGTAATGTCTGCACTTTTCTGGTTGCACGAACTCGTTTCATATCGGCATTAAATTCATATACACCAAGCATTACATTTGCTATATCAAATATCTTAGACAGCTTATCCATATTATTCAGCAGACTATGCACCATAGTATTTATATGTTCGCTAAGTTTCTCAAATTCCGGCGAAGTGTTAACATCAACTTTTACATCAAGATTTCCTGCTGTGATAAGCGACAGTTTATCAATAATAGTATCTATTCCCTTTATAATGTAGCTATCTATAAAACTGAACATGCCATACAACATAATTAAAGCAGCAATGATCAAATAGATACTGGTATAGAGAAGATTTGAGAAAATACCGTTGTAGAGAACATCTTCCTGTACTAAAATACCGATAAGCAGTGAATTATACTGTTCAAAATAGCAATAATATAATGTATTGTTTATCTTAGAAAAGAAACCTGTTCCTACTTGTATGTTTTGTGCAGAAAGTCCTATTTCCTGCAGATTTTTTCCAGTTAATGACCGATCTGTAGAACCTGATATAATTTCTTGTTCACAGTCGATAGCTAAACGTATTTCACCTTCATCATTAGAAATAATCGAAAACAGATACGAAAGTTCGGTGATTTGCTGCGCTTTCATAATCCTGTCAGGCTCCATACCAATTTGAATTATATTTTTACCGTTTTCCTGCCAAACAGCCGAATACTGCATGTATTTTTTCTCAGCGGTATTCGGCATGATGTCTTGGCTCAGGACAAGCGTCTTATCCTGCAGCATGGGCAGAAAAAACTGCATTTGTTCTCCTGAATTAAAATTGTAACCGTAATATTTGGGAATTGTACCTGAGTATATTGTTCCCTCTTCATTAAAAATATGCAGTTCATCTACTTGCAGCAAGCCGGCTATTTTTTTCAAGTCCTGGAGGTCATTGACAATTTCTGTATGGTGCTGAATAATATATGCCGCAGTTTTTGCGCGGATAATAGAAATTTCCTGCTGTGATTCTTTTAGTGCTGCCAGATTCCGGCTATTGTTATTTAACGTGCCTTTCAGTTGTTCTATTTTGAGCTGCGCGCCGCGGATCTGGTTTTTCTTTGCATTGTCAACTTGAATGATTGAGTTCAGTATCAGGGTACAGAGTGTAACCGTCATAATAATAACGAATAGCTGTCGTGCAATTGTTTTTTTCATGGACCCTTTTCCTTAGTATCAACCAGGTCATGTGTATGCGGAGAAAGCACAGCTGTGGTTTTGCCTGGCTAAACAGTATTTCTAATTATACCACATTAATATGTTGTTATGGAACAATATATTTTAAGACAGATAATAAGAAAGATGGTTCAGATAACAAGTCTTGCAATTCTCATAAAAAAACGCTACATGTAAGTACTGCGTAATAAAAGGATTTATCAGGGATGTATATTACAAAACGAACGGGTATATCAGAATTATATGATGGACAGAAAATTATCAACGCAATATCAAAAGCGTTCCGCAGTACGGGGAATACCGCTGACAGGGAAACACTTTTACGTCTGCTTGCGTCGGTAGAAGAAAAACTGTCTCTTACAGAAAATAAAAGTGTTGAGGTAATACAGGATCTTGTTGAGCAGACACTTATGGAACATGGCTGCTTTGCGGAAGCAAAGAATTATATTCTGTTCAGACAAAAACGTTCTGAATTGCGTGCCTCGCGCAACGAAATTGTCTCCCTGATACAGGAACAGACTCTTGATAGTGTGCTTGCAGAAATTCAGAATACCTTTTCTGATGAATCCTATTCGCTTCATATACTTGCAGTGAAATTTGTGTCCTTCTTTAAAAATGATATGCCGCAGAATGATCGTTTTTCAGCCTTGGTGCGTGCAGCTGTTGAGCTTATCAGTCCGGAAGCTCCAAATTGGGAATTTATCGCAGCAAGACTGCTTAATCATTCTTTTCGTTTGGGGCTTGAGCGAGAACTTGAAAAACGCAGCATTAAAAATCTATATGAGAAAATACAGTATCTTACTGCCGAAAAACTGTACGGCGAGTACATACTTGCCTCATACAGTAAGGCTGAAATAGAACAGGCGGCACAGATGATTGTTCCTGACCGGGACAATTTGTTTACATACTCAGGCCTTGATTTGTTGTTAAAACGGTATGTTATTCACAGCAGGAACCATGTGATTCTTGAGACACCGCAGGAAATGTTTTTGGGCATAGCTTTACATCTTGCGATGCCTGAACAAAATAATCGGATGGACTGGGTTCGCAAATTTTACGATATGCTTTCCCGAATGGAAGTAAGTATGGCAACCCCTACCCTTGCCAATGCCCGCAAACCATATCATCAATTATCATCCTGTTTTATCGATACCGTGCCTGACAGTCTCAATGGTATTTACCGGTCGCTCGATAATTTTGCGAAAGTATCTAAATTCGGCGGCGGTATGGGGATGTATTTTGGAAAAGTACGTGCAGCTGGTTCTTCAATCCGCGGATTTGAAGGAGCCGCCGGCGGTATTATAAGATGGATTAAGCTGGTAAACGATACTGCTGTTGCGGTAGATCAGCTTGGAGTCCGTTCCGGCGCTGTCGCGGTGTATCTTGATGTTTGGCATCGTGATTTGCCTGAATTCTTAAATCTGAGAACCAATAACGGCGATGACCGTATGAAAGCGCATGATGTATTCCCGGCAGTCTGTTATCCGGATCTTTTCTGGAAAATGGCGCGTGAGAATCTGAATCAGGACTGGTATCTGTTGTGTCCGCATGAGGTTTTCACCATAAAGGGTTTTCATCTTGAAGACAGCTGGGGTGAGGAATGGGAGAAAAAATATTGGGACTGTGTTCGAGACAGCAGAATCAGTAAGCGTGTAATATGTATAAAAGATCTTGTCCGCCTGATTCTGAAATCTGCGGTAGAGACGGGAACCCCGTTTGTATTCAATCGGGATACGGTAAACAGGGCGAATCCCAATGGACATGAAGGGATTATTTACTGTTCTAATCTCTGTACGGAGATTGCCCAGAATATGTCTCAAATCAGTACCGTATCAACGCAGGTTGTTGAGCAAAACGGGGAAACAGTTGTGGTAACGGTTACAAAACCGGGGCAGTTTGTTGTCTGTAATTTAGCGTCTCTGTGTCTCGGCAATATTCCGGTGAATGACCGCGAATATCTTGCTTCTGTGGTAAAAACAGCGGTAAGAGCGCTTGATAATGTAATAGATCTTAATTTTTATCCTGTCCCATATGCGCAAATAACAAATAAAGCATACCGGCCGATTGGCCTTGGAGTAAGCGGCTGGCATCATGTGCTGGCGAAAAATGGTATTAAATGGGAAAGTGAAGAACATCTTTCGTTTGCTGATTCACTGTTTGAGACTATTAACTACGCTGCTATTGAAGGAAGCTGCGAGAACGCAGCTGAAAAAGGCTCTTATTCTTGCTTTACCGGTTCCGACTGGCAGACGGGTGCGTATTTTACTAAACGAAATTATACGAGTCCGCAATGGTGTTCATTGGCTGAGCGGGTTGCCCGCTGTGGTTTGCGCAACGCGTATTTGCTTGCGGTCGCTCCTACAAGCTCTACCAGTATTCTGACCGGTACTACTCCCGGTATTGACCCGGTTATGAACAGATGGTTCCTGGAAGAAAAGAAAGGGTATATGCTGACGCGCACAGCGCCGGAACTGTCGGCGAAAACATGGTGGTATTATAAAAACGCACATCAGATTGATCAGCGCTGGTCTGTCAGAGCGTGCGGTGTCCGCCAGCGGCACATAGATCAGGCCCAGAGTATGAATTTATATATTACCAATGAGTATACTATGCGACAGGTACTTGAATTGTATATACTGGCATGGGAATGCGGAGTAAAAACGGTGTATTATGTGCGCAGCAAGTCGCTTGAAGTCTCAGAATGCGACAGCTGTTCCGCATAAGTAACTGATAATCTAAAGGAGTGCTGTGATGAGTGATATAGTAAAACGCCCTCTGTTTAATCCGGACGGAGATCCCGAAGTGCGCAGCAGGCGTATTATTGGCGGCAATACCACGAATCTGAACGATTTCAATAATATGAAATATTCCTGGGTATCTGAATGGTATCGTCAGGCAATGAACAATTTCTGGATTCCTGAAGAAATAAATCTGGCTCAGGATTGCAAAGATTATCCGCTGCTGTCTGTTCCGGAACGCACTGCCTATGATAAAATTCTTTCTTTTCTGGTATTCCTTGATTCGATACAGACAGCTAATTTGCCGAATGTAAGTGAATATATCACAGCAAATGAAATAAATCTGTGCCTGAATATTCAAACCTTTCAGGAATGTATACATTCACAGAGCTATTCCTATATGCTTGATACTATCTGTTCTCCTGAACAGCGCAATGATATTCTGTATCAGTGGAAAACAGATGCTCATCTGCTTGCGAGAAATACGTTTATTGGCAACTGTTATAATGATTTTCAGCTGCATAAAGACCGTTTCCATTTTATGAAAGTCCTCATTGCCAATTATATCCTTGAGGGAATTTATTTTTATTCAGGGTTCATGTTCTTTTATAATCTTGCACGCAATGGAAAAATGCCCGGTTCTGCGCAGGAAATACGATATATAAACCGCGATGAAAATACGCATTTATGGTTATTCCGTAATATTATTCTTGATCTGAAAAAAGAAGAGCCAGAGCTGTTCTCATCTGATTATCTGGGTGTATATAAGGATATGATGCTTGAAGGTGTCAGACAGGAAGCAGCATGGGGAGAGTATGTTATCGGCGATGCTATTCCCGGTCTTACGTCAAAGATGGTCAGAGACTATATTTTGTATCTGGGCAATCTGCGCTGGACAGGACTTGATTTTGAACCGTTATATCCAGAGTATAATCAGGAACCGGCGGAGATGGCATGGGTCAGCAGTTACGCGAACGCCAATATGGTAAAAACCGATTTCTTTGAAGCCCGTTCAACGGCATATGCTAAAAGTACCGCGCTGATAGACGACCTGTAAAATCACCGGCGTAAAAAAAGTATAGTTTATCGGATACTTGCTGCTAACCGGAAAAATATAATGTATCTTTAGCGCAAAAATAGTGTATTTTTAATTTGTTTTTACATTATTTTTTATTTGTTTTTAAACTTTTTTTGAGCCATTTTTAAACTGTTTTTGAATCAAAGAAAGACTAAAAATGGATTAAAGATAGACTATTATGGAGACAAAGAAAGATTAAAAACAGACGGTCTGATAATGTATAAAACAATCTTTTACAGAATATGCAAAATATGGTATTATTATAAAAGAAAAATTTAGCCTTTATTATAGAAGGATTATCACTATGAGCGCACATCATACCGTACTGCCATGGGCTTTTTTATCTGAATGGAAAGGTAAACTGTTTAACGGCGAATGGCCGACTCTGCCCGAGATGTTTCGGATTACCGCAGCACGGTTTCCGGATAGACCCTGTTTTACGGATTTTGATCCGGAAAAAATAACCCGTACCTATGGACAGGCGCTCAGTAATATAAACAATCTTGCTCAGTGGCTGGCTCACAACGGTGTGACAAAAGGTGTAAATGTCGCAGTATCAGGTAAAAACTCATCTGAATGGGCAACTGTATATCTGGCGACTCTGTTTGCGGGAGGGACTATTGTCCCAATCGATTACGGCCTTCAGAACCATGAGATAGGCAATTTGCTGGACACGGCGAAACCGTTGTTCTTTTTTGTTGATGAGGAAAAAATAGCATATTTTCTTGAACACCCGCATGGTGCGCGCATTTATTCATTAAGCAGAAAATATCCTGAGCAGTATGTGTACAATCTGAAAGCAGAGCAGATGCAGGAAAACGTTTCTCTGGCGGAAGCTTCTGAAGAAGATACTGCCGCCATTCTGTTTACCTCAGGTACAACAGGCACTCCTAAAGGCGTTATGCTTACGCACCGTAATCTGGTATCAGACTGCTATATCGCTCAGACGAATTTAACTATTTATGAAACAGATGTATTTTACGCGCTTTTGCCGATTCATCATGCCTATACTATGCTTGCTGTTTTTATTGAGGCGATATCAGTTGGAGCGGAAATTGTTTTCGGCAAATCAATGGCCGTATCCCGTATGCTTAAAGAACTAAAGGAAGGCAAAATCACCATGCTGCTTGGTGTGCCTCTGCTGTTCAATAAACTGCTTGCCGGTATTCTGCGGGGTATCAAGGAAAAAGGTCCCGTCGTTGACGGCATTATGAAAATACTGCGGGGACTCTCTTTTGCCATAAAACGCCTGACTGGATGTAATCCGGGTAAAGTTCTGTTCGCTTCCGTATTGAAAAAAGCAAGCATCTCTTCTGTGCGTATCGCCATATGCGGCGGGGGACCGCTTGCGGCAAGTGTATTCCGCGTTTACAACGAGCTCGGTATCGATTTTATCCAGGGATATGGTCTCACAGAAACCTCCCCTATTATCGCGCTGAATCCGAAAGAACGTTTTAAAATAGAAAGTGTTGGGCAGTTTTTTGCTCCATATATGGAGATGCGGATTGCCGATCCGGATACGGACGGTATTGGAGAAGTTCAGGTAAAAGGCCCGATGGTCATGAAGGGATACTACAATATGCCTGAAGCAACTGCCGAAGTATTTACCGAGGACGGCTGGTTTAAAACAGGCGATTTGGGCCGTCTTGACAGCGAAGGTTATCTGTATCTTGCCGGCCGCGCGAAAAATCTGATTGTTACTGAAGGCGGAAAGAACGTCTATCCGGAAGAAATTGAGAATGCCTTTCAGCTTGAGAATGATATTGAGCAAATTACTGTGCAGGGCTATATCATGAATGCAGAAACAAAGAGCGAAGGCATTGAGGCTCTTATTTATCCATCTGATTCCCTGTATCAGCGGCTGGGAGTGGTCAGAGCTATTCCTGAAACAGATAGAAATGTCAGAGGTGAAATTCAGCTTATTGTGGATAAAATAAACAGAACACTACAGCCGTATGCCAGAATCAGTAAAGTAACATTGCTTGATCAGCCGCTTGAAATGACCACAACAAAGAAGGTAAAACGAACTTACAGTAACTGAACAGACTGTTTTTGTCAGTGCGGGGCAGTTTTTTATCGGAGAAACAGATATGAACGACTTTCCGCTTATCACCGCAGCTGTGCCCGTATTTGGAACAGAGCAGCTGCTTGCCGACTGTATACAAAGTATTTTTGAGCAGGATTACCCCAATCTTGAGATAATCATCACCGATGACGCAAGCTGCGGAACAGACAGTGGCGGGCGGACGTGCGCCCAGATTGCCGCAGCTCTCACCGAACAAGGAAAATCATGGAATCCGCCGCGCACAGTATATTATCAGCGGCATCAGGAAAACAGGGGACTTGTTGAAAGTCGCCGTGACGGCACCGAAGCAGCAAGCGGCCAGTATATGTTTTTTGCAGACAGTGATGATCTGCTGCCTCCAGCTGCCGTAAGTACACTGTATCAGGAAGCAAGACAAAGCGGCGCTGATATTGTGCATGGCTGTGCTGAATTATTGGGACATACGGGACTACTGTCTGAACCAGCGCGGAGAAAACAGGAACAGAGAATTGCGCAAATATATCCGGGTCTGCTTGACGGGGCTGATGTGTTTGACGGCTACCTCCGGCTGCACAATCACAGCGGTTTTTTATGGGGAAAACTGTATCGCAGAGACCTGCTTGCCGCTGCGTTTTCATATATCCCGGAGTATGGGAGAAGACAGCCTGATTTATTTTTTTATCAGCCGTTTTGCCCGCCGGTATTCAGGGATATCCGATATAGTTTACCGCTACCGTGTAAACAGCGGCATCACCGCTGATAAACCAATTACTGATATCGTGCAGTGGGAAAAAGTATGTTCCGCGGCCTCTGTGTTCACAATTTTGTATGATTATATCGCGTCGCATCCAATCACTGAGGAACAGAAAAAAGCGATCCAGTTCAAATGCCGCAGCTTTCTCGCGAACAACATCATGCAGATGCGCGGCTGTGTCGTCCCTGAGCTGCGCCGGAAAGCACGAGAAATTCTGTGCGATTACTGGGGAGAGAAATTTACTGCGCAGATGGAAATGGCGATTGATACCCGTCTGCGCAGTACAAAAGAGAGCTGATTTTTACTGTATTGTGACTGATACCGTGACTGATCCGGTTCCTGAACTCCTGGATTCTTCCGCGGAAGAAACAGCGGGACCGGGAACAACAGCTCCAGCAGCGGGAATACTTTCTTTTGCCGCGAGGGTGACAGTTGTGCCGGTAGTACCGCCTGCCTGCTGCGCTGCCATTGTCTGAGGCGCGACAACACCGCCTGATATAGAACAGGAGGCCTGCTGTCCCGCTGCTACAGGCTGCGTGCGGGCAGACGAAGACGAAGAGCTGTACTCAAATACTCCAGTGTGCGCACTCAGCATACCATTAGCCCGGAATATGCCGGAAGTACCGCGGACAGATGCAGTTGCGACAGGACTTCTCGCAGTAAATCCAACTTTGCGGCCTTCAACAGGTTTTACGTCGAGGGTCAGTTTACCAGCCGACACATACATGGAAGTCTCATAATTTCCTTCGTTTTCGGAAAGTTTCTCTATCGCGATACGGGTGAGCGGTGCAACGGTAAAACGTGATTCACCGATTTTGAGTACCGCAGTAGAGCGGAAGCCGGTAGAAATTACCGTTCCCGTATCCAGCATATCGCCTGCGTTCACTGCAATCCACTGACCGGCCTGCTCATATTCAACTTTGCCGTTAAATGAGATTACTTCTGCCTGCTGCGCCCATGCAGCAGAACAAGCGCAGAACAGTATACATATAGCCCGTAAAAAGTTTTTTAGCTTCATAACGAACCTCCTACAGCGCGATAAACGCATTTACGGTAATTTTTCCATATGAATCTTCGGCGGGAGATGCAAACAAATAACCGGCCGAAGCGGATAGCTGCACATCACTTACAATCTGCCAGCGCGCGCCGCCATTAAGCTCAAAACCGCGGTATTGAAAATCGCTGGTACGGAATACAGCATCTCCGCTCAGCACTGTGAGCACTGGTCCCGCATTCAGAGATCCGGAGAATCCGAATTTGGTGATATCACCGTACTGTTCCCCTGTGAGCAGCGCGTCATACGATGTAATGGTATCAAAGTTTACAGTAGTACACTCCCCGTGCACGCTGATCCGCGAGTCCAGATACGGCAGATAATACGCGAACTCCAACCGTCCGTGTATCCCCCAATAGGGTGTTTGGGTATCAGGCATAAGCAGTTCGCCGGTAGCGAATATGTTATAATACAGACCCGCCACAATTGGTCCGCTCATTAGGAACGTACCGTACATACGCTGCGCGTCTATGCTTTCCACACCCCAATAGCCCTGTACTCCGAAAGCAATTGTCTGTCCGGCGAACAGCTGCGGAAATGACAGTGATACCACATTCGCGATGACCGGCACAGACAGAGAATAAATCTGCTGCTGTTTAATGGGAGTAACCGCGACAGGGTTCATGGTTGTGTACAGGCTGTTAATCAGCCCCGTGTACTGCGCCGCGACGGAAAGGTTCATAAGCTGATTTTGATACAGGACAGCGAAACCATCGCCCGGCTGACTATAGACAACACCGGTCAGGTCGGAAACACCGAAACGACCTAGGGAAACAGAAAAACTGCTGTCGGTGAAGTTAAGATTATAAGAAAGTTTGAGCAGCGAAAGATCTGCCATATTAGTCATCGCTGCCTGATTGCCGTCTTCAAAACGATAACGCGCCTCAGCTGACAAAACCAGACTGCCGTCTTCAAGGAACGGCGCACGAACCCATCCAGACACATCGGCTCTGCCAAGCATGGCGTCAAATTTCTTTCCGGTAAACTCTCCGTATCCGCCGACAAGCGCACCGCCGTCGACGGCAAAGAGATGCGCCGCGCACAGCAGCAGCGCTGTTATCCATATCCGTTTCATCAGTTTGCTCCTTCGCCAGCGGCTTCCATACAGGCATAGAGAATGTTTACCGCACGCTGTCCGCTCACAAATGAGTGCGGATCATCCGTATTGAAAAGAATGCCTCTTGCCTGCAGTTCTCGGAACGCGTAATGCGGCAAACCGGTAAAAGTATACATCATGCCGCCGCCGATGTTCCACGCGCGCATACAGATAAGCGCGTAATCTTGCAGCGTTACAGGGCGGGATATGTCGCCGCTGCCCAGCGTCTCGCTGAGAATCCCCTGGCCCGCAAGATACCGCGCGGTCTGTTCAGGAGAAAGGTTCTCGTTTGCCGCGTCAAGCCACACTGCGGGAAAATAACTTGCCTGCGCGTATGTTACCTTTTCCGCATCAAGCAGCTGCGTCATCATGTCCGCTGACTGCGCCTGTATACATACGCACAGCAGCAGCATCGTACATATCGATACAATATGCTTCATATTCGTCCTTCTGAAAAATAAACTTAGAGCGCTGTTATTCAATCGAACCAGCCGCTTCCGTCTGAAACGGAAATATCAAAGTTAATAAGCTGATCTTCTGTAAATGAGACTATCTCGCTTATTGTCCCGCTGGATAGGTCAACTTCGACAATCCGGTTTTTCTGATTTATCATTCCCGATGAAGTGGAGGTGTCCGGTGAACCAGTCGCCCCGTCGTCGGCGATTACCAGTTTCTTTGGTTTTACCGCCACGAATTTCGCCGGCCCGTAGAATCCATTTGTATTATCGGAAGCGGGCCAGTAGCAGTCTACTGTTGTATTGGCTGTTGCGTCACCATACGGAAGACTCTGCGGGGCTGCTGTCCAGCCAAGGAGCCCATTGCTGCCGAAACTTGTATCTACTGAGAGGGCGGAACCGGTATCGGTAAGTTTTACTACAGCGCCGCGGCTCGTATTAGGTGAAGATGTTATAAATTCATCGGTTACCTCACTGAGCAGCGCGTACACAGCACCGTCCTGTACCAGCAGGTCGCTTACACGAAATGTGTACCAATCAACTGATGAACCACCGACAGCAGATACTGTAAGGCTGGTACTGCTCAACAGATCAACATCGGAACTGTATTTTTGCTCTGCTGTGATAGTTGTTCCATCATCGTTTATAGTCCACGCATATACTTTCCATTTGTTGTCTGCTGTATATGGCGCGGCAAGATATATTGTGCTATCAGCGGCGGCAATAACCGGGGGGATATAATCCGACAGATCAAGACCAGAGGCAGATAGCTCAATCTGAGTACCTGAAACAGATGTCTCTGTTCCGTCAAAATCAGCACACTTGTATTGCCAGAGCCGTACTCTCGGCGGCTGTTCTGCACTGCATTCCAACACATACAGATTCCCGTTATCACATGCTATACTTACGGTATTTGTGGGTCCAGTAAGCGGCATTGGTGTTGCTTCTGTATATGTTTCTCCCTGCGGGATTTTTCTTATTTTTTGATTGCTAGTACACACATATATATTGTTATCCCAGTCAAAACAGAAATCTGTCATTGCGACTGCTGGAAAAGATGCGAATATAAGGTTAGCCGCGGTATTATCAACATATAATACTCTTTGCTGATCCCATGCAGCATATGGACTTTCAGCACGGATGAGTGTTCCGCTGCTGCTGATTTTATACTCGGAACCGTCACCTACCAGAAACCTTTGCGCTATCTCTTCTGTACAGTTCTTTGATATGATTGTGTCTCCTACATCAGGAGGAAAAGCCTTATCCAGCGTAAGAACAATCGTTTCTCCGTCAGAGAGCGTTGTTTCAAGCAGCTCAATCTGGTTTCCTTTTGCTACGGTAATACCGCCCTGCTCCGCAAGATGCGCAGCATCAATTGAGAGTGTTGTTGTTCCCGATGAAACAGACAGTGTGCACTTATAACGGGTAACAGACGGATTATCGTTGCTAAAGAAGCCAATAATAACCGTTCCATCCTTAGTTCGATCGGTGAAGGCTATTGGAGGTATGCTTTTATCTACATATATCAGATCTACTTCTGGTGTTGGTGTTGCAGCTTCCACAGCATCTACAAAATCAATTATCTTTCCCGGTAGCCACGGACGGCTGCCGTCCCCAGTTCCTGTAGCGGACACATATGGATCGGTTTCTTTGATAAACTCCACGTTTTCAGCACTCCCTGTAGTTGTCGCCCCGGCGCAAATCTCTATGAGCTCATCACCGAGCAGAAATGCTTGATCATAATATGTTACAGAAAGCAGATAAAACCCTGACTGAACATTGGACGCTTCCAGTGTTATTATTTTACTATCACGTACCTCTATATTTGTTATAGAGATACGTGTATCGGGATCAGCAATTGATTCTAAAGCGGCCTCAATGCCGTCCTTATTTATCTCACCTGCCACCGTTATTGTATAGGAAAAAGTTCCTGTCCCATTCTCTGTTTTCTTGGGATATACGACAATGGATACGGAGGCGGTTTGTGAGTTTACCGTTACATTCTCCGTGCTGCCGCTAAAAGTCACATCACTATTGCCGTCTGTACCCTCTACGGAAAATGTATATGTACCGGCTGGCAGCTGGATGGATATGCTGCCGTTCTGCGCTGATAATTTTTCTTCTAGCACCTCTGTTTTATTCTGCGTAACTGTCACATCCCATTCCGTAATCGCAGTGATATCTACCGCGGCTACTGGTGAGACCGTGCGCCCCGGTGTATTGAGTGTTATAGTTATCTGCCCTTTCTGTACCGGTGTTTTATCCAGCAGATTGCTGCATGAAAGCAGCGTTACAGCCAGCGTCAGAGTACTGATAATGATATAATGATTTTTTTTCTTCATCAACTGTGCCTCCGGTATTTTTACTTTATACAGATAGTGTAAATGTTCTTGCGGCGGAACGGTATGTTCCGTCAGGACGTGAAATAACAACCATAATAGTGTTGGTTCCAGGGAGAGGCTGCGGAGTACTGCCGTCCAACTTAATAGTCCAAGAAGGCTCTGTTGTGTCATCCATCGCTACCTTTTCACCGTTCAGATACCAGCTATATTCAGCTCCGTTAAATGCCGCTGCGTTTGAAACAGTGACTGTTATTGTTGTGTCAGCGGTGACACCGGTTACAGTATATATATCCCCGTTGTCCGTTACAGTCGGATTTGATGATGTCATCGATAGCTGCGGTGAATCAAAGATATCTATGGTTATATCAGGCTGGTCAATCGC
The DNA here is from genome assembly GCA_944389415.1 of uncultured Spirochaetota bacterium. Classification (GTDB taxonomy): domain Bacteria; phylum Spirochaetota; class Spirochaetia; order Treponematales; family Treponemataceae; genus Treponema_G. Next base: position 324,407 of record CALXMF010000001.1, on the reverse strand, counting down.
CACAGGGAGTGTGTTTATTCCTGCTGATACGATAATTTCAGCTGATTTTCCTGTATATGTCAGTTTGCCGTCGGCTGTTGTAACTGACGCAGCAGCCTGTATTCTGGCACCAACAGGGATGCCGCTGAACGAAACTGATGTTGTTTCCGTGGTCAGTTTGACAGTTTGTTCCGCGTGATAATCTCCCATAATATTAATTGTAAGCGACGCGTCTTTGAAACTGTCTGAGAGAACCCGTGCTCCGGCTGTGCTGTTCTGATACTCTTGAATACCTGTTATATGGAGTTCAACGACGGTATGCCGTTCCATGGGGCGAGTCAGCGCCCCGCATGATAATAGCAGTACAGGCAGTAATATACATACTATTACAAATAAGCAGGTTTTTTTCATAAATACCCCCTTGTTTTTGGTAAACGGCACATATATATTTTAAAGTATAACATAGTTCCGCTCAGAACACTACTTATTATCTTTATTTTTATCTTTTTCTGATTTTATAAACGAAAACTTGCGCCCGGTAACTGTGAGAGATATAATCAGTATTATGATCCAAGAGAAATACACAGATAGGAGGTATTATTTTGAGAACAAAGGTGTTTTATATCATTATGGCGGTGTTCTGCCTGAGCATTATGGCTGCGCAGACGTTTCCTGACGCAAAAGAAAGTGACCCAAATACCATGGGATGGATGCAGGGGTTTCCGCCGCCGGCAGATAAGACGTTATCCGCCGCAGATGGTTCGTTTTTTGTTTTTCCCGCGCTTCGTTACAGCGTAACGCATATGCGCGAGTTTATGCCTACCCGTGAAGTGCGTGCGGCAAAAGAAAAATATTTTACATTCAAAACACGTATAGATGATGCTATCGATTCCGTAACGTTTATGCCGACGGGAGAAAGCACCCCGATGACTTGGGCCGAATCTCTGGAAAAGAACTACACAGATGGTATTATTGTAGTACATAAGGGTAAAATAGTATATGAAAAATATGCCGGCAGCTTAAAACCTGACGGACTGCACGCGGCCATGTCTGTTAGTAAATCATTTACCGGTACGCTCGGCGCGATACTTATCGCGGAGGGTGTCATTGATGAAACAAAGCTTGTCGGCGAGTACGTTCCTGAACTCAAACAGTCTGCTTTCGGCGATGCGACAGTACGTCAGGTTCTTGATATGACCACATCTATACAATACAGCGAGGATTATAATGATCCAAACGCAGAAGTCTGGAAATTTACCGCTGCCGGAAATCCATTCCGTCCTGCGGATTATAATGGACCTCGCAATTATTATGAGTATCTTGCTACTGTGCAGAAAATTCCCGGACAGGAACATGGTGAAAAGTTTGGTTATCGCACTATCAATACAGACGTAATGGGATGGATTATATCACGGGTTACCGGCAAAAGTATTACAGAGCTGCTCTCTGAAAAAATCTGGGTTCCGATGGGGGCAAAGTATGATGGATACTATCAGCTTGACCCCTCAGGTATTGCGTTTGCCGGCGGCGGTTTTAATCTGAATCTTCGTGATATGGCTGCGTTCGGCGAGATGCTGCGTAATGGCGGTAAAGTTGGCAGAAAGCAGATTATCCCCGCAGCGGCTGTACAGGATATCGCGAACGGCGGCGATAAAGCCGTATTTGCCCGTGGAGATCATCCTGAGCTTGTCGGCTGGAGTTACCGCAGTATGTGGTGGAATACGGGGAATGCAGACGGCGCATACTGCGCGCGCGGTGTTCACGGACAGACTATTTATATAGATCCGGCTGCGCAGATGGTTATTGTGCGTTTTGGATCTCACCCAATGGCGGCTAATAAGTATAATGATCCGTGGTCACTGCCTGCGTATCAGGCAGTTGCTGATTACTTAATGAAAAAATAGCAGCGCAGAATTTAATTCTGTGCGATATACAACAGATATGGGGAACAGCCGGCAGCATTTGGCTCATAGCCTGCTGCCGCTCTGCCCGTATCGTAAATTACCGGGAAATAATGTACAGCGCCGTTTTCTTTTACCCGGTCTTTATACTCCGTATACAGAACGACAGTTCCGTCAGCATTTACATATCCGATTGGGTCATATTCATAAAAGGGGCGTATGCCGCTGTGCAGAGAAGATTTTTCAACTGCGGTATATTGCTGAGGCACCATCTGTCCAAATGATTTTTTTACAGCTGTTATTTCCCCATATGCAAAAACAAATTTAGACCAGGTGTCTACCGCTATGAGATAATTATCAAGAGAAACTCCTATACCGAGCACTTTTGCGTCTCCGGTGAACTGATAAAAACGGAAACGGTCCAGAATACCTGCTGGATATGTGCGGTTCTGTTCCTGTTGCTGAAGCAGCGGATTTACTCCCCGGTATACATAAACAGAAACATTTTTCATTGTGATAAATTCGGGAAGTGGAACACCTGTTGAAACGGTATTATCATATGGTGTGCCATCCAGATAATATACTGATGAACTTATCTGCTGCCAGCTGCTGCCGGCCGGAGGTTCAAAGAAAGTGTAAGTTGGTATGTTATCTTTATCGAATTGTACACGTAGAAACCATGTATCAAATATAGACGCATCATACCCTCTGCAGCATGGATCATTCCATGTTCCAAGAAAAGATGCAGATGGCTGTACAGCGGATAGCGTGAAAAGCATACCCAAAAAATACAGAATATTGCAAAACAAACGGTATATTAACATTGTTCCATACTAGAAGGAGTATGTTGAACCAGTCAATTATCTAAACCAAAAAATAACCTGGTCATCCGTAAAAATAACCGGATATAACAACTGTGTTATTCTAACAGCTGTAAAAGTTGGCTGTTCCGGATGTTTTATCGCATTGCGGTGCGTAATATCTTATGTTATAGTAACAGAAATAAAAAATTGGGAGGTCAGTATGAAAAAGTACATTCCGCTGTGCTGCGCCGCAGGTATAATTTTTATTTTGGGGATTACAGGCTGTAAATCGGCTGAACCAGCTGAACCGGCAGAGACCGTCATTACGGAAAGTGAACCGGCTGTACCACCTGATCCGGTACCTATAGAAGAGCCGGAACCAGATCGGACAGAAATAGAGGGAACAACAGAACGGATAAATATTTATGATTCGTTTCAGATGGAAGAGGATTCTGCAGACAATACGGATACAGATGATGCCGCTAGTCTTGGTGATGGAACTGCTGGCAGAGATGATATCACGGAATCGTCTGAACAAGGCGCCGGAAAGAATAACGATGAGAAAAATAAGGGCTCCAAAAATGATCAGACAGATTCAGACTCAAAAAAACGTACGGCAGCTGAAACTGAAGGTCCAAGTATTTTTGATACAGGCGATGATGAAGAAGAAAGCACGTCTGTTGATAAAGAAACTGAACCAGAGATCTCTACAAAAGAAGTCCGTATTTTTGATTCATCTGCGATCTCTTCTGATGAATCGGAAGCGGATAATAAAGACGCTGATGCAGATGCTGCTTCCAGCCAGCCGCTTGTTGAAAATGAGAAACCGGGGACTGAGCAGGAAATGAGTGTTAAGAAACCCGACTCCGAAAAAAAGCGCCGTACGTTCTCTGATTACGGCTATTTCTTTACAGCTCCGCAAATTGGTCCGTTCAGCGTGATTGAAGCGGAGTTCAAAAAAAATGGCGGGTATGAGAAAAGCGCTTTTGGTTTTGTGTTCAGTTATACCGCAGATGCGGAAGGCTGGTTGTCTGACTATATGCGTTTTGAAATCAATACAGCAGGGCAATTTGGTGTTTATACTTACGATGGTAAAATTTATACTGATTTAGTAGAAGAACAAGAGCCAAATACGGCTTATTTGTATTCAACACCGGAAGTGCAGAAGGGGTATGATACAGCAAACAAACTGCGCATAACGGATAACGGTGATGGTACTTGTACTATCGCAATTAATGGAATAGATATGGTTACTGTTAAGCTGGTGCATGGCAAGATAGGCAAAGTAATGCCGTTCTTCTCTGTTGGAAAAGCGGATCAGGAAAAGCTGCCGACCGAGCCGGTTGTTGTAACATATCGCATTACGGAGGCTGAGCGATAATGCCTATGTCCAGCGGAAGCGATGCTTTTTATTTACGGCAGGCAACCGTTGCCGATCTAACAGCCATCATGGATATTGAACGCCAGGCATTTATCTCGCAGATTCAGGAAAGTGAAGATACTTTTCGTGAACGGATTATTGCTTTTTCCACAGGATTTCTGATTCTTGAAGACCGTTCGCAGGATGTTGCAGTGCCGGCAGGATATTTTTCCTCGGAAATCTGGCATGAACTTGCTGAGGCAACTTCATCGTTCAAATTAGGGCATTCGGCACTGCAAAGTCATGACGGCAGCGGTACGGTATTATATATTTCCTCAATGGCTCTTTCTAACAGGTATCGAGGTCACGGACTTGGCAGAATGCTGTTTATAAGAAGCTGTACACAGGTGCTTGATTGCTGTCCGCAGATTTCGCTTCTGCAGCTTCTGGTTAATACAGAATGGAAAAAAGCGCAGGCTATTTATCGCAGTGCAGGGTTTCGTGAGACTGCAAGATTGAGCGGTTTTTTTTCAACTGCAACACCGGAATATACCACAGATGGTATTGTGATGAGCTGCAGCAGGAAGGCATTTTTGTGACTTCTATACAATGGGCAGCATTTTGTAAGTTTCGAGATGCGTTCAAGCTGAAAACTGCTGAATGGGCAGCCGCTGTGCCGGATCTTTGTGAATTGCAGGCATGTGCGGCTCAGCAGGATACTCCGCCATATCCCATAGAAACACCAGTGGTATATAGCAGAGACTTTGACGCTGTAACGCAGGATAATGAGATCAAGCTAATCGTTGTTGGGGATAATCCGGGTAAAGATGAACAGCGAGAGATGAACCGCCGATATCTAGTTGGTCAGTCGGGTAAAATCGCGGAAGGATTTTTTCGCCGTAATCCAGAGTTGGGAATTGACTTCAGAAAAAATACTTTGATCTTGAATAAAACGCCTGTTCATACGGCAAAAACAGGACATCTTAAATATCTGGCAGCACATAGCGTACAGGCAGCTCAGTTGATACAGGAAAGTCAGGAATGGATGGCGAAAGCGACTGCGCAGCTGCATCAGACTTTGACGGAGGAAACTTGCTGCGCGTTATGGCTTGTCGGATATGGGGAACTGAAACACCGGGGAATTTTCGCTTTGTACCGGGATACGCTTTGCGCAGCGTATACAGGAAACAGTGCGGCATGGGAACAGGTGCAGGTATTCAGGCATTTTTCAATGAATAGTTTTCTAACAGAATTGCGCAAACTCTCTGATGCGCAGCAGGCGGCTGGTGCTTTATGTAGTCTTAATGAGCGTCTTACTGAAATTGGTACTACACATCGCCGCGAAATTTTCGGTATGAGAATATGATGGATAATAAAAAAGAACAAACAGCCGCGCTGGTGCAGGCTCAGCAGTCTTTTTTCGCGTCTGGAAAGACTCTTTCAACTGTGTTTCGTAAAGAACAGCTTAAACAGCTGAGAAAAGTAATTATATCACATCAAACAGATATTGAAGAAGCGCTGCACGCTGATTTGGGTAAGGCGCCGTTTGAAGCATACGAAACAGAAATTGGTCTTGTTTTAGAAGAAATTTCTTATGCGATTCGCCATGTAGCTTCATGGGCGCGTCCTAAGCGAGTATCTCTTTCTGCAGCGCATTTTCCTGCGGCAGCGCGTATTTACCGGGATCCGCATGGGGTTGTACTGATCATGTCGCCATGGAACTATCCTTTTATGCTTACCATAGCTCCGCTTATATCAGCCATTGCTGCAGGTAACTGTGCTATAGTAAAACCTTCCAGATATTCGCTGCATACTTCAGAACTGATTATATCTCTTATTGCAGATACATTTGACCAGCACTATATCGCGGCGGTCAGCGGCGGCAGGGAAGAGAATACATTGTTATTGGAGCAGCCGTTTGATTTTATCTTTTTTACGGGGAGCCCTGCTGTTGGCAAAGTTGTTGCACAAGCTGCGGCGCAGCGGCTTGTGCCTGTATGTCTGGAACTGGGCGGTAAAAGTCCTTGTATTGTAGACACTACTGCTGATATAGATCTTGCCGCCCGCAGAATTATCTGGGGAAAACTTCTGAATGCGGGACAAACTTGTGTTGCTCCTGATTATGTTCTTGTCTGTGAACAGATAAAAGATAGATTGCTCGCAGCAATGAATAGATATATCAAAATGTTTTATGGAACAGATCCTGTACATAATGACCAGTATCCATCTATTATTAATGAACATCACTTTGACAGGTTATGTGCTCTTGCTGATAAAAGCAATCCTTTAAATGGAACTGCTATTTGTAATGCAGTAGTGTTCTGTGATCGGACGATTCGAAAGATAGCGCCGGTACTTTTGGATAATCCGGCGGTTGATTCATCAGTAATGCAGGATGAAATCTTTGGCCCTATTTTACCTGTATTGCCGATACGCACTGTCGCAGATGCGATGCAGTTTATATCACAGCGGCCTATTCCGCTCGCTCTGTATCTCTTTTCTAATGATGTGCGGGTTCAGAAAGAAATCTCTTTACGGCTTCGGTTTGGCGGAGGCTGTATAAACGACACGATCATGCATCTTGCTACCCCGCGCTTGCCCTTTGGTGGTGCAGGAAACAGCGGACTTGGACAGTATCATGGTAAATTTGGATTTGAGACTTTTTCTCGGCCAAAAACTGTTGTGAAAAAATCATCTGCCATTGATATACCGATACGATATCCCCCCTATTCTGCAACGAATAATACTTTTATACATTTTATTATGAAATGACCCTGAATATATAAATGGATACGGTATAGATGTTAAGAAAACAAAACAATGGAATTCTGTTCAGAAAAATTATGCATGTTGTGCATCATTCTCAAATGCCTGTAACACACAGACATATACAGCATGGGGATACTTCTGTGCTGCTGCACTGTATCGCCGTTGCCTGTCTTAGCATGAGATTTGCGCAGATTCTGGAAAAAATGGGGATGACGGTACGAACTGATGAACTTGTGAGGGGCGCTCTGCTGCATGATTATTTTTTATATGACTGGCATGAAAAGGACCCATCTCATGCGTTGCATGGATTTACACATCCGATTCGAGCCCTAAGAAACGCAAATAAACAGTTTTGTCTTTCTGAGCGGGAACGGGATATTATCAGCCGGCATATGTTCCCGCTTACATTCCATCCGCCGCGATATATTGAAAGTATTCTTGTCTGTATCGCTGATAAAATATGTTCACTGTATGAAACATTCACCAGAGGAACATATCAGCGTTTGCGTAAGCAGATGATTCCTCTGGTGCTGATTCACCGTTAACGGGGATTATTTGCCGACAGCACGGTCAACAGCAGCTTTTAATGTTTGTTCTGTATATGCGCCTACCTGCCCATCTGTAATTACGCCGTTACTATCAAGGAAAAGAGTAAAAGGTACTCCTGTGACACCGTACAGTATGGATATTTCTCCCTTATCATCATACCCGCTGTTCAGTGTTGCAAGTGCTCCTTTCTTTTTTCTCAGATAGTTGGCGACTGTCTTCTTATTTTCTCCTGCGCTGATTGCTATAACAGTGATTTCATCAGTCCGATTTGCCGCAACTTCCGCGATATGAGGAAGTTCCTGTACACATGGCGGACACCAAGTTGCCCAAAAATGAACCATTACTGGTTTTCCGCGAAGTTTTGACAGCGTGACAGAGGAGCCATCAAGTGTTTTTACTGTAAAATCAGGGGCGAGATTTCCTATATTGAGCCCTACTGTCTGCTGTGCGGCAAGCGGCAGGATACTGCAGATAAAAGCGGCGATGATACTACAGTATTTCTTTTTCAGTGACATTATGTGAACCTCCTAATACATGTCGCTTTGAGAAAAAAGATTTTATATAAATAGCCTTTGCGGGGCATTCCGGAATGCATTCGCCGCAGCGGATACATTCACGGTCATTAACTGACAAAGTATCCATTTTGCATGCGGCGATACATTTTCCGCATTGTAAACATTTGTCTGTATCAACGGCAACACCTACAGCAGCAATTTTATTAAAAAAAGAATATATTGCTCCCAATGGACAGATATACCGGCAGAAGGGCCGGTAGACAGCTATTGACCAGATAATAGTAATCACCAGGATAAGTGTTTTCCATCCGAATAAAAAACCTGCTGCACTGCGGAGCATTTCATTACTTACTACCAGAGGTATGCCAGCTTCAAGTGTTCCTGCGGGGCATATCCATTTACAGAAATATGGAGAAGCGATACCATCCTTTATATAAAAAATCAACGGCAAACAAATCACCAATAAAATAAGCACTGCATATTTGCATAAAGTTGCTTTTCGGCTCAGCTGTGCCAATGGTGTATATTTTCTGCGCGGTTGTGTTTTCCCCTTTTTTTTGAAACCAATCAAAGCAGGAATTTTATTCAGCAGTTCCTGTATAAATCCAAAAGGGCATAAAAAACCGCAGACTGCGCGCCCAAGCAGAACACCAGTCAGCAGCAGAAATCCTGTTATGAAAAACGGGAAACGTCCGCCGGCAATAGTATTCTGCAAGCTGCCAAGCGGGCAGGAGGCAATAGCTCCAGGGCAGGAATAACAATTCAGTCCTGGAACACATATTTGTTTTAGGGGACTTCTGCTGATTGAACCGGATAAAAAATTTTTTACATCCAGATTATAAATAACAGCCGAAATCAGCTGAATCATTTTGCGTTTATCCAATTCCCACACACTCCAGACAGACAAATATCGCCTTGCCGAATATGGCCTGACAGTCTCCGCGCACAATTCCCCATGCAAGCAGTCCCATTCCTAAAACAGCCAGTAAAATACGAATGTGTTTATTGTACTTTGATTCTGCTTTATGATACAAATATGATATTTTTTTATTCATTATGATACAATTCTCCCTTTCCATTCAAATCCCTTCTTTTTATGTGTTCGTATCCCGGAAGAAATGATAAGAACAAGCAGGTTGTAGAAAAGGACTGGATATAAAAATGCAATGTATATCGGGAGTTTGCGGTCTATGCAGACAGCGAGCCATGTTGCGAAATACAGCAATGCACCAATAAATAGCCAGAGAGCATTCATGTAGCCAAGACAAAGCAGCACTATACTTAGCGGTAGCGGTAGCAGTAAACCGATAATCGCCGCAACTGCTATAAGCGCAACAGCAAAAAGATTATTACCAAAAAAATCAGCGATATTTTTACTTAATCCTTTGAGCGATTGTTTATACCCCTCATACATACGGCAGGAAACAACAGTTTTTGCATCAAGAAAGAGAGGTAGAAAGTGTTTCCGTTTCATATTACGTGCCATATAGATATCTTCGCTTGTTTTATTTCGTATAATACCGTAACCGCCGGCTTCTTTAAAACTGGAAGCCCGCAGTACAATAAACTGGCCAATGGCGGCCGCTGTCGCTACAGACTTTGTATGGCGGCTTATAAAAATGGGGAGTACAAGACTGGTAAGCAGAAACATTACTGGAACAGTCATACATTCTCCAAATGTTTCCAGCTTCTCATTCACATAACCGGAAATCATATCTGCATGAAAATATTCCAGCTGTGTTACTGCCCATGCGACCGAATCTTTAGAATGAACGGTGTCTGCATCTGTACATAGAAAAATTTCCCCTTGCGCGGCGTCTGTAAGCTGGTGCATTGCGTAAGGTTTTCCGTTCCATCCTGTTTTGAGCGGTTTTCCCTTTATGATACGCAGTATAGAAGGATTCTCTTTCTGAAGCCGCTCAAGTATCTGTCCCGTAGCATCCTCTGAATTATCATCCAGTACAATTATTTCGTAATTCTGATATGACTGACGCAGAAAAGAAACAACACAGGCTTCGATATTTTTTTCCTCATTGCGCGCCGGGATAAGTACAGAGACTTTTGGCCCTGATACGGTATATGTTTTCTGTGTATGGTTGCGTATCCAGATAGAATTGAGCAGATTCAGGATAAAGAAATACAGCGCGACAATAATCACCGCGCATCCATATACTGTTACTATCATTCAGCAGTTCCCCTTTTTACGATATAATACGCATATAAACGCTGCAGTATATCATACAGTTCCACTTTTACGGAGAGCGCGCCTTCCGCTCCCATCTGAGATTCTCCGTTGTGGTGATCAAAGTTTGTATAAAATGAGATACCGAACTGTCCGAATAATGTGATACCGTCTATCGGCTCATATGAACCTGAAATCGCAACTGTATGTGAGTATTCTGGTATGCCGCTTGGCGTCATGATAGAAGCCTGTTCTGGTGTTGAGGGATAATAATCCTCATTCCCTGGTTTAAATAAATCCTTATCATTTTCACCGCTGACTTTAAAGCGGTACATCAGATTTGTTTTCCACAATCCCTGTTCGCTGTAGCCGAACGCAATCTGTGCCGCAATGGTATCCGGGCCAAACGGTGTACCAATCCAGGAGATAATATGATTTTTTCCTTCTTCCAGATACAGTTCCTGCTTTTCTGCTGTAAATGACCAGTGCCTGTTCCGTGCGATATAAAACCATGGTGTGGTATACAATGCCTCAGCGCCGATAAAAAAATGTCCGCTGCCAAACGGTATATATGTTTCAAAACCGCACTGCCCGCCCAAGCCGTTTGGAATAGAAGCTGCCTTAGGGTCTGTATCAAGTTCGTATTGCAATTGAAACTGATTCATCGCATACAGAAAATACAGCCGTGTGTATTTCCATGGATGAATATCAAGCGTAAAAGCCAGATAACTTGATACACGTGAGTCATCATCTTGATAGTCGGATCCTTCTTGTCCAATATCATGATTATAGTCGCCGTAATCCTGCCACGCGCCGAAACCATGAAAAATCATAAACGGATTAAGAAAACGCAGTTCCAGCGGCGCATTAACGATAACACCTTCAAGCATACTGACTGAAAGCCAGGGGAACGGCCTGCCCTCAATATGGTGAAAGTACATATATTTATTCACTTCATGCTGTGTCACATATGATGAGAAGCGCACAGCCGGAGAAAACAGCGAAAATTTTGCGTAACTGATATCGCGCATATAATCAGAAATGATGATAGACCCCATCTGTGTTCTGCCGATATTCAGACTGCCTTTTCCGATTTGAAAGTTAATAAACGATTTACCTTTTGCTTGTGCCCCCAGACTTGCATACGCAAAATGCGGGAAATTTCCGTCCTGTGTATATGTACTGAATGGGATATTTGAGTAATTATTATGCAGCAAACTGACACTTTCATAGACATTCACTGTAATTTCAGTTTCAACAGCGGCATAATCACCAGCGGCGATAAAAACGGGAAGTGAAAAAACAGGATTTCTGTCTTTATAAGGCAGCAGCCAGTCTATTTCAGCATTAGTTTTATAATATCCTTCCAGTGAGACTGAAGGATCAATACCTATATTAAGAATGCTGGAGGCACCTCCAAAAAACTGTTCATGCAATTCATCATATATCCAGCGGTACTTTTTCTTTCCAGCTTCGCTCAGTATATCATATGGAATAGTATCAAGGTAGCATTGCAGTTCACCGGCTGTCATGGGGCCGTTTGTCGCAAACGGGACTACACCGGCTTCTATAGCGAGAGACGCAAGAGCGTCATATACAGGACTTCCGTTACGGATAACACGCTGCGCACCAATAGAAGCAGAGGGTATTTTATTAGAAAATGATATTGAATGAACACTAAGCAGCAATACGGAACATATAAAGAAAATTCGTCTATTCATTTATTCTTGTATTTCTCTCTCAAGTTCTTTTAATGATGAGTTGGAAGGAAATAAATCGGCACCCTGTTGTAGATACAGACGGGCCTGTGTGTAATTTTTATCAAGAATTTCCGCCTGAGCAAGCGCTGTATATACATTAAAAGTTTGGGCTTTTGATAAATTATAATTTGTATCAGAAAGCATTTGCAGCGCAATTTCCCTGCCTTTTTTTGCATTAGTAAAAGCTTTTGGTGCATATACATATGTAGAAGCCCGCAGATATGTTGCTGCCGCATTATACGGATCAATTTGCAGTGCATCATCAATAAGGGACTGCATTTTGAGCCCATTTTTTATCATATAACCGACACTTTTAGTTCGCATATTCTGGGATGTATTAGAAGCAAGTGCAGCATGCGCATCTGCTGTTGGTGAAATTTTTATGGACTGCTGAGCATACTCTATTCCGCGGTCAAAACATTCTGCTGCGTGGTCATTGTCTTCCTGTACAAGATACCACCGGCCAAGCAGTTCCTCACACTGGGACAGCTGCGCAAGACAGACAGCTTCATCAGAGGATTGTCTTGCAGTATTGCAGGCCGCTTCATAAAGAGAAAGGATTACTTCTGTTGTATCAAGTTCTGCGTATACGGCGTTTTCCAACTCTGTATATGTTTTTTTAAATTCCTGTGCGTACAGACCGGCAGATACAACCCATAAAAACAGCATTACTTTCCGCGCAGATACATAATATATATCCCTTAAAGTCCTCATAATGCAGATTATATTATATAACTGTATCAAAAAAAACAATGGCGGAATATGCCTGCGGAGACTATAATTTTTATAACACATGGATACGGCTATGTTGCACCGTATCCATGTGTATCAGTCCTTTTTACCAGCAGCGGCAGCCGGGATACTGATTGTGATGGCCGGAATATCTCGCTGATGCGGGGGCTTGTCTGTTATAGTGATGATAATTCCATGAGGAACGATTGTAACCAGTCATTGGTACATTTTGATTTCTGCCGAAACCAGGCGCATTTCGGCTGAATGCGGCAAGATGATTCTCTGATGCGTTTCTTAAATAGCTGAATACGGATCTGATATCGTCCGGAAGATCCTGTTCCAGAAACACTGTATACATACGGATATTTTCCTGTTCCGCCTCTCGTCCTGCCTGCTCCGCCTCAAGATACGACGCGGGTAATTCTACATATTCAGCAGAGTTATCTTCTGGGACAGCGATATCATAACGGGCACAAAGCATTTCCAGCTGCTCAATATGAAATGCTTCGGCTTGTTCTGTGTTTATAAACGGTCTGGGAGCTTGCATTGTTTCATTTACTAACCGGTATAGAGTTCTTGCTTTATATTCATCCTGAAGAGCAAACGTAAGCATCTGTTCAGTACTGTATGAAGTATTCTCTTTAACTGCTTCTGCTCCGTAAGCGGCAGCAAATACTGTATTAGCTGCGGTAAACAGTATAGCGGCGATACCGGCAAAAATAATTTTTTTCATCATTTAATCTCCTTGTATCAATTAATATCGTTTGTCTGACTGACGGGAACAGAATAACTGCTTTCTGTGTCAGTTTTGTGTCAAATAAGATACAAATATAAGTTTTTTACTGAAATACATGCTATAAAAGTGAAAATATTAAAACAGCAATTTGCGGATATATTTGTTCTGCCATATGTATGCCATATATTTTAAGTATATTATTTAGTATAGAATATACATACTTATACAGAGGAGGCAAGCAAAATGCAGCGCATACTGATAGCAGATGATAACGAGCAGTTGGTTAGAATTCTCAGTGACGCAGCCCGCAGTGAAGGATTTCAGCCGGTTTCTGCAAAAAACGGCAAAGAAGCTCTGGAACAGTTCCATTCTTCCTTCCCCGCTGTTGTTCTGCTTGATGTGATGATGCCCGAAATGGATGGGTTTCAGGTATGCAGACTTATCAGAAAAGAAAGTCTTGTGCCTATACTAATGATAACAGCGCGGAGTGAAGATTTTGAAAAAATAATGGGACTCGACATCGGAGCTGATGATTATATTGTAAAGCCATTTTCACCGGCAGAGGTAATGGCACGGGTACGGGCTGTACTTCGCCGGATAGACAGAGACAGTGCTGTAAAGCAAATGGGAACCGTATTAACTATTGGGAGTCTTTCTATCAATTTAAATACTTACCGGGTACAGATAAATGGAATCAATATAACACTTACCAAACGGGAGATTGATGTATTATGGACACTTGCGGCAAACCGTGACCGCGCTTTTACCAGAGATATGCTTCTTGATCAGCTGTGGGGAATAGATTATTACGGTGATCCGCGGATGGTTGATTCTCATATTAAACGGCTTCGTGCCAAGCTTGATGCGGCGGAGCACCCAGATTGGGAGATACGCACAATCCGTAATGTTGGGTATAAATTTGAAGAGCTGAATATATGAAACTGCCCATTTTCAGAAAAATAGCCGCATGTTTTTATGCTGTTCTTCTTCTTTTTACACTGATTTTGGGGATTGTGTTTGTTTATCTGTTTCGGGAACATACTATAAAGATTCACCGTGAACAGATGACAGGACAGGCAGTTGCTATTGCTGAAACTCTAAGCAGATACAGCGGCAACAGAACAGGCGTATACCGGATGTATCAGCGTCTTCTGGAACAGATCTCTGTTGTGGATGTATGGATTGTGGATAACAGACTGAATGTTCAAAGTATGTGCAGTCATGATACTCATAGAGAACACAGCAGACAGAATGATATTCCTCCATTGCCGCCGGAAGCGCAGGCGATTATCAATACGGTATTGGAAGGTACTATATCATTCGGCAGGGAATTTTCTGATATTCTGAAGATGCCGACGCTGACTGTTGGGGTACCTATATATGACCGCTTTAGTTCAGTAAATGGAGCTATTCTGCTGCACTCTCCTGTAAGTGGGATAAATGATTCTATACGGCAAACTGTATATGCGCTGTGTATTGGTGCGTTAACGGCCGGGGCTGCTGCCACTGCTGCCGCTTTTTTGCTCAGCAGGATGTTTACTCAGCCTCTTTTACAGACAGCGCGAACTGTTGCGCTTCTTGCCGATGGTAAATACGAAAACCGCTGCGGTATTGCCGCACAGGACGAGATTGGAGAGCTTGCCGCTGCTGTAGATTCTCTGGCGGCGCGGCTTTCAGAAACAGAACAGGAAAGGCAGGCGCTTGACCGTATGCGCGAAGAGTTTGTTGCGAATATTTCGCATGAACTTCGTACTCCTGTGGCAGTTTTAAAAGGATCTGTAGAAGTTCTTCGCAATGGTATTATATCAGAACCGGCGGAAATCGCCGAATACTATACACAAATGCAGAAAGAAACAGAACATCTTGAACGGCTTGTAAACGATCTGCTTGATTTATCACGCCTTCAGGATCAGCGTTTTCGGCTTGAAAAAACAGATATTGAACTGCATAATGTGATACAGGATGTTGCACGTGCTATCAGACGCGTCGCTGATCAGAAATCAGTGCGCATCGCGACAGATTGTACAGACGCTGATTGTCTGATTTTCGCCGATTATGGGCGCATCAGACAGCTGCTAATTATCTTGCTTGATAATGCGGTAAAATTTTCCCCTGCTGGAGGGACAGTCTCTCTTTCTCTTTCACGGACAGATAAGAATATTACAGTTTGTGTCTGTGATAATGGACCGGGTATCAGTGAGGCTGAACAGCCGTATATTTTTGATCGCTTTTACAAAGCCTCTGCCGGCAGCCGGGCTCACAGCAGCGGCGGAACAGGTTTAGGACTTGCGATAGCGCGGCAAATAGCGGAACGTCATGATGCGGATATTTCCGTTGTATGCGCAGGCGGAGAAACACGGTTTTCCGTTGTGTTCACAGTAAAATAACAGATATCATATCAATCTGGTGTAACAGCAGAATTTGTATTTTTTCGCAGAAACTGTACAGAAAAATATTTTCTTTTGAGAATTCATATTGTATACTGCTATTATGGTTAGCATTCCCGTAAATACAGATTCATCCTCTGACGCTGTACTTGATCTGCTGTTTCAGCTGAAAGTAAAAGATGTAATGACTGCTCCCGTTATTACGGTTCCGCCGGAAATTACTATGCGGGAGATTCAATGCCTCATGAAGACAAAAAATATCACGGGAGTTCTTGTCCTGCGGGATGCAAAACTGGAAGGCATTGTTTCGATGGATGATATTATCAACGCGTTTGACGGCGGTTGGATAGACGAGGCGGCCGAATTGCATATGACAAAAGACTTGATTGTTTTAATTGATTCAATGCCGCTGACATTCTGTGTTTCATCATTCAACAAGTATCATTTTGGCAGATTTCCTGTCTTGAACAGTGATAACGAATTATGCGGTATTGTGACGACAACTGATGTGATTGCGGCATTGCTGACTGCAATGAACAAAGTTGTTGAAAAAATGGAAAAAGATAAAAATCAGCAGGAACCAAAAGAAAATACTGTGGCTGCCGAACGGATTATTGAATTTAGAACAGAATCATTTAACTTTGATACTGCGGGAAAAGCATCTACTGAAATCAAAAAAATCATGAAGAATATGGGTGTGCCTGCCGCGCTGACAAGACGCATTGGTATCGCCAGTTATGAATTGGAAATAAATCAGGTGGTTCATTCTCAGGGCGGTGTTATGCGTTACTATATCAGACCTGATAGGCTTATTATTGAGGCGCAGGATTTTGGTCCGGGAATACCTGATATAGCAAAAGTTCTTATAGAAGGCTACTCTACAGCTGATGATCGTATTCGGGCACTTGGATTTGGCGCAGGAATGGGGCTCCCGAACACAAAACGTGTGTCAGATGAGTTTAACATTGTCTCTGAGGTTGATAAGGGGACTGTTGTTCATGCTGTTTTCAATCTGAAGGAGGAATCGGTATGACTGTTTCGCAGGCGGCTGAAATTCTTCATCTTGAAAAACTGTGCGGCGGTGATGAGAACCGCGAATTGGTTACAGTATATACCTCCGATTTGCTCAGCGATGTAATGGGAAACGCCGATGACGAAGCTGTTCTTGTTACTATTCAGGCGCATAAAAATACGATTGCAGTTGCGACGCTTAAAGACAGTCCTGCTGTTATTCTCTGCAATAACCGTCCAATAGCGGATGATATGCTTGAGGCAGCGGCAAATGAGAATATTGCCGTATACCGCACCAGTGAAAATCAGTTTACGGTGAGTGGAAAATTGTTCTGTCTGCTTCATCCGTCCGCCTAATGGTACGCAATATGCGGATACTCTGTGATTTTCATCTGCATTCATGTCTTTCTCCCTGCGGCGATCTTGCGATGTCTCCGCGGACAATAGCCGGGGAACTTGCGAAAAAAGGAGTTGTTCTCGCTGCGCTTACTGATCATAATACAGCGTTAAATTGTCCTGCTTTCGCTGAAGCATGTAAACAGGCAGGTATAACTCCTCTGTTTGGAATGGAAGCACAGTCACAGGAAGAGATTCACATGCTGTGTTTGTTTTCATCTCTGGAAACTGCGCTTTTGTTTAGTAATGAAATATACAATCTGCTTCCGCCAATACTGAATGATCCTGATAAAACAGGGGATCAGGTATATGTTGACGAAGAAGAAAATATTATCGGTGAAGTGGAAAAATATCTTATTACTTCCGCTGATATTCCAATAGATGAGTTAGCCGCGCGTGTCCATTCTTTAGGAGGATTGGCAATACCGGCGCATGCTGACCGCAGTGCGTTCTCGCTTACAAGTCAGTTTGGTATGATTACAGATGGTGACTGGGACGCGATAGAGCTTGTCCGCATTCCCGCTGATATTACACAAGACACTCTGCATCGCTATCCATTGACCACCTCATCAGATGCGCATTATATCGAACATATCGCACGGCGGCCTTTTGAGCTTGATATGCAGAATCTGCCGCTTATGAACACAGACGGCACTGTTAATATAGAAAGTATCCGCAGCGCTTTACGGCGGCGGCTGTTTTAATAAAAAAGGAGCCGTAAGGCTCCTTTCTTTTATATCAGACGATATTATATCTCTATTACACCTTCAAAAAGCAGACTTGTGGTACCTGTCAAATATACGGTCTCACCGGTATAATTAACAATCAGTTCCCCTCCGCGGACTTTTACTGTAATATTCTCACCGAGCGGACAGAATCCGTTCAGAACTGCCGCAACAGCGGCCGCGCAAGCGCCGGTACCGCAGGCGGGAGTTTCCCCGTTCCCTCGTTCCCAAACTCGCATTTTCAAACAGTTTCTTCCAACAACACGTACAAATTCTGTATTTGTTCTGTCAGGGAACTTCCGGTTATTCTCAAAAGCAGGGCCAATACGCTCAACATCAACTTTATCAACAAAACCGCTGAATACAACACAGTGCGGATTGCCCATTGAGACAACAGTCGCCGCGTAATCAATTCCCTCCACTGTGAGCGGAGCGTTTACGATAGCTGCCGGCGGTAATTTTTCTGCAGCAGAATTATCATGCATCCATTTTGCCGCCTCATATGCCTCAAACCGTGCGGGAATAGCAGCCGGTTCAAATTCCGGTTTTCCCATATCAACCCGGACAGATGAAACTTTTCCGTCCTGTTTATAACAGAGAAGACTTTTAACGCCTGCGGCGGTCTCAATTGTTATTTCAACAGTGTGTGCTTCTTTGCTGCCTCTATCGGCGATTCCGTTAATATTGTTATCGTACAAGTATTTCGCGACACTTCGTATCGCGTTTCCTGCCATGCGTCCTTCTGAACCATCCCTGTTAAAGAAACGCATCCGCGCGTCAGCTTTGTCGGATGGCAGAATCAGAACAAGGCTGTCCGCGCCGATACCGCGCCGCCGGTCACATAACCGGACACTCAGCCCAGCCGGATTATCAATAGTCTGTTCAAGCGCGTTGAAAATAATAAAATCGTTGCCGGTGCTCTGCATTTTTGCGAATTGCAGACGGATACGGCTGCTGCTTAGATTGGTGATATCAACGAGCTCAAGACTCTCGGGGGAATAATGACTGAGAAGGCTGTTTGCAATCGCGTTCGCCGTATCAATAGAAGTGAGACACGGAATATCACGCTCTACCGCCTTGCGGCGCAGCTTTACACTGTCAGTTGTCGGGATGCGGCCTTTCGCGGAGGTTGAAATAACATAGTCAATCTTACCCGTATCAAGCAGCGTAAGAATGTTATCATCAGGATTCGCGTGAATCTTATTCACTATCTCCACATCCATTCCGAAATCGCTGATAACTTTCGCGGTTCCTTCTGTCGCGTAGAGTTTGAATCCCATATCGTAGAATTTACGGGCGACATCCGGTATTTCAAACTGATCGGTCTTGCGGACGGTAAAAAGAACACCGCCGTCTTTTTTCATGCGGTATCCCGCCGCTACTAGTCCCTTATACAGCGCCTCATCAAGGGTGCGGGCGATACCAAGGACCTCTCCCGTTGATTTCATTTCCGGCCCAAGATGGGTATCAACATCAATCAGTTTCTCAAAACTGAAAACAGGGACTTTTACCGCGACATACGGCGGTGTGCGGTACAGACCGGTGCCGTATCCCATATCCGCAAGCGACTCGCCCAGCATCGCTCTGGTCGCAAGTTCAACCATCGGTACGCCGGTTACTTTGCTGATATAGGGAATCGTTCTGGATGAACGGGGATTTACTTCGATAATATACAGCTCATTATCATAAATGAGATACTGAATATTCACCAGGCCTTTTGTACCCAGCGCGAGCGCGAGTTCACGGGACTGATTTATAATTTTCTCTGTAAGGATATCATTGAGATTCCATGCCGGATATACGGCGATAGAATCGCCGGAATGAATACCCGTCCGCTCAATGTGTTCCATAATTCCCGGAATGAGAATATCTTTTCCGTCGCAGATAGCGTCTACCTCAAGCTCTGTCCCCATCAGATATTTGTCTATCAGCACAGGATTTTCTATATTCTGAGCGAGAATAATCGCCATATATTCACGGATATCATCTTCTGTAAAGGCGATGATCATATTCTGACCGCCAAGTACATACGACGGACGCAGCAGTACCGGATATCCCAGATCCTGCGCTGCGGATAGGGCCTGTTCCATCGTCAGTACGGAATGACCTTTAGGACGCTTAATATGCAGCCGTTCCAGCAGATCATCAAAGCGCTCACGGTCTTCAGCCATATCTATTGAATCAGCGCTTGTGCCGAGTATCCGTATACCCTGATTATGAAGGAATTTTGTCAGCTTGATAGCGGTCTGCCCGCCGAACGCGACAACAACACCGATTGGCTGTTCCGTGTGGATAATTCCCATAACGTCTTCCGGGGTAAGCGGCTCAAAATACAATCGGTCAGCGGTATCAAAGTCTGTTGAGACCGTTTCGGGGTTGTTATTTACAATAGCGACTTCATAGCCGAGTTTTTTCAGCGCCCAGACGCACTGCACAGAGGCATAGTCAAATTCGATGCCCTGCCCGATGCGGATTGGACCGGAACCGAGCACTAAAATGCGTTTGTTCTGCGGGCTGTTGCGTTCTGCCAGGAACTGCGCCGCTTCATTATCTTTATCGTATGTCGCATAAAAATATGGTGTTTCCGCGTTAAATTCTCCCGCGCAGGTATCAACCATTTTATATGACGAAGGCAGATATGCGGGTTGTCCCGCCGCCGCGGCTTTTTCAGCTGCTTCTTTGCCGGCAAGAATACCGCCGCTCCCTGGAATAGAAACGCCGGAAAATTCTTCAATCACCTTATCAGGATATCCAAGTTTTTTCGCTTCCAGGTATAACTCCCGGTCAAGCTTATCAGAACATCCGCTTATAGATTTTAGGCGGCTGTCCATAGCGGCAAGGCGCTGCAGTTTGGCGAGAAACCATAAATCTATTTTTGTAATCTCATTTATCTGCTGCAAAGTCAGAATGCCGCGGGTAATCGCCTCATATATGGCAAAAATGCGCTGGTCGGTACACTGCCCTACCCGCTCACGGATTTTATCATCAGATTCTGTTTTAAAAGCCGGCAGATTCAGAGAACTAACAGATATTTCCGCACCGCGAACCGCTTTCATGAGCGCCTGTTCAAAACTGACGCCAATCGCCATTACTTCGCCGGTAGCTTTCATCTGTGTGCCGAGCGTCCGTTTCGCGTATACAAATTTATCAAACGGCCACTTGGGGAATTTTACCACAACATAATCAATAGACGGCTCAAACGCCGCCGCGGTTTTTTTAGTCACCGCGTTGGGAATCTCATCCAGATGATATCCAATAGCGATAAGAGAAGCGACTTTGGCAATCGGGTAACCGGTCGCTTTTGAGGCGAGCGCTGAAGAACGGGAAACACGGGGGTTAACCTCAATAACAGCGTATTCAAAACTATCCGGCTTTAGCGCGAACTGACAATTACATCCGCCTTCTACCTTGAGAGCGGAAACGATATTAAGCGCCGCGGAACGCAGCATTTGATATTCTTTATCAGCGAGTGTTACAGCCGGTGCGACAACAATCGAATCACCGGTATGCACTCCGACAGGGTCAAAGTTTTCCATTGAACAGACCGTGATAACGTTGCCGCCCGCGTCGCGGATTACTTCAAATTCAATTTCTTTCCAGCCGGAAATACATTTTTCTACCAGTATCTGATGAATGGGAGAACGGTGCAGACCATTCTGCGCGATTTCTCTCAGTTCTTCTTCAGATTCAGCGATACCGCCGCCTGTTCCGCCGAGAGTAAACGCCGGGCGGACGATAACCGGATAGCCGATACTCTGCGCAAACTCAAGCGCCGCGTCTATATCGGTTACAACTTTTGACGGAATACACGGCTCGCCGATTGATTCCATCGTATCCTTAAAAAGCTGGCGGTCTTCCGCTTTGTCGATAGTGTCTGGTTTGGCGCCCAGCAGCTGAACACCATGTTCAGCGAGAAATCCTTCTTTTGCCAGCTGCATAGAAAGTGTCAGGCCCGTCTGCCCTCCAAGAGTAGACAGCAGACTGTCCGGTTTTTCTTTTTCTATAATCCGTTTTATTGTTTCGGGAATCAGCGGTTCAATATAAATCGCGTCAGCCATGACCGTATCAGTCATCAAAGTCGCGGGATTTGAGTTTACCAGCACAACCTGCAGCCCCTGTTCCTTGAGCGCTTTGCAGGCCTGTGTACCGGCATAATCAAATTCAGCGGCCTGTCCAATCACGATCGGGCCTGAACCGATAACCATTACCTTTTTAAGAGAGGGATTAAGGGGCATATCTATTTCCTTTTATTCTGAGTGCTGATAATAAGATCCACAAATGTGTCAAACAGAAAGTTTGTATCAAGCGGGCCTGAAGCCGCTTCCGGATGAAACTGCACTGAAAACGCCGGTATATCTGTATATACCAGACCTTCGCATGTTCCGTCGTTCGCGTTTACAAACCCAAGCTGCGCGCCCGGCGGCAGTGTCTCCGTGTCTACGGCATAGCCGTGATTCTGGCTTGATATATACACCCGTCCGGTAGATAGTTCTTTTACCGGCTGATTTTCTCCCCGGTGACCGTATTTGAGTTTATATGTTTTTGCGCCCCGCGCGAGAGCGAGCAGCTGATGTCCCATACAGATACCGAATATGGGCAGACCGCTTTCGGTGATGGTTTTCAGCTCGGCGATAATATCCTTATTCTGCATCGGATCGCCCGGCCCATTGGAAAGCATAACGCCGTCTGCGTTCAGCGCGAGTATATCGGCCGCTTTGGCGTCTGATTTTACCGAAATAACCTCAAGGCCGCGTTTGAGCAGCTCCCGTCTGATATTGGCTTTTGCACCAAAATCCCAGAGCACTACTTTTTTGCCGCTGCCCTTGCGGGATGCCTGTTCCAGATCATGTATTTTAAGACCGTCAGCAGTGACGGGGACAGCCCGGTACAAAGCGGATTCGGCAAATACTTCCTGTGCGGGGCGGGCGATTGCGTCCGCGCTGCCTGACACGGCTTGTATTGCGTTATCAATACGCGCCGCCTGTATTTCTGCCAGATACTGCTCACGCTCCGTCTCGTTCATAAAACGGTCAAGCTCTCGCTGTACCGCCTCGTCTTTTGCGGTGTCTCCGCTGAACGAGAGAATACGCGCGTTCATAACACCGCTTTCGCGGATCAGCTTGGTGAGCGCCCGTGTGTCTACATCATATACGCCGACTACCCCGTTCTCTTTTAAAAACGCATCGATAGTTCCCTGACTTCTGAAATTGGACGGTGTCTCACACCACTCACGCACGATGTAACCGCGCGCGTGAGGTTTTGCGCTTTCAAAATCCGCGGGAATAACACCATAATCTCCGATAAGAGGAAATGTCTGTACAATGATTTGTCCGTAATAACTGGGGTCAGTAAGGGTTTCCAGATAACCGCTCATGCCGGTTGTAAATACGGCTTCGCCGGTTATGCAGCCGGCAGCTCCGAATGATTTGCCTTCAAAAATGTGCCCGTCTGCAAGCACGATATACGCTTTTTGTACCATACTGAAACAAAAGTATACTGTTTTTTAGAACGGCTTGCAATATAAAGAGCCGGGCGCACGCACAGTACTGCGCGGCGCGCTGTTTTTAATGTATTTTTGAGTTAAAGAAAGATTAAAAATAGATCAAAGAAAGTTTATTTTTGAATCAAAGAAAGATTAAAAACAGATCAAAGAAAGTGTATTTTTGTTTTAAAGAAAGACTAAAAACAGATTAAAAAAAGTGTGTTTTTGTTTTAAAGAAAGACTGAAAATGAAAAAAAGATAATGTATCTTTTTTTCTGTTGGCTGTATTACATCAGCAGGCGCGCTGATAAGAGCCGCCGCGGAACACATCCGCGCGCGGCCCTGCGCAGTAAAAGCGTTTTACTGCTGTCTTGTGTAGATATAGTCACCCATTGTTAAGGTAGTTCCATCAGCAGATAATATATATGAAAGGCTATACATTACCTCCATTTTTTTTATTGTAAGGGTGTTGCCCGTACGAATACCCGTAGATACCCATATTTGAGTTTCATCATACATGAAAGTGTATTTAAATGTATTTGAGGTAATAATAAGTTCTCCATCGGGATATTCCCATGTTCCTTCCACAGAATTGGAAGAGTCTGTTTTTCGCGTAAGAGTTATATCACCAACTTTTAAAGTATCTGTACTTTGGGTATATATCAACGTAGTAGTCGCTTGGGCTGGAGGTACTGATACTTCAAATATCATAGATAACTTGGTATCTGTTGCGGACCATGTTCCTGCATCATCGCCATTTTTGCATGTGCCATCTTTATTCAGGACATACACGTCAGAATAATTGTCTTCTCGTTCCCATGTTCCCACAAGTTTGTTTTCCGCTTCGGTATCTCCCTCTGGAAGTGTGATACTGCCTCCGGCGCTTCCGCCATCAGAACTGCCGCTGTTCGCCGGTGTGTCACAGCTGATAAGCATTCCAAGCGCGAGCAGCATCGCCGCCGCGCCGGCCAAAATACGTTTCTGTCTTTTCATAAGACCCTCCTTAACAATACACAGTGAATACACACTGTTAGTGTTAGAGTACCCCCCCCCGTATTTTGTCAACTGCTTTTCTGTATAAAAAAAGCGTCCCGGGTAAACGGGACGCTGTGGATAAGTGTTAAAAGACCCTGTCCTGACGGTTATTTTTCAGGATACAGATAGGCGCTGATATAGTTATCCGTATTCAGCATTGTCCGCAGTGTGTTCTGCAATGCCTGCGGAGTCTGCGCCTGCTCAATACGGTGTGTATCGGCTATCTGCTCAAGCGGGACGCTGTCGAGTACATTCTGCGTTATATGTGTCAGCCAGAATGAGTTCTGACGCAGACCTGTTTCCATTGAGCGCCGGTACTGTTCCTGTATTTTAGTCATATTGGCTTGAGACGGCAGTGTTTTCTGCAAACGTTCAATCTCCGCTATAACGGCGTCTGCAAGCTCCCGCTCACGACCCGGCGCGCAGCTGAACGCGATTTCGGTCTCATAATGCGGTGATGGGTATTCTGCGCTATCGGTGTACACTGATACGTTATATGAACCGCCCATCTGTTCGCGGATTGTCTCACGAAGAACTGTCCGCAGATACTGGGTCATATCATCAAGCTGCTGATGCTGCAGGGTGATATCATCTGTCTCTACAGCAGGCAGGGCGCCGCCAAAGGCGATATATACAGTCCTCTGATCTTCAAGACCTTTTTTTACCGTAACAGATGGTTTTCCCTGCGGGAATGGGATATAAGCAGAATCGGGAGACACGGCGGGAAGCGCTTTGTTTTCGGCATATCCCGATGGCAGTGTCGCCAGATAGTCGCAGGCAAATGTCCTGAGCTGCTCAATATCAAAACTGCCGGTAAAAATAAATGTATAGCCGTTCGCGTCCTCAAAACAGGTGCGGTATGCCCGTTCCGCGGCGGCGCTGTTCAGTAAAGAGATTGTTTCTTCGGTAACAGGCGCGTACCGCGGCGAATCGCCGTATCGGAGCGCGCTCAGCGCCTGATAAAAATGGCCCTCAGGGGTATTCATCAGCTGGGCGGCTTGCCGCTGCCTGGCAATCAAGACCTGACTCCAGCCGTCCTCACTGAAATAGGGCGCGGTAAAATACAGCTGTGTTAGCCGGAACATATCCTCAAAATCGGCCGCGGAGCATGACGCGCGCAGTCCTGAATAATACGGAGCAATCACCGGTGTGATACTGATCTGTTTTCCTGAAAGTTTTTTTACTACCTGCATGGGAGTAAGTCCGTTCAGTCCTGACTGCTCAACATATTCAGCCGCCGCTGCTGCGGACTGATATTCCTCATCTGAGAAATAACTTAATCCGCCGCGGCGCACCGCGTTCATAAGAATTTCATCCTGCTTAAAATCTGTCTGATTGATGATAACCCGCACGCCGTTTGAGAGCAGCCACTGTGTAACGGTAAGCGGCTCAGTAAGAAGCGTCTGTTCAGAAAGAATAGAACCTGAAACAGCTGGTTTCTCAAGATACAGGGGACGGTCGTCAACATCATCGCTGTATGGTACTACTGATGCTTTATCAGGGCCCTTTTGCCAGATGGCGAAAATCTCCTGTTCTGAGGGAATATCTGAGGCGCTGTCAGGTGCGGTGACTGTCATCAATTTGCCTTTCGCGGGGAACCAGTCTTTGCAGGCGCGGTTTACCTGTTCGCGTGTAATTGACTGTACCGCCTCTGTGTACAGATTATAGCGGTCCTGCGCTGACAGTACGATATCGCCGCTGCGTGAATGTTCAAGAAGCTGGGCTACTATAGACGAATTGGAAATTGCAGCGCTGTTTGCAAGCCGCTGCGTCTCACTTGCGATGATATCATCTTTTATGCGCTGAAGTTCCGTTTCTGTCACGCCATACTTCCGTATCCGCTCAAGCTCAGTAAGCAGGATCTGCAGCGCTTCGGTAAATTTGCCCGGTGTTGGGATTATCGCCGCGAACTGTAGATCAAGCGGATCAACAAACTTCTGAAGTCCCGCGCCTGCCGCGTATACAGGAGAATCTGCCTCAAAACTCAATTCTGTCATGCGCTGAGAAAATATGCTGCAGGCAACGGAATTGACAAGAGCGTCTTTGAGATCCTGCGTAGTGCGTATATGCTGCGGTTCTTTGTACGCCATAATATCGATTCGGGTAGAAGAAAGTTCCGGGTCACGGGTAACAAGCAGCGCGTCTTTTTTGGGTATTGTTATACGTGCGGGCTGTTTTTCAGGAATTTCTCCTGTCGCCGGGATTGCCGAAAGGTGGTGTTTTACGGCTTGTTCAAGTGAAGCCGGTTCTGCGTCGCCGACAATAATGATACTCATCAATTCCGGCCGATACCATTTTTTATAAAAATCAATAACCCGTTCACGGCTGATATTTTCGATTATCTCTGTTTTGCCGATGGGGAGGCGCTGAGCGTACCGTGACTCTGGCAGCATAAATGGAATCTGCTTCTGCATGATTCGGTCATCTGCGCCCAGGCCAAGGCGCCATTCTTCTACAATTACCTGACGTTCGTTTTCAAGTTTTTCCGCGTCAAAATCGAGAGCACAGGCCCAGTCATACACTACTGTCAGCGCTGTGTCTAAAAACTCTGGGTTATCCGCCGGAAGCTCCAGCATATACACAGTCTCATCAAATGAGGTGTAAGCATTTATTTCGGGGCCAAAGCCCATACCAATAGACTCAAAAAAATCAACGAGTTCACTGCCCTTAAAATGCTGCGAACCGTTAAACGCCATATGCTCAACAAAATGTGCCACGCCCTGCTGATCGTCATCTTCCTGCATGGAACCAGCCTGAACCGCAAGTCTGATCGATAAACGGTTTTTAGGTTCCGAATTCTGCTTTATGTAATACCGCATACCGTTTTCAAGGGTACCGGAAATAATCGCAGGGTCCTGCACAAGCTGTTTTGTGTTTTGTGAGGATTTCGGCACGGAAGAACAGGCAACTGCTGTCAAAACAACACATGCAGCGAACAGCAGCCCGGCGGCCCTGCTGCAGAGGGCTATTCTCTTATACCAAGAGATTCTATTCATCTTCAGAGTTTACTCCTTTTTGTACTAAGATATATGTATAAACAGTATATCTGATATAGATGTTACTAAAATAGTACTGATATCGGAATATTTGTAAGTATAAATGGAGAAAAAGGATGTTTGGTCTTAAAATCAGAAGAAAAAGATGATTTTAAAGATTGCAAAAACAATAAAGTAATCATATAATAAACGCCTACAGGAGTTCTGCTTTATGAAAAAAATTGTTGTTCTGACAGGAAGTCCCCGCGCTGGCGGCAATAGTGAACAAATGGCGGATATTTTTATCAGCGAATCTCAGGCAAAAGGTCATGATGTCGTAAAGATCCGCTGCGCTGAACTTGATCTGCTTGGATGCAGAGCCTGTGATTGTTGTTATAAAGATGATAAACCGTGCCTGATGGAAAAAAACTTTAATACCATCGCGCCGGTTATTCAGGAAGCGGCAGTTGTTGTTGTCTTTTCTCCGCTTTACTGGTTTTCATTTCCTGCGCAGTTAAAAGCGGTTATTGATAAGTTTTATGCCTATATGCAGGGAGGCAGAGGAATCGGCGGAAAGGAATGTGCGGCGGTCTTCTGTGGCGCGACTGATTTACCATCTGATTTTGATGGAGTAACGGCGTCATGGAAATTGATTACAGATTATCTGAAATGGGATAATAAAAAAACTGTCTGTGTTTGCAATGCTGAAGCTATTGGTGATATTGAAAAAACAGATGGCCTTGAACAGGCACGGCAGCTTGCGCAGTTATTTTAATGCTGTTGTATGGTTTTCTGCTTTCAGCGTATTATAATAAAAAGTAATTTTAGTGGGTTATATTATTTAAAGTGTGTATATGAAAAATCTGGTTGAATATTATGATGAGCTGTATCCAATATCTCAGGAACAGCAGGCTTTTTATGAAGAACTTCTGAAAACATATCCATATCCGGCAAAGCTCCTGAGAATAGGATGCGGTACAGGATATTTTGAACATAAACTCGCGCGGCAGGGGTATGATGTAACTGGACTTGAAGTCTGCAGTGAAATGCTTGAATCAGCGACACGCAGACGGCGGCTGCCGGTTACAGCTATTCGCTTTTTTAATATGTCAACAATCGAGATGGGCCGCTTTTTGGGGAAAAAATTTTATAATATTATTTCCTGCCTGAACGACAGACTTATTTTTATTCACGATGCGGTTTTAATGCGTAAATTTTTTTATGATTGCAAGTCATTGCTTTCTCAGAATGGAACTCTCATACTGCAGCTTCCGAATTTTGAATATTTTTCAGGAGAAATAGAAAATCTGCCAACACTGAGCAGCATTCGGGCTAAACTGTTTACAAGGATAGAGAGAGCTGCTGCAAAATCTGATAAAACTATACTTTCACAAACGCTTGAGACGGGTAACTGCAGACGAATTTCAATAATACAAAAAGCGCCAATTTATCCTATTACCTGTTCAGAAATTGAAAAAGACGCGCGTGAAGCAGGCTTTGCTGATATGCAGGTATACAGCGGTTTTGATCGTAAACCAGCCGCCGCAGACAGCGCAAACTTGCTGTGTGTAATCAGGTAGGTATATAAACTGCTTTATTTTATATACCAGCGGCCGTCTGTCTGATAGAAGCGTTTTGCCGGTATTTCAAGTATACGTCCGTCTTCTCCGGAAAGTTTAATCATAGTTGTAATAGGATTTATTTCGGTAATACGGAAATTGGTACCTTCATATACAAGCCGTACGCCCTCATTTGGAAGTTTTTTGCGGGCTTCTGCGTACCAGCTGTATTCATATGCCAGACAGCATAAAAGTCTGCCGCACTGGCCTGATATTTTCATGGAATTGAGCGACAGATTTTGATCTTTTGCCATACGAATAGAAACAGGCTGCAGTTTATCGGACACGGAATGACAGCAATACGCCCGGCCGCATACACCTAAGCCGCCTGTAATGCGGGATTCATCTCGGACTCCTATCTGCCGCAGTTCAATACGCATTTTGAATACGGATACTAAATCTTTTACCAGTTCTCTGAAATCAACACGGTTATCAGCGCTGAAGAAGAACAGAATTTTTTGTTCATCAAGGAGATAATGAGTCGCTATAAGTTTCATATCAAGTTTATGAAACGCAACCTTTTCCTGAAAAACCTTAAATGCTGTTTCTTCTTTTTTTTCGTCGTCATGCCGTTTATCCAGATCGCTCTGTGTTGCTTTCCGATCAATTTTTACTATATCACTGGGACGGATACCGATGGGCGTATGTGATACGCCCATAACAAGGGCAAGATCTCTTCCATACCGTGTCGGGATAATCACATAATCTCCGGGAGAAAATTCAGCATCGTGTTCTGCTGTAGCGTATACTCCTTCGCAGGAATATTCTAATTTTAACCGGTAAAGCGGTGACGGATACTCAAAGTTGCAGGAATTGGGAATATCATCAACCGGTATCGCGTCTTCAAGCGAAGAGATATCTTCACATTCTCTGGCCTCTATTTCATTTTCAAATACTTCACTCATAATATATCCTCTTTTACAGGAACAGCTATGTCAGCAAGTCTACTAAAATTCCATTGATTTCATCAATCCGCGCAAGCATAGTTAATTTATCATAATGATTCACAAGAAAATCTGCGGCAAGGTGATCAAGTTTCTCATCAACTATGCGCAATATATAGTAGCGCTTTCTCCGGAGAATATTGCGGCCGCTTTCTTGCATGTCTACTTCATAATTACAGTGAACGACAAAACGCATAAAATCAGATACCGCTCTCCGATATGCCGTAAAGGCTTCCATTGAAGAACCCGCTTTTAAGTTATCTCCAGCGATATCAACATCATCTTTAAGTTTTATGATGGCATCTTCTAAAGGAAGTCCTGCAACTTGCGGTGGAATAAATTCATCTTCAGGCAGTCCCATAGAATGGAAATGTAAAATGCTGGCAAAAGATTTACGTATTTTTTGTTTTTTTTCACTCCGAGCAGACCCTTGAGATGCCTGAGAGGCTGCGGATAAATGAAGTGACGAAGCGACAGGGTCTACCTGATCCATCAGACAGTTCCTGAAGAATTAAAAAGTGTCCGTTCAGCGAGTGCTTTGCGATCTATACGATCTTTTTCCGCCTCGATATAACGGTTCTCATCTTTAAGAGAAATGCAGTAACCATGAAGGATAACATTCTCCGCGACTTCGAGGCGGCGCGTAGATATATCACCGAGCACTGCTGCGGTAGAAAGAAGCTGAATCCGTTCTGCAGCAACTATGTCACCCTCAACAATTCCGCCAGCGACTACAGATGATGCAATAATATTCCCTCTGATACGGGAATGCTCTCCGGTTATCACTTTACCTGTTGTCTCAAGATTTCCATCTATATCGCCGTCTACACGAATAAATCCATTTATTTTCAGATTCCCGGAAACACTGGAACCGGCGCCGATAACAGTATTGATTGATATATCATCAGAACGGAATGCCATTATTAATCCTACTTATCAAGTTTGACATTGATATATTTTGCAGGATCTACTACGTCGGAACCAATATGGACTTCGTAATGAAGATGAGGACCTGTTGAAAGACCCGTGTTGCCGATTGCGCCGATAACATCATGCTGTGAAACAAATTGTCCTTTTTTTACATATACCGCAGACATATGCGCGTATCGGGTGTAAATACCGTGTTTATGCTTAATAATCACATAGTTTCCGAAGCCGCTGTCGTAGGTAACGGTTACAACCTGTCCATTAGCTGTTGCAACGATAGGATCGCCCTGCCGCCAGGTTGAAAAATCAAGTCCTTTATGAATATACCATTGCCCGGTGATAGGGTGAATATTCTGTCCAAATTCCATTGATATATGCCCGATACCGTTCTTCAGCGGCCAGATACTTGGAATATCAGAAAAGAGCGTGCCTTGTGTTTCAAGCATACGTCCTATCTGCTCTATCGGCTGGATAGCCCCTTCAAGATATGAAGTCAGCTGCTTAATATCAGTTGTTTCCTGCAAAGAACCAGCCGCCATATCCCGTGTGCTGAACAGTGAACTTAAATCGCTTCCGTTTGCGGCTCCCTGTGATATTCCTGCCGGCTGACTAATACCAAGCAGAGCGAGGGATTGGGTCAGAGATGACTGAAAACGTTTTGCGGTTTGCAGCAGATTTTCATTTTCATCAATCAACTCATCAAGACTTGCGAGCGTGTCGCGGTTTTCCTGTACAAGCCTAGAAATTTCGATATTGGAACCGATAATCTGTTTGTTAAAATAAAAAAAAGACGCCAGTATGCCGCATATGATAATCACTCCGAAGACAAGTGCAAAGACGTTAGTCTGTATATTAAAAACTTTATCCTGCGAGTGCGGCACGATCATAATTGTTAGTTTTCGATCACATACGGCAAAGAATTTTGAGAAAAGATTCCCTACCTGCCTGATTCCTTTTCCGGCAAAATTAACAAGAGAACTTATGGTGTTTTTTTCTAATCGTTTATATCGTCGTGATCGTGGCACAATTATGCTCCGGCATATATCTTAAATCAGTATACCATAACCGATTAAACAGTGTCAAATTGCAGGTTAATTAATATTTCTTTAGGAAAATCTTTTTCTTGACAATTGCAATATCCTGCATTATTCTTATCGGTAGTAACTTTTATAAAGTTTAGCTTTATATATTTTTAGTACCATCTTAGTTTATTATATCGCAGGAAGATAAGCCATGCAGTTTTTTGATACTCATGCCCACATAGGGCTTATTTATGATGATCCCATAGAGCAATTACGTGTTATTCAGAAGGCAAAGCAGGCGCGGGTGAACCGTATAGTCAGTATATGCAATAACCTGCATGATTTTGTTCAGGTATATGATCATTTAAAATCCGTCCCTGGTGTATATCATGCCGTTGGTGTCGCTCCGTCAGAAGTGAACACGCCGGGAAAAAACTGGATAGATACGATAGAGCAGAGTCTCTCATTGCCCAATGTTGTCGCGCTTGGAGAAACAGGGCTTGATTATTATCGAAAATTCGGTGATAAGAGATCTCAGGTAGAGCTGTTCATCACACAATTGGAAATCGCAGAAAAACATAATATGCCGGTTATTATTCATAATCGTGATGCCGGAAAAGATGTTCTTGCAATCCTTCAGCAGAGGCTGCCATCAGCAGGGGCTGTTCTGCACTGTTATTCAGAGAATGCGTCATATGCCCGAAAGGCGCGTAATTTAAATATTTATTTTTCATTTGCCGGAAATTTAACATATCGGAATGCCAGAAATCTGCATGAGACAGTATTTGAAGTTCCTATAGACAGAATTCTTGTTGAGACGGAAAGTCCGTTTATGGTTCCAGCAGAATACCGCGGGCAGCGTAATATGCCTGCATATCTGCCGTCAACGGTAAAATTCCTAGCTGAAATGTTGGAAATGGATCTGGAAGAACTTGCTGAACAGCTGTGGAAAAATAGCTGTGCTTTTTTTAGGCTGCCTGAAACAGTATAGCCTGTGGAATCATTATATCATCCTGTTACCATAGGACAGGTTCAAATCTCCGGGAATCTTTTTCTTGCGCCTGTCGCGGGGTATTCAGACCGTGCGTTCAGAGCTGTGTGCTGCAGAGGGGGTGCTGATTTTGCGTACACAGAAATGGTATCTGCGGAAGCCCTCGTCCGCGGAAACGTCAAAACTTTTAACTTGATGCGGAAAGCTCCTGAAGAAAACTTGTACGCGGTTCAGTTATTTGGTGCAGACCCTGCTTCTATGGAACAGGCTGTTTGTATTGTTCGCAGGAATTTTTCTCCTGATATTATTGATATTAACGCTGGCTGTCCTGTCCCTAAAATCACTAAAACAGGGGCAGGGGCTTCGCTTACTCGATATCCTGAGCGCCTTGCTGATGTTGTTTCTGCTGCGGTCAGTGCTGCAGAATGTGTCCCGATAACGGTAAAAATTCGTTCTGGCTGGGATTCTGACAGTCTTACATGGAAGGAGGCGGCCACCGCGGCTGTTGAAGCTGGCGCTGCTGCGGTGACTCTTCATCCAAGAACCCGTGCGCAGGGATACGAAGGTTCTGCAGATTGGTCTTTGTTGGCTGAGTTATCTGAGTTGCTTCAGCGCATAACAAATGGCCGGGTTCCGGTATTCGGTTCAGGTGATATATTTTCTCCACAGGCAGCCCGGGATATGCTTATGCAGACAGGATGCAGTGGTGTAATGTTTGCGCGCGGCGCTCTTGGAAATCCTTTTATTTTTCTGCAGACACGGCAATTGTTAACCACTGGGCAATATGAGGAAGTTTCTGCTGCTCAGCGTATCGCGGCTGGATTGTATGAATTAAATCTATTGTGTCAGGATAAAGGCGAGGTGGCTGCCTGCCGTGAAATGCGTAAGAGATTTTGTGCCTATTCAAAAGGTATTACCGGTGGCAGTATGCTGCGAGGTCAAATTGTAGAAGCTGCAACAGTGAGTGATTATCAGAGATTATTTAAACCATACATGCAGTCTTGTTAAAAAATAAGGAATACCTGTATAATATATACTATGGCATTCTTGAGTATTATCAGAGATTTTTTTGAGTCTTTGTTTGGAGGTTCTTTACCGGAAGTAAAAATAAAACATGGATTGCGGCAGATAGAATCTGCATTAAAAAATCAGCAGCCCCTTCTGTATAAGAATGGAATGGTACAGCCAAATTTTGCAGAAGCGCTTCATGTTTTATATGCAGCTACACGTTCATTTAAATCAGTTCTGGCAGAAACACTTATGTCGTCAGATGTCCGAATCCGGGGAAGATATACAGAACAACTCTTTTTTACTAATCTGCGGGAAGAAGATAAATCTTTGTATAATGCACTGTCTTATGAAAACCGCAGGCAGGAAGCTCTTGACAGCGGTAATGCCTCAAAAACATATGACGAACAGCGCCGCAAGATGGATAAATTTTTAGCCTGTTTTTCCAGTCCGGAATTTGCCAAAATAGATATTGTCATCCAGCATTTGGAACAATTTTCTGATGTGTGTAATTTTAATTATCTGTCTGTTCTCAAACGTTTTGATCCTCAGTTTGATGAAAATGTATCTGAATATAAGCCTGTATTTCAGCCAGTGCCGATTGATACGATCTCCACAGTCTTTGCGGATCTTTACTATCTTGCGTCCGATATTGTTTTAACAACAACAATTGGAAAGGCTCTGATTGCATTGATAGAGCTTCGGGGCAAAAAGAAACTTTCTGCATTGGAAAACCAGCAGTATATGGAAAACCTGAGAAAGATAGCCTATGTCTTTAACCACATCTTAACATCTGATCAGCTGCAGAAACTGGCAGCTATCGCAGAAAAAAATCCTGATATTGTTCTAAAAAAAGCTGAATATAAACCGGGTGCCTTGGTAAAACTCACAGGACATATACGGGAACGTTTTGATGCGGAACAGAAACAGATTGTTGTTGAAGTGCAGGATACCATGCTTCAGCAGGAAATAGGAAAATTGTTCAAAGATCGGCCGCTTGAGCAACTTTCAGGCTATAATATGGAAGTAAATTCTGTTATAAAGCAAACTTCTTCTGTTTCATTTGAATATATCCTGCCGATACAGACATTAAAAACATTTTTTGTCACTCATATCGATGAACGTATTCAAAGCCTTCTTAATGATATTGTAATTGAGGGTTTTTTCAATAATTCAACATATAAAACAGATTTTTCATCTTTGGTCTTTGCCTGTCTGGAAACGTTCGATCACATAAAAGCCTTTGAAAAAGAATTTGATAAAGATGGTAAACATTCCCAGGCTGTTCTTCTTGGATATGTAAATGACAGTCATAAGGACCCTATATTTGCAGATCGTTTAGCTGATGAGATAGTAGAAATCAATAATGATGCGCGTAAGTTGCTTCATCATGAAGTAAATGTATTGTATCATCTTCACCAGAAATTGCAGGAACTGCTGCTTGATGTTAAAAAATCCCGTTCTGATGTTATTTCAAATATCAGGGTGCTTTTCTCTTCTACAAGAAACAAAGATGCGGCTGAGCTTCTGGAACACCAGTTTCCTGATTGGCAGATTTTCCTGGATATTATGGGAAATTATACAGTCGTGTCGGATAATGCAAAAACACACGATTAAAAGCAGGAAAATACTGTGCCAGGACAATCTTTTTTACACAAACCCTTCAAATATTCATTTAACAACACAGCATTGATTCTGATCGGCATTAATATTGGCGTCTATTTGCTGTTGAGTGTGATTCCAGGACTTGAAATCTATCTTTCTCTTAATGTGATATACATGGTTCGTTATAAAATGTTCTGGCAGCCGCTGACGTATATGTTTGTGCATAGCGGATTTACGCATATTCTGTTCAACATGATTGGGTTGCTGTTTTTTGGTATTGCGGTTGAACGGCGTATTGGCTCAAAAGAATTTCTGCTCATTTATCTGATCGCAGGTATTTTTGCAGGTTTATTTTCTTTTATCATATATTATTTTTCAGGAATGTACTTTGTTTTTCTAATGGGTGCTTCAGGTGCTGTATATGGAATTTTGCTTGCATATGCGGTAATATATCCTCGATCTCAGTTGTTTATCTGGGGAGTTCTGCCAGTTCCGGCACCGCTGCTTATTGTTATATATGCAGGAATGGAAATTGCCAGTCAACTTTTCGGCAGCCGTTATGGAGTTGCTCATATGACGCATTTGGCCGGATTTGCAGCGGTATGGCTGTATTTTATGATACGAATGGGAATAAATCCGTATAAGGTATGGAAAGACGCGTATTACAATCGATAACAGCTAGGATAATTTTTTTTCTGTTCGTTATTGGGGCAGGGATGCCGGTAATCGCACAGGCACCTGAAATATCAGGGCGAATTCATATCCCATTGTGGGCTCATTTGGAAGCATATCCTGGTATTGAGAACTATCAATATTCAAAAGAAGCTCCTTTTGAATATCCTATCAGCCGAATACGGGAAACCGCCCCATTCCTGATTGAGGGAATGGTATATGGTTGGCGTTTTACCTATGTGCCGCCAGATCGAATCAGACAAGTCTCTGAATATTTTACAATAGAAGCAGTCCGTTCAATTACCCCTGAAATTGGAAAAATCACTTACACACGGCCATGGATAGAAGAGAGCCGGTTGTATTGCTGGGTTGATTTTGAACCTACTCCTTTTGCTGAAAAAGCACGGCTGCAATGGACTTCTACCAGATATCCTAAAATCCAGGGAAAAGGGTTTGGAGCTTTATCAGAGGGTTTTGATGGTATTACACAAGCCTGCAAAGAGGCCGCAAAATTGGCAGTTCGTGAGTACGCCCGCACTATAGAAAAGAACAAACCGCAAGAAATAGAGGGAACATTGCTGATAACTGGCAGCCCAAAATTAGGAGTTGATTCAGGGAGATACAGTGCTGTGCTTGATTTTTTTCTAGATGTGGGTACAATAAAAAAATATCAATATTAATCAGCCGGAATAGAGCGCTGATCAGATTAAAGCTTTTGCTGCGCAAAAGCAAGGAGTAAAACTATATGAAAAAAATCGCCGTAACTGCAATGTTGTTGCTGATTGTCTGTTTCAGCATATTCGCACAGGATGTTGCCGAAACGAATTCAGCTGCACAGGAAATAGCTCCCTCGGCGGATATCTCATCAGATGAACTCAATTCAACGGCAAATAATCAAATTGAAGTGATTACGGAAAAAGACCGGCTCGTTACTATGGTAATAGAATTTATTCCCTATACAGATGAAGCTCGTTTTATATATTCCTGTCCATCAGGTTTGTTTGAACAAGGAAAGGCAATGAATTATATAAAAGAGCGTGCGGTAAAGTTTACTAAAGAGCGAGGCTATTTTTTCTATACATATACCCGTCCTGATATGACTCGATATGATAACGAAAATAAGATAGCGTCATATACTTCATATATTAAGTTTCTTCATTAGGATTTTCCCTGTATGGATACTCAGACACTTATTAAAAACCTTCATCCGCTTGAAGTGAAGGTGTTGCTGTCGTATTCTGATTCAGATGAACTTACCGCAGAGCGACTGCAAAAAGAATTGGAATACAAAGAAGGACATGCTAATCAGGCTTTCTCATGGCTGTCAGGAAAAGGTTTGCTTGAGCTGGTACGGAAAGAACAGCATATATATTTTGAATTAACAGATTTGGGACGTTCATATGCTGAAAAGGGAACCCCAGAACAACGGATAGTTGCGTTTTTGACGGAATCGGGTGCGCATACATTACCTGAAATAGCCAAAGCATTACAGCTTGAAAACAAAGATGTAGGAAGTGCTTTTGGTCAATTATCAAAAGATGGTGTCGCTGCAATGAACTCAGAGAAAAAAGCTTCTGTCACTGGAGCGCCTTTCCCTGAGCGTGTGACGATAACTGCCAGTCTGTTGAAAAAAGCTGTGCAAACGGGGATTCTGGATAAAACAACGTTGTCCGATACGGAGTCAGCTGTGATTCAGTCGCTCGCAAAAAAGAGGGGCGCAGCCGATGCACCGTTCCGTCTTACAGAACGTGAAACTGC
Source organism: uncultured Spirochaetota bacterium (assembly GCA_944389415.1). Classification (GTDB taxonomy): domain Bacteria; phylum Spirochaetota; class Spirochaetia; order Treponematales; family Treponemataceae; genus Treponema_G. The sequence continues at coordinate 286,564 of CALXMF010000001.1, read as the reverse complement.
TGTGTATCGACTGTCTGCAAAAGCTGCAGACGTTGCGGCCGCGCTCAGACAAGCGGGCGTGACGGGTAATGAATTGGGGGCGGTAACTTCGCAGATGCTGATTTCAGGAAGCTGGAAACAAGGTACATTTAGAGGGTATAATATCTCTGTACCTCCGGCTCGGATTATCCCAGGGCGGACAAATCCGTATGTTTCTTTCCTTGAAAGTGTAAAAGATAAACTTTGTTCTTTAGGCTTTGAAGAATTTGATGGACCTCTTGTAGAAACTGAATTCTGGAATTCTGATGCACTGTTTATGCCGCAGTTTCATGCAGCTCGTGATATCCATGACGCGTACTACGTGAAAAATCCGACACATGCAAAATGGATAGATGAGCCGTTCCTTTCTAATGTAGCGGCCGCGCATGAGAATGGAGGAAATACGGGCAGCCGCGGCTGGAATTATTCTTTTGACAGGGATTTTACACGCCGACTTATTCTGCGAAGTCAGGGAACAGTATTATCGGCGCATCAGCTTGCGACAGCAAAAATCCCGGGTAAATATTTCGGGATTGCCCGATGTTTCCGTTACGATAAAGTAGACGCAACTCATCTGTCTGACTTTTATCAGACAGAAGGAATTGTTCTTGGTGAAGAAGTTAATTTAAAAACGCTTCTCGGTTTCTTGGAAATGTTTGCTGTTGAAATCGCTGGGGCGACAGACGTAAAATATGTTCCTGGTTATTTTCCCTTTACGGAACCGTCTATTGAAGTTCACATAAAACATCCTGTTCTTGGTTGGTTTGAGTTAGGCGGATCAGGTATTTTCAGACCTGAGGTAACAAAAGCGATGGGAGTAAATGTTCCTGTGCTTGCGTGGGGTATCGGTATTGACCGTATGGCGTTAATGGCGCTTGGATTAAATGATCTGAGGGAACTGTTCAGCTATGATATAGAACAGGTTCGCCTGCGTAAAGCAAAATAATGAGATTCAAAACTCACTGGTGAATATCCCAGTGAGTTTTTTAGTATTAACAGAACCTGATCGCTTCATCGAACTGATTTATTCTAAAATCCAGTTTTTAGAGCGTTCTACCGCCTGCATCCATACTGAGAGTAACTGATGACGCCTGTCATCACTCATTTGCGGAGAAAAAGTGCGGTCTAGTTTCCAAGACTTCAGCAGCTGTGTTTTATTTTCCCAGAATCCGCATGTGAGGCCTGCGAGAAATGCGGCGCCTAGGGCCGTTGTCTCGATATTTGCTGGCCGTATCACATCTGTTTTTAAGAGATCAGCCTGGAACTGCAGCATAACATTGCTGACGCTGGCGCCGCCATCAACTTTGAGAGCTGTTAATGGCTGTCCGGCATCTACACACATGCAGCGCAGTACATCAGATACCTGAAATGCGATCGCATTAAGCGCTGCGCGGCAGATATGAGCCTTGTTAACACCCCGTGTAAGGCCAAGAATTGTTCCTCGTGCATACATATCCCAATATGGCGCACCTAAGCCCGTAAAAGCAGGGACAAGAACCGCGCCATTAGAATCAGAAACAGTCTCTGCCAGAATATCGCACTCGTGTGCATATGAAATGATACCTAATTCATCGCGCAGCCATTTGATAATAGCACCGCCCATAAATATGCTGCCTTCAAGTGCATATTGAATATTCCCGTTGAGAGTTGCTGCAACAGTTGTTAGTAAATTATTATTTGATAGAAGCGGTTTTTCACCGATGTTCATAAGTAAAAAGCAGCCGGTGCCATATGTATTTTTTGCTTCTCCCGCTTGAAAACAGCCCTGTCCAAAAAGAGCCGCCTGCTGATCTCCAACAGCAGCTGCTATTGGAACAAAAAAACCACACTCAGATGGATCGGTCATTCCATATATTTCGCCGGAGGAACGCACATCCGGCAAAATACAGCGGGGAATATCAAGAAGCCGCAGCAAATCATCATCCCAAGACATGGTATTGATATTGAACAGCATGGTTCTTGATGCATTTGTTACATCTGTGACGTGCAGCCGACCTCCGCTAAGTTTCCAAATCAGCCAGCTATCTATTGTTCCTGCAAGAATCTCTCCTGACTCAGCCTTGGTTCTTAATCCGGGAATCGTATCAAGCAGCCATTTTATTTTTGTTCCGGAAAAATATGCATCTATGATAAGCCCTGTTCTTTCTCTTATAAACGGAGCAAGATTGTTGCTTTCAAGCTGGCTGCATAAGTCTGCTGTTCGGCGGCACTGCCATACAATTGCATTATATACAGGTTTGCCTGTTTTTTTATTCCACAGTACAACTGTTTCCCGCTGATTGGTGATACCAACAGCCGCGATTGACGCGGAATCTGCATGTGCTGCACAGAGTGCCTGTTCAATAACACGCTTTTGTGATGTGTAAATTTCATCGGGATCATGTTCTACCCAACCGGGATGAGGATAATACTGTGTGATCGGACAACTTGCGGCACCGACGATATTTGTATTATGATCAAATAAAACAGCCCTGCTTGATGTTGTTCCCTGATCAAGAGCCAATATATAAGAATTTCCAGTGTTTTTTTTCATATTTATTTCCCTAAGCAATATGTATACTAACAAATACTTTAATATTGTATCATTGGATATGAGAAAGAGCAAATTAATTTACGTTGAACCAAAGATATCTCATTTTATAATTGACTATAACACATTTATATGTTATACTAAAAAAACAATGGGCCTATAGCTCAGTTGGTTAGAGCCGCGGACTCATAATCCGTTGGTCCCTGGTTCAAGTCCAGGTGGGCCCATTATTTTCTTCTAAAAAGAGTAAGAATACCATTGTGGAAATATGTGGTATGATGTTTCCACAGATTATGTACTAAGGAATCACTTTTGAAGAAAGCTCCATGGCTCATATTCTTTTTATGTGTGACAATTTTTTTGGAAGCACAAACTGTAAGTACGACAATAAACAGCAATAGACTAAATCAAAATCAGCAGACAAAAACAACTACTACAAATAATTATAGCAACCAGACTAAATCTAATTTAGAGACAGAAAATTTATCAGATAGTTTATCAGCCAATCAAGCAGCGACTGTTATAACAAACAGAACTCTTGCCGTTGCTTCTGCTGATTATAAAGTGTGTGCAGGTGATACTTTTTTGCTTGCATATTCTGCAGCCGGAACCTTAGTTGAATATCCTATTCAGCTGGATGCGTCATATATGCTTCGTATATCCAACCTTGGAAATGTGGATGTCCGTGGTAAAACGTTTCTTCAGGTAAAAAAAATTGTAGAGGATATTATAACAAAAAATTACCCATTCAGCGGGGTGCAGTTTACATTAACCGCGCCAGCACAGTTTTATGTAACTGTGAAAGGAGAGGTGATCGCTGCGCAAGAGGTAGCGACATGGGGAATGGCAAGGCTTGATAGTGTTATTAAAAATATGCTTACTGCATATTCTTCAACAAGAGATATTGTTATTACCTCTGCTACCGGTGAAACGAAAACGTATGATCTTTTTAAGGCGGTTAGGGACGGGGATCTTTCTCAGAATCCTTATATGAGCCCCGGCGATGTCATAACAATCAGAAGACTGTCGCGTTCCTGTACGATTACCGGCGCAGTAGAACGGCCGGGTACGTATGAATTACTTGAGGGAGAATCTCTTTCTGATCTTATTTTTTATTATGGCGGCGGATTTGCCGAAAACGCGGATAGAAAAAGTATTTCTGTAACACGCCACCCAAATACTTCAGTAGTAGGTGAAATTCCGGACTCTGTATTCTATCTCGATTTTACAAAATTTGCTGAAGCACAGCAGTCATATGAGCTCCAGCATCTTGATGAAGTAGAAGTCAGCAGTATTGTCAGACTACAGCCGGTTCTTTTTATAGAGGGTGCGGTTCTCGAAGTAGAAAAACAGGATGATGACTCAACTGTTGAACAAACATATCAGCCAGGAAGTTCCAATCGTATTACTATGTTTTTTACTGAAGGCGAGGATTACGCTACCATTATCAGACGTGTTTCTGATATTTTCCTAGAAACAGCCGATACCCCTAAAGCTTACATTATTCGTCAGGGTGAATCAATTCCGCTGAATATAGACAATATTCTATATGATAAAGAATATCTATCGGGAATCCTTGCAAAATCATATGATACTGTAATCGTGCCATTCCGCCTGTTTTTTGTAAATGTTGCAGGCGCAGTAAATATACCCGGCAGATATCCATATATTCCGGATCGGACTTGGGATTATTATATAGGTTTGGCGGGCGGTTTTGATCAGGATAAAAACTCCCACCAGAAAATTGAGATAGTAGGTTCAGACGGTACTATATATACAAAGAATGACTATATTTTACCGGAAGTCACTATAACCGCAAAAACAAATTCTTTCTTATACTATTTTAATAAATACGCAGTACCCGTAACAACGACACTTTCTATTGTAAGTACTTTATTGATGTTCTATAATACGGTAAAATAAGAGCCTTGATTCTGTGTATTTCAGGTAGTATATATCAATATGTCTTATGAAGTAACTGCGACTAGAAGACGCCCGCAGCGGTTTGAAGATCTCGTTGGGCAGGAATTTGTCACGGCGACACTGAAAAACGCAATCCAGACAGGTCGGATTGCTCATGCGTATTTGTTTTCCGGGCCTCGAGGCTGCGGAAAAACATCATCTGCCCGTATTCTTGCAAAGTCCTTAAACTGTGAAAAGGGTCCCACTGTTCTGCCCTGCGGGGAATGTACAGCTTGCCGTGAAATTGCCAAAGGTTCCAGTCTTGATGTTATTGAGATTGATGGCGCATCAAATACCAGTGTAAATGATATCCGGCAGATTAAAGACGAAGTTCTGTTTCCGCCTAATTCGTGCCGGTATAAGATTTATATTATTGATGAAGTACATATGCTGTCTGTCAGCGCGTTTAATGCGCTGCTCAAGACAATTGAAGAACCGCCTCCATATGTTATTTTTATTTTCGCTACAACTGAACTGCACAAAGTCCCGGCAACAATCAAGAGCCGCTGCCAGCAGTTTCATTTCCGTCTGGTTGCCGTTGAACAAATAAAAGAATTGCTGGCTGCCGCTGCGGCAGAAATCAATATACAGGCAGAAGACGAAGCTTTGTACTGGATAGCCCGGGAATCAACAGGCAGTATCCGAGACGCATATACGCTGTTTGATCAGGTTGCATCCTTTTCCGGCGGTACTATCACATATGATAAAATCAGTAATAAACTCGGATTAACTTCTATTGATACATTAAATGCTCTTTGTGAAAACTGCATAGACGGGCATGCTGATACTGCAATTGATCTGCTCGACAGTTTATTGCAAAACGGTATCTCTATAGAACAGTTTATATCAGATATTGCTGATTATCTGCGCAGTATTCTGCTTATCAGCGCTGGTATAGTACGAGAATCCCTGCTGGGGCAGGCTGCTGACCGCTATTCACAAAAGGTTCTCAGCACATGGAAGCCGGTTCAGATTGAACGGGCATTGTCTTTATTTTTAAATTTATATCGAGATATCAGATATTCGCTGGACCCCAGATACGAAACAGAACTTACTGTGTTCCGTCTCTGTTCTCTCTCCGGATACGTCTCCGCCTCTGAAGTAAAAGCCGCTATTGACGCGGCTAGAAATATGTTGATAGGGAATACACCTTCTGTCAAATCGGCTAATATCGTGCCGCAGGTTTCAATACGTTCTGCGGAAACAGAAAAACAATCTCTGATACAGAATGTACAGGCAGAATATACGCAATCTCCAATTTCCAGGTGCGAGAAGCCGGAACCGCGTATGCCGACAGCATCTTTTTCTACGTTTGAAACAATGCGTTCTCTTGTAGCGGAAAAGGAACAATCAGATAGAAAGCAGCCCTTGCCGGACGCTCCTGCCGCACCAGCTGAATCAGTAACTGCTGTACAGACAAATCAGAAAGCAGCTGAGGCTGCGGGACAATCACAGCCTGTCATGATAGCAGATCTTCAAGAGGCTGCTGTACAGGAACTTATGGGAAAAGGCGAAGCCGGACCGGCAATGATGCTTGCACGCACAACTGAATGGCTGTTGGATGGTGATATTGTGCATGTTACAACTGACAGCGCTCTTTCATGCACACAGCTGCAAAAAGAAGCGGCGCGGATTGCTCAGTTGCTTTCAGAAATGCTTGGAAGAAATATCCGTTTTGAACCAGTGCTTACTGAAGAAAAGCGGATGATGGAACAGCAGAAAAAAACAGATATCCCAATTCAGGCACAAATTTTATGCAGTCTTTTCAAAGGATCGATTATAGGAGGAATACAATGAATTTTAATCCATTTGAAATATTAAAAAACGCGGACACTATAAAATCACAGATGAACAAATTGCAGGAAGAATTAAGAAGCATCTCGGTGACAGGCTCATCAGGCGGCGGGTTAGTAAAAGTAACCATGAACGGTCAGTTTGAAATTAGTTCGATTATACTGGATCCCATCGCTGTTGACCCGCGTGATATTCAGATGCTGCAGGATCTTATTATCGCGGCAAGCAGAGATGCATATACACGGGCGCAGGAATGTCTGAAAGAAAAACTTGGACCACTTGCCGCTGGAACAAATATTCCGGGACTGAATTTCCCTTCCTGATGATATGAATACTCTCGAAGAGTTGGTAGATTCATTTTCGCGCCTGCCGGGTATTGGCAAAAAAAGCGCCTCACGTATAGCTCATTACCTGCTTCGTGCTGATAGAAATTTTTTGGAGCGCTTTGCACAGCAGATTGCTCTTGTTCAGGATAAAATACATCCCTGTCCGGAATGCGGCGCATATACTGAAACAGAGGTATGCAGTATATGTGCGGATCCTCTTCGTGACCGCAGTGTTTTGTGTGTGGTGGAACAGCCTCAGGATGTAGAGACCATAGAGTCCTCGCGTGAATTCAGAGGACTGTTTCATGTACTTGGCGGAGTTATCGCGCCTCTCGAAGGCATCGGACCATCACAGCTGTCATTCAGAAAACTGACAGAACGTATCAGAGCCGGACAGATACAGGAAGTTATTATCGCAACAAATCCAACAGTAGAAGGGGATACTACTGCGCTTTATCTGCAAAAACTGTTGTCTGCTGCTGGTATGCCACTAAAAATTACCCGCCTCGCATCTGGCTTGCCAGTAGGCGGCGATCTGGAATATGCTGACAAGCTGACACTTGCGAGAAGTTTCAGAGGCCGTACTGAATTCTAAAGCACTGTGTAACAGAATGAAATGAGAACCGGTACCGCGGCTGAACAGATAACGCCGTTAAACACGGACAGCACAACTGTTTCCTCATTTGTATATCTGATCAGCATAGGCAAGGTTGTATCTTCACTTGTCGCCGCGGCAGGACCAATGCAGGCATAATAATTCAGATGCCGGGATATCCACGGAATTGCAAAAAAAGAAAAAATCTCACGCATCAAGTTACTTAAAAAAGTAATACTTCCAAGAGTTGGCCCGGCAAGATTGCCCATCGTAATCCCTGAAAGGCTATACCAGCCAAGGCCGCATGTTACGGCAGTGCTTTCTCTGATTGAATATCCTGTGACAAAACTGCATAAAATTCCCCCCGCGAATGAGGCAGCGATAATACTGAATGGAATAATAAAAATCCGAATATGATACCGGCGAATACTGTTTATAAGTCCTCGATGCAATCCGACACTGATACCAACAAGGAACATCAGAATATACAAAATATAATCAGTATGTGTGGTAAGGGCAGAAATCCACGATACATTCAGGTCGGAAAGACCGTAGAACATACCGGCAATAAGTGCTCCAAGCGCCAGAAAAACCATCTATTTATCCTTTGTACTGTGAAATTGTGTTTCAATAAACTGTCTGGTAAGCACGAACACAAGCAGCGCAGACAGTACTGACGGTACAAGACAGAATATCAGGCTTTTCCAGCCAAGTGTTGCAAGTTCGTGCAGAAAATTTTCTCTTTTACCCAGCATAACACCCATTGAGAAAATCAGCAGAACAGTTGCCACAACCTGCAGCTTTTCCGCCACAGGCTTATATTTTGGATTAAAAAAGAAATGGCCGACAGCAATACCGGCACACATAATTAATAAAATAAGCATATCATACCTCTACATCAGCGGAGCGAACAGACGCAGTACGCTTTGAACTGTACGGATAAACGGATTTACCTTACATTTCTGAGCCGTTATCGGTGAACACGTCTTTAGCGTGCACAAAAAATCATTTTTTATCTGTTCAATTACTTCGCTGTTATACAATATAACACCGCACTCAAAATGAAGATATAAGCTGCGGAAATCAAAGTTGGTTGTCCCAACGACAGCGGCATCATCGTCAGTCGTCAGCGTTTTCGCGTGAATAAAACCTCCTGTGAATTCGTATATTTTCACACCGCCGGCTATAAGTTCCTGATAAAAAGAACGGGTCGTAATATGAACAAACCACTTGTCCGCTATCTGCGGCGTTATGATACGCACATCAACACCGCTTTTAGCAGCGAGAATCAGTGCTGAAATGACACTGTCATCAAGAATAAGATACGGCGTTGTTATGTAAATGTATTTTTTTGCGGTAGAAATAAGCTGCATATACACATGTTCGCCGACATTCTCATCATCCATTGGGCTGTCACCATATGGCTGTACATATCCATGAGAGAGAACCTGCGGCTTCATTTCTGTTTCCGCCGGATAAAACGGCAGAAATTGCTGCTGGGTGATTGGAATACGCTGTTTTGAGCGCATCTGGTGGCCGAGTTCCCACATCTGCAGAAAAAGCACCGTCAGACTCCATGCTCCAGGCCCCTCGATCTTGATACCGGAATCTTTCCATATGCCGTGTTTTTCAACCGCGTTAATATATTCATCAGCAAGATTAATGCCGCCGGTAAAGGCAATTTTTCCATCGATAGAAACAATTTTTCTGTGATCCCGGTTATTCAGATTAATAGCAAGCACTGTTCTTAACGGGTTAAATATCTGAGCCTGTATGCCCCGTTTTGCAAGTTGTTTACAGTAATCAGATGGCAGCAGAACAAAACAGCCAATATCGTCATATAGAATTCTGACCTCAACACCCTGAGCGGCTTTTTTTGTGAGGATATCAAGAATGCTGTTCCACATGACTCCTTCCTGAATAATGAAAAATTCCAGAAAGATATACTTTTGTGCCTGTTCCAGCGCAGCAAGCAGGGCGGCAAGATATTTGTCACCCCATGGATAATATTCTGCCTGTGTGTTGCCGCATACAGGAAAGCCCATAAAGTGTTCCAGATACCGCATCTGCGCGCTGCATCGCGGATTCACAGCGGCAGCCTGTTCAATGCGTGTTGTGGAGAGCATATACATAGGTCTTGCCGCAATATCTATCTGTATATTGTGCTGCTTAAATCGCCGCACAGCGGACTGAAAGGTAACAATCAGATATACTATACCACCAAAAATCGGTACTACAAGAATCAGATATGTCCATGCAAGTTTGAACGAACCCTTATTATGATGACTGATTATATGCAGAGTCACTAATATACTGACTGCTGATAACAGGACTGCCGCATACGGGAAACGCCTGATACCGGATAGAATGAACCAGCAGAAAAAAGCAAGCTGAACTGCCAGAATTAGTACAGCTGCGAGACGCCGCCTGAGCAGCTGTTTTAGCCACTTTTGTTTCATATATTCTCCTTCACAAGCGAAATAGATTATACTGAAATCATGAGCCGGATAAAAGATATGACGGAGGGAACTCCGGTAAGCCTGATATTTTTCTTCGCGCTGCCGTTGATTCTGGGAAATTTTGGGCAGCAGCTGTATATGATTACCGATACTGTTATCGTTGGAAAAGGTGTCGGTGTTGAAGCTCTTGCGGCGCTTGGGGCAACAGACTGGATAACATGGATGATTCTATGGACCATTCAGGCGCTCACTCAGGGATTTGGAATCCTTCTTGCACAGCGATTTGGAGCTGGTGATTATGAAGGCTTTCGTCAGGTACTTAAAGTTTCTGTTTTGCTCACACTTACAGCAGCGCTGCTGCTGACCGCAATTAGTCTTGCAGCATCAGAGCGGCTGCTGCTGATATTAAATACTCCGGATTCCATATTCAGCGGAGCACTCAGATATTTACGGATATTGTGTGCCGGTACCGCTATTTCTGCGGCATATAATATGGCGTCGGCAGCACTTCGATCACTCGGTGACAGCCGGACACCGCTGTTTGCGATGGGCATTGCCGCCTGTATTAATATTATTCTGGATTTGCTGTTTGTAATGGTGTTCAAATGGGGAATTGCAGGAGCAGCCGCAGCGACACTTATTGCGCAAGGTATATCATTTATATACTGTTTCGCGGTACTTGGTTCGCTGCCGTTTATCAAGCAGACATTTTCTTCGCGCAAAATATTTCGTACGCATATTATTCAGTTATGCCGGCTTGGGATACCGCTCGCGCTGCAAAGTGTTCTGATTGCCGCTGGCGGTATGATTTTGCAATCGGTAATAAATAAATTTGGAGTTGTTCTTGTCGCCGGTTTTACCGCGACAAATAAAATATACGGTGTTCTTGAGTGCGCGGCCATAGCATTTGGATATGCGGTAACTACTTTTACCGCTCAGAATTATGGAGCGGGAAAAATAAATCGAATACGAAGTGGACTCAGAGCTGGTATATTTCTGTCTATTGTTGTTTCGGCAGGTATTTCACTGATTATGATATTAACCGGTCGGCAGCTGCTTTCATTATTTGTTCCGGCAAATGATATCAACGCGGCAGAGGTCCTCGATATTGCTTATCAGTATCTGAGTGTTATGAGTTTTACTTTATGTATTCTGTATCTTTTACACACCTACCGTAATGCGCTGCAAGGGCTGGGAAATACGCTGGCGCCGTTTCTTTCCGGCTGTATAGAATGTGTCATGCGGGTGACTATCGCTTTAATCATTCCCTCCCTGCTTGGTTCCCGCGGGCTGTTTCTTGCTGAGCCAGGGGCATGGAGCGGAGCGGCTATTTTTCTTATTATATCCTATTATCGTTATGAAAAAAAGATTCTCCAAAAAACTGTTCTGTAAGCAGAAAAAAAAGAGCCGGTTCTGTTTGGAACCGGCTCTTAACCTCCTCTCCCGCAGAAACGGGATTACCTACGCAATAACATCCATACGGGCGATATCCGCGTCATAGTCCACACCAGCAACGTCGAAACCGTTTGTCGCCAGGAAGTCGTGCCGGTATCCTTCCATATCGCCAAGGTCGGCAAGATTTTCTTCAGTGATTTTTGCAAGCCGGGAATTTACCTCAGCCTGTACATCAGGACGCAGTTCCCAGTCATCAATGCGGATAAGCTGTTCACTGTCGACTGGTACTGCACCGCCGGTATACAGCCGTTCTGTAAAAAGCCGCTCCATCTGCTCAATACATCCTTCATGGATACCCAGCCCTTTCATAACTTTGAAAAGAACAGACAGATACAGCGGAATAATCGGAATAACCGCGCTTGAACGGGTTACCAGTCCTTTATTAACCGATACATATGCGTGACCGCCGAGCTCCTGCGAAAGCTTTGCATCAAGCGCACGTGCTGTTTTTTCAAGATGCTTTTTTGCCCCGCCGATAGTACCGTCGCGGTAAATAGCATGAGAGAGTTCAGGCCCGATATAGGAGTAGGCAACAGTCATACAGCCTTTTGAAAGCACACCTGCGGCAGAAAGCTGATTAATCCAGCGTTCCCAGTCCTCGCCGCCCATAACTTTGACCGTATTCGCCGCCTCTTCATCAGAAGCCGGTTCAGCAGTCATAACACTGATTTTGCCAGTCATCATATCGACAGTCTGGCCGGAAAATGGTTTTCCTATTGGTTTAAGTACAGACTTGTACAACACTCCCGTATCAGGATCAGTACGCACAGGACTTGCGAGACTGTAAACGACAAGGTCAAATGTGACTCCCATTTTTTTTGCTTCTTCGATAACGGCGGTGCGGCACGCATCACTGAACGCGTCCATGTTCAGGGTAACCGCCTTCAGTCCGGCAGCATGCGCGGCGCGGTCAAACGCCATATTATTGTACCAGCCAGGGGTTCCTCCCTTCTTTTCGCTGCCTTCTTTCTCAAAAGAAACTCCGATAGTAGCCGCTCCGTATTCAAATGCGGCGGCAATGCGGCTGGCAAGTCCGTACCCGGTGGAACAGCCAAGAACAAGCACCGCTTTGGGGCCATGAGTGTTTTCAATATGCTTTTTTGCCTTGCATTCCTGCACATAGGCAATCTGTCTTTCAGTTTCTTTTGCGCATCCAACAGGATGTGCATTAATGCAGACATTGCTGCGGATCATCGGTTTTATAACCATGAGTTCTTTCCTCCTGAACAGCTGGTGTGCTTTTTGACATAAAATGACTATCTGTCAAATACACTGCTATTGTACGCATTTGGCGCATTGATTGCAACAGGTTTGCGCCGGAAAACAGGCTGCAAATAAAATAAAAACTGTGTATCTTTTTCTTATGAGTTATTGACTTTTCTGATACGAGTCAGTGACTCTTGATATAAGACTCAGCGACTCGTGTTTTGCGAGTCACTGAGTCTTATCCTGTTAATAGACAGAAATACAGGCTGAAAAAAATTATTGAACAGAATATCTGCTGTACAACATCAGCGTGCTGGCTGTACAATAGCAGGTATGAATATTCAGATATTTGGAAAACCGAAATGTTTTGATACACGCAAAGCAGAGCGGTATTTTAAAGAACGCGGCATACGGTTTCAGTCAATCAATGTACTTGAAAAACCTCCGTCTTCGGGAGAGTTAAAGAGTATCATACAGGCGGCAGGTTCTATAGAGGCGCTTATCGATACGGCTTCTCCCAGATACAGCGAAATTGCGTATTTAGAGAGCGCCGATATAGCTGATAAATTGTGCGAAGTTCCAGTTCTGTTCAGAACACCTATTGTGCGTAACGGCAGACAAGCGACAGTTGGATACTCGCCTGAGGTGTGGAAAACCTGGGAATAATCAGTCGGGATTATGAAGGCAGCAATCGGCAAAGAGCAGGTGTGCAGCCAAGCGCGGCGGCAAGCTCCTGCGCATTCTGCCGTGCCTGAGTCTCCTTTTTTCCGGTAAACAGAGCGCGAATAAGAATGTTTTTGGGAGTATGGCTCATGTCGATAAATTCAAGGATCTGCACGCTGTAGCCTGATGCGGAAAGGAGTTCCGCGCGCAGCGCATCTGTCGCGAGCGCCGAAAAACGTTCTTTAAGCAGTCCATATTTGACAAGTGGGGCAAAAGCAGGTACAGACGCGTGAAGCATGGAATTTACTTCATGCTGGCAGCAGAGGACCGACAAAATTGCGCGCGCTGTATGTTCAACAGCAAAAGCAAGCGCGCAGTCGGTCGCTGTATCACAAGCGTGCAGACTCATTACCAGGTCAGGAGGAGGAAAATTGTCCTGCTGCGCTTGTTCCCGAAAAGATTCTATACTTCCGACGGTAAAATGAAGACCGGTGTATCCGGACAGCTGCGCGAGGTGCGCGCAGTCTGCAACGACATCTTCTTTTAGGTCAATTCCGGTAATTTCAACTGGGATATGCTTTAATTCATTCAGATAATAATACACAGCGAACGTCAGATATGATTTACCGCAGCCGAAATCGATAATACGCAGCGGGGCGCCGTTTTTGTCCTTCTGCAGCGGCTCCAGTATGTCATCAATGTATTCCAGAAACCGGTTTATCTGACGGAATTTGCTGCGGCGGGAAGCGATAAGTTTTCCTTCAGGAGTGGTGACGCCTAGGCGAATCAGAAAAGGAACTGGAATACCTTCGGGAATACCTTTCTGCAAAGTACTGCGGGGCGCTGGAGTATTCTGTTCCGTATGCTGGAATACTGCTAGTTTTCCGCGGCGGTTTGCCTGCGCTGATACGGTACAAATCCCTTCGGCACTCTCATAACGAACTGATATATTACGAAATATGTGACCGGCACAGTATGCGGCAAGATTGGCCAATTCTTCTGCGCTGACTGTACGGTGAAACGCCTGCCGGGCGGTAAATGCTTCAAGCATAAACGCGCATGAACTGCCGTTTCGCCGCTGTTCCATAGCGGCGTACGCTGAAGCGGCCGGCCTGACGCGGATACGCAGACAGCCAGCGGGCAGGGGAACAGGCAGTTCTGTATTCTCCGGGATACCGGTTTTGCATATAGGATGTGAGAATGCCGCTGATAAAATGAATGGCGCGTGTTTTTGTATAACATCAGCAATAGTAATTGCTTCTTTCATAATATAACCTGTTCTAGTGGTGTATGATATCGATATGTTTGCATAAAACAGTAATATCGTAATCAATCTATTCTAATATATACTCATTTTTTACAAAATGATATACTGTATATATGGGTAAAGTCTTTGTATTCGTCAACCAGAAAGGCGGTGTCGGAAAAACTACTTCTGCCATTAATCTTGGTGCCTATATTGCGCTTGCCGGGAAAAAAGTCTTGCTGGTAGACTTTGACTCGCAGGGTAATATGTCTTCAGGTGTAGGACTTTCTAAAGAAAAGCCGACTGTGTATGAGCTTATTGCGGAAAAAAATACCCCGCAGGAAGTTGTCAAACATACAGCCGTGGAAAATCTTGATGCTATTCCTGCGTCGATTGATTTGTCAGGTGCTGCTATAGAACTTGTAGATCAGAATAAACGTGAATATTATCTGAAAAACGCGCTGGAACCGCTTATCAGCGTATATGATTTTATACTTATTGATTGCCCGCCGTCGCTTGGTATTTTGACTCTTAACGGACTTGCTGCCGCTGACGCGGTGCTTATCCCTATGCAGTGTGAATATTTTGCGCTTGAAGGAATATCGCTGCTGCTGCAGACGGTAAAAAAGGTTCAGAGGGGTATAAATCCGAAACTTTCTATCGGCGGTATTTTTTTTACGATGTATGATTCTCGAACACGTCTGGCGCAGGATGTTGTTTTGCAGGTTAAATCTTATTTTAAGGATTCCGTATTCAATACGATTATTCCCCGCAATGTACGGTTATCAGAAGCGCCGTCGCATGGTCAGCCCATCTGTCTGTATGAACCGAACTGCGCGGGTGCGCGCGGATATCAGAAACTTGCTGAAGAGGTAATCGCCCGTGGCTAAAAACGCGCTTGGAAAAGGTTTATCTGCCTTAATGGCGGACAGCGAACAGGAAGTTGAAAACAGTTTTTCTTCTGCGGGCGCGCAGACTATAAGCGGCAGAGATCTGCCGGCTGGTATTACCGCGGATGAGAATGGCATACTGTATGTTGATATCGACTTGCTCAAACCTAATCCGCACCAACCCCGTATTGACTTTGAAAGTGATGCCCTTGATGAACTTGCTGAATCTATCCGCGAACACGGTATTATTCAGCCGGTTACTATTGAGGATGCTGGCGACGGTTCTTTCTATATCATTGCCGGTGAGCGGCGTACACGAGCAGCTCGTATCGCGGGCATAACAAAAATACCGGTGCTGCTCAGGCAGTATTCAGATGAACGTAAACTTGAAGTCGCACTGATTGAGAATATTCAGCGCGAAGATCTTAATCCAATAGAAGAAGCTCTTGCTTACCGCAAACTGATGGAGATGGAAAATCTCAGTCAGGATGAAGTTGCCAGGCGAGTCGGAAAAAACCGGTCAACAGTCGCCAATGTGCTGCGGCTGCTTAAACTGCCGGAAGATATGCAGACGGCTCTTGCTGGCGGCAGTATCACTGCCGGACACGCACGGGCGCTGCTATCTGTTATCAATCCGGCAGACCAGAGGGTGTTGTTTGCCAGAATTATCGGAAGTGAGATGTCTGTTCGAGATGCGGAGCAATATGCTGTGTCGCTGAATGCGGGCGGACGCGCCGGGGAATCAGTCAAAGAAAAAACAAAGTCTCCGCAGGCAAAAATCCCTGAAATCGCCGCTATAGAGCAGGAATTTATTGATGCCCTGGGTACTAAAGTAACACTCAAAGGTTCTCTTGAGCGGGGATCAATTCAAATAGAATATTTCTCCCGCGAGGATCTTGATCGTCTCTATGAATTGATACGGGGAAATTAACCGGCGCTGAGCTGTGACAGGACTGCTCCAATACTGTCATGGATAACCAGCTCCGCGCTGCTGTCACCGGCTGTTTCTGTTTTGTTAATCAATACGCTGTGTGCTCCATGGAAATATCTGATAAGACCTGCAGCAGGATATACTGAAAGTGATGTACCGCCTATAATAAGCATATCTGCGCGTTCGATTGCATGTACAGCGCCCTCGATAACTGCCTGATCCAGCCCTTCTTCATATAATACGACATCGGGTTTTATAATACCCTTACAGCCGGGTGTTTTCGTGCAGATGGGGACTCCTTCTGTGCAGAAGGCTTCTTCCTGTGTATAGAAAGCGCCGCATTTCATACAATAATTGCGAAGAACACTTCCGTGCAGTTCAAATACATTTTTGCTTCCCGCTGCCTGATGCAGTCCGTCAATATTCTGCGTGACAACGGCGATCAGTTTTCCTTTTGATTCAAGCTCGGCAAGTTTATAATGTGCCGCGTTTGGTTTTATACCCTTTGTGAGCAGTTTCGCACGGTAAAATCTGAAAAACTCTTGCGGATTTGAGTCAAAAAAACTTCGGCTGATAATGGTTTCCGGCGGATATTTCCATTGCTGCCGGTATAAACCATCTACACTGCGGAAATCGGGAATCCCGCTTTCTGTAGATACACCGGCGCCGCCAAAAAATACCACGGCCTTACTTTCGTCAATCATTTTCTGCAATTCAGTAATTGCATGCTGTGCTTTATCCATGTTTCTAACATACGCTTTCGGTACAGAAAATGCAATTACCACAAAGGCTATGCGATTCGTTTACAAAATTACAGCCTTGTACTATACTGCCTAGTATGGAAGAACAAAAAGATCCCCGCAGAAAAAAGCTTTTGACTGTTTTTGGCGCATGGCTCATCGGTATCATAATAATCCTGATCATATTTGCGATAAACAGCAAGCGTATTTTTTCTATTATTGATGAAACCAGATTTGTTGAAAATGTTTTCGGCAATACAGGGGGTGGTCAGAATATCGCAAAAACTGACCAGCAGTCCGCAGATACGGCCAGTGAGAGTATACCATATAATCAAGTAGAAATCTTTACCCTTACACAGACTCAGCCTGATTTGCCCGCAGATACTGCTGCTGAACAGCAGCCAGGTGAACAGAGTACCATTTCTGGAGAAGATCAGAATCCTCCCGCTGTTCCTGCGGAACAGGCGCTTACTGATGTGAAATTATATTTTGTTGTGGTTGATAGTGACGGTACTGTTTCACGCAAGGATACTGTTCGTCAGCTGGAGACTGGTAATTCTCCGCTCACAGCCGCTATTGAGGCATTACTGCGGGGACCTTCTCAGGAAGAAGAGAAAAAAGGTCTGCAAACGCTTATCCCTGAAGGTACAAAACTTCTTTCCGCTATGGTGCGTGATGGCATCGCGATACTGAATTTCAGTGAGGATTTTCAGTACAACCGCTATGGAGTTGAAGGTTATTTAGGACAGCTGATGCAGATTGTGTATACGGCAACGGCTTTTACTTCTGTAGACAGTGTGCAGATTATTATTGAAGGGCAGAAGCGGAATTATCTTGGCAGCGAAGGTGTATGGATAGGCACACCGCTGAACGCGGCGGCCTTTTAGTTCCTATTTGCACTGATAGTTTGAAACGACAGTATTAAAATACTGTCTGTTTGTCTTGTAGATGGAATCAAAAACGGTTAAGTCAAAGAGACAGATTGTATCGTTCGCAGTCAGATTAAATTTCTTAAAACTGTGTGAAACTGATTTTTCTGCGGGCAGATAATAACTGCTCTCTATTGTAAAAGAATCCTTTGCAGCCTGTATTGAGACTGTACGGAAATCCGGATAGGCGCCCTGCATGCCAAGAAGCATATTCCGCAAAATGTGTGCCGGCAGAAATTGCTTTTCGACAGGAGCGGCAGGGAGAGTTTTTCCAGCGGCGGATGAGTATGACAGTACAGCTGCGTTGCCAAGCATCCAAACTCCAGGTCCTGCGAGTTTCCATTGATCATCCAGACGCAGTGTTTGTGCTGTGTCTTTTATTTCAAGAATTTCAGGGTTATCTGCTGGGGTAAAATCGCGTTCTTTATCTGAAATTGAGAGTGGAATGCCGGTAAAATCAAAAAAACTGGTGTCAGAAGAATGTGAGAGAGCTGCTGCTGTTATCAGTTCAAAACGTATATCTCCGTTCGGCGCGGTTATACTGTGTAAATTGAATACGGGGATATAAAAAGCGTAGTTCATATCCACAGTGCCTCCAAACTGCGGGTATTCTTCCTGAACCGAGATAAAATGTGTTTTTAGTGTTGCCTGTGTGTCTGATTGGAAAGATTCAGCAATTGATGAGGCAAATGTCTGCGCTGAGATATTTCCGCGGCGGGCGGAAAATTCATATACAAGGTCATGCAGATAATTGACTAAATCTGTCTCGTCCGGCGAAAAGGAACCCATAATACGTTCCCCTGTCATCTCTGTTCTGCCGTCTTTTTCGCCGAGTGTAAAATAAATTTCGAGCGCATAGGGAGCGGAGCTTCCTCGCAGACTATCAGAATACAGCCTCATACAGTATGAAGTTTCATCGTATTGCAAAAATCCGATGTACACCGTATCAGGAAAACTGTAATCCCGGTAATATACATATGCTCCCGGGATATCAGGCAGACAAGAATCAATTCCGGGTATGGCGGCAAGCTGTGATACAGCTGCCGTACAGAAAAATAACATACCCGCAAGAAAAATACGAATACATTTTTGTACCATGTGATATCTATGCTCTGTACCGTGCCAGTTCATTTTCAACAATCTGTGCAACCGCACAGGCGGCCTCCGTTACAGAAACCAGCTGCGCATCATTCTGGTTACGCATTTTTATTTCCACATTCGGCAGATTTTTGTCGCCTATCGTAATTCTGACGGGAATACCGAGCAGATCCATATCTTTGAACTTAACTCCGGGGCGCTCAGATCTGTCATCAAGCAGTACTTCGATACCTTTTTCCATAAGCGATGCGTATACCGTATCGGCAGCTGTTTTCATTGCGCCTTCATATTTAATCGGGACAATACATACCTGGTACGGGGCAACACTCATCGGCCAGATGATTCCGTTATCATCATGATGTTCCTCAATGATAGAAGCAAGTGACCGGTCAACACCAATACCGTAACAGCCCATAATCGGAGTCTGCTGCTTACCATTTTCATCAAGGTAGGTTACATTCATTGCCTTTGTATACTTATAGCCAAGTTTAAAAATATGGCCAAGCTCATTGCCTTTTCGGCTGTAAAACTCACCGCCGCAGTGCGGACATTTGTCACCGGCTTTAACAGTACGTACATCATCTATCATGAACGGGGTAAAATCTCTGAGCGGTTCAACATGCACAAAATGCACATCTTTTGCAAGGCCGCCAGTTACCGCGTCATGCATTGCCATAACACTTTTATCTGCTAAAACAGGCGCGTGTATCAGATTTACAGGTCCGGCAAAACCAACTGGAGCTGTAGTAATGCGTTCCACGTCAAAATCAGCGGCAAGTTCAACTTCACTGGCTTTGAGAGCGGCTGCGAGCTTAACTTCGTTAACATCAAGATCACCGCGTATACATACTGCAAAAAAGGATTCAGGATAATAAGCGGCAGCACCGCCGGTATCTGTCACACGGGTAAGATTCGCACAGCCGGGCGCTTTTGTTAAATCGAGCTCACTGTTATAGACCTTGTAAATCAGAGTTTTGATAAAAGACTGCGAGGTTGTTTTCAGGAAAGCGGAAAGCTCATCAATAGTTCTTACATTAGGTGTATCTATTGGGGCAAAAGGTTCCTGCGTTGCGGTTGGTGGAATTCCTTCTGCTGTGAGCGGCTCATCGGGAGCGCAGGCGGCTTTTTCATCGTTTGCCGCATATCCGCAATTTGGACACAGAATAAGGGTATTATCTCCGATTTCACTCTCTACCATAAATTCTTCAGAGCCTGTACCGCCCATTGCGCCGGTATCGGCACGGACCGGAATGACCGTGAGTCCGCAGCGTTTAAAAATGCGGCGGTAAGCAGCAGCGAATCTGTTATAAATTTCATCCAGACTTTCCTGATCTGCGCTGAATGAGTATGCATCTTTCATAACAAATTCACGGCCGCGCATTACACCGTACCGGGGTCGTATTTCGTCGCGATATTTTGTATTAATCTGGTAGGCTATAATCGGCAGCTGTTTATAAGATGAAAGTTCATCCCGTACAAGAGCTGTAAAAGCTTCTTCAGCGGTTGGACTGACAACTAGTTCCTGGTCAACACGGTTTCGGATGCGAAGCATTCCTTCGCCCATTGTTTCCCAGCGTCCGGATTCTCTCCAGAGTTCTCCTGGAACAACAACAGTTGGTTTAAACTCAAGCGCTCCGATGGCGTCCATTTCCTCACGGATAATATTTTCAACTTTTCTAAATGCCCGCAGTCCAAGCGGGAAATATGTATATAAGCCGTTTCCAAGTTTACGGATCAAACCAGCACGCAGCATCAGCTGGTGACTGGCGATTACAGCTTCTGCGGGTACTTCACGCAGAGTAGAAATGATCGTTTCAGAAGTTTTCATAGTGTATCATATTATAGTATAAATCTGTGAATTGCAACAATCTGCAATAAGTACTGGACTGAGAACTCCAATGATAAAGTACTTTGCATAAGTCTTTAATTTTGTTAAAATTACTGTATGGTTATTTCATCTATAGATCTCAAAGATGGTAAAGTTGTACAGCTGAAAAACGGCAGAGAAAAAATACTGGAACGGGATGATGCTGATACATTACTTCGTTCTTTTGATACATATGGCGAAGTTGCGGTAATAGACCTTGATGCGGCTCTGGGAAATATCGGCTCAGACGGCACAACAGCAAATACGGAACTGCTCAGGCGCCTGCTGCGCGGCGGAAATGTGCGGGTTGGCGGCGGAATTAAATCTGTACGTCAGGCAAAAGAGTTAATAGCGCTGGGAGCGGAAAAGGTTATTATTGGTTCAGCCGCGTTTAATACAGAAGCTGATGCGCAGGGCTGTATGAATGAGGCTCTTCTGAATGAATTGGTACAGGCTGTCGGCAGGCAGCGTATTATTATTTCTGTTGACGCTATAAACGGGATGATCGCGGTTAAAGGCTGGACACAGACTACTGCTATTCCGCTTATTGAGGGCGCAAAAGCGGCGGAACAATATGCGAGCGAGCTTCTGTTTACTTGTGTAGAAAAAGAAGGCTGTATGCGGGGAATAGATATGGAGCTGGTAAAACAGCTGCGCAGCGCTGTTTCCTGCCGCCTTGTTGTTGCCGGCGGTGTATCTTCAACAGAAGAAATAACGGCACTTGAAAAGCTCGGCTGTGATGTACAGCTTGGTATGGCGCTGTATACAGGGGCTGTACAGTTATCAGACGCGTTTATCAGCTGCCTGAACTGGGAAAAAGTTGATTTAATTCCTGTTATTGCGCAGAGTGTTTCCGGAGAAGTACTGATGATGGGGTACGCGAACAAAGAGGCTTTTCAGAAAACATTTGATTGCGGTAAACTGACGTTCTGGAGCAGAACACGCGGAGTGCTGTGGACAAAAGGCGAACATTCTGGCAATTTTCTTGAAGTGATTCGTCTGCGGGCTGACTGCGATCGGGATACAGTGCTTGCAACGGTGATTCCTCATGGGCCTGTATGTCATACTGGCAGTTGGACATGCTTTACCGGTGAGGCTGCGCCGGCTTCTACAATGCAGCGGCTCTACGATGTTATCGCTGAGAGATTTGCCCATCCCCGGCCTGGTTCATATACGGCGACACTTGATGATGAACTTGTTCGTGAAAAAGTAGAAGAAGAAGCGGAAGAGCTTACTGAGGCTGAAACACATGAGAATATTGTCTGGGAATGTGCTGATCTCATGTATTTTGTGAATGTGCTCATGTATAAAGAAGGCGTCACTTGGAAAGAAGTTTTTGACGAACTTGACCGCCGTCATAAAAAATAAAATCAGTATAAATCTAAATTAAAGAAGGAAAATGCCTATGATCAAAATTATTGAAGAAGAACAGCTGGATCCTTCATTTTTTGCCCCACGGCTGCAATCTCAGCAGGACAACGTAGTTGCGTCAATTATCGCGGATGTCCGGAGCAGGGGAGATGCCGCTTTGCGGGAATATACAGCCTCGTTTGATAAACTGGAGTTACAGTCTTTTCAAATTCCGGCGGATGAGGTGATGCGGATTACCCGGCTGTACTGCACAAAAAACGCTGATTTATACAAAGCGCTTTGCCGGTCATATGAACTGGCGCTCCGGTTTGCCCGATATCAGAAAGATCCATTTGCTGATTTTACGGTAGAAATAGAGCCCGGATTATTTGCCGGTCAGAAAGTTATCCCGGTAGACCGTGCCGGCTGTTATGTTCCTGCGGGACGTTTTCCGCTGCTTTCTTCGGTAATTATGACGTGTACTCCGGCAATTGCCGCCGGTGTAAAAGAAATTGTACTGTGTACGCCGCCCCGGCCTCATCCTACAGATCCGTCGCTGCCATGGGCTGATGAGGGGATTCTTGCTGTTGCCGGTATCTGCGGTATAAAGCATGTATATGTGTGCGGCGGAGCGCAGGCAGTGGCGGCTATGGCGTACGGTACAGAAAGTATACCCCGCTGCGATGTAATTGCGGGACCAGGAAACAGGTATGTCGCCGAAGCGAAACGGCTTGTATATGGTACTGCCGGTATCGATATGATTGCGGGGCCTACAGAAGTTTTTATTATTGCGGATAGTTCGGCAAATCCAGTCTGGGTTGCCGCTGATATGCTCGCGCAGGCTGAACATGACTGCGATGCGCAGGCGGTTATGGTGACCTGCGATAGAGAACTTGCGCAGCGTACTGCTGAACAGATAGAAGAGCAGCTGAAAACACTGCCGACAGCGGAGACCGCACGGAGCAGTATTGAACGCAATGGGCTGATTATTATCGCGCGTAATTATGAGAGCGCCGGTGATATAGCAAATAGAAAAGCGCCTGAACACCTTGAACTGGCAATGAGTAAAACAGACAACCGGGATGAGCTTGAAGCGATGCTGCATAATTACGGGTCTCTCTTTGTTGGTCATTCATCAGCGGAAGTTCTTGGAGATTATGCTGCAGGTCTGAATCATACGCTGCCTACATCAGGTGCTGCCCGGTATACAGGCGGCTTATCTGTCCGCCATTTTTTGAAAACAGTCACAACACTGTACGCAGAAATTGGTACTGATGGAGTTCGTGAATCAGTGGCAGCGGCGATGGAACTTGGAAAAGCGGAAGGTTTGGCAGCGCATGCCCGCGCGGCTGAATATCGATTGAATGAATAGAATCGTATTATAAAGGGTTCCGCATCCTAACACAGCAAAGTCTACATTGGATTCCAGTTGTGTTTGGGATAGCGGCCTTTCATTTCTTTGCAAATCTGCGGCCAGGTATTTTGCCAGAATCCGGCGAGGTCAGCAGTAATCTGAAGCGGCCGCCGGGCAGGGGAGAGAAGTCGCAGCAAAACAGGTTTACCCAGAATAACAGGTGTCTGGCGGCACCCGAATATTTGCTGAATAATTATTTCAATTACCGGCTGTACACCTCCAATCGCTCCTGGCTGCGCTTCATATAGAACACGGCAGATTCTACCATTTTCGAGCGTTAGCTGCTGTGGTACGTCACGTTCTATTATTCGATTATCTAAAAAACAGCAGAGCGCGTCATATACCCCTTTTTCTGTCAGTGCATCGCCGTATCCGGAGAACGTAAAAAGCCATTCCTCTGCACAGGCGGCAAGTGCTGCCTCATCGCCCTGCCGGGCTCTTTCTATGTCTGTATCCGCTTTTAATCCAAGCACCGCTGAACGGAACCGGCAGCGCATCAGCAGATTGTGTGCACTTGCGGAGAGGGGGAGAGCTGATAATCCGTTTGTTTTTACTCGCATGCAGACTGCCGTTCTGATATCTTCCGGCTGTACTGGCAAAGTGCGCTGCTTAAGAACTATCGCGCCGCAGCGGGTGTATTCTGTTTTTCGTATTTTTCCTGCCTCAGAGCGATCAAATACTGTTTCCGTATCAGTTTCCGCATGAGCGTATGCCCACTGTTCCGCTTCTGTATCGGTAAGACTTTCCCAACGGTACACACAGCCAAGCCGCTCTCCGCTGTCTGCCTCAGCAGCAATAATCCAGCGCGGAAATGGAGGTTTCGCGTCTCTAAGACGCAGCATCCTGCCGGTAATCAGCTGATACTCAGCTGAGTCTTCTGATATTCGCCGCGCGAGCCGGTCTGGAAATCCTGCAAGCAGAACAGCAGTACTATCCGCATATTTCTGTGGTCTAATATCAAGCCGGTTGAGCCGTTTTTTTAAATCATCATATAATCGCTGTATATCACGGTTGTTGCCGGGAACGGCAGAACGTACACCATACCGGGCGGCAAGCCTGAGCGCTGTCTCTGTTCCCTGCAATGCGACACAGGCAATGCGGGGATGTATACCTAAAGTAAGCGCGTTTTTCCCTGTCTGGGTAATATGGCCGTCTGTGGTAAGACAGCCTGTGGTATTGAGCAGTGTTTGTGCGGTCTGCCATGAAGACTGTGCCGGAACTGTAAGCCAGTGCAGCGCGGAAGGAGATATCGCGCCCCACAACGCGCATTCCAGAACAACAGCTGATATATCTGTTCGCAGAATTTCAGGCGGCGGATTTCTAATACGGCTATCATATTCCGCCCACATGCGTATACATCTTCCAGGCCCGGTGCGTCCGGCACGTCCCGCACGCTGCTGCGCGGAAAATATACTTTCTGTTTCTGTTGCCAGTGTATTCATTCCTGAAGCGGAATCATAGCGGGAGACACGGGATAGACCGCTGTCTATTACAATCCGTACGTCAGGGATTGTTAAAGATGTTTCCGCTACAGCGGAAGAAAGTATAACGCGTCTGCCGGTTGCAGACGCAGATAACAATATTTTCTGCTTTTCAAATGGCACAGAACTGTGCAGGATACAAATTTCAGCTTGAATCTTTCCGGAAAGCAGTTGTTCGCACCGGCGGATATCGCTGATGCCCGGCAGAAAAACAAGCATGCTGCCGTCGGTGAGGTTTACCAGTTCTTCTGTGACCGCAGCGGCGCAGAATACGGCGCAGTCAGATTCTGCAGGAGAGCGGTATTCCAGATTGACAGGGAAACGTTTGCCTTTGATATGGAGAACAGGGGCGCTGCCGAGATATGCCGAAAGTGGTTCTGCATCAATCGACGCGGACATAATTAAAAGAAAAAGATCGCCGCGCAGCTCCATAACATCGTGTAAAAAGGCAAGAACAAGATCTGCATGTACAGATCGTTCATGGAATTCATCCAGAACAACAACAGATACCCCTGACAGTTCAGGATCCTGCTGAAGCGTTCTAATCAGAACCGCTTCTGTCATTACTTCATATCTGGTGTCTGGTCCCACATTTGTCTCAAGATGCATTCTGTAACCGACTGTTTCTCCTGTTTTTTCTCCAATCAGTTCAGCCACACGGGAAGCAACAGCATGAACGGCAAGCCGTCTTGGTTCAAGCATCAGGATACGGCCAGAAAACGACTCAAGAAGTGCAACTGGTACTGCTGTTGATTTTCCCGCTCCTGTCTCGGCAGTAAGAATCAGCGAACGTACTGGAGATGTATACAGGGCATCAACAATTTTATCCAAGCAGGGATATATAGGGAGATTCTGAAGGGCGTCACAGCGGCGGAATTTCATTCCTGTATAGTAATAAAATCAGACTCAGATGCCAAGCAGTACAGAACTTGACGGGTAAGCGTATGCTTATATATACTCTTTAAACATGAAAGAGATAACTGTCAGACCAGCCGAGAAAAAAGACACTGCGCTTATACTGGAACTTATCTGTTCTCTCGCTGAATATGAGCATATGAAAGAACAGGTTACGGCTACACGGGAGCTGCTGGAGCAGAATATTTTTGAACATCGGTACGCACAGGTTCTTATCGCGGAAGTTGACGGCGAAGCTGCCGGATTTGCTTTATTTTTCTATAATTTCTCAACGTTTCTGGGAAAACCGGGTATTTATCTGGAAGATTTGTTTATAAAAAGCGAATTTCGCGGGCTTGGCATTGGTACGGCTCTTATCAGTCGTCTTGCTCAGACAGCAGAGGAACAGGGGTGCGGACGGCTTGAGTGGGCATGTCTTGACTGGAATAAGCCGTCTATACAGTTTTATCGTAATCTTGGCGCAGCAGCACAGGATGAATGGACTGTGTACCGTCTTACGGGAGATACGCTTACTGCTGTGGCAAAACGGGGTGTATAAATTTCAGTCTGTTTTTAAGCCTATTTATTGAACAGAATATAACTTAAAGACATTTCATAAGAAATTTGTGTGGCAGCCTTTGAACAATTTTATGAGGTTTATTCTGAATATTTTAATAATGACCCCATTGAACAGAATATGAAAATACGTTATTATATTTTTAATAAGGGCAATTAGCTCAGTTGGTTAGAGTACAAGCATCACACGCTTGGTGTCACAGGTTCGAATCCTGTATTGCCCATTTAGTGGCCTTATAAGTCGTTGTTATACAATGATTTATAAGACCATTTTTATTTGGGGATGACCGCCCTTTGCAGATATCAAATCTCATTATGTATCTGCCTCTTGTTTTCCCTTATCCCTGTATCTTGTCGGGGCGACACAAGGATAAGGAAAACGCTTAGTTTTTCTTGTTCCGCCAGTCAGGATCTGTTTGAGTACTGGAAGCGGTAGCGCGTTCCAGCTGCCAGACTATTTCACTGTAATAGCGTGCCGGTACCTGTCCCAAAAGAAGAATATGTTCCTTTTGGGGCACATCATAGCAATAGCTGCCCCGGTCTACTGTTCCGGCATCATAAAAGACAGCATCAAAGACAGTAATTTCTTCATCCTCACAGCCTACACCGATTCCGGAAAAGTTGAGATCCACGCCGATTCCTATAGAGGGATCTTCTCGGTAGAAGGTGTGGAAAAAGCCGGCGTCCAGTACGCTGCCCCGGTACCAGCCCATCCCCTGAAGCTTGCCAGAGAGGGACAAGGCGCTGAGGATACGCCCTGCCGCCGTTTCCAGGGCATCAGCCTGCGCCTGTTCCGCCGGGAGACGGTAGACTGGACGGGAGAGCTGTTCGATGCTCTGGGTAATTTCATAGTCTTCAAGCTGCTGTTTCCATGCTTCCAAGACATCTTCCTCCAACTCGATGGGATGAACAAGACCGATGTCTGCTCCGTCAGGGAGGGTATACTCTTCTTCATCAGCTGTATTAAAGCTGCCGTCTTCCATGTAACGAAAGGTCTTTTGCAGCTTGCCGTTTTCATAAACTCCCCATATAAGGCTGATGGCAAACTGGTGCATTACTGGATTTTCCACAAACAGCTTTCGCCAAGCTTTGCTGTCCCAACATCGCTGTGCGGAAAGCGCCAATTCCAGTCGGGCACGCTGTGCGGTAACAGTGGTCTTGAGCTGTTTTTTTAGAGTCTTGTACGCTTCGTAAGCGGCAGTGGCTTTCTCTGTGTTGTCAGTCTTACCGGGTGCGGGCATGGACTTTACTGTTTTACCAGCCTCTGTGTTCACTACCAGTTCCAATGAGGGAGTCAGCCGAACGATGAATTTTCTGGAGCCATAATCAAAGATTCGGGTACCATCAGGTGCAAAATCCAATGTGGGGACGATACGGTCAGCCAGTTCTTCTGTCGTGATACCCAGTTCTTTTGCAGCACTTTCCAGCGCAGCGGTTGCCGCGGCCTTTACCTGGCGGAACTTGAATTTCCGGGAAATGCTGTCCACTGTCACAAGAGCCGCCGGGTCGGGGCTTACAGAGAGAGCTGCCACAGCGTCGCAGGCAATGGCACCTCTGGCATTTTGAGGCCAATCGTTGATGGCACGAATGAGTTTGGGTGTCATAGCCGCTCCTCCAAATACCGCGGCAAAGGGGAGAACCCACTTTGTTTTACTTTGTGCTCCTGCCTTGAACCACAGTTCCCATACTTCACAGGCCAGTGCTTCCAAATCTTTTTTATCTAAATCGGCGGCAATGGCGGCAGCTGTATCACTTCGCCCCATACGCCCTAAATCGGCATAAGCCACAAAAAGAGCGGCAATCTGCTCTTCTGTAGCTGGGGTTTGGGCTTCGTCTGTATGGTGGACTACAGGCAGAGACTGCTCCAGAAGCCAGTGAACCTTTCTCTTTTTTCCTCCCTTGAGTGTTTGTGCAATCAAGTTTGCTGTAGTTTGTTCATTTGCATCTGTCACATCAGATAGTCCCAGCAGAGCAGAAATCTGAGCCGTCACTTTTGCATTTTTTTCTGCGGTTAATGCCCCTTCAAGAGCTATGCGGTATTTCTCTGTATCGATGCCTGCCAGTATGCGAATAGCAAGGCTGCGTACTGCGGCTTTTTTACTTCCTAACATGGTAAGATAGTCTTGTTCCCAGTCAGGATGGTTCGTGAAGCACTCTATCAGAACCTCCTGCACCTGTTTGGAAGTGTCAGCTGCGCACAGAATCAAAGCCTTACGGGCACCCTCGGCGCAGACATGGTCAGCAGATAAGGCATCCAATCCTTTTATTGCCAAGATTCTGGCAGCAGAGGAACCGTTCTGTGCCGCATCTGCCAGGACGTCCAGTGCTGCTGGTGTGACAAAGTTCTCCTGTAT
The DNA here is from genome assembly GCA_944389415.1 of uncultured Spirochaetota bacterium. Classification (GTDB taxonomy): domain Bacteria; phylum Spirochaetota; class Spirochaetia; order Treponematales; family Treponemataceae; genus Treponema_G. The sequence continues at coordinate 257,786 of CALXMF010000001.1, read as the reverse complement.
GGCCTCTTCAATGATTGTAGCTATACTACCCTGATACAAGTTTTCATATAGGGAAGCCAGTACCGTGATGCAATCACGCATGGGCAATCCTCTCACAATGAGAGAATTAACAAAGGTATTCATATTTTGCTTCATGTCGGCGTGGGAAGAAAAGGAGCTGAAGGATGAGTCAACGCCGCTCCCCGGACAAGTAAGACAGGAGATAATAATCCACCGACAGGCAAATTCGTCCCAGCCGATTACTTTTTGATAGCCGCATAGGATGTCCCCAATATCGAAGATATAACGGAACTCTTTATGAATTGGGTTGAGTATGGCCATACTATCGGCAAAGTTTCCCTGACCGGACAAATAATCGTGGACAATAGTCTGCAAGGGACCTTGCATAAAACGTTTTACATATATGTCGGTGATGAACCTCCGCAGAGATCCCATCCATGCACTATTCTCTCCGTTATTTACCTTAAGTAATAATTTGCATAAGTTGATGTATTCATTAGAATTACAATATTGTAGTGCTGTATCTACGTTTTCATAGTACCGTTGGACAATTTCTTTGTTGCGCCGGGTAAGGTCTTTTGCTGCAAAGCGCAATACGGTCACTGCCCCACCAGGAATGTGGGGCAGCAGTGTATCCAAAAAAGAGATATCCCATTCCGGTGGCAAAAAATTGAGTATGCCTTGGAGTGTGTCGCAGAGGTTTAACCCTGCCAGGACTCGCAAGGCACAGATCAGGCGGTGGTCATGTTGGAGACCAAATATTATACAAGCGGCCATACACTCCACTGCATATTCGTTGGCTAAAAGACTGTCAAAAATGTCCTGTTCCGGCAACTGCCAGGCAGTAGGAACCTGTGTGTTGGGTACCGGAGCAGAAGAGTCTCCAGCATGAATGTAACATTTCAGATTTCCAATGTCCGCAGAGGAAAGACCGGAACCGGAGGCACTTTCCACAATATCATCTGTTCTCGCCAGTAATCGTTCCACTTTGGCCCACTGGGAAGTAGAAGCCATTCCAAATAATTTTTCCAGCAGACTGGGTTCTTTCTCCGCCGGATCCGTATTGGCTAGCAAAACTCCAGTAATAACTATATCAGCCATGGAATTGCGAGGATCGGCAATTAATTTCTGAGCTTCTAGGAGTACAGTCGGGGTGGTACTTGCCAGTTTATACAGCCGTGCGATTTGGTCGTATCCTGTTGGTACGGCAGCGGCATATTCCGCATCCATGGCTGCTGCTGCTGCACTACCAAGGACTTCGCAACGCTGATGAAATGTGCTATCGCTTACGGCGTTACTGCTAGTTATATCATTGTAGTCAAAGATGGCAGCAAACCCGGCAGTACTGTGTCCGATAGCCCAGAGAAAGCGCAAAATTTTAGACTGTTTCTCGATTTGAGCTGGTACAGTTATTTCTTTGAGAAATTTGTTGATTTCCCATTGTTCATGCCATTCGAATAAGGAGAAAATCTGCCTCTTAACACCGGAGAGAAGTTTATCCTCTGCTTGATCGTCCATAAGGTAAGCCCGAGCAATGGCTTGGTTTGCGGGGCGCAGTCTCCAGAGTTGGAAAAGCTGACCCAAGGTGTCCGGTTTTTCCGGTTCGTTTGGTTGAATGTTCATGTGTGATTATCTCCTTTTTTATTTTGTTTCTATTGTTCCTGTCGGGCGTTCACAAGCAGGGCAGTGATTTGTTCCATCACCTTGGCATTCTTTTCCGCGGAAAGGGCTTTCTTCTGTGCCGGACGGTATTTTTCCGCATCAAGACCTGCCAGCACCTTGGCCGCAAGAATCCGTTGTGCCGCCTTTTTACCGCTCAGCATGGCTAGATAGTCCTGATCCCAGTCCGGGTGGCTGAGATAAATCTGCATCAGCAGTTCCTGTACCTGTTTGGATGAGTCTCCGGCGCAGGCTGTCAGTGCCCTGCGGGCTTCCTCTGTGCATTCGAGGGTGGAGGCTAGTGTTTCCAGTCCCTCCACCGCCATGATCCGGGCGGAAGAGGAACTGTTGCGGGCTGCGTCTGCCAGACCCGCCAGCCCCGGCTCTGTGACAAAGTGCTTTCGTACCGCCTTTATCAGGAGCTTTTTTCCCTTCTCATCGTATATCTGATCGCACATGGTCGCCAGCACGGTCATACAGTCCCTTACCGGCAGTCCCAGTGCGGGCAGAGCTTTCACAAATGCGTCTATGGTCTGCTTTTCGTCTTTGTTATTGAGAAGCGGTTTGGAAATGCCGTTTCCCGTGCAGGTGAGGCAGAGAACGATCATGCACCGGCAGGCAAACTCATCCCACCCGGCCAGCTTCCGGTACTCCAGTATCCCCTCATCCACGTTGAAGATCCAGTGGTTTTCGTTGCGGATCGGCTTGAGAAAGGCAGCACTGTTTGCAAAAGCTTCTTTGCCCTCCAGGTAATCCCGGATGATTTCTCTCTGGGAGTTCTTGTCAAAGATATTTAGTATACAGAGTACGATCCGGTCATGCAGAGCATTTATCCAAGCCTCATCCTTGCTGTGTTTCAGATCCGGCAGCAGACGGCCCAACCGTTCATATTCTTCAATGTTTAGGAGATTGGCAGCCTCCTCCCCGCCGGCTCGGTAACGTTCAGCCACCTTTTGTCCCTGTTCTCTGTAATTCTGTCCGTCCATTACCAAAAAACGCAACAGGGTGACTTTTCCGCCGGGAATGTGGGGAATCAGGGAATCCAGTGCGTCTACATCCCGATCTTCCGGCAGGAAAAGGAGAATTGCCTCCAGTGTCGTTTCAATTTCGATTCCTGTCAGCACTCGCAGGGCGCAAGAGAGACGGGAATCGTCTCCCAGACCAAACAGAACTGCCGGGGCGGTACACATCACGGCGTACTTGGCGGCCATCTTGTAGAGGAGATAGTTCTCGGTAAAGATATCCAGAGGCTCGCGCTGCCAGGCGGTGGGGCGGGATGTCTCCGGAAACGGTGCCGTCGGATCGCCGGCTTGGATATAGGCTTTCAGCAGGGAGGCATCCTGTTCGGAGAGGGCGGTCTCGTCATAGTGATCCAAAATGGCTTCTACCCGGTTAAGTACCACTTCTTCCTGCTCCTTATGCAGAGATTTTTCTGTTCCGTCCTGTTTTACGGCGGTCAGCAACACCATAGCCAGCACTCCGACGGCCATAGACTCCCATAAATCGTCAATCTCCCCGCAACTGTCAGAACAGTACTGTTGACCGCCGCCGGGCATGGAGTTCCATGTGTCGCTAATTAACCGTTGGGCCTCCACCAGCGCATCGGGATTGGTAGCGGCCAGACGCCGCAGCCGTTGTGTCTGGTCAACTCCTCTGGGATATGCGGCGATTTCCTCCGCATCCATGGCTGCTGCTGCGGGGATGCCCAGTATCCGGCTGCGAAAGCGGAAGAGTTCGTCGCTCTTTTCGTTGTCCGTGTTGTAGATTTGCTGTCCGGGTTGGGCGGCAAATCCGGCGGTACTTCCGCCGATGGCCCACAATAGCTTCAGCACTTTGGCTTGGATTTCCTCCTGATCCGGCGGGGCAAGTTTGTTCAAAAGTTCGTTGACCTCATGTCCCTCGTCACTGTACAGGAGAGCGAATATCTGCCGCTCCGCACCGGAGAGCAAGCTATCGTCCGCCCTGTCGTCTGTCAGGTAAGTCCGGGCAAGGACTCCATTTGCAGGGGTCAGGTTCCAGAGCTGGAAAAGGCGCTCCAAGTCATTCGTTTTTTTCGGTTTATTTGATTGGGAATTCATGTGATATTTCTTCCTTTTTTATTTTGGTTGGGATATTCTTTCCAACTGCGCAGAATTTCGACTTCCTGCAAACGTTCCCGACAGAGGGTAATATAATGTTCCGCCTGAAAAATAGTATCAATCAGGGGTGTATCCTGTTTGTTTAGTGTGTGGGTACGCATATCCAATAAATCGGATAATTTTTGCATCGACGCAGACCCTGTATGAAGCCCGCAAGCTTCACACTCCTCCGCCAGCCGTTTAAATTCTGCTGCACTATCTATAGAGCCTGTATCAAGACCAGTTTGCAAAAGGTCAGTAAGGAGAGACTCCATGGCATTCAAACATAGATTCATGAATTTTTCTCCCAATTTGTAAAACATTCAATGGGGGAGAGACATAGACGGTTATTTTCTCTGTATAGCTCTCCAAAGAACACTGGCCGCAAAGAGGGGTTCCGTTTCCATTGACCGGCCAATTGTTCCAGAGTTTCCACTACCGCCCGTTCTTTCTCCCGGTAACGAACAGTGAGCCAGATATCTCTCTTTGCCTTGTCCAGCAGTCTCAAAGAGAATCGCTGTTCTACCCGGTCATAATCCTGCAGCTCTCCCCGATGGGGCCGCAGGATTGCCAAGCGGTCCAGTTCTCCCATATCAGGGTGACTGCGGGAAAGAAGAGAAGAAAAGTCCTCTGTTACTGCTGATGAGGGTACTGCAGATCCCGGAGGACTCTTTTGCAGGAGTGTGCCTCGGCATTGACTGGTGGCGGAAAGATTACCTTCTTCGCTGACTCGGGCACCGCTAAGATCAATGTAACAGTTCCACGCCTGGCGAAGTGTTCCGGGCAGGTCCCAGAGAATGATTTCTTTGGAACCGTATAGATTTTTTTCTTCGTAAAATTGAGGGCGCAGATCTCGATAGGTGTAATATTGGTGCTTTTGTGTTTCATAAAAATAATATACAGTCCCAGCATAGCCCCCCACAAGGTTCACTTCCCGAAGTCCCAAAAGATAAAGGTGCAGATTACCAACAGCTTGGTATTCGTCTCGGAAAGTGCCAGCCAGTTGTATCGCATCCTGTTCCGATGCTGTTTGCAAAGCAGAGGCAAGGCGCCATACCTCTGACATCCGGTGCAGCAGCATTTCGGTACGAAAGGCTGCGGAGCGGGTAAAATAACTTTGTAATTCTCCATGAAGTCTGCGTATTGCCCGTTCCAGAGATGGAAGTTCACTGGTGTGGCACAAACCTGCCAGCCGTTCCGCTGTTTCCAAACTAGAGTCGGGCAGACGCGTCAGACCTGTGCGTATCCAGTCTGTTAAGGTATTCTGAACGGCAAAACATATCTCTTGGCAATTTTGTGCGCTATGAGTTTTATTGCGGAAAACGGACAGAAGATTATCTGCCTCTATAACACCATGGCGCAGCTGCCATGTGAGCAGGGCTTCTATCTTGTGGCTGCAGAAACTCTGGCTGTGACAAGTACATCTGCTGTGCTCCAATGGGGCGATAAACCGCACAGTGGCAGGAATCCAGGGCATCTCTACTGTTATAGTACTGCTTTCTTGGATTGCCGCCTTTTGCGGGGTATTTTCCCGCTGAATGAGGGAGGATACTCGTTGCTCTCCTAACTTTCTGATTAGTGTCTGGGAGGGATAGGCAGAGAGCAGGGTGGTTAATTCCTCTGATATCTTTCCGGCATGCTCATCTTTGGATAAAGTGTCAGCTTCTTCTTGCAGGGTGTTCTTTTGAGATACTTGTTCCTTTAGCCACAAAATAGCACTGATTCGATGGCGGCACATGGTACTGCTGGGGCAGGTACAGGTGCTGTTTCCAAAAGGTAAGATGATGGTACATATTGCATCTCCCACTGATAGGGTAATGCTTTCGCCTTCTGCTTGCTTTACTTCTGGTTGTATGGTGGCAAGATCCTTTTTTGCCCGGTTCAATGTACCTTTGTTGCAAAGTGCGATAAGATACTCCTCATCCGCCGACAGCAGGGCGGCAGTCAATGTCTGAGGAATTTTCATGTCTGTCACCTCCTTTTATGTATTCATAATGCCGGCCATAAAGTCCGTCAGATGTTCAGGAGTCATAGCTGCCACATGAGCCCCTAAATCTGCAAGTGTCTGGGCAGTAGTTCGGTCATAGTCGGGAACTGCCTGTTCATTGAGAGCGGTAAGGGCTATGAACCGGGCGCCGCTTTCCACAATATCGTTGCAGGTATGGTAGAGAGTCTGCCGGGAACCGCCTTCGCACAGGTCGCTTACCAGTACTACTATGGTTCGCCGGGGTTGTGAAATAAGATTTTTGCAGTATGCCATAGCTTTTGCAATATCGGTACCTCCGCCGAGCTGTACACTCATCAGAGTTTCCACCGGATCATCCATCCGGTTGGTGAGATCTACTATGGCGGTATCGAATATAATTAAGTTTGTAGTAAGCATAGGAAGTTTTGCGAAAATCCCTGCCATCACTGCGGAGTGGATGATGCTGGGGAGCATGGAGCCGCTTTCATCTACGGCAATAATCACATGCCATGGTGTGTGCCGCTGAATTCTGCTGTTAAAATAAAGCTGTTCCAAAACAAGCCGCTGATTTTCCCGGTCATAGTGAGCAAGGTTTTTACGAATAGTACGCTTTATATCCAGATTCCGCAGGGAGGGTACTGCACTGCGGCTAGTACGGTTCAGCTTGCCGAAAGCGGAACGGCGGATTTCCTGCTGCATTTTGTTTATCAGTTGGGCTACTACCCGCTCTACAATTCGCCGGGCTGCGTCCAGTACCGGGCCTTTCATCATTCCTTTGAGACTTAGAACAGTTTCCAATAATGCCTCATCTGGTTCCATCTTTTCCAATATTTCTTGATCCGTGAGTAAAGCCGTTAGCTGATAACGATCCAAAGCATGGCGCTGAAGAATTTCAGCTGTTTCTTTTGGAAAAAGTTCCCGTATTTCATGGAGCCAGCGAACAACAGTCGGGTGGCTTTCTTCTTGTCCGCCATTTTGTTCTCGGCGGACATCAGGCCCCGCCTCCCGGCTGTAGAGAAAATCAAGCGCGTCATCCATTCGAACTAACCGTTTTTCTGTAAGCGAGAGCGAATCTTCTGCGTTTTTCCCCAGTATCAGCCGCCAACGGTTAAGTGCCGCACCATGAGTGATCATACACTGTCATCTCCTTTTTCAATATGGGGTGATTTCCACTGGCTCAATTGCTGTGCTGCCCATGCGTCAATGGATTCCCAACAAGTATAATCAGATGGGGAAACAGCATTGTTTTCAGTGTTTAGCCGATTTTTATTGTGAAAAGTTGCTGCCTGGCGGGCCAATCGAGCTGTTTCGGTGGGGGTGAAGTAACTGAATGCGAGACGAAGCTGAGGCAGCAGATTCATAAATTCTTCATCCTCCAATTCACACAGCAATGTGTCGATAGATGTCAGCTGAATATTGTTTACCAGCAGTAAATCCCGGGCGGTACGGAAAAGGCCTTGAAGAAATGCTGCCGCCCGCATCTTCTGGTCATGGGTACCCCGTAGATACCCGGCTGCAGTTTGTACAGCCAGTTCCTTTTTTTCCGGTGCTCCGCCGTAAAGAAGTCCTAGAGCAGTGCCGTGAAGGGCGGGATGAATCGGTTCTTGCGCAATCAATTCTTCCAAAGTGGCAAGGAAATCGGTCCGTAAATCAGAAAACGCAGGACGGGCTGTTATTTCATAGAGTAATTGACAATGTTGTTGAATGGTCTCTACCCCTCGATCATCTACTGCAGACATAGATGGCAGCATGTGCAAAATTCGGGCAAAACACTGCCGTAGTAGAGCATTATAGTTGTAACTTCCCTTCTCATGGTACTGTTCTTGCCATGCCTCCAAAGTGCTGATGGCAGTGCAAGCTCCGCAAAGGGAAGAGAAATCCCCGTCAGTCAACAGTAATTCTTCTAATCGGTGAGCCATGGTATCCGCCGTATCTCCCAGCCCCATGAGAAAGCCCTGTACTAGAAGTTCCGCTCCATCTACTGCGCGGGGAGCTTCTGCCAGACGGCGGTGCAGCAGATGGACACAGGCTTCTGCAACAGTAGCACCCCAGATTGCATGTTCTATCAAAGCGGTTTCTACTCCTGCAGACCACTGACAAATCCATTGTTCTCTGATAAGGTTGCGTCCCGTACCGTGTAACAGGTCCGGTCCCTTGTCCCGCTTAGCATAGCCACAGTCTAAAAATATGCTCTGATGGAGAAAGCAGCTTTCCGCCCGGTGACGTGTTTTGGAAAAAATCTCAAGGGTCACTTCCTGTCGGTCAGCGGAATTCTGCCGGAGACGATATTTTTTACACTGTCGGGCAAAATCCTGTACCAGCGGCGGTATCAGATCGCTGCGGCACAGACTGCCTATCTTGTTTCCTGTGGTAATCTTTCGAAGAAGGCGCAGGGGCTCGCATCCGGCCAGATTGGCTTCTCCCTTTACAAAGGCGCTTAAAATACCATCCTGCAATTCATAAAGTCCGGGTGCTTCTTTGCTTCGAAGAGCTGCCAAGCCTTGGGCCTGCTGTAAGGCGCACTGCTCATCATAGGCGGAAATAATTTCTCCTGTTGCCCGTAACCGCCTGCCGCAGCGCACAATAGTATCCAGCACTACGCTATTCCATGCCTCCGTTGTGCTTGTCCCATCCGTATGAAGCTGCTGCCAGAGTTTCCGATAAAAAGCAGGAGCCGGCATACCGCTGGCATAGCCTGACAGAGCGTCTGCCGCTGGTTCAGAATAGCGAACAGGATAAACAGTTTGGCTGTCTTTGGGAATATTTGGACAAATCTTGTGTTTGTTTTCCGGATGGAGAAGCCCCCAAATGTGAAAGCCTCCGGCTACTATCAGAATTTTTCTGTAAGACTGGGCAGCTTCCCGGATACGCCGGGCCATGTGGAACTCTCGGGCAAGACATCCGTCTTCTTCCATTTCCTGATGGGGTGTATTCTTTCGAGCCTGCAGACACCAGGCGTTTACCTGGCGTACAAATTCTTCAGTTGATAGGGAAAATCCCTTGTTTTCATAGTATTTTTCCCAGAACTCCTCAAAATCCCGGGTACCTGTTTTTTCGCACACGCTTTTCCACAGCAGTTCCGGGGCAAGAAAACTGTCATCCGCATAGCTGATGGCAGTTTCTTCTTTCCGCAGGCCGGTTCCTGATCGGGTAGCTGCCAGAATTTCGCCATAGGGAAGATCAATGAAGCGGGCAGGAATCTTTAGGTGTTCCGCAAGACGCAGTGCGACCAGTTCCGGCGACTGATCCAAAAAAGGATAATAGCAGGCACAATTTACCGGTGGGAGATCATCTTTCAGATGCTCGGCAGGACTCAGAAAACCGGCATCATCCCGGTATGCATAGTAAAGAGCAACAGGCGCTTCTGTTTCCGGGCTTGCCAGAATGGGAATGAGGTCATTTGCATTCTCCGGCCCCTCTACCAGCACCAACTCCGGTTTATACCTTTCTATGGCTCGTTCCAGATGCCAAGCGCAGGCAGGAGAATGATGCCGTACCGGGTAGTAGAGTACCGGCTCATCATAGTCGAAAGGGATCACTTCAGCCGTTTGCCAGCCTCGTAAAACCGTTTCCATGCTCCGTTCCCCCGCTCTGCTTTTTTCTGTACAATAGTGGAAAAGTATTCACGAACAACTGCCAGTTCTTCCCGGGATTCCTTTGCCACCGCTCCAGCTAGATTTTCTGCTATGGCGTGTTCATCAAGATGTCGGGCTTGCTCCGGTCCGCCGTAGTACCAGGCACTCATGAGAGTCTGGTAATAAACGGAGACTGCCTCAGCGGTACTCATGACAGCGGAGGGCTTTTTCAGACGCATCCCTTCGGCAGAGATCCCTTGCCGTAACTCATGGTAAGCGGTAGCCAGCAGGGTAGCCGCATCTTCATCCAGCGGCACAGAGAGTCCCGCATTTTGAGCCATTGCTTTCACTTCGTCCAAAATAATCTGTTTTTCCAAGGCCACATCTCCCACTGGTTGCACCGTTTCAAAGCTGAAGCGGCGCTTGAGGGCACTGGACATTTCATTGACTCCTTTATCTCGAGTATTTGCGGTACCAATGACATTAAAACCGGGACTGGCGAAGAGAAGTCCCTGATCCCCAAGTTCGGGGATATTCATAACCTTATCGCTGAGTACACTGATAAGACAGTCCTGTATCTCGGCAGGGGTACGGGTGATCTCTTCAAACCGGGTGAGGATTCCTTTTTCCATGCCGATATACAGAGGTGAAGGCACTAACGCCTCTCTGCTTGGACCTTTTGCAAGCAGCAAGGCATAGTTCCATGAGTATTTAATCATGTCTTCAGTGGTGCCGGCGGTACCTTGAATCGTGTTGGTACTGCAGCCGCTGATAGCTGCGCTCAGCAGCTCTGAAAGCATTGTTTTAGCAGTACCAGGCTCTCCCACCAGCATTAGTCCGCGATTGCCCGTCAGAGTGATGATACACCGTTCTACTAAGGCATCATTTCCGTAGTATTTTTTACTGATAGTTATGGGTTCTCCGTCTATATCCAGGGGGGTGCCCTTGGGGGTTCCCAATATAAAGAGGCGCACTGCACGCGGGGAGAGATGCCAGTTCTCCGGCTTAGGGTTATTTTGATCCCAGCGGGACAGAGCGGATAATTCATGGGCGTATCGTTGCTCTGCCGTAGGGCGTAAAACAGTCTGTTCCATAGTATTCTTCCTTTATTTTTTTAATTTTGCTCTAATGCGCAGTTATATCCAGAGCCGTTCGTCTCAAGTATCCTTTTTGTAATTTTGTTCACGGTACCATCCCAAAGAACATTATTGAAGATATTTAGATGCGATCAATCTTCTAGACTGACGCACAAGTGAATGCTTGTTTTTATTGTACTATATAAATAAAAATCTGCAAGGAATAATACAATCGGGAGTTCTTGTGAAATCTGATAAGCAGATTTAGCATCTCCTCTAATAGCCAGTATACTTATTTCTTAACTGGGATACGTCTGATTGTGATTTGTGATAAAATATTCAATTTTAGTATTAATTATATTGATCAGCAAAATATGATGAAGCAATTGATAAATAAAACAATATACTATAATTTATTATGATAATAGTTATATAATTTGTAACAGAATGTTCCGGGGAAAGATAATGGAGAATAATCTTTATTTATTTGATGATAAGATGACACCTGAGTTGGAAAAAGGATTAGTATCATTAGATGAAAATTCTTCCTTGCAGATTAAAATTGATGATACTCTAACATCTGCGATACAGGAAATGAACTCCTTACAAAACGAATATTCTGGAATAGGAACCGAAAATCTTATTGATTTATGTAAGGATAATGTCATGGCGACTATAGTTGGTCAATTTGGTCTTGCCAGTCTTTTTATTGAATCCCGTGATGGCGGTAATGTGACTACAACCCATAATTTTAAGAAAGGAATCGTATCATCTGAAGCTGATAGTCAAAAATATAAAACTATGCAGGAAAATAGGGAGAGACCGTTCAGCGAGATCCGTCATGAAGCAGGGTATGATAAAAAACTGTCACAGATGCATATGTCTGATGCACAAGCGGGAAAACGTGCGGTAAAAGACGAATATACAGGAAAGACGATCAGTATAACAAGAGCGGATATTGATCATGTTGTATCAGCTCATGAGATAGAATTTGATCCGGCCAACAACCTTTTTCTTAATCAGAAAGATCGTGTCGCGATGGCAACAGATGATACGAATTTGGCTTACACAAAAGATAGTGTAAATCGTTCAAAAGGTAAGAAGAGTATGGAGCAGTGGCTGGATCAGGAACGGTCGGATGGACGTACAAATGAACAAGCCTTTGACATTGATAGAAATTTAGCTTTGGAAAAAGATAAAATAGCCAGAAAGAAGATGTCTGAAACAGTTTCTAAAGCTGCCTTTCAGAAGTATTCTCATGAATTATTGGTTACAGGCGGTAAAGATGCCGCACGAATGATGTCATATGCTACCATAGGTGTTCTGATTCATGATTTTGGATTAGCTGTTATAGAAGAGTTGAAGTTCATATTAAAAAACAAAGGAAGAATGTCCTTCAAAGAACTTTTTCAGCATTTTAAGAATAAAATGTCTGAAGTTATGAGTGAATTACGGGCAAAGTGGAAAGATGTTCTGAAAGGGGCGTTTGAATCAGGAATTCTCGCTTTTTTATCAAATATTTTAGTATTTGTTATTAACTTATTTGGAACGACTTTAAAAAAGCTTGTAGCGATGATACGGGCGGGATTTATTTCTTTGTATAGAGCAATAAAAATTATGGTTCATAAACCTGCGGGAATATCACAGGATGACGCAAATTATGAAGCAGCAAAGATATTTACCGCTGGTATAATAGAAGCTTTATTTTTTGGTTTGTCTGCGGTCATCGAGAAATTTCTGCAATCTATTCCGGGATTACAGCCCTTGATGATGTTCCCGATTCCATCGTTTGGGCAAGAACAAAGGACTGTCAGTGATGTAATTGCCGTAACGTTGTCTGCCGTTGCCGGAGGAATTGTTTCAACTATAGCAATTTATTTTATGGATCAATGCAGAAATAACGCACGGAAAGATCATTTGCAAATCAGAATGGTTACCACAAGTGGAGTTATTGTTCAGTGTAAAATTGCACAAAGTTTATTTGCTCTGAATAACGCATATAATTTCTTTGCGCAAGTTGCACAAGAGGAGCGTGAGACTCTTGCGCAAACATACCAAAAAATAGCGTCATCGAAAGCCGAAACAGATAAAGGGCTAACAGAGCTTGAAGAGCTCATGAAAGCTTTTTGATGGAGATAATAATGGATACTACGCTGCCTGTAAAAAGTTCTGTAGAAATAGAGAATCTTTCTGATAATGACTTAGACGACTATGTTCATGAATGTTCCGCTGACATTTTGTTACAAATCCAATCTACAACTGACAAGATCGCAGATGCACAGGAAAAAGCAAGCAACGCTGCGCAAATGAAAACAGGGTGGTTTGGTGTTGGTACGAAAAAGAAAACATCGATTCTTGCAGAAGGTCTTGTTTCTACAAATGAAGCTATGTCTGAAATGAATGATTTATTGCAGCAAATTATTCATTTTATTTGCATATCCGTTCGTTTTGCTCAAAAAATGAATGAGTCTATCATGTATATGATAGAAAATGGATTTACAGACCGAGATGGGCAGTTTCATACATTAACGGAGGCAAGCAAAACTACAGCGAGAAAGATAATTTCTGAATCCGAGAAATATGCAAGAAATCAATTGGCTCAGGAGCTGAAAAATCAAGAACATGATGAGAAAATCTGTGTTCTGACAAGTGTCACAGAAGAAACTCAAAAAAGATTATCTGAAAAAGAGCTTATTGATCAAAAGCAGGAGGAGGCAATTCAGACTCTTTTTGCTTCTCTAAAACAAAAAGAACAGATTGATAATATACAGACTCAAAAGCTAAAAGGCATGAAAGCACTTCTTCGTACACAGTCAATAGCTATTGAAAAACAACAAGAAATGCTGCATCAAATCTCGTCTATGCTGAATTTGAAAGATAAACTGATCAATGAACAGAAACAACAGTTAAAGGGTGTTAAAATATTAATCAAAGATCATGAAAAGTCCATTAAAAAGCACGAAGCACTGATTGAATCGCTGCGAGAATCTATCAAACAGAAAGACGAGATCATAAAAAAGCAGCAATCTGATCTTACGATGCTTAAAAATACAAGAATACGAACTAATGTAACTTTCATATTAATCAGTTGCATTGCTCTAAGTATTTCTGCACTGTTAATGGTAAAGTATATTATGTATGGATTGTCTTGAGATGTATTTAATTTTTCCGGGGTTTCATTTTACCCGGATTTTTCGGTGAGAGAAGAATCCGGGTAAATATAAAAATGCAGGTACTAAAAATCAGCTTTTAATAAAGCGCTTTGATAATAGCGACGCACTGGTCGATTCCAAGAGTTCCGCTGTTGAGTGTGAGGTCATAATTTTGGGCATGGCCCCATTTCATATCTGTATAAAAGCGGTGATAGGCAGCCCTGCGCTTGTCTTTTTCCCGAATTCGTTGTTCGGGAGATTGTTCCCATTCGCCGTATACTTTAACAATGCGTTCCGCGCGGAATGTTACATCTGCGTGAATGAAAACCTTGAGACAGTTTGCCTTATCTTTTAGAATATAATCCGCGCAGCGGCCTACAATAACGCATGGGCTCTTTTCTGCCAGTTCTGTGATAATCTTATACTGGATATGCCAAAGATAATCTGCGTTGTTAGGGTTTGCCCCTTGATGAGAAAAGATATTAGATAAAAAACCGCCGGGTGCATATTCACCAGCCTCTTTGATATAGTTTTCTTGAAATCCGCTTTCTTCGGCAATCTTCATCAGCAGTTCGTTATCATAACAGGGAATTCCAATCTGCTCTGCAACTCGTTTTCCGATTGTACGACCGCCGCTTCCAAATTCACGGCTGATGGTAATGATTCTGTTTTTCATTTTGTTTTCTCCTTCTGCTATCACTGGGGTTGAGCGGCCATCCGGGCCGCGTGGCTTTTTTTCAGATGATGCCTTTCATACAAAAGCAGTGCCAGAGACATTACGAAAGCAAGTCCGTCTGCGACAGGGCCAGTCCATAAAACTCCTTCCACTCCAAGCGGTAAAGGCAACAACAGCGCTGCGGGAATAAAGAAAATGATCTGCCGGGCTAAAGAGAGAAGAGCAGACATAACTGGCTTGCCGACTGCCTGAAGATACACTGCAATAACAGTCTGAAAGCCAGTCAGTGGACAAAGCATCAGGAAGATACGGAACGCCTTTACCGCAAATTCATTATACAGCCCGTCTTCTGAACCAAACAGAGAAATGACAGACATAGGGGCAAACTGAAACAGCAGAAACGCCAAAACGGAGATGATTTCTGAGGCAAGCAGGGAAATTTCCAAGGCTTTCTTTACTCGATGAAAATTTTTAGCGCCGTAGTTAAATCCAATAATAGGTTGAGCACCGGTTGCAATTCCCAGAAGAATAGAAATCATAATCTGGTTGACCTTCATAACAATGCCTGTTGCTGTTAGAGGAATATCGGATCCGTAGATAGATTGCGCACCGTATTGAGCCAGCAGATTGTTCGTCAGCGCCATAACAATAGTAATGGCAAACTGGGTAATAAAACTGCTCAGTCCAAAGACGATGATATTGCCTCAGACTTTAACATCCAGATGAAAGGCTTCTTTATTCAAATGAATCGTTTTAAATTGCGGCATATAGATAACCGATACGATAAAAGAGGCAACCTGACCAATAACTGTTGCAATTGCGGCTCCTTTTACACCCATTTGTAGCGGAAAGATAAATATAGCGTCAAGAATCACATTGAGAATGGCGCCGATGATCATGGAAAACATAGCGTATTTGGGACTTCCATCTGCACGAATCATGGAATTAATGGCGCCGGAGATCATCATAAATGGAAGTCCAATTCCAATAATCCATCCATATTCCAGCGCATAGGGACGCAGTGTATCCGTAGCGCCGAACAGGGTTAGAATCGGATTGATGAAAATCAGAAATACCGCTGCCAGGATGATGCTGACCGCAATAACCATAATCACTGCGTTGCCTATTCCTTTTTTTGCCCTGTCTACATTGCCTTCTCCCAGTTTGAGACTCAGAAAGGCAGCGCCTCCGTTGCCGATCATCATGGCTAATGCCAATGCGATAATGGTAATTGGAAACACAATATTAGTGGCTCCATTACCCAGATATCCAATGCCGTTACCAATAAAAATCTGATCGACAATGTTATACAGGGAGTTTACCAGAAGGGCAATAACGCTTGGTACGGCAAATTTGATGATAAGCTTTCCAATGGGCTCTGTAGCAAAAAGCCTTTGCTTTTCTGATACGACTGTTTGCATATAAAAATATACCTCCAAAATTAAGTAGTTAGTTACCTAATAAAATAAAAGAAAACCATTTACCAAAAAACTGTCGGCGCATGGTCTGGAACATACAGGATTTATTCCAGATCAAGCCCTTGCACCATGGTGTTGATTAATTGAATGAGTGTATTTTGTTGTTCCTGAGTCAGGTTTTTGCATAATTCCTCAAAAACTTCCTTATCATGGGTAAGGATTGTCTGATACATTCTATTAGATTGCTCTGTGCAGGTAATTTTTTTGTATCTCCGATCCTGTTCGCTGGGAACACAGTGGATAAATCCTTTTTGCTCAAGTTTCTGGATATGTTTTGTCATCGCGGGATGCGTGATATGCTCAAGCCGCTCTAAATCGTTCTGATGGATTTCCGTCTCTCCGATAGCTTCCAGACGGCTGATGGAGCCAAGAACACGAAGCTGTACCGCGGTCAATCCCATATCACTGGCTTTTTCATCTAATTTTTTGCGAAACGCCCGGTTGATGATGGCGATTTTCAAACCAAATGGCATCATGATCAAACACTCCTAGTTACTTTCTATTATAGGTAACTAATTACTTAGTATATATTTTTTCTTACAGGTGTCAAGGAGTTTTGTTTGTTTAGGAATCTGATGGAACATGATTGATAAAAATTGTATACAGTGGTTTACAAACGGATTAAAGTGAATATAATAGTCATATTAAAACTATTTGCCATGAAGTGAGCTGATACAGAATTCGCGAGAGAACGGCAAACTGGCAGTCGTTCTCCCGCGTGTCTGGCATATGCAATGTATATGCACTTCATAAGGCTGTGGTAGTGAGGGGTAGGTTTTTAAAATATATTCTGAACTCAAGACATTATCGAGGATAAATCATGCCTGAGAAACTAAAAGTAGCCTTTGTGTGTGCACAATTCGTGCCGCAGTCAGATAGCTGAAGCACTGAGCAGAAAACTGGCCAGCGATATTTTTGAAAGCTATTCAGCAGGTACCGAGGTAAAAGACCACATCAATCAAGACGCGGTACGGATGATGAAGCATCTTCATGGTATAGATATGGAAGAGACTCAGTATAGTAAATTGATTTCTGATATCCCTCAGCCGGATATACTAATTCTAATGGGCTGTAATGTGAGCTGTCCCAGTATATCTTGCCAATATAGGGAAAACTGGGGATTGGATGACCCATCCGGTAAAGGCGACGCAGTCTTTACTGAGACTATCACTCAGATTAAGAAGAAAGTTCTGGAATTAAAAGAAAAGTTTCGTTGAAAGTTACAATGATTTGAACACCAGTCTGTATACAGTGCTGTATTCTGTCCTGGTAAAACAGAGTGTTTTTATGTGATACAAATTAAGTACCGGTCTGCTGTTTGGGGTTATACGTCTGTGTACTATTGAGGTGCAGTCAAGACTTACCTGCACATTGTTTTCACTTTCTCCAGATACAGAGAAGCGGCATGAGAAAACTGGTGATCCTTTCTCCAGATCAATCGTAACGGGGATGAAATAGCAGGATAGACAGGGCGAAAGCACAGAGGACTTTCCTCGCCTGTATTTATCAGTTTGTCCAAACCAAGCGCATATCCCAGTCCTTCTTTTACTAAAATTGAGGCATTAAAAATCAGGTCATAGGTAGCTATAATAGTAAGCCGGTCATAGTTCTTCTGTAACCACTCAGGCATCTCGTTTGTGGCGCCCTGCCGGGATACAATAAGAGGTATTTCAGTCAGCTCTTCTATCAATATATGTTTTTTTTCCGCGAGAGAACTGTCTTTGCGCATAATCAGCCCCCATGTGTCGGAAACTCCCAAATCCAGGTATGCGTACTTGGATATATCAACGTTCTGAACAACAACAGCAAAATCCAAAAGACCTTTATCCAGCCGTTCACACACCGTTTCTGCGTTTCCGCTGTACAAATGAAAGTGCAGGTTTTTATATTCATTTTGCAGCTGTTTGGCTGCTTTCGCAAGCAATGATACCCCATCTGATTCCGCGCAGCCCAGGTTAATGTCTCCGCCGGTAAAATCATGCATAGCGCTAAATTCCATGGTTGTCAAATCAACCATTTCAAGAATGTCCAGCGCCCTGTTGTATAAAATCTTTCCTTCAGGTGTTAAATTGATGTGATAATTGCCCCTCGTAAACAGCTTTTGCCCAAGTTCATCTTCCAGATCTTTAATTTGCCGTGACAAGGTTGGCTGTGTCACATGGAGCTTCTGAGCGGCGTTTGTCATGCTCTTTTCTCTGGCTGTCTCTACAAAATATCGGAGAACTCGCAGTTCCATCATGTATACCTCTTTGCTTGAATTATATTCAGATAGATATTCTTAAAAAGCATATCCTGCTATAACTTATAACTATTTGCTATTTAATCCTCTTTTTTTTATACTGTAACTGCGAGGTGAAAGCAAGTGCAAACACAAGAATTTTTAAATTATATGAACAGTAAAAAAGAAGTTACGGCTGGCACCGAAGTTCATCAGTGTATGTGTGAACTTTCGCAAGAAGCTATCCGGCTGACTATGGAGCTGAACAGTCAGTATCATACAGCTGATGAAATTGTTTCGTTAATGCGCCAGATTACCGGAAGTGATGTGGATGAGAGTTTCAGACTGTTTCCGCCGTTTTATACAGATTGCGGAAAAAATCTAAAAATAGGCAAGAACGTGTTCTTTAATTCCGGTGTTAAAATTCAGGACCAGGGCGGTGTTACTATAGGAGATGGCTGCCTGCTTGGGCACAATGTGGTACTTGCGACACTGGATCATAATCTTGATCCTGTACATAGGGGAAATTTGATACCAGCGCCCATTCACATTGGCAAAAATGTGTGGATTGGCGCGAATGCGACAGTGTGTAAAGGGGTAACTATTGGAAACGGCGCTGTTATTGCCGCGGGCGCTGTGGTTGTCAGCGATGTTCCTGAAAACACTGTATATGGCGGTGTCCCTGCCAGGTTAATTAAAACGATTGAGGAGGATTCTGCGATGACGAAAACACATGATAACATTGGCGCGGAGGGGGCTGTATGAGTAAAAAGATTCTGATTATTTCTGCAAGTCTCCGTACAGACAGCAATTCTAAAGCTTTAGCGGATGAATTTGCCAGAGGTGCTATGCAGGCTGGGCATGAGGTTGAAAAAGTAAGTCTGATTGACTGTACTATTCAATTTTGCCGCGGATGTTTAGTCTGCCAGAAAACACACCGCTGTGTGATACATGATGACGCAGATAAAATTGTTCAAGAAAAAATGCGGAGTGCTGATGTACTGGTATTTGCTACTCCCATTTACTATTATGAGATGTCGGGGCAGATAAAAACACTTCTTGATCGGGCAAATCCTTTATATTCATCTGATTATAATTTCAGGGATGTCTATTTTATCGCTGCTGCCGCTGAGAATGATGATGAAGTCTGGAAACGTGCCGCCAGCGGTCTTGAAGGATGGATTTCCTGCTTTCCCAAAGCCAGGTTCGCCGGTGTTGTTTTTGGCGGCAATGCCACTGATGGCAATACCATTCAAAGCAGTCCCGCGATGAAAAAAGCATTTGAAGCGGGAATGTCTGTAATATGAAACGGTATACTTTTTGTTTTCTTCTTATTTTGCTTATTACCGGATGGAATGCTTTCTGTGAGGATAAAGGGAAAACAGAAGAATCCACCAGAGAACGTATTGCTCCGGTAATGCAGAATGATTCTCGTCGCGTAGAGAGCACAGATATGAATGAACATATGCTGAAGATTCAAATCGGAAATATAACATTGAACGCTGTTTTAGAAGACAATTCTTCTGCTGCCGCGCTGAAAGACCTGTTAAGTAACGGCCCCATTACTGTTACTGTTCAGAATTATGGCGGTTTTGAGAAAGTCGGTGTATTGCCGCAAAGCCTGCCCAGAAATGATATGCCGATGACAGCTGTTCCTGGAGACATTATGCTCTATCAGGGAAATTCGATTGTATTTTTCTATGGCTCCAATTCATGGTCTTATACAAAGCTGGGAAAAATTACCGGGTATAGTCAAAAGGAGCTGAGAAAAATTTTAGGCGGAAAAGACGCAGTTGTCTCCTTAATGAGATAGCACGCAATAAAGCAGGACCGTCATATTTAAGTTATTTTTGAAACAAAGATACACTTATTTTAATTCGTTTTTACATTATCTTTTAAACAAAAATACACTTATTTTGATTCGTTTTTAAACTTTTTTTAAAACAAAGATACACTATTTTTGATTCATTTTTAAACTATTTTTGAATCGAAAATACACTGTTTTTGATTTGTTTTTAAATTGTTTTTTGAACTGCTGGCAGTATTGTTTCTATCTGAGACTGTTCAGGATGACAGGCTGCTGTACAACTATACTGCCTGTCATCCTGTAATGTGTACCGGCGGCATCAAAAGTGCTCGCCGGAAAGTCGGGCTGCTTTTAATTTAATGCAGTAGCAGAATATCCGGTTATTCGCACATATTGCCCTGAAATTGCAACCTGCGTATCTTGCGGAATATGCCACCGCAGTGTATATGCGGGATATAAATTACCTTCTTCGCCCTTAAATGAACAGTTTTCAGTCCATGTTTTTCCATCAGTACTGCTCAGTACTGACAGCGAAGCGCGGCTGCACAGCGGTTCAAAATCAATATATTCCTTAAAATTAGCGGAGAAAATATTTTTCCGTGTAAGATATAATTTTGTTTCGTTTTCCTCATTGCCGGTCAGCCCGGAATCGCAGACAACGGCAGGAATTTCTGCATTGTAGAACTGATGAAGCAGCGAAAGATTTTTTTCAAATACAGATGCCGATACCGTCAAGGCAAAAGACTTAACGGTAACCGGAAGCATAAATGGTACTATGCTCACTGTTCCGGGGGACAGCGTCTCGGTAAATGAACAGGTAAAGCGGTTATCAACAGTAAGTGTTGCCTGGTTAAATATTTTGGTGATTGCGTACAGATGCGGAACGTAGTAGTTAAAATCGCAGGGAAGCTTTATTTCTGATAGTTCCGTCTGTATGTTTTTTTCAATCTGTTTTACTTTTATTACGTGCAGTCCGCTTATTAATTCAAGTTCGACACGGCTGTTTTCATTTTTATCCAGGACGATTGAATAATGAACTCCCCGGTGCTCAATGCTGCTGTAATCGGGACATACCCACAGTTCTGCTATGTAAAATGCATATTTTTCCGGGGATAGAACTGTTTCGCCTGCGCACTGCACATCTTTAAGGTTAAGCGCCGGTAATTCCGGCACGCATTGAGGTGATGAGGACGGCGCGTCAGTTACCAGACGATATCCGTCAACAAAGAACGGATCAATACGCATAACACGCTGTTCTACACCATGAATCAGAGGTTCCTGTGCGTTTCGTCCGTGATATACCAGCCAATCATCTACCATGTTCGGCGCTTTTGTTACTGTATTATGCCCGGTGCCTTCTACCCACTCTGTTTTTTTTACCCAGGGATAAGCGGTATAATTATCAGGATATTTTTGCCAGTTCCAGGATAAAAAGTCACCTTTTTTTTCTGCGACTGCGTATGAGAGATAGTAATCTGTATTTATGTATGCGTTGGCAGAATAAATAACATAGGCTCTGTTTCTGTATTCATAAAAACAGGCTCCTTCTATTGTATGCCAGTGCTGTCCGGGCGCAAATCTGTCCCGCTCATAAATTTCAGAGTCAAGGGACGGCAATAGAACAGGCTGCGGATTTCCTGCCAGAGTCTGCATATCAATCAGTTTATCCACAACAATGCATGTGCCTGCGTCGTGTTTGTTTAATCCGGTAATATCATTTACGGAATAAAACAGATATACATCATCGCCGATTTCAACAGGATGCGCGTCTATTGAAAATTTATTAAAAAACTGTTTTTTTACCTCAAAAGTGCCCAATGGGGAATCTGATTGAGCCATATGGAGATAGACGCCATGGGAATCCTGCGGTTTTTCATCGAAACATGAAAAATACATATAAAAAATACCATTGCGGTATAAAACAGCGGGAGCCCAGAAATTCTTTTTTCCTTCCATTGTAAGGGCAAATCCGCTATACGTCCAATGTACCAGGTCATCTGAATAACTGACGTTTATACCGTTTTCATCTGTTGAATAGCAGTAATATCTCCCGCACCAGCGCAATATATAGGGATCGGGATTTGTGCGTTTTTTGTTATCCTGATATGAAACAGGATTGCAGAATTCTTTTTTCATCCTTTTACAGCTCCTGCGGTAATACCCGCTTGCAGATATTTTTGACTACATAAATAAACAATAACTGAAGGCAGCGTAAGCAGAATCATAGCTGCGTACAAGTGCGCGACATCAAGGGGACTCTGATATGTGGACGCCATAAAAAACTGTGCGGCAAGTGTGACTGTATAATTAACTTCAGAGCGGATCACTAGTAATGGAAGCAGATAATCATTCCATGAATACACAAACGTGAGAACCATGGTACTTGCCAGAATAGGTTTCGCAAGAGGAAGCATAATAATACGATATGTATGAAAACTTGATGAGCCGTCTATCTTTGCCGATTCCAGTAATTCGTTAGGGATTCCGTCAAAATAGTTTTTTACTATCAGCAATATCTGAGGTGCGTTGAAAGCGATAAGCGGTATGATTACGCCTAATAATGTATCAATGCACTTGAGTTTTACCAGAGTGAAAAAAATGGGCATTGTGACAGCGGCCACAGGCAAAGCCAGACAGACGAGAATTAAAATAAAAATAATATTTTTTCCCCTGAACTGCATTTTTGAAAATGCATATCCGGCAAGGGTTACAATAACAGCGACTCCCAGTGAAGTCAGTATCGCGATTATCATGCTGTTAAAAATAACCTGAAAATAATTTATTTTTTCATATGTCAGGACATACTTGTAATTATTGAAACCTTCCAGTGTAAAAGATTTGGTAAGGGCAACAATGATTGGATACATCCAGATTAAAGCCAGCGCTGTCAGTACAACATAAATGAGTACTTTCTGCTGTATGTTCATTTTAGGACCATTGGAATTCATTTTGCCACCGTTTAATTTTCTTTGCTTAATTTTAATTGAATTACAGACATGCTTATCGCGAGTATCAGAATACAGACTCCGATAGCCGCTGCTGATCCTGCGTCAAAATTGGTAAAAGCTTTTTCATACAAGTACGTATTGAGAAATAAAGTCGCGCGGCCTGGTCCGCTGTTAGTCAGTAATTTCACGATATCAAAAGTTTTCAGTGAACCTACAATACCGAGAATGATTAAAACACTTGTTGTTCCGTTCAGCATAGGAATTGTTATTGAAAACAGTGTCCTCCAATAGCCGGCTCCATCAAGTTTTGCGGATTCGTATACATCATTGGGAATGCTCAGTAAACCCGCGTAATAAAAAATCATGGAAAAACCCATCCACTGGAAAATATTAACGACTATAATGGACATAAGTGCAAAATGTTTATCGCCAAGCCATGCCTGCGCAAGAAAATCCAAACCTATAGTCCGCAACATTGTATTCAATGCTCCCATATTAGGATCAAGAATTATTCTGAATATGGCGGTAATTATTGCGGTCGCCATAGCGATAGGCAGGAAAAAAATTGTTTTATACACATTATGAAGCGGCATCTTATATTTTAAAAGAGATGCAATAAAAAGCCCAAGTGCAGCCTGAATGAATACTGTGCAGGCAAAAAAAATCAGGTTGTTTTTTAAGGATATATAAAAATATGGATCTTGAAATAGTTTTATGTAGTTTTTTAATCCTACAAAATTCATCTGCGAGGATATTCCATTCCAGTCAGTGAAACTTGAATAGAATGTAAAGAAAATACAGTAGTACAATAATAGTGTTGAAAAGATAATAAGCGGAAGAATATACAGATATGCTACTTTATCCTGTGTTATCCGGCTTTTTCTCATAATTTTTCCTTATATTATATGCTAAAAACGGCAGGATATACGGATATAACCTGCCGGAAATAGTATCAGTTATACATTACGGGCGTTCAATTGATTCTGAAACAGTCTGAACCTGCTGAAGTTCTTTCATAATATCTGCGCCTGAAGCAATATTCTGTCCTGCGACAGATAACGCTTTGTCCAGCTCAGCATACAGCAGTTTCCGTCTTGCCTGAGAAGCGGCATTCATCTGATAAATGGTATCGTAACTTTCCTGCTGCAATTTTCCATCAATTTTGCCGGTAAACGCCATGCCGTTTACAACAGGCGTACCCTGTCCTGTAGCTGTCCAGAGTTCCTGCCCTTTGCCGCGTGTGATGAAATCAACAAACTTCATGGCTGCTTCCTGTTTTTTACTGTCTTTGTTTATACTGAGGATAAAGTCAACACCAGTCGTTGCGACAACTGGAAGCGGTCCTACCTGCGGCCATGCAGCCATTCCGATAATATCACCGCGCTTCTGGATTTCTGTTCCCTGAATTTCAGCGTTGCTTGGTGATGTTGGGCCGACATGCCATGATCCGCAGGGAAAAAATACTGCTTTGCGGGCAAAGAAATACTGGTCACGGGCATCAGGATATGTAACGATACCTAAAGCGCCGTCTTCAAATACTTTATCAGTGAAAAATGCTTTCCATGCTTCCATCGCCTTAACAAAAACAGGATCTGTCCATGATCGTTTTCCGGCTTCAGCTTCATAAACAGCGCCGGGTTCAAACTGTTCACAGAACGCAACAAAATTATCAACGGCTTGCCAGCTGTCGGCTCCGCCTATAGCCATTGGCACATACCCTGCGTCTATAATTTTCTTTGCTGCTTCTTTCATTTCGTTATAAGTTTTGGGAACTTCCGCAACACCGCATTCTTTCATCAATGTATCGTTATACAGCATGAACGGTACACCAGCGAGCAGAACAGGCATACCGGTAACATAACCATCAGAATTTGATGACTGTTCAACAGCTGTCTGATTAATTGTATCTGCCCAGCCGGACATATATTTATCTGCAAGCGCTTTCATATCAGCGCAAAACATTCCATATTGCTGTACATATGTGCCTGGCTGTAATCCAAATAAATCAGGACCCGTTCCGCTTGCCAGAGCAACTTGAAGTTTCTGAAAATAATCAGATTGTTCTGTACGAACATATTCAATATCAATATCTGGATATTCAGCCTTAAATGCCGCATAAATTGGGTCCCAATCAATTACTGTTGGTAACCATGACCAGAATGTGACAGTAGTCTTTCCATCCTGTTCCGCAGTTTTACCGGAGTCACCGCTTCCCATAGCAAATGCATTAAAACCAATCACACATAAAGCACAGAGCAGTGCGACAATCTTTTTCATCTTAACCTCCAAGAAAATTTTCTCACTTTTATGAAAGCGCTTTCATAAAATAAATTACATCATGTTTATTTGAGTTGTCAAGGGTTTCAGGAGATAGTATCTACAAACTTTGTAGATGATCTGCATATGAGAGATGGTTCGATGAGACGGAATTCCTGGCAGCTTCGGTGTTCAATCTGGGCAATGGCCATACTGATAAGGGTAGTGCATACGAGTTCATAGTCGTAACTGACCGTAGTAAGGCCATTCAGTAACATTTTTGAAATGTATGTATCATCAAAACTGAGAATAGATACATTATCGGGGACGGAGAGCCCGTGATTTAAAAGACACTGTATTACCCCAGCAGCAAGAAAATCATTTATGGCGATTATTCCGCTGGGAATTTTATTTTTACGTATCAGTTTTTCCATGCACCGGTATCCGTCCTCATGGGTTGTGTTTTCAGTTGTGCATATTAGATCTTCATCATTTATAAGGTTGTATGTGGAAATAAGGCGTCTGAATTCCTGCTGTTTCTGAAATGTCGGAATTTGTTTCATGTTGCCGCCTATAAATGCTATTTTGCGGTGCCCCAATTCAACGAGGTGTTTGACGGCGAGATTAATTCCGGTAATATCGTTTATCTGGATTCTGCAGCAGTTTAAGCCATCCAGTTTGCCGCTGACGACAAACGGGATATCGGACATTATTTTTTTTACTTTTTCAGTGTATTCCTTGTCGGAAACACATTCATCTACATTGCCGCCAAATTGGATAATCGCCGCGACCTGCTGGGCTGAAAGTCGTTCAATAAGCTTGTGTTCATATTTCAGATTTCCCATTGAATTTGCCAAAACTGCCGAATATCCGTATAAATCAGCAATACGCTCACACCAGATGAACATATTTGCGTAAAAGGGATTATCAATCTGAGAAACCATAACGCCTATAATTTTGCTTTTAGTTTCAGCAAGTCTTTTGGCAGCTTCGTTTGGCTGAAAATTGTATTTATGGACAATCCTCATTATACGGTTATATGTTTCAGGTTTTACTTTATTCTTTTGTGACAGTGCTCTGGAAACAGTTGTTATAGAAACACCAGCTTCATCGGCAATATCATAGATTGTGATTCGCTGCGATTTCATTTTTTTCCTAAACAGTATGAATATAATAAAATTATCTTACAGCAGTTTTTTTTCCTGTGCAATAATAAGGTATGGAGTATCACTCGGAGAGTTATAAGGAATACAGGTGCCAATACGGTCAAATCATAAGATGGTCTAATTTTTTTGATGGTAAAAACCGGTATTCGGAGTATAAAGCGCGCTTGTTTAGGCATTGTTTTTTTCATTTTTTCGCCGTATAGTTAGTTGTATATATTCCATATGGAGAAGTTGTATGAGACGTTTTTCTGTATATATTGCGACTGCTGCGGCTGTGGTATATGGTGCGCTGTTCCTGTTTTCGTGCGCGAGTACTTCATCTGTAAGCGAGGGAACTGTTCCTATCGCTTCTGTTTCTGATTATGAGACGGAGCTGATTAGACTTGACGGAGCCAGACTTCAAGGCAATATTGTCCGTGTGGCACAGCTCAGGGAACTGTCAGCAGCATTGATTGAAGAGTCACAAAACGGTAACGAAAGTGCAAAAGCACGTTCGTTGGCCATGCTTGGGCGCCTTGAACTGATACAGGGTAGATCAGATCTGGCGAAGAAATATTATGAGCAGGCTGTTTCTCTTGACTCACAGGAAATTCAGGTTCAGATTCTGTTTCTCCGCCTTGAAGAAGATCCGAGTGTTCGTTTTGCGTGTGCAGATGTATTGCTATATGGAAACAGTACATCAGAACCGCGGTTTGTTTTGGAGCAGGCGATTGCGTCATATCAGCTGAAGGATTTTCGCATGGCGGCAGCGTTGTTTGATACGGCGTTTGCTGGGTTAACTGATGATTTCCGCTCTGCATATGGGGCTTTGCAGGAGTATGCGTGGAAAATGCGCGGAAGTACTGGTGGGGAAGGTTCAGAACCTTCTGTGTCGGATTATATTGCTTCTTCAGAATTGACTGTACGGGGCATGCTCATGCTGACACAGGCGGAAACAACGCTGCTGCAGGATTTCACTGGAGTACGGCTGCTGTCATCTCAGGAGTTATTTGAGGAAGTATATTCGGCTGGGCTGATTCCCTCCTCGCTTGCTGTGGAGGGTGGTTTTGAGATTGTGACTCGTGCTCAGTGTGCACAGTATGTGTGGACCTTGTATCAGAGAACACATAGGATAGCTGTTGATTATACTGAGAAATATCGCAATTATTCACCGGCTGTGCATATGCGGACAGCAGATGCAGAATCAGACTCTGTTATGACAAATGAGATACAGGATACGGTAGGTTCCCAATTGCAAAAAGGGCCAATCGCCGATGTTCCGCTCGATTCAGAATTCTTTAATGCGATAGCGGGATGTCTGGAAAACAATATTATGAAGCTGGACGGCAATGGATGTTTTAATCCGGATATCCCCGTCAGCGGAAGTGAATTTCTGGTGTGGATACGTGCCGCGGCTCAGTAACCAGCGCTGGAAACAAGGTCTGTAATTGTATATACTAATAATATGAATACAATGCATGCGATGATGCGCCTGCAGGAATCAGGCGTAGTGAACGGGCCCCTCTGTGTCGGGCTGGATACAGATCCATCATATTTGCCGGGCTCTGTGATTAAACAGTTAGGCTCTCCTTCAGCGGCGGTGCTTGCGTATAATAAAGCTATACTGGAGCGTATAAAAGGCTCTGCTGCATGCTGTAAAGTACAGATTGCGTATTATGAGGCGCTTGGAACTGCGGGGCTTTCTGTGTATGCAAAAACTCTTGCAGCGGTAAAAGCTGCTGGTATGCCGGTTATTGCTGATGTAAAGCGCGGTGATATTGCTGCTTCTGCTTCTGCATATGCGAGAGCTCATTTTTCCGGTGACTTTGAGGCTGATATTATTACTGTTAATCCATATATGGGATTTGATACGCTGGAACCGTTTACCGCATACGGATATCCCGATCACGGTGCCAAAGGATTGTTTGTGCTCTTGCGTACATCAAATCCCGGTATGTGTGATATAGAAAAACTGCCGCTTGCGCAGGGTGGA
The DNA here is from genome assembly GCA_944389415.1 of uncultured Spirochaetota bacterium. Taxonomy (GTDB): domain Bacteria; phylum Spirochaetota; class Spirochaetia; order Treponematales; family Treponemataceae; genus Treponema_G. The sequence goes on along the minus strand of CALXMF010000001.1, from coordinate 229,720 downwards.
ACTGTTGTTGATGTGGTAGGCCGGGAACTGAACCGTCTTGCAGATATTTTTGCCGGGGTGTATAGCGGTCAAACTTGTTCTCCTGTAGGTGCTGTCGTTGGCTGTACTGAAGAAGCTGATGCACGATCATTGCGTGATACATATCCTGACTTGTTTTTTCTGATTCCCGGTTATGGTGCACAGGGCGGTGCAGCACGTGTTGCAGCGGTGCTGCTTGATAAAGCCGGCGGAGTGGTAAATTCTTCACGCGGCATATTGACTGCTTGGAAAAAAGATGAACGTCTCGTACGATGCGCGCAGGAAGAAACAATTACCATTGAACAGATTGCTGATGCCGCTGCTGCCGCTGCTATCGAGGCAAAACAGGATTTGCTTTGTGTAAAGAAACAACTTGAACATTAAGGTATCTGAAAATGTGCAATACTTCTCCTCTTGATAATGGTCAGGCTGTATACTGCGGATGTGGAACAGTTATTGAAAACAGTTCTGTATGCGGAATATCTTCTCTTTCTGTGATGCTGGATCACTGTGATGGAGATCTTCCTGTTCCCGGTCAATTTTATATGCTGCGTGCGCAGCCATCTGGGGTGCTGCTCAGCCGTCCAATCAGTTTGTTTTCCAGAGAACGTGATGCATCTGGTAAATTGATACTTTCTTTTTTAATTCTTTCAAAAGGTTCCGGTACACGGGAACTGTGTGCGCTTAAAGCCAGCAGTTCTCTAAGTATATTTGGGCCGTTTGGTAATTCTTTCCCTGCTGCTGAGACTCTGTTCCCTGATAAGCCACATCCTTTTCTTCTTCTTATTGGAGGCGGAATCGGTATCGCGCCGCCGGCGGGTTTCGCATCGCTGCTGCCTGAGGGCAGTTATGATTTTTATGCATGTTTTAAAAGCGGAGCATATGGTCTTGATCGGCTGCGTCCGCGCAACCTCGTGATAGCAACTGATGACGGCAGTGTCGGTAAAAAGGGCATGCTCAGCGATGTTCTGCACAGTGATGATATTCGGAAATATGATGTTGTCTATGCATGCGGACCGGAACCGATGCTTGCATATGTGCAGCGCATTTGCCGTGAAGCGGGGGTTCAGTGTTATCTATCTATGGAATCACGTATGGCGTGCGGAACAGGTGCGTGTTTAGGCTGTACAATTACGACAACTCTTGGAAACCGTCGCTGTTGTACAGATGGGCCTGTTTTTCCGGGTGAGATTTTAAAATTCCCGGTATGTGGCTCTGAACCGTCTGTTATACATGGATATGAAAAAGGTATGCCTGTCCAGACAGCTGATTTGTCTGTAGTGATTGGTGGTGTCCGTTTTGAAAATCCTGTAATTGCCGCATCTGGTACTTTTGGTTACGGCAGCGAATATGCACGGCTGATACAGGTATCTCGGCTTGGAGGAATCTGCTCAAAAGGTTTGACTCTTCATCCCCGCTCTGGAAATACAGGGCGGCGGCTGTGTGAGACGCCTGCTGGGCTTATCAACTCGATTGGACTTGAAAATCCGGGAATACCGCATTTTATTGAGAATGAGCTTTCTAACATGCTTGCTGCTGGTTCAGTCGTTATAGCGAATTTATCTGGTTCTTCAATAGAAGAATATACTGAAGGAGCCAGGCTCTTAAATGACACTAGTGTACACCTGATAGAACTTAATATTTCATGTCCGAATGTAAAAGCCGGAGGCATGGCGTTTGGTCTTGATTGTGGCGCGGCGGCGGCGGTAACTCGGGCAGTACGCAGTGTTGTTTCAAAACCGCTTATTGTAAAATTGTCTCCAAATACTGGAGATTTAGTCGGTATCGCTCATGCAGTACGCAGAGAGGGGGCTGATGCGCTGAGTTTGGTAAATACTTTTCAGGCAATGGCGATTGATATTACAACAGGCAAACCGTTCTTTGATAATATTCGTGCTGGTCTTTCTGGACCGGCGGTACTGCCTATTGCGCTGCGTATGGTGTATGATGTGGTTCAATCGATGAATGAACTGCCGGTATCTGAACGAATTCCTGTAATTGGACTAGGTGGTATTCGTACCTGGCAGGATGCTCTATCTTTTATCATGGCAGGTGCCGCAGCAATTCAAGTTGGAAGCGCAACATTTGCTGATCCTGAGTGTATGCTGCGCATACTGGACGGACTTGAATCTTTCATGAAAAACAATGGTCTTGCGTCGCTTGATTCTATACGGGGTTGTGCGCAGCCTAGCCGATAGGTTTTCTTGCATAAAGCTCTGCGAATGGATGCAGAGCTTTTTTTTTCAGCTTCAGCTGTTTTTTTTGTTGTATTTTCTTACAAACAGTGGATCAAGTTTATCTTCAAGATTCCATTTTTTTATGATAATACCCAGTACTTTATGATAAATGAGGATTCCCAATCCAAGCGCAGCGATAAAAACAACTGGCAGTGCGGCAGGTGTTTTATCTTTTAATACTGCGATGGCAAGCAGTGAAAGCGCAATAAGAAGAATAAGTGTCAGCAATATATTGGCGAGGGTGCTTATAATAAGAAATACTATTGTGTTCTGTTTTTTAGTCATGTGATGTCTCCCTATTTTTCTCATTTTTTATTGCGGCAGCAAAGGAAATGATAAGCAGCGCGCCGCAGATGACAATACTCATATCGGCTACATTAAACGTAGGCCAGCGTTCCAGTCCAAAAAGACCGTAAAATTTTACATCGATAAAATCAACTACTCCTTCTTGTCTGAAGAATCTATCTATCAGATTTCCTATGCCTCCGCCAAGAATTCCCGCTATTGCCCATCGCTGCAAAGTGTTAAATTCATCATTTCTAAAATAGATCACACAAACAATAATCAGTACTGCAAGCGGCATATAAGCGAGCAGTACGCTGCGCAGTGAAGTGTGCAGACTATTGCCCAGGCTGAATGCGGCGCCAAGATTCGATACATGGATGATGCGTAAGAAATCTCCAAAAAAAGTTGCTCCGACTGTATATGGAGGAATTGAGGTCACAATAAGAAATTTTGTCAGCTGGTCAACAGCAACAACTGCCAGTGTTAAAATGAACGGAAACAATTTTGCTCTGAGGCTGACAGAATCAATTGCGGTATAGTTGTTATCTTTACTCATGGTTCTGTTATACTATCGGGAATCGAGTTGCTCGTCCAGTATGGTGTGTCACAATCCTGTTGGTACATCAATAAAGATTGTTTCAATACCGAATTCCTGTGAGATATACTGTCCGATAGCTGTAACGCCTCCTGTTTCGCTGCGGTAATGACCACCGCCAATAACAGAAATATGGTTTTCACGGGCGATATGGTAGTTTTCATGTCCTATTTCCCCTGTAACGAATAGATCGGCTCCTGCCGCTATCGCCTGATCAACATCATCGCCGGCACCTCCTGAAATGATTGCAACGCGGGATATTTTTTCAGGGCCGAAAGGCAATACCACAGGTGTTTCTTCTGGAAAGAGACATGCTGCCGCTTCATATGTGGTAAGCGGCTCAGGCAGAGTACCGATGCAGCCAATAAGAGCACCTCGCCAAGTTCCGAACGGCTGTATATCAGAGAGAGCAAGACGGGCGGCGAGAACTGCATTATTGCCGAATACGGGATGTGCATCGATTGGTAGGTGACAGGCGTATAACGCCATATCTGCTGCAAGCAGTGCGGCAATTCTTTTATAGTACGTACCGGTAATGCGTGAACATTGTCCCCATAAGATGCCATGATGTACAAGCAGAAGATCTGCTCCTGCTGCGGTTGCCCGCTCTATTGTTTCAGTACACGCGTCAACAGCATAGGCAATTTTGCGAAGCTGTTTTTCCGCCGGTGCGCTGTTTGATACCTGTATGCCATTTAAAGACGGGTCCATAGGGAACTGCTCAATATGCAGTAATTGTGAAAGCTGAGTGTCAAATTCTGTAAGTGTCATAATATCTCCTTGTGAATTACTGTTGTTGCAGACGGACCGTCACAGACTGCTGTATCTGATCTGCCAGCAGTGCTGAAGGCAGCAGAGGTGAACGGTGCAGTGTTCCATTGAGGACAGCTGCGAACAGTGGATCACTTTGGCTGATGCAGGCATATCCCTGTTGATAATTTGGCAGTTCAAAAATATTGCCATTTGAATCAATTCCGTTTATGCAGAAATATCCTGCTATACGGTTATCTTTCTCTGTAAGTACGCTGACAGCCTCCTGAGAATAACTTTCTCCTATGAGAAATATTTTGCGGCCTGTCAGTTTGTCTGCATACAAGTTAAGCAGCGCTTGGTATGCTGATTGCGAACGTATGATGTAAAAATCATTATTGAGTATATACCGGTTATTTGCGAAGAGTGTTTGACACTGTGCGGTAAATCGGCGCAATGTCATCCGGTCAGCAATACCTGAAAAATATGATCCGTCTTGTGTATACAATTCTGCTGCGATAACTTCATATCCCCGTTTCGCGAGCTCCGTATACAGAGGATGCATACCAACAATACCAGAACGTATATCTGGAATTGATAATAGTACAGGCTGCTGCTCTGTCGTATTTTTTGATATGAAATGAGCCAGTTTTCCTGTTATTGGTTGTGAAAACATTTTGCGTTCTGAAATACCACCATTTAGAGTACCTGTTAGTGCAATGGTTCTTTCTGATACCCCTTTTATTTGAGCGGGTGGATCCTGCGGATACAGATAGATAATCAGCACAAGAAATGCTATGGCGCTGATGAGGAGTATAAAAGAAACGAAACAGAATTTTGCAGAGAAACTGCGATGGCTGATGTGATGGATAAATTGCAAAAGAGGGCGCAGATTACAGATAAACAGCACGCTTGAGAGGATAAGAAGAATACACAATGAAAGCGAAAGTCCCCAGACAAATACAGCCGATGCTGCACAGAGCAGTGCTCCCGGTGCGAAAAAAGATAACCCATCAAGTTCAATGCGTGAGGACAGAAAGATACGCAGTGAAGCGATAATCACCATTAAAAGAATAGCCAAATGAACAATAAATTGGGAATTCATAGCACCAGCTCTTTATATACAGCGCCGTCAAGTGTGTGCAGAGACAATTTTTCCGGTGTATATATGGCAAATCCTGGTTGAGAACCGCCTTTTGGCAGTGATATAGAACCGGGATTACAGAGAATAATACCTTCTCTGTGCTCAAGCACTGGAATATGTGTGTGTCCTGAAAGAAAAATATCTCCTGCTGTGAGCGGAGGCAGTTTTTCTGGAGACCAGATATGACCATGCGATAAAAAAATTCGGTGTGCACCTCCGCAAGTATCAAATATCTGAGCTGAATCACAGAGAACTGGAAAATGCAGCATAACCTGATCTACTTCTGCTTCGCAGTTACCCCTGCAGGCGATGATATGAGCTGCGTATTCGTTAAGCATTGATGCAACTGCTTGTGGATTATGTCCTGGTGGCAGCGGATTTCGTGGACCATGATATAAAATATCACCGAGCAGCAGAATATAATCGCAATTAAGTTGTTGAAACTGTTTGAGCGCGGCACTCATGCGTTCCGCTGATCCATGTATATCAGAACAGATAAAATATTTCATAGAAACCTACCATTTAAAACGGATGGATATACCACCAGAGAGTGTATTTAATTCTATTGGTGCCTCGCCATTTTCGTTGCCCAGCGATTTAGCGATACCCGCATTGATTGTGTGTACGAAAGGTACGAGGAAACCACACAGACCTCCGATTGCGGCTCCTGCCAGTACATCAGTCATAAAATGATTGCCGCTGAGAATACGCAATGCACCGGTACCAACTGCGAACATAGAACTTGCTGCAATAACAGGAATCTTAAAGATTGAATCTGGATAATACATGCAGAACACATATGCTGCAAATGTCGCGCCGACAAATGCCATTGTAGTATGACCTGATGGAAAAGAACGGGCAAAATCTCCGTCTTCCAGTGCAGATGTAGGATAGTTTTCAAAATATGTATAGGGTCGTTCTCGGTAGGTAAAGGCCTTCCCAATACTTCTGAAGCCAAGTGCAAAAAGAGCTGATTCCAGATACATAGTCAGAAATGTACTCCATTCTGTTGCTGGCAGGGCAAAAAGTACAGCGGGCATTGCCAGTGCAAGAAAATTGGTTACTGAACCGGTAATATCAAGTGCCCGATTATATGGGCGAGCCATTGGGCGGTCAAAAGGGTTTACTTGATTAATATCAAGAGGCAGCGTTTCCGGATGTGGTTTTTCTACGAGGTATTCACACAGTAAACCAGAAATCGCTACAGCGGCGCTTCCTGCAAGCAGTGGAATATCAAGTTGTGGCTGGAGTCTGAATACTTTTCCGCTGCCCCAGATATAGTCAGAAACAGAAGGATTTTCTATTTTAAATTCCTGCGCTGATACAGGTACGGCTGTTAGAATAAGGATGGATAGTAAGATAGAGGTAATGTATTTCATTATATGTTTTCTCCCTGAGAAATAGTTATATGGTATATATTTAATACAGAATATGCATCGATAAGTTTTTTGAGCGGCCACCGGCCTCTGTTTGCAGGGCTTGTGGAAGGCAATTTTTCTGCGTCTATGCCTGTTTGTTTTCGGCAGAGTTTCTGATACAATTTATACGCTTTATCTCCGGTCGTAAAAATACGGGTAATAGAGGACTCTGAAAGCAATGTGCTGAAATCATTCGGTTGGGGTTCTTTTATACTTGCGTCATCTGCACCATCTATGAGGCAGCTTGCAAGTACATCCCAAAGTGCGATTCCATGGCGAAGTACTAGAGATCGTTTTTGTTCAATTGTATATGGAATTGGTTCTCTGAATACGGTGGATATTACTTCCCAGAAACGATTTTGCGGGTGTGAGTAGTAAAAACCGTTTTTACGTGAGGAAGGTGAGGGCATTGTGCCAAGCACTAGTATACGGCTGTGCTCATCATACACAGGCTCAAAAGCATGTGTGATAAGTTCAAGTGCCATTTATTCTGTTCCTTTTCGGGAAAATTCATAAAATACAATGGATGATGCCTGTGCTACATTGAGGCTCTCAACAGCCGGCAGGTGTGTGTCGGCAAATGGAATACCAGGTATTACTACACGGTAATCACACAGTTTGAAGAGATTTTCAGACACACCTGTTTCCTCATTGCCGAGTACAACAACAGCTGCTTTTCTTTTGCATATCGATGACAAATGTGAAATAGGTTCTGCGCCTCGCACATCTGTTGCGATGCGTACCATTTTTCCCTGCATATCTTGGAGAAACGATGTCGGAGAACGGACTGAGTATATATCAACATATTCCATTCCTCCCTGAGCGATACGGAATGTACTTGTTGTTACCATTGTCTGACCATCTTCAACTGGAAGAATGATGTTTTTGATACCAAAAAAAGCGGCGCTGCGTACGATAGCTCCCAGGTTGTTGGCATTGCCGACACGATCTAGCAGTACAATTCGTTCTTTTTTATGAACAAACGAAAGTGCTTGCTCCTTTGTAAGCGGTATCAAACGCGGCGTATGGATCATTGCTACAACGCCCTGATGATGAAGACTTCCGCAGAGTTTCTGCAGTTCATCTGATTCTACTATATTATATGGAATATTCCTCGTTGCGAGTATTCGACATAACTCGCCGAATTGATGCGATCGTTCTCGTGAAAAATACAGCCGGCAGATAGAATCACTGTGTCTTGCTTCGAGGGCTTTTACAGCCGCGTATCCGCAGACAGCAAGTTCATGTTTCTGTTTGTTTTTCATGAATGCAGTATACCCCAGATACGGCGAGGTTACAAGGACACGACAACCGTCCTAGGGTACTGATTATTTTTTCAGGTATTATTTAAAATAGGTTCGGAAACCGAATGAATGCCGGGCAAAGCCGGATAGTGTATTCTGCGATGCGGTACACGGGATGATAACGCCTCCGCCATATTCCCAGAAAACGGACATATCCGGTAGAAACTGTATTTCAAAGCCGCCTCCGCCGGTTACTGTTACAGCAATATCAAAGCCTCTTGATGATCCAATCAGATTACAGATGCCATCAGTAAATCCGTAACATCGCATCAGGATACCGCTGGCTTGATTTCCCGGCTGTATATTTCCCCCAGCTCGTAACTGTATACCAATATTACCCATACCGTTTGGACCATATGGCTCCAGGTTACCTCCAAGTCCTTCTGCGGTAATTCCACCACGCAGAAACCCAGAAGAGCTTGTCCAAAATGGAAAATCAAGATAAGCGATTCCGCCTACCATATCTGTTTGTAAGAGAATTCCGCCTCCACAGGAAATACCTTGATTAAATGTGGTTTCGGCTCCGGCGACGCAACAGCAAAAACATAAAAATAAAATAATATGTACTTTTTTTAAGTGTTTTTTCATAATTACATCTCCTGAATACAATGTTTATAACAAATATAACATTGGGAGAAATATCTGTCGAGCGGGCTTGAGTGATGTGATAAATACCGATAATATAAACGTGTGTCGAAAGGATGTCTGCACTGGACAGACACCGGTCAATGTGATACTTGTATCATGCAGGAAGAATGTCTAATGTTAAAAAAAATACAGGAAATTTATTTTAAGCGTAGTCCATCAATGTTGTTATCTGCGGTAGATTTTCAAATGAAATTTCTACTAGGGTATGCGGCTGTCGTACATCTGGGATTATCTGTACTTAGTGTTATTTTTTCTTTGCCGGTGATGTTTGTATATTATCTGGCAACATTAATTTTATTTATTGTGTTTGCCAGTTTTATTGACTCTCGTAGGTTTATCGTTATCTATTGTTTAACATATGTTGAAATTTTGCTGCATATCCATTTATGTCACCTGATAATTGGTCTGCCAATTGGAATCGAGCTCTATTATATAATGTTAATTCCTACTGGCAGTTATATCCTGTTAATGCCGTATTCCCGCCTCTTTCAAAGGATTTTTGTTTTTCTGTCGCTTATTATAAATGCCGCGTCATATATACGAATTCAGGTGATTCATCCTGGTAATTCATGTGTTATGAAAGTGCCGGATTTTACGCATACTGTTTTTTCTATATATTCTATCAGCATGGTGTTCTGCATGGCGGCATTGCAATCTTATTTTTTTGTTCGCAGCATTGTTGCCAGATTTACTGATATTCGTGAAGAAAATGCGGTTCTGAATTTAAAGGCAAATCATGATGCTTTAACAGGGTTGCTTAACCGACATGAAATGAATATTCGTTTAGAGCAGACATTCTTACTGTATCAGCGACAAAATATTCCATGTTCTGTCTGTATTGGTGATATTGATAAGTTTAAATCCATCAATGATACTTACGGACATAATGCGGGTGATTATGTACTGAAAACACTGGCTCAGTTAATGCAGCAGAATACTCGGAAAGGAGATTTTCTTGGACGTTGGGGCGGTGAAGAATTTGTATTGCTTATGCAGGCTGATAAGACTGTCTGTTATACGCGAGCTGAACATTTGCGTTCTCTTGTAGAGAATCATATTTTTGAATATAACGGTATTATTATTCCTGTAACTATTACGTTTGGAGTTGCTGGTGCTGATATAACTATGCCCGATACTTCTGCTCTAATAGATGCCGCGGATAAGGTTCTATATGAAGCAAAGAAAAATGGTCGTAATCGAACTATTTTGAAATAACAAATACTTTCAAAAATTAAAAAAAACTATTTTTTTCCCCTGTTTGGTAGTATACTGATATTGTCTGCTTTGAGTAGAGATATCTTTTTATTCGGATTTTAGTATGAAAAAACTAGGGATTTTTCGTTATATCACTATTCCAGCAATATGTTTGCTGATTCTGGTCATTGTTACATTAACAGGTATTACAACTGTTGTTTTTAAACGGTATCAGACAGTTACTCATAAGCAGATGTGCCAGAATACGGCTGATATGATTTCTGACTCTGTTGAAATGTTCATTTCTGAAATGTTTTATCAGACAGAAGGTCTTGCTGTGTCCGAGCAGATACGCTTTATGGATGGAGACGGCGCTTCTCAGTTATTTAAATCGCTTGCTGCAAAAAATCCATCCATTGAGCTTCTTTACTTACAAAAGATGAATGGTGATCAGGTAGCTCGATCAAGCGGCGAACTTGGCAACAGAAAAGATCGCTGGTGGTTTGCTAGAATGGAGGAAAAGGCTGAGCCTTTTGTGTCTCCATCATATTATTCTATCAATACAGGTGCATATTGTACGTCTATTTTTGTTCCTGTGTATGAACACCTTGATTCTTTAACAAATAATCCTGTTGGCATTCTTGGATTGGATATACATCTTACCTTTTTGCAGCAGCTTATTGAAAAGGTATCACAACAGACAACTGGTGCTTATTCGTTTGTGATTGATGGAAATGGTAACACCGTATCTCATCCTGATACGGAATTGATTCACAGTCAGTATAATTTTGTCACAAATTCATCAGGAGAAGTGCTTGATTTTATAAAACAGGCAATGGATGGAGAGCGATTTTGTACAGAATTGGGATTTGACGAAAGTGATGTTTTTATAGCGTGTGCGCCTGTCAGTCTCCCTGGTCGCTCTGTTTCATGGAGTGTTATTACAATACAGAAGAAGTCTGTTGTATTTGCAGGTTTATCGGTGATTTATAAAATCCTGATTCCTGCAGCAGCTGCTTTACTTGGTATCTCTTGTCTCCTGTTTGTTTTTGTAGCCCGATTAATCAGCCTGGCAATACGAACTATGATCCACGTATTGAATATGATTGGTAAAGGTGATTTCAGTCAGAAAGTTCCTGTATTCCATCATCACGCACCGCGTGAAATTATGCAGATAGCAGCGTATATTAATGATATGACTGCGAATCTGGGAGAAATGACTTTGGCTGTTAAAGCTAATACTCACAGTCTATCTACTGTTTCAGAAAAACTGGATGAAACAATTGATTCTTCTGTGCAACTGCTCAATAATGCAGAAAAGGTAATTACTGATATGGATGCTATAGTAGGCATACAGAATGAAAAACTTGCCGAAAGTAACGCTGAGTTTGAGCGAATTTTAGATAATGTCAATGCTTTGGCGGTAAAATCTGAAGCTCAGACTGTATCTGTTAATAGTGTATCTTCTGCTGTCTCTCAAATGAGTGCGAATATTCAAACTGTTTGTGATAACACACAAGCTGTAGAAGAAAATGTAAATCTTCTTGCTCAAAATATTGCACAGGCACAATCTGTGCAGATTTCACTTATAGATTTGATAAGAGAATCAGCACAACAGAGTGGCGGACTTGCTGATATTAATCAGGTAATTGCAGATATTGCGGAACAGACAAATTTGCTTGCGATGAATGCAGCGATAGAAGCTGCTCATGCTGGTGCGGCAGGAAAAGGTTTTGCTGTCGTGGCAGATGAGATACAAAAACTTGCAGAAGCTTCATCTGCACAGTTGCGGGCTGCTGAAGTAACGATCAATAATATGAATTATAAAATACAGGAAACTGTACGGACAGCGCATTCTTTTGATGCATTGTTTGCATCTGTTGCGGAGCAGTCAGAACAGGTCGGAAGACTGTCACAACGTACACAGCAGGCGATGCAGGAAAGTACAGTAAATGCGCAGTCTGTTACTCTTGATATTGCGTATATTACCGAAATGGCTGCGGATGTTACAAACAGTAGTACAGCCATTAAAACAAGTATGCATACACTTGCCGGAGGAACAGAACATCTTGTTCAATCAGCGGCTGATCTGAAAGAAAGATTTGATAACCTTGCTGATTCAGTAAATACAGTCACTGATAGACTTCTTGATACGAATTCTGTATCAAAAAAGAATCGGACAACAGCTGAAAATCTTACAGCTCTCATGCAGAAATTTACTGTTCAGGAATCCTGAGTCGGACACATATCAAAGCTCACTGATTCTTTTTATTGTATATGCTCTCCATGGACTATTGACAGGAATACTGCCTGGATCGGCAACATAAATAATTGCATCATCAGGGAAAACGCTTGTTCCGAGAGTACAGTTTGCGGGATTTCCATAAAATACTACTTGTTTTATAGCCGTATCCGTAAAAGCGAGATCTCCGATAGATACAACGGAGGCGGGAATTGTAATTTCCTTGAGATATTCACACCCATAGAAAGCGAAACCCTCTATTACTTTAAGTGTCGACGGCAGTGATATCTGTGTAATTGTGCTGAAAGCGAATGCGCTTGCTCCTATTGTTTTTAATCCTGCAGGAAGTGATACAGTCTGTAGCGCGCGGAATCCATAAAAAGTTCCTTTCGGGATATTATCTAATGTATCTGGCAGTATGATATTCTGAATATTGGTGTTTCCTGAGAACATACTTTCACTAAGGGAGAGATTTTCTGCTTCTGATAAATCAATAACAAATGTTTTATCTGTTTCTTTTCCAAGCAGCGTGATTAAGGTTTTAAATGACTGGGTATCGGTGTTAAATTCGCTGTTTTTTATTTTAATGGTATTAGTGCCTGCCGGCAATGTTTGGAGTATTGCGTTCAACTGGTCAAAACTGGCGACAGCATAATAATCTCCAACAGAGACAGCGAGAGGTGCTGACTCTATTCCATTGATAGTAACAGATACAATAACAGGATTATTTTGTGTTGTAGGGGTTTTACCTGTTAGTTCAACAGAGTGTTTATCCTGACTTATTTTTGCAGAAAAACAATTTTCTGATCCGTCCGGGAACGTCCAGACAATGCCGTTGGCATCCAGATTATACTCGCCTGATACTGCTTCTTCAAAAGCGAAAGAAAGGTGTGAGGACTCTGTTTTTCCCAGTTCAATAAATGCAGCGGACTCATTGTTGTTATATATATGTAAATTTAACCGCCGATATGAAGCGGTTAGTTTGATATTTTTTTTAACTTCATAATTTTCAGCGTTGGAGATGAGTTTCCCTTCTAAAAGCCAGCCGTTAAATACCCATCCCGTATACTGTACCGGTAGGTATTTGGAGTCGAGAAGGTTTATAGATTCTCCGTGCTGAACTGTGATTTCAGATGAAGGTAATTTCTCAGAATTATTTGCAAAATATCCCTGTGTGCCGGCGGCAAATGAAACTGCGTATTCATTTGCCGTCCACTTGGCTATAAGTGTAGCATCTTTTGTGACCGGGTATGAATCAATTGGTATCCGAAGTTTTGTTTCTTCGTCCACCCAATAAAGAAAACGCCATTTTTCCTCATTGGGCTGTGGAACGGGGATTTGCGATGAGGTAAAGTCAATATTCTGTCCATGAGGTATGGAAATAGGAACTTCTTTTTTATTATCCGCGAATGAACCATGTTCACCAGAAATAAAAGTGATAGTATGTTGTATTTGTGTCCAATGCGCATCCAGCGTCATATCCTGAATAACGGCGTTATCTGTAAAATTCCATTGAATATCATTATCAGTAAACCAGCCGACAAACTCATAGCCGTCTTTTTCAAGCTTGGGTGGTTCTTTTATATATGTATTTTGCCTGATCCCTTTAATAGTACGTACTGTATCGTTATCATTTGTAAATGTTACAGTGCAAAGTTTAATATATTCCGCGAGGAATGCGCAGTCTCCGGTAATGCGCACTGGTTTATCTATCGTGCTGCCAGTTTCATCAAGCCATTGATTAAACTGCCATTTTTCCTGGCTCTCTGACGGGATGTCTGGTTTATATAAATTTAAATCGAGTTGTGTATTCTCTGGTACTGTTACTGTTTTATATGTCTCTCCGGTAAATGAACCGCGAGTACCTGCGTAGAGGGTAACTGTATAATTGATTTGCGAAACAGGCACGGTATCTCTGAGATTCTGTACCAGATTACTGCAAGATATTGCAATAATGCATATAAAAATATACAAAGCAGAAAGAAAACGGGAGTTTTTCATGTTGAACTCCTGCAGGGAATACCATAAATACAGCCGATTTTGAATCCTGGAAGCTGTATTAGCGCGTGGTGTTCTGGCATAATTGAATAAACAGGCATAATAAAAAATCCCGTAGATGCCCCGTTTGCAAGGGGGGTGTCATATGCCAGTGCAATGGAGAATTCTATAATCTGATCTATATATGTACCGGCAAGATATGCAGGTGCTTGAGGCATTGCTTGAAGAAAATGGAATGCTGCGCCGTATGTTATCTCGGGATAAAGAGAAAAGCCTGAATCTCCCAAAGGAATCTCAAAAACAATTCCACCCTGTGTTTGCAGCGAGTGGAGAGATGTCACTTCTGCATGTGTTTCGTTAAAATACAGCCATTGTGCATGAAATGAAAATCCCATGTTTCTGAGAACAGGAATCGAAACTGGCAAAAAAAATAGAACATCGGCTCCCAGTCCAACCGCTGCATTTGCGTAGGGGCTCATATTACCTGCTGGAAACTGGCTGGTAATATGTCCTCCTAACCGTATCTGCGGATTGCTTGTGAATTGCTCCTCTGCAAAGACTGTAACTGCAATTGTCAGCAGCAAAAAAATACTTGGGAGCCGTTTCATATGATTTACACTATCTCCTTGTCGTATCCAGTTTTATTAGATTCCACAGAAACTGAATGCAAAACGCAGAGGGACACCTGTAGGGAGCAGGTATTCCGGGTGTGTTTTTGCGCCCCAAGAATCATCTCCGCCAATACCCATCTGCGCAAGTGCGCAACGTATTACTGTATAATGAACAGGCGGCAGCTCATATGGATGGAGTGCGTTTTCTATCTCATGAGGGGTGTAAGGGAGTGCAGAAAAATACATACTGTCACTTTCAAATTTTAGTCCCCGTCCGCGGTAATCAGTTACTGTTGCCCAGCGGACTCCTGTTTTATTACCGCACTCCTGCGGACGAAGATATTTTGCCATATTGTCTGCAACTTTATTGCGGTATATTCCGAGTTTCGCTCCTTTGCAGCGGTCGGTATATGTTTCAGATGGTCCCATTCCATACCAGCAGATATTTTCGTAATCGGCATCGATTTTAAACAACATACCGAATTCAGGAAGATCTCCCAATTCTTTTGGAGGTGTATATTCAAGTACTGTATCTATTTTGCCTGTTGAATGGACAGTATATGTTACGGTACATTCTGTCCCAGGAGTGGTTGGCAGAATATACGTATAGGTAATTACTGCGCAGCCGTTATGTTCCTCAATACGGGGGGGGCGTGTGGAGCCGTCTCTGAAATCTTTGTGAGAAATATACAGGGAGGCTGTTTTCCATGTTGCATATCGGGCAGGCATGAGATTTCCCCGATCATTATCAGTTGGAGCTCTCCAGAAATTCGGCATCGGTATTACCGGCAGCATTTCTGTATCAGCATATCGATATGAGACGAGCCCTCCGTTTAAGACAGAGAACAGTGCTTCAAAGCCGTCTCCCCTTACACCAATATTGTGCGGGCTTTGTATCAGTGAAACAGGCTGTTCTCTGATGGGCTGAACAACAGCTGGTTTACGGCAGATAGCTTGTCCAAATGCAATCTCATATCCATGTTTTGCCCATTGTGTGTTCTGTGCAAGAGTAAATGATACTGTTACAGTATATTCTCCTGCCTCTTGCGGTATCTCTGTTGGAAATGGGTAGTTTTTTTCTGAAAGCGGTGCGACATCTGTTTGCAGCTTTGTCTTTGAGATTAAGTGCCCTTCTTTTTCTAGAATCACATGGCAGTTAAATGTGTTTGTATTTACAAACAGGTTTTTATTTTTGATACAGATACACTGTTTGTCAGTGTCAATAATTGCGGTGATATTCTGGTAATTAAATTTTACTTCCTGCATTTTTGGAGATTCATCGCGTTCGCCTCCATAAACAATACCGTTTCCGCTGAAGTTGCCATCGTTTGGATGGTCTCCAAAATCACCGCCATATGCCTGAAATGGTTTTCCGTATCGGTCTTTTTTCGTCAATGATTGATCGATATAATCCCATATAAAGCCGCCTTGATACAGTTCCTCTGTATCTGTCAGATCTGTATATTTATGCATCGCACCACAAGAATTACCCATTGCATGGGTATATTCACAGCAGATGAAAGGTTTATCACGATGTTCTTTCAGAAACTGTTTAATTGCATCAACTGATGGATACATCTGAGATTCCATATCGCTGGTATCATTATATCGTCTGTCCCATCGTATGCCTTCGTAGTGAACCAGCCGAGTAGGATCAAGATTTCTGAACAGCTGAGACATTTCGTAGATAACTTTCCCGCCGAATGATTCATTCCCGCATGACCAGATCAATATAGATGGATGATTTTTATCGCGTTCATATAGCGATTGTACCCGGTCAAGGAGAGCTCCTTTCCATTCTTCATGGTCACAGGGAACAATACTTTCATAGTCAGGGATTGGTTTCGATGTTTGTGTATCCCAAGTACCGTGTGTTTCCATATTCACTTCTGCAATAAGATATAGTCCATATATATCACAGAGTTCATACAGCTCGTCACAGTCAGGATAATGGCATGTCCTGATCGCATTTATGTTGTTGCGCTTCATTGTTTGTAAATCGAGTTCTAGTTCCTCCCGGCTTACGCAGCGGCCTGTTTTTGAGCTGAACTCGTGCCTGTTTACACCTTTGAATACAATACGTTTGCCATTCAGCAGCATCAGGGAATTTTTTATTTCAAAACGCCTGAATCCAACTTTTTGCCTGATAAATTCAGTTTGGCAATCAGTGTTATTGAACACAGTTATTTCAAGATCATACAATTCTGGATTTTCTGCGTTCCAGAGTGTTGGATTATCTATATGAAAGGAAAATGTATTATTTCCTTCTGTGATTTTTCCTTCTGTATAGGCTATTTGCTCGCTGTTTCTATTGAGTTTCATTTGTACACTGCCGCTGCCCCATGCTTGCAGATGGACAGAGAGATCTGCTGCATCAAGTGAAGGAGTAACCATTGCCAGCGTTTTTAGATCAAAAATATGTGTTTCTGGAGTAGCAAACAGATATACATCCCGGTATAATCCGGAAAATCTGAAAAAATCCTGATCTTCGCACCAACTTCCGCTTGTCCATTTAAATACCTGTACAGCAATTTTATTCATCCCATTTTTGAGATGTTTTGTCAGTTCGAATTCAGATGGTGTAAAAGAATCTTCACTGTAACCGATGAAAGTGCCGTTCAGCCATACCGCAAGTGCGCTTTCCGCACCCTGGAATGAAATAAAGATACGCTGCTCTTTCATATGTTCTGGAACTTCAAAGTATTTTACATAACTTGCTACAGGATTAAAATAGGAAGGAATTTCGCCGGGGTATATTTCATCATGTCCTTCCCACGGGTACTGTACATTTGCGTATTGTGGCCGGTCATATCCTTCCAGCTGAATATGAGCTGGTACACGAATGGTATCCCACGAATGGCAATCATATGTTTCTTGCTCAAAACCAGGAATTGTGCTGCTGATATTTTTTGCGTAATGAAATTTCCATAAACCATTCAAACTGTATCTGAAACTTGTTCCACCGCTTTTTAATTCGGCGGCATCTTTATAATATATATGGTCTGAATGGGCGTTCAGTCTGTTTTCTTTAAAATAACGGGGATCTTGTATTTTGTGATAGTCAAAATGTGTCATAGAAAATCCTTCTGTATTTAATGATGTTTCATCTTATTAAGATATTATTATGCACCTTTAATAATCCGTCAACAGGAATATATGATATGTTGAATTCTACTGGAAACAGCATTGAATAACATTAAAAATTGACAACCTGAAATTTGGGGTGTATACTTTTAATAAAGTAACTTAATCAATAATTGAGAAGGAGATTTCTTTTATGAAACGTATTCTTGCCTGCGCCTGTGCTTGTGTGCTTGCAGCTACAACATTACTTTCCTGTTCAAAGACTGAGGAAAAGTCAAAGTCAAATGCCGATGTTAACAAATTGACAGTCTGGACATGGGATCCTAATTTTAATGTATATGCTATAAAAAAAGCTGCAGAATTGTATGCAAAAGACCATCCTGGTTTTACGGTGGAAGTTACCGAGGTTCTTTCTGATGATATTGAAGCGAAATTAACGACAATTGCTTCTGCGGGAGATTTGTCAACGTTGCCTGATGTTTTTTTGATGCAGGATAACTCTTTTAAAAAATATGCGACATATTATCCAGAGTTGTTTACCGATTTGACAAACAGCGGCATTGATTTTTCTGAATTTGCTGAATCAAAGGCTGCGTACTCAACACTTGATGGGAAACATTATGGTATACCTTTTGATAATGGTGCTGTTATTAATTGTGTTCGGACTGATTACCTCGAGAAGGCTGGTTTTACTGCGGCTGATTTTAATGATATTACGTGGGAAGAATATATTGAGAAAGGAAAAATTGTCCGTGATAAGGCTGGCGTTCCGATGCTGACTGCACAGGCCGGTTCTCCAGATCAGCTTCTGATAATGTTATATTCAGCTGGAGCAGCGCTATTTAAAGATGACGGATCAGTATATATTTCTGATAATGATATTCTAAAAAAATGTATGGATCTGTATGTCACAATGGTTAAGGAAAAAATCCTTGTTGAGGTGACAGATTGGGATCAATATATTGCCTCAATTAATAATGGTACAACTGTTAGTGCTATGCAGGGGTGTTGGATCATGGCATCTGTTGTTGCACAGCCTGATCAGAGCGGTAAGTGGTCAGTAATTAATATGCCAAAACTGTCTGGTATTGACGGAGCAACAAATTATTCTGCAAATGGTGGTTCCTCATGGGCTATCAGTTCTAACTGTGCGAATACGGATCTGGCAATTGATTTCTTTAAAAAGACTTTTGCCGGAAGTACAGCGTTATATGATGACCTTATTTCAAAAGGTGCGCTTGCAACATGGGCACCAGCAGCTGATTCTGAGGCATACAATCAGCCGGTAGATTTTTTCAATGGAGAACATGTATATGCTACTATAGTTGATTTCTCGACTCGTATTCCTTCTTATGCAACAAGTCCGTTCCATTACGATGCCCGTGACGCTGTTGGTGTTGCCTTATCAAATATTATTCAGCGTGGTGCTGATATGGATAAAGAACTGAAAAGCGCTCAGGAGATTGTTGAGTTTAATATGCAGGGATAATGCGTATATTATACGCTGTTTTTACGGTATTGACTGGAATATAAAAAATGCCGGCTTCTGCCGGCTTTTTTTATATGTCTTTTCAACGTAAATTAAGGAGGAATACATGATACATAAACGTAAAGCAGGATTACCGCTCGAAAAACGTCGTGAAATAGTTGGCTGGACTTTTTTACTTCCGGCAACACTGCTCATCTGCTGGATGAGTTTTTGGCCGATGATACAGGCGTTTGTGATTTCTTTGCAGACCGGACGTGGTGCGGTACTGCGTTTCTGCGGTTTAAATAATTATATTCGTATTTTTAATGATGCTGTTTTCAGACAGACATTATTGAATACTTTTATTTATCTTATTATTCAAGTACCCGTGATGCTGCTGCTTGCTCTCATCATGGCGTCTGTACTGAATTCTCCAACGCTCAAATTTAAAGGCTTATTCAGAACTGCGATTTTTTTGCCATGCGCAACATCGCTTGTTTCGTATTCAATGATTTTTCGTTCTATATTTGCTAACGATGGTTTTATCAATGCTGTTTTAAGAAATATTGGACTTTCTCCAGTGATGTGGTTCAGTAACGGCTGGACTGCCCGTTTAGTTATTATTATTGCGCTTATCTGGCGATGGACAGGATATAATATGGTATTTTTTCTTGCTGGGCTGCAAAATATCGATATGTCTGTATATGAAGCTGCCCGTATAGATGGCTGCAGTCCTGTGCAATCTTTTTTTAAGATAACTCTGCCGCTGCTAAAGCCAACTATTTTATTGACCGCTATTATGTCGACAAATGGTACATTGCAGCTTTTTGATGAGTCTCTTAATCTGACAAATGGTGGCCCTGGACGCGATACTATGACGATGTCCCATTATATATATAATTCTTCATTTGTACAGACACCTAATTTTGGTTATGCCGCATCCATGTCTATTATGGTTTTACTGATGGTTGCTATCCTTGCATTTATTCAGATGAAAATAGGAGATGAACGTGACTAGATTAAAAAATATATTGCAATACGTGTTTTTGATTATTGTTTCGCTGTTTTCTGTATTTCCGCTCTGGTATATGTTGTGTGGCGCGACTAATACCAGTATGGATATTGTTGCAGGACGGTTGTATCCTGGTGGTAACCTAATTAACAATTTTAAAACACTTGTTGAATATCAGAATTTGGGGCTTGCTTTATTTAATTCGTTCCGGAATTCAATTATTCTGACCCTCGTTTCAATGATTGTGTGTTCTATTGCAGGTTACGGTTTTGAAATTTATCATGATAAGCATAAAGATCGCTTGATGGCATTACTGCTTACTGCCATGATGATTCCTTTCGCGGCGATTATGATACCATTGTTTCGTATGTTTTCTCAAATGAAAATGGTGGATACTATGATGGCTTTTATGCTTCCTTCAATTTCAACACCATTGCTTATTATGCTGTTTCGTCAATCGGCCCGTTCTTTTCCTCTTGATTTGATTGGCGCCGCTCGTATGGATGGGTTGAATGAAATTTCAATCTTTTTCCGGATTTTTATACCTACAATGAAATCGACTTATGCCGCTGCAATGACTATTACCTTTATGACTGCATGGAATAATTATTTGTGGCCGAAAGTAATTCTTCAGAAAAATGAATCTATTACAATGCCTATGTTAGTTGCGAATCTTCTTGGCGGCTATGCGGTAGATTATGGTATGTTGATGCTTGGTGTTTTAATCTGTACTATTCCAACGGCGGTTGTTTTCTTCTGTTTGCAAAAGAGTTTTGCTGCCGGTATTGTTGGCTCTATAAAATAAAGCGTAAAACCATATGGAAAATCCATTTTTCTGTCAGATGCTGCATGGGGGAGACTATAATCCGGAACAGTGGCTTGGTACACCTGAGATTCTGGAAAAAGATATTGTGTATTTTAAGAAAATGCATATCAACACTGTCTCCTTGGGTATATTCTCCTGGGCAATGCTTGAGCCACATGAAGGTGTATTTTCTTTTGAGTGGTTACTAGACATTATTGATCGTCTGCATTGTGCGGGAATATCTGTTATTATGGCTACTCCTTCCGGTGCACGGCCGAAATGGTTAGCTGATACATATCCTGAAGTACTTAGGGTTGACAAAGACCGCCGCCGGGCATTGTTTGGAGGCCGTCATAATCATTGTTATACATCTCCCATATATCGAGAAAAAGTTCGTATTATTAATACGGAATTAGCTCATCGTGTTGGAGCTCATCCGGCAGTGATCGCGTGGCATATATCAAATGAATATGGCGGAGAGTGTCATTGTCCGTTGTGTCAGGAAGAATTTCGATTGTGGCTGCGTGAAAGATATAAAACAATTGATGCTGTTAATGAGGCGTGGCAAACGATTTTCTGGAGTCATGTTTATAATAGTTTTTCTCAAATAGAATCTCCTTCATCGATTGGTGAGAACTGTCTGCACGGTTTAAATCTTGATTGGAAACGATTTGTAACGGCAAAGACAGTTGATTTTGCTGCCTTTGAAATACAGTCGTTGCGCAGTGTAGGATGCAGACAGCCGGTAACAGTGAATTTAATGTATGATTATGTAGGACTTGATTATCAACAATTCTCTGGCATAGTTGATATTATTTCCTGGGATAATTATCCGTTATGGCACAAAAAAGAAGAAAAGATCACTGCTGTTGACACCGCTGTGCAGCATGATTATATGCGCAGTTTACAGCATAAACCGTTTCTGCTTATGGAAAGCTGTCCCTCTGCAACAAACTGGCAGTCTGTCAGTAAACTTAAACGACCTGGTATGTTGCTGGCCTCTTCTCTGCAGGCTGTTGCACATGGTGCTGATAGCGTTATGTATTTTCAGATGCGGCAGAGTCGTGGAGCCAGTGAGAAATTTCATGGCGCTGTAATTGATCACTGGGGTGGAGAATCTCGTGTGATGAATGAAATTACCAGTGTTGGAATTGCATTGGAAGAACTTTCTGAAGTCCATGGGAGTACTGTATCTGCTGATGTTGCAATAATAATGGATCGTGAAAGTCGTTGGGCAATGGAGGATTCTTTTGGACCACGAAATACAGGACTTCGGTATATGGAGTTATTTCAACGATTATACAGCGGCCTGTGCAGTTATGGAGTGAATATCGATATTGTTGCAGAAGAGCAGGATTTGCGTTCTTATCGTGTTGTTATTTTGCCGATGGTGTATATGTTTAAAGATGGTTTCGCAGAAAAGATTCGTTCATTTGTTTTTGGTGGCGGAACTGTGGTTGTATCATATTGGAGTGGAATAGTTGACGGTACTGATCGCTGTTATTTAAATGGAGTTCCTCACGGCATTCTGGATGTTCTTGGTGTGCGCAGTGTAGAAATTGATGCATTATACGATGATCAGTCAAATATAGGTGTTCCTGTCATAGGTAATACAGCTTGTCTCACGCGGGAATATAGGTGTGATACATTTTGCAATGTATTGGAAATAGGAACAGCTGTTCCTGTCTTGACTTATGCAGATGATTTTTATGCGGGGCAGGCGGCTCTTAGTTATAATCATTATGGTGCAGGTACCGCATGGTATATTGGCGCGTTGTTTGAAAAACAATTGTTTATCGATTCGCTTCATACAATACTGCCATCTGCGGGTGTATACACTGTTGGTAAGATGTTGTTTGGAGGAGTTGGGATTCCTGATGGTGTTTTTATAACAAGCAGGGAAAATTCCGACTATAGATATGTGTTTATTCAGAATTATAATCGTTTTACAGTGATATTACCGACAGTTTTATCTGCTGAAGTATCTGTTCTGTATGGAAAAAATACTGGTGTACTACGTCCGCTTGAAACGATTGTTTTCAAAGTTGCAAAAAGTGTATTTGAGTAATTTTATTGTCTAGGCTCATCAATCAATTAATAGTCGCGCTGGAATACCAACGCGACTATTAATCATATTTGGTATGTTTTTATTTCTTCATGTAATTCATCAAGATTTGTTTTATTTTTAATTGTCTGTTCTGTAATGTCGGTAACAGCAATTTTGATTTCATGTGATGAAGCTGTGATGCTCTGCATAGCATTATAAATATCCTGTGTTATATCGGCAAGCTTATTTATTTCCGCCATGATTTCTGCTCCCCCGTGTTTCATTTCAGAAGAACCGGACCGAACATCGTTAGACAGGTTGTTTATCTCTTGAACAGAGGAAAGTACTTGTGTGCTGCCTTCTGTTTGTTCCTGCATTGCCTGTTTTACCATCTCTCCTTGATTACGAACTGTTTGGCTAAGTGTCTGTATAGAGTCAAATTCTTTTTGTACATCCTCTGTCTGAGTTGCGACTTCGCGGATTGAACCTTCAAACTGTTTGAGTTGTGAAGCAATTTTTTTACCTTGTGCATTTGACTCTTCTGCAAGCTTTCGAATTTCATCTGCAACAACTGAAAATCCCCGGCCGCTTTCACCAGCATGAGCCGCTTCTATTGCCGCATTCATTGCGAGAAGGTTTGTTTGATTTGCTATGGTCTGAATAATTTTACTTGCTTCGATGAGCGCTGTTGATTCATTTAGGATCCGTTTTGCAGTTTCTACTGATGCGGAGACACGCTTCTGCCCCTCCGCTGAATTATTTTCGAGCGTGTTAGCTGTTTGGGAATTTTGCTCCATAATATCGGACACAGATTTTATGTTTGCGACCATTTGTTCGACAGCTGCAGATGATGATGAAAGTGCAGTGACCTGTTTGTTAATACTTTCATCTAGTGAATCGATACGTTTGACAATTTGCCCAAATATAGATTGTGCTTCTTCAACACTAGCAGCCTGTTCCATTACAGTATTTTGTACAGATACAATGTTTTCTGAAATAGCTTCAATTGCAGAACTCGTTTCTTCCATTGCAGCGGCAAGTTTCTGTGCGTCATCATCTGATGATATAATATGGTTTGTAAAATTCTGAAGAAGAGATTTCATATGCTCAGCAGCAGTATTTGATGCTTGAATCAGCAGGCCTATATCATCTCGAGTCTCAACACTTATTGGCTTTGTCCTATAGTTACCTATAGCCTGCTCCTGGCGCTGGATTCGAATAGTTTTTATTTGATGATTTTGTTTTACTAGAATAAGTGAAAGAGTGATGATTAAAAAGACAAAGCAGGTAGATTCTATTGGTAAGAAATAATGGCGGACTATTAAAACCGGATCTGAGACATTTGAGAAGATATAAAACGGTGATAGACTGATCATTACTAAGCCGATAACACAAACACACATGGTTGTCATTGCCCTTCTTAAAAATGGGAAAATGACAAATTCTTCAAGAACTTCTGTATTACCCGTTTCTTTTTCAAGTATCTGTACAAAAATAAGAAAAAATAGTGTACCAAATAAAGCAGCTGCACCAATCAACACCAATATGATGAGACTTGGATGTGTAAATAAGTTTTTGTTTTTTGCAAGAAAAAAAGATGTTAAACAAAATGGCAGAGAAAAAACAATAGGCTCACAGAATGCGATTGTAGTGATCGTATTAATTCGCCGATTTATTTCAACAGTAGATGAAACTGTTCTATCATCACTGTGGAGTATAGTTGAATATAGTAATATTCTATTGAGAATACATGGTCCTATAATAGCCAAGGCAAAACAAAAAATTGTTAATGGTTGTAGAAAAATTTCTGAAATTACCGGCGGTGTAATTGCTCCCAGAAACAGAAATACAAAAAAGGAGATACACAGCGGTACTATGGTAGCTAAAATACTTATGATAAATAATTTTGTATTTGTTTTCATGTATGTACTTCCTAATAGGTTATATTGTAGAATGATAACATAAGATTTATCTTTATTTCAACAAAATGAACAGCAGAACGCTTAAAAAGTGTATTGAAAAAACGTAGGATAGTGTTTGTTTTATTATTTACATATTGCGAAGCTGGATTTTTTACCGTATGCTGAGAATATGGTTATAAGCCTTGTTTTTTGTTTCTGTCCGCTCTTGCTGGTTTGTGTTGTATTGAGATGCGGACTTCATAGTTTTCAGCTGAAATATGCGTTTTGGGCGATTTTACTAGGTCTTGCATCAGTCATACCGATTGCTATTATTCAGTTTTGCGTACTGAAATTGCCATTATTTCAGTCTCATACACTAATGAGTATTTTAGTAACTGCAATATTGTTTAATGGTCTTATAGAAGAAAGTGTAAAGCTGCTTTGTATGTTGCCGATTCCTTCTCATAATATGACTGTATCTGCATTTTTTGCAACAGCGATGTTGTGTGGTATGGCTCTTGGCTGTTTTGAAACAGCTGTATATTTTATATCAGGGGTTCAGCAAATTACTTTGCGTATCGCGACTGCTGTTGTGATACATAGTGCTTGTGCTGTTTTATCAGGGGCATATATTTGGATAAATAGGCAGGGCGGTAAGACGGTAATACCTTTTGTATTTGCTGTTTTGCTTCATGGTATTTATAATTTTTTTGCAGGATTTGAAAATTCTTTCTGGTGGTTTTCAGTAATTGTGCTGTTGTTTACGGTTCTTGAATGTAGAATATGGTATCAACGGGCAGCGCAACCGGTGGAATAGAAATCTTTGTCAGATACTGTTTATTGTACCAGGAAAAAACATTTCGAAACGGGCGCCGTTCATGCCATCTTTTCGACTCATTGCCTGTATTGTTCCGCCATGCAGTTCTACAATATGTCGTACAATTGAAAGACCTAAGCCTGTACCGCCTGTTTCGCGACTGCGCCCTTTGTCTACACGGAAAAAGCGTTCAAATACTCGTGTTTTGTATTCATCTGGAATGCCTGGTCCGGTATCTTCTATCCATATTAATATTCCTGGTGGTTCTGTCTGTTGAACTCCGATATCAATACATGAGTGCGATGGGCAATATTTGACCGCATTGTCGATAATATTTTCCACAACCTGAATGAATAATCCTTCATTCAAGGATGCCGATGGAGATTCTTTTTTTTCATGTCCATGACTATCATAAAAGGAGAGATGAATCTTTATATGTTTTTGCTGTGCTGCTGGCAGGCAGATTTGTATTGCCTCTTCTAAAGCGATACGTAACTGTATGGTTTGTGTCCGGATAATAAAACCGTTTTGTTCAAGCTGAGAGAGAGTTAATAAGTCAGAAATGATATTAATTAGCCTGCCTGTCTGCTGCTCTGCGATTTCTAAAAAATGACGGGCGGTTTTTTTATCATTAAGCGCTCCATCGAGCAGTGTTTCTATGAAACCTTTGATAGAAGTGACTGGTGTTTTCAATTCATGTGAAACATTGGCTACAAAGTCTTTTCGTATTTGTTCAAGCTGTTTTAATCTGGTTACATCAGTGAGCATAAGGAGAAAGCATTCTTGTGCATTATCAGAGCTGATGGTTGAGCAGCGTACGAGAAGATAATGCTCGGCGTTAGTCTGATCTTGCAGAATAATTTCTTTTTCTTCATCTTGTTCACTGAGCGGTTGCATCATTATCTTATGAACGAAATCAATGATTTCAGTGTTGCGTATCAGTGAAATAAGTGAGCGACTCTTTTCTGAAGGTGAGGGCGCAAAAAGCCGACATGCCGCACGATTTAACTCAATAATTTGCAGATCGCGTGAAAAAACAATAAGAGATTCAGCTGTATGGGCAAATACCGATTCAAAGTAATCACGTCTGCGTGAAATATCTTCTATATTGTTCTCTATTGTTAAAGCCATGCGTTTTAAATCATGGCTCAGTTCAACAAATTCGTATGGGTCTTCAATATTAGGGCAGTAAGAAAATTCTCCATTGCGATATCTAAAAGCTGCATTGCGTAACTCAGTAAGCGGTCTCATAATCCTCCTGGAAACAGCAACGGAAAGAATCATGATAACACATACTATAAGGAGTGCTGCAAATATAGAGTCTTGTTTAATTGAAGAAAAAAATAAGACATTTGAAGCAAGCGGCATTGAAAGCCGCAATACGACACGCTGTGAATTTATGATAAAAGGAATCGCATAATATATAACTTTTTTTCTGCTAACGCTGCTTTGACGGGTGGCATATCCTTCGTCTCCGTTTAGTGCTGCTTGTACTTCCTGTCTAGACAGATGGTTTTCCATATCGAATGGGTTTGCATCAGAGTCACCAATGACCGTTCCATTTTCATTAATAATAGTGATTCTAAAGGAGGGATCATGAGCAGCAAGAAGTTTGACCAAATTATCAATACGTTCATCTTCACAATTATTAAAACTTTCTGCAATAAGGAGCTGGCGGATGGCGTACGAAAACGTCTGGAGATTTTGCTGTGTTTGTAATACGATAGAGTGCTCAAGAATCTTGAGACTGATGATAATGAAAATCAAAAAACCAGCACAAATCACAAACCCGTTTATTCCAAACAGGTAAAACCATATTCGAATTGGTTTAGAGGTACTCATGGTTAGCCTCTTCGCACATTCGATATCCGACTCCACGAATTGTTTCTATAATTGATTTTTCAGGATCTGTTTCACCAAGTTTTTTTCTGATACTAAGAATTTGTACGTCTATTGACCTGTCGGTGACTGGATAGGAGTCTCCTTTGATAGCATTTATGATTTGATGACGTGTAAAAACTCGGCCAGGATTTTGCGCAAGATATAGAAGAATGGCAAATTCTGTAGCAGAGAGGGTTATAGGATGTCCATTAATTTGTGTTTTAAAACGGGCTGTGTCTATCATAAGTCCGTTTATAGTGATTATATCAGAAGTGTTATTGTTTATTGTACCTGGTTTTTCCGTATTGTTTTTTACTGACCCGCTGCGGCGGAGTACGGAATGGATGCGGGCAAGAGCGACTTTGGGAGAAAAGGGCTTTGTGATATAATCATCGGCACCAAGTTCTAACCCTTTTACAATATCGGTTTCATCTGTACGTGCTGTTACCATGATGACAGGAATTTGCTCTGTTTGTTCATCGTGACGGAGTATGCGGCATACATCAAGACCGCTCATATCAGGAAGCATTAAATCGAGCAATATTAAATCAGGATGTTCCCGTCTGGCTAGAGAAAGCGCTTGGGAACCATTTTCTGCTGTAATAGAATTAAAGCCGTCTTTTTTTATATTATAAGATAATAGTTCAAGAATAGAAACTTCATCATCAACAATCAGTATTTTCTTTTCCATATGCTTATTTTACACCTCAGCCCTTGTCGTGTGTACCTATAATTACGCAATTATGTTCTTGTTACACGGATTTAATTGATTTTTAACACAATACTTACAACTCTTTTACAGCACCCTCGTAGATTACAACCATCTTAATTAGAAACACGCAGTTATAAACTGCATGACTATGTAATCTGGAGGATATAAGTATGAAGAAAATGCTAATCGCAGTTGCTGTATTTAATGCTGCGGCAATGATTTTTGCTGGAGGTGCAAAAGATTCTGTACCTTCTTCAGTGAAACAATCTTCTGAGTCAGGATTCAGCGGAACGTATACGTTTGGAGGTTCTACAACTGTTCAGCCAATTGCAAATGGTGTAATTGAAGCTATGACAAAGGAAAATCCCGGCCTTAAGATTTCGTATGAAGGTCTTGGTTCTGGTACAGGGTTAAAACAGCTTTCCGCAGAGACTTTAACACTTGCTGGTTCTTCTAGGGAACTAAAAGATTCTGAACTGGCTGATGGCCTTATCCCGATTGTTATTGCTAAAGATGGCATTGCAATTGTAGTTAACAAAGATGTTGCTGTTGCTAATTTAAGTATGCAGCAGGTTGCAGATATTTTTTCTGGGAAAATAACTAACTGGAATCAGGTTGGAGGCAATGATGAGGCTGTATATTTGATCAATCGTGATGAAGCTTCCGGAACTTATGGTTCTTTTCAAGAAATTGTTCTAGATCCTGCCGGCGTTGAATTTAGTAAAAATGCTATTGTTGCGAAAGAGAATGGAGAAGTTGCTGCAAAAGTCGCATCAACTCCTGGTGCAATTGGATATGTTGGATTGGGGTTTGTAAATGAAATAACAAAAGCTGGTGGTCGGGCGCTTCTGATTGATGGCATTGAGGCGGCTGAAGAAACTGTTCTTGATGGTTCATATCCAATAGCGCGTAATTTATATGCGGTAACAAAGGGAAATGCTGCTGAAGGCAGCGTTGAAAAAGCTTTTATTGATTATGCACTTAGTGTACGTGGTTCTGTTATTGTGAGTGATGCAGGTTTTGTTCCGCTTCAGTAAGTAGTTTTTTGTTATACCGGCATGCATGATTCCTGCTGCCGGTATTATTGTAATAAACCATATTGATTAGAAGATGAGGATATATGAAATCTACAAGACGTAGAATAGGAGAACTTCTGATAGAACGCAGCTTTTTTGTGAGCGCATTTATTTCAGTAGCGAGCGTTGTTCTTATCAGTATTTTTATTTTCAGACAAGGACTGCCTCTTTTTAAAAATGTATCACCTCTTGAATTTCTTTTTTCTTCCAACTGGTCACCAAGTGATCCTGTTGAACCTCATTACGGAATTCTTTCTTTTATTATTGGTTCTTTATATGTTACTGCTATTTCTCTAATCCTAGCAATTCCTGTTGGTGTCGCATCAGGAATTTTTCTTTCAGAGATGGCTGGGAAGCGATTTGGGCCAGCTCTCAGAACTGCTGTAGAACTGCTTGCTGGTATCCCATCTGTGATTTATGGTTTGTTTGGTATTTCTTTTATTGTTCCGCTTGTAAGGAAAGCGACCGGTACCAGTGGTTACAGTGTTCTTGCTTCATCTCTCATCTTGGCAATTATGACGTTGCCTACAATTATTAATATGACTGAAATTTCTGTACGCAGTGTATCCCGTGAATTACGGGAGGCTTCATATGCGCTTGGTTCCACGAAATGGCAGACAATCAGTCGGACTCTTGTTCCAGCTGCTTCTTCCGGTATTATAACAGGGATTGTTCTTGGAATGGGTCGTGCACTTGGAGAGACAATGGCTGTTCTGCTTGTTGGTGGAAATGCCGCGATCATGCCTCATGGACTGTCATCAATGGTCCGTACGCTTACAATGAATATTATTACAGATATGGCATATGCTGAAGGTACTCATTTAACTGCTTTGTTTACGACAGGTGTTGTTTTGTTTATTTTCATTTTAGTACTAAACATGGTTGTTCAGATTATTGTTTACTCATCTGCAAAGCGATTGGGAGGAAAATAATGACGGCAGGTACTCGGAAAATACGAACAGTTAATGCTATAATGACTTCATTGATTTATATTGCTGCATCATTGACGATTGCTATACTTTTTTTAATATTGGGATATATTATTTTTAACGGTTTGTTTTATAAAATACGGGTCGAATATGACGAACTGCCATATGCAAGCGGTAATATAGAAAATATTGTTGTTGTTGTAAATAAAAATATAGATTTGGAATTGATTCAATTTACAGTCCTTAAAGATATCTTTACCGATAAATATATAAATTGGAAAAAAACAGGGGCTTCTACTGCTGATGTATATCCATATCAGACACAGAATGCAGCTGAATCAGTAATTACCCTTTTTGGCAAAAAAGGCCGGCTCGTTCAAACTGTGTCTCCTAATGGAAAGAGCAGTGCGGAGCAGATAGTGTCTTTCGTAGCTGCAAAAGAAGG
Organism: uncultured Spirochaetota bacterium; assembly: GCA_944389415.1. Lineage (GTDB taxonomy): Bacteria > Spirochaetota > Spirochaetia > Treponematales > Treponemataceae > Treponema_G. The sequence goes on along the minus strand of CALXMF010000001.1, from coordinate 199,099 downwards.
CGGCATCGGTATCATGACCGTTTTAGAATATAAAATGCTGCCAACTTCTGTGTCTCATTCTGTTAGAAGATTACCGATTCGTGCTCTGCGTCTCGCGTGTAGTGCGGATACTGCCGCACTACATGGTAACTATAAAATTGGAGCAATTGATACAGATATGCTTGCAAGAATTGCTTCAGGTACAGTTTCAAATTGGAAAGAATTGGGAGGTGGTAATTTGCCGATAACGGTTATTCTGCCTCCTAGTAATACTGATTTTTTATATAAAGATCTTAGTAATCATGATGCCGAAGAGATTAAATCGTTTTTTGATGGTGTAGTGAAAAGTCATGAGAATAGCGGAATACCTGCAGTCGTTACAACATATTCATCAGATGAGTTTTACACTGCTCTTAGTACGGTTAGCGGGTCCGTTTCTATAGCACCTGCATGGCGGATTCCATCTGATGCAGATATGCTTAAATACGCTGGTACAGAGCAAGGCTTAAATATGAAATTATCGTTTTTAACAGAAGCTCCGATTGATGGTGGACGAAGCGGTGGTATATCAACAATTATTTTTAACACATTTATCATGATTTTTTTGACGCTTCTTTTTGCCGTCCCATTTGGGGTATTTGCAGCTGTTTATCTGGTTTTATATGCAAAAGAAGGTAGATTGCTGCGGATTCTCCGACTTGGTACAGAAACACTCGCTGGTATACCTTCTATTATTTTCGGATTATTTGGTATGCTGGTGTTTGTTCAGGCTTTTGGATGGGGGATTTCACTCCTTTCAGGGTGTCTAACACTTGCTTTGATGATTCTGCCAACAATCGTTCGTACTTCAGAAGAAGCTGTAAAAGCTATTTCTCCAGCTCTTAATGAGGGAAGTGTTGCATTAGGTGCTACAAAGGTTCAGACTATTTTTAAGGTTATCCTTCCGTCTGCGTTCCCGGCAATTACAGCAGGTATTATTCTTGCTGCGGGGCGTGCATTGGGGGAAACAGCCGCACTTATTTATACGATGGGGTCAAACTATAATTTAACTGGCGGATTATTTGATTCTACACGAACATTAGCTGTTCATTTGTATTTAATTATTGCGGAAGGAATTTCATCTGAAAAGGCTTTTGCAGCTGCAACTGTTTTGATAATGCTTGTCTTTATTATTAATTCTTTGTCAAAACTAGTTATTAAGAAACTGGGTGCTAAATATAAGTAAATTATTTATTGTATATAGGAAACAAATTGATTGTTTGTTTCCTATATACAATAATACGGAAAATGATGTGTTTTTACACTGCTTTGAGTATGGAAGGTGGGTACAGAATATAATTGGCTTTCATATATGAGTGTGATGGAAATGTGTTGACAAGATAAACATTCGAGAATAAAGTAGAATGAAAGGAATTATATGAGTACAGCAATTGGTATCAAACTCGCAGATGGATCATTCTATCCCATTCTGGAAGAAGGCTTGCCTGAAAAAAAGATCCTTGAATTAACCACTGTAAATGATAATCAGACAACGGTACAGGTTGATCTTTACCGAACTGACAATGGAACAATGGAAAATGCTGAGTATATCGATACCTTGCGCATCGATAATCTGTTGCCTCATCCGAATGGGGAGCCAAATATTAATTTGTCAATAGGGCTTGATGAGAATGGAGAATTATCTGCGGAAGTTCTTGATCCAGAAACAGGATCTCGTACAAATACATCTGTTAATCTTGTTACTAGAACTGTTGAGGAACGGGAAAAGGCTCCTGATTTTAATCTGACGGAGACATTTGATGTTCCGGAACTTGATGGTTTTGATAGTACAACTGATGTTTCTGATATTGATGTGCCCGATCTTGATGTACTAGATATTGATCAGAGTGATAGTAACGATATAGCGGATAGTGATAATCCTGTACAAAGGATTGCTGAGAGTGAAAACGATAGTAGTCTTAATGAAAAAATTAGAAATGATGAGTCATCTATAAATGCGGATGAGATTTCATCTGATAGTGGTATTGTTGATCCTGACGCAGATATTGTGATGTCGGAATTTGATCTTCCTGAAATTGAACCTGTTGAAACTGACGAGGTGCTTCAGGATAATCCGTTTTTGTCTGTAGATGTTCAACCAAGTGTTGCAGTACAGCCTGACCATGATGCAGCGACAGAAAAATTATCGTCTAAAGAAATAGATCAAATAGAATTAAATGAAACGAAAGATAATGTATTTGATATAACTGAGGAAATGAGTTCAGCGGAAACTGGAGAGGTAGAGGCAAGTTCAGCTGAGGATAATGATGATACAGATACTCTGTTTGATTTGCCGGATATTGATTTTACCCCAACAGAAATTTCGTCAGACTTAAATATTGACGAGGTAGCGGATCTCCCTGATTTTAATATCTCTGATCAGGAGACTATCTCCCTATCAGATGAAGAAACTGAGAAACTTCCTGATTTTTCAGATATGGATTTTGATATACCGGATTTTGAAGAATCAAATGAAAAGCCTCTTAATCTTTCAAATCTCTTAGATGATGATGCTTTTAATATACCTGATTCGGAGATAAATTCGTCAGAATCTTTTGATGATGCAGATTTTTCTGTGCCAATAAGTGAGCAAGAGCAAAACTCTTTTAAAAGAGATACTGCTATCCCTGATACTCCGCTTTTTGACGAGACTCTTTTTGATGATACAGAGAATACAAAAAATGGAAAATCACAAATTGGAGCCGTTGTGATATGTATTATCTGTGCCGTGATTTGTCTGGCAGCGCTCGCAGGAATTTTTATGCTTGTTCCATCACGGTTGAATCTTGGATTTCTGAAGAATCGTGATGGAAATTCTTCAGAGCCTGTGCAAGTGCAATCATCGGTTCTTCGTGATGATGCGGTGATGCCAAAAGAGAATCAAATAGTTATTGCTCCGTCACCTGATATTATCCCCCTTCCGCCAGCTCCTGTCCCTGTTTCTGAGGAGGGGGTGACATATCAGATTAAATGGGGGGATACATTATGGGATTTGGCTGCCGCATATTATAAAAATCCGTGGCGGTACCCTGAAATTGCAGCGGCAAATAATATTTCAAATCCTGATTATATTATTTCCGGAACATATATTACTATTCCGCCAAAATAAACTGTTGCTTTATTATGAATGTGATGAGAGTTGTGGTGGCAGCAATGTTTCCATTGCTGTTCTTTTGTGCATGTAGTCCATCGTCAGATGCTGAACTACAGGCGGTGTACGGGGAGGATATCTATTATTTTCAAGGTTTAACAGCATTACGCGGAGATCGGCAAGAGGAAGCGCGTGATTTTTTTCGAAAAGGTACCTCTTTATCATCATTATTTTTCAGACGTCTGTGTATGCGACAGCTTCTCCAATTGGAACCAGTTGAGGAGCAGCTTTTTATAGCTGAAGAATATCAGAATACATGGCACGATATTGATGCTTTGTATTACGTTTCGGATATTTACTATGCTGCTGGTGAATATGAGTTGTTGGTTAATCTGACAAATCAGGTTTCATCTGCAATGCCGGATAATTTGATGAAAATTCGGCTTCTTGCTCTTGCACAATTACAGGACCCTCTTTTCTATGAAGAAGCGACGAGATGGTTTTCTGAGAGTGCATTTTCTAATTATCATCTGCAGTTTTATAATGAATTTCAAAAACTTTCGCTTGCGAATGCGGAAGATCCTGCGAATAATATTGTTGTGCTGAACCGCCTCATTGGGCTTATGGATATGCGTGTTCTGTTGTATCGTAGGGACTATCAACAGGCGAATAAATTTTTAAAAAAGTTATTTTCTTCATATGCAAAAATAGAAGATGCTCTTGTGCAGCTGCCAATACCCTTGTTGTCTGATGCTGGAAAGATTTTACTGTATGGTGATAGTAATCAGGTAAAAAATGCTTTAGCATTTGACCGTGCTGTTGAAATTGCAGAGACCCCTTTGCAAAAATTTTATTTTAGTTTTTATGCGGGCAGGCTGTATGACCGCAGCGGTGCGAAAAATTCTTGGCTTGCAGCGGATAGATATGAAAAGGCTATGCAGTATGCACCTGAGCCAGAGAATCAGGATAATGCACTTTGGTATTATTTATCAACTTTACTGAAGATAGATATTAATGAAGCTGTTGATGCGCTTGATGAGTATGGAAACGATATACATGATTCGTCGTATTTTACTGATTTTTTTAACACGCTATCGCTTTCTATGGCGACTAAAAGAGACTGGCAGTCATTTTATCATGTATATATGTTGATTCGTGATAATCTCATTTATACTGATGCAGATACTGTCTCAAAGTATGCATATATTACAGCGCGTCTTATTGAAGAAGGTTTATGCGAAATCCCAGAATCAACTGACAGACAGAAATTGGCTAATGAGGCCTATGCCTCGGCCTGTGTTCCTGGTGGAAATTTATACTACAGTATTCTTGCTGGGGTTGCGATAGGGCTCTCTGATAATGAAATTGGCAGAATTGTACTGAATGTGCCTTTAAATACAGAGTTTGCAGTCAATGTTGATGCTGAAAGATTGCTTTCCGGTTTCTGTGATTTTGGTTTATATGAATATATTTATCCAGTATGGCAAATTTACCGCGATTTTATTTCAACAGATCTTGCACTGCGTCTTGCGCATACATTGCGGGATATGAATTTACAGGACAATTTGGCAAAAAGTAATGCTCTTCGTATTGTTGCGTATATTGCATTGCATCCCGAGAAGCCTTTGTCAGAAGCGATTCTAAAAGAATTATATCCACGGAATTTTTCTGAGTACATTGTACCTCTATGTAACCAATTTGGAATTCCTGTATCATACATGTATGCGCTTGTCCGTAGTGAAAGTTTTTTTGATCCGGGAGTAATTTCATATGCTGGAGCTGAAGGATTGACTCAATTAATGGAATCAACAGCACAGGATATTGCCCGTAAACTGAAAGTAGAAGATTTTTCTCTGCAGGACCCGGAAACAAATTTATTGTTTGGAACTTTTTACCTTGAAGAAATGATCAGCAGATTGGACGGTTCTCCTATAATGGGATTATGTGCGTATAATGCCGGTATCACCAGAGTGCGCAGATGGCAGACAGATGCTGCTGATTTACCTGTTGACTTGATGGTAGAAACTATTCCGTTTCTTGAAACAAGAGAATATGCGCAAAAAACTGTTTCGGCTGCGGTGATGTATGCACTCCTATATGATAATATTCCATCTAAGGAGACTCTTGCCGCAATGATGAAGTAAATTAAATAATCACAATCTTTTGCGGCAGGGAGATGTGATAAGAGCCGCCTTTTCCTGTGTCAATTTGAAAAAGGCGGTTCTCAGATAAAGGATATAATTCTATTTATTATCTGTATTTTGCATTAAAATTGGTTGTCCAGTCGCATCGAGTGCATCTCTCCAGAGAGAGCCTTCTGGATTAACCCTGTTCCTTCGTGCTGTTACCAATTTGATTGGCAAATGAACATATTTCTCGTGAACAAGTCCAATAACCAGTTTTGTTTTCCCAGCCATTGCTGCATGGACAGCATTATTTCCAAGCCGCTCACAGTATACAGAGTCCGTTGCGATAGTTTGTGCGGAACGTATTTGGTAACTGGGATCTATATACTTTAGATTGATATGAATTTTTCTCGCTTTAAAATAGGATATGATCTGATCTTTAAGGAATGTACCAATATCACCGAGTTTTATGTTCCCTGAATCATCATGTTCATTCGTTGAAACAAGGTGATTCTGCCCCGCTCCTTCTGCAACTATTACAACTGCGTGATGGCGTTTGCAGATACGATCTTCAAGATAATGCAGAAAACCATTCTCTCCTTCAAGATCAAACGGTACTTCTGGAATCAGACAGAAATTTGCCTCATGACTTGCCAGTGCTGTCGATGTTGCAATGAAACCAGATTCTCTTCCCATCAGCTTGATAAGACCGATGCCATTAATATGAGAATGTGCTTCCATATGCGCTGCTGCAACTGCTTCCGCCGCTTTCTGTACCGCGGTATCAAATCCAAAGGATTTTTGGATAAAAATCAGATCATTATCAACTGTTTTAGGGATACCTACTACTGCAATTTTAAGTCCTCTCCGCTCAATTTCTTCGGCAACTTCAAGGGCTCCTCTCTGAGTTCCATCTCCGCCGATAATAAACAACATATTCATGTTCAGCGCTTCTATAGCGTCTGCTATTTCAACGACACGGTCTCCTCCTCCTCTGCTTGTACCAAGGAAAGACCCGCCTGTTTTATGGATATCATCAACATTGTCGGGAGTTAAATCAATTGTGTCAAAGCCCTGTTCTGCAAAAAAACCTTTGAACCCAAAGCGTATGCCTCGAATACGGCGCACTCCATAACGGTTATACAGGCAGCGTACAACGGCACGTATGACGTCATTCAAGCCAGGGCATAAACCTCCACAGGTACATATACCGGCATTGACATGCTTTGGATTAAAATAAATATATTCACGAGGACCTGCTTTTTCCATCAGGTTGAGATTGTCATTTTCATTTATATTTTGATTTTGTGTCTCAGGAGTTACATCGACATTATAACGGATAAACTCGTCATTACGGACATAATTTGCCCGATAATCGTCTCGTTCTGTTGATAAATGGATAGGTGATAGGACCTTACAGGGGCCCAACTCTTCAATGGAAAAATCAAAGCGACCGGTCATAAAATGTACCTCCAGAAAAGCATTATGTAGTAAAGGCATTTACTGCAGCAATTACCTAAATATAATAGGCTACAATAAAGTATTTATGCAAGTATTCTCTGAACAAATTAGATTAAAAGATGATTTTTCTTATTTTCAGGCCGGTCAGTTGAAAGAAAGAAAAATAAAAGTATAATATTTAACAGAGGTTGTGGTGTATACAAGAATTGTTTCTGTACCTCCGAAGAAGCTCGTTGAGAATGGGAAACCTGTTTTTGGAACATTCAGCTGTGCTCCAGAGCGACTTGATATACGTAATGTCAGACGTCCATTTGGAGTGCTTCCGCTGCCTATGTTTATTACTAATTTACGTATCCGAAGTAGACTCTCGTTTTTTTTCTGTGCAGGAGAGTATATCGGCAGTGTCGAATTTATGGATGCAAAAGTATTTGGTTCCGCAGAACTGGTTCTTTGGAATATGGTTGATGGTAAAAAATATGCGTATCGGGCTGTTGTAGGTCCTCGCCGCCGATTTATTCCACATTTGCTTGAGCACGGGATTTGTTTTGTTTCCGGAAGGAAACGATATTTTCGTGTGAGCTGGGATCGTTGCCATAAAATTGTTTCTTTTGTGTTTACGGCCAGAGGGGATTCTGTCCGTCCGTCCATATCAGGAACGTTATCGGCAGATATATCGTCTCCAGATTTCTGTGAAATGGCTGCGGTACTTCCCGCTCCGGTAATGAGACGCTGCCGTGGAGTATATCGTTTTACGGCCCCAATTAAAGGTAATATTGCGTTTTCAAACGTATACAGTATGCAGAAAGCTGAGGCTGCGCATATCGAGGGCAGTTCATTATTTACACTGGGACGCGCTTATTGTAAATTACGTACGCTGACTGATATGGTATTTGGTACAGGCTCCTGCAAAGGCAAAAGTGTAACTTTTTGCATCCTTCAGACATCTCTTGAAGCAGTTGATCCTGATAGACATAATGAAAATATTTTGTTTGTAGATGGTGTAATGACTCCATTGCCGCCAGTTCGTATTACGCGTCCATATGGTGTGACTGGTAAATGGATAATTCAGGATACGGAAAGCATGGTTGATTTAGCTTTTACACCAGTATCCGATAATTTACGTATACTCAGTATTTTTATTTTGCGTACAACAAGTCATACTGTATATGGAAAATTTGAGGGAGTCCTGTTGACTGCTGCTGGAGATCGAATTGTTTTAAAAGATTTTCCTGGAATGGCAAAAAAACAAAATCTGCGACTATAAAAGTCTGTCGCTGAGGAGTTGTAAAAATGGAATCTGATCAGAAAAAAACAAAGGCAACCTATGAACCAGGAGAACTTGACCGCACACGGAGAAACATCGGTAATATAAATCGCGAAGAAGCTGAGAAAATGACAAAAGTTCTTGGCGGTGAGATTGGATATGAGAAGTCGCCTCCTATTGATATGTCAGCGATGCCCAAAAAACGTGGAAACGGATATATACGTAATTCTTCACCGCAGCAAGAACAGGGCGGGCAAGATGTTCCTGCAAATGGTTTTGTTGTTGTGTCAGCTGCTGATTCTACTTCATCGTCATATTCATCAAGAGGGGTTCTACCGGAATTTTCTTCTAAAGATCGGCAGCAGATAGATAAATTAATGATGTCGCTTGATTATCGAATTAAGCCCAATTACGGTATTTTTAATTTTATTCTATTGTGGATTCATTCTGATAAAGTATTATCCGGTTTTATTACTGTTACACTTAAAAATTATGTGTCTTATATTAAATCGCTGTCTGCTGATATGTCTGCACTGCTTGATTGTGCGCCGGAAACATATCGGCATAAAGTAGAAACTGATAAAGATCTTCCGTATCGGTTCTGCCAGATGATAGAGAATATGCCGTTGCGGGAACTATCAAATCTGCATGAGTCTTTATGCTGTCATCCGCAGGATATAACGGTACAGGATCTTATTCCAATAACCAGGGTAATATATCGCTGCGTATTACCGCTTTCTTTTCTTGGAGAGGAACGTATTGGTGAATTGATTAAAATCATTGTCGGAGAAATGAGTATGTATTCAAATGTTAAGGTGGATCGTGTTCGTACTCTTTCTGAGAATATTTTTAGCCAATATAAATATGTGACAAAAACGATTCATAAGGGAATGTATCCTTTGCTGATGCGGATGTGTACAAATACATATTGTCCTTATCCAGAGTTTTTCTCTGAGCGTATCAGTAAAATATTGCCTTTCATCGATATGACGAAATATGATCTGCTGCTCCCTGAAAAGATGCTTCGTCCTGTAGGAACGGAAGAACAGGTTGCTGAGCAAACATCCGCATCTGACAATGTAACTGCGGAAACAGTTTCTCCTCATGATACGGCCGTTCAGAACCGGCCTGCAGAATTGTCCAGAGCACATCTGATAAAACTGGGGCTGGTTATGCTTAACCGGATGTTTCCAGATGCTGGTTGGCTTCGTTTGCAGGATATGCCTGATCTTTTTCCATATTTTCAGCCGTTGTATCAATTTGAGGAAGGCTTTAATCTACTTGCGAATGATAATCCGTTGCAAGTTATGGTTGTATTGTTGCGTATATTGGAAGATCTGTTTCAGGGGTGTCGTAATATAAAATTTGATGTTGAGTCAAATCCAATTATGCAAAATGCAAAAGATAATTTGAGTGATGTGCTGAATTCATGGAGTGTGTACAGGGAAGAATTATTTGATAAACGTTATGCTATAAAATTAAAAGAATATGTGAATGCGGTGTATTCACAGAAAGATTTTGCAAAAGGGCAATTTGGTAAAAAACTGATGTCTGATATTTTGTGGCAGACAAAATATTATTTTCTGCCATATTTTGATTTTACTCAGATATTGCTTGAAAAACCAGCAAATGACAGTCCTTATAGAGCGTTATGTTTGCGTACTTCCTTTGTACGGGAGATTCTGACTGATATCATTGAGCAAAGTATGAAAGTTGCGGATGTACACGGACTTGTAGCCGGTGTACCCGATATCTGGGAGCCGTATCGTTTTGGTATTCCTAATGTTGCATCCCGTCGGCTGGATGTACTGCTTGGTGCGAAGCGTAAAAGTGCAAATGCCAACAATATGTCTTTACTTAAATATACCCTTGGTATTGTGTCAGTGCTTGATTGGTGGCTTAATGATAAAATGAGTCCGGCATATCAATGTGCCGGTAAAATTCCGTACCGTGTTTCACCAGATGATGGTGACCCTCTCTTTTCTGTGCCCGTTCGCAATGACCAGAATAAGGTATTTGCACACAGTATCCGTGCTGCTGCTGAAAAGAAAAAAGCTGAAGAATCAAAATTGGAAACTGATAAGGCTGCTGCTGGGACACAGTCACAGTCCGAACAGCAGAAAAAACAGGAACAATAAATAATAAAACCGGCCTTGCCGGTTTTATTATTTATAATTGAATGGAATGAGTCAGTTTAGCCTGCAGCCGTTCCTGCTTCTTTCCTGTGAGAGGTGAATCTTTGCCCTGCAGCATTTCACGCAGTGCTTTCATTTCTTCGCCGGAGAAAAGGACCCCATTTTGTATATAATTTTCAAATGAACTTACTGAGAGCGGCGCAACTTTTCTTGTTATCTCAAGCAGAACTTGTGCATACGCTCTGATTTCTCTTTGTGCATGACTGTCCAGACGCAGTTTTAGAAAGTGAAAGAGATTGTGCAGGTCTATCTGCCAGTATATTTCTGTATAAAGCGACAGCGGAAGGTTAATGCGGGAGATTTCCCTGGCGATACCCTCATCTACGAGTGTACGGTAACTTCGGTATATCTGCTGCTGGTCATGTTCCATTCTGCTTCTAATGCTATCCGCTGTTTGACTGTCTACCGGCTGTTCTGCCCGGCCCTGCTTGTTATCACTGCTTTGCATGGCAATATCCTGCGGGGCGGGAATATAACAGTCATCGGTCATAATAGAATACCGTCCAGAGATTTCATTCATGCGTGCTGTTCGATGACGCACCCACTGGCGAGCGACAAAGATCGGCATTTTTATGTGAAAAGTTAAAACAACCTGTTCAAATGGTGAAGTATGTTGGTGGCGCAGCAGATAATCGATAAGTGCTGCATCCTCACGAACTGTTTTGGTTCCATCCCCATATGAGACTCTCGCTGACTGTACAATTCTTGCGTCTCCGCCCATATAATCTACCAGCCGGATAAACCCTTTATCTAATACAGTATATTTTTTATCAAGAATCTCTTCTGCTTCGGGTACTATGCAGTGTGCCATATATGCTCCTGATTTTAAGATATGCGTACTATATCATATCCTTTATGCAGCCGCAATTTCTACTATAATTTCCTCTCATAGAAAGTTATATGGAAGTATCTACTTGCGTATTGCGAAAAAACACGGTACTCTTTAGTTCAAATCTTTTTAAAGGAGACTGAACCTTTTATGGAAGAAATATTAAATTTATTGCAGAATAACGCACGCCTTTCTGTGGAAGATATAGCCGCGATGACAAAAAAGGAACCTGCCGAAGTAGAGCAAATCATACATAAACTGGAACAGGATGGGGTTATCCTGAAATATGCCGCTATTGTGAATCCTGAAAAAGTAGTGGAAACAAAAGAGAAAGTTCGTGCTGAAATTGAAATTCAGGTGGTGCCGGAAAGAGAGCACGGCTTTGATGCCATCGCTGAACGTATCTACCGTTTTCCTCAGGTAAAATCACTGTACCTGATGTCAGGCGGATATGATCTTCAGGTGATTATCGAAGGTGATTCTCTGCAGGAAGTAGCATTTTTTGTTGCTCGCAAATTGTCTACTCTGAATGGAGTAAAAAGTACAAAAACACATTTTGTGCTCAAGACGTATAAAGAAAATGATGTGCTGTATGTTGATGATAAAAAAGATCAGCGTGAAGGAGTTACCGCCTGATGAATACGCGTGATGATCGTTTTTCTGCAAGAATGATGCAGACACCTCCGTCCGGTATTCGCAAGTTTTTTGATTTAATTATCGGGCGTGATGATATTGTTTCTCTCGGTGTCGGTGAACCTGATTTTGCGACGCCGTGGGTTATGCGTGAAGAAGCGTACTACCATCTGGAACAGGGACATACATCGTATACATCAAACTGGGGCTTGCTTGAACTTCGAGAAGAAATTGCCAAGTATCTGACACGGTACGCAATGCAGTATAATCCAAAGAATGAAATACTGGTTACTATTGGTGTTTCTGAGGCTGTAGATGCGGTTCTGAGAGCCGTGCTTAATCCGGGAGATGAAATTATTATCTGTGAACCGTGTTATGTTTCTTATCAGCCTCTTGCCGCGCTCTGCGACGCAAAGCTGGTGCGCCTTGATACTTCCGTAAACGGTTTTTATCCTACTGCGGAGCAGGTTGAAGCGGCAATTACTCCGCGGACAAAGGCGCTTATGATCTGTTCACCGAGCAATCCGACCGGCAGAATGATACCGCAGAATGAACTTGAGCGGATTGCCGAGGTTGTAAAGAAACATCAAATATGGGTTTTTTCTGATGAAGTATACTGTGAGCTTGTATATGACGGTAAAAAACATTGTTCTATAGGCTCGCTGCCCGGTATGAAGGATTATACTGTGGTATTAAATGGTTTCTCTAAAGCATTCGCCATGACGGGATGGCGTATTGGATATGTATGCTGTTCTTCTGACCTTATGGAGCAGGTGCTGAAGCTGCACCAGTATTCAACGATTTGCGCACCGATTATGAGTCAGTATGCGGCTCTGGAAGGTCTGCGTAATGGGTGGCAGGAAGTAGAACGTATGCGTATCTCCTATCAGCAGCGGCGTAATCTTATGTATAAATCATTTATGGAGATGAATCTGCCGGTTACAGAACCTGAGGGAGCTTTTTATATGTTCCCCGATATCAGAAAAACCGGATTAACATCTGAAGAATTCGCGACAAAACTGATTACAGATTATCAGGTCGCAGTGGTGCCCGGAAGTGTATTTGGCGCTGGTGGAGAAGGATATATCCGCTGCTGTTATGCGACTGATATCGATAAGATAAAAGTTGCGCTTTCGCATATTAAAACGATGCTCTCTGATTTGGGCTGCTTATAATATTATTACGGTAGATACTCAGGGCGGATATTCTTGAGTGATTCAAAAAGGCGTCTCTTTTCTGCATAAGAGCCGCCTGTGAGCGCTTCCAGTTTGCCCCGCGCTGTTTTTCTCCCTGAATTTTCCTGGTAACTACATGTGCATGTGCTAGTGATATAGCCAGCGTATTCGGCATGTTCTTTTATTGTGGATATATCTGCGTAACAAAGCGGACGGATAATGGTCACTGGATATTTGTTATATGCAAGACGCGGCGGCATGGTAGACAGCTCCCCTTTTGAGAGCGCGTTCATCAGCAGTGTTTCCAGAATATCGTCAAGATGGTGTCCAAGCGCAATTTTATTATAGCCGTTTGTTATGGCGTAATTATTCAGTTCTGTGCGCCGTTGGGTAGAACACCACCAGCAATTCATGTGCTGTCCTTTTTTGAGACGGTCAAGAACACTGACCTCAATTGTATCAAGGCGGATGCCCCAGCGGTCAAACTGGCTGGCAAGCTCCTGAGAAAGCGGAGAGCCGATATCAGTAGCAATATGTAAGCCCATAAAATCAAACTGTTCCCGATTCTGTTTTTTCCTGTACGCGAAATATTCCGCCAGCGCTGCGGAATCTTTTCCTCCGGAAATGCCAATAAGAATGCGGTCGTTGTTTTCTATAAGATGGTAGTCATATATAGCTTTATCAATAATGCGGAAAAGTTTTGGCTGTCCCATTATATATCCTTATATTAAATAATTGTTTTGTTTTTCCATTTACCGCGAAGGAACCTGCCCGAAAATATGGCGGAGCGGAGTACCCAGTCTAGTATCATTGCGTACCAGACACCCATTGCGCCAAGACCTGTACATGCTGCAAAAATGTAACTGACACCGACACGTATTGTCCACATTGAAATCATTGACACAATCATAGTAAACTTTGCTTCTCCGGCGGCGCGGAGTACATTCGGCAGGGTAAATGACAGCGGCCATATCAAAATTCCAAAGAAGCCGTGAACACACAACATTCTGCGTGCAAGCTGCATTGTCTGCGGCTGCAAGTGAAATATCGCGGCTATAGGTGCTGAAAATAGCAGAATAGGTACGTTCAGGGCAATCATGGACAGATAGGTTATTTTCATCAGTTTGCGCGCGAAATATTCTGCTTCATCAGGCCGTCCTGCTCCAAGACACTGTCCAACAACTGTCAGCATGGCAAGTCCTATGGCTGCGCCCGGTAAAACTTCAAGCGATGTAATTGTGTTTGCCGCTGCATTTGCAGCGATTGCGCCTGTACCAAATGAGGCAATCAGTGTCAGAACAAGGATCTTTCCGATTTGAAACATACTGTTTTCCAGACCGTTTGGTATGCCGATTGCCAATATGTGCTTGATTATCTTTGGATCAAAAGCAAATTTGAGCAGTCCTGTAATATTGATGGCTGGTGCCCCACGGTAAGGTTTGTCATGATATAACAGAACAAGCAGAACAACTGCCGCGGCAGTTCTGGCTACTAGTGTCGGGATGGCAACTCCTTCAACATGCCAATGAAAAGCGAAAATGAGGATGGCATTGCCGCCTATATTAAGTATATTTACGAGCAGCGCGATATACATGGAAACTTTTGAATTTCCCTGCGCGCGGAACAATGCGGCGCAGCCATTGTACAGCGCGATTCCCGGAAGACTGAATAGGGTTATCAGAAAATAGCGCTGCGCGCTGTCCATAACGTCGGCCTCTATGCTACCGAATATAAGCGAAAGCAGCGGATATCTGAATACAAGACCGATTATCATAAGAATAATTGCCGCCGCGCTGACAGCGTAAATAAGCTGCTTTGCTGTGACAGAAACCATTTTCGCATCGCGCCGGCCGATATACTGGGCGCAGACTACTGCGCCGCCAGTTGCCAGCGCAGCGAAAATATTATTTATAAGAATATTAATGTTATCGACAAGTGAAACACCTGATACAGCGGCTTCTCCCAGTGTGGCGACCATGATAATATCTGCCATGCCGAGTGTGATGGCAAGCAGCTGTTCAATAATGAGCGGCCAGATAAGACGGCGGAGTGTACTTGTGGTAAAAAGGCGCTGCTCTGTTTCGTTTTTCATATACTATATGATATCTGTGCGGATATATCCCGTCAATGTACGGTACATATACTGGTGCTTATCATGAGTGGTGTTTTCGTGTACAATGCTGATATGGCGAAAACTTTTGATGATAAGAAAATTATTTATACTATGGACCGTGTGTCCAAAGTTCACGGAACTAAACAGGTATTAAAAGATATCAGTCTCTCGTATTTCTACGGCGCTAAAATAGGCGTAATCGGCACAAACGGCTCTGGTAAGTCAAGCCTGCTGAAAATTCTCGCTGGTGTGGATACGGATTTTACCGGAGAAACTTCTGTCTCTCCCGGATATACTATCGGATATCTTGAACAGGAACCGCAGCTTGAAGCGGGAAAAACAGTTAAAGAAATCGTCAGTGAAGGTGTAAAAGAAATTACCGATTTGCTGGCGGAGTTTGATGCGGTTAATGAGGCATTCGGCGAACCAGATGCCGACATAGAAAAACTGTGTGAAAAACAGGCTGCCATTCAGGAAAAACTGGACGCGGCAGATGCCTGGAATCTTGATTCTCGTCTGGAACTTGCTATGGACGCGCTGCGCTGTCCGCCTGCGGAACAGGTTTGCGATGTGCTCTCCGGCGGTGAGCGGCGGCGTGTCGCTCTGTGCCGTCTGCTGCTGCAGAAACCGGACATTCTGCTGCTTGACGAACCGACAAACCATCTTGATGCAGAGACTGTCGCGTGGCTTGAACGCTATTTGCAGCAATATGAAGGAACCATTATCGCAATTACGCATGACCGGTATTTCCTTGATAATGTCGCCGGCTGGATATTGGAACTTGATCGCGGAGAAGGGTATCCGTATAAAGGCAATTATTCAGGCTGGCTGGAACAGAAAGAGCAGCGTCTTGCTCAGGAAGAAAAAGGTGAAAGCGAGCGGCGAAAAGCGCTGCAGCGTGAGCTGGACTGGATTCATATGAGTCCTAAAGGCCGTCAGGCAAAACATAAAGAACACATAACCAGATATGAGCAGCTGCTTGCCGATACCGGTAAAGGACAGATTAAAGATACCCGGATAACGATTCCTGCCGGTCCGCGGCTTGGCAATGTGGTTATAAACGCGGATAAACTGACAAAGGGTTTTGGAGACCGGCTGCTGTTTGAAAATCTCTCATTCAGTGTACCGCCGGGCGCTGTTGTTGGTATTGTCGGACCGAACGGAGCGGGAAAGACAACGCTGTTCAAGATGATTGTTGAGGCAGCAGGACTTGGAGGCGGAGAAAAAGCGGACAGCGGTTCTCTCAAGATAGGAGAAACTGTCAAACTGGTGTATGTTGATCAGATGCGCAGTCTGCTTGATGATAATAAAACAGTATGGGAACAGCTGTCTGACGGTCTTGATATATTAAAACTGGGCGCTGTTGATGAAAAGGGCCGACCTCTTAACGGCTCTCTGAGAGAGGTAAATTCCCGCGCGTACTGTTCATGGTTTAATTTTTCAGGCGCTGATCAGCAGAAAAAGATCGGTGTGCTCTCCGGCGGTGAGCGGAACAGGTTGAATCTGGCGATGATGCTCAAACAGGCCGGTAATGTTCTTCTGCTTGATGAGCCAACTAACGATCTTGATGTGGCGACCATGCGCGCGCTTGAAGACGCTGTTACTGAATTTGCCGGCTGCGTGCTTGTTATCAGCCATGACCGCTGGTTCCTTGATCGTGTATGTACCCATATTCTCGCGTTTGAAAACAACAGTAATGTTGTTTGGTTTGAAGGCAGCTGGAGCGATTATGCCGAGTGGCGGCGCAAACAGCTTGGCGCTGACGCGGATCGCCCTCACAAAACTGTATATCGTAAAATGGAGCGCTGAAATAGGGGCTTCTCAATAAAAAACGCCTGTCTCAATATTCCTGAGACAGGCGTTTTTTATTGAATAAATTATCCACAATGAATGCTGTTCTATAATATTATGATTGACAATTTTTTTTTTTTTGTCATGCTGAATACATACGTATTAGGATTGAGATAAGTATAAGTTAATCTTGTGTGTTGATATTTTTGAAGGGGAAAGGCATGGAATTAAAAGAGAGTGTTGATAAAGTTCTTAAAAACAGGCAGCAGTCAGTTGCCGCTATTGAAAAACGACTTGAATTACTGAGTAAATTACAGTCTGGGATACTAACATTACGAGATATTGCAAAAGAATCATCTGAAAATATACAGCTGCAACCAGCGGCGGAACGTTTAGACAGTTTATCATCATCGCTGGTAAAAATTATAGAGAGCGCGAGATCGGTAAAAAAACGTTTTTCACGGGATACTATTAATATCGGTGTTGCTGGCGGCGCCCGTGTAGGAAAAAGTACTACGCTGCAGAGCCTTACCGGCTTAACAGATGAACAGATTCCCTCTGGCAGCGGTAATCCCGTTACAGCTGTTGCTTCCACTATATCGAATATCTTTGATGAAAGAGAAAGTCCTCGTGCAGAGATAGATTTCTTTACAGAAGACGAGTTTTTTGAAAACAGGATTTTATCGAGAACCAGCCAAATTAACGCACTGAAAAAAATCAAAACGCTGAATGATTTTGTACGGATGCCACTAGAGGAACTGGAAGCTGTCAGTACCGATGGGGAGGAGAACAGTACAGAAAAAAATGTGGAACTTGATCGCCTTAGAGAAATAAAGAGATACTGGTTAAGCTTTAGGGATTTATTAGGTCAGCAAAGGCAAACAGTGTGGGAATTCAGTGAGATAAAAAAATATGTGAAATATCCTGATCCGGAAAAAGATACGGAATCTTTTTATCCTGCGGTAAAAGCTGTTAATATATTCTGCCAGTTTCCAAACCTGGCCGGTATAAAATTAAAGTTAATGGATTTGCCCGGGTTGGGAGAAGCCGGTAAAGTAGATGATATACAAATAAAAGGATTGAATTCCAATATTGATCATATTATCCGTATCGCGATGCCGGAAAACAAGGATAGTTACATTTCCAGCGAATATATCAGGATTTCAAATAAACTGGATAATGTTCAGAGAGAAATTACACATCGGGAAAAACTGATAACACATCTGATAAATGTAAAAGAGGGCAGTTCGCCTGAAATCATAGCTAATTTTGAAAAAAACATCATAAAAAAGGATAATACTGTTGTAAAAGATAAAAATCTGTACCGTCTCAGTGTTATTGATAGTGCTGCGGTAACAAAAATGTTCTCACAAGTGCTCGAGACTATGATAACTTCTATGGGAGATATCGATAGAGAATTTATTGACGCCTGTCTTTCAGATGCTTTTATCGAGCCGCTTAAATCTGTTCTAAACGAAATGACATCAAAAACAAAGACTGTTATCCGCAGTTTGCCGACAGATGAACAGCAGATACGGAATGACGCTCATAAAATGTTTGATAATTTTAATACCGTTCTGGATGAAATTGAAAAAGAATGGAAAAATACCTCGTTTAATGACTTCGCGCAGGTTATATATCAGAAAAAAGTAGAAATAGACCGGAGGATTGATGAGAACCTGTGTTTTGAGAAATCTTCACGGTATGAGTCCTGGGACGATTTCGCTTTAAAAGAGGCAAGAAGTGTAAATGCTCCAAGTGAAATATTTAACCGTGAATGCCTTAGACTGAAAATTGCTATTCTGGAAGAATATGAGCAGTTTAATATCTATTACAGTCAGAGAATTAATGATGTAAAAAACCGCATTGTTGACGCTGTCAGAGGATGTCTGGGGAATCTTATTTCAGCGGAGAATACAGGAAGCGCTGCTCTTGAGGAACTTATCACAAAACTTGAAAAAAACGGCAGAAATATAGAGCGTCTTATAGATACGTTTACGTGGCTGCGGAATCTGCGAGTAGAATTTTTTCAGCAGATATATCCTACCATTGTCGCTGATGAGGGCGGTGAAAACGTCTTAACTGATTTGGACAGTAATAAAAATCCATATGAAATTGATAAAAATGATAATAGTATGGAAAACAACATAGCACGGATGAAACAGCATCTTCATTTTTCTGCGCGATCTGTTAATCAGGCTATCCAGCGTAAAATGATGAACAACCGGTTCCTTGAAAACTATATTTGCGCGACGATCAGTTATTTCCATGATAAATTGACACGTTACAACAGAGATGAGGCGGAAGACTTGTTTGAGGACTTTTTCAGCCAGTTTTATCATGAGATTTATCTGCAGGATACTACTGGCAGTTCAGAAGGCGAATACGCAAAAAAAATATTGAGGGAAGCAAAAGAAGTTGAAAATCTGATTACATATCTGGAGGAGAGATATAATGGATAATAAAAAAAAGATAAAGAAGATAAAAAATATAGATGATGTTATTAGAAAATTTTCTGAACACTTTGGTTATGTGAATGAAAATGATATAAATACTCCTATAAAAATCAGCCTGATAGCGCCATCACGTTCTGGCAAAACATCTCTGATATCTACAATTTATGATACGGCGGAGGACAATCTTAATAAGCGAGGAGGGGTAAATATCATTCTAAAAGATGACTCAGACAAAGAGCGTCTTGACCTGTTTCGAGAGCAAATCCGAAATATTTTTGGCGATCGTCGTTCCCCAGATTTAAAAGTTGGAGGGGCGTTGGCGGGGACATCTGAGCGGAAGGTTTTTAGGTTTGCTATTACATTCCAGAACAAAGAAATATCAAACCTCGTGTTGCAGCAGAATTATGAAATTCAGGATATTCCCGGTGGGTGGTTAGAAGACAACAAAGACGGGTTTGTCGAGTTTTTACACAAAACACGGATTTTGGTTATACCGATAGATGCGCCTCTACTTATGGAAACCTTTACTGATGAAGAGATACAAAAGGCAAATTCCTTTCTTGAGACACGTGCTGTGCTTGATCTGGTAAAAACGGAGTGGTTGCAGTATTTTTCAGAATGTGGACAAACAGAAATTGCTC
Source organism: uncultured Spirochaetota bacterium (assembly GCA_944389415.1). Lineage (GTDB taxonomy): Bacteria > Spirochaetota > Spirochaetia > Treponematales > Treponemataceae > Treponema_G. The sequence goes on along the minus strand of CALXMF010000001.1, from coordinate 179,306 downwards.
TTTTTTTAGTTCCTGTTAAGTGCGAAGCCTATATGGATGATTCCCAAAAAAAGGAGGTTTTAAAGAAGCGGGTATGGGATCGTTATGCCTCTGAAGTAATAGGGTATAAGAAGTTGCATGAGAACTTGAATCTAAAAGTATATTACGTGCCTGTGGAAACGATCGGCGGTATTCGATTTAAATATGGCACGTGGGGCGCGGATTCCTTTGAACAGCACTTTTCTTTCAGAAATAATTCCGGTTCAGCGGATTCTCCCGCTGCAGGGAGTGAAAACAATACTGCATCTGGAGCATGTTTTGCTCAAAAAAACGCGGAATTGCTGATATCAAAGATATTTGAATATTCTCATAATGAAATTAATTTGCGAATACAAAAACTCAGAGATAAAAAGGACAATACCAGATGGTTTGGAAAACTGAGTGCGTCCTATAGAGATTCAAAACGCGCGCTTGAATGTTATGAGGCATATCTGCAACCCATTATTGATTCTTTTGAGAAAACATATAAGAAATATCCTCTTGAGCCGTGGCTGTTATAGGGCTGGAGGCTGATATCGATGCTGTCATTAAAAACCCGGACAAAAAATAATGATTACAGATGGTTTGGCTCTGATATCTCTCTGGAATATATAAGAGAATATGGGGTGGGTTCCCTTGATCCTGTAGGGTATGATTCTAATCTTGATTTAAATATTATTCTTCATATTAAAGATACCCGCTGGGAGTGTTGTATTTGCTGGTTCCCTTCCGCAAGAAAAGATCATACCGGTACCCCTATTCGGTATCTCCTTGCGGGCAGCGGTTCATTAGGAGATTCTGATGCCGAGTTATTTTTCAGACTGATACATTTTCTGAATACAGATCAAAAAAAGGCGAAAGAGTTTGGGGAAGCGCTTGATAGTGTTTTTACAGAAGATGTGTTGAATGATACTCCCTCGCAAGATTTTATCAGAAAATCGATTAGTGTCATCCTTGACAAAAAATTACTTGATGAGAATACGACTGCGGGAGGGCAAATTCCGGAATTTTCAACACTGAAAACAGGAACTGATTCAAACGCGTTTAGGGATGGTTGTAGACTGCTTTGTGAAACAAATACGGATAGGGATATTCTGTTAGTTTTCAGGACAGGGAACTTTGAAGGGTTTGAAAAAGTTCAAGAAAAAAAGCCTGTAGGTATTCTTTGTATCCGCGGCAGTATTTATAAAAATGGAAAGAAAATTACTGCTGGTGAAGCTGCACAAATGATGGAAAAAAAAACGAGACAGAACGATCGGGGCAGAAGGGAAGGTTCGTTAAGTCTGCTGTTTATCGTGTTAAGTCTGTTGTTGCTTGTGTTAAGTCTAGTGCTCCTGCTAGGCTCGCTAAGCAGGGTTTCGAAAAAATATCTGGAAATAAAGGAGGAGAAGATTCCCCTCCTGAATAATGAGGTTCAGACCTTGAACGGCGAGTTGCAGACCTTGAGTCCCAGCTTAGGGAAGCTGCTATTCAAATCAGAGAATTACGTAGTAGCGGAAAAACAGAAACTTGAGGATTTGATAACATCTGTGCTGAAAGACAATGCCGCAAAAAAAGAAGAAATCGAATCTTTGCGGGAGCAGCTTGCAGAAAAGGAACAGGTGATTGCCGCGCAGAAAGAAGAGATCAGGCAATTACAGACCGCTGACAAAAACACGGTCTCTTCTAAGGCTCAGACAGCAGCGCCTGTCGCCGCGGCGGAAAAAAAAACGAGTGAGGCTGTTTCTGCTGTCACAGAAAATACCGAAGTCCCTGAGGCAAAAGCCAGCGGAGGCACAGGTATTGCAGTAGTGATATGTATTCTGCTGATATTGACTGCCGGTGTCATTGTATACCGGCTGTCTAAAAAGAAAAAAGTGGGCAGCGATACGGCAGATATATAATAAAAGAGTCGTTTCAGCTCAGGATTCTGTTTCTTTCTTTTTGTTTCATTGACAGATGTACGAAATCGTACTATATTGCTAAGTACGATTTCGTACAATAAGGTGTATGTTATGGAACACAAAAGAAGCGGCGATATTCACCGCATTAACTATCTCATGTTTGAAATGGAATCTTTCTATCATCAGGCATCCTTAAAACTGGGTATTTCAGACAGTGTATCTATAGTCTTATATACACTATATGATGCTGGAACAGATTGTCTGCTCAGTGATATTTATAAAAAAACAGGCATCAGCAAACAGACTGTCAATTCTGCTATTCGTACCCTAGAATCATCGGGGATTGTATATCTTGAGCCCTATATGGGACGGTCAAAAAAAGTAATTTTAACTGAAAAAGGCAAAGAATATATTCAAAAAACAGCTGCTAAAATTTATCAGGCCGAAATACAGGCGTTTGACACCTGGTCTGATGATGAAATCAGTATGTACATCAGACTGATGGAAAAATACGCGAATTGTTTTCGTCAGCAGGTAGAAATGATGTAATACGCGCCGCAGCGCGGTCTGTGTTTGAGGAAAAATAATGCGCATACAGTTATCAGATCATTTCAGTTTTGCCAGACTTATCAGGTTTTCTTTGCCGTCAATAGCGATGATGATTTTCGCTTCCATCTATGGAGTGGTAGATGGTTTTTTCGTTTCAAATTTTGCCGGAAAAATACCTTTTGCGGCGGTTAATCTTATTATGCCGTTTCTGATGATTACCGCCACTGTCGGATTTATGTTTGGGACAGGCGGTACCGCTATTGTCGCGAAAACGCTTGGTACCGGTGATATACATAAAGCGAATGAATTTTTTTCATTATTTGTATATATCGCTTTCCTTTTGGGGATTGTTTTTGCTGTACTTGGGTTTATCTATATCCGCCCAGTGGCTTTGCTCCTGGGGGCAGAAGGTGAACTTCTTGAAAATTGTGTTGTGTATGCGAGAATTATTCTTGCGGCTCTGCCCTTCTATGTATTGCAGCTGCTGTTCCAGAGTTTTTTTGTGACTGCTGAGAAACCCCATCTGGGACTTCTGGTAACGATTGCGGCGGGAGCGGTGAATATGATTTTAGATGCTGTTCTTGTGATAACGCTTCCGCTTCAGTATAAGCTTGCAGGCGCCGCTGTCGCGACCGCGATGAGTCAGGTTATAGGAGGGCTGTTTCCTCTTGTGTATTTTTTTCGTAAGAATACAAGCAGTCTGAGACTAGGAAAGACTCGGTTCAATATATCGGTAATTTTAAAAGCGTGCGGCAATGGATCATCCGAGTTTATGAGCAACGTCTCAATGAGTATCGTCGGTATGCTGTATAATATTCAGCTCCTGAAATATGCCGGTGAGAATGGAGTCGCCGCGTATGGTGTTATGATGTATGTGAGTATGATTTTTTCGGCGGCGTTTATTGGCTATTCCATTGGGACCGCGCCGATTATCGGATATCATGACGGCGCTCAAAATTATATGGAATTAAAAAGCGTATTCCGTAAAAGCCTGCTGCTGATTGGAGTTGCCGGGATTAGTATGATTATATCCGCCGAATTGCTGACAGTTCCGCTGGCAGGTATTTTTGTGGGGTATGACAAAGAATTGCTGTCGCTGACAATTTCCGGCTTCAGAATCTTTGCGCTGGCGTTCGCGTTCATGGGGTTCGCTATTTTTGCGTCCGGGTTTTTTACCGCTCTCAATGATGGCGTGACTTCGGCAGTTATTTCTTTTCTGCGTACGCTGGTGTTTCAGTGCGCGGCGGTTATGTTTCTGCCGGGAGTCCTAGGAATCACAGGTATATGGGTTTCTATTGTTGTGGCTGAATGTATGGCAATGGTGCTTGGAATACTTTTTTTCGCTGTTAAACAGAAAAAATATCACTATTGATGTTTGTATGAGCAAATTACTTAGGATAAAAAAAAGACTGGAAGAAAAACCTTCCAGTCTTTGTGGAGATGAGGGGACTTGAACCCCTTACCTCTTGCATGCCATGCAAGCGCTCTAGCCAGATGAGCTACACCCCCGAAAAAGGCGCCAAACAGAATCGAACTGTTGCATAACGGTTTTGCAGACCGCTCCCTTACCGCTTGGGTATGGCGCCGTAATGCATTTACTTTAACAGAAAAAAGTATTTTTGTCCATAGGGCGCAAGTAAATATATTATTTTTGATTTTTAGTGATTGAGACATATTTTCATCGGGCCGGTATAGATTATCAGCATAAAATGTAAACTGTATTTTGATCCATTTTTAATTTATTTTTGAAACAAAGATACATTATCTTTGAATCATTTTTAATCTATTTTTGAAACAAAGATACACTATTTTTGAATCATTTTTAATCTTTTTTTGAAATAAAGATACACTGTTTTTGATTCGTTTTTAATCTTTTTTTGAAATAAAGATACACTGTTTTTAATTTGTTTTTAATCTTTTTTTTACCAGAGATACACTGAGTAAATAGTAATCTATTATCTCTATGCGATTTTTTTCTTTGTTTCAGGGAAAATTGTGATAGTTACTTTCACGCGGCAGGTAAAAGTCATGGCAGTTACTGACTGTGTGCGGTATAGTGTATCCTGAAGAAAATCTGTATAATGCCATTATGAGTGAAATAACACATGATCTGATTATAATCGGCGCCGGTGCTGCGGGGCTTACAGCCGCGCAGTATGGAGCTCGTTCAAATTTGAATACGCTTGTTCTTGACGCTGCCGGGAATGGCGGACAAATGCTGAATATCATGCATCTGGAAAATTATCCCGGCGTCTTTCCTGCTGTAAATGGATATGATTTTTCTGAAATTATGGCGAAACAGGCTGCCGCCTTTGGGGCGCAAATCATACAAACATCTGTTCAGTCGCTGCTGAAAGAGGGGAATGTGTTTACCGTAACGACTGCTGCCGGTGTATATGCAGCGCCTGCGGTCATTCTGGCTACAGGCGCGGAACATAGAAAGCTGGGTGTTCCCGGCGAGTCGGAGCTGTCCGGACGAGGGGTTTCGTATTGTGCGACCTGCGATGGGCCTTTTTTTCGCAAAAAACGTATCATTGTTGTTGGGGGCGGCGATGCGGCGTGTGATGAGGCTGTATATCTTGCTACGCTCTCAGATACTGTTACTGTGGTGCATCGCCGCGGGCAGTTTCGGGCGCAGAAGGCGGTTGGAGAGCGTGTTCTGAATAATAAAAATATAACGGTGCGTTTCTTTTCTATTATAAAAGAAATCAGAGGAACTGACAGAGTAGAGTCTGTATTGCTTGAGAATACAGAAACTGGCGCCCAGGAACTGATTGAGGCTGACGCAGTATTTATTTACGCGGGGATGAATCCCAGAACGGAACTCTTTCCTGATGTACGCCGTGATGATGCGGGATATATTGCCGCGGGAGAAGACTGCGCGACATCTGTGCCGGGATTATTCTGTGCGGGAGATGTGCGCTCAAAGCCTTTCCGGCAGGTGGTAACCGCTGCCGCTGATGGTGCGTCAGCGGCTCACAGCGCTGAACAATATATCAGAGTGCTTCGTAATGAGGTGTATGCCTGAATGAGGCGCCGCACTTGGCTGGCAGTATTTGTCTGTGTATTGCTGTGCTGCCCATTGCTACCTGCTGCGGAAAATAATATCAATCCCGCTTTATCTGGGCTTCCGGAAGATATTACATTCTGGAGTGATTATCCTGCTGATATGCTTGCGGATGCGATTGTTGCCCGCATGACAGATGAGGAGCTGCTCGCTCAGATACTTATGTTTGGCTGGGCTGGGCAGGAACCTTCTGTACTGCTTAATACATGGGTATCTGAACGAGGGTTAGGCAGTGTAAAAGTATTCGGCTGGAATACGGATAATACGATGCAGGTTGCCGAATCGATTACCTCGCTGCAAAAACTTGCCATGTCGCGGCGTTTTCAGATTCCGTTATATGTCGCGACTGATCAGGAAGGCGGCTGGATACGTCATGTAAAAGGGGATACGTGTGAGACCCCTGGTAATCTGGCGATAGGAGCGTCCGGGTATCCGTCTGACGCATGGTACAGCGGTTATTATATCAGCCGTGAACTGCGCGCGCTTGGCATAAATATGAATTTTGCTCCAACGGTTGATGTGTTTACAAATCTTGATTCTACCGTCATCGGGCCGCGCTCGTTTGGTTCAAGTCCGGAATTTTGCGGGGTGCTTGGAGCTGCTTTTTCAGCGGGCAGTCTTGAGGCTGGTGTTTTGACTACGGCAAAACATTATCCGGGGCATGGGGATACAAGCCTTGATTCTCATGGAAAGCTCCCGGAAATAGATATTGATATGGATACATTACTGAATCGGGAACTTATTCCGTTTAAGTATCTTATTAAAGAAAAGATTCCCGCTATTATGACTGGGCATCTTGGGTTCCCGCAGATTTTGCCAAATGGAGAACCGGCTTCACTATCAAAATATTTTATTACAGATATTCTGCGTGATACACTTGGTTTTGAAGGGCTTGTTATTACTGATGATATGATGATGAATGGCGCTACTCTGTATGCGGGCAGTCTTTCGGCTGCGGTGCGCATGGCGATAGAAGCAGGCAATGATATTATTATTTCATCAACAACAGCACAGCTTAATGAGGCCCTCTGGCGTAATAACCTTGCTTTGATGCGGTCATCGGAAGTGTTTCGTGCCCAGGTGCAGCGTGCGGCGCGTCGTGTACTGCATTCTAAGTTGGTGTATTTTAAAGGAAAAAATCCAGTTCCCCTGTATCCGGATAAGAATCTGATTCCCGATTTGATACCGGATAAAGAAGGAAAGGAATTCTTTTTTCAGCAGGCGTGCCGTTCAATCACGGTTACTGAGAGCAGCGGTATACCGTATGAGCCGCAGAATGGAGAACGTATTTTACTTGTAGGGCAGTTTGAGCAGTTTTTTCAGGAGGGAAAACGCCGGTATCCTGACTCGAATTTTTTTAAATTTGATTATCAGATGGGACCGATTCAGACCGACTGGATGGGGAATCGTCTTGTTTCGTTTGTCTCTGATTATGATACTATTATATTCAGTGTGGCTGATTCTCCGAGTGCGCAGGTTGCTGAGCGTATTAAGAATTCGGGTAAAAAGATTCTGATTATTTCTTCAATGTCACCCGTGCCGGCGTTTGATCTTGATTGGGCTGATGCTCTGATTTTTACGTATAGTTACGCGCCTGTGTCTTTTCAGGCTGCTTTTGCGGTGCTCGCGGGAGAATTTAATGCGCAGGGTACGATGCCCGTAACTGGAGTGACAGAATAATGTCTGTGTCTGCCGGCTTAAAGGGCTATCGGCTTGTTCCCCTTACTGCTGTCCCAGTAACGGCGCTGCTTGATTTTCTCAGTAGCCGTGAAAAATCATCTGTTGGCTGCGCGTATCAGTTGTATATGCAGCACTGTCTGCCGTTGTCCGGAAAATGGCTGTGTGCTGCGGTTCAGGCAAATGCGCAGCTGGAGGTAAAACCGATAATCTATCATTTTGAAGCTGTTCTTGCTGAGAATCAGCTGTGCGGAATCCTGGGGATATCTCCTGCGGGGTTAATGCTCCACTGTCTTGATGTTCCTGAGATAGAAGAAAGCGCACTTGAGATGCGGCAGGTATGCGCACAGTTTTTTTTAGATAAAAAACTGTACTGTATTTCGGGAGAACGCCGGGCGACTTTACTGCTTGAAGCGGCAGCAGCTGAAGGTGATAGAGTTCCAGCCGAAACAAGAAATTATTTTCTTATGCAGATGAGCAGCGCCGATACATCCCGCCTGAAGAGAGGCCCGTATATACTGCGTTGCCGCACTGAAGACGGGGAACGCCTGTTTCCTCTTGAAGCGGCTTTTGAACAGGAAGAGGTTCTTCCGGCAGGCTGGTGTTTTAATCCCGCGACATGCCGTTTAAAGCTTACCCGCGCGCTGCGGACTTCTTTTGTATGCGGTGTACTGGGAGATGATGGAGAATGTTTTGCTGCGAAAGGTGCTGTTTCTGCAGAAGGGGCTCACTGGGTGCAGATAGGCGGTGTATACACTGATCCTGAGTATCGGGGGCGCGGATATGCTGCTGCTGTAGTGCGGTACTTGTCACAAAAGGCGGTTTCTGTTGGGAAAAGGCCTGTTTTGTATGTGAATGAGGTTAATACGGCGGCTGTAAAAGCGTATGTAAAGGCAGGTTTTGCCGCCGGTGACCGCTATAGGATCTGTTATTTTTGATGTCTGCTTGACTGAATTGTTGTAACTTTAGTAAAATTACAGATAGTTTTTTATTTTTGTTTACAGGAGTGTGGTGTGGGTACTAATTCCATAAGTATTGCGTTAGCCTTTGTCTGTTATCTGAGCGGGATGGTATATGTCGGCTGGCGGTATATGAAGCGGAATGAAAGCGCGACTGATTTTTTTCTTGGCGGTCGGAGTGTTGGCCCCTGGATGACGGCGTTAAGTGCTGAGGCTTCTGATATGTCAGGATGGCTCCTGATGGGACTGCCGGGTGTTGCTTATTTAACGGGTATGAAAGAAGCGTTTTGGACGGCGCTTGGGCTTATTATCGGTACCTATCTCAATTGGCTGATTGTAGCGAAACCTCTGCGTAAATATACAATACATACGAATAATGCTATCACAATACCTGAGTTTTTTACGAACCGTTTTAAGGATTCGTCCCGGATTATCTCTCTGGTATCTGTTGTTTTTATTTTAATATTTTTTACTATATATACTGCGTCTGGTTTTGTGGCCTGCGCGAAACTGTTTAATTCTGTTTTTAATATGCCGTATTTATTTGCCCTGCTGCTGGGTATTGCGATTATTCTTGCATATACACTGCTCGGAGGATATATGGCGGTGTGCGCGACAGACTTTATTCAGGGTTCTTTAATGTTTGTTGCGCTTGTGCTGACCGGAGTAATCATGGTTTTTGCTCTCGGCGGCCCTGCAGACGCTGTCGCCGCGATGAGCCGATTTGGGGAACAGTTTCTTAATCCGTTTGTATCCGGTCCGGAAGATAGTTTTGGAACAATGGAAATTATATCCGCTCTCGCATGGGGACTCGGATATTTTGGTATGCCGCATATTCTGGTGCGGTTTATGAGTTTGCGATCAAATAACGAAGTAAAATTGTCGCGGCGTATAGCGATGGTATGGGTCATTATCGCGTTCGCTGCCGCATTGCTGGTCGGTGCGTTCGGCAAGGCGTTTTTACTGCCGCTTGTGCTGGGATCGGGAAATGCAGATACGGTATTTATTCAGGCGATAATTAAGATTTATCCGGCATTTATTGCGGGAATGTTTTTATGCGCTATTCTTGCCGCTGCTATGAGTTCTGCTGATTCACAGCTGCTTGTCGCTGCTTCTGCATTTTCGCGTGATATTTTCCAGGGATTCCTTAAAAGGGGCGCAAGCGAGGAACTGACATTGCGTATCAGCCGCTGGACTGTTGCCGCGGTCGCTGTTATTGCGTTTTTTATCGCGCTTGATCCGAACAGTTCTATTTTTGGATTGGTAAGTTATGCATGGGCAGGGTTTGGTGCGACATTTGGTCCATTGGTACTGCTTGCTTTGTTCTGGCGAGGTATTACACGCAACGGCGCTTTAGCAGGGCTCATCTGCGGTGGTATCACTGTTTTGATATGGAAACCTCTTTCAGGCGGTATTTTTGAAATTTATGAAATTCTTCCTGGCTTTCTGATGTGCTTGATTGCCGCGGTTATAGTTAGTTTGTGTGACCGCAATAAAAATGCCGAAATGCTTGCGGAGTTTGATTCTTATAGAAATCTTGCTGATTAAGAAATATATTTATAGAGAGAATCTCTCTTATCATATTTAGATGAAACTGCCCTCAAGAACAGCGAACTGTTTTGAGGGTATTTTTTTCTTTCTTACTGATGCGGAAAGTATAGATACCATCTTGACATTTTCTGTGTTTATGTTATTCTAATACCGTAATTCACGGTGACAAAATATATTGATTTGTCATTTTAATTGTGATTTGTATTGAGGTATCATATATGGCTGTTGTTATACGGGGAACAGGCAGCGCTGTTCCCGCGCAAAAGTTAGCAAATGAAGCTCTTGATGAAAAACTTGAGACATCAGATGAATGGATTAGAAGTCATACGGGAATTGGCAGCCGGTATGTAGCCTCCGCCGATGAAACTACCTCTATTTTAGGGACTCGCGCATGTCAAAAAGCGCTTGAACATGCGGGTGTATCAGCGGAAAATGTTGATTTGATTGTTTGTGCAACAGCGACTCCTGATTATAGAGGTTTTCCTGCGACAGCGTGTTTGATTCAGGCAAAACTTGGGGCTGTAAAAGCGGCTGCGTTTGATGTCTCTGTTGCCTGTTCCGGGTTTATTTATGGACTTGAATCTGCGGCAGGACTGCTTGAACGGCATGGCTGGCGGTACGCGCTTGTATGCGGAGCGGAGACTCTCACTCGTATTGTAGACTGGAGTGACCGTTCAACATGTGTGTTGTTTGGAGATGGCGCTGGCGCGGTGTTAGTTGAGAATACTGATGATGATCCCAAAAAGCGTGGTATTGGAGAAGTAATCCTTGGCGCTGATGGTACCGGCGGCGGAGAGTTGTTTATAGATGAGAATAATCACATACGCATGAATGGCCGGGCTGTTTATACATTTGCGGTAAGAGTGTTATCAGAAACTGTTGAAAAGCTGATGGAAAAAGAAGGAATTTCCATTGATGAGGTGGATCTTGTTGTCTGTCATCAGGCAAACAGTCGAATCCTGTCTGCGGCAGCAAAGAGACTGGGAATAGATCCAGCAAAAATTGTTAATAATATGGAAGAGTATGGTAATACTTCTGCAGCTTCTATCCCAATAACGTATGCTGATTTAGTTGAGCAGGGTAGGCTGAGAGAAGGAATGACAATTATTTCTGCCGGTTTTGGAGCCGGGCTGACATGGGGAGGCTGCGTAATACGATGGTAAAGAAGTACGCTTTTCTATTTCCTGGGCAGGGGTCTCAGACCCAGGGTATGATGAAGGATGTATGTGAGGTATCTGCTGCCGCACGTGCATGTATTGATAGAATTTCTGAAGTCGCGGGAGAAGATATTACCGCGCTTCTTTGGGATACTCCTGCTGAAAAATTGTCTCGCAGTGATCGCAGTCAGTTGGCTATTACCGCTGGATCTCTTGCGGTTGTTGCGGCATTGAAGGAGAAAGGAATAGAGCCTTCTGCTTGTGCCGGCTTTAGCCTTGGGGAATTTCCTGCTTTGTGTACAAGCGGTGTACTCAGTTTTGAAGATACTATCAGGGTTGTGAAGCAGCGCGGTGAAATTATGCAGAAAATCTGTGATGAGATTGCTGTCCGGTCTGCCGGAAGAGCTCCGGGAATGGCTGCTGTTCTTGGGCTCTCTCCTGAGAAAGTTCTGGAAATTGCCGCTCAGTGTGGAGATGTATATGAGGCGAATATGAACAGTATAAAGCAGACTGTTGTTTCGGGCACAGCTGATGGTCTTGATAAAGCAGAGGTTTTATTTAAAGAGGCTGGAGCACGGAGAATTGTGAGGCTGGCTGTTGCAGGACCGTTCCATTCGCCGCTTATGAAGGATGCGGCTGTTGAATTTGAGAAAGTCCTTGAAAATATTCCTTTTAATGATCCTGTTATGCCGTTGTTTTCTAATGTAACTGGAAAAAAGGTTTCAAATGGGGATGAAGCTAAAAAATCCGCAGTCCTTCATTTAGTTCAGAGTGTATTATGGACAAGTGAAGAAGCTGAACTTGGCGCGCTGATGAGTTCTGATACAGTGGCTGAATGGGTCGTTGTTGAGCCGGGACCCGGTAAAGTTTTAAGCGGATTGTGGAAAGATACGGAATATGGTGCTAAATGGGTATCTACGCCATGCGGTACTGCTGACGCCATTGAACAAGTCGCAGCTCTGTAGTAGAGGGGGATAGAATATGTTGTTAAGCGGAAAAAAAGCACTGGTTACTGGTTCTTCTCGAGGAATAGGTAAAGAAATTGTTCGGCAGTTTCTTGAGTGCGGTGCGGAAGTTTGGGGTTTGTGTTCCAAGCCGTCTGCGAGCAGGGAAGAACTTGAGGCATATGCAGCAGAAAAAAACTCTGCGTTTCATGAAATATGTGCTGATGCAGGTAATGCGGAACAGCTTGCAGAAGTTGTAAAAGCAGCGCTCAAAGAGTCTGGCGGATTTGATATTCTTGTAAATAATGCCGGTATCACACGTGATGGCTTATCTTTTAGAATGAAAAAAGAAGATTGGGATGCGGTTATCTCTGTGAATCTGACAAGTGTGTTTATCGTCTCACAAATTATTTCTTCTGATATGATTAAAAAGCGTTCCGGATCAATTATTAATATGTCCAGTATTGTCGGTTTGCATGGGCAAGGCGGTCAGGTGAATTATAGTGCCAGCAAGGCCGGACTCATTGGTTTTACTAAGAGCCTTGCGAAAGAAGTTGGCAGCCGTGGAGTTCGTGTTAATGCGATTGCTCCCGGTTTTATCGATACCGATATGACACGGGCTGTTAATGAAGAGGCACGGAAAGTGTGGATGGATGGTATTCCCCTGAAGAGAGCCGGACAGCCGGCAGATATCGCAAATGCTGCTGTATTCCTTGCGTCAGATATGTCTTCGTATATTACTGCGCAGGTACTTGGTGTAGACGGCGGTATGGGTGCTTAATAAGGGTAAGGAGGCTGATAAATGAAACGACGAGTAGTTGTAACTGGGCTTGGAGCTGTTACTCCGTTAGGAAATACAGTTGAAGAAACGTGGAATGGAATTCGTTCGGGAAAGAGCGGTTTGGGCTTGATTACACATTATGATACAAGTAAATCACGTGTTAAAGTAGCTGCTGAAGTGAAAAACTTTGATCCTTCTTCTTTTATTGATAAAAAAGAAGCTCGAAAAATGGCACGTTTTACACAGTATGCGGTTGTGGCTGCGGGGCAGGCATTGCAGGATGCAGGTTTGCTTACAGAGAACGCACTGGAGCCCTATAATACTGCGGTTTTCATTGGTAATGGTATAGGCGGTTTTGAGGTTTTTGAAGACTCCTGCGCTAAATACATAAAATCAGAAGGCTCCCGCGTTCCGCCGCTGACAATTCCCATGCTGATTCCAAATGAGGCTGCCGGAAATATCTGTATGCGTTACGGTATTAAGGGGTCATCTCATACAGTGTCCACCGCTTGTGCGTCAGGAACAGATGCGCTTGGTGATGCGCTCGATCTTATCAGGAGCGGACGTGTTGATGTCTGTGTCGCTGGTGGTACAGAAGCTGCAATTACAGGGTTTGGTGTTACTTCTTTTGATGTTTTGCAGACACTTTCTGTTTCTTTTGCCGATGATCCCACCAAGGCAAGCCGGCCGTTTGATAAAAAACGTGAGGGATTTGTTATGGGCGAAGGTGCTGCGATTCTTATATTGGAAGAATATGAGCACGCCAAGAAACGTGGTGCAAAAATTTATGCAGAGTTCCTTGGTTATGGCGGTTCTTCTGATGCGTATCATATTACCAGTCCTGATCCAAGCGGAGAGGGAGGCGCTGCTGCAATGACTGCTGCGCTCAAAGATGCAGGTATTAGACCTGAAGATGTGCAATATTATAATGCCCATGGTACTTCAACGCCTATTAATGATCCTGCCGAGACAAAAATGTTGAAGATTGCGTTTGGTGATCATGCGTATAAAATGAAGGTTTCTTCGACAAAAAGTATGACAGGTCACTGTCTTGGCGCAGCGGGTGCAATTGAAGCTCTGGTGTGCATTAAGGCGATCCAGGATGGTTTTTATCCGCCGACAATTAATCTTGAAGAGCCTGATCTGGAAAAAGGCTGTGATCTTGATTATGTCCCGAATAAAGGTGTTGAAGGGAATATTGATATTGCGGCTTCTGGCTCTCTAGGGTTTGGCGGTCATAATGGCGTTGTTGTGTTTGGCAAATTAAAGGATTGAGTATGAGTCTTACGAAAGATATTGAGGCGTTATTGCCGCACCGTGATCCGTTTCTTTTTGTTGATGAAATTATCAGTGCTGATGAGAAAGGAAGCGTTTCTGTTCATACTTTTACAGAAAATGAATTCTTTTTTAAAGGACATTTTCCCCAATATCCGGTTGTTCCAGGGGTTATCCTTGTCGAGACTATGGCACAAGCTGGCGGAGCGGCGCTTAGTTTTCAGAAAGTTTTTCCTGAAGGCTCACTGTTTTTCTTAGGTACAGTTGACAAAGTAAAATTCCGTCGGCAAGTTCGCCCGGGTGATACAGTTCGTCTTGAAATAGTCAATTTACGGGTCTCTCCTCGAATGATTAAACAGTCTGGCAAGGCTTTTGTTGGTGATGAACTTGCAGCGGAAGCTGAATGGATGTGTTTAGTAGGTGCAAACGCATAGCTTATTTTGATGAATTTGAAAACGGGCTTTTCTTATCGAAAAGCTCGTTTTTATTTTTGACAAATGGTATATAGTGATATATACTGAATACATGGATCTCCAAGACGTATGCCAGAAAATATTTGAATATGCTCAGGTTGCAAATGCCAGTTCCGACGAGCTTATCGCTTATATTAACATTGAAGTTGGGCAAAATTTCCCCTTCAGTGATGCTGATGTGATTGCTGCTTTTCACCGGCTGGTTTGGGATACAGATTTTTCTTCTGCAGATCTGAATATTGAGCACACCAGTACGCTTAGAGCTAATGAAATAGCGGTTGTTTCTCTTTCTTGTTTTTCAGATGGAGAACATCCAGAAAAAATAATTGTTGTTCCTTTAAATGCTTATCGTTTTTCTGTATAAACAGGAAAATTAACTGTTTTTTAACCATTTTTTTATAAAAATGGAATAGCTGATTTGTATAGTATCAGCTATGGTTACTACAGCAGATATCCAAATTGAAGAGCCTGCACACATAACATTGCAGGCTAACTCTCAAATTTCAGATGCGTGTTTTTCTATTGCCCATATGGATTTTTTTTATGGAGCCCATAAGGCATTGGAAGATGTTTCTCTTGATGTGCCAGAGAATGCTATTACTGCCTGTATTGGTCCGTCGGGTTGTGGAAAATCAACATTTCTCCGTTCATTGAATAGAATGAATGATTTAATAGACGGTGTACGGGTAGAGGGGGCTCTTCTTTACAGGGGGCGGGATATTTATACAGAGTATGATGTCCTGGAGCTGCGGAAAAAAGTTGGTATGGTATTTCAGAAACCAAATCCATTCCCCATGAGTATTTATGATAATATTGCATATGGACCGCGCCTGCATGATAAGTTAAGCAGACGCACGTTGGATGAACTTGTTGAACGCTGTTTGCGGGATGCGGCTCTCTGGGATGAGGTTAAGGATCGTCTCAAGAAAAGTGCTCTCGGTTTGTCAGGCGGTCAGCAGCAGAGACTGTGCATAGCCCGGGCTCTTGCTGTTGAGCCTGATGTCCTTCTGATGGATGAACCAACATCTGCCCTTGATCCTGTTTCTACTTCTCGAATAGAAGATCTGTGTCTTGAATTGAAAAAGAGATTATCAATTATTATTGTTACTCACAATATGCAGCAGGCGGCTCGTATTTCAGATAATACGGCCTTCTTTATGGTGAATGAGAATCATTGTGGGTATCTGGTAGAATATGGTGATACAGAACAAATTTTTTACCGTCCCCAGAATAAGAAAACAGAAGCATATATTTCTGGAAGATTCGGTTGATATGCTGTTTTTGTATTATTTTTATATTGTATAAAAGGATATTCCAGACTTATGGCACGAATTGCTTTTGATGAAAAACTGCAGAAATATTATCAGAATACAATGTATATGGGTACAATGACCGAAGAATATCTTGTTGCCTGTATTGATGTATTTTCAAAAAATGATATTGAACATGCAAAGACGTTGATTGCGGAAGATAAAAAGATAGATAAGATGCAGCTTGATATGGAACAGGAAAGTATTTCGCTGTTATTGCTGCAAGCTCCTGTAGCTGGTGATTTGCGTAAAATTATTACTTCTATAAAGATCTTTGCAAATCTTGAAAGAATCGGAGATTATGCTTGTCATCTGGCAAAACTGACTGCAAAAGCAGATCCATTTTTGTATCCGGAATTCAGGGAACCGATCGCACAAATGGCTCTTGCAGCGTCTCACATGATAAGAGATTCTCTTACAGCCTATATCAGTGATGATGAACAGCTTGCAAAACAAACTGCCGCAAAAGATGCGGAAATTGATGCTGCTAAAAAGAATCTTATTGCAAAATTGATTATGCTTTCTCCGTCGAATGAGCAGGAAATGAAGCAGGTGTATCGATATATTTCTATTTGTAAGGATCTTGAGCGTTTGGGCGATCACATTACAACGATTTGTGAATGGGTTGTGTTTACAGTTTCCGGTAAGATCATTGATTTAGGTAAGATGTCAAAGGCAGAGTCTGTTTTATCTTTATAACGAGGGATATCCTGTTATTAGCTATTTCTTTATTTTATATACGTTGACAAAGGCTATATAAATTTGTTAACATATGTAATACATTAGAATATTATTGTGTTAAATCGCCGGAGTGCTGCCGGCTTAATAATAGGAGAAAGGCTAATGCCTACAATAAATCAGTTAATCCGTCATGGACGGAAAACGTCTGCAAACAGGTCGAAGTCTCCCGCTCTTCAGTCCTGTCCGCAAAAACGCGGTGTTTGTACCCGTGTTATGACCATGACTCCCAAAAAGCCGAATTCGGCGTTGCGGAAAGTTGCCCGTGTTCGCTTGAGTAATGGTATTGAAGTTACCGCATATATTCCCGGTATTGGACACAATCTTCAGGAACACTCTGTAGTTCTTATTAGAGGTGGCCGTGTAAAGGATCTTCCTGGTGTTCGTTACCATATTATTCGTGGTACGAAAGATACTCTGGGTGTTGAGGATCGCAAACGCGGTCGTTCAAAATATGGTGCGAAAAAACCTAAGGCATAAGGAGAACGGATATGGGAAGAAAAAATAAAAGCATTAACCGTCCTGTTATGCCGGATTCAAAATATAACAGTACTGTTATTTCGAAATTTGTCTGCCGGATGATGATTGATGGTAAAAAAGCGACTTGTGTACGTATTGTTTATGAAGCGCTTGATCAATTAAAGGCAAAGACAGACAAGGAGCCTCTTGAGGTTTTCCTGAAAGCATTGGATAATGTTAAGCCCGTTGTTGAGGTAAAATCTCGCCGTGTGGGCGGTGCTACATATCAGATCCCTATTGAAATTCGTGAAAGCCGCCGTGAAGCATTAGCTATGCGCTGGATAATTGCTGCAGCACGCGGCAAAAGTGGCCATGGTATGGGCGAATGTTTGGCAAATGAGCTGCTTGATGCGTATAATAATACTGGAACGGCTTTTAAGAAGAAGGAAGATACGCATAAAATGGCAGAGGCAAATAAAGCTTTTGCTCATTACCGGTGGTAATACATATTTTCAAAGTTGCTTGAATAAAAAAAGCAGGCCTATAGGCCTGCTTTTTTTATGATATTGGGTATTAATGTTCTAAACGGGACTGCATGACAGCATGATAGAGTCTGTATCCGCCGGCCAGATTTACTGCGTTAAATCCGTTCTGCATCAGAATCCTGCATGCAATATAACTATTGAGTCCCGTCTGACAGCTGACATATACTGTTTTTGTTTTGTCAAGCTCTGTCAGGCGATCTCGTAATTCTGTTAGCGGGATATTTTTTGCATTGGGGATTGTTCCTTGAGCATATACTGTGTGCGGCCGTACATCTATGCGTTGAATATCTGGTGTTCCTGTAAGCCCATCAACATCATGCCAGTGTATTTGCTGTACTTTCCGGTTGATAATATTATCAATAACAAATCCTGCCATATTAACAGGATCTTTTGCGGATGAAAAAGGAGGTGCATACGCAAGTTCTAGGTCGCACAAGTCTCTATAATCCATTCCTGCTCTGATTGCGGTTGCCAGAACATCTATGCGTTTATCTACACCATGGAAACCAACTATTTGAGCTCCGATGATTTTTCCTGTTTCAGTGTTAAATAACACTTTAAGATTCATTGATTCCGCTCCGGGATAATAAGATGCATGTGAGCCGCTCCACAGGAATATCTTATCATATGGGATACCTGCTGCTTTTGCACTGCGCTCATTAAGCCCAGTTGCTGCGGCAGTCATATCAAAAACTTTTAGAATTGAAGTTCCCTGTGTTCCCCGGTAAATGCTGTTTGCTCCGCAAATATTATCTGCAGCGATACGGGCTTGTTTATTGGCAGGTCCTGCAAGGGGTATATAGCCATCAGTTCCTGCTACAAAATTTTTTATTTGAATTGCATCTCCGACGGCATAAATATCGGAATCACTTGTACACATATGATCATCAACAAGAATTGTATCCCGCAGACCTGTTTTTAGGCCGCATTTTTTTGCTAATTCTGTTTCTGGTTTGACACCAACTGATATAATAATCATAGCACAGTTTATTTCTGAAATATTGTTTATCGTTACGCCAGTTTTGATTGTGATCCCCTTTGAACGCAGATAGTTCTGTAAGTCACAAACGGTATCTTCATCCATAACAGCCGCTATTTGGGGCGCGGCTTCAAGTACAGTAACAGCGAGGCCTCGCTGGCTGAGATTTTCAGCCATTTCAAGTCCTATAAAACCGCCTCCTATTATTGCTGCTGTTTTGGGGTTATGCTTGTGTATATAATCGACAATTTTATAAGTATCCGGGATGTTGCGCAGAGTGAACACATTGTCAGCGTCTGCCCCTTTTATAGGCGGTACAATAGGAGCAGCTCCAGGAGATAACAGTAGCTTCTCATAACTCTCTTCATATACACTGCCGTCAGCCCGTTTTACTGTGACTGTTTTAGTACTGCGATTAATTGCAGTGACTTCCTCTTTTATACGGACATTTATGTTCAGCCGTTTTTTAAAGCTTTCAGGGGTCTGTACAGTCAGCTCTGCTTTATCTGTGATTGTTCCGCCGATATAATATGGTAATCCGCAGTTTGCGAATGAAATATATTCACCGCGTTCAAAGATAATAATCTGAGCCTGTTCATCCAGCCGGCGTAGTCTTGCTGCTGCTGTTGCTCCTCCAGCGACGCCGCCAATAATGATAATTTTCATATAACCTCCTATTAAATCAGCGTATATCCTGATCCGTTGTTTGGAAAATCCCAATAGTTAGATTATTATACAACAGCAGAAGATATGAAACAGTGACTTTGTCACTATTAACTTGTTTTTAGTCTGAATAATTGTATATAATATATAGTAATAGATGTTGTTCTACATATATATTTTGAGATAGGTTGTAATCGCTGTTTTTATCGCGTTATACTTCATGAAGGTGAGATATGGATTTTGAAGTTGATTCTTATTATGATTCTTTGTCAGAAGTTCTTAATGAGATTGATTGTCCTAAGGATTATAAAGTTATTTTATTCAACGATGATTATACTACAATGGAATTTGTTATTCAGATTTTGATAGGTGTTTTTCATAAATCAGAATATGAAGCTGTAGAGTTAACACAAACTGTACATTGTAAGGGAAGTGCTGTTATAGGTGTATATCCCTATGATATCGCCGCGACAAGAGCCGCTTTAACGATCCAGTCTGCAAAAAAACAAGGTTTCCCGCTCAGGTGTGAGGTTGAAGAAGTATGAAAGTAAGTTCTTTGCTTGAAAAAATTTTAAATGATGCTTTTTTGCAGGCGAAGGAAGCTCTGCATGAATTTTTGACTCCTGAACATCTGTTATATGCAGCGCTAAAATATTCTTCTGTTAAAGATATTTTAGTTGTTTGTGGAGCTGATGTCGAAAGTATTAAAAATAATATTGAAGAATATTTGTTAAAGTATATTCCTGTTTTTAAAGACGGACAGCCTCTTAAAACAATTGGTTTTCAGTCTGTAATGAAACGTGCTGTATATCATTGTGCGTCAGCAGACAAAAAAGAAGTTGATATTACTGATGTTATTGTGAGTATGCTGGATGAGCAGAAAAATTATTGTGCATATTATTTGCAGCGCGGCGGAGTTAATCGCCTGCGGCTGATAGAGGTGATCAGTTATATACGATACCATTTTAATTCACTTGAGCAGGAAGATGTATCAGTTTTTTTAAAAAGTATGTCAACAGAAGAAAATTTTGATGTGCATGTACAAGGGGATGAGCACAGATATGCGGATGAACCATTAGATGAAGAAATTGCAGAAAATGCTGAATCAGATACTGATGACAGTCGATCGAGTAGTTTAAGAAAAAAAAGTGCTCTTGAACAATTTGCTGTCAATTTGACAAAAAAAGCGCGATGCGGCAGTACAGAAGTACTTATAGGGAGAGAGAAAGAAATAGAAGAAACAATTCGCATCTTATGCCGGCGATTAAAGAATAATCCAATTCATGTTGGGGACCCAGGGGTTGGAAAAACGGCAATAACGGAAGGTCTTGCTGCGCGTATCGTTGAAGGGAAAGTGCCGAGTGTCCTTGAAGGTTTTTCAATATATAGTCTTGATATGGGTGCTCTCGTTGCTGGAACAAGATTCCGTGGTGATTTTGAGGAGCGGCTTAAACGTGTAATTAAGGAATTGATTGAAGAGGAAAAAGCGATTCTTTTTATTGATGAAATCCATACCATTGTTGGTGCAGGTTCTGTTTCTGGCAGTAGTCTGGACGCATCTAATTTACTCAAACCCCTGTTATCGTCTGGTACTGTGCGCTGTATTGGTTCTACTACATATGAAGAATATACTAAACTGTTTAGTAAAGACCGTGCGCTTGCCCGGAGATTTCAAAAAATAGATATTAGAGAACCTTCTGAAGATGATACTTTGAAAATCTTGCGCGGGATTAAAAAGACATATGAAGACTACCATCATGTAAAATATACTGATTCTGCTTTAAAAGCGGCCGTTTCTCTTTCTATCCAGTATCTGCCGGAGCGCCGTTTGCCTGATAAGGCGATTGATGTTATTGATGAAGCGGGCGCGTCTATCAGAATTGCGCGTGGGCGTAAAAAAAACGGGAGTATAAGTTGTGCTGCGATGCAGGTGTCAGCGGCTCTTGTAACTCGTATTGTTGCTCATATGGCACATATTCCGGAAAAGACTATGAGGACAGATGAAAAAGAACGTCTTCGTACGCTGGAGTCTGTAATTAAAGAATCTGTATTTGGGCAGGATGAGGCGGTAGTTTCTGTTGTTAACGCTGTTAAACGCTCCCGGGTTGGTCTTCATGCTCCGGAAAAACCGGCTGCGGTATTATTATTTACAGGACCGACAGGGGTTGGAAAAACAGAACTTGCAAAAACAGTAGCGTCTTCTTTAGGGATGCCTCTTGTCCGATTTGATATGAGCGAGTATCAGGAAAAACATTCGGTTAGCAGGCTTATCGGTTCGCCCCCTGGATACGTTGGTTTTGAGGAAGGCGGATTGCTGACTGATGCAGTAAGAAAAGAGCCGTATTGTGTATTATTACTTGATGAAATAGAAAAAGCTCATGGCGATATTTTTAATATTTTACTGCAGGTAATGGATTATGCAGCTTTGACAGATAATCAGGGGCGTAAGGCTGATTTTCGTAATGTTATTGTGATTATGACGAGTAATGCCGGCGCTCGTGATATGGGACGCCAGATTATTGGCTTTGGCGGATGTGAAAAAGGAAAGAGCGCAATGAGTGATGCTGTTCGTAATATTTTTTCTCCTGAATTCAGAAATCGGCTGGATGCTATTATTCCTTTTAATACTCTTAATGATGAAGCTGCCCGTCTTGTTGTTCAAAAAGAATTTAAAAGACTTTCCGCATATCTTGCGGACAGGAAAGTTTCTGTAGTCGCTTCAGAAGATTGTATTTCGTATTTTGCTGCAGAAGGCTGTTCTAAAGAATATGGTGCGCGCCATATTGCACGGCTGATAGAAGATAAGATTGCATCTCAATTAATTGATGTTGTGTTATTTGGAGTTCTTTCCAGTGGCGGAACAGTGTATTGTGATTACCGTGGAAATGATGAAATTGTGTTTACATATTCGCCAATAAACGGCAAAGCTATATGAATATATGTTTAGTATGTATCAATTTCCTGATCCCGAAGAATCCATATCAGGTATGGTATGTGCAACGGATGATTTATCGATTGATTTGCTTGTTTCAGCATATCTACAGGGGATTTTTCCCTGGTATAGAGAGGATATGGGGGAGGCTGTTGTCTGGTGGTCTCCCGATCCCCGGTTTGTGCTTTTTCCGGAAGATTTGCATATCCCAAAACGTTTGAAACGATTTCTTGTGCATAATCGATATACGTATACGATGGATGTGGTGTTTGATGAAGTTGTATCGCATTGTGCGTCAGTTGCTCGTCCAGGGCAAAAAGGAACTTGGATAGGTCCTCGTATGAGGAAAGTATATGGGGAATTGCATAGAGCAGGGCTTGCCCATTCAATTGAAGTATGGCATGAAGGAGTGCTTGTTGGTGGTTTCTATGGAGTTTTGATAGGATGCATATTTTATGGCGAATCAATGTTTTCTCTGATGAGTGAAACAGCAAAATCTGCGTTTGTGTTATTCGTACAGGCTTTTACTGAGTGCGGCGGAAAATTGATTGATTCGCAGGTATATACAGCAAATCTTGCCCGGTTTGGTGCCCGCAATATATCGCGAAATGCGTTTTTGCGCCTTGAGAAATCTCTTTTGTATACTCCTCTTTCAAGGAATCTGAATACTGTGTTTGCGGAAAAACATCAAAATTATTTATCAGAAGACAGTATCTTTTATTGAATATTCTATTGCCTGTTGCACTGAGAATAGAAAATAAGTTATGATATTTTTATGAATGAATCTGTAACAACTAATAATCCAATGAGTGCAATTATTACCGTGGTTGGTTCTGATAGAGTTGGAATAATTGCAAAGACAAGTGCTTTTCTTGCGGAACATGGAATAAATATCGCTGATATCAGTCAAACTATTTTATCTGGCAATTTTGTTATGATGATGATGGTGGATTTGGCTGCTTCTGATATTATCATAGATGATTTACGTAGGCAGATGAATGCGCTCGGAGATGAAATGGGGGTTGATATTAATATCATGCACGAGCGCGTATTTTCAGCAATGCATCGTATCTAATCTGATTACATTGTTATTCTATTTTAAAATCTTTGATAATAACGAAATAGGCAATCGCAAGCGGAATTGTTGCTGCAATCCATGCTAATGGACCGGCTATACAGATACCTGCGTAGCCGAAAATGCCTGGCAGTGTGTATGATGCGATTGTTCGTGCCGCAAGCTCAGCGACACCTGCCATAAGCGGCATAAAGCCTCGTCCAATGCTTTGCAGCACATTGCGGTAAATAAAGAGTAGAAAAAGAACGGGGAAAAAGGTTCCGCATATGCGAAGATATGTGCGGGATGCGTTGATTACGTCCGGCTGAGTGCCCTTAATAAATAAACTTGTTAATTGTTCCGGGAATACAAATACCACAAACATTGCAAAGATAGAAAATAAAACTGATAAAATTGAACATTGCCAAGTTCCTGCTTTTATTCGGTTAATATTCTTTGCACCGAGGTTTTGTCCTGCATAATTTGCCATAGTTACTCCGAATGTTGATGCTGCGGCAGTAACGAGTTGTTCTACTTTCTGCGCCGCTGTGTAGGCTGCGATTTTGACAGGTCCGAATACATTTAGTGCCCCTTGCAGAATAATAACGCCGATTGCGGTAATTGAGAACTGAAATGCCATGGGAAGACCAATTTTAAGATGCTGCCAGGCAAACCACATATCCCAGGTAAAATCTCTGCGATGTATACGAAGAATAGGAAAACGTATTGCCATATATATGAGAGAGATAATACCGGCGAATGCTTGTGAAATTACTGTCGCCCATGCGGCCCCCGCGACTCCCATATCAAAGTACAAGATTAGGACAATATCAAGGATAATATTTAATATAGAAGAGATAATGAGGAAATATAACGGTGATTTACTATCTCCCAGTGCTCGCAGGATACATGCAGTTGCATTGTAGAGCATTGTAGCCGGTATTCCTATATAAATAATGATAATATATTCTGCAGCATCATCAAATATTTCTATAGGGGTATTTATGATTCTCAAAATAAAACGTGCTGTACTCAGGGAGGCGACCATGCATAATAAACCGATAATGATACAAAGCATGATATTCATGGCAACGGAACGGCGTACACCGTTTTCATCCTTTGCACCGAAGCGCTGTGCTGTAATAACAGCAAATCCCGATGTAATACCCATTACGAAGCCCAAAACAAGAAAATTCATCGGGCCTGTTGTTCCAACTGCGGCGAGGGCATTTGTTCCTAGTAATTTTCCAACTATGATAGTATCAGCCATACTGTACATTTGCTGGAACATATTGCCCAGTAATAATGGAATAGAATAGAATAAAATTAACTTGAATGGGTCGCCTATTGTCATGTCTTTGGCGCCATTGGAAGTTTTCTTATTAGTAATTGTTGGCATATACACCTCTCAACAGTTCACAGATTATTAATCATTCTCTGTACTTTTATCAAGAGGTTTTCAGAAAGTTATTATTTCTTCGTAGACCAGTATAGCGTATTGGTCTGTCATACCTGATATATATTCAATAACACATTTACGATAGGATTCTAAATCATTAATGTCAAATACTGTTTCAATCTTACAGCGCTGAATCTGTTTTGTATGTTCATCATAATTTGAATATCGGATTAGCCACGCCTCAAATGTTTCAAGCAGATGAGGAAACTGTTTCAAGTAAAAAGGTATTTTTTTAGTTTTTAAGAATGGAAATCCTCTCATTAATGTTGTGTAAATGGTCGTAATGATATTTGATGCATATTTCTTAAATTCCTGAAGCCGCCAGTGGTTATAGATGTTAGCTGTGTTAAAGTTGGCAAGTGATTGAATCAATTTGAAATATGGTGGTGAAAAAGATATTCCGGTATCAGGACTGCTTGATTTGCATAAGTCAACAATCAAATCATTAATAATAACAGTTGTATTTATAGCTCGCCCGCCATGTGATACATCTTTCTGTTCCGGATGAAATCCAATTGTCTCGGCCACAATTTCTTTGAGTTGTCTGTACGCGCCCATATCAAGTATGTGATATAATCTGGCATCTTCAATGTCTCGTCCGAGATAGGCGATTTTATCAGCAATTTTAACAATACATCCTTCCCATGTAAATGGCTGGACAGCTCCTGCCCGTTTTATATTGTATAAATCTTGGGAGTTACTCCGTGGTTGAATTCCTGTTTCATATATTTCGCCGCAGTGACAAATAATACCGTCTCGTACTGCAAATGTTAAATCAAGGTTTTGTTCACAACCTTCTGGATCTTGCAAAGTTTCGATGTAGTCTACAAAAAACAAGCTATTACGTTCATGCCAGAATTTTTTAGGGGCATTGATTCCTTCTTTTGGGCGAAGAAGATTATTTAGGCATATTTCTCCATGATGCCCAAATGGTGCATGTCCAATATCATGACCGAGAGCTATTGCTGCTGCAAGCTGTTCATTGAGTCCAAGATATTTGGCAATAGTTGTACTTACAGAAACAACATGCGCAACATGCTCCATGCGAGTACATACATGATCGTTTCGGGGGGCAAAAAAAACTTGTGTTTTATGCTTAAGTCTTCGGTATGCACTGCAATGTAGGATTCGGGTAAAATCACGTTCAAACTCAGAACGAATATCATTGTTGCGCTGATACAGAGAATGGCGCCTTTCAATCGCTGTTTCCCATTTTTCATGTGTTGGATCCATACGTTCTGATACAAAGGTATTCTGCATATTCTATCAACCTTATTTGAATACCGGATAACATTCAAAGCCAGCGTTTTTTAAAAGAATACCCATTGTACTATCTGAATTTTCTTCTACAGTGACGGCATAGTAAACAGTACCACTGGCTCGCTTTTCTTCATGTATTTGTGCTGAAAATCCCTGTTCTTGAAGTCGTGTTACAAGATCCTGAGCATTCTGTTTGTTTCGAAAGAAACCAAGCTGCTGTCTCACTATTTGATCGCTATCTGAAGATGTTTGCTGTTGTACGGATGTTTGTACTTTTGTTGTATTAAGCCTTGGTACAAAATACCAAAAAGGAACAGGCAGTGTAGCAATTTTACCCTGTGCAACAGCAGTTTCTGGACTGTTAGGGTATCTTGCGGACAGTGTGTTTTTCCATTCCTCTTCTCCTGTCACATAATATAATGTGAGCAACATAGCTGGTTTAACAATTTCCATAGAATCCATTGTAATATATGACTTGAGAAGTACCACCGGCTCATGTAGTTGGAGAGTATTATCGGTTTGGCATAAAGCGTTCCAGATATTATAAAGCTTTGTATATGCGATTATCGTTTGGTCAGTTGAATTCTTTATTGAAGAATTAAGAAAATGCGATGCCTGCTCATAGTCGCCGATTGAAAGAGAACAGCGGATTGCATTAAGAATAAGCTGCTCTGCAGAGCTGTGAGAAATATTTGCAGATGAAGTAGCATTTATTGCAGCAGCTGCGGTATATGCAGTTATTGCTTGAGAATACAACCCCATTTGTTCCTGTAATTCGCCAAGAAAAATATAAAAAGTCCGTTTATCTGCATTTGAACTTGTGTTTTCTATTTCTTGATGCAGTGCAGAAATCATTTGCTGTAATGTAATGCTTTCGCTCGAGACTTGATTTTGATAATCAGTAATGACAGCTTCTGCAGAAGCAGCAAAAACTATATGTGCTGTTGTGTACAGGATTATTATTGAGACAATGCGGAAAAGTATGTTCATATTAATATAATCGGCCGTTTGCGAGTATCAGGATAAGGCCGTTGTATTATCATCGTTTGTTAAAAGTTCCGATTTTTTTTGCTCTTTATTGCGTTTCTTTGCAGTTTTTGATGAATCTGTTTTTTTGTGTGTTAGCATGAATGGTATGGTAAGAATGATTCCTGCGGCAAATGCAATGGCAAGGCTAATGAATATAGGAATATCTTGAAATTGTGTAAAACCAAACGAAACCGTACATCTGTTTTCAAGATTAAAACCAACAAAACAGGTTAGCAGAACGATGCATAATACAAAAAAAAATAATTTCCAAGGCATTTCTATATTCCTTCCGTTATGACTATACCACGGAAGGTATTACCCGTCAATTCTGTGATTTTTATTTTAATAAAAGTCCCAATTTGTTCTTTCCCTGCAGTGACAACAATTCGCTCATCCCGTTCAGTTCTTGTAAGAAGCTCTGTATCATTATCCCGAGATACTGCTTCTGCAAGAGCAAGTACTGTTTCTCCTATGCGCTTTGCCATTTTTGCACGTGTTATTTCTAATTGCATGTCGATTATTTGCTGGAGTCGGGCTTTTTTTATAGATACTGGTATTTGATTTGGATATTCGGCTGCTGGAGTTCCTTCTCTTGGATTATAGTAATACATATAGGCTGCTTCATAGCCGACTGTTTGCATAAGGGAAACAGTTTGTGCAAAATCATCTTCTGTTTCTCCGGGGAATCCAATCAAAATATCTGTTGAA
This sequence comes from uncultured Spirochaetota bacterium, assembly GCA_944389415.1. Taxonomy (GTDB): domain Bacteria; phylum Spirochaetota; class Spirochaetia; order Treponematales; family Treponemataceae; genus Treponema_G. Next base: position 151,836 of record CALXMF010000001.1, on the reverse strand, counting down.
AGGGAGACGTCTGGCAGTTTTCGCCGGATACGGTCAACAAGTGAAAGATACTGCTCTCTGGTATATTTTCGATTCATTGCGGAAAGAATCTTGCTTGAACCGTGCTGTACAGGTAAATGGATATGCCTGCACAATACACGTTCCTGAGCCATCACATCAAGTAATCTGTCTGATAAATCTTTGGGATGGCTGGACATAAAACGGATCCATTTTATACTTGAATCAGTTTTTTTCAGGTGCTCTGCTATTTTTTGTATCAGCACGGGAAAATCAATATCATGTGTATCCTGTGTATAGTGATATGAGTTTACATTTTGCCCTAGAAGAGTTATTTCGCAAACACCGCGTTCTGTGAGTGCATCAAGTTCTGCGAAAATTTCTGCCGGGTTGCGTGAGACTTCGCGTCCTCGTACATATGGTACAATACAATAGGTACAAAAATTATTGCAGCCATGCATGATAGGAACAAAAGCGGAAAAAGCTCCTTTTTCATAAGAAAGCGGTGCGAAAGAATATGTTTCATCTTGTTCTAATAGAATATGCTCCGTGTTCTTTTCAACGGCCTGTGCAATATCGGAGAAATGGCTCTTTTGAAAATTTCCAACAACATAATCTACTGCTGGATAACTTTGCTGCAGAGTTTTTAACATCCTTTCTGCCATACAACCGGTAACAACGATTGTGATAGTTGGTTTTCCGGCTGCGGCCATTTGAGCCGCATATGGAAAAGATTCTTTTTTACAATCACGTATACGCGATCGTACAGCCTTTAATGCGGTGAACCATCCCAACCTGCCAAACACTCTATTTTCTGCTGTTGCCCGAACAGAACATGTGTTTATCACTGCAAGATCTGCTGTTTCCGGGGTATCAGAGGCGGTCCAACCCCTGTTGATAAGAATTTGTTCAAGGGCTGCTGATTCTGCTTGATTCATTTGGCAGCCATAAGTTTCAAAAAAATAAGTCATGGGTATTCCGTATACGCATATGCGTTGTGTTTATGGATACTCTCGTAATTCTCTGCTTCTATACTGAACCAGCGGAATAAGTTTGTGTTTTTGAGAGCTATATAAACTTCCCGAACAACATCTTCCACAAACCGTGGATTGTTGTAGGCATGTTCTGTTACATATTTTTCATCTTGACGCTTCAATAATGTATACAATCCGCAGGAGGCGGCTTCTTCTATAAGAACAATAATATCTTCTATCCAAAAAAATGCTGTACTCTGAAGTTTTACAGTGACATTACCGCGCTGGTTATGTGCGCCATATTCACTGATCGCACGTGAACAGGGACACAGTGTTGTAACTGGGACCATAATTGACACAAAAAATTCTTCACTTTTATCAGAGACAATGCCTTCATAAGTACATTCGTAAGACATCATACTATGCTGTCCGGAAACAGGAGCTTGTTTTTCAATAAAAAAAGGAAAGGTTAATGTTCCAAAGGCTCGTTCTGCGTGGAGCTTCTGGCGTATTTCTCCTAACATAGCGAGGAAATGTTTCATACTTAAATCTGTATGATATTTATGGAAAATCTCAATGAAGCGGCTCATGTGAGTGCCTTTAAAATGTTGGGGCAAATTCACAAATAGATCTGCTTTACAGGTAGTTTTCTGAGTATGATGAACTTTGTCAAGCACGAGGACTGGATATTCTACACCGCGTACACCTACTTTCATGAGCGGGACTTTGCGGCTGTCCTGTTGATTTTGTATATCGACCATTACTGCTGAAGTGTCTGTTCGGCTGCCTCTACGGTGTTTTGGAGCAGCATGGCAATTGTCATTGGGCCGACACCCCGGGGAACAGGCGTAATATAAGAAGCCACGGAAATCGCGGCTTCAAAATCAACGTCTCCGCACAGACGGAAGCCGCTTTTTTTTGATGCATCCGGAATGCGGTTGACTCCGACATCGATAACTGCTGCACCGGGTTTTATCATATCTGCACTAATGATTTTAGGGGTTCCTGCTGCTGCGATTAGGATATCTGCCTGTTTTGTATAAGAAGCGATATTTTGTGTTCCTGTATGGCAAATGGTGACTGTTGCGTTGTATTCTTTTCTTGTTAATAAAACAGCGAGCGGTTTGCCGACTATATTTGAGCGTCCGACTATGACTGCGTGTTTACCATTGGTTTGTATTTGCATTCTTTTCAATAAATAAAGTATTCCGTTAGGAGTGCATGGAAGATATGAACGTCTGCCAATCATCATATTTCCGACATTTACCGGATGAAAACCGTCTACATCTTTTTGAGGATCAATCGCGAGAAGAATTTTATCCGCGTCAATATGTTTTGGAAGGGGCAGCTGTACCAGAATTCCATGTACTGACGGATTTGTATTTAGTTCTGAGATAATCTCCAGCAGCTGATTTTCGTCTGTATCTGCTGGCAGTCTGATATCTTTACTTATCATGCCGGCTTCTGTAAGTGCTTTCTCTTTGCCTGTTACATAAGAAATACTTGCAGGATCAGTACCAACCAAAACCACAGCAAGACATGGCTGAATACCTTGCGCGGCAAGTTTTAATGTTCGGTTAGCTGCGTCTGCACGTACTTCCTGAGCAATTGCGAAACCGTCTATTATTGTAGCTGCCATTCTGTTGCCTCTTGTAACTTCTATAAGATATGATATGTTTTATCCAATAGGGTGTCATTCCTTTATGGACACAGTTTTTCAAAATCTGTATAGTGTGTAATCACTATATCTGATTTTACTTTTTTTTGCTATAAGCTATCAATAAATAGGATTGTATGAAAAGAATATTGTTTTATTTACTGTGCTGTTTATCTGCAAGCAGTTTGTTATTTGCACAGACAGAAGATTCACCGCAGACTGGTGAAGTCTATGTGCAGGATTCGGTATATCAGATGAATCAGAAAGGTGATCATCAGATAAAAATTGAACTTGCTTTGCAAATTCCTTTTAGGCCCTCAATCGAACAGCTTAAACTGGGAGGAGGCGGTTCTCTTGGATATATGTATTTCTTAACAGATTGGCTGCTGCTCGGCGGTGATATCAGTTTTTCATATGCGCCGACTATAGGCAGTAATCAGCTGACATTTATTCCGATTCTATTTAAGATTGCCGCACAGCCGACTGTTTGGCGTTTTGAATTTCCAATTAGTATCGGTATTGGCGGTGTTTTTCAGAATTATCTTGATCGTTTTTATTTTGGATTAGCAGTAAAACCGTCTGTAGGGGCATTTTTCCGTATTAATCCCAGTTGGTCTGTTGGGCTTCATACAGGATTATATATCATGCCGCAATGGTATACCCATCCGCAGTATAATTATACCGCGCTTATTATGGATGCGGGATTGTCTGCCCGGTATCATTTTTAGGAGTCTTTAACTGATGAAAAAATTATCTGCAATAATTCAACGCGCTGCTGTTGTGTTTGGCTGCGGTATTTGTATGTTGTATGTTGCTTCATGTGAGAATCCCTATACCGGAAAAGGAATGTTTTCTGAAATATCCCGTGAAATAAAATTGACTGAAGCAAATGTAAAAGGAAATATATTTTCAATTTTTGCGAATGATACGTATGTTTTTGCCGGCGGCGGCGGAATTTATTATAAAAAATTACATACCGGACGTACGTGGCAGCGGTTCCCTTCAGATGGATTTCCAAGTAATACGCAGGCGCGCCGGCTCGCAATTGGGTATTATGAAGACCAAGAGTATTTATATGCGCTGCGCATGTGGACTGACGAGAATGATGAAGATAAACAATATGCGTCTTTGTATTACCGTCCCTCGGATCCGGCAAGTAATGCTAAGTGGGAAGAAATAAAAATAGAAACTGCCACATGTGGGAATATTCCAAGCACCGGAACACTTTTTACCAATCATGCTTTTAAGCAAAAAGATCGTGCTGCGTATCTGGTAACAGATAAAGGGGTATATAAATTAAACGGCGATCAACTAGACTCTGTTGTTTCTGACGGAGAAAATATTGGTACCATTGATACTTCAACTCGTTCCGCTGTATATGTTAATGGAAAGACGTATTTTTCATCTTCACTTGCCTCATGCGCAAATGCGGGTAACACGATGTGTTATGCTGTAGAAAACGGCGAAGTTAAATATGGTGATGGAAATGGCGATGGATTAACAGGATCTGGTGTAAAAGTAAGCGACGCTGTTTCGTTGACTTTTTCTAAGAAAGATAACTGTCTGTATGCGGGTAAAGGGCGTTCTGGTTCCGGTGCGGTAAAAATTATTCTTGATGGGACTGGAAAACCAACTGGAACCGCTGATATTGGAGCAAACACCGATGCCGCAATTGGCAGTTATAATGTATATGCTATTTTCTGCGAGCAGGGAGAAAATACTGAGCAGGGAGAAAATACTCTCTATGCTTCTACAATAGGGCGCGGTTCAAGTTACAGTTCAATGTACAATGGCCTGTGGGGATTGTATGATCCTGATAGTGCTGTTGATGCGCAGGATAAAGGCAACTGGAACCGTGAATAATGTATGGATCTGTTTGATCAAAGGCAGCCGTCAAAAGAGCCACTCGCCGCGAGAATGCGGCCGAGGACGCTTGATGAATATATTGGGCAGGAGCATATTGTTGGTAAAGGCAGGCTTTTGCGGCGGGCAATTGCCGCTGATCAGCTGACATCGGTTATTTTTTATGGTCCGCCGGGGACAGGAAAAACAACTCTTGCCCGAGTGATCGCAAATCATACAAAAAGTAGTTTTATTACATTAAATGCTGTTCTTACTGGTGTTCAGCACATCCGGGATGCTGTATCACAGGCTGAACAGCAGTATAAATTATATAATCGCCGTACGATTCTGTTTGTTGATGAGGTGCACCGCTGGAATAAATCTCAGCAGGATGCGCTGCTTCCCTGGGTGGAAAACGGCACGATTATTCTTGTTGGTGCAACAACTGAAAATCCTTTCTTTGAAGTTAATAAGGCTCTGGTGAGCAGAAGCCGCGTGTTTCAGTTAAAGTCTCTTTCTGTTAATGATCTTAAAAAGGCTGCTGATATGGCGCTCGCGGATAAAGAACGCGGGTATGGGAATTATGATATAGAATTTGAGAACGGCGCGTTGGAACATTTAATTGAAACTGCAAATGGAGATGCACGCAGTTTACTTAATGCGCTGGAGCTTGCTGTTGAAACAACTCCTGATGTGTGGCCTCCTGCGGCAGGAACTCATATTTATATAAGTCGTGAAACAGCGGAAGAGAGTATACAGAAAAAAGTTGTTTTATATGACCGTGATGGCGATTATCATTACGACATTATCAGCGCTTTTATAAAGAGTCTGAGAGGCAGAGATCCGGATGCGGCGATGTACTGGCTTGCAAGAATGGTCGCCGCCGGTGAGGATCCCGGATTTATTTTTCGTCGGATGCTTATTTCTGCATGTGAAGATACCGGTCTTGCTGATCCCTATGCTCTTTGTGTTGTTGAGAGTTGTGCGGAAGCGTTTGATCGGGTTGGGCTTCCTGAAGGGCGTTATCATCTTGCTCATGCTGCGCTTTATCTTGCAACTGCGCCGAAATCGAATAGTTCAATGGCGTTTTTTGATGCGTTGTCAGCTGTGGAAAAAGAGGATTATGAAGTCCCCAATCATCTGCGTGATGCAAGTCGGGATGCGGAGGGTTTTGGTCATGGAGCCGGATATATGTATCCTCACGCGTATAAAGATCATTGGGTTGCGCAGCAATACTTACCTTCTGCGCTTGTTGGACGGGTATTTTATACTCCAGGCAGTCAGGGATATGAAAAAACAATTCGTGAAGATGTTTTGGCAAGAAGGGAGCTGCAGATTGCGGCGCTGTTAGAAGAACACTCGTCTGGCGGTATAGGAAATACAGATAATCAACCGGGTTCTGACTTGCCGCAGTTGACTGAATTTGATGAACAGTTGACTTTTACACCAGAGAGTGAAACAAAAAAAGCCGTTATATCAGCAGCGGAACGTGATTGGCGCAGACGGCTTGATTCAAATCGTGCTTCTGTACTATCTGATATTCGTAGTACGATGATTCAGTTTGCGCAGTTGCGCCGCCATTTTCGGAGTTTTATCTGGAATGCTGATGATGGATTATTGCTGTGGGAGGTAACCCGTCTGGAACCTGAGGGTTTTACTGGCGGTGTGTGCAGAAATTTTCAGGCAAAAGAAATTCTTGAACAGTATGGAAATACTTTGAATGAGCTTGAACGACCCGTTTTGACAGTAGTTCCTGCGTCCTTAGCTGGTGATTTTACAATTCCTGTTGAGTTTTTTTCAGATATTGTTTTTGATCGGTTGTTTTTTAGAGATCCCTTTGTATCATATGATGCATTGTGTCGTTTTTTACAATCTCTTGAATCAACTTTAGAAAATGGGATATTAGCGAGTGGCTGGCGATGTATTGTTGCTCAAAAAGTCCCTTGTGCGGGACAGCGTCTTGCTCCATTGATCCGCAGTCAGATTCTGCAAAATAAACCCGGTGAATACGCTCAGCTCTTGGATGCGGTAGAAAGGGCTGAAGAAAATTTTTTTTCAGATTCAACAAATCCTTTGTTTTCATGGAATACTGTCTCTGCTGCAGAGCAGATTTCTCAGAAATTTTCTGTTTCATATATTGAGCGGGAATTATGTGAAACGCGTCGAATTACTCCAGAGGACATTAAACGCTGGTTCTCAAATAGTTCATCCTCGTATGCCGCAGCTTTATGTACTGCTGTTGGCAGAGATGAACTTGATCGACTTGAGACGATGTTTATGAATGCCTGCACAAACCATGTATTTTCTTGGAAAACAGTCTATTCTTTCTATAATATTGCACAAAGGTCCCCAAACCAATAAAATATAAGTCTCTTTTGCTTGGGAGGATTATATGATTAGAGCCGGAGTTATTGGAGCCACTGGGTACGCAGGTGCGGAACTTGTGCGGTTATTGCTGAATCATCCGCAGATATCGCATATTGCAGTAAGTTCCGTCAGCTTTGAGGGACAGAATCTAACTGATATATATACAAATCTGTTTCAATTATGTAATGGTACATTATGTGGAAAGTCTTCAGGTATTCTTGATACGGCTGATGATGTTGTTTCGGCAAGTGATGTTATTTTTACGGCTCTTCCGCATGGTGTGGCAGAGAAATATGCTGACCGTTGTATAAAAGAAGGTAAAAAACTAATTGATTTATCTGCTGATTTTCGTTTTTGGAAAAATGAAGCTCTGTTTAAACAGTGGTATAAAAAAACATGGGAATATCCTGATATTCATGCTGAGTCAGTATATGGATTACCGGAAATGTATCGTACACAGATAAAAACGGCAAGGATTGTTGGAAATCCTGGTTGTTATGTTACTTCTGCGACACTTGGTTTGCTTCCGGCTCTTAAAGCAGGATGTATACGTACGGAAAATATCGTTATTGATAGTAAAAGCGGTGTTACTGGTGCGGGGCGTAATCCAACAATGGTAAATCAGTTCTGTGAATGTGGTGAGTCGTTTTGTGCATATGCTGTTGGAGGACATCGTCATTTACCAGAAATAGTGCAGAATTGTAATGATGCTGCGGGTAAGTCGTGCAGCATTGTTTTTACACCGCATCTCGTTCCTATGAGCAGAGGTATTCTTTCAACAATATACGCGCCTCTTGTAGACAGTTATGCATCTTCTGCTGGCGAAGCGACTTCTGAGTTGCGCAGTTTATATCGTAATTTTTATAAAGACGAACCATTTGTTCGTGTGCTGGCTGATGAAAAAAGTCCAGCGACCCGCAATGTGCGTGGTTCAAATTATTGTGATATTCAAGTATATGCGGTAGCAAATGGAACTATGCTGCAGATTGTTTCTGTTTTGGATAACATGGTAAAAGGTGCCTCAGGGCAGGCTATACAGAATATGAATTTGATGTATGGCTTTGATGAGACAGCAGGATTAAATCTGATTCCGGCAGCATTTTAATGTATTATATCCGCATATTGTTTCTACAACAATAAAATCTATGATAGAGGTGTCAGTCTATGAAATATATTGAAGGCGGTGTGACAGCCCCGGTTGGTTTTACAGCTAACGGCGTGTTATCAGGAATTAAATCGGGGCGAACCAAGCCTGATACAGCGCTTATTTTATCTGATACATTATGTACAGCTGCAGGTGTTTTTACACAAAATCGTGTACAGGCGGAACCGGTAAAATTAACACGTTCTCATATTGCTGATGGTACAGCTCAGGCTGTGATTGCTAATTCTGGTAATGCAAATGCCTGTACGGGTGAACAAGGAGCGCAAAATGCGCACCGGATGGTATGTGCCGCGGCAAATGCTCTGCATTTGCCTGAAGAAAATGTTCTTGTTTGTTCTACTGGAGTAATTGGTCAGCAGTTACCTGTTTCTGTAATAGAGGAGCATATAGAAGATCTTGTTGGGGGACTGAGTAAAGACGGTCATAAAGCTGCCCGAGAAGCAATCATGACTACTGATACTAAATATAAAGAATGTGCTGTAGAAACTGTTATTGGCGGAAAAACGGTTCGTATTGGCAGTATGGCTAAAGGTTCCGGTATGATTCATATAAATATGGGAACAATGCTTGGTTTTATAACAACTGATTGTGCTGTAACTTCTCAGATGCTGCAGCGGGCATTAACTGAAAGTGTTGCCGGTACATATAATTGTATTTCTGTAGATGGTGATACTAGCACAAATGATACTTTGCTTGTGCTTGCCAACGGCAGGGCTGGAAATGTTATCATTGATGGTCCTGGCGCTGATTATGATGCGTTTCTTGCTGCCTTGAATACTGTAAATACAGAAATGGCAAAGAAAATTGCCGGAGATGGGGAAGGTGCTGAGCATCTTATAGAATGTCGTGTCCATGGGGCTGTGTCAGTTGCGTCAGCACGTACACTGGCTAAATCTGTTATATCATCAAATTTAGTAAAGGCTGCGTTTTTTGGGAAGGATGCAAATTGGGGGCGTATTTTATGTGCTCTTGGTTATAGCGGAGAAGTTTTTACCCCGGAAAAAGTATCTGTTTCTTTTTCAAGCGCAAATGGTTCTATTTGTGTGTTTTCAAGTGGGGTGCCGCTTGATTTTGACGAATGTACCGCAACATTGATTTTGTCTGCACCTACAGTAGTGATTGATATTGATATGCAGGATGGCGAATGTGAAGGAACTGCGTGGGGGTGTGATCTTACATATGAATATGTAAAGATTAACGGTGATTATAGGACATAGATAATGAATATTACTAATGGAGATTGGGCAGAAGTTCTGGTACAAGCGTTGCCATACTTTAAAGAGTGGGTTGGAAAAATCGTTGTTGTGAAATATGGTGGCAACGCTATGCTCAACGAAGAGTTGAAAATGGCTGTCATGGAAGATATTGTCTTGCTTAATACAATCGGCATCCATGTTGTTCTTGTGCATGGCGGCGGACCCGAAATAAATGCAATGCTTGAGAAAGTTGGCAAGAAATCAAAATTTGTTGATGGGCTGCGTTATACGGATGCAGAAACCATGGAAATTGTGCAGATGGTCCTGACGGGTAAATTAAACAAGGATATTGTTGGTATTCTGCTTCAGCAAGGTGGGAAAGCTGTTGGGTTAAGCGGTGTCGATTCAGGTCTGCTTCGTGCGAAGAAAATTGAGCGTTCCGCAGATTTGGGTTTCGTTGGAGAAGTGACAGAAGTTCATCCTGAAATTATTACTTCTTTGCTCGCTCAAGGATTTATCCCTGTTATTTCTACTGTTGCGATTGGTGTGAATGGGGATGAAAGCAGATATAATATTAATGCCGATACAGCTGCCGCCAAAATTGCAGTTGCTCTTCATGCCGAGAAATTTGTTCAGCTTACAAATGTTCCCGGTGTATTAAGGAATCTCGAAGATCCATCTTCTCTTATTAAACGAATTGCGCGTGATGCGATTCCCTCTATGATTGCTACAGGGGTGATATCTTCTGGGATGATTCCAAAAATTGAATGCTGTGTTGAAGCGCTGAAAGGCGGTGTACCTCGCACTCATATTATTGATGGCCGTGTTCCTCATTCACTGTTGATCGAAATGTTCAGTGACCGCGGCGTGGGTACAATGATATTAAACACATAAGGAGTTCTTCAATCATGTCTGGCAAAATAGTTAATAATTATGCAAGTCTTCCTGTTGTTTTTGTGAAGGGAAAAGGCGCAACGCTTATCGATACAGATGGCAGAGAATATATAGATTTTGTTGCTGGCATCGGTGTTAATTGTCTTGGGCATAATCATCCTGCATTAGTACAGGCCATTCAGTCTCAGGCCGAAAAAGAAATTCACATTTCAAATTATTATAATTCTGATATCGGACTTGCGTATGCAGACAAACTGCTTGCTGCATCGAATATGGAAGGTGTGTACTATGGAAATTCCGGTGCGGAAGCAAATGAAGCCGCTATAAAACTTGCCCGTAAATATGGCTGGTTGAAAAATGGGAAAAAGACCGGAAAACATATAATTGTGACGCTTCGAAAATCCTTTCATGGAAGAACGCTTGCAACATTGAGGGCAACTGGTCAGGAGAAATTTCATGCTGAGTGTTTTGCTCCCTTCCCTGAAGGGTTCCGGCATATTCAGGCGCATGATGATATTGCTCTGGAATCTGTTTTTGACGATGATGTATGTGCTCTTTTAATTGAATGTGTACAGGGGGAAGGCGGAGTTAATCTTATCGATGCACAATGGGCGCAGACCGCAGCTGCAGCTGCCAGAAAAGTTGGTGCCTTAGTTATGGTTGATGAAGTACAGACTGGTATGGGGCGTACAGGAGATTTGTTTGCCTGTCAGTCTTTAGGAATCCAACCTGATGTTATAACGCTTGCAAAGGGTATTGCTGGTGGTATTCCTATGGGGGCGTGTTTATTTCGGGGGCCTGCAGCCAATGTATTTGCGGCAGGTGATCATCAATCTACTTTTGCTGGAAATCCGCTTGCATGTGCTGCTGCTCAGGCAGTGCTTACAGAGCTTCTTTCACTAGGTTTTTTGCAGCATGTTCGTGAAGCCGGTGAGTATATACGAAATACAATAAAAAGTTGGGCACTTGACAATATTCTCGATGTTCGCGGCAAGGGACTTATGATTGGTGTTGATACGAAACGCCGGGCTTCTGACATTCAGCTGCAATGTTTGAAAAATGGTTTGTGTATCTCAACTGCAGGTGAGAATACGCTTAGGTTTCTTCCGCCTCTTATTATTTCTGATATGGAAATTACACAGGGATTAGCTATACTCAAAAAGATTCTTGAGGAGAATTAATGAATCATCCAGTCTTTATAAAGATACGTGATTTCGTTAAATGGCATGCTCCTATTTTGCTTGTGTGTCTTGCTGTAATAACGTGTGTTATTGCGGTTCCAAGTCTTTTTGCGTTTAGACATCTGCGTAATGTGTTGTATGCGTCTGCAACGCCAGTTATCTTAGCCTGTGGTTTATCAGTCTGTTTTGCTGGTGGGTATCTTGATTTTGCGGCTGTGCGGAATCTTATGTTTGGGGCGGTTCTTTCTGGTGTTTTGTTGCAGGCCTCAGATGCGCCTGATAAAGTTTTTCGTTCTTTGCCGGAATTACCTGTTATTGTACCGCTATTTCTGGTGATTATTTTGTGCGCAGGGTTAGCTGTTCTGCCTATTCTGATTTCAGTGAGATTTCGTGTACCTCCGATTTTATCATCAATATTGTTCGGGGGAGGTTTTCAGGGTTGTACAGTACTTCTTGCGGCAGGATTCACGGGAACTCCAGGTGTTATTACACATTTCACGAACAGTTATACAACATTTGCTACTGCCTATATTGGTGTTGATCAAGTATATTCTATTCCATGGGTTGTAGTGATTGCTCTTTTAGTTGTTGCTGGCTGTTGGTATTTTGTTAAACGTAGCAAAATTGGTATATCTCTTGGGTATAGTTCTCCTGGTTTATCCGGTCGATATGATTTGCCGTTTGCAGGTGACAGTAATGATAAACTAACAGAAGAGGGAAAACGTAATCTACGTTTTTTGGCTTTTTCTTTAATTCCTGTTGCATTGATTTCTGGTGCTTTGTATGGATTGGCGGGTTTTATTTTCACAGCATGCAATGGTGCGGTCTCTGCTTCATATGAGACTGATTTATGGCTGTCTGTCTTTTGCGGTTGTCTAATTGGCGGTATATCTGTTTTCGGTGGAAGGGGTGCATCGCCGCGGGCCTCATTTGGGGTTTTCATGTGTTTGACATTTGAATATGTATTTGATTTCCTTAATGTGCCAATTGGAATTACCAGAGTTTGTATTGTTACGCTTGCTGTTGCTGCATTATGCCTTGATATCACTCAGCGCCGGGAACAAATGTCGCGGGTTTTTTCTAGTAACCAAGGGAATACAGATGCTGATGGTTTATTATCCCCTGTAACTATACCAAATGATGTTGTTCAAGAAAGTACTTCTGTGACAGCAGAGACTGAAGAGATGTCTCTTGAAGTACCTGCAGAAAATATGCCTGCTGATAGTGGCACTGGGGAAAAGTCTCTCTCACAAAAAAAAGCAGAGGGATCAAAATGGAATCTTGGCGGTGATTTTTTTGATACATCATCATCTGATTAAAATGGGGTACGTTGATAACAACAAGTGTCTATGAGAATCTATAGACACTTGTTGTTTGAGACATAAAGACTTACAGAGAAGCTATAAATCGCCGGAAGGCTTTTTTTCCTTCTGGAGTGCGTTTATATACACCTGCATCTTCCAGAACTCGCTTAAAGACAAGTCCTGTTTCTTCTCTTAAAATATCAGAAACATTTTCTTTTGTGATAGTGGTAGAATATTTCTGTTTTAATTCATCAATCCATGCAGCATGTTTTTCTGTTTCAGGCTTTACGGCTGGATCTTGTTCGCCAAGCAAACATGGCTCTAAATCCGTAAGTTCTTTTTTTAGCCGCGATGGCAGAACTGCCAGCCCCATTACTTCGATAAGTCCGATATTCTCTTTTTTGATGTGATGGAGTTCTGCATGCGGATGAAAAACACCTAATGGGTGTTCCTCCGTTGTAATGTTATTTCGCAGAACAAGATCTAACTCATATACATTGTTTCTTTTTCGCGCAATCGGTGTAATGGTATTGTGTGGTTCTCCATTGGTTTCTGAAAAAATGAATGCGTCTTTATCGGTATATTTACGCCATGCACTTAATATAGCCCCACCGCACTGAACTATGCGAGGAATATCCGTACCACGAAGGCGAATAACTGACATTGGCCAATTTACAATACCTGCTTCTATATCGGTATAGCCGGGAATTGAGACCGCTTCTTCAATGGGAGCTTTTGCCATAGGAAATTCATAACGGCCGCCTTGGAAATGTTCGTGCGTTAAGATTGAACCTCCAACGATGGGAAGATCTGCATTTGAACCGACAAAATAATGCGGAAACTGTGATACAAAACTGAACAATTTGGCAAACACATTTTCACTAATTACCATAGGGGTATGATTGCTATTTAATACAATGCAGTGTTCATTGTAGTAAACATAAGGAGAATATTGAAACCCCCATTTTTCACCGCAAATATCAATTGGCATGATACGGTGATTGCCACGTGCTGGATGGTTGATTCGTCCTGCGTATCCTTCGTTTTCAAAACAAAGCTGACATTTAGGATATCCGCTTTGTTTTGATAGTTTTGCAGCTGCGATAGCTTTAGGATCTTTTTCTGGCTTTGATAGATTAATTGTTATATCAAGTGCTCCGTATTCAGTGCTAACTTGCCATTTCAAGTCTTTTTTGATCCGATCACGTCGGATATAATTAGTATCGCAACTAAATTTATAATAGAAATCAGTACCTGCTTCTGGTGATACCTTGTATTTCTCGTTAAACATGCGATTTACTAAAGACGGCGGTGGTGTGATACATGCCATCAGTCTGGTATCAAAAATATCTCTCCATGTAATGGTATTATCTGGAAACAGATGTTTACTATACGCATAATCCAGCAGCTGTGTAAGAATTGTTTCAAGGTTATCACTGGATTCTGTACAATTTTCTGCATTGTACTCGTCAAGTTGCAGCAATTCAAGTATACGGTTCGTTGCATATATTTTATCTTCTGGTAAAATCAGCCCTGTTTTTTCTCCATATGCAACAAGCGAATGAATACATTCATCAACGGTCATTTGATTACTCCTTAGTATTTCAGTTCACTGGTACCATCACCAATGCTGCACGCAAAAAATCCTGCTGCATATCCTATTTTTGCAGTATATGCTTCTTGAACTTTTTCAATGAATAAGGGAATAGAATCTTTATGAACAATGGCGATGGCGCAGCCTCCAAACCCTGCTCCTGTCATGCGGGCTCCCTTGCATCCGGGAATTTTAAGGGCTTCTTCAAAAAGTGTATCAAGTTCTATACCCGTTACTTCATAGTCATTTCTAAGTGAAAGGTGTGAACCTTCAAGCAGTTTCCCCAGTGTATCAAGGTCTCCTGATTTCATTGCTCCAACAGCCTGGAGAACACGTGCATTTTCTGTAACACAGTGGCGGACTCGTTTTTCAAGAACAGGATCGGTGATACAGTTTTTATAACTTTCAAACTTTTCGGGCGTTAAGTTACACAATTCTTTTACAGGAGATTCACCACGCTTCTTCATTTCTTCTTGGATGAGGGCAAGGCCTTTCATACATTCTTCGCGGCGCTCATTATATTTTGAATCAGCAAGTTGGCGTTTTTTATTAGTGTTCATCACAACAAATCGGTAGTCCCCTGCGGCAAGCGGTACATATTGGTAATCAAGAGTTTCACAATCAAGTAGAACTGCGTTATCTTTCCGCCCCATGGCGATAATAAATTGATCCATAATGCCGCATTTAACATTCATAAATTCATGTTCTGACTGTTGTCCAATTTTTGCAATTTCAATGCGGTTTACATCAAAATTGTATAAATTGCAGATAGCAAATGCAAATCCGCATTCCAAGGCTGAAGAAGAAGAAATTCCTCCGCCTGCAGGAATGCAGCTGAAAAACAATACTTCAAATCCCGTATCAAGAGAGAAGCCTCTGTCTTTCAGAATTTTCAGAATGCCATTAAGATAGTTGCAGTAATCATGTTCTTTTTTGAAAGAGAAATTATCATGTATATCAAAACAGAATTCGCCGGGAAACCTTAAGTCGTCATATACAATTTTGCTATCAGATCTTTTACGAATAGCCAAGTACAAAGCTCTGTCAATAGCAGCAGGAAAAACTTTTCCTCCGTTGTAATCAATATGTTCTCCAATAATATTAATTCGTGCGGGAGAGAAGAAAATCCTTACCTCGTCTTCTTGTCCTCCATATCGAGCAATAAACTGCTTTTTCATTTCGGCTGCAAGAGCGACCCTGTCTGTTTCTGCCAATTTGGCAAGTTCTGTACAAACCTCTTTCATATGTGTCTCCTATAATTTTTATATCAATCAGTTAGATTGATATGAAATCAGTTGCGTTTTCTTTAAAAAATATATCTATAGGTATTTCAATAAGATCCCGCTTTCCTTGATTGAGTAGGCAAAATCGGTAGACCTCATAAATGCTGATATATCCCTGATATTCTGGCCGTTGTGAAATAATACAATCTATACTGCCGTCAGAAAGACCTTCTCTGTTTTCTGGGAGATTATCATATCCAATAAGTGCAATATGGTCTTTCAGTCCCTTAAATGTAAGATATTTACCTACAATATGAACTTCTGCATGACTGACAAACAATCCTTTGATCTCAGGATATAATGAAAGTAAATCATCAAGAAAATAAAATACATCTGTTTCTTTTTCGTCGGGGCAAATTGATTCTATTACTGCTGAAGATGAGTCCTGTTTAAAAAAATCATTGAACCCCCTATATCTTTCTCGAAGATTGTATGCATCTGCATACATACGAAGACATGCGTATTGTCCGGAACCTTTTAGCATGTGCATTATGCGACCTGCACAGAAACCTGCTTTATAAGGATTTTGTGCTATAGTAGTAACCGGTACAGCTTGTGCCAATGGTGAATCAACAAATAGAAATGGCACATCTTGAATTTCATGTAGAAACAACATAACTTCTTCCGGGACAACAGGTGCGATTATATATGCGTTTGGTTTTGATGAAATACAAAGCTGCTTAGCTGCTTTTAGAAAAGATCCTGCTTCAATGCGGCTATAAAACTGGAATTGCAGTTTTATAGAAAAACAATTAAGCAAAGACTGCGCTTCCAGCATTCCTTGTTTCATTGATTCCCAGTACCCACCAGGGTCCAATGCGGGTAGCAGAATACCAATGATAAATTCTTCTTTTCTTTTTAGTTGTCTTGCAAGCGGATTAGGCTGATAACCATATTGGGCAATAACAGATTCAATTCTTTCTTTTGTTTCAGGAGCGACTCTGCCTCGATTATGTAGCACCCTGTCTACTGTTCCTATTGATACTCCTGCTTTTTCAGCTATTTCTGTTATTGTCATTCATATACCAACTGCATGCGTGTTATTGTGTGTACGTACACTTATTTTAACACACGGAGTTGCAGAATGCAATATCTTTTTTTATTCTTACGCCAAATTTAAAATTCATTTGTATGAGTTGCGAGTTTTTATTTTATATGTCTGTATATAGTTTGTTTTGTTTGTAAATGCGTATTTTTCTATATCGTGTAAATAAATGTATTTATTTTCGGAATGCAATTTTACAAAATAAATGATTGTGTGAAATCATGGATTAAGGAAACAATAAAATTTCGATTTTTTTTTTAGGTTTATAAAAAAACGGTTTGACAAATTAGTGTGTTAGTGATTAAATAGAGCGTGTTAAGCGTGAACGAACACACGCTAACGTGTTTTGGTTGCAAAACATATTAGGAGGTAAAGATGAAAAAATTACTTGGTACCGTTTTGGCATTGTCTGTAATCGGTGGTATTGCCTTTGCTGCAGGTGGAAAAGACGCAGGCGCAGGAACGGTTGTCCTGAATAAGGATAAACCGCTTGTGTTCTTTAACCGGGAACCGTCTGATCCTACAACAGGTGAAATTGACAGAGCTTCTCTGGATTGGAATGATAAAACCTATTATGTAGGTTTTGATGCTGCTGGCGGCGGTGCTGTTCAGGGAAAATTGATTACTGATTATCTGGCAAGTTGTGATGCATCTATTGATCGCAATGGCGACGGTATCATTGGGTATGTTCTTTGCATCGGTGACGTAGGACATAATGACTCAAAAGCTCGTACAGTTGGTATTCGCCAGGCACTGGGAACATATGACGGATCTTCAGATCCTGGAAAAGTTAAAGAAGGTTCTGTGACTATTGCTGGTAAAACATATAAAGTTGTGGAACTGGAAGGTAAGGCAATGACTGGTACTGATGGGTCAACATGGAATGCCAATGCTGCTACAGAAGCAATGGGCGGCTGGGCAACTAAATTTGGCGATCAGATTGATATGGTTGTTTCAAATAATGATGGTATGGCAATGGGTTGTCTCCAGGCTTCCAATTATCCTGCCGGTGTTCCAATTTTCGGTTATGACGCAAACGCAGACGCAATTGATGCAATTGGTAATGGTCAGCTGACTGGTACTGTTTCTCAGAATGTCGATGCACAGGCGACAGCTACTTTGCAGGTTCTCCGCAATCTGCTTGATGGCTTAACTGGCGCTGATGTGTATACAAATGGTATTACAAAACCAAATGCTGATGGAAGTAAAATTTCTGCACCTGTTGACTATGTTGATAATGCTGAACATCACAAAGCACTGCTTGCACAGAATACCGGTGTCAATGCTTCTAACTGGCAGGACTATAAAGCAGGTGTTCGTGATGCTGGAATCAAACAGAGTTCTGCTCCTGCAAAGAAAGTTTTGCTGACTATTTATAACTCTGCAGATAACTTCTTGTCATCTTCTTATCTGCCTGCTCTTAACTACTATGCACCCTTGTTTAATATCAACCTCACTGTTGTACAGGGAGACGGTCAGAATGAATCCAGTTGTCTGGATAGATTTACTAACCTGAATAACTTTGATGCATATGCTATCAATATGGTTAAGACTAATTCTGGTCGGGACTACACAGATAAGCTGAAGTACTAATTTGATGAGTGAGGGGTAGGTTTTCTACCTGATGCAGCAATAATTAGTATATGGCTGTAAATGGGGCTGTCCCGTAAAAATGGACAGCCCTATTTATTTGTCCAGAAGGAGGAAACTTTGGAGAATGAAGTTGTACTGGAGATAAAAAATCTGTCAAAATCCTTCGCCAAGAATAAAGTTCTTGATGGAATTAATCTTACTGTAAAGAAGGGTTCTGTACTGGGACTGATGGGTGAAAACGGAGCAGGTAAGTCAACGATGATGAAATGTCTGTTCGGTATTTACGCAAAAGATGAAGGTCAGATCTCTCTGATGCACAAGTTGATTGATTTCAAGAACCCTAAAGATGCGCTTGAAAACGGTGTCGCAATGGTTCATCAGGAATTAAATCAGTGTCTTGATCGTACTGTTACAGATAACTTATTTCTTGGACGCTATCCAACGCAGCTTGGCGTAATTGATGAGGCAAAAATGTTCAAAGACAGCTCAAATCTTTTTGCTTCTTTGAATATGAATGTTAATCCTAAAACCATCATGCGTACTATGTCGGTTTCACAGCGGCAAATGGTTGAAATTGCAAAAGCTGTTTCATATGATGCAAAAATTATTGTACTAGATGAACCCACTTCTTCTTTAACGGAACGTGAGGTAAATAAACTCTTTTCCATTGTAAATGAACTGCGTAGTAAAGGTGTTTCGTTTGTATATATCTCGCATAAAATGGACGAAATCTTTCAGATATGTGATGAAGTAGCTGTTCTGAGAGATGGAAAGATGATTTTTTCCAAACCCATTAAGGAAACAAATATGAATGAGATCATATCGGCAATGGTCGGTCGTTCATTAGATAAACGTTTCCCTGATGTTGATAATACTCCAGGAGAAAATTATCTGGAAGTAAGAAATTTCTCTACCAAATTCGAACCTTTCCTTGAAGATATATCTTTTTCTGTTCGAAAAGGCGAAATATTCGGACTGTACGGATTAGTAGGCGCCGGACGAAGTGAACTTCTCGAATCAATGTTTGGGATACGTACTATTTCACGTGGTGAAATGCTGCTGGGCGGTAGAAAACTTCGTTTTCAGAATAGCAAACAGGCTATGGAGCATGGTTTCGCGCTAGTTACAGAGGAACGTAAGTTGAACGGTATGTTTGGTAAAGCAAGTATCGAATTTAATACCGTCATAACGAATCTGAACAGTTACAAATCATATGGTATCCTGTCTAACAGAAAAATGCGTGATGCCGCTAATAAAGAAATTAAGATAATGCATACTAAATGTGTATCTGCTGAAGAATTAATTTCAGCGCTTAGCGGTGGTAACCAGCAAAAGGTAATTATTGGTAAGTGGCTTGAGCGACAGCCTGATGTATTCCTGCTTGATGAACCTACTCGAGGTATTGATGTCGGTGCAAAGTATGAGATATACCAGTTGATTATCAATATGGCAAAACAAGGAAAAACGATAATTGTTGTTTCTAGCGAAATGCCGGAAATTCTTGGTATTACCAATCGCATTGCCGTCATGTCTAATCATCGGCTTGCAGGTGTAGTAAATACAAAAGAGACAGACCAGGAAGAGTTGCTTCGGCTCTCGGCCAAATATTTATAATGAGGTTACAGAATGGCAAACGATAATATCAATAAGAATGGTTATGGTGTACCATCATTGGATGAGGATTCTAAGCTGGCAGACTATACCAGACAGCTTGATGATCTGCGGCGTGATGGTGTGGCAAAAGTTCTTGAACTGCATCAGGAAATTCTGACTGTCAAAAAGAACAAACTGATAGATCAGGCTACAAAAGATAAAATTATTGCTGATCATAAACGCCAAATAGAAAAAGCAAAGCAGGTTGAAGCGCAAAATGCTCCCAAAGATAGAGAGCTGACCAAACAGGCCGTTGCGTATGCTAATAGTGTATTTGCGAAATATGAAAAAGCTGTTATTTCCGTTGAGAATGCTAATATTGAGAAATTCAAAGCAGATTACGCAAAACAGGTACAGCGTATTAATGATGAGGCTGCAAAGAAAGAAGCTCAAATCCGCAGCAGTTACGCAGGTAAAACTTCTGCAAATGCCCAGGCTTCCTTAAAAATTGATATTGATGCGCATCGATATGAAGTAAAATCTGCATTGTTTGATGCAAAAAATACTTTTTCAACAGCAGTACAGCGTGCAAAAGATGCTAAGAATCAGGCTTTTATAGATCATGTTCAGAAAAATATCGCGCTGAGAAATGGAAAAACTGATTTTGCTGAAAATTTTATCATGGGCTGGAAAGACTATGTATATAAATTTAAGCTGTCAAAATTCTTCCTCGATAATGGTTTGTATCTGGCAATTTTAGTGTTCTTTATTGTCTGTATAATCTTGGCACCTCTGTCAGGAAGTGGAAACCTTTTAACGCTGCCGAATATTTTCACGATTCTTGAACAGTCGTCAACACGTATGTTTTATGCCCTTGGTGTCGCCGGCTTAATTCTTCAGGCTGGTACGGACTTGAGTATTGGCCGTATGGTTGCGCTTGGTGCTGTTATTACAGGTCTGATTTTGCATCCTGGTATGAACATTGTCACGTTCTTTGGAATGGGACCGTGGGATTTTACACCAATGGCAATGGGTATGCGCGTCGTAATGGCACTGGTAATTTCCATTGTACTTTGTGTTGCGTTCAGTGCATTTGCCGGTTTCTTTACCGCACGATTTAAAATGCATCCATTTATTTCTACACTTGCCACACAGCTGATCATTTATGGGTTGTTGTTCTTTGGTACCAGTGGTACTCCAGTCGGATCAATTGACGGCAATATTAAAGATTTACTTGGCGGTCGTTGGATTTTAGGTGTAATAAACGGTGAACTTATCACATTCCCCAAATTAATTATTCCTGCTTTGATTGCTATTATTGTAGCATGGTTTATTTGGAATAAGACTACATTTGGAAAGAATATGTATGCTGTTGGTGGTAATGCAGAAGCGGCGAGCGTAAGTGGTATCAGTGTATTTAAGACAACAATGGGTGTATTTATCATGGCTGGTATTTTTTATGGATGTGGTTCTTTCCTTGAGGCGTTTAAGGCAAATGCCAGTGCGGGTACTGGTCAGGGATATGAACTTGATGCTATCGCGGCCTGCGTTGTTGGCGGTATTTCTTTTAACGGCGGTATTGGTAAGATCGGCGGTGCTGTAGTTGGTGTTATTATTTTCCAGAGTTTGACGTATTGTTTAACATTCCTTGGAATCGATACAAACTTGCAGTTCGTTTTTAAAGGCTTTATCATTATCGCAGCTGTCGCACTTGACAGTGTTAAATATCTGAAGAAGAAATAACAGGTTTTGATAAGGACTTATTATTTTGAATAAAGAAAGAGGCAGTCATGTTAAAGACTGCCTCTTTTTATTTATTATATGTTGTCAAAAGTGCTGAAGTTGCAGATCTGAATAGTGCTTTGATAATATTTATGATCACATCACGATTATGTGGATCGACCTTGCTCATTGCGCTGATTATGGCGACTGAATTTTCAAAGAAATTTGATTGCAGATCAGATAGTTTTTGAGCTTTGCTGGCCTGGATAATTTCTGCAATTGTATTTATCAGTATTCTTCGTTTTTCAAGATCAAGTTCGCCAAGAAGTGTTTTAACTGTTTTATCAAAGACATGACTTGAAAGAGCAATCCCATTTACTATATGAAATTGTGGCCCATGGAGGACCCATGAAAATGGATCATGCTGCATAATTCCCTTTTCTGTACTTTCAACAACTGTCAAGGTTCCTTCCTGTTCAAATAACATACCTACAATTGACATTTCGGGGATAAAAGAATGAACGAGTCCTTTTATAGATACAAATTCAGGAGTGTCCAATGTTTCGCGTGCAAAACCGGGACCATCATAATTATATATACCGACCAGTCTTTGTTTAGCTTTTGGGTTACATTTTGCTGCCGCATAAATGGCAAGATTACCGCCTTTTGAGTGTCCTCCAATCAGGATAGATTTAGGAACCACTATTTTGGACGCTGCAATGGTATTAACATAGTTAACTGCATCTTGCTGTGCTGGTATCGGTGTAAGAAATGCCATATTGAAATCTTCTTTCCACCCGATAAGTGTATCATCAGTCCCGCGAAACGCAATAAAGACTGTTTTGTTAGGCAGCAAAAATGAAACCGCAGAAAACTGTTTTTCTGTTGTAGTATCAATTGTATTTTCATAGGCATATAACTCAATATCTTTAAATCTGCGCGTTGTACTGATTGTTCTGAAAAGATCTTGAGTTTTCTTATTTATCAGAGGTCCATTATCGCTCCTGATATGAAAATCCTGCGCAGTAAAGAATTGGTTGCTTGCTTGAGCAAGGGTGATTGTATTTTTACTATTAATTCCCTCTACAATGCTATCTAGTTTTATATATGAGAGTTGAGCAAAAATGAGACAGTCAATTTCATTGAGCGGTGCAATTTCGAATGGAATATCTCCTCTCCAGAGAATATAATCTAGTAAATCTGCCATACCTATATACCTCCCAATATATCATACTGCTTTTTTTTATTTTATTATAGGCTGTCAGTGGGGCCGTGTTTCAATTATTGTTATTTCTTATCTGTTGCACTATAATAATAAAATCAGGTATGACTAAACAAATTATTGGCTGTTTATGGGCTTTCTTATTTTTTGTTGTTCTAACGTGTTCTGTTTTTGCTGTAGCTGATGATGAGCTGCTGCAGACGGCAACTTATCAGATAAACTATATTACGTGGAGTCAGGATGCGGCTCTGTTTGGTGTTAACGTAGATAATGATTTCATTATTTATGATGCATTGACTGAACGGATTGAGCGTTCTTTTCCTATGCGGCGCAGTCTTATATATGCTGCTGGCTTTTCAGAATTTGAAAACCAGCGGTTTGTCACATTACTATCTGCTGATGGAACACTTGAATTATGGTCGTATACACGGGATGTTCTCTTAGATACTGTCCATATTGGAGATAAGATTTATAAAAACGGTTTTGCGGTGAGCAATAGTGCTGATTATATTGCGGTAACCCTTTCTAATAATGCGATTCGATTGTATATGCGTTTGCGATATACAGATAGATTGTCACCGCGTGATCTTTTTGGCCATAAGAAGAATGTATATGCGCTTGATTTCAGTCCCGATGGTAAGTATATGGTTTCTGCCTCCAGAGATAATACTTTCAGAATTTGGCATACTGAATCTTGTACGACAGTTGCTGTAATTCAATTCAAACCTCTTCATGATATACCTGTGCTCTTTACGCCTGATGGTAAGTATGTGATTGGTACTACAGAAGCAAAACGTTTGACCGTGTGGGATTTAACAGGGAGAGAGATGTGGACTTTGCCAGTCAAGCAGAATATTGCCGGTTTTGATATTTCCGGTGATGGAAACGTCGTTCGCATTTTGACTGAGAATGGTCGATTTGAATATTATGATTTTAAAAATGGTGCCTACCTTGGTCATATTAGAACAAGACAGAATGATGAGATTGTAGTGAAATCTTTTAGTTTTTCTCCGGATGATAATGATGTGCTGATATCATATAATGATGGAACACTATACCGAATGCTTGTGTCAAAATCCTTTAAGGCCGAAAAGAAACTAAAACCTCGGGTTATCTATCCTGGTGATGTTCCGCCAGCTGAAAGTATGAGTGGAGAGGTCTCTGCAGAAAAAAAAGTTAGGCGCGTCATTCCATTTGTAAGTGAGCTTTCATTTTTATGTGGAAGTAACATTTTTTTTAACAATGAATTGTCATTTTCCGCAAATATAGATATTTTTTATTCAGCTCGTATCCCTTATACACCTGTATATGTTGGTATCGGTACAGAAGGAATATTTGCCTTTCCCCGTGATTTTCAGTTAATTTCAACAGCGTCCAACATAGGTTTTACGTTATTTCTTCCAATCGGGCTAACTTTCGAGCCTGTGCAAGGACTTGCAATTGGCAGTGAACTGCGCCTTGGAAGCCGTTTTATGACCCCTTTATCTGCAATTACTGGCAATGATTCTTCTCAGCTTATGAGTCCATCATTTGCGGGTCAGTTACTTGCGTTTGTAAAATGGCGCGGTTTCTCTGTTTATGCAGGATGTGAATATGATACCGATTATGGGATAAATGCTGTTGTTTCTCTTGGATATGGTATCAGATTTGAGTCAAAAAAAGAGATATGGAAATAAGGCCATGAGCCGTATTTATGCTTTGTTTATAATGCTGGTTGCCGTTTTCGGCTGTGTTTTCTGTGTTGCCCAGGAATCAGAAATACTTGGCTTGTGGTATGGCCCATCTGATTCAGATGGAAGATCTGCCGTTATTCATTTTTATCGCTGTGGTGATCTGTATAGCGCATATGCGGTTGGATATCGCAGTCAGGGCGGCAAAAATAAGATGGAGAGTGAAACAATAAAGCATGCTCGTGCATTTATGCTTGGCGAGATTACCTATTTATATGATCTTAAATTTGATAAGAACGAATGGAAAGATGGCAAAATCCATAATCCCGTTGGGGAGACTGATTTTAATATTCGTGTTAAACTTTCTGATGATGCCCAAACGGCTTTTCTTCGAGTCTCTTTGGATAGATATGGTATACTAGGTATCAGTACAGAGTGGAAACGCATCCCCCCTGAAGAAGAAAAAAATTATTTTCTTCTTTCAGATTCAGAGCTTGAGAAACTGCATATGAAAGGTAATTAACAATGTTGGTTCTTATTGTATATTATCCATAATCCTTTCAGCAGTAATTCTTCATCCAGAATTATTGTCCGTTTGCACAACCGAATAATCTGTTTTGCAAGACCTCCTGTAGCAATTATGGAGACAGTCTGACCGAGTTCTTCTTCTATGCGGTCTGCTATTCCATCAATAGCTGCTGCATTGGAATACATAATGCCGCTCAGCATACAGTCTTTTGTATTTGTCGCGATAATGCTGCCTGGTTCTTCAAGGGCAATACTATGCAGCTGTGATGCCTGAGATGTTAAGGAATCAAATGATGTCCGTACTCCCGGCAGTATAAGGCATCCGATAAATGTCTCATCTGTATCCACTATACTGATAGTTGTCGCCGTACCCATATCAATGACAATCGCTGGAAGAGGATATGCTGCAATAGCTGCAGCGACACCGGCGATTAAATCGCTGCCTACTTCCTGCGGTTTATCCGTTCTAACTGTGATACCGGTTTTTATATCGGGACTCATAATGAGGATGTCTTTTTTTAGAATTTTCTGCGCTGCCTGACGCACTGTATTTGTAAGCTGTGGCACCACAGAAGAAACAATACCGCCATCAATAGCTGTTGAATCTATTCCATAAATCGTCAGCATTTCTTTGATAGCGATGGCATATTCCAGAGCTGTTTTAGACCGTACTGTTGAGAGTCGTTCAGTAAAATAGATTTGCGTGCTGTCTATACAACCAAGTACAATGTTAGTGTTCCCGATATCAATAGCCAGTATCATCAGTTTTCTATCTCCTTATTGCATATATACAGCTGCTTCGTATGGCCGCAGCTGTTTTATATTTTTCGGCTGATGTTCAGTGTCTTTATAATTTGCAATGAGCAGTTTTGCGTTATGAAAACAGTCAGGTACAGAATAGACTGATTCTCTGTCACTGAAATTACAGATGACAAGTAATTGCTTTTCTCCAGCCGGAGCGTCTTCAAGTGTTCGTGTATATATATACAGTTGTTCATGCTCTTGCTCAAGCAATTCATATGTACCATAAGTAATTACCAGATAACGTTTTCGTAATGCAATCAGTGTTT
This sequence comes from uncultured Spirochaetota bacterium, assembly GCA_944389415.1. GTDB lineage: Bacteria > Spirochaetota > Spirochaetia > Treponematales > Treponemataceae > Treponema_G. The sequence goes on along the minus strand of CALXMF010000001.1, from coordinate 125,939 downwards.
TATAAAATGTAAAAACAGAATCATCGTCATGTATCTGGTTTTCCGCATTGATACGGGTATAATTAGGGTTAACAGCAATCCAAGGGGTTCCAGTTGTAAATCCTGCATTTTTATCACTCGTCCACTGAACTGGTGTACGTGCATTGTCGCGGCTGATACGGTTAATATACCGCATCATAGTTTCATGGCTGATACCCTGCTTTTCTGTCATCTCATGATACGCGTTTATTGCTTCCAGATCCCGGCAATCATCCAGGCTTTCAAATCTGGTATTTGTCATCCCCAGTTCTTCACCCTGATAAATATATGGAGTGCCTTTCTGCATATGCAGGCACAAGGCAAGCATTTTCGCTGATTCTTTCCAATAAGTATCTTCACTGCCGTATCGTGAAACACTGCGCGGCTGATCATGGTTTTCCCAATATAAACTATTCCATGCCTTACCCTCAAGATCTGTCTGCCAGCGACTGAAAATAGCCTTTAGCTCAGGCAGACTGATTTTCTTATCTGTCCATTTACTGCCGTTTTCGTTTTCACAATCAATACGCTCAAATTGAAAGACCATATTCAATTCATGTGAATCAAAACCAGCATATTTTTGTGCCTCTTCTGTGGTGACGCCTGAAGTTTCTCCAACGGTAACCAGATCATATTTTGACAGAACTTTGCTGTTCATTTCTTTCAGATAATCATGTACATGCGGTCCATGAAGAACATATGGTCCAAAACTGCCGTATAGAGAGCCTGGATCTTTTGGGCCATCTGGCAGTCCGGGGACTTTACTTATCATACTGATTACATCCATCCTAAATCCGTCTATACCTTTATTGCACCACCATGTCATCATGTTAAAAACAGCATCTCTGACTTTTGGATTATCCCAATTCAGATCTGGCTGTTCCGGCGCGAACAGATGCAGGTAATACTGCTGGGTTGTTTCATCATATTTCCACGAGCTGCCTGAAAAACAACTGCCCCAATTATTAGGTTCGCTTCCGTCTGGTTTTGGATCTCGCCAGATATAGAAATCTCGATAGGGATTATCTTTACTCTTACGGCTTTCGATAAACCACTTATGTTGATCACTGGTATGGTTTACAACCAGGTCGATAACAATTTTTATTCCCAATGAATGAGCTTCTGAAAGCATCGCATCAAAGTCTGCCATCGTACCAAACATGGGATCTATATCCTGATAGTCACTAATGTCATATCCATTGTCCACCTGCGGTGATTTATAAAAAGGGCTGATCCAGATAATATCTATTCCTAGATTTTTCAGATAAGGCAGTTTCTGTCTGATACCGTTGATATCACCAATACCATCTCCGTTTGAATCCATGAAACTTCGTGGATATATCTGATAAATTACCCCTTCCTTCCACCATGCGCGTGTTTCCATACTGTATATTCTCCTTGCTGTTTGGTTGAGTATATATAGTATATTATCTTTTATAAACGAATTCTATGCTGATATTGATATTTTATTATACTTTATTGACATAAATAAAAAACCGCCTCTGTACAGACAGGGCGGTTTTAGTGATAAATGACTTATTATTTTACTGCGCCGTTAACAACACCATTAAGAATCTGTTTCTGACAAATGATGTAGAAAATGATGATCGGTATTAGTGCCAGCAAATATGACGCAAACGCGAGATTATAGTTTGTACCGAATTGTGTTTGAAAATTTAACTGTGCAAGGGGAAGTGTATTTAGACCGCTTCCGGACATAATAACAAGAGGTGTCATTACATCGTTCCATGTGGAAAGTGCTGTCAGAACGGCTACTGTTGCGTGCATTGGTTTAATAATAGGGAAAATAATCGTCCAGTATGTTCTCCATGTTCCAGCTCCGTCAATGAGTGCAGCTTCTTCTAATGCCAGAGGGATATTTTTTAAGTATCCGGCATATAACAGCAAATTCATAGGCATAAAGAATACCACATATAACAAAATAACACCAACAATATTTGCTATTCCCATTACAGCTGTTTGTTTAACCAGCGGCATCATCAGAATGGCGAAAGGAACAAACATTCCGCTGACTATATACATATAGGCAAAACTGTAAAACTTACTGTGTGCCATGTTTCTTCCGATCGCGTACCCAGCTACAGAGTGAATCAGAATAGAAAGCACAATAGTAATAAGGGTAATAAGCAAACTGCTGCTCAGAGAGTGCCAGAAATCAGTCACGCGCATTGCTTCTGAAAAATTGGAAAACGCCATATGGATAGGAAAAGCAAGCGCGCCGGCAACGTCATTTGTCATTTCAGTCGGAGATTTCAGAGCAATAACTATTGCCATATAGAGAGGAAAAAATATCGTAACTGAGCCTATGATAAGCAGAATTGTAATGGGCCAGTTTATTTTATTAATAGTTTTCATTAGAGCTGCTCCTCTTTTTTACCAAGGAATTTTATCTGCAGAACAGAGATAACAACAATCAGCACAAAGAATACAAATGCGTTTGCACTCTGAAATCCAAATTCACTTCCTGCCATACCGTTGTTATAAATTAAATATGAAATAGACTCTGTGCTCTGCGCCGGTCCGCCTTTTGTTAAAGACATAATCTGATCAAATACCATCAGAAAATTCTTCATACAGAGAACTAAGTTGATGGTAATAAATGGAAAAATCAGAGGCAGTGTTAAATGCTTGAATTTCTGCCATCCGCTTGTGATGCCATCAATTGAACCTGCTTCATAAACATCTTCCGGTACAGTTTGCAAACCTGAAATATAGATGATAGTATTCATCGCTGTTGACTGCCAAGCACAAACAATAACAATTGCGATCCATGCGGCGCCGACATTTGAGAGCAGGCTGGAAGAGAGAGAAGCCAGACCAAGTTCTTTACCGATTGCAGGAAGGACATATGTAAAGAAGAACTGGAAAATGTAGCCGACGACAAGGCCGCCAAGAACATTGGGAATAAAATAAATTGCCCGTAATCCGCTCTTATACTTGATTTTATTGTTCAGCCCGATTGCTAACACCATACTCAGTACATTAACTAAAATAGTTGAAACAATTGCCAGCTTAAAAGTAAAAAGATATGAACGGCCAACTCGTCCGTCCTTGAATAAATCAAGATAATTGCGCAAACCGACAAAATCATAATTACCGAATCCCCGGTAATTTGTAAAACTGTAAATAAAGCCCTGAATCAGCGGAAGTGTATTAAAACAGAAGAATAATATCAGAACGGGAATGGTCATTGCCAGAAACGTTCTGTTTCCCCCGATAAGCTGTTTTTTCGCCATTATTTGCCTCCTTTCGCGGCATAGTCTTCAAGTTTCTGGATAGTGTCTCTATTGTAGCGAACCCAGTCTGTATCAAACTTGTTCAGGAAAGCATCAATGTCTTTATTGATGAGGAATGACTGAATCATACTATCTACTCCCATGCCGGTAGGATAGTAGTGGTCCTGATAATCTGCTGTTTTGCCGTTAATGATATAGTCTTTCATGCCGTTCAGCATCGGAGAGATGTTGAAATCACCTTTTTTACAGGGAACGGCGTTCTGATCATCAAGATACATCTGCACATTTTCGTCGGCAAATAAGAAATCCAATACCTTATAGGCGGCTTCTTTATTTTTGCAGTCTTTTATAATTGAGAATTGCAAGTCATTGCCTGAATTCAGAATATTCTGTTCCGGATCATTGCTTGCGGGAAATACAAAGGAATCAATATTGATATCGGGATTTACAGAGCGGATTTGCGGGATAGCGTAATTACCAATTACAAACATTGCCGCTCCCCCGCGTGCAAATTCAGTACAGGCATCATTGTAGCCGTAGGCGAATGGATCAGGCTGCGCAAATTCAAGGAGCGCCAGATCCCTTTCCGCGACTAAACGGTACGCATCACTGAATTTTGCTTCTCCTCTATTTACCTGCTGGCAGATATCTGCCGGGGCAAGGTCTACTGCTATCGCATTCCATGGTGCCAGACATGTCCATGTGTCTCGATATCCAAAAAATAGGGGCTGTATACCGGCTGCTCTTATAGTTTTGCACAGAGAAATAAACTCATCCCATGTGCGGGGAATTGACCAGCCATGTTCATCAAAAATATCTTTGTTATATAAGACACCAGCTGCATTCGCGGCAAAAGGAACTGTGTATGCGCCTTCTGTAGGAACAAATTCCAGAAGATCAGCTGTGTTTAGATAAGAATCTTTAATATCATGCAGCCCTTCATAGTCAGAGATATCCATCAACATTCCCGCATCAAGAAAAATGGAATAGTTGATATCTCCGCCAATACCGATAATATCCGGCGGATCCTCTCTGACAAACCGTGTTTTAAGAATCGTCATTGCTTCATTTGGGGATTCAATTGTCAGAACAATTTCGTTCTGTGATGCGTTGAACTTCTCCTCAAGCGCTTCAAATGTCTTAACTGCTTCAGGTTTGTAATGAACCAGTTCAATGTGAATTTTCCCGTCCTGCGCTGTATTGCCGCTGCATGCTGCAAACAGAAGAAGGGAAACTGCTGCGATAAGAGAACAGCACAGTCTTAGCCGTTGTCGCTGTGCTGGATAATTAAGTTTCTCCATATCTAACCTCCTGTCCTAGTGATATATGTATGCTGGATGTTATACTGGTAAAACATCAACCAAACATATATTTTCTATATAGTATGTTTTTTGTCTTTATTTTGTCAATAAAAAAAAGGTTTCTTTTGCTGTTGCTTGTACTGCTATTGTTCTTTTTATTTTTGTTTGTAATAAGGAATTGTATGTTTTAAGAAAAAAATAGCTTTCAAAAATAGAAAAGTTGTATTGAAAAAGATATCCGCTGTAGGCGGATATCTTTGTTAAAAAACAGTTTTCTTTGGTTAGATCTTTTTCAGTCTGAGCATAAAGCATTGCTCATAAGACGGCTGGTAAGTAATATGAATACCTGCGTGCATTAATTCTGCGCCGCCTGCTACTGTGTCGGTATACAACGTGTCTTTTCCTGTCCAGATGGGGATGATTTTATACCGCGCGTTTGGATCAAGTCCTTGCAGCCGGTATGAACAGCCTGAAGGATTTGCGCCTGGCATCAGCCAGATGACGGTGAATAAAGCGTCATCTGCTTCTTTTGAGACATAAAGCCATGAGGCTGTATCTCCAGTTCCAAACAGACCTCCTGCGTAATCAGCGCAGCCGCTGATATGCCATGGTGTCTTGATGCGGTACAAGTCTCCTGTTCGTACAAGAGTTCTGATCTGTTTATATTGCTGTGTTAAACTTTTTATATTATCAAGTTCTTGCTGCGGTAATCTGGTCAGATCGAGTTCATAGCCAAATGTACCTGCGGCAGCGACTGCAAATCGGAGCATCAGCGGCGCATTTCGCCCTGTCTGGTGGTTTGGAACTGCTGAGACATGGCAGGACATTGTTGATGCGGGATATACGATGCTGGTTGCAAGCTGTATCCATGTTCGTGAAAGTGCGTCAGTGTTATCGCTCGTCCATGTTTGGGGCATATACTGAAGAATTGCAGGATCATACCGACCGCCGCCTCCTGAACAACTTTCAAATAACAGATTCGGGAAACGGGTTGTCAGCGTATCCATAAGCCGGTAGAGTCCTAAAACAAATCGGTGGAACACTTCCCCCTGCCGGTCAGCAGGCAAGGCTGTAGATGCGACATCTGTAAGATGCCGGTTGAAATCCCATTTTACATAGGTAATCGGAGCCGATTTAAAAATCTGGGTGAATGTATTGATAAGATAATCAACAACATCTGTTCGGGATAAGTCTATCACAAGTTGGCTGCGTCCAGTTACTGGTTTTCGTCCTGGTACACGCAGACACCAATCCGGATGTAACCGATACAGATCACTGTCTTCGCTGATCATTTCTGGTTCTACCCACAGACCAAACGCGAGTCCTTTTTCGCGTATATCATTTGCCAGAGCAGCAAGCCCGCCGGGAATTTTATTTGTGTTGACAGTCCAATCGCCCAAAGAACGAAAATCATCATCACGTTCGCCAAACCATCCGTCATCAAGAACAAAGAGCTCAATGCCTGCATCAGCGGCTTTTTCGGCGAGGGCGCAAAGTTTTTCTCCGGTAAAAGCAAAGTATGTCGCTTCCCAGTTATTTATAACAATCGGACGGTCTTTGTCTCTCCACTGGCCGCGGCACATACGGCTTCTGTATAAATCATGATATGTGCGGCTCATTTCTCCCAGTCCATTCCTGCTGCGAACCATTACTACTTCGGGAGTTGTGAATAATGCTCCTGGTTCCAGTTTCCAGAAAAAGGTTTCCGGGTTGATACCTGCGAGAATACGAGTTGTAAAGCACTGATCAGTTTCAGCCTGCATCAGGAAATTACCGCTGTAAACAAGGGAGAACCCATATACTGTTCCCTGTGTTTCTGTTGCACCTTCTTCGAGCAGGGCGATAAATGGATGCTGCTGATGGCTTGAAGCGCCTCGGCGGGAAGAAACTTCCTGTACTCCTGGTACAAGCTGCCGGATAAATGGTACTCGTTCGCGGCAGTGGGCGCCTGAAAGCTGGAGCATTGAGAATGACGCTGAGGGAAAATCAATGCAGGCGCTCATTGCGTGATTCAATGTCAGAGTGCTGCCGCTGTCAGGATTAGAAATGACCGTATGCCGGCAAATCACATCACGCTGTGAAAATACAGTATAGGAAAGTGTTACCGTAATGCCGGATAATGGGTCTTTCAGGTCTATTTCAAGAGTGTCGGCCTCATCATTATTTTCTACATATACGGAGGGCAGTCCTTTAAGAGGCGGTTTCCCAGGTATGATTCTATATGTATTGTATAAAAGATCTGCTGAATGGGAGCCGTCTGCAAAAAATGCTTTAAAAGCCGGTGCTCTGAAATCGCTTCTGCCTGCTGATGAATATTCCTGCATAATGGTGTCCAGAGAGAAAACACGTTCTGCACCATATTCACTGGGATTAGGCGAAAATCCCATATCAGTGTGTCTTTTAACGCAATGGCCGCTCCAGAATTCGGTTCGGTCGAACCATCCGCCGTGACACAGATAACCATTTTCTGTGTATATGATGTAACTTGACGCAGGGGTGTGGAGCAGAAAAACAGGTGTGTTTCTGCCCTCGGTTGAGACAATGATTGACACATTAAACTCCTTCTGCAAAATGTATGTAAGGTACTTTTTTTATTTGTATCGTAAAATTCATAATATGACAATTAGTTTAAACAACTGTTGCGGGCAGTTTTTTGTGTGTGCTGCGGATTTTTTATCTACACATATTTACCGATAATGTGCTATTATATGCCATGTTTGGAAAGAAAAATATTAAAACAAATTCTGCTCCAACTGTGAATGCAGCTGTTCAGAAAGACGTTTTGTTCAGCCGGGAATGCGAAGATCGCATGACTGTAATAAAACATGAAATTGAAGCCCTTGAGGTGCTGATTGGCAAATCTTTGGTAAATTCTGCCAAAACTATCGAGACGACACAGGATAAAAGTTCTGAATTCGCTGACTTTGATGACCACTTAAAAGGTGTTGTCAGTTCTATTCTGCAGATTGTATCTGCTATCCAGGAAATGGATAATTTTATTACCCGTCAGAATAAAGCTGTTGATTATACCCGTGATGCCATTGTGTCTATTAATGATTCTCTTCAGCAAGTATCAAATATCACAAATGAACGACTTGCTGTGACAGCGGAACTGACAGATTCTACTACTGCGGGTTCTGAAAAAGTAACAAAAGTGCTGGGAGTTATTGATGTACTCAGCAAAAATGTTGATGCTATTAAAGCTGTCATTGGTTCAATCAACGACATCAGTGAACAGACGAATTTGCTTGCGATGAATGCGGCAATTGAGGCAGCTCACGCTGGTAAAGCTGGTGTCGGTTTTGCTGTTGTTGCCGGTGAGATTCGCAAACTTTCAGAAAATACCAGGGTAAACGCGGCTAATATTGATAAGACATTAAAAAGCATGATAGATACTCTGATGGAAGCTCGCAGACTTGCTGATGAAGCCGGTGCTGCTATGCAGGTGATAGGCTCAAAAGTTGAAGAAACTTCTGCTTCTTTGTCCACTATCGCCTCTGATGTTCAGGAACTGAGCGGAACTGGCGTAAAGCTGCTTGATACGGCGGATGGTATTGCTGCTTCCAGTATGGAGCTGAGTAAACGATCTTCTGATATTTCCGGCCACATAACAGATTTATCCGGTTCTGTTGAACAGGTCAGCTCTCTTTCATCTTCAATTAATGATGATCTGACAGATATCGCAAAAAAGGCCCTTTCTTCGGTGGAAGTATCATGTGATATGATTCATAAGATATCTTCTGTTGAAAATACCTTATTTAAAATTGATGGTGTTTCAGGCGATAGCGCACTTGATATGCCGTATGTCTTGGCAGTGCAGCAGCATATTAACTGGCTTGAATACGCTCAATCTCTGCTGAAAGATCGTTCTGCTGTGCCAGCTTCTCCGCCCGGAGATTGTCATGCCTGTGATCTAGGCAAGTGGCTTGATAAATGCAGCAGAGAGAATGCTAATTTTAAAAATCTGGATCAGGTACGCGCTCTTGAGAAAGTCCATAAACAGATGCATGATACTGTACAGGAACTATATCAGCAGCGGGAACATCTTTCAGGTCAATCACTTGAACTTAAATACATAAATCTGGTGACAATTTCCGGAGCGGTTGTAAACGCGCTTGGTAATTTGTATGTCGCATTAAATAAATTAAAACGATAATAATTCATGATAAAAATAAAAACCGCTGCCATACCGGACAGCGGTTTTTTATTTATGCAGTGAAAGCTGCTATTTTACTTTGTAATTCCAGTGATGTGTATCTTCAATTGTTCCGTATTGAGTCCCTTTAAGAATACGCTGCAGCTTTTCTCCAAGTGGTCCCGGCTTTCGGTTATTGTACACTGCTTCTTTCCCGTTGTGCGTAATACTCTCAATAGGTGTTATACCTGCTGCGGTACCTGTGACAAAACATTCAATACCCGATTCCATTGCCTCGTCAATAGAAATCTGCCGTTCTTCAACAGTAATGCCTTCTGCGCGGGCAAGATCAATTACACTTGCGCGTGTAATACCTGGTAAAATAGTATCGCCCAATTCTGGAGTGACAAGGGTGCCGTCTTTCAGATGAAAGAAAATATTGCAGGAAGAACCTTCTTGAATATATTTGTGTTCAACCGCGTCCAGAAAAACTACTTCCATATACCCATCTGTTTCCGCTTCTTTTTTTGCAAGAGCGGACATAACATAGTTTGAAGCGCATTTAATACAGCCTGTGCCGAACGGTGTCGCCCGAATACGTTTTGTGGTGACAGCTTTTGTGTTTCCGCCTTTAAAATACGAGGAAACAGTTGTCGCGCAGATGACGACATATGGTTCCTTTGCGAGCCCTACGCCTATTGCTCCTTCTGAATTCATAAAAGGACGTAAATACACAGCAGACGCACCGGCAAAATTATCTTTTTCCCATGCGCTGTCATATGTTGGAATATAGCCAAGTTCCGCATTGCGGCGGACAAATTCGACAGACGCATTTATAAACATATCCTCCGGGAATGCCGGTGTTCCCAGCCCTCTCATTGAATCAGCAAAACGCCGGGCGTTCCTGTCCGGTCTGAATATGATGATACCGCCGTCTTTGTGCGGATATGCCTTCATCCCTTCAAAACAGCCATAACCATACTGGCTTGTGTAACTGACAGTCGGCAGTCCCAGCTGGTTTCGATGTGAGAGAACTTTATCCTTTTCAGCCGAATTCATTTTCTGCAGTTGTGAATAGGGAATGCGATCACATTCTATCCATTCTTCTTCCCATTTTTGTGTGGATGGATTATATTTTGCCAGATAACTGATCGGATACATTTCGAGATTAAACGCCATAAAGCCTCCAAATATATTAATATACGGTAAGTAGCGCCTGCCGTTCTGTTTTTTTATAAATATATCATGTTCTATAGTATGTGTAAATATCATACTGAAAAGTGCCGTGTGTGTACTTTTTTATAAGATTCTCTGGTGCAATTGTGCATTGGGAATTATCTGTTATTCGTGTAATGCTTTTGTATTCACCCAATAATAGTACTTAAATTTTGAACTGTTTATACGTTATCTTTAGAAAAAAGAAAAACTATCTTTGGACTGTTTATACATTATTTTTGAAAAAAAGAAAGATTATCTTTGAACTGTTTATACACTGGTTTAAAAAAAAGAAAGATTATCTTTGCGGTGTTTATAAGCTGTTTTGGGAAAGAAGAAAGACTATTTTTTTGCTGTTTATAAACTATTTTTGGAAAAAAGAAAGACTATCTTTGGACTGCTTATACATTATTTTTGAAGAAAAAGAAAGACTATCTTTGGGCCGTTTATACGTTATATTTATATCAAAAGAAGTGTAATATGAGTTGAAATGTAAGCTGTCATGAACTTAAAAAAAGAGTATCTTTGTTTTGTGCCGCTGTATTATCAGGCAGCCTGCGAGTTGCTGATGCGCCTGTCCATTGCGTGCGTATGTGCAAACAGGTATAATACTGTAATATACTTATATCTGATATAACAGAGGAATTGCTGTATGGCTGTAAACTGCGGCATTGTAGGACTGCCGAATGTCGGTAAATCGACTATTTTTTCTGCGCTGACTTCCGCCCCTGCGGAGGCAGCAAATTATCCTTTTTGCACTATTAATCCTAATGTTGGTATTGTGGATTTGCCTGATTCCCGGCTTGATTTTCTGGCGAAGCATTTTGAAACCAAGCGGCGGGTACCTGCTGCCGTAGAATTTGTGGATATTGCCGGCCTTGTTAAAGGTGCGTCAAAAGGCGAAGGATTAGGGAATCAGTTTCTGTCGCATATTCGTGAAGTAGGTATGATCGCACATGTTGTGCGTTGTTTTGAGAATCCCGATATCGTGCACGTGAATAACCGGATTGACCCGGCTGATGATATTGAGACGATAAATATGGAACTTGCCTTTGCTGATCTTGATACGGTAAATAAGCGCATTGAGAAGGCGCAGCGGGCTTCTCGGGTAATGGGAAAAGATGAGCAGAAAAAAGCTGCTGCTGTCCTTGCTGTTCTTGATAAGATTAAGCCGCTGCTTGAAAACGGCAAAAGCGCGCGGTCTGCTGGTTTATCAGATGAGGAAAAAGAAGCTATATATGATTGTCACCTGATTACAATGAAGCCGCAGCTGTATGTATGTAATACGGATGAGGATGGAATTAAGAATGGCAGTGCTCATATTGAGACTGTGAAGAAAATTGCCGGCGAAGAAGGCGCTGATGTGGTAGTTATTTGCGGAAAATTTGAAGCGGAACTTGCCGACATCGAATCTGAAGAAGAAAAACTCGAATTTTTAGGAGAGATAGGGCTGAAAGAATCTGGCCTAGCATCGCTTGCCCGCGCGGCGTATCATTTGCTTGGTCTGCGGACTTTCTTTACCGCTGGTGCTGACGAGTGCCGTGCGTGGACAATTCACGCGGGAGATACTGCGCCAAAGGCTGCGGGAACTATACACTCTGATTTTGAACGTGGATTTATCAAAGCTGAGGTATATTCTTTTGATGATCTCGTTGCCTGCGGGACAGAAGCGAAAATCAGAGAAGCTGGTAAATACCGTATGGAAGGAAAGGAATATATTGTTCAAGACGGCGATGTGATGTTCTTTAAATTTAATGTATAACAGAACTGTTCGCCATAACCGCACTAATTCCGGTGCGGTTTTTTTATGCCCGGCTGATTTTCCGCAATAAATTGCTTGCAGTGTATATATGTATTACGGAGAAATAATATGAAAACAGTTGTGTTATGTCTGCGGTTTGCCGTATATGCACTGGTAACGGGAATAGTCCTGTGCGGCTGCGGCAGTAAAAAGGCTGGTATCAGTTTGGTAAGCTGGAATGTACAAAATTTTTTTGATGCTGAAACGGCTGGTACAGAATATCACGAATTCAGAGGCAGCGCGTCTCGCTGGAATCGTGAACGGTATGAAACACGGCTTGACCGGCTTGCCGAAAGTATTGATTTGCTTGACGGGGATATTATTGTATTGCAGGAAATAGAAAACAGGGCTGTTATGCAGGATATTTATAACCGGTTATCCCGCCGTTTATATGGACAGCGGCGATATCGGTATGCCTCATTTGGAAAAGAGGCAGACGCCGTAATCGGAATAGGAATTTTTTCCCGTATCCCTCTTACCGCCATGCGGCTGCATACGGCTGTTAATTATACCGGCGCGATGCGGCCGCCCCTGCGTCCGCTGATGGAGATTGAAATAAGCGCTGATAGCGGTGTTTTTACTCTTTTTGCGTGCCATTGGAAATCTCTCAGCGGCGGTACTGCTGTTTCGGAGTTCTGGCAGCGAGAACAGGAAGCGGTACTTGCCAGACGGCTTTCATGTAGTTCTGCCGCTGTTGTCTGCGGTGATTTTAACCGTGACGCATCATTGTTTCTTGTTCCTGAAAATCTGAGAGAGGGCAGGGGCAATAGTGTATTTAAAGCGAACAGTTATTCTGTACAGGTATATAATCCCTGGTGTGACGGAATATGTACTGTGCCGGGAAGTTATTGGTTTCAGAACGAGTGGAAACGTTTTGATTCTGTATTCTCTGCGGGGGATATCATTCCTATTGAATTTACGCCATGCGTTCAGGGTCCATGGATACGGATGACAGAAAACGGTGTTGTGCCGTTTTGTTATTCTGTATATAGCGGCAGCGGCTATTCTGATCATCTGCCGGTTCGCTGCAGGCTGATATTGAACTGACAGATAAAATAAAGTACACTTTTTGTATGGATGCGGATAGATGGAACAGTGTAAACAAACTGCTTGAACGATTTATGCCGCTGCTTACACCAAGCGGTGTTGTACTGGGATTCCTGCTTGGAGAGCTTGTCGTTCCGATTAAATCTTGGGGTACATTCTTTTTTGCCTTTATGACTTTTACGAGTGCTCTGGCGATTAACGCGGGAGATCTTATTGCGGTATTTCGCAGGCCGTTTGCGCTGATTATTTTTTTCTTTAGTTTTCATATTTTCCAGCCTCTTTTAATACGTCTGTTCGCAGCTGCTGTGATACCGCATGATACTGGATTGACTGCGGGGCTGGTGCTGCTGTTTGCTATTCCGGCTGCTGTATCAAGTTCCATTTGGGTTTCAATGCATAACGGAAACAACGCGTTAACGATTGCGATTATTGTGCTTGATACATTACTTGCGCCTGTTTTAACTCCATATACAGTTTCATTACTTCTGGGGAGCAGTATCGAGCTTGATGCTGGCGGAATGATGTTGTCTTTGCTGTGGATGGTGGTACTCCCATCTGTGCTGGGAATTATTGTAAATCAGGTGTCCCGGGGTATCATACCAATCCGCATTCTGCCTTTTTGCCGTCCGATATCAAAAATAGCGCTGCTGCTTGTTATTATGGTGAACGCAGGTGCGATACGTTCTTCTGTTTCGTCTTTTGACAGTTCGTATATTTTTGCTGGTATCTTAGTTATCTTGTGTTCGTTTCTCGGTTTCGCGGCTGGCCGTTTCTCTGCCAGTTTATTTCGTTTGCCGTATGCTGATACGGTGTCGCTTACGTTTAACTGCGGCTTGCGCAATATAAGCGCCGCGCTTGTGCTGGCGATTTCTTTTTTTGAACCTCGTGCCGGTGTGCCGGTTATAATCGGCATTCTGTTTCAGCAGTCAATTGCAGGGGGCGTGACTCAGTTATTATTAAAGGAAAGGATTGATTGATGTTTGCTTCTTTTGCTGCCGTTGGGGCAGGTGGTGCGGTTGGAGCGGTTTTACGTTATCTGATTTCTCTTCTTCCGGTCAGATATATGTTTCCTGTGGTAACGTTGTGTATAAATTGCGCCGGTGCTTTTGCTATTGGGGTAATTGCTGGTCTTTCAAGTGTTTTTAGACCTGGTTCGTTGCTTACTTTGTTTTGTAAGACTGGAATGTGCGGTGGTTTTACTACGTTTTCTACTTTTTCTTTGGAAACTTTGTCGCTGATTGAGGATGGTCACTATATATTTTCTACGTTGTATATAATGTTGAGTGTATTCAGTTGTGTTGCTGGTGTCTGGATAAGTAAAATCATCGGTAATAAATGCGATCCTATCTGCTGAGGATAATTTGCTTTTATGAGGATGTGTTATTTTATGTTCTGCTGGAAAGGCAGCGGAACATAAGCTGCTCCATATTGGTATAGTTGCCGGCAAATGATTCAGCGCTTGCGGTAATCATTTCGTCTGTGCCTGCATACATAAAATCGAGATTCCAGCCGTTGCTGCGTGCAAGAAGTTCAATAAACAGCCGCTGTGCCCGACCATTGCCTTCACGGAAGGGGTGTATCGCGTTTATTTCTGCCAGATAGTAGGCAAGACGGTCTGCCAATAATTTTTTATCGGTAATTTTCTGCAGGGTATGTTCGGCACGCAGTTTGTCAAAGAGTTTGCGAAGTTCGTTTTCTATATACTCGCAGCGGCAGAATTGACTTCCTTTTGAAATATTAACGCGTCTGAAATGTCCTGCCCAATCATAAATATCACTGAATAGAAAAGCATGTATCTGTTTTAAATGCTTGCTGTCAAAAACTCCAGGAATCCCTTCAGCTGCGGCTTGTGCTGTTCTGAGGGATGTTATTTCACGTTCAGCCTTACGCAGTTGTTCTGCATCTAAAATTCCAAGTTTATTTATTAAAATCGAGGTACCGGGGTAACAGTATACGGGATCTGTCTCATATTCGTAACTGTAGTCCGTCTGCATCAATAGTATTATTTTGTTTTATATTGGGTGATAATTGCAGTAACTGCGGCATTAAACGATGTTTTACCGCCTAGACAGTCACTGATTCTCTGGATATCTGCCGCGGTGAGAGGCAGGTCTTCCATTGCCATTGTTGCATTTGTATTTGCAATAATCCGTTCTATATCAGTCATATTTCTTCTATTATACACTTTTTTTTATGATAGAACAACTGTTGATTCAGACATCTTATAATCTGCGATAAAAAAAGCCGTCCAAAAAGGACGGCTCATAATTTACAGATTTATACTGTAATTACATATTTTTAAGGTTTGCTTCCAGTTTATCAAGTTCTGCGGTCAATTCTTTCGGCAAATGAGCGCCAAACTTGGGATAGTGGTTCTCACGGATATCTTTGATTTCCTTGAGCCAGCCTTCCTTATCAACTGATGTAATTGCCTTCATTGCTTCAGCGCTTACATCTAAGCCGTCTGTGTTAATCGCACCTTCTTTTGGCATATAACCAATTGCTGTTTCAACATAGTTGTCTTTGTTATCGCAGCGGTCAAAGATCCATGCGAGAACGCGGCTGTTGTCTCCATAGCCCGGCCACATAAAGTTGCCGTCCGCGTCCTTGCGGAACCAGTTAACATAGAAGATCTTGGGCAGTTTATCTGCTGATGATTTTTTACCAATGTTAATCCAGTGCTGGAAATAATCACCCATGTTGTATCCGCAGAATGGCAGCATCGCAAACGGATCGCGGCGAACCTGTCCAACCTGGTCTGAAATAACAGCTGCGGTAACTTCTGAACCAACAATTGAACCGAGGAATACACCATGGTTCCAGTCGCGGCTCTGATGTACCAGCGGGATTGTGCTGGGGCGGCGTCCGCCAAACAAGAACGCAGAAATCGGAACACCTTTTGGATCTTCCCATTCAGAAGCGATACAGGGACACTGACGTGCCGGAGCTGTAAAGCGTGCGTTCGGATGTGCAATTTCCTCACCTTTGGGGCTCTTATCTTTAGCAGGAGCAGGTTTTTTGTTGCCATGCCAATCGATGATTTCACCTTTTGCAGGATATCCGATGCCTTCCCACCAGATATCGCCGTCTTCAGTAAGACCACAGTTTGTGAAGATGGTATTTTCTTTGATAGAGTCCATCGCGTTTTTGTTTGATGCATCATTGGTTCCAGGTGCAACACCAAAGAATCCATTTTCAGGATTGATAGCGTACAGACGTCCGTCTTCACCAAATTTCATCCATGCAATATCATCGCCGATTGTCTCGACTTTCCAGCCGGGAATTGTCGGAATGAGCATAGCGAGATTGGTTTTACCACATGCTGACGGGAATGCACCGGTAATATATTTAACTTCACCCTGAGGATTGGTCAGCTTGAGGATAAGCATGTGTTCTGCAAGCCAGCCTTCGTCGCGTGCGAGAACAGAAGCGATTCGGAGTGCAAAGCATTTTTTTCCAAGCAGTGCGTTTCCGCCGTAGCCAGATCCATATGACCAGATAGTGCGATCTTCCGGGAAATGGGAGATATATTTATGTTCCATATCAGCGCAGGGCCACTGGCCGTTATCGCTTTCACCTGCAGCAAGCGGTTTACCGACAGAGTGCAGACACGGTACAAATTCACCATCTGTGCCCAGAACATCCAGAACTTTTGTTCCAACGCGGGTCATAATATCCATATTGCAGACAACGTATGCTGAATCAGTGATTTCAATACCGTTCTTTGCAATATTTGATCCAACCGGTCCCATGGAGAAAGGAATTACGTACATGGTGCGTCCTTTCATACAGCCAGTATACAGGTTGGTCATTGTTTTTTTCAGTTCAA
The DNA here is from genome assembly GCA_944389415.1 of uncultured Spirochaetota bacterium. Classification (GTDB taxonomy): domain Bacteria; phylum Spirochaetota; class Spirochaetia; order Treponematales; family Treponemataceae; genus Treponema_G. The sequence continues at coordinate 109,336 of CALXMF010000001.1, read as the reverse complement.
CAGGATCAATCCAGTGATTAGTGGGACCAGCATCATCTTCTTTAACGCTGGCGATATACGTACGTCCTTCTACACGGGCAACGTCAGAGGGCTGTGAACGGAACAGAACGCTGTTCGGTCTTTTTTTCAAAGGAGTGGCAAGACCAGACTTAATCATTTCCTGCATCAGTCTGTCATATTCTTCTTTTGAACCGTCGCAAACGTATACATCATCGGGCTGACACATTTTTGCAACTTCTTCGACCCAAGCTTTGATTTTCGGGTGTTTGATGTCATTAATTGTCATAATAACTCCTTATCTATAAGTTTTTTGCGTGAACAAAAAAACAAATTCCTGATTTACACAAAAAAAATATATCGGTTTTTGCAGTTTTATTCAACAGGGCGGTAAATGCGCGGTAAAGCATTTTATTAAGAAAAAGGTCGGAAAAGAATCAACTGTTTCTACAGTACTCAATTCCTTTCCTAATTATTTATTTTATATAGCCGGAGTAGAAGAAGAAATAATACTCAAGAGGTTGTCCGGCTGATTTGGGCCTACAGGAATGTAATATGAGTTCTATGCGACAATATTAAACACAGCTCCTGCCTGCGGCTGTGCTCCTGACAGTACAAACGGATTTGTTTGTGCTGCAGAAAGCGCTGTGTGCAGCTGTGTTTCAAATGTTTCTATCAACACATCAAGCTGTGCATCATCTGTTTGTGTCATCTGTTTTATAACGGCAGGTTTTTGCTTCATAGCTATAAGCTGATCAATGAGCGAATTTAGAATATGTACTTTATTTACCGGAACGCCGGCAGAGGGATTTGTTTTGTCCGCATAACCTGAAACATGTTCAAACTGGGTATATATTACCATCGCCGGCTGCACCGGGACATGAAGTTTATTTGTTGTTCTTATACCTGCCATACTGTATGAGTATGCGTTAAGCGAATTCATATTTGTAATCATGGACGAACCTCTCTATAACATAAGTATCGGATAATACGTTACTGTTATAAGAGGAATTCGCCTTATTTTATTAGATGTGTCTTAGTATTCTGTTGCCCACTGTGAAACAAGTGTGTCCAGCAACGCGGGAGAGGTTTGTAGTTCAGTGTTGTTTGCCTGAAGCAGATACGGAAGAATAACCCGATTTTTAAAACTCTCCCACTGGAATGGCAGTGATTGAGGCTGCATGAGTGACTGTGCGGGCGGCAGATTTGCAAGCAATTGCGTATAATAGATAGGAAAGATTCGTTCAGTAACACTTCTGATACTGGAAAACCCTCCGGCAATACCGAAATGACTGGCTTCCAGATTCATTGATGTAATGCGGCTGAGCATTTGGCGCTGTGATTCTTCTTGCATGAACCAGGTCATGAAAATTTCTGCTGCAGCAAGATTACATGAATTTCGATGAATGCCCATAAAAACCATATCATCTTCAATAGGAATTTGATTGTCTTTACAGATCCAGCGGAAATCAAGATTTTCGTTTTCTGTTGGAGGAATTGCGAAAAGTTCTTTGCTGGATACATAGGCAAAGAGACAACGGCCTGACAAAACCTGTTTGCTGTCAGGAGTATATAAATATTTGAATTTAAAATCTTCTTCGGCTACGGTAGATGTATTGATAGTTTGTGTCCAGCTGCGTAGATAATTTATACTGTCTTCGAGTGCCTGCGGAGTCCATACAATATCATGGCCGGAACTATGAAAGTATGAGTCCATCATTTGTGCTGCAAGTACAAGAAATTCAGGCTTCCAACGGGGGGCAAATCCCATACGTGTATAAATATCATTGTTATTCTGTTTATTATAGGCTGCACCGGCAGTTTTTATTTGTTCAAGTGTCAGCATATAATTGTTTTCGATAAACTGCTGATTTTCTTCGGCGAAAATGACTGCCGGAAGATTGAAACTGACCGGCAGCAGATACTGGTGAGTACCACTTTTCCCTGCTTCCAGCAGATGAGGATAAAAGCTGTCTGTGTCGATAAGCCTATCAGTAAATAGATAATCGATGGGCATAAAATATGACCGGACCTTCTGATTATTCAGCCATGCCCCAATAACAATATCTGGGGTATCAGATCCTTTTGCATGGCGCAGCGTTTCTGCGGGATTTTCCTTATATATAATAACTGCGCGAACTTTGTTCTGCTGCGCGTTAAATAATTCGGCATAAGAAGCGAGCTCGCTTCTATTGGTCCAAATAACAACTGGTTTTGTATATAAAAAAGAGCAGGAAGACAGCATCAGCATAACTATTACTATGCTGATGCTGCTTATGGAATAGAAATGAAAAAAGTTAGAGATTATTTTTTTCCTGAGAGCGTGCAAGTTCATCGGCTGTAGTGTATACGGCCTCATAAACCTCGTCAATAAGGTTTTCATCTATGCTGGAAAAGGCAATACGAAGAGTATTGCTATCAATGGCGATAGTTCCGATACCTTTTTCGTGGAGCAATTTTACACGCAATTCCTCTGCATCGATACCAGTGCAATGCAGCGCCATAAAATAACCTGAGTTAAAAGGCAGCGGCTCTAAAAGAGGATGTCCTTTTTTCTTTGAGACAAAATTGCGGACTTTGCGGTATCTGTGTTCAAGCATTGTGCGCATCTCATCTTTCTCATGTTCCAGCTCAGGTGCCTTGAATGCATGAAGCAGAATGCTCTGGGAAGGTGTTGAACAGCATGAAACAGAACAACGGATGGCTCCCATAAATTTCTTAGTCAGCGCTTCATAATGTGCTTCTGTACAGCCCTTGCTGCCAAAGGTAACAAAACCGGAACGGAAGCCCCAGACATAATCTTCTTTTGTTGGTCCATCAATCTTTACTGCAAGAATATTCTTGTGCAGTCCCGCGAGACGGGCAAAAAGAGATTGCTTTTCGATATTATCTTCGTAATTGAGACCAAAGTACGCATCATCACACCATACCATTACAGTACATCCGGCTTCTGCAACTTTGAGAATTTCATCACAAATTGCTTTTGATTCATTTGTTGTGGGGGAATATCCTGATGGATTATGCGGAAAATTCAAAAGCATTTTTACAGTCTTCTTTTCTGCTTCTTCATGCAGCACTGCTTTGAACGCTTCCAGATTAAAAGACCCGTCAACACCGCCTGGTGTAAACATATTGAACTGTCTGAATACTGCTTCTCCGCGTGTTTCCACAATCAGCGAATAATTATCCCATGAAGGGTTACCTGCGATAAGCGTATCGCCTGCGCCGAGAAATAATTCACATAGGTATGCAATACCCGCTGTCAGTCCTGGTACAACAACAGGCAGTGAGATAGGAATACCGGCAAGAGAGGGGTTTTTCTGTATGATTTTTTCTCTCCAGACAGTACGCAGTTCGAGATTTCCTGCTGTTGGGGCATAGGCGACAAGCTCTGCCGGTGAAAGCCCGGGCGCTTCCTTCTGAATGCAGGGTAGAATAACAGGTGTTCCTTTGCATACGGTCATACCAATTGTTCCGTTTGCAACTTTTCCGTACTTTTTTGCTTCCCCTCCTTGAGCAATGATCCCTTTGGGAAAGTAAATACGTTTGCCGAACGGAGACAGAAGTTTCGCAGCTGGCGAATCTTCAAGAACGGCATTTAATTCTTGCGCTAATGTATGTAACATGATACTGTATATTACAATGAAACGGATATCGTGTGTCAATCTGTATAAAGATACATTTTATGCGTTTATTATGCAAATTCATGCGATTTCTGTTAAATGGGGTTATATTTATGGAAAGTGCTGTTCAGACAGGGGATGTATTTTCTCGATGCAAAGAGATACTTTCAGATTTCCGCAATGAGGGGGCAAAACGTGTAGTCGGGCAGACTGCTGTCCTTGATGGTATTTTAACCGCAATGATTGCAGGCGGGCATGTTTTGCTGGAAGGAGTACCTGGCCTTGCAAAAACTCTTGCGGTAAAAACCTGTGCGGATATATGCGGACTTGGTTTTAAGCGGATTCAGTTTACGCCTGATTTGCTGCCCGCTGATATAACTGGTACACTTATCTATGAACAGCAAACAGGTGCGTTTTCTGTTCGGAAAGGTCCTATTTTTACCAATATGGTGCTCGCTGATGAAATAAATCGTGCCCCTGCAAAGGTTCAGTCAGCGCTTCTTGAAGCAATGGCTGAGAAACAGGTTACTATTGGCGAAGTAACATATGCTCTGCCTGATCCTTTTTTTGTATTGGCAACACAAAACCCTATTGAGCAGGAAGGTACGTATAATTTGCCGGAAGCGGAACTGGATCGTTTCCTTCTTAAACTTGTTGTCCCTTATCCCTCAGCAGCTGAAGAACTCCAGATTGTGCGCAGGGGCGGAGCCGCAGAAACTGTTCCGGTACAAGTTGTTTTTTCCGCAGAACGGCTTGCCGAATGCAGAAATGCGTTTGAGCAAGTTGTTTGTGATGATAAAATCATAGAATATATTGTTTCTATTATTGGTGTTACTCGTCCGATGCCTGATAAAAAGCAGAGTGGAAAACTTTCTGTTTCTGCTACAAAAAATCGTGATGATATATGGAAATATCTTGCATATGGAGCTTCTCCTCGCGCCAGTATCGCGTTATGCCGCTGTGCAAAAGTTCAGGCTTTGTTTGCTGGCCGGTCATTTGTGCTGCCTGAGGATGTAAAGTGTGCGGCAGCTGCTGTGCTGCGTCATCGGCTTGTATTATCATATGAAGCAGCAGCTGATGGCGTGACAGCCGATGCGCTGATTGCAAAAATTCTTTCGCTGATGCCGGTGCCGTAATATGCCTGCTGGATTGCTTGGTAATAAATCTTCATTGATTCGCCGCGCTGCAGGGCTGCGGATTACTGCCCGTCAAATGGCTGAAGGATTGCGTTCCGGCAGTTTCAGATCTTTGCAGCGCGGACAGGGAATTGAATTCAGTGGTGTTCGTGAATATTTTCGGGGCGATGATATTCGTGCTATTGATTGGAATGTGACTGCCCGTATGGGCAAACCATTTGTAAAAATGTTTGAAGAGGAACGGGAATTAGTTGTTTTTCTGGTGGTTGACCGTTCTCTATCAATGCAAACTCCTTCATCTGGTGGGTCTCGTCTTTATACTGCGAGTGAAGCCAGTGCTTTAATGGCTTTTGCTTGTGAATATACACACAGTTCTGTTGGAGCTGTCTTATTTGATGGAGAAATAACCTTTTCTTGTGCTCCGCGTTCAGGTACCGAGCAGACAATGTTAATTGTATCCCGCCTAGATGAAGAACCCCAGAGACAACAGAAAGGGTCGGTGCTTGGCGGTGCTCTTACTGGTGCAGCGCGGCTTTTAAAAAAGAGGTCGCTTGTTTTTATTTTTTCTGATTTCCGAACCACGGGCTGGGAGCAGCCGCTTACTGTTTTAGCTGGCAGGCATGATGTTGTGGCAGTCCGTATAACGGCACCTGCTGATGAGGAACTTCCTGATATAGGTTTTATTCCATTTGAAGATCCGGAAACGGGTGAGCATGTTTTTCTGCCCACATCATCACTGTCATTTCGCCGCGCATGGAAAGATGATCATTTATCTCGTCTGTACAGATGGCGAGATATTTGTCTGCATAGAGGAGCAGTTCCACTTATGCTTTCTACGGTAGAAGATCCAGGTCGTGCTCTGGTCCGCTTTTTTGAATCGGGAGAGAGACGGCGGTGAAAAAAACGCTTGCTGTTTGTTTCTTTTTGTTGTTATTTGTTTTTTTCTCCAGTGCAGAAGAGTCTGGTAAAACCGTGCTCATTCCTAAAGAGGTATATGTTGGAGATAACGCAGAAGTGCGTTATACATTTATCGCCGATAACTGTATTTTGACTGATGCGTCTGTGATTTTTTCTCAGGAACAGGTCACTTTATTGTATGCGGAAGCTGGCAGTACCGATTTTTCGGTAACTGGAGGTTCTCTTGTTCGGAATAATGATCAAATTACTTTGTCCATCGGTTTTGTTCCATGGATTGTTGGGAATATAGATTTCCCTCCAATTGATATCAATCGGGTGTTGGTTTTTCCTGATCAATCTGCAGTGCCTTCGTGCATGGTGGATATTCCGCCAGTTACAATCAGTTCTATCGTTGACCGTATGGGCGTAACTCAAATTCGGCCGCCTGCCGCTCCTCTTGTTATGCCTGGTACTTCTTATGCCATTTATGGCGTTGTATGTATTCTTTTACTGGTTATGGCAGGGCTGATTATTATGGTTGTGCGTTTTCGCAGTATCAGTGCTGCATTTAGAATTTATGTGAACAGGTCACGGCAGATACGGAATTATCGCTGTGCGCTGAGACGTTTGCGCTGTCTTCAGAAAAAGAAATCTGCTGATATTGTTTTCTGTGCCGCGCAAATACAGTTTATATTTCGATCATTTATGGAAAGCAGATTTTGTTATCCCTTTACAACGCTTTCTACGCAGGAGCTGCTTGCCGCTGTTGTTGATTTATCGGGAGGAATGGCACCACCAGGTATTATCGAAGCTGTGGAGTGTTTGTTTCGTGAATGTGATTATATTCGGTATAGTGGGCAATCTGCTGCTGATCCTCACCTAACTGTTGAAACACTGATTGTACAGGCTATTGATTGTCTTGTATCTTTTGAGAATGGAAAAAACAGCGATAGAGGTGTGTCGTGATAACTGGTTTTGAATACCCGTCCGCATTTTTATTGCTGTTGATAATTCCTTTGCTCTTTTTGCTGCGATATATGGGGCTGCTCAAACAACTTTATTTTCCTCTGACAATTGCTGATTGGCATGGGCGCCGGTTCAGGTGGAAGAGCTCCTCATTTAGGGTTGCCGTTATTTTATCGCGGCTGTTATGGATGATATCGTATGCTGCTGCAGTGTGCGCACTTGCTGGGCCGGTATCTGTGATCAGGGAGAAGGTGTATATATCTCGGGGAACAGATATTATGTTTGTAATAGATACCAGTCCTTCTATGGCTGCATGTGATATTGGAGATGGTACAAGACTTGATATCGCGAAACGGGTTATTTGTATGCTTGCGGAACAAGAAGAAGGCGTTGCGTTGGGAATAACTGCTGTTGGTTCTGAGGCTGCGGTTATAGTTCCGCCGACGCTTGACCGTCATTCTTTTTTTGAGCGGCTTGATTCTCTGGTTATTGGTGAATTAGGTGACGGATCTGCGCTGGGTACAGGATTGAGTACAGCTGTATATCACCTTGTGGGGACTGCTGCTCCCAAAAAATGTATCATATTGATAACAGATGGAGAAAATAATGCGGGTGCGATTCATCCGAATACAGCCGCCAGCTTGGCTGTAGAAAATAATGTTTCTGTGTATACATTGGGAATAGGAACCATTGGTTCTGTTCCTATTGAGTATGTGGATCCGCGAACAGGCAAGGTTTTTTCAGGGTATCTTGAATCACAGTTTGATGAGAAAGCGCTGCGCCGTATTGCGGATATTGGTCAGGGGGGATATTACAGCGCAGTGGATATGGCAGAGCTGCAGGCGGCTTTTTCTTCGATTGCCGCGCAGGAAGTTGTGGCTCAGGCGTTCTATTATCGTAATACTCCTGTCCGTTATTATGATATTGCGTTATTTGTTTCCGGCTGTGCTATTGCGATGGCATGGATTTTAAGGAGGCTGTATCTTAAGGAACTGGTATGAATCTGATTATTGAACGAGCGTGGGCTTTGTATGGGATTCTTTTTATCATACCTTCTTTGCTGATTGCTGGCATTCGTATTCGACGTCTTCGTGTATTATTAGGAAACTTTTATGGTGTAAAAACATCTCTTTCTGTATCTGGCAGATTGTTCCGACTCGCTGAACGGAAAATGTGGTGCCGTTCTATCTGCTGGAATATAGCATGGATTATGTTGGTACTTGCTTATAGCGGTATTTACTGGGGAAGTTCTCCGCAGCAGATAAGCAGACGAGGTGCTGCTGCCTGTTTTGTATTTGATATTTCATATAGTATGATGGCTGAAGATGGTGGAAATGGAATGTCACGTCTGCAGGCTGCTGGTGAATATGCTGAAGCACTCTTGTCCCGTATGAGGGGAATTCCGGTATCTGTTGTACTTTCTAAAGGTGACAGTGTCTGCGCGATTCCTCTCACAGAAGATTACAATGCGATTTTTTCTTTATTGCCTTCTTTATCGCCTCAGTTAATGACTGCTGTCGGCAGTAGTCCTGGCTTGGGTATAAAAACAGCTATACAGTCTTTTCCACGGCTGGCAGGGGCTGCTCCAACAATTATTGTTTTTACTGATGGGGAAGAAACTGATAATCAACTTGCAAGTGCTGTTCAGGAAGCTGTTAAATACGGAATTTCGGTCATTTTTGTTGGATTTGGTAATGAAACAGGGATTGATATTACGGCTGGTGATGGAGTAACAGTTATAACTTCTGGGTTGCAGGCACAGCTGCTGCAAAATATTGTTCAAACAGCAGAACAGACTGCGGCTCGGATGCCTACAGGTATAAGGGCTGCTCGAACAGCATTTATTTACGCTTCAGCACCTGGTTCTGCAGTTCGTATTTTGCATACATTAGAAACTCTGGCAACAGAGATAACAACTGCCTATGAAATGCAGCCTGTTCCCCGGTATTCACTTTTTATTTGTCTTGCTCTGGTGTTTATGGTGCTTGGGTTACTTGCGCCTGAAATACGTTTGCCTGTAAGGTATTTCAGTGCAAAATCACTTATACTTCTTTGTTTCACTGCTTGTTTTCCATTTCTTCAATCGTGCAGTTCTGAATTGTCTGGTTCTTTGAACATTCTGAAAGGCAGCTGGTTCTGGCATCATGGCAAATATCATGATGCTGCAGCTGAATTTATTAAAGCTGTTGAAATTGCTGATACCGCCAGTGATTCACGTTTATTACAGTATGGTTTAACGGGGCTTGGTGCTACTTATATTATGCTTGATGAAAATAGCTCTGCAAGTGAACGTTTGCTGATGGTCTCAGAAAATGCTGATCCTTCAGTTCAGTTTGCTGTCGCGTATAATTTGGCGTTACTGTATTATCGTGATGGAGACTTTTCACAGGCTGCACAGTTTTTCAAAAATGCGCTGGAAATAGATAGTTCAAATTTGGACGCAAAAATCAATTTTGAGCTTGCATCCCGTCAGATTTCAGTAGCAGCAGACGGCGGAAGCAGGGATTTGCTTCCTGCTTCCCAGGAAAATTCATCGGGGGGATTAGCAGATGCTGTATTCTCTATGATTCGGGAAAAGGAGCAGAATAAATGGAAAAAACAGCAGTCAGATACTTCTTCGGATTCGGCTATGGATTACTAATACATGTTCGGTCTGCTTTATTTTTGTGTCTAGCAGTCTGCTGTATGTTCTCTGCGTCAGCAGATACTGAAGTTGATTTTACCGGTATTTTTGCGTCTCCTGTGGAATCACAGCTTTTTGTAGATTCTACAGCTGAATTTGTGCTTGATATTCCATTTACGGCACCTTCTGAGATTTTTGTTAATTTGCCTATTTTGCCTGATACAATAACCTTTACCGGTTCCCATAAGGAAAGTTATGTTTCAAATGGACCGGAAGCGGTCATTGGCACCAGATATCGTTTCTGGCTTTTAATTCACGCAGAGGGTATGCTTGAGATTCCTCCGATTCGTATTTCTTATAAAGGAAAAGATTTTTTTGTACCAGTAAAATCGGTACAGGTATATCGCAATCCTCGCCTGATTCAGCCTGAACTGAAAGTTTTTTTTGAAGATCAGATAGTACCAGATGAAAATAATACAGTACATGTTTCCTCTGGCTGTACAATAAACTATACTGTTGCTCTTCTACACGCACAACGCATTATATCATATTCTTGGGAGCTTCCTGAAAATTCTTTGTTTACAGAAATAGAGCGTTCACCGTTTGCCGATGGAGAACAGGTCTTGGATGGATTTTCTACTGAGGCGCAGCCTTTATCAGTTTTTTCGTGGATGCCACTTTCGGAAGGAGAGTATAGGTTTCCTTCGTGTACTGTCTCTGCTATTTCATATGGGGGCAAACGTGTTACGATATCTATACCAGAATTGTATCTTGCTGTCGGTGCTTCATTGAACAAGAGTTTGCAGGAAACTGAGGAAAACTTTTTTTTTGAATCGGCTTTTGATGAAACCGGTTTTTCTGCGGAAGTAACAGAAGAGGAATCAGCTTTTTCTCAGGAGCAGATTCTGCATGTTGTAGAGCTTCGGTGTGAGGAACGTAATTCTCTGCCTTTTTCGAAAGCACAAAAAAATCGCGTTTTGTATGAAGAAGAAATAGGTCTATATAATAAAGATTCAGAGCCTTCGTATCCATTATATATTATATTGCTTGCATTAAGCTGTGTTTTTCTTATACTGTTTGTGCTGTGTTTTGCTCTCAGACGATTAAAAAGATATGTTAAATTTTTGTTCTGCTGCCTTGCTATTTGTAGCTTAGCATGTTTATATGAGGGGAAGCAGTTATATAGCAAAAATGCGATTTTGCTTTCTGACAAAATTTTTTCTGTGCCGGAACATTCTGCGGCACATGTTCAAACTGTGCAAATTGGAAAGCGTGTAGGTATAGAAAAACAAGCTGGAGATTGGTTTTTTATTGTTTCGCAAGATATTCAAGGGTGGGTTCCATCTTCTGCTGTTGTTGTATTGAATACCTGTAGGGAAGAAATGTTATGAATTTTGGTGATATTCTTGATGACTGGGAGAAAAAGTATTCTCATTCCCGATCAAAAAAGCTGGAACCCGGTCATTATGAAAAAAAATATAAAAAGCGAAAAAGAACGGTAGAAAGTACTTGTGATATAACACAAATTGTAAAAAAAAGTCATGAAATATTAGAAGACTGGCTTTTGCATAATGTTGTTCCTGATAAAGATATGCTTTTGGCTGAACATGATAAACAATGCCGGCTTTCTGATGCCCGTCAAATTCATCTTGTTCCTGCTGATGCATCTGTAGATTTGCACGGATTGTCACGTGATGCAGCATGGCGTCGCTTGGATATGTTTGTGTCTGACTGTGTTTGCCGCGGATACACAAAAATATTGATTATTCATGGCAAAGGTAACCATTCTGGTGGAGATCCTGTTCTTGCTGATATGGTGCGTTCTTTTATTGAGTATGATTCTCGTCTTGGTAAATCAGGGCATCCAGGGATCAAAGATGGTGGTACAGGTGCAACATGGGTTTTAATCAAAAAAAGAAAAAATAACAAAGATAAATAGTGTCTGTTTCAGAGATATTTTAGAATTACTGCTTGTAACAATCACGCGTATAAGGTATTTTTAAAGCATGGACGATTTATATTCAGTGCTTGGAGTATCACGGTCCGCTTCTGCTGATGAAATAAAGCGGGCATATCGTGAAGCCGCATTTAAATATCACCCTGACAGAAATCCGGGAAACTCTGCTGCTGAAGAGCAGTTTAAAAAAATAAATGCAGCGTATGCTGTTCTTGGCGATGAAAAAAAACGTGCGGACTATGACCGTGGCGGATATTCTGATCCATTTGCGGAGCAGAATACAACTGGTGGCTATGAAAGATATAATCCATACGGTACAGACCAAGACCCGTTTGAAGCATGGTTTGGATCAGCAGGAGGACAATACAGTCGGCATCAATATACTTATAGATACGGAGCCAACGGCTGGCAGCGTACATCTGCTGAATATGATGAGAATAACGACTATTATGCACCGCAGTATACAAAACGGGATGCTGCGGCGCTTTTTCTCAGAAGTATTCTATTATTCTTTCTTGGAACATTCCTGTTCCGTATGTTCTGGTTTATAATTCCGTTTGGACCTTTATTGTCAATTGGTATTATTATAAACGGTGCTGTCGGTGCTTTGAAGGCTATACAGGTGTTCTTTAAAATAAAACCAAAACAATGATCGTGTGAGGTATTTTATCAGCGTTCGCGGAAGATGATTCGTCCGCGGTTAAGGTCGTAAGGTGAAAGAGCTACCTTAACGCTGTCTCCTGGTACAATACGGATATAATGCTTTCGCATTTTACCAGAGAGATGTGCAAGGATAATATGTTTATTCTGCAATTCTACACGGAACATTGTGTTTGGAAGTGCTTCCTTTACGATGCCTTCAACTTCAATAGCTTCTTCTTTTGCCACGATTCCTCCAGAATCTATGCTTATAATAAGTGGTATTTAAACGTTGTATTTTTTACGTTTTATACTTATAATTTTATGTGTAAACCAATATGTTTGTCAACATAGGAGTTAAAATGGATCAAAGTTTCATCGATGAAATGGAAAAAGCCCTGATGGATGAGAAAACAGAGCTGCTTGCGTCTCTTTCTACAAATAATGTCGCTTTTAAGCAGATTATGGAAACAATGGACCCAGGGGACAGTATTGACGAGGCAGCTGATACAATAGACCGTAAGATGCTTGATGCTATTAGTGCGAAAGATATGAATAAGTTGCAGCTTATTGATAACGCGCTTGCACGAATTAAGCAGGGAAAGTATGGGTTATGTATGAAATGTGGGAAAATGATTCCTGAAGAACGGCTGCGTGCTATTCCGTATGCCGTATTGTGTGTCACCTGTAAAAGTGCTGATGAAAGAAGGTCTCGCTAGTTAGTTTTTCATGTTAAATTTGGTATGGTACAAACTCTGGTACATCCGGTGTTTGTACCATTTTATTTTAGAGAGATTGACTGTGCCATCTGCCTTGTGATAAGTACTGGCATTCATGGTATCCGGCTTCTTTTAACGTCTGTACTGCAATATCAAATGCAAAATCAATGGTCTGTATTGTATGTGCATCAGAATCAATAACAACCGGTACATTTTTTCTATTGAGCATATTTAAGAAATCCGGTGACGGATATGGTGTCTTTGTGCAGCCCCTAGCCATACCTCCTGTGTTGACTTCAACAATACAACCTGATTTTGCGACAGTTTCTGCTGTAGCGGCGATTTCACGTTTGTACCATTGTTCTGTTTCATCAAAAAAATGGATTACATTGTTGCGCCGTCTAACCAGATCAATGTGTCCGAGAATATCAAAAGAACAGTGCGTAATCATGTCCCTGACTGTCTGATAATAAACTTGCACCAATTTTTTGCCATCTCCATGAAATAACGTATTTAATCCGAATAATACTTCTTCTATGGGCCCGTCTACGGTAAAATATTGTGGTGTGTTACTATTTTGTTCTGAAACCGGTGTGTCAATCTGCGCTGTTGAAATGTAGTGTGTGGACCCGATAATATAATCGGCTCCCATCTGATTGAAATGGGCTGAATCTGGTAACGAAATAGGCGGAAAATAGTCCACTTCAAATCCCGCAAGCAGCTCCAGTGTGTCTTTGTATTTTTCCTGGTGTGATTTGATCTGTGAAATATATTTTATACAATTATCAGGGTGTATATGCCAGTTCGTACTGAATGGGTATAATGTATGCGCAGAAAACCCAAATACAGAGAATTTTGCCGCTGCTGCTGCTGTTATCATTTCTTCTAATGAATTTTTACCGTCGCAAAATACTGTATGTGTGTGATAATTTGTTTTGATCATTTTGCAGTCTGTTGCTGTATAGGATTCTGCCATTTTTTTACCAATTCCTCAATTGAGGCCTTTTTAAATGGCTTTATCAGAATATCATTCATCCCTGCCTGCATATATTCTGTGAAATCACCTGTATCATTATTAGCAGTGCAGGCAATAATAACACCTGTATATCCTTGTGCGCGCAGTCTTTTTGTGGCATCAATTCCATTGCAGTTTGGCATTCGAATGTCCATGAATATAATGCCTATTTCTGGATGCTTTGTTATGATATCTATGACTTCATTTCCATCCCCAGCGCAATATACAGTAAGATCGAGTTTTTGTAAAAATGTCTGAATCAATTTTTGGTTAAGAGGATTGTCTTCAGCAATTAGTGTAGGACTTTGTGATTCAATCTGTTGTGTTTGCATACAGTCTGGTTCTGATATTGGCTGTGCACTGATAAGATCAAGCGGCTGATCATTGTATTCGCAAAGCATTTGATATACAGCTTCATGTTTCAAAGGTTTGTACAGATATCCATTAAACCATGATAAATGTTTCATTTTTGCTTCTCCACCCATGTTTCCCTGTGGAATGAGCAGATATAGATTTGCACCGTTTATCGTTTTATCATTGTTTATATATGCTGCAAGATGCCATCCGTCAATTTTAGGCATCAGCATATCGATAAGTACCAGTGTAAAGGGATTATTCTGTTCCGCAGCCGCATGCATTTTAGCTAAACACTCCTGTGCAGAAAGTGCAGTCGAAATATGCTTGCAGCCAAAGAAGCAGAGTTTTCTGGCGATGCTTTTTTGTGCAAAAGGACTGTCGTCAACAATCAGAACTCTCACATTATTTTGATAGATAATGGGGTCCGGCCATGTCTTTAAGTGATTTACATCCTGATCACAATGATACGGCGGCAACTCAGGTACTTCGGCAGGTATTAGTGGGAGTGCCACTCGAAATATGGATCCTCCATCTGGGTTTTCATCAACCTGTATAATTCCCGCCATTTTTCTTACAAGATGTTTGCAAATTGATAAGCCAAGTCCTGTCCCTCCGTATTTACGGGTTATTGATGCTTCAGTTTGATAATAATCCTCAAAAATCTTGTTTCTTTTTTCTTTGGGAATTCCTATGCCGGAATCTGTAATTTCAAATACGATCTTTTCGGTCCCATTAAGACTTCCCTTTCGCACACATATTGAAACATATCCTTCATGTGTGAATTTTACAGCATTTTTTGCCAAATTTAAAATGATCTGCTGGATTCTTGTAGGGTCTCCCCGTATCCACAATGGGACCGTATAGTCATAGCAGGTACTTACTTCGATGTTCTTGGAGTACGCTTCGATTGCTATGAGATCCGTTACCTGTTCAAGTAAATTTAAAACGTTAAATGATAAGTCTTCAAGTATAAAATTATCTGAACGCAGTTTTGAAACATCAAGCATATCGTTAGCGAGTGAGAGCAATACTTCTGAACTGAATTGTATCTGCCGTACATATTCTTTTTGTTCCGCGTCGAGTGTTGTTGCACTCAACAATTCTGCGCTACCGAGAATTGTTTGCAGCGGTGTTCTGATTTCATGCATTGCGTTCGCAAGAAATTTAAAATGGCTGTCAGTCTCTTGTGCAGAATAGTTCATGTTTAGTCCTTGTATTGGCTGAAATTATGAAGAAAGGCACGCCAACGCTTTGTTGAGAACAACAGATGTTTTAATCGGTTTCATGATAAACTGTCTAGCTCCCTTACTGAGAGCTTTTTGTATGTCCGCGCGTTCTGTATCTGCTGAACAAACGATTACAGGTACCGTTGATTCCTGTGCTTTCAGCATAGTAAGTATATCAAAGCCTGTCAATTCTGGCATTATGAGGTCAAGAAAGATCAGGTCATATGATGTTGTTTGCATGGCATCTATAAACGCTCTGCCTGAAAGATATATATCACAATCTGCATGGATGGGTTGCAGAATTGATTTCAGAAAATTGGCGGATGCTGCATCATCATCAACAACTGCTATCTTATAAGCTGTTTTCTTACTGCTTGGAATTTGATTTTTTCCGTCGTCCCAGAAATGTGCCTCAATTGCATCTGATGTTTCAGTATTTGTTTGTGTCAAAATTTTATTGGATACTAAATCCTGTGTGTTTACAGAATTGCTGGTTTCTGTTAATGAGTGAAGTATATTTGTAAGATTCGTGACAATTTCGATACCGGAATATTTATCATGTCCGGCGATGAGTCGCGCAGTAAACGAATCAAAAGAAAGTACTTTTAAATTCTTTTTATGTATCCGGTTTCCATCAAGCAGAGTGTCTAACAGGTACTCAATATTTATACCATCCCGATATGACATTTCGATACCAGTCAGAATCAGGATAAGTTTAGGCGCAACAATATTGTTATCATTGATTAGTTCACCCAGTTTATATTTTAGCAATGCTATTTTGTCGCGGTTCAGCCCCCGTGCAATTTCCAGCATGATGATATCGTTGTTTAAATGAATATCAACAATGGAATCTGTTGGATCAATGTAACAGGAAATATGGAGAATGCTGCTTAAAAATGAAAAAAGAATATCAAATTTAACTGGTTTGTTGAAATATTTTAGAATGTTCAGTCTGGCGAAGAGAGCTGCATACTGTGCATTTAACGGTTTCCCGATTACAATTACAGGAATCGACGACGCATTTGGATCTTTTGCTTTATTTTGCAAAAAAGTTAGAAGATTTGGTATTGAAACATCTGCATCGATAATAATAACATCCGGCAGCAAGGAGACCATCCGTGTAAACGCATCCCGTTTGCACTCTGCTGTTTCAACAACAACATCTTCATCTTGCAATTTAACTTTCAGAAATTCTCGAAAAGCAGCCGGTGTATCAATAATCAAGACTTGTTTCATAATGAATACAGAATACCGCTAATTAGTTATATTGTAAATAGGAGGAAAAAACAGTACAATTAAATAGTGAAAAAGAGCTGTTTGTGATTGTAGCGGATTCTTTGTTTTTCTGGTTATTGGAAAAACTCATCCTGTCTTGCACAAGTACACAGGAGGTATTAAATGAATGAAGTTGTCGTTTTTCTGGCGGATGGATTTGAAGAAGTAGAGGCAATTACTCCTATAGATTATCTCCGGCGTGCCGGTATAAAGGTTGTGACTGCTTCCTGCAGCGGTAGTTTAATTGTGAAAGGTTCTCATGGTATTCCGGTTCAGGCTGATATGCTGGTTGACGAGGCCTTTGCTATTCCTCAGCCTGAGGCGGTTGTTGTGCCCGGCGGAATGCCCGGGGCTGCGAATATTGCGTCATGTGATCAGGCCCTTGCGCTAATTCAACGGACACATGAACAGGGCGGAATTACAGCCGCAATTTGTGCTGCTCCGATTGTAGTTTTTGCAAAGTTGCAGTTGCTAGCAGGCAAACGATATACCTGTTATCCTGGCATGGAAACAGGCCTGGAACGCTGGGCTGGAAGTGAGTGGAAATCGCTGATCGCAGGTTGTAGTAAACAGGATGACCGTGTTGTAACAGATGGAACATTAATAACAGCATGCGGACCTGGCGCTGCAGAAGAATTTGCCCTCGCGCTGGTGAATATGATTGCCGGTAAACATACACATGACGAGATTTTGGCCGGCTGCTGTATGCGTAAGTAAGCGTTTTATCTTTGTCTGAGTGCGTCAGCAGGGCAAAGCGGTCGGTGCAGAATACAGTTTGCTTTGCTGTGCGCATAGACGAGACAATCTTTTAGATTGAACTCGTCTTTTTCCTTTCCAAGATAGAGCCATTTATATAAAAATGCACCGGCAAAAACATCTCCAGCTCCAGTAGATTCAACTTCGTTTTGGGGTACTATGCTTTCAGGTTTGTATATTGTCGTGTTGTTACAGGTATATGTACAGGCTCCTTTTTCTCCGTCTGTAATTACCGCAAGCACTGCTTCTTTTCCATTATGGCCGTTACTGGAAAAAGTGAGCGGAAGGTAGTCAGCTTCAGTTCTGTTCGCGAAAAGAACAATCTGTTTTATTTCTTTTAGATATTGCTGATTTATATTGATCTGCCGTGCACCGATTGGAGTTGCCGCGGCAATTACCAGCGGAATCTCCGCTGTTTTGCATACAGAACATATTTTTTTAGTTATGGCAGTATTTGCCAGGATCATACCTTCTATAATGATTGCGTCTGCTGCCAGTGCCCGGGATGTATCAAATACTGTTTCATCTAACTGCTGCGCTGCTCCGGGTGACGCAGCAATGGCTTGTCCTTTTGCGCTTCCGTCTACTATTAGACATCGGCCTGTAGGAGTATTTCTTAAAAACAGATTGCTTTCTACGCCGGCGCCGGCGAGCCGTTTTTGAAAAAAAAGCGCTGCTTTATCACGTATGCCGCTGTTTGTCCCTCCAACTGTACCGGAAAAAAATGTGTTTGCACCAAGCGCGCTTGCTGTTTTCAGCATATTAACGCATGTCCCGCCGCTTTCACAGCATTCTGTTTTTCCATCTGTACGGCGCAGCTGTTCAAGCAGCGAAGTAAACACTTGCGGTTCAATATGTACTGCGTGAGAAAATTGCAGAGGCTGAGGAAGTGTGGTTTCAGTTTGAGAACGAAAATAATAATCCGTCATGGCATGGCCAATACCATATAAAAACATATTCCCTCTTAATAAGATATAAAAAAGGCTGTCCCATTGACGGACAGCCTATACTGTTGTCTGATTAAATAGCCAGAATATTTTTGAGAGCGGGATTTTTTTCCAGATCTTTTTTCAGGCCCTCCGCACGGGCTTTATTAACATAGTCCTTGCTCTGGAATGAATAGGTAAAGTTGGTATGCACATCATAGGTACCCATCATCAGCGCATAGGCATCTTCTGTCATAACCAGTTCTTCATCTGTTGGTATAACAAAGATCTTGATTTTTGAGTCATCTGCGCTAATACATGTTTCCGCGTTTCGTGTACGGGCCAGTTTATTTTTTTCCGGATCGATTTTAATTCCCAAGTGTTCAAGACCGGCGCATGCTTTTGCCCGTACTTGATACGCGAATTCTCCAACACCTGCTGTGAAAACGACAGCGTCAATAGGGCCGATGGCAGCTAGGTAAGCGCCGAAATATTTCCGCAATCGGTAACATTCCATATCCTGCGCAAGACGAGCGCGCTCATCACCTTTTTCTAAAGCACCCTGTACATCACGCCGGTCAACATATTTACCTGTAATACCGAGAAGCCCTGATTTTTTATTCAGTGCTGTATCCATTTCCGCAGCACTCATACCAGTTTTACGCATAATATAGAATGGCAGGGCCGGATCACAGTCTCCTGAACGGGTCCCCATGACAAGACCTTCAAGGGGAGTAATACCCATTGTGGTATCAAAACATTTTCCATTCTTTACAGCACACATAGATGCACCGTTGCCAATATGGGCGATAATGATGTTTGTGTCCTGCGGTTTCTTATTTAAAATAACACTTGCGCGTTTTGCCGTATACAAAAATGAGGTTCCATGGAATCCATAACGGCGTGCATGATATTTTTCATACCACTCATACGGAACAGCGTACATAAACGATGTGTCCGGCATAGTCTGATGCCATGCTGTATCAATTACCGCGCAATGCGGTACATCAGGAAGAACCTTCTGTGCGGCCTCGATTCCCATAATATTCGCAGGATTGTGCAGAGGACCAAGATCCTGCACTTCACGGAAGGTATCAAGAACTTCAGGTGTTACAATAACAGATTTGGTAAATTTATCACCGCCATGAAGTACACGGTGTCCAACTGCTTTTATAACAGACATATCTTCAATAACACCTATGTTTTTATCTGTAATAGTGGCGATAATAAGCTCAATCGCTTCTTTGTGCGTGGGGCAGGCGCTTTCCTGTACATACTCATCCTTTCCCTTCGCATTATGCGTAATAACGGAACCTGACTGTCCGACACGTTCTACTACTCCGGAAGCGAGAACATCTTTATTATCCCAGTCATATACTTGATATTTTGCGGAAGAACTGCCGCAGTTCAATGTAAGAATAACCATAAAATCCCCAT
Source organism: uncultured Spirochaetota bacterium (assembly GCA_944389415.1). Lineage (GTDB taxonomy): Bacteria > Spirochaetota > Spirochaetia > Treponematales > Treponemataceae > Treponema_G. Next base: position 89,787 of record CALXMF010000001.1, on the reverse strand, counting down.
GAATTTGATTTAAACTATTTATTATTATAAGTAGTTTTTTGTATTTTGTGAAGGGCGGAATTTACGGCTGATTTAGATAGAATCCGGACTCCATATAATATCTGTATTTATGGCTGGGTTTTCTTTGTTACTCGATTGAACAACATCAGTAAGGTAAATCCTGTCAGAGTGAGTGGAATCCCAACTGCTGCACAGGCCGTAGGAGGGAAACCGTGTTTTAGTGGTATGCCGCCAAGATAGGCGCCAAACGCGTTGCCGAGATTAAATGCTATCTGAGCGCTGATCGCCCCTAGCAGTTCTCCGCCAGGAGCGTTTTTAAGTAGTAAAAACTGCTGAGGGCTTGAAACGCCGAACAAGCACATAGTGCACAGTGTCATCCCAAGAACGGCAATAATTGGTTGCTGCGCGGCTATAAATAGAAGGAAAAGCATGCATGCCGCCAGCAGCTGAAACGCTGCCGCTATATATCCGGGCTTAAATCGTTCAGATAATTTGCCCGCGGAAAGATTGCCGATCACCATACCGGAACCGGCGACTGCCATGAGCAGCGTAAGGCTTGATTTGGGAAAATGCGCGGTTTCTGTGAGAATAAGGCTTATATAACTGTACATACAGAATATGCCGCCGTTGCCGAACATGGTTGCGCCGATAAGCAGCCAGGGGCGGGAATGTTTAAGAAACTGAAATTGTCCCCAAAATCCTGTATCAGTAAGGTTTTCTACCGGGGGAACCAGGAATTTAATAAAAAGTATGAGCAGCGCTGAGACACCGGCGACCAACATAAAGGCGATTCTCCACGACCAGAATGAGCAGAGTACGGTGCCAAGCGGAACTCCAATTAAATTAGCGATTGTCATTCCGGAGATCATAATAGCGACGGCAAGTGTGCCTTTTCCGGGAGGTGCCAGTTTATCAGCAACGATCGACGCTACTCCAAAATAGGCTCCGTGCGGAAATCCTGATATAAAACGAAAGAGTAGCATTGTGCTAAAATTGGGCGACAGCATAGCACCGGTATTACCAATAAGCATGATACAGGCCAACGCTATCAAAAGATTTTTTAGAGGAAATCTCCGAAAAAATAACAGAACCGGTGCTCCCGCGCAGACACCAAGTGCATACGCTGAAATCAGGTATCCTGCCTGTGCTTCTGTGATTCCAAAATCAGATGCCACAAACTGGAGAATTGCCATCATGACGAATTCCGCAATACCCAGCGCGAGTGTTCCAAAGGCTAGTGCGGCCAGTGCGATAAAAGTTTTTTTCATTTTATTGTTCCATATAAATAAACTATGTACACTATGCGCTGATTGTATTCAGAGTGCAGTCTATATGCAAGTGTTTTTGCTCCATAAAGCAGTATACTGGAAAAGGGGTACACACAAATAGATACTGTATTTTCTATCTGTGTTAAGCTATTTTATATCATTTTTGAATTAAAAATAACTTAAAAACGGGATATGTTCTGTATTTTCTCGTTTTGCTGTTCGTTAGAAATATATTTTATGGTATACTTAATGAATGAGACTGATACTAGCTCCTATGGCTACGCTATCGCATGAAGGACTTCGTCGTGCGGTTGCCCGTTTCGGCGGTTGTGATGAGTATTACACAGAGATGATTCATGCTGCTTCTTTACTTAATAACGGGCCTTTTGAAAAGTTCTATAAGCGGCTTGGGCCGCAGCCTCAGCGTCTTGTCTGGCAGCTGACTGGAACAAAAAGCGAGCCCTTGATCCGGGCAGCAGAGCTTTTAAGCGGTCTCGGCGGTATTGGTGTTGATATTAATATGGGATGCTGCGCGCCTGATATTTACCGCCATGGGGCCGGAATCGCTTGGATGCTGAAAGATATAAATGAAACATCAACGCTTGTTGCCGGTGTTCGTAAAATGATTGCCGGGACATCCTGTAGCCGGCTCAGTGTAAAAATCAGGCTCGGTGATGACGATTTTTCTGATAATACTTTTTTTTCGTTTTGTGAAATGCTTGCCGCTGAAGGCGTCCAGGTGATTACTCTGCATCCCCGCACCCGTAAGGAAAAATATCGTCTACCTCCTCGCTGGGAATATGTTGAACGGCTTGCCTGTTTTCTGCGCGAGAAACACTATCAGACAGAAGTTGTTCTGAATGGGGCTGTCTGTGATGAAAAGTCTTTTACCTGTGCGCTGCGGGCGGCGCCTTCTGCTGTTGGAGTGATGATTGGCCGTGAGGTTGTGCGTCGCCCATGGATATTCGCGCTGCTTGCTCGGACAAACGGTGGAAAACTGTCCGCAGAAACAGTGCTGCCTGACCGTATTGATTTATATCAGACAGCGCTTGATTTTCTTTTTGATTTAGAAGAATGTCAGCCGCCGGAATTCTGGAAAACGAGAAGCCAGCGGTTTTTTACGTACTATAGTGATAATGTGCAGTTTGCGCAATATTTGCGGAATAGAGTGATCAATAGCGATTCTCTGGACAAAGTACGGGAAGAATTACGGCTTTATTTTGAACAGGTACCAGATGACAGGTTTATTCCCGTTTCTGCCAGGTAATCAGCAAGTATCTGAGCTGCACTTCCGACAATTTGTTTGCAGGGGCGTTTCTTATAGTACTCCGCTGTTCTATTAGAAGGAGTTGGGGATTCTTCGCCGCTGATGCCAAGCATTTCGCGGCAAATAATAGATGTATTGTGTTTTCTGAACCGGTGAGCCAATTCCTGCACACGGGTATACTGCTCGGTTTTTTCTTTTGTGTTTTTTGGAGACGTATAGCCCTGCAGAAGTCCGATGACCATAAACATCCCGCTTACTGCGCCGCAGACTTCACGAAGTCTGCCCATGCCGCCTCCAAAGGATGAGGAAAGACGCATAGCCTGTTCCCAGTCAAGGCCAATATCCTGATAAAAAGCCCCGACAAGCGACTGAGCGCAGTTGTATCCTTCCAGAAACAAATCCATTGCGCGCTGTGCATATGGTGAAGTATACTGCTCAGTTTCCTGTTCCATTAAGGATACCTTTATGATAACAATTTTTCTATAGAAGCAGCTGCTTCTGATAGGAATGATGAACTGTCGTATTGTTCTATACTGCCAGTATCACATGCGGTAGCGAGTGCTGGATCTATAGGAATATGAGCAAGTACCGGTAAATTATAGTCAGAGGCTATATGACCTATGTTGCTTTCCCCAAATAGCTTGATTTGTTCATTGCAGTGCGGGCAGCGCACATAACTCATATTTTCTATCAGCCCAAGCACGGGGATATGCATCATGTTTGCCATTTTAACCGCTTTTTCAACAATAAGGCTTACCAGCTCCTGCGGTGAGGCAACAATGAGAATGCCATCTATGGCGATTGACTGAAACACGGTGAGCGGAACATCGCCTGTACCGGGGGGCATATCAACAAACATAAAATCAACCGAGTCCCAGATAACATCTGTCCAGAACTGTTTGACTGCGCCTGCGATGATTGGTCCGCGCCAGATAACAGGGTCTGTCGCATCAGGCAGAAGAAAATTCATTGACATAAGCTGAATGCCGCTGGAAGTACAAACAGGAAATAACGTGTTCTCTGTACCTGTAGCGCGTTCTTCTGAGACACCGAATATTTTCGGGATTGATGGACCTGTAATATCCGCGTCAAGCACTGCTGCCCGGTATCTCTTTTTCTGCATTGCTGCCGTCAGTAATGCTGTGACAAGGGTTTTTCCGACACCGCCTTTTCCGCTTACAACTCCAATAACTTTTTTTACACTGCTTTTTTCATTTAGCTTTTCGTGTAAATCACGTTCCCCGCACTCTTTGCCGCAGCTGCCGCAGTTGTGGTTACATTCTTCACTCATGAAAATATCCTCTGTAAAATTACTTGTTTTCGTTTAGTTTCGGCCGAACAATGTACGCCCATGCCGGATCTGATTTTGCAATATGGTTAACAACCCATTTGGCCAGATATTCATATAACTGAAGCCCATCATGCTGATCTGCATTTCTCAACTTTTCACTCTGCAGTTTTATTTCTTGCACAAAATTGGCATGTTGCATTTTATGGAATGGCAAATTAGTATATCCATATTTGTGCATATAATTTTCTTCTTCAAATGAAAAGTGATATTCTGTATAGTCTGTCAGCTCTTTTATAATTTCCGGCATTTTTGCAGTATATACTTCCGGGGTACCCGTTGCGATATCGTATAGTTTATTTGCGATTTGTAGTAGTTGTTTATGCTGAGCATCGATTTCAGGTACATTGAGCAATAAGCTGTCATCCCAATTGATTTTTTGAACCATTTTTTACTCCTTTCATATAATACCGTTATTTACCTAGATCTATTATAATTTGTTCAGTATGGTAGGGTCAATAATGTTGCAGATATGCTATGAGGCATCTGCGGTATTTTGTGATTCCTGAGAGATATCTCCTTCACTAGTAAAACGCTGCTGGGTGAGTCTGATTTTGTGTGTTTGTAGCGGTATATAATTAACCGGCGATATGGATACGGGTTCAAGTTCTATAGTTGTATTCTCTGTTTCATCCTGTGATTCATGATATGAAATTAAATATGCCCCATCAAAAAAAGCCTGTTTTGTATCAGATTTGAATTGGATAATTTCACGGTCTCTGATAACCATAAATGACATTTGTCCCTGATCAGAACGGGTTTCATTGCTCGCTGTATATGTTCCTTTGCCGAAGGTAACTACTGTTCCGTCATCAGTCTGCCATGATGCGTCATCATTTCCTATTTTAACTGCAATATCAATTCGAGGGGATGCCGCAGGCTGCGTTGGATTTTGTCCCAGTTTTTTATATTGTCCATCCCATAATGTTCCTTCACTAATGATCATGCGTACGTCATCCTGAATCTTTAATTTGATTTCATCAATATCTGTAAGGGTAATATCGAATCGTCGAGTTAAATTGGTAATTGATGAGTTTATGGTTGATAAATAGATGCCGTTTCTGCGGATATTGCTATCAACCCATGTGTATACTTCTTCTGTATCATTTAATAAGAATATTATTTCTTTTGCGTCAAAGTCAAAGAATAGGTATCGAATACCTTCTTCTGTATTGGAGGTTTTATACCACATTCCATTGAGGAATTCCGCAAATGTCTCAACGGTGCCATCAAGAATACGGTTAAGTTCTTCTGCGACAATTTTTGTTCCTGTAACACGCGTTTCGGTTTGTTTTATATATTTGCCAACAGCTGCGTTCCATGTATACATTGTCTGTAACTGATCAAGTGAATTAGGAGTTCCATCAGAACTGTATACCCATACCGGAAAGCTTGCACCTTGTGAAAGATCCTGGTCATATGAATCATAACGGTCGAGCTGCTGAATAAAAATTGTGCCATCTGATATGAAGTCGCCGATTGTGTTTAATACAAATTCCCCATTCCTTGTAACGCCACGGAAAATCTTCATTACCGTATTTCCATTTGATGTGGTTCCGGAATAAATAAGTGCGTTGCGATGATCGCCGGTGACATCCATTGCCGTATATGAAAATGTTAATACCTGGATAATATCTGTATTTATCTCTGCTGTCCGCTGATAACTTGTGGAACGAGGGTTATAAATGCCAATAAGCAAAATAATATAGGGACTGTTTGATCTTTTTATAGCATTTATCTGATCATCATATCCGTCATTGTTAAAGTCCGTACTAAGTGTACTGATAAGTGTTTCATTACTGCGTAAGGGGATGAATGAGGTAAGCAGATTTTCATCATCTTGATAGGGATTCATATCTTGTGCATCTGTATTTTTTGATATTGTTTCAGGAATAACGGTGCGTGGAACTACAATCTGGGGGACTGCCGGTTCAGGCGATTTGTCTTTGGATACAAATAATATCAGCAGACAAACCGCCACAAATACAAATATTATTGGAATTAGTTTTTTCATGCTCGTATTGTACTGATTTTATTTTTACTATACTAGCTGGTTATGGTAAAATATACTGTTTCCTAAATAAGAATATGTGGTGTGTGTGAAATCGTAATGAAGTCCTTGTTTATGAAGTGTATTTATATGTATATTCCACGTATACACGTATGGTGGTATATCTATTGTGTATTTTCCAACTGCATCTGCCTGATAAATCCCACGAATACATATTGCCATCGCGGCAGCTGATATTTGTACTGAGTCGTGTCTGTGGGATATAAAGCGGAATAGATTCTGTTCCAATTGGACGAAATCCCGCCGAGAATGTGTATTTCTGTTGCGTATGTAGGGAACCTGCAAGAAATAGTTCTGCTGCTGAAGAAACGGTATAGTAGAACGAAAAAAAGGAAAAGTCTGCGCTTGCTTTGATCGGAATGGAAGTAACTGAGTCAGGTTTGAACGGAAATTGCCAGTTTGTCCATCCAGCTGTACACCGAATATGTATATGCTTTGTGCTGATATCGCACCCCGTCAGGAATTTACCTGTGTGAGAAGAGATGTTGATAAAAAGCGCAGCACCGGTTTTAAAAATGGTATCCCATTGATTAAAAGGTATTTGAATAAGCGGAGTACATGATATTTCCAGTCTTTTTGATATTGTTGTGCCATCAGATGTTATGAATGTATGGGGTACCCAGAATATGGCAGAAGAGATATGCAGGTACCTGCTGCTGAAAAATGTTTCATTTCGGAACCAGGGGATAAAGCCTCCAAACAGCGATGGTACAGCTCCTGTGCCAAAATAAATGCCTGCATATTTTCCAGTGATTTCTGTTTCTAAAGCTGCGTTGAAATAGCGTGTTCTGGGCAGGTATACGGGCAGTGGTGTATCTGATGGAGAAAACCAGTTTGTAAAATCAGTTTGTTCCAGAAGATATGTACTGAGTGCAACTGATGTACTTCCGGAAATTTTGTCAGCGGTATATTCAATTCCTGCTGAACTGGCAAACATCGTATTTTCATCCCCGTATAATGTAATGAATGGGGATAATAAAACCTTCCGCAAAAACAACTGAGGTTTTAGAAAGATGGCTGCTCCAATGGGGCGCAGCTGTGACGTTCTGTTCTTTATTTCTGGGATCGCCCTCGTTACACTTCGTGCTGAAACTGGATGGAGTGAAGATGTGATTTTGGGATTTATCAGCCTTTGCAATATTCCTGAAAGAGAGAGGGAACCTGTTTTGAGTGTGCACCAGGGAAAAGGATTTATTGATAAAGAGATATTGCCATTTGCGGCTGGTTTTGTTAGTGGTGTGGTAAATACACCTGACAGTTTCCCGTAAGGAAAGTCCAGTATGGTTTTTACCGAGAACGATGTATCATGTATATTATCAGCAGAGAGACCTGCTGATACGTTTATATGGAATTGTTCTGCTGCATAAATAAATTCAGATATCACTAGGTATAAAATACAAAAGAAAAGTTTAGACATACTATTATATATATATGTTTTTCTGTTTTCTTTTGTGCGAATATGTGTGCAGAAAGAAATAAAAAATATCCCCGAAAATAGACTCGGGGATATTTATATGAATATGCGGAAACTACGGATGGGTATTAATTCGCAGTCCTTGATTCTGTAATATAACTGTTAGAGGCTGAGAAAGTATCAATCATTGCGATACGGGTTCTCCAATACTCAGCTTCATTTTTTGTTGTGTATGGTCCGATTCGTACACGATAGAAAGTTTTTCCTTTATCATCTGTATAGGTAAAAATTTCGCTTGGAATTTTGTTATCTTCCAATGATTTCCGGGCCGACTCAGCATTATTTTTACTGGTGAATGATGCTGCCTGTACCCAGTATTGAATGGCAGGGACTGGTTTTACCGCTGGTTTTGCAACGGGCTGTTCGGTTACTTTTTTGGGGCCCGGAGCGACTGGCTGTGCCGGAGCGGGTTTGGGCTGAGTTTTTTGGGTAATAGTAACTACTGTCTTTTTTTCTTCAACTGCTTTTTCTGCCGTTTCATTTTGAGGTTTTACTGTTTCGGCAGTTGGAACCGATTTCAAAGAATTTAAATCAATGTTCGTCTGACCAGTTCCATATACATTGGTGGTATCTGAGATGACTGTTAAATCTTTGACAGGTACAGTACTGTCTGCCTGTTGAGTTTCCAATTGCGTCTGCTGGGTCGCAGTAGGGATAGGTGCCTGTGCGACAGAGTCAATTGTATATGTATCTGTTGTGCTGTCTATAGCAGGAAGCTGAACTGCTGTTACTGCGGGTTCTGTCTGCATAGCAGGGGAATATAAAATAAGCGCTGCGCCTATGACCACCAGAAGAAAAATTCCGACTGCTGCAATAATCCATAATGTTTGTTTTTGTTCCATAAATCATCCTCTAGTATAAGCAGGAAGCCAGTAAACGGTTAATTTTACGTTTCAGGCTCCGGATACTGCCGATATTTACTACTTTGTATATATCGGCATTTGACTTTTTATATTGAGAAAAGATATGTTTCTGAGAACGAAATCTGTCCAAAATTTGTTTAAAAGGCATGTGATCTCTACGGCGCACTCTGATGAGCCTGCAGAGCATTGGCGCTGTGATAAAAAGCACTGCGGAACACTGCTTTATGGTTTCTACCTTATAAAGAACTGTCGCATTTAATGCCACAGGCTGATAGGGGTGCTGTTCAATAAATGATTTGAGTATGTGATCAACTATAGGATGAATAATTGCTTCCTGTGCTTTAAGCAGATACGGATCAGAGAAAACAATTTTTCCTACAGCTCTGCGGTTTACAGAACCATCAGGATTAAGCAGTGATACCCCGTGTTTTGCAGCTTCAGCTGAAAATCGTGCGAGTATCTGTTGTTTTGCAATTTCTACTGCCTGATGCGCTGTTTTATCTGCGTCGATAACAGCCCATCCTTGTTCAGCAAGTAAATCTGCCGCTGTGTTTTTTCCTGCAGCCATTGGTCCAGTGACGCATATAACAGGACAGCCCGGTTTTCTTGATAAATCTTCGCTCAATGAAAGTCTCCCCAGCGTTTTCCATATTCAACCGATACTTTCAGCGGAACGGCCAATTCTACGATATGTTCCATACATTTTTTGACTTGACAGGCGATTTCTTGTGTCTGCTCTTCCGGGCATTCAATAATCAGTTCATCGTGTACTTGCAGCAGCAGCTGGGCCTGCGGGTATTGTTCCTGGAGTATAAAATTAACTGCTATCATTGCTTTTTTTACAATATCTGCTGCGGATCCTTGTATCGGAGTATTTACGGCAATGCGTTCTGCGCCTGCCTTTTCTAATTTATTTTTGCTGTTTATAGCACGAATATATCGTCTCCTTCCTAAAATAGTTTCCACATATCCTTTTTCTTCTGCGATTCTGACTGTATCATCAATGAATGTCCGGATACCAGAATATGTTGAGAAATATTGCTTGATAAAGGCATCTGCCTTTGCTCTTGGAATTCCCAGTTCATTTGATAATCTGAATGCGCTCATACCGTACATAACACCAAAGTTGATTATTTTTGCTGTGCGTCTCATTTCTGGTTGTACCAGTTCCGGCGATACTCCAAAAATGAGAGATGCTGTTGAGCGGTGAACATCAGTTCCCTGCCTGAATGCTTCACATAATGCTGTATCATGCGATAAATGAGCAAGTATTACTAACTCTATTTGTGAATAATCTGCCGAAATAAGCATCTTTCCATTCTCAGCGCTAAACGCCTGTCTGATACGCCTACCTTCTTCTTCTCGAATGGGAATATTCTGCAGATTAGGCTCTCTGCTTGAGAGCCGGCCTGTCGCGGTTCCTGTTTGAATGAAACTTGTATGAATCCGCCCCTGTAAATCCGTCAGTTTGGGCAGCGTATCGACATATGTAGAAAGTAATTTTGCACGCATACGGTATTCAAGTATTTTTGCCGGTATCGGATGCTGCGATTTGAGTTTTTCAAGAACGGCTGTATCGGTAGAGTAGCCCGTTTTTGTTTTTTTGTCTGGGATTAATCCCAATTCGGAAAATAGGACTTCCTGAAGTTGTTTGGGGGAGGCGATATTAAAAGGATGGCCAACGAGCTGGTATATCTCTTCTTCAAGATTAATGAGCTGCTGTCTCAGTTCCTCTCCATATGTATATAATTCTTTTTCTTCGATATGTATTCCTGTTTGTTCCATATGAGCGAGGATGGGCAGAATCGGCATTTCAAGATTGGTAAAGAGATTCCAAAGCCCCTGTTCTTTGAGAGAGTTTTTATATTGCTGCCAAAGCTGCCAGGTAAGATCAGCGTCTTCTGCCGCGTATGAGACTGCCTGTTCAAGAGGTACATCTGCGAAAGTTTTTCCTTTGGGAACAACGGTATCATAGGAAATCGTTTCAAGCCCAAGTTTTGCTGCTGATAGTTGTTCAAGTCCAAAAGACACTCTGTCCGGTTCTATAAGCCATGCCGCAACCATAGTATCCGCTATGTGGCATAATGGGCGCGGAAGACCATTTGCCATCAGTACTTCATAATCGAATTTACCGTTGTGCATAATAACGGTATTGTCTTTATTGAGAAATATTCGCTCAAGTTCTTTAAATGCTGCCTGCTTTGAAATGGTGTCCTTAGAAAGCAGAGGGTCTGGCTGTATAATTGGTATGTAAATTCCGCTGCCGCTTGTATTTGAGAGAGAAAAACCTATGATTTCCGCTGTTAAACTGTGCAGGCTGTTTGTTTCACAGTCAAAGGCAATTTCCGGATCCTGCTCTGCAAGCACTGCATTCAGGTATGTGTTTAGCTCTGTAAGCGAGGTTACAGCTTTGTAATCTCCTGTGTTTTTTCTCAGTGAAATATCTGTATTTGAATCTATTTCTGTTTGATTATGAGTATTTATTATTGTTTTTTTCTCAGATTGTGTAGTAGTTATAGGCGTTCCTGATTCAAACATTTTTGCGATAGATGGCAGGCCATGAGCATATAGAAGTTCTGCTGCTTTTGCAAAATCTGCCTGTTCTATAAATGGTGCGATATCAGTCTGTATGGCAACGTTTGTACAGAGTTTTATGAGCGAACGTGAAAAATATGCGGAGTCTTTTCCTTCGCGGATTTTGTTTCCTGTTGCTCCTTTTATTTCTTCTGCGTGTTCATAAATGGTATCGAGAGAACCATATTCAGATAGAAGTTTTACAGCTGTTTTTTTTCCAATACCGGCAACTCCTGGGATATTATCTGCAGTGTCTCCTGTAAGGGAGAGAAAATCGATCATTTGAGACGGAATAATACCCCATTCTTCTGTGACATCATGGCTGTCCAGAAGCTGCCAGCCTCCGGTTTTACTGGGTCTGAGTATCTTTGTTGTATCGTTTACTAACTGCATCAGATCTTTATCCCCTGATAAGATCCTGCATTCTCGATGCTGTTGTGTACACTGTGAGGCAAGAGTTGCAATAATATCATCTGCTTCAAAACCATCTTGTCGTAATACAGGAATCCCTAGTGAGGTCAATATTTTTTCAACAACAGGAACCTGCATATGTAAATCTTCCGGCGTTTTTTGTCTTGTTGCCTTATATTCCGGATATTGTTTATGTCGGAATGTTTGTGTTCGTGAGTCAAAGGCTGCTGCTATATATTTTGCCTGATATGTATCTAACAGAGATTTTAAATTCCTGAAAAAACCAAATACAGCAGAAATATTTTCCCCATTTTTGTTAATCAGTGGTCGTGATATAAACGCAAAATAAGAACGATAAATAAGCCCATATGAGTCTAATATGTACAGCGGTTCAGTATGTGATTCCATAATGTTCTAGAGTACGGGAAAAATCATTCCCTGTAAAGCGTCTATCTGTATAAGTTGTCTAAAAATAAATAAGAGATTTGTTTGTAACCTTGAATTGCCGCTTATATGCTCATGCTTCGATTTGAATGATAATGCCATTACTGTCTTGTCGGGCATATATACTGCGTGTACTTTTATACGGATTATGCAATGATTCAATACGGTGCTTGAGTAACTGCATGTGTTTATGCAGCAGCGCCTGATTTTTTTTATTTTGAATTGAAGCTTTTTGCTGCAATATATTTATTGTATTCTGTGCATTGATAATATCGCTTGATGCCTGTAACGGGACAGATATATTCTGATATACAGATTGTAGTGGGTTAAGAACTTTTTGCAATGATTGTATTTTATTAAGCAACTGCTGTGCAATTTGTGTATGCACAAACATTGCTTCCGTATCTTCTGCGATGATTTTCAATTCCTGTTTTTCAAGGACTCTCAGATATTTTTGGAAGACTTCTTGCTGTTGTTCAAGTAAATATCTGATACGTTTAACAACAGCTGTTTCTTCCAGAAACAATGTTTGTGCATTCCCTTCCATAGAAACGAAATTATCCGTTTATATCTACTGTTACACGGGTAATGGGTGCAGTTGCTGTTCCTGCCGTGTTTGATGCAAATGCCCACGAATCACGAAGCTGGTTAATCATATTACGGATATTCAGAATCTTCTGTTTGTCATGAGAAATATTTGCATTTAGCAACTCCTGATTAAAATAGACGTACAGAGACATGAGGTTATTTGCAATTTCCCCTCCATCGTCCATATTCAGGCTGACCATGAGCTCTGTGAGAATTTCCTGTGTCTTTACGATATGTGTATTGAGGTTCTCTATTTCAGAGGGTCCAATATCTTCTGTCTCGCCAAAACATTTTATGGCGGCATCCAACTGCCTAATCATCCCATCGTAAAGCATAACAACCAATTTTCCCTGGGACGCAGTTTTTACACCTGTATCACGGTAAGCACTGTATCCAAAAGAATAATCCATATTTCCCTCCCATTGGATTCAACCGTATAAAAAGAGTATGCATCTGTACAACTGCATGATACCTTATTCCTGTAAAACTGTCATGCAGTTTCAGATGTGAACAATTAAAATATCGGTTTTTTTTATACTAACTTCACTATCCCAGTCGACTAATTGTATTTTATTTCGTATATTCATACCAATGAGGTTTATAGTAATGAGTGATTCTGAAAATAAAAATAAAAAGCCCCAGGATAATGATCCGTTTGATTTTTTTAAGCTTTCTGATGAACCAGGAAACAGTAATAATGGTTCGCCTAAAAATAAAAAACCGCGAATTCCCTTTTGGGGAATCCTTCTGATTGTGTTGATTGTGTCAGCGGTGCTTAATATGCTGTTTATGTCGAAACCTGATAACCTGATAGATTTTTCTGAGTTTCGCTCACTGATAGAAAGCGGGCAGATTGTAAAAGTTGAAATAGGGGAAACTTATTTTACAGGGTATGGTCCTGAAAATGTTGTCGGCCAATCGCAAGGCGGCAAATTTCAGCTGCTGCGCCAGACAGGGAATTCTGCTGTACAATATAAGACAGCTGGATTACTTACAGAAAGTTTTCTTAATCTTCTTGACGAAAAAGGTATTACCTACAGTGTTGTAGCTAAGCAGAATAATTTCTTTCTTCAACTTTTGATGAATCTGATTATTCCGTTTGGTTTTATTTTTTTGATGTGGTTCTTTTTCTTTCGTAAAATGGGCGGAGGTCTTGGTGGAAGTATTTTTTCTGCGGGGCAGTCCCGTGCAAGCGCTGTGGATGAAGGAGAGGTTAAAACGCGGTTTGCTGATGTTGCGGGTGTTGATGAAGCAAAAGAAGAGCTTGTTGAAGTAGTTGATTTTCTGAAATCGCCCAAAAAATATACTGATATTGGTGGTAAGATTCCTAAAGGGGTTTTACTTGTTGGCCCGCCGGGAACGGGAAAAACATTGCTTGCCCGTGCTGTTGCCGGTGAAGCAGGTGTTCCTTTTTTCCGTATTTCTGGTTCCGATTTTGTTGAAATGTTTGTGGGTGTTGGTGCCAGCCGTGTGAGGGATCTGTTTAAACAGGCACGAGAAAAAGCTCCCTGTATTATTTTTATTGATGAACTTGATGCCATTGGAAAAAGCAGGGTTAACTCAATCAATGGAAATGATGAAAGAGAGCAGACTCTGAATCAGCTTCTTGTTGAAATGGACGGATTTGATAACTCAAAAGGCTTGATATTGATTGCTGCGACAAACAGACCTGATGTTCTGGATCCCGCATTGCTTCGGCCTGGCCGGTTTGACCGCCAGGTTGTTGTTGATCGGCCTGATGTGAAAGGACGGGAGGCAATTCTCAAGATTCATGCGAAAAATGTGAAATTGAGCAGTGATGTAGATCTTTCTGCCATCGCACGTACAACTTCTGGTTTCGCAGGTGCGGATCTTGCAAATGTTATTAATGAGGCTGCGCTGTTGGCAGTACGTGCTGGGCGCAAGTCTGTGATCATGGAAGACCTTGATGAAGCTGTTGAAAAAGCTGTCGCTGGACTCCAGAAGAAAAGCCGAGTTATTAAAGAAGACGAAAGACGTATTGTTGCGTTTCATGAAACGGGACATGCGCTGACTGCGGCATTTACGGAGGGAGCTGATAAAGTTCATAAGATTTCTATTATTCCGCGGGGAATTGCGGCGCTTGGATATACACTTCAGATGCCGGAAGAAGATCGTTATTTGCGCACTGAACAGGAATTATATGGAGAAATTGATGTTCTGCTTGGCGGACGTGCGGCGGAATTGATTGTGTTTAATCAAGTTTCTACTGGCGCAGGTAATGATTTGCAGCGGGCGACTGATATCGCACGGCGTATGATGACTGATTACGGTATGAGCGGACGTTTTAGAAATGTTGTTCTTTCACAGCGTGGAGGCGGTTATGGAACTGGTGAGCCTCAACTGATACGAGAGTATTCAGAGGCGACTCAGCAGTATATTGACAATGAGCTTGCACGAATTATGGAAGAGCGTTTTAATCATGTGGTTGAATTACTTAACAGTAAGCGTTCTGTTATGGATTACATAGCGAATCGGCTGCTTGAAAAAGAGATCATTGAAGAAGCTGAATTTAATGAAATTGTGAATGCTGAGGCTAATCTTTCTGGAAAGATGCTTGAAGTTACTGCTGCCGGTGATGAGTCTTCTGTGTAGAGGATTTTATTCGTAATATATAAAAAGTCCTCCCAATAGGAGGGCTTTTTATGTTTCAAAAGAGGTTTCGCTTATGATTGAGGCTACTGGTGCCCAAATTATCGTAAAGATGCTTGAATTACAGGGAATTGATGTTGTTGCAGGTATCCCTGGGGGATCTATTCTTCCATTATATGATGAGCTTGCCCGTAGTTCTATTAAGCATGTTCTCGTACGTCAGGAACAGGCAGGAGGATTTTTCGCGCAGGGAATTGCACGTACAACAGGGAATCCTGCTGTTTGTTTTGCGACGAGTGGTCCCGGTGCAATGAATCTGCTTACCGCAATTGCAGATGCCCGCTGTGATTCGATTCCCCTTATTGCAATTACAGGTCAGGTAAATACTTCTTTGATTGGAACAGATGCTTTTCAAGAAGCGGATACATTTGGTCTTTCATTTCCGATTACAAAGCATAGTATAATGGTAAAAAAGCCTGAAGAATTGCTTTCTGCCATTCCTCAGGCTTTTCTGATTGCCGTATCTGGGAGACCTGGTCCTGTATTAATTGATGTACCGCGTGATGTTCAAATAGCTTGGTGCCGATTTAATTCGTGGCCTCTGCCGGGGCAAAAAGTAGCTGGTGCAGAAAGATTTCAGACAGAGGGAGACTGTCTGGTAAAGTTGTTGTCTTTAGCAAGTGAGTGCCTTCTTAGAGCTAATCGCCCTGTGTTATATGCAGGTGGGGGGTGTAATTCTCCTGAAGCGGCGGCTGCGTTATCGCATTTACAACAAATGTACCCTTTACCTGTTGTATGTAGTTTGATGGGCTTAGGATGTATTCCCGAAAGTTCTCCTGCTTTTATGGGAATGGTTGGAATGCATGGCAGTGTGACTGCGAATCGAGCGATGCATGATGCTGATGTTGTTCTTGCTATAGGGGTTCGTTTTGATGATCGTGCGACAGGCGTTGTAGAAAAATTTTGTCCACATGCTCATATAATCCATATTGATATTGATGCCGCGGAAATTAATAAAATACTTAATGCTCATATATCTGTAGTCGGGGATTGTGCTTCTATTATAGAACAGCTGTCTGTTGTGTTAGATGAACAGCAGAATGCGTTGCATTCTGCGATAAAACTAGCACCATCGGGAGTTGATCGCAGTATTATGGCAGCTGAATCTTTAAGGCGTGACTGGCTTGAGAATTTGACGGCAGCTATATATAGTGAGCGTAAAACATATCAGATACCTAAAGATAGTTCGTCTCCACATTTGCCGTTAACAGCAAGACTTCCTGATCCACGATTGCTGATTATGTCTTTGCCATATTATGCTCAAAAAGCTGGTCTATCTCCGGATATGTTGATTGTAACGACAGATGTTGGGCAGCATCAGATGTGGGCGGCACAGTTTTATCCTATAGAAAAACCACGTACATTTCTTACTTCTGGTTCTTTGGGCACGATGGGGTTTGGGTTACCTGTTGCAATTGGTGCTGCGTGGGCAAATCCTGGAAAGCGTGTTGTTTGTATCACAGGAGATGGTTCAATACAGATGAATATTCAGGAACTGGCAACACTTGTGGAGCTTAATCTTGATGTTACTATTTTACTTTTGGACAATGGTGTTTTAGGAATGGTGCATCAGCAGCAGGAGATTTTATTTAGGGGAAATTATTCGGCGAGTGTTTTTGAAAAATCTCCTGATTTATTAGCTGTCGCGCGTAGTTATGGTATTAAATGTGCAGATGTTGCCGGTGACGGGGCTTCTGAAGCGTGTGAGGACTGGTATCGTATTGCGTTTCCATTTAAGGGAAGTGGTCCCCGGTTTGTTCGATGTTTTATAGACAAAACAGAAAATGTATATCCATTTGTTCCTTCTGGAAAGGCAAATATTGAAGCTTTGCAAAGTTTGTCATTATCTTAAGAAAAAGATATTTATAAATATATTTCTATGTTAAGGAGATATGGAAATGAATAAGATTGCCAGTTTTTGTATTGATCATGTCAAATTGCAGCCTGGGTTATATGTATCCCGAAAAGATTCTGTAGGTAATGCCGTAATAACAACTTTTGATATTCGTATCACAAAACCGAATGATGAACCTGTGATGAATACGGCCGAAGTACATGCCATTGAACATTTGGGTGCAACATTTCTTCGAAACCATTCTGATTATGCGTCAAAGGTAATTTATTTTGGTCCTATGGGCTGTAGAACTGGATTTTATTTGTTGCTTGCAGGAGATTATGAATCAAAAGAAGTTGTGCCTTTGATGAAAGAAATGTTTGAGTTTATTTTATCATATGAGGGTTGTATTCCCGGTGCATCGGCCAGAGATTGTGGAAACTATCTTGATATGAATCTTTCGATGGCGAAATTTTGGGCTAAACGTTATCTTGAAACAACTCTTGAGCATATTGATAATAGCCACCTTGTATATCCTGTATGAGTCTTTACATAATTATGTTAAGATTTATAATCTTTTTGGAAATGCCTATAGAGGGAGCAAAGTCGCAACCGATATCTAATTATAGATAGTTTTATAAAAAATAGTTCAAAATATTTTAATTATTAAGGATTTATTATGAAATTACGAAGAAAGATTGCGTTTTTATTTACTTTATTGTCATTGGTTCCGACTATTGCGGGTTTATGTATTATTTATTTTTTAACACGTACTGACTTAACAGCAACTGCAGAAATGTTAATGAATGAATACTGCGGGCGTGTAGGAGAAGGGGTTTCTTCGATGTTTGCAGGTATTCAAAATGTTGTGTTATCCAATTCAAATGTTTCATATGTGCAGGAACTTGATTGGCAGCAGGCAGGTCCGCTTCTGAAAAAGAACAGCAGTGAAATAGATTATATTCAGCGTTTTCTTTTAGTAGATCATGATGGGTCTTACTGGATTTCAAACAACTTAGAGGGAAATCCTTATAAAAATAACAAAATGACTTTAGATAATACCCAAATGAATTCTCCGTTGTCTCTGCTTGATGATAGGGATTATTATAACTATTTGATTGTAAATAATCCGCAGGGAAATGTCCGTTTGTATACTTCAAATATTGTATTATCAGCAAGTACAATGGAGAAGCAATGTATAGTCGCTAGTTCTATAATGAGAGATAATCGTGTTTGTGGTATTTTGGGGGCAGTTTTAACAGAAAGTGAGTTTCAGCGGATTTATGGAGTCCTGGTCGAGGATTTTGGGACAACTTTTGGGACAGATAGTTCTATGGTTATGCTTGATGAATTTGGACAACTTGCTTCTTGGTTACGTTATGACACAGCTTCTGGTAAATACGTGGAATTTACTACACAGTATAATGATATTCTGAAGATTGATTCATTGTCAAATGGTTTTAAAGATGCTGTAGCGGTTCTTTCGGACAGTACGACGGGACAGACCGTATATAGCAGGGATGGTACAATGTGTCGTCTTGCAAAATTCTCTATAGATAATACACCATTTTCGTTGTATTTAAGTGTACCTGAAAGCTTCTTATACAGAACTGCAACGAGTTTGGCATGGAATACGGCTTTATTGATCCTTATTGTATCTGTAATACTGATTCTTGGTTCTTTACTGATTGGGGCTGGTATTGCTAGGCCAATATCCAGAACAACAGATTCCCTAAAAGATATTGCTGAGGGAAAAGGTGACTTGACTGTTAGATTGGATGTTCGTGGAACAGATGAAATTGCAGAGCTAGGTTCTTATTTTAATCAATTTGTTGCGAATCTCCAGGAAATCATGCGGAATATTAGTAATCGTTCTGCTTTTATGAAAGATATTTCTGAAAATCTGGAAAATCAAACTACTCAGATACAAAGTGACATAACGAGTATTAGTGCAAATATCTCTGATCTTAATTTTCACACAGAAGAACAAAGCGCATCTGTCACAGAAACGTCTGCGACTGTGCAGGAAATTGTAAAAAATATTGGTGTTCTTACTGAACAGATTGAAAATCAGTCTGCGGCTTTAAATGAGTCATCGGCAGCAGTTCAGCAAATGGTTTCTAATATTAATTCAATTTCAAATAATCTTAATAAAGCATCTGGTAGCTTTACTCTTCTTAAACAATCTTCTGCTAAAGGTAGCGGTAATATTAATACTGTAGAAGATTTAGTTACTTCTGTAGCGGGATTGTCTTCTCATTTACTTGAAGCTAATGAAGTGATTAATTCAATTGCAAGTCAAACTAATCTGCTTGCGATGAATGCGGCAATTGAGGCAGCGCATGCTGGTGATGCAGGAAAAGGGTTTTCTGTTGTTGCTGATGAGATCAGAAAACTGGCAGAGGATTCGGCTCAGCAATCGCAGACTATTGCCTCAGAACTGCAAAGTATTGTAGATGCAATAAAAAATATCGTAGATGCGTCAAAACAGGCGGGAGATTCTTTTGATACTGTTGTTGCCCAGATTGATCAGGTGAGTAAATTAACGGATCAGATTGTTCTTGCTATGCAGGAGCAGAATGAAGGTAGTAAACAGGTTCTCGAGGCTCTGAAAAGTATTCAGGATGTAACTATCCATGTTCGTGATAGTTCTATTGAAATGAATAATGGTTCTGAGACCATTCTCCACGAAATGAATCGTGTCGCGCAGATATCCCAGCAGGTTCAGGAGATGTCCGTGCAAATTTCGCGGGCTGTTGAAGGTATAAATGGAGCTGTGGATATTATTACCAAGCAATCTAACGAAAATAGAGATGCGATAGAAGGCTTGCACAGTATAACTGCCGGTTTTACATTGTAAGAATGAGACAACGCAAAATAGGTACAGGAAAGAAATATTTCTCTGTACCTATTTTTGTTATTTTGGGGTACAAGTAATTTATAGTATTATTGACAAATTCGGCTGAATCTTCCATATATAATTATGCATATGTTTAAATCAATTACTCCGGATGAATTGACTCAGAATGTGTTTTCTTTAATTGGTTCTGATTGGATGCTCATCACCGCGGAGAAAGATGGTGTGGTTAATACAATGACTGCCTCATGGGGAGGCTTAGGTATTATGTGGGGAATGCCTGCTGCATTTATCTTTATTCGTCCTCAGCGGTATACTAAAGAATTTATAGATGCCGGGGCGTATTTATCACTAAATATTCTAGGGGCTTCTTTTCGCAAACAGCTTTCTTATTTGGGAAGTGTGTCTGGCAGGGATGAACCTAAAATACAAAGGGCTGGACTGACCGTTTGTCATGATAATGGGATTCCTTTTTTTGATGAATCACGATTGGTATTATTTTGCAGAAAACTTTTTGCCCAGGAGCTAGAAGAAGGGCAATTTGTAGATAAAGAGATTATTTCAAAATGGTATCCCAATAAAGATTTTCATACCATGTATGTTTGTGGTATCGACAAGATTGTTATGCAGGAAAAATAGAATCATATATTCTTGTGCTTAAAATAGGGTACAGTTAGTATATTGGGGAAAGTGAAAGGTGATTATTGGGTAATATTATTTATTACCAGTTTTTTCTGTTAATCTTGAACAATCATACTGTTGAGCTGATAGAAATGCGTATATGATTTTATATTATGAAAATTCTGATTTCACCTGCAAAACGGATGTGTACACATACAGAATTTCCTCAGCCGAAGTCGATACCTACGTTACTTGATTATTCAAAAAAACTGCTTGAATATATACAGACTCTGTCATATCAAGAATTGAAGGATTTGCTTCGGTGCAGTGAGAGCCTTGTTCGAGAGAATTATATACGTTTTCGTTCCATGATTCTTGATGAAAACCTGCTTTATACTGGAAATAGCGCCTTGTTGTCGTATGATGGAATTCAGTATAAATACATGGCGCCGCATGTTTTTGAAGACCGATATTTTGATTATGTGCAAACTCATCTGCGTATTTTATCCGGTTTTTATGGTATTCTAAAACCTCTTGATGCAGTCTTACCATATCGGCTTGAAATGCAGACAAAATTGCAAACAGATTTTTGTAATAATTTATATGATTTCTGGAAAGATTCTTTATATAGAGAACTTATTCGTGATGAAGTCAATAAGGTTGTAATTGTAAATCTTGCTTCTGTGGAATACAGCAAAACAATAACACCATGGTTATCTTCTGCTGATCAGTTTGTTTCATGTGTATTTGGACAGTTGGAATCAGGAAAAATCAAAGAAAAAGGTGTATATGTGAAGATGGCTCGTGGTGAAATGGTCCGTTTTATGGCGGAGAATAATATAGAAAATATTACAGAACTTTCCCGTTTTGATAGGTTGGGTTTTTCTTATGCAGAAAATCTTTCAAGTGATACAGTTTTTGTTTTCCTGAGAAATGATTTTTCATAAATGTTATTCTAATAGTTGCAAAATTTACAATCTGGTCTTAATATAAAGAAATATGATGTATAAAAGGCGTCCCTCTATCCTGTATATTGCTGTCTTTGCTGTTCTTGTGTTCATTCCAATCATAGGCATGGCAGTTTCTCTTTCTGTTTCATCCTATAAAAAAGAACTTGGCTCCGCATTAGAACTGATTGAGTTGTCCCAGAAAAGTATGTTATCCGTTCTGCAAAAAGAGATTCATGATATGTCTCTTCGTTTGACACACATGATGAATTTGGATCAGGGGCGTTTGCTGTCACTGGCGGCAGATGTCGCGGCGGCTAAAGGGGACGATTATTTTTCTGCTTATGGTCTTCTTCAGAATCGGGTTGAAAAGATGCTGGATCCTTCTACAGACATTATTTCACTAGTGTTTTATTTTTCTGATGGCTCGATAATCTCTGCGAGTGGGACGGCACTGTTATCGTTTGATGGAATAGCTACAGCTTCATGGTATGAATCTGCTGTATCCCAGCGCGGAAAAGTGTTTGTAGGTGCGCTTCCTGATACAGATGAAGTAGAGGCATTGTCGCTTAGTAGAAAGCATATTTATCTTGCTGCAGCATATGCACCTAAAAAACAAAATCAGAATACTGCTGATTTGCAGGCTGTTGTTCTTTTTTTTCGTTCTCAGATCAAGGATCTTCTTGTAGAGCTTGATGGCAATACCAGATTAGGGAATATGTATATTATGACAAAGACCGGCCGTATCTTAGCATCTAATGTGAATACGGTTCCTGTTCTGCCCGATCATGGTGAAATATATAATCAATTTATTTCTTACCTTGATCCAGAAAAAGTAGACAGCGCGTATCTTGATTATGCAGCAAATAATCAATCATATAAATGTATTGTCCGCTCTCTTGCGGGCGTCCCGTTGAATGTAGTTACTGTATTAAATCAAAGCCGGTTATTACATGACTTTTATGCAATGCTTTTTCGGATTTGTATTTGTGTTGGATTTGTAATTTGTGTGTTTATTATATTTGCAGTGTGTTTTATGTATGGATTTATTTTCCCTCTGGAACATTTACAAACTGCGTTTTCAGATATAGAAAAAGGTGATTTGTCCTATCGAATTGCGGACGAAGGTGTGTATGAAACTAAACAGTTGCAGACATCATTTAATGCGATGGTTTGTGCTCTTGAGCAAAAACACAAGAATGAGGTCATCGCAAGCCAGCAAATTTTCGAGGCGGAATATCGATCATTGCGGGCACAAATAAATCCGCATTTCTTGGTAAATATGCTTAACTCACTGCGGTTTATGGCACAGGTGGCAAAATTTGATAGCTTAAAAAATATGGCAGAAGCGCTTATTCGCATTCTATCTGCATCATATCGAGGAAACACTTCTTTATGGACAATCCAGGATGAAACGGAATTGCTGCAAAGTTATACCTATCTGATGAAAATTAGGTATTCAGATAGTTTTGATGTTTCTTATGAAATTTCAGATGGTTGTCTTGATTGTCTGCTGCCAAGACTTACGCTGCAGCCTATTCTGGAAAACTCCATTGTTCATGGGTTTGATAATATGGATGTTCCAGGGCTGATTACGATAAAGATTTTTAGAGACAGCGATAGTCTGTGTATTGAGGTCATTGATAATGGCGGCAGTATGGATCGGGATGATGTTAATAAGATCCTAAATAGTGATAGTGATATAGAGAATATGGATTATTGTAAAATCGGGCTCTGGAATATTAACAATCGCCTTAAAATGAATTATGGAAGTGGGTATGGTTTAACAATTTCCGGTAGTCCTGGAGAACTTACTTCAACATTGATTCGTATTCCTTATCAGATAAGAAGTACACACCATGTATAGAACTGTTATTATAGAACAAGATCCGACGGTTCGCTCTATGCTGCTGGATATAATATGCTGGCAGGATTATCAGTTTGAGGTTATCACAGAAAATTATACTTCACGCCAAATTATGGATATGATACTTGCTGGTATTCACAAAAAAATAGATTTTATTCTGTGTGATGTACAGGAACCTCAGGCAGATATCCTTGAGTTATTAACTTTTTTGTATTCACAGAAAATGTATCCAGTGCTTCATATATTGTGTGATTACACAGATATTCATCTGATGCGTAATGCTTTTAGATATGGGGCTTCGGACTATTTATTAAAACCGGAACTATCCCGCTCCTTGTTGTGCCATCATTTACAAACGGTATCGCATTTACTTTCTTCTCGTGATTGGAATTATTCTGTGTTTTTTATTCCCGTAGAAAAAGAGCTCGAATATGTATTTAAAAAAGTTGGAAAAGGAGATACGTTTATCCCTGGCTGGCAAGGACAGGAAATGCCGGAAAGCAGGGGAGACTTATTAATTAAGGCAGCGGAGTTTGGTGGAGCCGCTGCATCTTATTTTTTTAAGGAAATAGGATTATCTTCTATATATGTCATTGTGGAATTTGAAATAGATGCGTTCTGCAAAGAAAAGGAACGCTTCGGCAATGATATTCAGTCATCGCTTGTAAGTCCATTTGTAGGATTTGTTTCAGAGCTTCCGTTTATGCAGCACTGTATATTTGCGTCTTTATCGGCTTTTCAGTATATACTATTTTGTCCAATAGGAGACGGATTGATTGCTGAACGGGATATACCTGCCATGTGCCGTGAAATGCAGGATTTATGGCTGATGTATATGAATTTATCTGTTACTGCAGGAATCAGCCGACTGTCACATAGTGAACGAGATTTTCATTCTGCCTGTCTTGAAGCTGAAAGACGAATTAGCATGAAATTTCTTCTGGGATTCAGCGGAATATATACAGAACATGATGATGCTAAAATTTCTATAGAGGCGGCTGAAAATTCCGCAGACCGTTATAGCGGACTATGTCTAGCGCTCAAAACAATGGATGAGAAACTTGTTAAGCAGATGCAGGAAGAAATCGTTACTGGTCTATATATTCGTCCTTTGGAAGAAGCAAAACAAGAATGTCTGTATATTATTTATCAGGTATCAGTGCTCCTCAGGCAGTATAACATTGATTTTTGGAAATTATTCCAAAAAGAAGATAATTATTATGCTCGTGTTATGCATTTGAATAGTATCGCTGAGTTGGAATGCTGGGTCTCCAATTATCTGCGCCATTTGCTTGAATATATGCAGTCACAACAGGAGCGACATCAGGAAGATAGTCTGCACCAGGCACTTAGATTTATTGCCGAAAATTTCATGGATCCGGGGATCGCGTCAGGGAGTGTTGCCTCGTATATCGAAATGGATGAAAAAATTTTTATGACTCGGTTTACTCGGGTGACAGGAACATCTTTCCATAATTATATCATTTCTTTACGGATATCACGTGCTAAAGAATTGTTGGTTGATACGACTCTGTCTTTAGCTCAGATTAGTCTCATGGTTGGTTTTAATAGCGTTGAGCATTTTAGCCGCTTATTTTATAAAGTTGTTGGTGTTCAGCCAGAATTATTCCGCACATCTGCTTCGTCTTGAGCTGCTTGTGTATACTGTCAGTATCGCGTTTTATTGCAGAACTTGACAAAATTGCCGGCATTAATCATCATTACTGGCAAATACAAAAAACGGAGGCAGTGGATATCTGAGGTGCTGTTACAGCTTAAAAATCTGCATAAGCAATTTGGCTCCGTTCCTGTGCTGAAGGGCGTGTCTCTTGACGTAGATGGAGGGGAATTTGTTACTCTGCTCGGTTCTTCCGGATGCGGTAAAACGACAACACTGCGTATTATTGCCGGGCTCGAAGATCCTGATAAAGGCGAAGTGTGGCTGGATGGAAAAAATATAACGCTTGAAGATGCCAGCAGTCGTGACGTAAATACTGTTTTTCAAAATTATGCATTATTCCCGCATATGAGTGTTGCAGAAAATATAGGATATGGGCTCAAACTGCGCCGTGTTCCGCGAGATGAAATAAAATGCAGGGTCAATGAAATGCTGCATCTCATTCAGCTTGATGGCTTCGGTAATCGAAGACCTGCAGAACTTTCTGGAGGACAGAAACAGCGGGTCGCAATTGCACGGGCAGTAATTAATAAACCAAAAGTACTTCTGCTTGATGAACCGCTTGGTGCGCTTGATTTAAAACTGCGGCGTCAAATGCAGATTGAATTAAAGCGTCTGCAGAAACAACTGGGGATAACTTTCATTTATATTACGCATGATCAGGAAGAGGCTATAAATATGTCAGACCGTATTGCTGTCATGCACAGAGGAATCCTTGAACAGGTAGGTACTCCAAATGAAATTTATTATGCTCCTCGTACAAGTTATGTTGCCAGTTTTGTTGGAAACGCGAAT
Source organism: uncultured Spirochaetota bacterium (assembly GCA_944389415.1). Lineage (GTDB taxonomy): Bacteria > Spirochaetota > Spirochaetia > Treponematales > Treponemataceae > Treponema_G. Next base: position 64,210 of record CALXMF010000001.1, on the reverse strand, counting down.
ATCATCCGGCAGAATGGTACAGTAATAGCAGTGCGGACAGAGAATATTCTTCATGATGGTGAGGCTGAATGTATCTATCCGGCTACAGTAAAGGAAAAATCGTTTAACGGCGGTCAGCTTCGCATTCTGTTTAAGATGCGGGATGGCCAAGAGGTCACTGCGAGCCGTTATGGTATTGATGCGGACGTTATGGTAGGAGAAGAGATTCCTATTGGCTGGCGTACAAAAGATGCGATATTGGTAAATGATGATGTCAGATAAACGGTGTCGCAGCCGACGGCTGTCTGTTGCTTTTTTATTGCCTCTCTATGTTCTAACAATATTATTTATTTTTTTCCCTATCATATATATGATATTTCTCAGTTTTATGACCCGCTCAGAAACATGGGGATATATTCTGCATTTTACATTGGAAAATTATAAAAAAATATTTGATCCGTTATATCTGCATACATTTGTATCTTCTTTCAGGCTTGCTGCTGTTTCTACTTTATGTGTCGCTGTCCTTGGATATACTTTTGGCTATTATATGTCTCAGCTTAACCGTAAATGGAAAAATCGTATGATGCTTCTGCTGATGATTCCGTTCTGGACAAGCTCGCTGATTCGCCTGTATGGGTGGATTATTGTATTTCGCAGCAATGGAGTCCTTGATAAACTGTTAATGGGGCTTCATATTACATCTTCTCCGTTAAAACTGCTATATACATATCCTGCGGTTGTTATCGGTATGATATATGCTCTGCTCCCATTTATGATTTTATCTGTGTATTCCAGTGCGGAAAAACTGGATTATTCTTTGATAGAAGCGGCTCATGACTTAGGGGCCAAGAGGGTACAGACCTTTTGGACGATTACTTTTCCGCTGACACTGCCAGGCCTGTTATCAGGTATTGTTCTGACTTTTGTGCCTTCGATGGGATTGTTTTTTATCGCTGATTTACTTGGAGGAAGTAAAATCGTGCTTATCGGCAGTCTTATTCAGGAACAGATGACCAAAGGGCGGAATATACCGTTTGCCGCCGCGTTGTCTGTTGTGCTTATGATACTGACTTCGGTAATTATTGGAATTGAGCGGAAAGTTTCACATAGCGATACACTTGAAGGACTTATATAGAAATGAAACAGATGCAGATTTTTCCTAAGGTATATCTTACCTTGATTATGATATTATCTTATATCCCGATTATGATAACGGTTCTATACTCATTTAATGAATCCCGCATATCATCTGTCTGGACAGGTTTTTCTTTAAAATGGTATACAGAATTGTTTTATAATCGTGATATTCGAGAAGCTCTTTTCAATAGCATTCTTGTGTCGGGAGTGAGTTGTATTTTATCAGCGCTGATAGGAACTTTGGGCGCGGTCGGCATGCGTGGATATCATTCCCGGTTTCATGAAGTGCTTTCATATATTTCTTCTTTACCAATCATGATTCCGGAGATTATTCTTGGAATGGTTTTTCTTGCGGTATTTTCTCTGTTGCGTTTGCCGTTTGGTTTTCTTACACTGATTATAGGACATTGCACATTCTGTGTTCCGTATATATTTTTGACTGTTCGTGCCCGGTTGATCGGTATTGATCAGAGTCTTGAAGACGCTGCCCGTGATTTAGGAGCGAAACCATTGCGTGTGCTGAGAGATATTATTCTGCCGGAAATTTTTCCTGCTGTTATATCAGGTATGCTGCTGGCATTTGCCATGTCGTTTGATGATGTGATAATAAGTATTTTGGTAACAGGGCCGACTGTTACTACTCTTCCGGTTCTTATTTATACAAAACTGAAAACAGGTGTAACGCCTGAAATAAATGCGCTTGCGTCGATTATGCTGATAGTAACTTGTATAATTATTGGTATTACGGCTATCGTTGATAAACGGAAACAACAATATATTTCACAGGAGTAGTATTGTATGAAAAAGGTTATTTTAGGGATCAGTTTTCTGCTCACTGCTGCGGTTATATTTGCTTTTGGCGGAAAAGAAGCTGATGCAAAGTCTCCGCTCGCGGGAACAACATTGAATCTGTATACCTGGGCAGGAATGTTTCCCCGTGAAGTTCTATCCGGGTTTGAAAAGGAAACTGGCTGCCGGATAAATTACGCAAATTTTGACACAGATGAAGCGATGCTTGCAAAACTCCAGGAGACGGGCGGGGCTGGCTATGATTTTGTGATAGCGGATGATTATATTTTGGAAATGGTATATAAGCAGGGACTTGCTCAAGATCTTGATAAAGAACAGATTCCTAATTATGAAAATATTAATCCTGTATTCCAGGGGCAGTTTTTTGACCCTGATAATGTATTTACTATTCCGCACGGCGCCGGTATACCGCTGATTGCTTATGATCCGTCATTAACGGAAATTTCTATAGAGGGCTATGCCGATCTATGGAACCCTGCGCTTAATCAGAATGTTGCCGTAATAGGTAACTATCGGGTTGTTAATGGCATGGCACTGAAAATTCTTGGTGAATCATATAATACGGAAGATCCCGCTGTTCTTGAAAAAGCTGCAAAATTGATGCTTGAACTTGCTCCTAATATTCGTGTTATCAGCGATAGTAATACACAGGATTTACTTTTAAGCGGAGAAGTCGCCGCAGCTTTTATGTACACTTCACAGATAACACTTGCGCTGCAGGCAAACCCGCAGCTAAAAGTGGTGTATCCAAAAGAAGGGTTGGGTTTTGGCATTATGGCAGGTTTTATCCCTTCAAAGGCGCCGAACGCGGCTGCCGCATATGCCTTTATTAATTATCTTCTGCGTCCTGAAATTGCTGCGCAGTGTTTTGAATATGTGGGATACTACTGTACTACAAAAGCCGCTGAGCCATATATAAGCGAGGCAATGCAGCCCTTTATTATACTTCCTGCGGAACATTCAAATGGAGAAAGCATCCGCACTGTTTCAACAGCAACGGAAGATATTCATTCTCATATGTGGACTGCATTTAAAAACGCCTGCGGTCAGTAAATTCAGAGCTGGCAATGTGCCACAGTGGTGCGCCAGGCAATGTGAAAATCATGTCTGGTGCCCCATAGAAGCATTCCTTCAAACATATATGGCCAGAGCTTCCATGGATTATCTGTGCTCTCTGGTAAGAGAGAAAGCAGACCCGCTGTGAGCAGCACGAGATGAAAATCATGTGTTACACAGATATCTATGCAGCCTTGTTTTTTATTGGTTTCGTTATCTTCAGCGAAGATCACATCAAGCATGCGGGAAATACTGATGTCCAGAGAAACACAGCCAGGAACAGGAACCCGGTCGCATAAATCATGCAGCAATTCCATATCTGTTTTATGCTGCATGATTTCATTTATAATAGCCCGATCGCTGATATAGGGTTCATACAGTCGTTCGTCAGGTATAATTTCTGGAATTGTTGTCTGCGGATGAGTCTGCGCGTACCCGTCAAGTATGCATTGTGCTGTATGTATACAGCGATGTATGGGGCTTGAATATACAGTCCCAAGCGGAGCCTGTATTTTTCTTCCAAAACTCTGCGCAAGGCATATGCCTTCCGGAGTCAGCGCAACATGATGATGCTTTACCGGATCTTCAATATCAAAACGGAGTGAATGCCGGGTCACCAGTTTGAGATTAGTTCCAGATGGAATACGTGCCTGATTTTTTTCAAGATCATAATAAATTGATTCAAAATACATACCGCATTGTAGAACCCTTTAGTCTTCTTCGCAAGTAGGAAAAACTCGGGAAACAGCTGCGTAGGTGTTAGAATTCAGCTCCATCTCCAAAAGTGATTGATTTATTTATCCGTTCTGTATGCGGTTTTGAAATATGCGCTGTTATGATAAAGCACACAGTGAACAATAGAAAAATTATTATAAGAGTGATTTGGATGCCTGTTAAAACAGATTGAGCTGTTTCTGAAATTTTGTACTGTGCACTTGAAAAAATCTGGGACAATGAGACTCTCCCTGTATTTTCTGCGTTTTCAGCAAGCAGATTTCGCAGTGTTCCTGATATAAAATCAATACTATAAGAAGCCGGAAAAAAACTGCGGACAAGTCTGATAATGATAAAACGCTCGGCTGGATTTAATCCTTCTGTTGCCTTATCCAGTTGAGCTCCTATATCTGCCTGTTCCAGTATTTCGATGATAGAATCTGTTTCCACCTGCTGTTCCATAAGACCCGGACTAACTTGGGATATTTGATCAGACAGTGCACTGAATGTCTGTTGTATAGCGGCATCGGTTTTCGGTTTTAGTGACAGACACAGTCCGAACAGGATAAAGAGTATTTCGCAGCACACTACAGAAATAATACTGAAAAAAATTCTCATTCCTTTCTGCATTTGTTTTGGAAGAAATACCTTATTCAGGATAAAAGCGGCAGCCAATGCTGCGATAGCGAAAATACACACAGTAAGTATCTTCATAGATAATCCTTATTAATATATATAACTGTTTTCATTGGTATACAGTTTTTTTTTATTGTTGTCCTGAGGTCAGTTTTGAATTTTTTCAGTGAGGCATACCGGTGTGAAGCCCCCAGATCCCGGAGTACGGTCTTTACAAGTAACCGGCCGCAGGGTGCCTGCATAAAAACAGCAAAGGTTTCCTCCTGTATTGTGTTTCTGTTTTTTGCCATCAGAACAGCGTATTTTCTTTTTTTATCATTCCAGGCAGCGAAAAGCTTAACTGAACGTGCCAAGCATACTATACCTGTACATATCTGTATGGGTAAAAAAAATATATGAACACGATATAGAGGAATAAAAAAAACAGCTGCCGCTAATAGCAGCAGCAAAATAGAGTATGTGTTCAGATATAGAAATCTGAACACACCAAGCGTAATTTGATCAGTTCTGTGCACGGGCGATCGCATTATAGAAGGCATCAACAATCCGCTGCGCTTCATTTTCATCTGTGTTGATGCTTAATTCAATTGATGTCCGCTGTGTCAGACCTTCATAATACAGATAATAAGCGGGACAGAAAAATCCGCAGGTAGCTGTTTTGTAGAAACCAACTTCTTTTATGCTTCCCGGCAGCAGATATTTAACGTGATGGGCTGTATTGAATACATAACAGGAGATTTCATTATATACTTCAACAACACGCTTGTTTGTAATAACCAGAAAACCTTTTCGCCGATGTCCCAATACCCACGCGATAAGGCGCTTGATTGTGCCAAGCGCTTGGGCAATTGGATTTGCACTTGTTGCCCACAGCTCCGCTTCCAATTCCATGACTAGAGTTTCACCTTCCGTCAATACGAGTCCTGATTTTAAATCAGCCATAACACATCCTCCATGTTTTATTAAGTATTGTTTTAGTATAATACATGAACAATAATTTGTAAAGATAAAAATCAAAATTATTTAAAAAGAACAAACAGCTTGTATAATTGATTTATTGCTTTTGGAAATATGATAAAGTGAACTGTACGCGGCGGCTGTTTGTCTTTATAATAAAACATGATGTACCATATGTTGAAAAAAAAGATACTGATAAAAAAAACAGTATATTGTATTTTATTCCTGTATATCGGTATGACTGTGGTCAGCTGGGCATCCGGGAGAAAAGAGCGGGTAAAAGTTCCTCACGAAAGAATTTCGCTGACACTGTATTCCTGGAAACCGGGAGACGCATACTTAATAGAGCAGCTTGCTCGATCATACCGTCAAACAGGTTCGAATGTTGAAATTATTTTTCAGTCGGTTCCTGAAAACGAGTATGATACATCAGTGCTTGTACGGCTCGAAAGTGGCACCGCTCCTGATTTAATATATGCCCGTCCATACGAACAGGGGCGGCAGCTGTTTAATTCAGGTTTTTTAAAGAGTTGTACAGATATTCCCGGTGTTATGGCCTGTTTCACCGACTCAAATCTCCGGCCATGGCAAGTGCCGGATGGTAATGTGTTCGCTGTTCCTTTGGCTGCGGTTTCGCATGGGGTATATTATAATAAAACACTATTTGAAAAAGAACACCTTGCAATTCCTGAGACATGGGAAGGTTTTCTTGCATTATGTGAGCAACTTCAGCAGAAAGGCTTTACACCGCTCGCTAACAGCGCGTCAGAAGATTCTTTGATTCTTGAGCGTTTTTTTCTGCCTCTGCTCTCATGTTTTACTGGCGGACGGGCCGGCAGAGAACAGTATGAGAAAGGTGAAAAAGCTCTGAATGACAGCCGGTGTGTTTCCGCATATCAGGCAATGGCAGATGTGTCGGAATTTTGCGCGCCGGTTTCGGTATCGTACCATGATGGTCAGAATCTGTTCAAAAGCGGTCAGGCCGCTATGATAGCCGGAACTTCAGCAGAAATAGAAATGTACCAGGATGTGGCGTTTGACTGGGGCATATTTGCGCTGCCTGCTCCATCCGGCCTGCAGACTGTTGTTTGTGTTCAGCCGGAAACAGCAATTGCGATAAATACCGCGTCTAAATATGTCGATGCGGCTTGTGCATTTCTTGCTTGGCTGTGTTCACGGGAAGGCGCGCTTGTAGCGGCGGAATATATGCCGGCGGGGTATTTCCCGACTGGTAACTATCCATTTTCATCTAGTGACCAGCATATAAACGAATTTCTTCAATTGAGCGCATGCAGAGAAACTGATGTACGGTTTATCTGGCCGGCGATGATGGATGCGTATACGGTGATGCAGGAGGCGGTTATTGCCGTCATGAAAGGAGCCCAAACCGCGCAGCAGGCTGCCGATACAGTATGCGACGCGGTAAATATAAAAGGAGCAGCGCGATGAAACTGATACTGGCGATTATTCAGGAAAAGGATGAATATGAAACAGTCGAAAAACTCACCCAACATAATTTTTTCGTGACCAAGCTGGCAACAACTGGCGGTTTTTTGAAAGAAAAAAATGTAACACTGATGATTGGTGTTGATGATGAGAAAGTTCAGCAGGTAATAGACTGTATTAAATCGACAGCCAAGACACGAAAGACCGTATCGTACGCAATGCCGTATTTGGGACAGGGCGCTTTGTGTCCTGGCGTCAACAATATGGTTCCGATTGATGTACAGGTTGGCGGTTGTACTCTGTTTGTATTACCCGTTGACCAGTTTATGAAATGTTAATATATATGCTGTTATCGCATATTATAACAGCTTCTGCCATACACAACTCTGTACTTTATCTGTGATGTTTTCTGCGGTATCATAGCGCAGATAATACAGCCAGCAGCAGCATTTTTGTAACTGAGCAAACTGCAGAGCTGCGGTTTGGTAACAGGCGAGCTGCGGAACATGGTGCTCAGGCTGTATGTGGAAGTCTGTTTTAAAATCCACAATATAGAGCGTATCACCGCATCGGAACAGCAAATCTATTTTCCCGTCGATATAGACAGGAAGTGTTGTATTGTCCTGCTTTACAATACTCCTGAATGCGTATTCACTGCGCAGCCAGTCTGCATGCAGCGCCTTCTGTCCCAGCGGCGATGCGGCAAAACGTTCAGCCATAGTCTGTGCTGCCGTCAGTACTGTTTTCTGTTCTGAAGGTGTCAGTTTCGCGGCGATCCTGCTGTCCAGCTGAATCGGTTTTCTGGTAAATAGCGCCTCTGCGCACTCATGGGCGACTGTACCAAAGTCTGTCGGAGTGAACAAGGTGTCGCCGCCATCTGTTTCCTGCTGGTATTTGCTGAGAATTCTATCGATTTCAGGATACGCGGAGGGCTGCCGGCAATCCTGCTGTGATTGAGATTCCGTTTTTTCCGAGAGAGAAGATGGTGTCCGTCTGTTTGTCCGCAGAAGAGGTAATTCTTCAGCGGCGGCATGCTGGTACAGCGGGAGCGCCTTCTGCTGTATATCTGTTTTTTCTGCTGTATGTTTTCTGCCCGGAGACAGCTGCGCAAGAGCCTGATTTCTGGTAAGTGATGGTATTTGTTCCAGTGTGAACAGCGGATACTCTGTACGTACAGGCAGCCATTCCTTGATTACAGGCAGCAGTAAGTCAATATGACTTCCTGTATAATGAATAACAGTTTCTGCACAGGAGGAAGACCTGTATACGGGAATAGAATCAAGACCGCTGCTGCTATCATTTTCTGTCTGCTTCTCAAATTTCTCTTTCGTATACTGTTTTATAATTTCTTCAAGAGATTCAGTATCTGTATTTATACTGTTGGGCGCGGTAATATTAGCCGTTATATACAGTTCTTTTTCTGCGCGGGTGAGTGCGACATACAATAATCGCCGTTGTTCTGCAACCGCCTTTGCTTTCTGTTCAACAAGGGTCTCCTTGATAAAATACCTGCTTTTTATATCTTTGAAGACGGCCGCGCTGTGGTGAGGAGGCTGGATAATCAGCTCGCCATCTTTTGTTTTGCAGATGAGGTTGTTATTTGTACTGTTCAAAGTTTTTGAACCTGCGCCGCAGACAAAAACGACTGGATACTGCAGCCCTTTGCTTTTATGTATCGTGATAATTGTTACTGCCGGCGGACGGGCGAGCGGAATAGAAATATCATCCAGTTTTCCGTCATTACTGCTCAGTTGGTACAGACTGTCTGCGAATGCCGCGAGAGTGAGCCCGTTTTGATCAGCGATACGGGCAAGCTCATACAAATACTGATACAGTTCCTGATATAAAGTGACATTTTCTGCCCAGATAGTTTCGTACCGGTAGCCGGTCTCATACCATAATGAAGAAATAAGAGCTGTGAGCGAACTATCATGTACCAGTTCTGTAAAGTGTTTGTATGTTTCTCTGCCTGTGCGGTAATGCTGTCTGTCTGTTGCAGAAAGCAACTCTTCTGCTTGTTCATCAAAAGGTGTGCATGAGCCGGCGCCGGACGCCTTTTTCTCTGCGGCGGTATATCTGATACACTCTGCTGTTCCCGCCAATGACAGACCCGCAAATGGTGATGACAATACGGCGCTGTACGACATAAGATCATCGGGATAAGCGAGCAGCCGCAGAAAGTGCAGCATATCATTTACCGGCGCATCAGCGAAAAAGCTGGAAATATTTTCTGTTACATAGGGAATGCCTGCTGTTCGGAGATATTTTTCATATAAATGCTGATGTGTTTTTGTGCGCAGCAGAATTGCGATATCACGGCTGGTATATGTCCCTTCTTTTATAAGTTTATGTATCTGCTGCACGGTAAAGACCGCTTCCTGTTCTTGCGCGGAAAGACAGTCTGTATATTCATCTGTGACAGCCGGTTCAGATTCATCCTCATCTGAACTTGATTTGTTGCTCTGGTTTACATACAAACAGATATGTGTATGCGGTGTTATCGGGTCAGAACATTTAGAAGCCGGTATCGCCGCCGGTTCGGGCTTCGCTTCATAAAGGGGAAGTATTTTGTCTGTCGCATGAAGAAAAATACTTGCTCTGCCGATACCTGGCTGCTCCTCCTGTTCTGTGAGCATACCGGTAAAGAGCAGATTAAAAGCCTGAATCAGCGATGCGTTTGAACGGTAGTTATTTTTCAGGCAGAGCGATTTTCCGCCGGACAGTTCATTTTGCAGTGTGCGAAATACCGAAACATCGCCTCCGCGGAAACTGTAAATAGACTGTTTTTCATCTCCCACAAAAAACAGCTTGTCCGGGCATAAATCTTTTGCTTCGGGAATGCCGGAACAGCATAGACTGTTCTGTTCAGCGAGCAGGTACAGCAGATTCTTTTGCAGATTATTGTTATCCTGAAATTCATCTATCATCACGGCGTCAAACGAAAGTTTTTCGTTTTGGCGGATATCTTTTTGTTCTGTCAGAATAGTGACGGCAAGGTTCGCGATATCCTGAAACGTTAATGCTCCTGACAGCCTTTCCCATTCGAGACACTGCATCTGAAATTGTTCTATAAGCGGTGTCAGATCCGCGAGCAAGCCGTACTGCATAATGAATAACGCCAGATCAAGAATTTTCTGTTGAATGTCCCGTGCGCTGCAAAGCGGTTCGTACACGGCATTCTTCTTTGCCGTAGTAGACGGCAGCGCGGTAATGGCTTCAAGCCATGCGAGCAGATCAGCGGAATACTTGTCTGTTTGCGCCGCCAGTGTTTTGTGTCCTGCTGGCGCCTGTTCAATCAGGGATATATAATCATGAAACGACTGGCCGGTAAGTGTCTCGCATGAGATATCAGGATATCGCGCAAAAAAAATTTGCAGATCGTTTTTCAGTTTCTCAGTCAGATTATTATCATGGCTGTGTTCTCTCACTTCTTCAATGAGAGAACAGAAATCTGATACAAGCGCCTGCCAGTCAGCGCATACCCGGGCCACCTGCTTTTTCAGTGAAGGTTGGAGTAAGACAGGATGGTCAATGGTGCTGTAGGTAATAACAGGCTCTATAAACAGGTATTCCGCTGCTGCTTCTGGAGACTTTGTTCCCAGAATGGTTTGTACAGCCGGTTGAGTCCGATGTTCCATGAGAAACTGCAGCGCCATTTGGCGTATTCGCTGTTCTGTCTCTCCAGACTGGGGGTCTCCGGCAAAATCAGGACGTATACCGTAGCGGTTCGCGCCTTTGCGCACTACAGTGCTGCAATATGAGTCGAGCGTCTGAATATGAACATCGCCAAAGGAGTCTACCGCCCGCTGAGCACGCTGTCTGATTTCTCCATCAGTGTGCTGTGAGAGATAAAGCAGTTTCTGATAAATACGGCTGTACATTTCAGCCGCTGCTTTTTTTGTGAATGTGAGTGTCAGTATTCTGTCCGCGGCGATTCCGTTTGGATGACGCTTCGTTCCGTGTGTTACTAGATATGCGAATCTGTTCGCAAGTACGGTTGTTTTACCAGAACCCGCGCCCGCGGCGACAACAGTGTTTTCTTCGGCGAGGATGGCCGCCTTCTGTTCGTCATTCAGTTCTGTTCCTTTTGCAAGCATATTGAGTACTGCTTCTTTACTGTCTGTTGCGGTTTGTATACTCATAACTGTATCTCATTTCTTCGTCTGCCGGAAACAGCATATGTAGTGCGGCAGATATGGCGGTAGCTGCATGAAAGACAGCTGCTGAAATCCGTATTCTGTGCTGATAGTCTGTGTGTGTATAACGCCTCTGCAAACACCGCCGCTTGTGCGTGCAGCTGTTCAATTGTGGGTTCAAAGTCTTCACGTGAGCTTTTTTTTCCGCCGCCGATAACTGCTGCTGCTTTCTGTTGGGTAATTGACCAAAAAAGCGCTTTTGAAATATGAATTGGCTGGCTGGCCTGATTCTTGTTATTCTGTGTATATTCATATAGGTATGTATACAGCGCAATCTGATAATCACTCAGACTGGTGTTATCATCCGGATTGTAAATACAGATTTTTTTCTTTGGTGGATCACCTGTCTTAAAATCGATGATTATGTGCTCGTCATTTTCTGTCTGCAGCACCAGATCTATCTTTCCTGTATAGTAAAAGGCTGCATTGTCTGTTGGTGGCGGGGCTGTATATGTCTGTTCTGTGGCTTCTACCGCACAGCCGGCGAATTTGCTGATAAAGGCTGTCAATGTGTTTTTGAGTGTGTTTTTAAATGATTCCCGCTTTGCCAGTATCAGATCAGCGCTGATAACGCTCAGCTGTTTATCATCTATGTGGTGTGTGACATCGATAGTATCAAGTACCGTACTAACAGCGGTGTTTATAAGTTCCTCATATTCCTGCGGCAGCCGGCCTTTATGTAATTGCTGAATAGTTTTTGTTTTTTGTTTGACAGTGTCAAAAAAATGGTGCAGCGCTTTATGATATATAAGCCCGGTCACATTTTCTGAAATAAGCTGCGCGTCATAGGAACTCTTATCAAGGTGCAGTATGGACTTATAAGCCCAGCATACCGGACAGCAGAAAAAACTGGTGAGCGCTGTCGCTGATACACGCAGCAGCCGCTGACCGTTATATTCTCCATATTGTGACTGTTCCAGCAGACTGTGCAGCAGATTATACTGTTTTGGTGGAATACTTATGGTGGCTGCTGGCGTCGATATATCTTTTTTTATCCACCTGAGAAAACCGTCCTTTTGAATACGGTAGAGCTTTTGAGGGAACGGTTCCTCGTTATGCAGATACCAGTTTTGTTCCTGCGTATAGGGGTCATCAATAATACCTTTTTTAATCCCCTCTTCAATATCCTCAATATCCTTATTTCCATCAACAGGGGTGAATTTACTGTACGGTATCGTGTAGCCGCTGTATCCCTGATCTGCGCATGAAAAATACGCGCTGTCTGTCTGTATGCTGTTAATCTGATACAGGGCGGCAAAGTATTGTGATATGTCAGTGTCGCACAGCCGCAGTTGTGTCCGTTTGTTCTGCTGCAGAAACGGCATCTGCCGCAGCATGACTGTCATACTGTGCTGAGACGCATCGACAACGCAATGTGCGCCTGTACACGCAGCTGCCGCGTTGCGATAGGCGACCAGATTAACACCCGTTTTCTGCTGCTGCGGCATATACTGTTTTTTAGCCAGATGTTCCAGATAAAATGTATAGGGATCGTTGAGCTTTATATCAAAACTGTCCGCGACATCGGCGAGCGTAATCAGTTCGGCGATACATCGTGCAAACACACTGTCGGTGAGAATACTGCATTGTTCCATATCAAAAAATGTGTTTCTGAACTGCCAGTACTCGCTGCGCAGACGGCTGAAAGAGTCCGCTGTTACCATCGCGCTTAACTGAGCGGTGAGCTTGCGGTAAAAAGTGAACGCGCGTTCTTCTGTTTTGCCGGCGGCTGATGAGAATGCCTGTATCCATACATCTGCTGTTTTTCCGTTTTCTTTCCACGAACACAGACAATTATTCTGTCTGCCAAAATCCATCAGCTGGTCAATAACATCCCTGTCTTTCCAGGGGAGATGTTTATCCAAAAACAGTGTTTTGAGTGAGTCAAATGAGAACTGCTGATGCACACACTGCGAGGCAAGCGTAAAAAAACGCCCCGCCGCATATCCTGAAAGCGGCTGTCCGACGCGTGTCACCGAAGGAATCGCGTGCAGGGCAAGTTCCTGCTCAAGATATGGTCCATAGGTATCCGGCTCAGGAATACTTATTGTGATATCCTGCCATTCCATTCCTTCCTCGTGAAGATCCTGTATGTGAGCAATCAGTGCTGTAAGTTCATAGCGGCTGTTTTGAAACTGATGTACTGTTACCGTTTGTGTCTGTTCCAGAGGCACATCGATCAGGCGGACATGACCGGCTGATCTGAGCAGCTGTTCATACTCGCTGAAATCAGCCAGAATCTGCGGAAAAAATACAATATATTCGTGTCCGTCTGAATAAAACGGCGGACGCTCCCATGCCGGTTCAAAAAGGCTGTGCTCGTTCATAAAGCGTTTGTAACGCAAGAGAAGCATAAGCAGATCATGATCTTCGTTGTCAGCGGCTGTATCCGGATCAGGCGCGTTTGTTTCATCTGTCATCTGTATATCTGCGCCCTGGGTAAACGCGCGGTACCATGAAGCGAGTGACGGAAGCATACTTGTCAGCCAGTCGGCAAAAGAAAATGCCGTATCTGCGTAGCGGGGATTGATAAATGACTTAAACAGCGGCTGCTGTCCGCTGCCGCAGCGTGCGGCGTTCTCAGCGATAAGCTGCTGTACAAACATTTTGCGCAGTACGGCGGGGATACTGTTGCGGTTCTGCTGCTGAGAACGGATAGACTGCGCTTTGAATGTGTCCCACGCCATGAATCGTTCCATCGCGATGCTGCCGGTATCTGAAATCAGCAGTATACGATCTGCCCATGATGAGGCGGCTATTTCTGTCGGAAATACATAAAACGTATTACAGTCCGCTATTGTTTCAAGCAGAATCTGTTCGACAGGATGCGGTGTTTGTATATTCGGTGTGTTGATAAGCCTTCCTCCCTGCGGCCTGTATTATTCCCGGTACAGACCTCTCAGCAGTTTGATTTCTGCGGCGTAGCCGTCAAGCTCATTCGGTGTTTCCAATATGAACGGCAGGTTTCTGAGTGAGGGGTGATTGATAACGGCGGCAAGCGGTTCAAGCCCAATACAGCCTTCTCCGATTTTTGCGTGGCGGTCTTTACGGCTGCCTGCCGGATTGAGACTGTCGTTCAGATGCACCGCTTTTAACCGGTCAATTCCGATAATGTGGTCAAATTCGCTTAATACCTGATCAAGGCTGCTGATAATATCATATCCGCCGTCGTGGATATGGCAGGTATCAAGGCAGACACCGAGTTTTTCAGGCGGCGCTCCGGCCGCGTCCAGCACAGCTCGCAGCTCTTCAAATGAGCGGCCTACTTCGCTGCCTTTTCCCGCCATTGTCTCAAGGAGTATGATTGTATGACCGGCGAGCGGCAGCGCCTGTTCAAGCGCAGAAACAATCTGTGTGATGCCGGTCTGCGTACCCTGTCCGGTATGGCTGCCCGGATGAAAATTATAATAATTGCCGGGAAGGTGTTCCATGCGCGCGATATCATCGCAGAGCATTTGCCGCGCAAAATTCCGGATACTTTCGTCTGCTGAACAGAGATTGAGCGTGTACGGGGCATGTGCGACAAGCGGCGCAAGGCCGTGTTCGCTGCACAGATTGTGTAATGCCTGTACATCATCTTTATCAATATGTTTCGCGCTGCCGCCGCGGGGATTCCGTGTAAAAAAAGCAAATGTGTTTGCCCCTATGCTGAGCGCGGTTTCTCCCATCGCAAGAAACCCTTTTGACGCAGACAGGTGGCAGCCGATGTACAGCATGTGATCCCTCCAAGCGTTGGAATATAATTTCTATTATTAAAATATACCATACTATGATGTGTCCGTACAGTATGAGGATAGCTTCAGGCTGTTTTATATGTTATTTGAAAATAATAAAAAAGTTACTATATTTTTACGTATGACTCACTGAGTATTCAAATATGAGTCAGTGAGTCTTGTTACAAGAGTCACTGACTCGCATAATAAAAATAAGCTGCTTACGCGTTAAAGATAGTGTGAATACTTTTAGCAGTATATCAGATTATTGGTGCGGGAAAGTATCATTGCATATATACTTTATTTTCTGTATAATAGACATATGCAGAAAAAACTGACTGAACTGCTTGCTGCTTTTCCATATTGTGAAAAAAACGGCAGCGGAGACCCTGTTATAGAACGGATTGCGTTTGATTCGAGAGATGTTTCTCCTGGAACACTTTTTTTTGCTCTTCCCGGAACACACACAACTGGCAATGTGTTTATTGCCGATGCTGTTGCTGCCGGTGCCGCAGCTGTTATATATGAAGGGAATCTTCCCGCAGAAGCAGCTGCCGCGCTTGAAGCTGCGAAAACTGTCTCAGTCAGAGTTGAATCGGCGCGTGTTTGTATGTCGCCGGCTGCTTGCGCGTTTTATGATAACCCATCTTCACGTTTATGTGTTATTGGGGTAACTGGCACAGAAGGAAAAAGTTCCACTGTGTCTTTTATCTGGCAGCTTTTGCGCCTCTGCGGCAAAAAGGCTGGTTTTATTTCGACAGTGCAGTATTCTCTCGGAGGAGATGCTGTTGATAATTCTGAACATCAGACAACGCCTGAGGCTCCTATTGTACAGCGGAGATTGTATGAAATGGCGGAAAACGGGTGTGAGTATGCTGTTATTGAGGCATCATCTCATGGGCTTTCGCGCAGACTGAACAGACTTGGCGATGTGTGTTTTGATGTCGGTGTGATGATGAATGTGACTCATGAACATATGGAATTTCATGGCACACATGAGCAGTATTGCAGTGATAAGGCAAATCTCTTCCGCGCGCTTGACGCGGCTTCTCATATAAAAGCGGGACGTACTGTTCCTGTGTTCGGCGTGGTAAATATTGATGATAATGCCGCAGTGTATTTTCGGGATGCGGCGAATGCGCCTGTATTTGGCTTTACTGTGCGTACGCCAGAGGATATCAAGCTGCCTGCGGAGCCTGATGGTATGCCGCTGTTGCATGCGGTTGGTATCGCTTCTGACTCACGCGGAATTATGTTTGGTGTACGCGGCGAGAAAGGATTTGATTGCGACTGTCAGGTACAGGCGCCGCTTCCGGGCGCATTTAATGCGTTTAATATACTTGCCGCTTTAATTGTGGTATCGAATCTGACAGGCGTGTCTGTTGAAACAGTTGCTGAGTATTGTGTGCAGATGATACCTGTTCGCGGAAGAATGACTTCAATAGACTGTGGTCAGCCGTACGAAGTGATTATTGATTATGCGCATACTCCTTCTTCTTTTGAGAGAATTTTCCCGCCGCTGAGAAATCGTATAAAAGGAAAAATTATTTCTGTGTTTGGTTCAGGCGGTGAGCGTGATGTGCAGAAGCGGCCTATCCAGGGACATATTGCGGCGACATACAGTGATATTGTGCTTCTCTGCGATGAAGATCCGCGCGGTGAGAAACCTGCAGAGCTGCTTGGAATGATAGCTGATGGCTGCCGTGAAGTCGGTATGACGCCGGGTAAGGAATACTTTATTGTACCGCCGCGCCAGGACGCGATACGTTTTGCGTTTGGTTTGGCTGAACCAGGAGACGCAGTTTTGCTGCTTGGTAAGGCGCATGAGAATTCAATTATTTATAAAGATTATGTAATGCCCTATGATGAGATTCGTGAAGCGGTAAAAGCGCTTGGCGACAGAGGATATAGAAAATGAATGTGGTGGTAATATACGGCGGCAAAAGCGGTGAACATGAGGTTTCTCTGGTATCTGCCGCATCAGTCGCGCGAAATATCGGCGCGCAGCATACAATCAGTCTTATTGGTATTGATAAAGACGGCCGCTGGTTTCTTCAGGGGGCTGATGAACTTGCCCGTGTCCGAAGCGGCGCGCCTGCGCTGCAGATTACACGCAGTGAAGAATCTTCTGTTTTGGTTGTGCCGGGCGGCGGTGTTGACGGAGCGTTTCGATGCGGTGAAAACGTGATACACTGCGATATTGTTTTCCCTGTTCTGCACGGTACGTATGGAGAGGATGGTACAATTCAGGGCCTCCTTGAAATGGCAGAGGTGCCGTATGTTGGCTGCGGTGTAATGGAAAGCGCGGTCACTATGGATAAGGAAAAAACAAAACAATTATGGGAGCGTGCGGGGCTTCCGGTTGTGCCGTATCTGTGTCTATGCAGAAATGATATTGATGGCGGAGTCCTTTCTGAAAAACTTAACAGTGCCGAACAGTCGTTCGGATATCCTTTGTTTATAAAACCGTGCTGCGCTGGCAGTTCTGTTGGGGCGGGGCGCGCCCGAAACCGTACGGAGCTTGAGGCTGCTGTTGCGGAAGCATTCCGGTGGGATAATAAAATATTGGTGGAACAATCTGTAGATGCGCGTGAAGTAGAGTGTTCTGTGACTGGCAATACCGGTATTTCTTCTTTAGTAAAAGCGTATATCCCCGGAGAGATTGTGCCGTCGCATGATTTTTACGATTATGACGCAAAATATACTGATCCGAATGGCGCGCGGCTGTGTATTCCGGCGCTGCTGGATACGCAGCAGATAGAGCATATACGGGAAACAGCGGTGCGGGCATTTGAAGCGGCAGGGTGCAGCGGTCTTGCGCGTGTGGATTTTTTTATTGATCGCACAAACGGCGCGGTATATCTGAATGAGCTGAATACTATGCCTGGATTTACCTCTATCAGTATGTTTCCAAAAATGTGTGCTGCTGCGGGGCTGGAGTATAGTGACCTGATACAGCTTCTGATCGATTTAGGACTTGAGCGCTTTGAGGCGCACCGCTCGTTAACAACTGACCGGGGCTGATATGACACAGCCGCATATATATCCGCGCGGATGTTTTTTTTCTTCACTTGATGATATCGCCGGAAAACGGATAACGGTGATGGGACTGGGCCTGAACGGCGGAGGAGAGGCATCTGTTCGTTTTTTTCTGAAATATGGAGCTTTTGTTACCGCGACAGATATGAAGACGGCTGAGGAGCTCGCGCCAACAATTGCCTCGCTTGAATCCGATACATCACTTGATACGAGACGTCTGCGCTTTGTGCTTGGGCGGCATGATATAGGTGATTTTGAGCAGGCTGATGTTGTGATTAAAAATCCGGGCGTTAAATATGAGGGTAATAAGTATCTCGCTGCCGCAAAAGTAATTGAAACTGATATATCTGTTTTTTTATCTTTTACCCAGGCGCCTATTATTGCTATTACAGGCAGTAAAGGAAAATCATCAACAGCGAGCGCGGTGCATTATGGGCTGACACACGCCGGTTTCAGAGCGTTTCTCGGTGGAAATATTACAGTAAGTCCGCTGTCGTTTTTAGAGCAGACAAGCGGCATTACACCGGTTGTGCTGGAATTATCCAGTTGGCAGCTTGCTGACCTGCGCGGCAGGGGTGTTCTTAAACCAGTGATAGCGATTTTGACTAAAATTGTCCCTGATCATCAGAACTGGTACGGCAGCATGGAACGGTATGTTGCGGATAAAAAATTGATTTATGCTGATCAGGGGATTGGCTGCTGGACAGTATGTGAGTCGCCTGAAAATGATTCTGCCAGCTCCGTATGGGGAGGAATCTTTGCAGAAGAAACTCCCGGCGTTCCGCTGTATTACGCGGATAAGCCGCCTCGTTACGGCGCTTGTTATGGAGCATGGTTTAATAACGACGGCAAAGGTGTGGTGTGCCTTCCTCTGCAGAGTAGTGATATGCCGCATCTTCGTATCGCTGATGGTGAAGTGCATACAGTTCTTGAAAAACTCGCTGTACCGGGTAATCATATGCGGATAAATGCTCTGAATGCGGCGCTCGTAATGGCTTTACTTGGGGTTCTCCCAGAGCAGATATCTGCGGTACTCTCCGAATGGCCCGGTTTGCCGCACCGGCTTGAGTTCTTTCATGAGTGGAAGCCGGGTAATGGAAGCTGTTTCCGTTTTTATAATGACTCTGCGGCAACAGTTCCTGAAGCCGCTGCCGCCGCGCTGTGTTCGTTTTCTGAGCCGGTATATTTTATCTGCGGAGGAACAGATAAAAATCTGGATTTTGCTCCGCTTGTGCAAGCACTTGCTTCTCCTGTATCTCAGCCAGTTTCTCTTTCGCTGCTTGCCGGAACTGCTACAGATAAACTGATTCCGCTGCTGCAGAAAAATGGAATCTCCTGGAATGGTCCATATGATTCTCTGGAAGCATTATTGACACACCTGAGAGATACCATACTGTATTCTTATGAAGCCGTAAAAGATGCGGCGGTTGTATTCTCGCCGGGCGCGACCTCATTTGGAATGTTCCGCAATGAGTTTGACCGTGGCTTTAGATTTAAAGACGCGGTTCAGTCTGTTTTTGTGTAATCGCCTCTTTATTACGCGGTTCAGAATGATTATCGGTATAAAAAATCTCTGCGCCGCTGTTTGTGATGCTATTCTTTTTTCTTTGTTTTAAGGTTGTATAGATACCGTTTGATTTTCTGGCTGGCAGTCTTTTCGAAAGTCTCAACGTCTTTTACTTTGCCTATCTTTGAAATACGGTTCACTTTATTATTGATAAAAAATTGTATTTCTGAAAGAATTTCTTCACGCTTATAGAGCAGTTCTTCTGTTATACCGTGTACGGCGCCGCCGACAGCATCTGCGACCTGCTGCATACTGTTTCCGGTCTGTTTGCGCTGTGTTTGTTCTTTCAGTTTTTCCTCATTAAGCTGAACAAGCGCAACAAGTCCGTCATCATCTTCTACAACAAGGGATTCCAGAACGAGCGGGTGCTGATTAAGCAGATATTCAATATCTTCCGGGTAAATGTTTTCACCGGAAGCGCCCAGTATCATATTTTTTGAGCGGCCTTTTAAAGTAAGCCATGGTCTTCCGTGGCGCTGTGTTATGATTCCCAGATCACCTGTTTTAAACCATCCCGCGCCGCATTCATCCTGATCTGTGGTAAATGATTCCTGGGTCAATTTAGGATCTTTGTAATAGCCTTTCATCACATTTGGCCCTTTGGCGACAATTTCACCTACGCCTGTTTTACTGTCTGCGTTGATGATTTTGAGGGCAACACCTTCCAGCACAGGCCCTATTGTTCCCGGTTTGGAGTTTTCTGGTCCGCAGCCGGCAAGCAGCGGTGATGTTTCTGTAAGTCCATAACCTATCGCGTATGGAAAATGCGCTTCTTTCATGAATCGTTCAGCGTCAGGATCGGTTTTCGCTCCTCCGATGCCAAAGAATTTTATTCTTCCGCCGAATGTCTGCCTGAGGGATTTTCCCGCCATCCTGTGCAGCAGCCGTCTGCCGATTGGTGTGCGGTATACAGCTGCAATGAAAGGTTTTCTGCTAAAGAGCGGGAGTATTTTGTTCTTATATATTTTTTCCACGACAAGCGGTACACTCAGAATAATTGTTGGGTGTATTTTTGCCATCGCGGGCAGCAGTGTTGTAACAGTCGGCGGTTTTCCCAGATAATATACGCATGAACCGTTGAGCATCTGCATAACGAATCCAATCGTAAACTCATATACATGTGACAACGGCAGAAAAGACAGACATTTATCCAGCTTATTAACCCGGTGGACTGTCTGACACTGTATCGCCGTCCAGACGAGATTTTTGTGGCTGAGCTCTACTCCTTTTGAACGTCCTGTTGTGCCGGATGTGTAAATGATGGACGCGGTATCATCTTCTGATACGGAGATTTCCGGAAGACTTGGGGCGTTCTTTAACAGGATATCTGCCGGTATGCCGGTGCCTCCCTGTGCTTCAGTTTTTTCGCCATATGTATCTGTGCTGTTTAGTGTTTGAGGAATTCGGAGTACGGTAAAATCTTCGATGCGGATGATAAACTGCAGCAGGTGATCGGGCAGGGGCTTTAGCTTATCGTATAAATTCTTAGAAACAAATATACCCTCAGCCTGAGCATGGGTGAGAATTGCTTCTATTTCCTGGGAATTAAAGTCAGGAAGCAGAGGAAGCGCGATGGCTCCCTGGTTAACGATTGAGAAATATACTGCGCCCCATTGCGGCATACTGGTGCTGAGAATAGCTATTTTAGAGCCTTTCCGTATGCCGAGCCTGTATAATAACCGGGCTGCAGTTCCCGACAGGACGGTTAAATCATTGTATGTTATAGGTGTGCCGTTTACCATTGAAAGGGCATTACATTCGCCGAACAGTGATGCTGAATTTTTAAGCAGTGCTGGAAATGTATAACTGCCGATATCCTGTATTGTTATCATACTGATAGCTCCTCACAACGGTGTCTGCGGCAGTTTTTCCCGATGTGGCTGTGCTGCCGGTATATTTTTAGACAATCGAAATATATAAATGTTGCATTTTAGTAAATTATAACTGAGAAATCAGCAGCGCGCAATAAATATGTATATTTCTGTGTTTATATTTTCTGTAATGATGTGGCAGAAAGAGAACTGTGTGTTATACTGTTATATAGGAATATCGCAAAAATTTTACGCGCACATGTTAATATTTAAAACAGGTAGATAACAGAAATGACTTATAAGAGAAGCGTGATAAAAAAGTTTTATCCTCATGCAATGTTCTTAGTAATTATTTTCCTTATTACCGGCTGTGATTATTTTAACCAATCCATGGTAGATTATTTAAAAGAATGGACAAATACTGCACTGATAAGCAAACACAGTTTTGACGGCTCCTACCCGGAAACCGGCGGCATGGCTAACCTGCCGTCCGGAGGCGACCGGGTGATTACCTATTATTTGGTAAATCCTCAGAACTACGTGCTGGATCTTGCAGCGTCATTTGCCTCTGGATCTCTTAACCAAGATACGGATTATAGCATAGAACAGGATGTGTCAGACAGGACTATTCTGCGCCTTACTCTAAAGGACTCGTACCTCAAAACCTTAGACGGGGACGGAACGGACATCAGTCCCACGGTGAGCATAACGGAACCAAGGTCTGGACGGGACTTTGGTAGTTACACGGTTCCGGTACGGGTGAACTCTGCGCCGGATGCGGTGGAGAATCCGGCTGTAATATATGATACAACAGACAATAGCTATGTGATATGTTTTAATATGCCGGACATGAATACCGGAAATTCCATCCACCGGGATATAGTGTCGCTTTCTGTGAGTGGTGACTATGTAAAAACATATACCGTAACGCCTCCTAGTGACAGTTCTAGTAACGGGCTTTCTTCTGGAGAGGAAATCATCAGTACGTACAGCGACACATGGAAGCCTGTTTCCGGAGGAGGGGCTTTTACCGGTGACAGAAATGTTCGTTTTGCAGCCATAAAAACCGGTATAGACGTTGCTTCTAATACAAATCCTCGGTTCACGTTTACCATAACAGATTCTTCAGGTCTTACAGCAGCAGCAGTGGCAACCACAGAAGTCCAGCCTCTGTCCGCCGTTGTTGCAGACAAAGTATCCGGTTCTGTTTTAAAAGAAAATGAAACCGTAACGTTCAGTCATATTGTCCCAGCAGCATTTGTGCATATTACCTGTAAACCTTACGAGGGCATTCAGTTTGAAGGACAGGATGTGGAATCTGAAAGTGTAATAGGTGAGAGTCCCATAATTTTGACCTTTACCACTCCTGGCAGTTACACCATTACTGCTTATGCGACTCTGGATGGGGCCGGGGATTCAGAGCCGGTTACCTTTACGTATGTTGTTGAAGGTGAATCTGGTGGTGGAATAACGCCGCCTCCTGATTTGACAAATTACAGGATAAAGGCTGTGCAGGGAGGTACCGAACTTACAAAAACAGGTTCCTATTTTGTACTGGAAGCCGGCAATCCAGTAGTTACCTTCTCTCTGGCAGATAAAGACGGGACAGAAATAGAAGATGCCTCAATCCAGTGGAAACTGTCTGTTGACGGCAATTTTGTGGATCAGGGAAATACCGGTTCTAGCTATAATTTTACCTTTAGCGATGCGAAGTATCCTACCGATACCTATGTGCTGACGGTTTATGCCTATGTAAGCGGGTACCTGTATTCAGAATCCTTTACGGTGGCGAAGATTTCTTCCGGCAGCAGCGTTATAGACAAACCCATAACCATAGACCGCCCCGTTACCATTGCTCCGGGGGCCGGTGAAAATGTAACAATCACCGCCGGTGTTGATCAGCCTGTTTTTGACATAGCCGGTGATGGTGAACTGACCCTGGGCGGCGGCGGCGGTACTGTCACCATAGACGGCGGGGAAATCGATGCGCCTAATGGCAGCAGTTCTTTGATAACAGTGGGTACCGGCGGTACATTGCACATAACAGAAGGTGCGACTATACAAAATAACAGATTATCTGCAGGAAACGGCGGCGGTATAATGGTAAACGGCGGAACTGTTGAAATGACTGGAGGAACTATTACTAAGTGCCAAGGTGAAAACTTTGGTGGTGGCGTATATATAGCTTCCGGAACCTTTACTATGAGTGGCGGTACCATAGATAACTGTTTCGCTACATATCAAACTAATGCTACACGG
The DNA here is from genome assembly GCA_944389415.1 of uncultured Spirochaetota bacterium. Classification (GTDB taxonomy): domain Bacteria; phylum Spirochaetota; class Spirochaetia; order Treponematales; family Treponemataceae; genus Treponema_G. The sequence goes on along the minus strand of CALXMF010000001.1, from coordinate 40,887 downwards.
GGCGGTGGCGGCGTAACGGTAAGCGGAGCCGGTACTTTCAATATGAGTGGTGATGCAACGATTCAAAATTGTCAAGCCCGTATGGGTGGCGGTGTATTTGTTGTTGATAATGGAACCTTTAATATGGGCGGAGGTACAATTCAAAACAATACAGCGCAAGGCACACAAATCAATGGTCTGTGGGGCGGTGGCGGTGTTTTTGTAACAGGTACAGGTTCTTTCACTTTGACAGGCGGTACGATCAGTAATAACAATGTAAGCGGAACCAGTGCAACAGGAGGGGCCATCAGTCTTAACGAGACCCCGACCTTTGAATGTGAAGTGAGCAAAATAGGTACGGAAATTATTATAGAAAATAATACACATCAATCTGCACAGGATCAGATCAATATGATAGCGGGTGTGAAATTGGCTATAACGGAAAATGGTTCCCCGAAATCCCTCTCTTCCCGAATTCAAATTCTTGATGCAGCAGATGTGAAGTCGGGTTTAACAGACGCATATGATAATGCGACACCATAAGTTTTCCCTCAATACTGACACCAACAGGGGGCTGATAATGAAAAGTGATAGTAAAAAAACGATGGGGCAGATGGACAGAGGGAGTTTTTTTGTAGTGATGCTGACAGCTCTTTGTTTGCAGCTGACTCTGACAGGATGCAGCAATATAGTGGAAAATTCCGGAACGGGTAAGCCAAACCCGCCGGAAGATGGCAGCGGCCTTGTGGCGGTAACGGGAGAGATTTGTTTAAGCGGAGCTTTTCCCAAAGCACTGCAAAGCAGTAGCGGTTCTCAGCGGACAGCCATTCCCACGGTAGGGGCGGTAACATATACAGTAACGGCACAGAATAAAGCAGAGCCGGGAGAAATGATCACTGCCGTGGTGGAAGATAATTTTACCTATACATTGTATCTATCACCCGGTAATTGGATACTTACCTGCAGCGGTGTAAATGATTCAGGTGGGCAAATAATAAGAGAAAAAACACCGATAGAACTTACGGTAACACAGGGAGAGAGTATCCCTGTGCCTGGTGCGCTGGAACTGTTTTTGATACAGACCCCCGGAGAGGGCGGCAGTGGAGCAGTTAGTCTTAATGGCGCGATAAATTTTGTAAAAGACGGCTCTGCTGCGACGGTTGCTGTGGATATAACGCTGACACCATGGGAGAGTTCAGTGACAGTTCCCGATATTCCACGGCAGACAATAACAGGCAACGGGAATTTTACTGTTACACTGGACGATGTGCCGTCTGGAGCCTATATGATGAGACTCGTATTCAGTGTGGATGGTGTTGCGGTAAGCACTGTAGAAGAGGCAGTGAATGTGTTTGATAACATGACTACTGATACATGGTATTTGGGAGGGGGAAATTCTGACCACCTGACACTTGAAGGAGACGGTTCGGTATCATTCAATCTGACGCGGTGCCGGACAGAGTTTTTTATAGATGGTACAGGCGGGGATGATACGAATTCGGGGTCTGCGTTAAAGCCGTTAAAGACGGTGGGGAAAGTATTTTCTGTACTGGGAAAAATAAAAGGAGCGGACACAGCAAAAATCACGCTGCAAAGTGATGCAGGGGATACGTCAGGTGTTACGGTTCCTGAAGGGGTAAATGCAGTCATATTTGGGGAACAGGCGGCAAGTGTGCCGGTACAGATAACCGTTGGTGAGGGAGCAGCGGTAAAAGTCGGTACAAACGTAACGTGCAGCGGCGGCGCAATGGTGCAAAACGGCGGTGTGCTGACATTGACGCAGGGCGGAAGAATTGACGGGAGTAACCTGACCAGTGGAATAAAAAATAACAGCGGGGGAGCAGTATATGTGGAAGGCGGTACATTCACCATGGAAAGCGGCAGTACCGTTACAGGGGGCAACATAACAGGTAACGGGGGCGGCGTGTGTGTGAGTGGCGGTACCTTTACCATGAATGGTGGTACCGTTACAGGGGGCAACATAACAGGTAACGGCGGCGGCGTGTATGTTAATGGCGGCACCTTCGAAATGACCGGCGGAACCATCGGCGGAACCGGTGGCAATAAAGCCATCTACGGCGGTGGTGTTTATATAGACACCGATGGTACCTTTACTATGAATGGTAATGCCGTTATAGAAGGAAATAAAGCAACACAAAATAATAAAGGCGGCGGCGGCGTGTACGTTAATAACGGCACCTTTACCATGACCGGCGGAACCATCGGCGGTGATAATAAAAATACAGCCATGAACGGTGGCGGTGTTTATGTAGATGCCAACGGTAGTTTTACTATGGATGGTAATGCCGTTATAAGCAACAATGAAGTAGAACGCAACGGCGGGGGCGTATGTGTGTTCGGGACATTTACTATGAAAGGCAGTGCTGCCATAAGAGGAAATAACGCTAACACAACTAAACGATGGAATGGCGGCGGCGGCGTATTGGTATGTGAGGGCGGACAATTTGAAATGACAGGAGATGCTGTCATAGAGAATAACCACACTGATGGAACAGGCAAGGATGATGCTGATAATAATGGTGTCAATGGTTGTGGCGGTGGGGTATTAGTGAGAGACCCGGGGTCTGCTTTTACCATGAGCGGTAAAGCCCGGATAACCGGCAACACCGCTGTTTATCACGGCGGCGGCGTGTACGTGGATGATATCTTCACCGTCAGCGGCACACCAACTATTACGGACAACACAGTAAATAGCACCCCCAACAACGTGTATCTGCCTAGCGGAAAAACGATAACTATCGGTACCGATGGTCTTACCGGCGGCTCTATCGGGGTAACGGCAGAAGACATGAAAGCGGGTGGTGCAGCGCAGATAACGGATATTGATGTTCCGGGGGCTGTACGTATATTGGTTTCTGACGATACGGGGTATAGTGTTGTAGAAGGTGTCGCTATTAGTGGAGGTAGTGGAACCGCCGTCTTCCTTTCCGATGCGGAAGTGGCATATAAGAGTAGTTCGGAATTAGGAAAAACTTTGGGAAATTTTGAGGCTGCTTATAATCTGCAGGGGGGATGGAGTTCCGGGGGTGTGATAACACTGCTTAAAGATATATCCTTGACTCAAACAGCGGCAATCACCGGAGGTAACCAATCTGGTTTTAATTCAGACACCGGTGAAGGCGGTAGTCCTGTCACCATAGACCTGAACGGTCACACCATTTCCGGTAACGGTTCTGCCTCTGTACTTTCTGTATCTACTGGCTTTTTGGAAATAGAGGACTCTTCCGCAAATCCTGACGGTACCGGCGGAACCGGTAAGATAACCGGTGGTGGCGGGAGTAGTGGCGGTGGTATTAATGTTGATACTAGTGGTGTTCTACGTCTTGTTTCTGGTTCTATCACCCAAAATGAGGCTGATACAGGTGCTGGTGTGTACGTTTCCGGTACATTTGTGATGACAGGAGGACAAATAACTTCTAATACAGCTGGAGTGCCAGGTATTACTGGTCGAGGTGGAGGAGTGTTCATAGCAGGGTCAGGTACAGCGACAATTTTAGGTACAGCTAGGGTAGAAGGAAACAGAGTAGAAGAGACTTCAGGTGGAGTAGGCGGTGGCGGTGTATATGTTGATGGTAAACTCAATGTTGAGGGATCTCCGAAAATTACTGGGAATAAAAATAATAATTCTGGAGGTACAAACACGACAAATGTGTATCTTCCTCCATCAACGCAATACCAATCCCTAGTTATTAATATTTCTGGTGAATTAACAGATGGATGTAGGATTGGAGTTTATACTCCGTGGCAGGATGGCGCTGAACGAGTTATTACTTCCGGTGGTGGAAGTAAATATATAGATAAAGATTATTTTTTTCCGGATCTCAGCACCCCCTACAGCGGAGACAAAATTGGGCTGTCTTCTGATGGGAACGAGCTTATATTACGGTAAAATTGAACAGTTAGCACGGCTGTCAGTTTCTTGCAAGTGATAATCGATCACTTTTCCTTGGTCGGTCGACATGACCGGGGCGGCGACCGGTTTTCTGTGGCTGGAAGACTGTTAAAATTCATAATGCGTCCATAAGCTGATGATTTTCACTGTCTGTTCTTTTTCCAATACTTCGTAAACTAGTCGATGTTTAAGATTGATACGCCGTGAATATGCCTCTTGAAGATCTCCCATCAGTTTTTCATAGGGTGGTGGGGTCTGATAGGGGTTTCCCCGTATCACTTCTATCAAGGCTTTTGCCCTTTTATCCAGCTTTGCCGCTTTTAACTTTGGTATGTCTTCCGCTGCCTTTTTGGTGTAAATGATTTGGTACACTACCATTCAACCTCATTTTCCTGCAAGCACTCGTCAATCGGTGTGTGCAGCCCCTCAATGATTTTTTCCCGCTGCTGTGGAACAGAGGACAGATACACCGTTTCCATCAGGCCGTTATAATCTTCCTCACTGATAATGACCGCATTTCCCGCCTTTGTGCTGATATTCACCGGCTCATTATACTTGATAGTCTGCTCCAAAAGACTAAAAATGTTCTTGCGAAAATTTGTGATATTGGTATTAAGCATATTGTTTACCTCTTTATATGTACATAATAACGTACGTCTTGCCCATTGTCAATGTATAGCATAAATATACAAATGTGATACAATATAGTGGTATATTTTTGTCGATATTTTGAAGGCGTATACAGTTTTCCTTCCACAATTTGATGAGGTGAGAGATCATCGTACGTACAGTGATACCTTAAAGACTGTTGACAGCGAAGATACTTGTACTGATGACCGAAATGTTCGTTTTGCGGCCATAAACAAGGAGCTGATGATGAAAAGTTATAGTAAAAAAACGATGGGGCAGATGGACAGAGGGAATTTTTTTGTAGTGATGCTGATTACCCTTTGTTTTCTGCTGACTCTGGCAGGATGCAGCAATATAGTGGAAAATTCCGGAACGGGTAAGCCAAACCCGCCGGAAGATGGCAGCGGCCTTGTGGCGGTAACGGGAGAGATTTGTTTAAGCGGAGCTTTTCCCAAAGCACTGCAAAGCAGTAGCGGTTCTCAGCGGACAGCCATTCCCACGGTAGGGGCGGTAACATATACAGTAACGGCACAGAATAAAGCAGAGCCGGGAGAAATGATCACTGCCGTGGTGGAAGATAATTTTACCTATACATTGTATCTATCACCCGGTAATTGGATACTTACCTGCAGCGGTGTAAATGATTCAGGTGGGCAAATAATAAGAGAAAAAACACCGATAGAACTTACGGTAACACAGGGAGAGAGTATCCCTGTGCCTGGTGCGCTGGAACTGTTTTTGATACAGACCCCCGGAGAGGGCGGCAGTGGAGCAGTTAGTCTTAATGGCGCGATAAATTTTGTAAAAGACGGCTCTGCTGCGACGGTTGCTGTGGATATAACGCTGACACCATGGGAGAGTTCAGTGACAGTTCCCGATATTCCACGGCAGACAATAACAGGCAACGGGAATTTTACTGTTACACTGGACGATGTGCCGTCTGGAGCCTATATGATGAGACTCGTATTCAGTGTGGATGGTGTTGCGGTAAGCACTGTAGAAGAGGCAGTGAATGTGTTTGATAACATGACTACTGATACATGGTATTTGGGAGGGGGAAATTCTGACCACCTGACACTTGAAGGAGACGGTTCGGTATCATTCAATCTGACGCGGTGCCGGACAGAGTTTTTTATAGATGGTACAGGCGGGGATGATACGAATTCGGGGTCTGCGTTAAAGCCGTTAAAGACGGTGGGGAAAGTATTTTCTGTACTGGGAAAAATAAAAGGAGCGGACACAGCAAAAATCACGCTGCAAAGTGATGCAGGGGATACGTCAGGTGTTACGGTTCCTGAAGGGGTAAATGCAGTCATATTTGGGGAACAGGCGGCAAGTGTGCCGGTACAGATAACCGTTGGTGAGGGAGCAGCGGTAAAAGTCGGTACAAACGTAACGTGCAGCGGCGGCGCAATGGTGCAAAACGGCGGTGTGCTGACATTGACGCAGGGCGGAAGAATTGACGGGAGTAACCTGACCAGTGGAATAAAAAATAACAGCGGGGGAGCAGTATATGTTGAAGGCGGTACATTCACCATGGAAAGTGGGAGTACTGTTACAGGGGGCAATGTATCGGCTAACGGGGGAGCAGTGTATGTGGATAGCGGTACCTTTACTATGAACGGTGGTAAGATATCAGATGGAAACGCTATATTGGGTGGTAACGGTGTATTTGTTAACATCGGAGATTTTGTCATGAATGGTGGAGAGATAACGGAGTGTGGAAAAGGTTCTCAGCCGGGAAATGGTGCTGTTATGATATATAAATCAGCTAGTGGTGATGGAGCCGGTAGATTCGTCATGAAAAGTGGCAAAATATATGGGAACAGTGCTGAACAAGGTGCCGGAGTCTTTGTAAATGGCGGTATCTTTGAAATGAGTGGGGGAAGCATAAGCGAGAACACTGCGACCGGTCCCACAGGCTCCGGCGGTGCTGTGTATGTTTATAATGGTTCTTTTGATATGAGTGGTAATGCTGCTATAAATAATAATCAATCTAGCATGGATGCCGGTGGTGTATTTGTGGGTGGAATAGGTACCTTTACCGTCAGTGGTACCCCAATCATTACCGGAAACACAGTAAATGGCACCGCCAATAACGTGTATCTGTCTGACGGAAAAACGATAACTATCGGTGATGGAGGGCTTACCGGCGGCAGTATTGGAGTGACGGTGGGAGATATGATAGCGGGTAATGCCGTGCAGATAACGGATATTGATGTTACGGGGGCAGCCGATAGATTTACTTCGGATATTTCCTCATACAGCATAGAGGAAACCATTGCCACCACCAGCGGCGGAATCGCTGTATTTCTTTCCGATGCAGATGTTTCTTATCAGGAGAGTAGTGCGCTTGCAAGGAGTCTGGGGGCGCTTTCTGATGCTGTCAGTGAGGCAAATACCTGGAATGAGGGAGGCACCATCACATTAATGAAAAATATCGATGGTACTAACGCTGTTTGGGGAACAGGGCCCATAACCTTTAGCGGAGGGACAGATACAGTACCTATTATCCTCAATCTGAATGGTAAAACTATAGATAGGGGATTGACAGAAGCTGTCAGCGATGGACAAGTTATTGTTATTAAATCCAACGGAAATTTGACAATTAAAGATTCCTCTGCTAATTCTGACGGTACCGGTGGGTCAGGGAAGATAACCGGCGGAAATGTTGCTGAGGATAGCTCAGATAGTCTTAATGGTGGTGGAATTTGTATAGAAGATGGTTCTCTCACGTTAGAAAGTGGAAGTATCAGTAAAAATAAGGCAGCCACGGAGGGTGGCGGCGTGTATGTAGACTCAAATGGCACCTTTACTATGGCTGGGGGGATTATTTCAGAAAATTCTATTACTAGTAACAACGGCAATGCTCATGGTGGTGGTGTGTATGTAGCTGGAGGTTCTTTCACAATGAGAGGAGGAACTGTTTCTAACAATGGTGAAAAGTCTTCTGGTGTATATATTGATAAAGGCGGTGCTGTATACATAGATAAAGGGAATTTTACTTTATCAAATGGAAAGATTACTCAAAACTATGCAGTAAATGGAGCTGGTATATATATTGCTTCTGGTGGTTCCTTTACTATGACTGAAGGAAATATTACTGGTAACACTGCTAATACTAACGGTGGCGGTGTATATGTGGATGGTACCTTTATTGTGGGTAATACTCTCACTATTACCGGCAACACAGTAAGTGGTAATGCCAATAACGTGTATCTGCCTAGCGGAAAAACGATTACTTGTGACTCTCAGGGACTTTCTGGAGGTAGCATCGGAATAACGGTAGGGGTACCGCCAAGTTCCGTGGGCAACAGTATCGATATAGCTTATTTCATTGTAAAAGAGCCGGCATCTATTTTTAAATCAGATACCGGTGGGTTAAGTATCGGTAGCACTTTAGATAAAATTATATTAAAAAAGATTACGTATACTGGTTCTTTAGATACAATTACGCGGGATACGGAAGATACTATCTATATTGGAGATGCAACGATAGATAAATCGAGTGATTATCAAACATCGGCAATTGATGCAGTTGGTGCAAGCGGCAAGACTGTTACGCTTGATATATCGGGAACTAATGAATTCCATGCAGGAGGAGACCGCCCTGGTATTTATGTTCCTTCAGACGGAACTCTAAAGATAACCGGAGGTGGCACGTTAAAAGTTTATGGCGGAGCGTCCTGGCCTGCAATCGGTTTAAATGGCGGTAAACCTGGAGTTGGTAATGGAACCATAGAAATTGCCGGTGGTACTATATATGCCTATGCCGGAAGTAATGCCGCTGCCATAGGCGGTTCTTGGGGGTGCCCGGTTGCTGCAGAAAATAAGATTAATGTTACGATATCCGGTGGGGAAGTGTTTGCAGATAGCACTAGTGGTTGGGGGTGGAGAGCAATTGGTCCTGGTCGTGCTGGTAACGATGATGTATCTGCTGCAGGAACTGTTACCTGTACAATAGCCCCCACAGCTGGGTACCAAATACGTGTGTATGCAGGTTCTTCTCAGTACAATGCTTCAGAAATACCAGGCAGTCCATTTACAGTTTCTACTGATATAACAGATAAAATTAAGGACTCAAAATTCGTGCATACGGTAACGGAAAAAATTCCTTAAAAGAGTATATATATATGGGTGCGGCTGACAGTCGCTTTCTGTGTTCTAACAAGGATCAGGGGGCTCTAACTAACCAAAAAGGCTGTCCCTGAAGTCTCAAACTTCCCGGATAGCCTTTTTGCCAGACATTTCCCCTGTTACATGACGCAATAAACCCTAACACTGATTCCAGATTAAACAATCTTAATGTTGGAACACAACTCCTGAGAGTTTATCGATTGTTTAAATTTTTCTTGGTTACTTCCAGAGATTTGCCCGTATAAAGGTATCTTTTCTGTCATAGCCGACAGAAATAATTCCGACGTGCGCACCGGAGAATTCTTCAATAAAATCGACATATGTGCGGGCATTTGCCGGAAGTTCTTCATATGACCGGCAGTTTTTCAGCGACTGTTTCCATCCCTCAAATTTTTTGAGAACCGGTTTCGCGCGGTTCAGTTCATCAATTCCTGAGGGAAAATCAGTCGTTTCTTTTCCGTCTATTTCATACGCGACACATGCTTCTATTGTATCAAGTGAGTCATAGATATCAAGATGTGTAAGTACAAGTTCATCTATTGAATTTACACGGCATGCGTAACGCAGCGCGACAAGATCCAGAAAACCGCAGCGTCTTGGGCGGCCTGTGGTAACCCCGTATTCCCGTCCCGTGTCACGGATAAAGGTGCAGAGTTCACTCTGTGTTGTATCATTAAATTCTGTCGGCATGGGACCGTTTCCGACACGGGTTGAATAGGCTTTAAATACGCCGAGCACTTTATCAATTGCGCGCGGGCCTATTCCTGCACCGCAGGCGGCTCCTGCTGCGCAGGAAAGTCCTGATGATACATACGGATATGTGCCTGAGTCAATATCGAGAAGTGCTCCCTGCGCCCCTTCCATCAGGACATTTTTATTACGGTATTTCCACATTTCCGCAGTCATATTTACTTTCATAGAAAGAAGTCTGTCTTTGTATTTTTCAATAAAAGTGATGTCCTCGTCTTCAAGTTCTTCTATTTTTTCTTTCCATTCGAGGTCTGCAATTCGTATGCCATCACGTTCTGATTTCATTGAATATGTTGTGCCAATACCCCGTCCTGTGGTACCGATCGGTTTTTTACGTTTAGCATCACGTTCTTTATCAAGTGTACGATAACGCGGCAGTACCAGATGAGCTCGGTCAGAAATAAATACTCTGCCTTCCCAATTGATTCCTCTGTCTTTGAGCATCTGAAGCTCTGTAAACAATGCTTCAGGATCTATGACCATACCGCTGCCCAGATATACTTTTTTATCCGGATACAGGACTCCAGACGGAACCAGATGCAATGCGTACTGTTCGTTATCTATAACAATGGTATGCCCGGCGTTTGCACCGCCTGAATACCGGACAATGGCGTCCGCATTATTTGCCAGGTAATCAACAATTTTGCCTTTCCCTTCGTCTCCCCATTGGGCCCCGATTACAACTACGTTCATGAGAGTCTGCCTCCATCTGGTATAGATGCTGTGATATGACACGCCGCGTGAGAATGCGGCGATATATTTCTCCGTCAGTATATCATAAACAATCGGTATTGTCTGCTGTTTTGTTTGTGTGTATGTGAAGCAATATAGCTCATCAATATGCGGATTACAGAGCTTCACCTTATACTATGTATTTATTTTGCCGATATTGATATTGTATTATTGAATTCTGGAGCAGCAGTGTGAAGAAGAATGCATCAGTAGTCTGCGCGAAATGTGCTAAATATAAAAAAACATTTGGTGTGCGGGCGGAAAAGCGTGAAAACGGCTGGTTTTTTACATGGGCATTTCCGATGAATGATGAAGTTGCCGCACGAGAAGGATATACGGATACAAAATTGGAAGGCGGTTTCAGTCATGATGAGGAGTATCCCGGCTGTCCATACTGCCATGCGGCGGTTTTGGTTCAATGCGGAGGGTGTAATAAACTTGGATGTTATGATACCGTTTCAAAAGACTATACCTGTCCGTCATGCGGTAATAAATCGCAGGTAATTACGGCGTCATGGAATGCGGTTGACGGCGGCGGGTACTGATGGCAAAACTGCAGCGGGCTTCTGTTGTTCTTACTGTAGATCATGAAAAGGTGCGTATCCTTGACGAGCTGGGTGAAGGCGGTCAGGGAGTTGTATACCGTGTTGAATTTAGAAAATCTTACTACGCGCTCAAGTGGTATCCTCGCGGTATGGGGATTGATGAGCAGCTGTTTTATTCCAACATATTGCAGAATGTGCAGAAGGGAAGTCCTGCCGAAACATTTCTGTGGCCTCTTGCGCTTACTCAGCGGGATATACGCGGCAGGTTTGGCTATATTATGCAGCTTCGTCCTCCTGAATATCGTGAGTTCAGCCGTTTTCTGCTGAATCGGGAAAAATTTGCCGGTTTTCAACAGGTTCTGCGCAGTGCGCTGCTTATTGCGGCCAGTTTCAGGCAGCTGCATCTGAATGGATTGAGTTATCAGGATTTGAACGATGGTAATTTTTTTGTGCATCCGCGGACAGGCGAGATTCTGATTTGTGATAACGATAATATTGTGCCGCACACTGTTTCTCTTGGTATAAAGGGAAAACCTCGTTATATGGCTCCTGAAGTTGTACTTGGAGAATGTAGACCTGATGTATATACAGATCGCTTTTCTCTTGCGGTAATACTCTTTCTTCTGCTGTGCCGTAATCATCCTCTTGAAGGCAGTGCTGATAATGGCAGTGAGCTGCCTGAAATAAATGAACGGCGGCTGTTTGCAGAACATCCTGTTTTTATTTTTGACCCTGATACCGATGTTAATCGCCCAAAGACTGGTATTCACAGCAACGCGCTGCGGCTGTGGCCTTTATATCCGCGATATATTCAGGAACTCTTTATCCGTTCATTTGCGTATGATACTATGCGGTGTGCGAATGAGGAGCGGCAAAATCGCCGTGTTACTGAAAAAGACTGGATTAGGGCTTTTTTCAGACTCCAGGATGGGCTCGCGTTATGTCCGTGCTGTCACGAGGAAACATTTTATGATACCGATTTTAACGGAGGAGAGATTCGCTGCATGAATTGCGGTGAGGTGCTTCCTCTGCCGGCTGTCCTGCATATCCGCCGTTCCCGGGTTGTACTGTATCCAGGTAAACGGCTTTATCCGTATCATCTGGAGTCGGGCAGAGTCTCTGTTGCCGATCTTGAACATCCTGTTGCTGAAGTCGTCAGAAAAGAGGGGGAACCGGGGATTTGGGGAATCCGGAATTTAACAGGAAATATCTGGCGCAAATTGTCACCGGGGGGACAAACAGGAGAATGTGCTCCCGGCGAAACAATACCGGTAGCGCGCGGTATGAGGATTTTGTTTAACAACAGCGCTGAACTGAGCGGTATAATAGAATAAACATAATAATAACGGAGTATGAAATGGGTGTGCTTGATGAAGTGGTTGAGATACCGCGGAAAACAATGATCCTTTTTTTTCTGGTTGATACATCCAGCAGTATGGCCGGAGATAAAATAGCATCTCTTAATGAGGGAATACGGGATGTTATTCCCGATCTCAGGGATATATCAAATGATAATGCCGACGCAAATATAAAAATTGCGGTACTGGATTTTGCTTCAGGTACGCAATGGATAACAGAGTCTCCTCAGCCGCTTGATGCATTTGAATGGCAGGATTTGCAGGCTGATGGTGTGACTGATCTGGGGGAAGCGTTTGCTGAACTGAATAGTAAATTGTCAAAAGATGCTTTCCTTCAGGATGCGGTTGGCAGTTATGCTCCGGTTATTATTCTCATTTCTGACGGCGCTCCTACAGATAACTACCGGAAAGGGCTTGATGCGCTGCGTTCAAACCGCTGGTTTCAGGTGGCAATCCGGATTGCGCTTGCTGTTGACGGTGCTGACGAGGAGATCCTAGCCGAGTTTACCGGGAGTCCTGAAACGGTGATACAGATAAGCAATAAGGCGATGATGAATAGAATGATACGTTTTGTATCTGTTACTTCGTCTCGTATTGGAAGTCAGCTTGGAGGTGTAGCATCTCGCCAGCAGGAAGTTGAAAAAGCGATTACCAGCGAAATGGCGGAACTTGCCGAAATGGAAGAGCTCGACGTCGAAAAGAGTTTTGATGATTCCTGGTAGGCAGGTATGGTGTTTCATACTTTTAGCCGCTGTGTGCAGGGTGCCCGCCACCGCAGCCGTGAGCTGCAGGACGGAAAAGAGCACCCGTGTCAGGATTTTTGTGAATGCGGCGGCAGTACGGCTTCAGGTAAGAAAGGCGTGAAACGCGAATATGTATATATTGCGGCAGCTGATGGACACGGAGATTCCGCTTGTTTTAGGAGCGCTAAAGGAGCGGAATTTGCTGTTATGGCGGCGCGCTATATCTGCAAGTCTGTTGCCGAAAAATATCCCATTGAGCGCTTGTTTGAACCTCCGGTAGTTGCAGCTCTGGCAAAAGAATTTGTTTCTGTGTGGAATACTCTAGTGCATGTTGATGTATCTGCTTCTCCATTTTCTGAGAGTGAGCTTGCAAGTGTCGAAAATGCGCGCCGCGCTGAGCAGTTTCGTGCAGGCAGGCAAGTTGAACTTGCTTATGGTACAACTCTGCTGGGCGCTTTTTTTTGCGGCGATGGGTGGTTCGCGTTTCAAATTGGCGATGGAACATTAACAATCAAGGATAAAAATGGTGGTTTTTCTCAGCCAGTACCGGCAGATGAGCGCTGTTTTATGAATCAGACAACTTCAATGTGTGATGAAAATGCTGCTTCTGAGATCCGCTTCTATGTATCTACAGATTTACCGCAGGCTGTATTCTGTGCAACAGATGGACTGGATGGTTCTTTTAACACAAGGGAACAGCTTACTGATTTTTATACAAAACTGCTGTGGCTTTATGACGAGTACATTTTTGATGCCTGCGCAGGTTGCGAAAAAAAACGATGCAGCCGGGAATGCCGTAATGCACTTGCTGAAGAAGAGATTGCTTCATATTTACCTACGCTGAGCAGTCGCGGCAGCGGTGATGATATATCTTTGGCTATTTGTTTGTGCCGCGACCGAAACAGCGTGCCGGCAAGAAAGCGCCGCTGAGCGGATTGTCAGCTGCGGGCTCTTGCTTGTGCAAAGCGCTGTTATTAAGTATACTTAGTGGTATTTCTATGAAGCTGTATACAAGACTACACATGTTGATCGCAGGAATTGCTGGTGCGGCGCTTGTTGCCGTTTTTGCTGCGTCAGGATATATATTTTTTTTTCGCCCCAAAATAGAAGATACGCAACAGCCTGCTGTGTCTGCAGATACCGCTGCTGAAGAGCGTATTTCTCATGAAATACTTGTTGAGCAGCAGTTGGACCCTGCTGATAAGGATTCATTTACTCTCCAGACATCATCTGCTCCATTTGTAGCATATCCGGCAGATTTTGCCGCATCATATACACAAGATGAGCTGCAGAATATCACGGTTTATGAAAAATGTAATGAGGCGGTAGTCAATATCAATACCCAAGGTTTTAATATAAACCGTTTTTTGCAGCCTGTTCCGTATGAAGGGTCTGGTTCTGGATCTGTTATTGATGTCCGTGGGTATATTCTGACAAATACGCATGTTATTGCAAACGCATACAAAATATATGTTTCTCTTGCCGATGGATCTCAGTATGAAGGAGAAGTCATTGGTTCTGATACGGAAAGTGATATCGCCGTTATAAAAATCAATCCTCCTGAAGGTACTGTTTTGAAAACGATTGCGTTTGGTGATGCAGGACGGCTCAAAGTCGGACAGAAGGTAATTGCCATTGGAAATCCATTCGGTCAGGAGAGAACTCTCACGACGGGTGTTATTTCAGGACTTGGCAGGCCTATTCAGACTTCTGAGGATACAATTATTCGCAATATGATTCAGACTGACGCGGCGATAAATCCAGGTAATTCCGGCGGGCCGCTGCTTGATACGCAGGGGCGTATGATCGGTGTGAACACGCTTATTATGTCGGACAGCGGTTCTTCATCGGGTATTGGATTTGCAGTGCCTGCTGATACAGCGCGGCGTGTTGTATCAGATTTGATCCAGTACGGTACTGTACGCCGCGGCGTTATTGACGCGCGCTTTATTCAGCTTGATCAGAGTATTGCCCGTTCAATTGGTCTTGATATATCAGAAGGGCTGCTGGTTTCGGAAATTGGTGAAGATGGTCCGGCTGCGCAGGCAGGTCTTCGTGCAGGAAACAAAGCTGTTCGTTATGGTATCGGCAGAAATGCGCCTGTTATATATTTGGGCGGAGACATTATTGTAGCTATGGATGGTGTAAAAATTGCAACATTTGCTGAGTACCTGTCTGTACTTGAGAGTAAGCGTCCTGGGGATACTGTAAAGGTAGCGGTATATCGGGACAGAAAAATTACAGAACTTTCTATTGTGCTTGGAGAAAATGAGTGAGGCCATTTAAAGTTGAATCGCCATATGAACCATCTGGTGATCAGCCTCAGGCGATAACACGGCTTGCGGAAGGTTTTCTGCGCGGCGACAAATATCAGACGCTTAAAGGTGTTACAGGCTCTGGAAAAACTTTTACAATGGCGAAAATTATTGAAAGAGTGCAGCGTCCGACGCTGGTTATCAGTCATAATAAGACGTTGTCTGCGCAGTTATACCGTGAGTTCAAAAGTTTTTTTCCAAATAATGCTGTTGAATATTTTGTTTCATATTATGATTATTATCAACCTGAAGCATATGTGCCTGCCCGTGACTTATATATAGAAAAAGACGCCGCTGTAAACGATGAAATAGACAGAATGCGGCTCGGCGCGACGTACGCGCTTATGGAACGTCGGGATGTTATTGTTGTTGCGACAGTATCGTGCATTTATGGTCTTGGAATGCCGGAGTTATACAAGGAAATGCGGCTGCACTTGGAAAAGGGGCAGTGTATTGATATTCCTGAATTTAGTCGCCAGCTTATAGGCCTGCAATATGAACGTAATGATGCTGTTCTGGAACGTGGACGTTTTAGAATTCGCGGCGATGTTATTGAGATCTTCCCTGCCTATATGGAAACAGATGAAGGGTACCGGATAGAACTTGATTGGGAAGAAATAGTGCGTATCAGGCGATTCCACGTGATATCGGGTGATATTATGGAAGAACTTGATGAGACAACGATTTATCCGGCAAAACATTTTGTTGTGCCGCCTGATATGCTCAAGGCGGCAACAGACCGTATTCAGGGAGAACTTGATTTGCGTTTATCAGAGCTTCAGGCGCAGGGTAAGATGCTTGAATATGAGCGGCTGAAGACTCGTACAACGTATGATATTGAAATGCTCAATGAGATGGGGTATTGTTCTGGAATAGAGAATTATTCTGCTCCCATATCGAACAGACGCCCAGGGGAGCCGCCTGATACGCTGCTTCATTATTTTCCAAAAGATTTTCTGTGCCTTATCGATGAAGCGCATGTAACTGTTCCGCAAATCGGCGCAATGTATGAGGGCGATCGTTCTCGTAAACAGAATCTGGTTGATTTTGGTTTTCGTCTTCCAAGTGCACTTGATAATCGGCCGCTTAAATTTGCGGAATTTTCTTCTATGCTTAATCAGGTCATTTATGTGTCCGCGACTCCTCGTGCTCAGGAGCTTTCTCAGAGTTCACAGGTCGTGGAACAGCTTATCAGACCAACAGGGTTGCTTGATCCTGAAGTTGATGTCAGACCAAGCGAAGGGCAGATGGAAGATATTTATCGTGAGATTCGGGAGCGCATTGACCGCAAAGAGCGCAGTCTTGTTTTAACGCTGACTAAGAAAATGGCTGAAGATTTAACAGATTATCTGTTGGGTCTTGGGTTGAATGTAAAATATATTCATTCAGAAATAGAGACGATTGAACGTGTAGAGATTCTCAAAGGTCTCCGTGCTGGAGAATTTGATGTTCTTATTGGTATTAACTTGCTGCGTGAAGGTATTGATCTGCCAGAAGTATCGTTTATCGCGATTCTTGATGCTGATAAGATAGGGTTCTTACGTTCTGCGACAAGTCTTATTCAGATAATTGGACGAGCCGCGCGTAACAGCAGCGGAAAAGTTGTTATGTATGCGGACAGAATAAGTCCTGCTATGCAGGAAGCTATTGATGAGACACGCCGCCGCCGTTCTATTCAGCAGCAATATAATGAAGAACATGGAATTACGCCAAAGACGGTATCAAAAGCAATTGAAGATATTCTTGTTCGTCAGATGGAAGAAAAGAAAGAGGCTGTTAAAGTTGAAACAGAAGTACTGCGGCAGGGTATCAATCTTTTTGTGCCTGCGCAGCGGCATAAATTGATAAAGATTCTTGAAAAGGAAATGATAGCACACGCCGATGCGCTTGAATTTGAAGAAGCTGCTGCCATTAGAGATGAGATCGAGTCGATTAAACAACAGTATGGCAATTAGCGATGATCTTCATGCAGATGCTGTGCTGAAGATGGATAGGGGGAGACATCTGCTTCTGATAGACCATATTGTTCTTGCGGATGATGTATACTATGTCCCGCCGGTTCAATATGTACCATAATATCGTATACATCTGGAATAGCCTGCTTTACTGACTCTGCTGTTCGTTCTGCGATTTCATGGGCTTGATGTACTGTGAGATCTGCATCTACTTCGATATCAACATCGATATCCCATCTATTAGCAATTTTTCTGATACGTGCGCGGTGCGGATTTGTGACTCCTGGTACGGCATGGATCGCTTCAAACAGTGTTTTGTATAGCTGGTTATCTGTATTTCCATCCATTAATTCTGTATTTATCTGTTGAAACAGACTGACAGCATTTTTTATGATCCACAGACTGACAGCAATTGCGATAACAGGGTCCAGAAGCGGCTGTTTGAATACTTTTGCTGCTCCAATTCCAATAAGAACACCTGCCGACATGATGATATCGTTTTTCATATTCTGTGCGTTTGCCAGTATCATCGGGCTGTGTGCCTTTTTACCAAGCTGGAGCTGTACTATAGAGAGAACAAATTTTCCTATAATGGAAATACCTGAGGCTGCAAGAGCAAGAGATGAAGTTTCTTTTGCTGTTCTGTAATTAATTAATGCATGTACAGATTTCAGTGCGAGTTGTGCGCCTGCAAAAAAAATAATAAACGATAAAATCATAGTCGCTGTTGTTTCAGCTCTTCCATGCCCCCATGGGTGTCCTTTGTCGGATGGTTGAGAAATAACTCTGCTTACGATGAGCGTCATCAAAGCAATGCAGACATCAGTAGATGAATCTATACCATCTCCAATGACGGCAAGACTTTCGGTAATCATGCCAATAACCAACTTTAAAATAGCCAAGGTAAGATTTCCAATCAGTGCGATCCAGCCTGCCGCTGCGATGATTTTTGTTCTGTTGAGATTTTGTTGCTCCATTTATCTTATTGTACGCAGAGTACAGACATCGCGCAAGTATCTGATTTTCCTGTGCTGCGCAGACGAATTGGACTTTACATGTCTTGGCAAGTGGGATATGTTATTTGATATTCTATAAGAAAGCTGTTATATTCTCTATTTATAATTATATTTGGTAAGATATGAAAACTGGAAAATACAAAAAAAAGAAACATAATTCTTGTAAAATTATATCTGCTGCATGTTATTGTTGTGCTGCATTTTGTCTGTCATATTTTGTGCTTCTTGCTGTCGCAGATTATTCATTGCCTTATCCGGGGTTTAGTTATGTATGGCCTGTAGGTGGTGTTTTTTTCTTTGCTGTTGGACGTTTTTGGCAAAAGCGGTGCCGCCTTATAGAGCATGATATTTTTATGCCGTTGACCCGTGGGCAGAAGTTTTGGAATGGGGTATTTGTTTTTATTCTTATCTGTATGTGCAGCCTGTCTGTATATGAACTGCAATTTATTCTGCGCCCGTATAACCAGCCGACTGTCGATGCGAACATTCGATATGTTATTGTTCTTGGCGGAGGAACCCGTTCTGATGGTACAGTTGGAAATGGCGCTGCCGCGCGCCTTCGTACAGCCGCTGACTATATGCACAAGCATCAGGAAACAGTTGCTATACTTACTGAAGGCAAGGGGCCTTTTTCCCCAGAACCGGGAGCATTAGGTATGAAGCGCTATCTTGAGGGGCGCGGTATTCTAAGCAGACGGATTCTGTGTGAAACAGAATCACAGGATACTGTGCAGAATTTTCTATATTCCGCGCAAGTTATCGCACAGACTGAAGGGATTTCTGTTGATATGGCAAAAAAACTGCCGGTACTTATAGTTACCAGTGCTTCTCATCTACAGAGATCTTTATATCTTGCGTCGCAGCAGGGATATGAAAATGTGTATGGGCTTGCGTCTCCCGTTCCGCTGCTCAATGTGCCTAATGTATATCTGCGCGAGGTCTGTTCAATGGTAAAACTCCAGTTGCGGGAGTGGATACAAACAAGATGGCGGTGAGATCGTTTTGTACTTACGTATTTGAAAAATTTTGATTCTTATATAAAATGTTTCTCTGAAAATATTGCTATCACAAACAAATATGTTCTACATATTTGTTTGTGATATTTTAGAGCGTTAATCTTTTTTTCCAAATAATCTCAGCAGATACAGAAACAGATTAACAAAATCAAGGTATAATTCAAGTGCAGCAATAATTGCAATTTTGCTGTATGCCTCACTGTCATCTGCACCAGCAGATGCTCGAATAACTTTCTGTGTGTCGTAAGCAGTAAGGCCTGTAAATAATGCCACTCCGACTAGTGATATAATCCAGTCCAGACCGCTTGATCTTAAGAATATATTTACTAGTGAGGCAATTATAATGCCAACAAGTCCCATGAAAAGATATCTGCCAGCTGACATAAGATCGCTTTTTGTTGTCATACCATAAACTGTCATGACACCAAACAGCAGCGCAGTGATGACAAAAACTCTTGCGACAGATGTGCCTGCGTATACAAGCAGCACTGAAGACAGTGTTAGGCCATTGATAATAGAGTAACCTATAAAAGCAATTCCAGCCGTTGTTTTGCTGATTTTTCTAATACGTGCAGACAAAAAGAAAACAAGTACGAGTTCTGCAATGATTAATCCAAAAAAAACAAACACATTGCCAAAAATAAACGCCTGCATCTTGATACTATTTGCAACAAGAAACGCACATATCGCACTTATTGAAAGGGCAAGAACCATCCATCCATATGTTGCGGAAATAAACTTTCTGCGGGCAACATCACTGGTTTGCTGTAGTGTACTGACATCGTTCATATATGATACCTCTTAACTATGGAGGTGGCAAACACTGCCACCTCTTTTGATAATAAACAAACAGGTTTGGCTGCTGTTACACCCATTTATTATAACATTTATCTGGTAATTGCCTGTACCAGTTCTTCTCCTCTCTTCTCAAGAAGAGCAATGTCTTCCTCAGAAGGTAACCCCTGCCATTCAAAAGGTTCTATATGTTCCCATTTAAGCGGGGCAACAGCTTCGTCATATTCTTTTTTTGCTCCGCCAATCCAGCCCCAACTTCCGATACGAAGAGCTGTTTTTCCGGTAAAATGCTTTCTGTTGAACAGATTTAAGATAAAAGCCGCCGGAGGAAACATTTTATATTCATATGTGGGCATCGCCATAACGATACCTTTTGATTCATATGCATCAGCTAGTACAAAGGACGCATCGATTGACGGTATTTCGAGAATTGTACATTCAGGTGCCTCTTTACCGGCAGCTTTTAATGCATCTGCAGCACGCTGGATACCGCGTACAACTGCATCAACACCAATCTTTGTATTGCCATACATAGAGCCCCAGATGACGGTAATTTTATTTTTTAATGCTCCGCCTGTGTTATATCCTGCGTAATCACAATATCTTTTAATAATTTCAGCGGGGTTCTTTCGCCAGACAATTCCGTGACTTGGCGCAATAACTTTTATATCAAGAGGTGCAAGTTTTGTTACTGCCTGTTTTACGAATGAACTGAAACTTGCAACTATATTAGCATAATAACGCAGTGATTCGCGCTCATAATGAGCGTGTTCTTCGGCGGTAAATTCATCATCAAAGATCCGGTCTCCCGTTTTTCCATATGAACCGAATGCATCACAAGAAAAAAGTGTTCCTGATTTTGCTTCATATGTCACCATTGTTTCTGGCCAGTGTACGTTTGGTACTTCTGTAAAAGATAATATGATGCCGTTTCCTAAATCAAGGGAATCGCCTGTTTTTACTGCACGGTATTTTGCATCTTTCCCTGCTTTACTGAATTTTTCGGCAAGCGCAATGCCCTTTGCTGTTGAGATAATTTCCGCGTGCGGATTAATTTTATGGAATTCGCGCAGAAAACCCGTATGATCTGGTTCAAGATGGTTTAAAATGACATAATCAATTTTATCTGCTGAAAGACCGATGGACGCAAGCTGACTGTCCATCTGCTCTGGCGCGGATTCCCAATCACGGTATAAATCAATCAGAGCTGTTTTTTCTCCCTGCACAATATAAGAATTGAGTGTTACGCCATGAGGAATCGGCCAAAAACCTTCAAAGAAACGCGCATCCTGTATATCAGCATGGAGCGCAAAGATATAATCGGTAATTTTTTTTGCCTGCATTATTTGCCTCCTAAAAATAAAACATCTGTTACATCCAGTAATTTGTAACAATAATACACTAAAGATACATACTGCACAATATAACACTTAAGAAGCGTATATGATTTTCGCCAGTATACCGATAAAACAAAACAGACCGCCTTATTTAAGGCGGTCTGTTTTGGAATTACTGTTTTAAGAGTTTAAGAAAAATCGCAGGATAAATATCACAAAAAGCACCCATGTGACAGGTGAAATTGATTTTGCTTTTCCTGTAACTACTTTAAGCAATACATGTGAAATAAGCCCCCAGACAATACCTTCTGCAATACTGTATGCGAACGGCATAACGATCATACAGATGAATGCGGGAATTCCTTCAACGGGATCTGCAAAATTTAAATAGGGGGTTGGTGAATGTGAATCTTTGGAATTATGATAATCTATATCAGTGATACTCTTGATCATAAAATAACCAACCATGATAAGTGCAGGTGCAGTAGCAGCACTTGGAACAAGCAAAAACAGAGGGCTGAGAAACAGTGAAAGGAGAAACAGAATTCCTGTTACTACAGATGCCAGTCCTGTACGTCCGCCAGCTGCGACTCCGGAAGAGCTTTCAACAAAGCTTGTTACTGTGGAGGTTCCCAGCATAGCACCAACAGTAGTACCGATTGCGTCTGCAAGCAGAGCCTGTTTTACACGGGGAATATTACCATCTTTGTCGGTCAAATTAACTTCTGTGGTAACTCCAACAAGGGTGCCTACTGTATCAAAGATATCAACAAAAAAGAATGTAAAAAACACAGTAAAAAATTTAATAGAAAGAACCTGTGAGAAATCAAATTTCCAGAATAATGGAGCTGCCGGCAATGAAATTGGTGAAAATCCTTCCGGTATGACAGTGACCCCAAAAGGAATACCAATAATAGTAGTGATGACAATGCCAATGAGAATAGCTCCTGTTATTTTACGGGCAAGCAGCAAAA
This sequence comes from uncultured Spirochaetota bacterium, assembly GCA_944389415.1. Classification (GTDB taxonomy): domain Bacteria; phylum Spirochaetota; class Spirochaetia; order Treponematales; family Treponemataceae; genus Treponema_G. Next base: position 18,692 of record CALXMF010000001.1, on the reverse strand, counting down.
TGGTAATAATAAGTCCAATCACTGCAACGAGTGCCGGGCCTTTAAGCGGAGCAAATCCGATAATGGTTCCCATTTCAGAGGAAACAATACCCGCATTGCTTAATCCGATTAACGCGATAAACAGACCAATACCGCCAGCAATAGCTTTTTTTAGACTTGGCGGCAGTGCGCTGATAATCGCTTCGCGGACACTAAAAAAAGAAAGAAGTATAAATACTATACCTTCAAGAAATACAGCCGTCAGTGCGATTTGCCAGCTGTACCCAAGTCCAAATACAACAGTATATGTAAAAAAAGCGTTGAGTCCCATGCCTGGAGCTAATGCAACAGGAAGATTTGCAGCAAATGCCATAACAAGTGTTGCGATTGCTGCTGAAAAGGCCGTTGCTGTAAATACATTTGCTGCGCCCATTCCTTCAATACTTCCTAACATACCAGGGTTAACAGCAAGAATATATGCCATCGTCAGGAATGTGGTGATACCGGCGACAATTTCTGTTTTTACTGTTGTGCCGCGCTTTGAAAGTTGGAAAAGTTTTTCCATAAATATAAATCTCCTCTCGTTATTATAAAACGAACGATGCGCGGATTATATCATAAATAGGAAATAAATGCAAAATAAAAGCGATGATGAGAATATTCTCATATATTGTTACTGTTTCTATTTTTAGAGAATCGATTTTTAGTAATGTTCTCTGCTTATCAGAGGATAAAACAGGATTCTCTCTTGACTTGAAAATATTTTTTTATTATAGTAAAGTATATTTAGCATTAATAAAAAATTGCTCTTTTATCATATGAGAGGAGATATGGATGAAAAAGAATGTAAAATTATTTGCAGCAGGACTTATATGTTCGTTCTGTGTCTGCGGAATCTTGAGTGCCGGCGGTACTAAAGAAAGTACGACTGCTGACGGACAGAAAATCCTTAAAGTTGGCGTTGTTCAGCTTGTGGAACATACGGCTCTTGATGCCTCCTATCAGGGATTTGTAGATGGTCTTGCAGAAGCTGGTTATGTTGATGGACAGAATATCAGTATTGATTACCAGAATGCGCAGGGTGAACAGGCAAATTGCATGACTATTGCACAAAAGCTGGTGAATGATAAAGATGATCTTATTCTTGCAATTGCCACGCCTGCGGCACAGGCGGTAGCAAATTTGACTAAGACAATTCCTATTCTTATTACCGCTGTCACAGATCCGGCTTCCGCAAAACTTGTTGCTTCAAATGAAGTTCCCGGCGGAAATGTTTCCGGAACTTCCGACTTAACACCGGTTGAGGCGCAGATAAAACTGCTTAAACAACTGGTTCCTTCTGTAAAAAATGTCGGTATGCTGTATTGTTCAAGTGAACAGAATTCAAAATTTCAGATTGATCTGGCAAAAAAAGTTTGTGATTCGCTGGGAATTGCCTATATTGATGCAACTGTGTCTAATTCAAATGAGATTCAGCAGGTTGTTCAAAGTCTGATTGGCAAAGTTGATGCAGTGTATACACCAACAGATAATATGATTGCTGCTGGTATGGCAACTGTCAGTATTGTAACAACTCCTGCGAAACTGCCTGTTATCTGTGGAGAAGGCGGAATGGTTGATCAGGGAGGGCTTGCTACATATGGAATTAATTATTATGAACTTGGTAAGCAAACAGCAGCAATGGCTGTTTCCATCCTTCGAGATGGTAAAAAGCCTGCTGAAATGCCGATACAGTATCTCCAGAAAGCTGATTTGAAAATTAACATGGACGTGGCAAACGCCATAGGTATTTCTATTCCCGAAGAACTGAAAGCTCAATTGTAGTCGGTTAGTGGTTGATAAAAAAATCCGGGGTACAAGGAGTTGTACCCCGGATTTTTATGTATATGTACAATTATTTAAGGGGAAATTTGGTACGGAATTCAGCAAGAACTGCTTCTGTCGCAGGCCGGGCATCAATATCTGTCAGCAGGTTTTTGCTGCGGTAATAATCAATTAGTGGTGCTGTCTGTTTTCGGTATACGACCAGTCTGTTTTTGATGGATTCTATCTTATCATCATCGCGTGTATATAATTCCCCATTACAATCATCACAGAGTCCATCTTTTTTAGGCGGCATAAACTTAACATGATAGTTTTTGCCGCAGCCCTTACAGACACGGCGTCCTGAAAGCCGTTCTATAACTGCATCATCTGCAATATCAAAATTTACTGCCGCATCAATTGCAACAATACCGGCAAGAGCTTCTGCCTGCGGAATAGTACGCGGGAATCCATCAAGAATAAAGCCGTTCTGAGCATCATCCTGTGAGAGCCTGTCTTTTACCAGCTCAATGGTGATATCATCGCTGACAAGCGCGCCGGAGTCAATAATAGCTTTTACTTTTATACCAAGAGGGGTCTGATTTTTAATAGCTGCGCGGAATATATCTCCGGTAGAAATGTGCGGAAGTTTATATTCTTCTGCAACTTTTGCTGCCAGTGTACCTTTCCCTGCTCCAGGCGGGCCTAAAAAAATGAATTTCATAAAAATTTTACTCCTGTAATTATCAAATTTTCTTAATATTACCTGTTTCTGATAATGGTTGCAATAATATGCAGATCAATGCAGCGATGTCAGCTGCATAACCTCTCTGACTGCTGCAAATAGAATAAGCGCTAGTGTTATCGGATGAAATCCAAATACAATGATGGATATGACTACAATTCCCCAGATTGTAATACGGCTTGGAGATATATGTGATTGGTGATAGGTAGCATATAATTGCAGCGCGATAATGATGAACCCGGCAATTATTACGCATATCGTAATAAGATGCGGCGGAATCAATGCTCCGGCACGTATATGAAGACCAAATATGTGATGAACTCGTTTAAGTGACGGAAAAGGAGCAAGGGCAATAAAAATAAATAGACATAATATGATAGGATAATACCAGTAAAAACAAGTTCGTTTTACTTCCCTGGAACCAGGTTGTCCTTCCTGCTTTCCTAGAAAAGTATCTATATAAGTATAAATATCTCCGGCACTCGTAATTGCTTGTTGATAGGCTTCTTCCGGTGACACGCCTTTTTGTATCAGTTCCGCATAGAGTGTACTCATTTTTGCCAGTAAATTACTTTTAGCAGCCAGCACTGCTGGTGTCTGTGGTTCTCCGGCAAATGCTCTGTCTAGATATTGTTTTATTTTTTGCTGACCGTCCATGCGCGAATCACCTCTGTTGTTTATTTTCGGCTTTCTATCTCTATTTGCGCATATCAATTTGTTGAGTCCTTTTCGATTAATGGCATTATGGTAGAGTTGACGCCCTTATTAAACGCATGATACAGTACGGCTATGAAAAAGACTGTACTTCAGATTGGCGCAGCGGCGCTTTCTTTATTTTTTTTATTTGGCTGTCATTCTGTGCCGGAAACGATTCCGGGAGATTTATCTTCGCAGCAGCTGATACAGCTTGGTCAGGCAAGCTTTGAGAACGGTAATATTGCTGCAGCAGAGTTGTATTATCTTACATTGATTGATCGGTATGGTTCTGATCCTGCTTTGCGTGTAGAAGCGTTATTTGAGATTGCTCATATGGACGTAAAAAAGAAAAAATGGAATCGAGCTGTACCTATTTTACGCGAGATAGAGAGGATGTACGCTTCCGAAATGGCGGCATTGCTGCCAGGGGCATATCGGCGCCTTGTTGAAATTGATTTGGCAAAGATACCTCAGTCAGTGCTTGATTCTATTCCTGAAGATGCATCCTTTGAACTCAAACCGGGCGCTCCTGTTCCTGCTGAAAATAGCGAAGCATCTGAACTTGTAAATATAGAAGAAAGTTTAGAAACTGAGCAGGCAGAGATTCCTGTGCTGCCGGAAACGGCTGTGTCACCTGATTTGCCGGAAACGCAGGATGTTGTTTCAGAAGAGCCTGAGCCAGTTCCTGTTGAAGCAGAAGAAGCGCTGCCTGATGCTGAATAAAAGCATGTAATTGGTATTCCAGATATTGCGGTGTACATTATTTGGAATACCAATTAACGCAGATTATTTATCCGGTGTTATAATCGTATCGATTGTTATTTCTTTTACCAGCGCAGTCATATCAATCAATTCTTTTGTGTACGGCCGCGGGCCCCTGGGGGTTGGATGAGGTTCTGCGTCGCCAATCAGAATTATTTTACGCTGAGCGTCATCATCCCACGGATAAAAATCCAGAGAGGCATACAGCGCTTCATAAACGGCTTCCGGTTTGTCGCCTCCCTCGTTGCCTACAATGCGGAATGAATTGAGCGACTTGATGAACTGCTCCAGATCATCTGTAAATTCAAAATATCGTACCGGCAATTTGCGGTACATATAGTCTCCTCCGTAATCACGATACAGAAGAAGCCCTATACGGAATTGATCAAAGGATTTCATTTGTTCCCGCAGTTTGGGAACCCATTCTGTCCGGAGGGTGGCAAGATCATCTTTCATACTTCCTGTTGCGTCAAGAGCGATAACAATATCTGCCTTATTCTTGGGATTAATTGAATCAATTGCTTCAATAAGATCATTTACAATCGATTCCGGTCCCTTGGAGTAAATCATTTTACCCCCGGTTGAACTGGCAATTTCATCAAATGATTTTGCTGCTTCTCTGCTGTATGGTTCAAGCAGATGTACTGTTTCCTGAACCGGATCTTCAGGCTTTTCGGGCGGGATAATAAGATCAAATATATAGGGATTATCTGCAAAATTGCCTGTATAATCAGCATACGGTTTTTCAAATGTGCGGATATTAACAAATGTTCCCTGCTGAATATGTACTGTTCCATGTCTTGTTTCGGGATATCCGAAATCTATCTGTGATGGAATATACAGATGAAAAGCCTGTCCAAACTGCTCATCAGGCTGCGGCGTAGAATCTATAATACTGTATTTTGATTCATCATATTTTAACTCAAGACCATTGAGAATACGCAGTTCATTTCCGTTTATTTCATTCCATTCTTTTGCCCGATACGCGTAATTGGGGAGCATCCCAGTCGGGTCGCGTGTTGTTTCGGTGAGCAGCACAGAATGTACCCCATCTTTTTTACGTACATACAGATGATATCCGGTCATTCCGGAAAAACCGTCTCCGGAACCAGAATATTCTGCTTCCAGGCGAATATCAGATGGTGTGATACTCATATCAGCCGCGGAGCTCAGACTGGCAAGTGTCAGAAACGCTATTGATCCTGCGAGAAATCGTACTGGTCTAAAAAGGTTCATACACAAATATCGGCAGAATATATCAAAATAATTATTGGTTAGTATTTCCGGTATGCGGCTTTAAAAATACTGAATCAAAAAAACTTTCTGGCTTTTTTTTTAAATATATGTTATAATTCTACATTGTGAATGAAGTGCAGGATAATGATCTGAATTTTGAATCAGTTGACATCTCTGAGTTTTATGGAGATTCTGCATCTAATACTGACGATGCTTTTTCTACAAACATTATTGTTCTCACTGAGCATGAACAGACTCTTATAAATATACTGCTCGCTCATCTAATGGAAACTTCCATGGAGACGTTTGATGATTTGCAATCTCGTATTTCAAATATGCAGCGTCTTGCGGCAAGTATAGCTTATTTTCCTTCGCTGCTGCACCGGCAGATGATTATGGGAGAGGAACGTACTCAGACAACTCTTGTTGAGTCGCTGGTAAAACATCTTGATGGTGATAAGATACTGCATCTGCCTTCAAAAGCGACACTTGGTAAAGGTTTTCTTATTGTAAAATATCATACCTTTTCATCTATGTGCAGGCTTGCAGAAGCGTCTGGTCTCGATAAAGAAGATATTCAGCAGTTTCAAGATACGACGATGGGTATTCTTTTTACCATGATGGCTGAAGATGTATATCTTGATTTGATCAATAATACCTCTATCCATATTGATATTCGCCGGCGTATCGCGCAATCGCTTATTGTACTGTGGGAACATCGGTGGGATCAAAATATAGTTGATATCGCTCCTGTTCTCAGGGATGTATGGGAAGCAAGAAGAAAACTTGCGCCAGCGTTTGGTACGATGGTTGGTACAAGTGAATTGCTGCTTATTTCCATTCAGATGGGAGAAAACTGGAATAAATTCTTAAAAATGCGGCTGTCTGATAAAGATGTATCGCAGGCGATGGAAGAGTTTTTATTTGGTCTTTCCTATGAACAAGTTGTCAAACTGAAAAATATTCTCCGAGAAAAAGGAGTGGCTGCGATTGGCCGTGATGAAATTTCATCTTTTTTGGGGCAGCCTGTTAAGATTGATTTAAGTTCAGATCTCCGTGATTTTTATATGTCGTACAGTGTACGGCGTGATAATGCGCGTGCGCGAAAGCGTTTAGGGTTGGAAGGCCCTCATAATACGCTTGAAGATCATTTTCTACGTTTTATATTTGAAGAAACTAAGGAGTAATGTGTACCATGGAGGAGCTTCAGCAGAAAAGAGTTCCATACCGGTTTGGTGAGAAATTACGGACAGTTCGTGAACGAAAGGGCTATACACTTAAAGTGGTTGCCCAGCGTGCCGGTGTCAGTGAAAGTCTTGTATCACAGATTGAGCGCAATCGAGTATCGCCCGCTATTGATACGTTGCTTGCGCTTGCTGATGTTCTTGATATAAATCTAGAGTTTTTATTTGAAGAATATCGGAGAGACCGGCCTGTTCAAGTTATCCGTGCCGGAGAACGTCGTTCGATAGAAGAAGATGAAGTCAGATATGAAGAGCTCGCTCAGCCGACAGAAAAAGATGGAGTTCATGCTCTAGAGTCATATCTGGTATGTATTCCTCCTGCTGGTCATACCCATCGAGGTTCTTACGGGCATTTAGGCCGTGAGCTTGGCGTAATTATTCAGGGAAAAGCGCAGTTCCAGTACGAGTCGAGGGTATATGATCTTGATGAAGGAGACAGTATTTCATTTTCTGCTTCTTCTCCGCATACATTAGTAAATACGGGCGATGTTGAGCTAAAAGCCTTTTGGGTTGTTACGCCGCCGCAGCGTTTTATTTGATTAAAAGCAGCCAGCCTTCGGGCTGGTCATTTTTTTATCTGTTTTTTTTGAGTCTTGGAGGTCTAATTATGGTAAAAAAAATACTGTTATGTGTGTGTGCCGCCGCGTTATGTGTTTCTCCGCTGTTTTCCAGGGGAAAATCAGATAATGTGACAGATGAACGGCAGAGGGAAGTGGTAATTTATACCTATGATTCGTTTATTTCTGAATGGGGGCCTGGGCCTGAGCTGATTCGTTTATTTGAAGAACAGACCGGGTATACATGTACTATGCTTGATGTGGGAGACGGCGCTCAGGTCCTTTCGCGCGCAGTTCTGGAAAAGGATTCTCCGCAGGCGGATGTTGTAATTGGTATTGATAATAATCTGCTTAATCAGACATTGGCGCAGGATATTCTTATCCCCTATAAACCTGCCGGTATAGAAGAGCTCATTGATGAGTGGCTTCTTTTTGATAAATCATGGCACCTTATTCCATATGATTGGAGTAATTTTGCGATTATTTTTGATACCCAATCCGGGTTGCCGGCACCTGACAGTCTGAGCGATCTTATTGATCCGATATATGCAAAAAAACTCATTCTCATGGACCCGAGAACAAGTACACCGGGACTTGGTTTTGTAGCGTGGACTGTTGCGGTTTTTGGACAAGATTATCTTGAGTTCTGGAAAGCCCTAAAGCCCAATATTCTGACAATGGCTCCGGGGTGGAGTTCTGGTTATGGACTGTTTACTTCCGGCGAAGCTCCGCTTGTAATCAGTTATACCACAAGCCCCGCGTATCATCTGGAATATGGCGAAGGCAACCGTTTTCAGGCTTTAATTTTTGATGAAGGTCATCCGTATCAGATTGAGGGAGCCGGTATTATAAAAGGCGCCGCTAACATAAAAGGCGCACAGGCGTTTATCGATTTTCTGATCAGCGCGCAGGCGCAGAATGTACTGCCGTTGACGCAGTGGATGTATCCGGTGAATCGTGAGGTAGAACTTCCCGCATCATATGCAGCAGGCGCGCCTGTCGCTCATAAGCAGCTTTCTGCTGATTCATCTGTTTTGACAGAAGCCGTTGAAGCTGTTATGCAGTTGCTCGCGGAATAAGCATTCTAGTGTATTCAATATGTCTGCCGGCCGTATTTTGTCAGAGCGTCCTGTATATCTTGTTGCGGCGGTAACCGCTGCTGCGGTGTTTGTCCTGCTGTGTGTTTTTTTTGTTCTGCCGCTGGTTGCCGCGTTCAGTCCGCTTTTTTCAGGGCGGCTGAGTGTTACTGAAGTACTCGCGCTGATTTTTTCTTCAAAAGTGCGCAATGCGGCATTATATACGGTACGTCAGGCCGCTGTATCAACTGTAATTGCGTTTGCGGTAGGAATTCCGGCTGCGTTTTTTATAAGCTGCCGTGAATTTCCGCTGCGCAAAATTATATCCTCGCTGTCTCCAATTCCGCTCTGTTTGCCTCCGCTGCTGATGGCGCTTGGATTTGTGCTGTTTTTTGGTATGCAGGGCAGTGCGAACCGGATACTTACTAGTGTATTTAATCTATCAGAGCCTCCGCTTACTTTTCTGTATTCATTTACGGGATTAGTATTAGCTCACGGATTCTATAATTTCCCGCTGATTATGCGTTCTGTCGCGGATGTGTGGTCACAACTGCCGCAGCAGGAAGCGGATGCCGCTCGCCTTTTGGGGGCGGGCCGTTTGCGTGTTTTTTGTACAGTGACATTTGTACAGCTGCTGCCTGCGGCATTATCAGCGAGTATGCTCGTTTTTTTATATTGTTTTTTCAGCTTTATTATTGTACTTCTTTTCGGTACTATCGGCGGTTCCACACTTGAAGTACAAATATATCAGGCGGCGCGTACAAGTATTGATTTTGAGAGTGCGGCCGCGCTTTCTTTTGCTGAGACCGTTCTGGCTTTCTGTTTTATAGCTGCGTATGGAATACTTTCGCTAAAGACGGAACGCAGCAGAGGTGTATCGTTTTCTGGAGCTGGCATTAAGCGCCGGCGCTTATGCGGCGCGGGTGAATATGCGGGAGCTTGTGTATTATTTATTATTATTTTCATATTTTTTATCGCGCCCCTTGCTTCTATTGTATGTAACGCGTTCGTGTCCCGGCAGGGATATCTGCAGGACGCTTCTGCATTTGCCGGTATGATTCCCCGATTGTCTTTTGACTCATTTAAAACGGTATTAGGCAGACAGGGGTTTTATGCGGCCGCAAAGAATACGCTTATAACAGGTATCTGTTCTTCTCTGTTAGCTACAACAGGCGGCGCTGTATATGCGTTCGCTGTGCAGCGTAGATTTACCGCTCTGCCGGTGCGTTGTGTTCCGATGCTGCCAATGGCGGTATCATCGGTTATTATGGGATTTGGATTTACTATTCTGGTACGGCGCGGGACACCGGCGATACTGATATGCGCGCAGGCTGCCTTATACTGGCCGTTTGCTCTGCGGCAAATCAGTCCCGCTGTCGCCCGTATCCCGCAGAATGTGATTGATGCGTCACGGCTGCTGTCCTGTTCTCATCTTGATACTGTTTTCCGCATTTATGTTCCGATGACAGCACGGAGTTTGATTTCCGCCTTCTGTTTTTGTTTCGCGTTATCATGCGGAGACGCGAGTCTGCCTTTGATATTGGCGATACCTCGATTTGATACACTCGCGCTGTATACATACCGTCTTGCCGGCGCGTATCGTCTTGCGCAGGCATGTGTGTGCGGTTTGCTGCTTGGTATCTGTACCGCGATTATCTTTGCTGTCGGAGACCACATAAATACTTTCAATACTGGAAAGGATTGTGAAAATGACTGAAAAGCCCTATTTCTGCGCAGAACGTCTGTGTAAAACATTAGGATCGACTCATGTTGTGTTTTCCGCGCAGGCGTCGCGTGGTACCATGACGGCGATTGTCGGGCCATCAGGAAGCGGAAAAACAACCGTACTGCGTATGATCAGCGGTCTGCTTGCGCCTGATAATACAGATGCTTCTATCATGCTTGATGGGCAAGAACTGATTACTGTCGCTCCGCAGAAACGCGGTATCGGAATGGTGTTTCAGAGCGGGGCGCTGTTTTCTCATCTGCGGGTTGTTGATAATGTTGCGTACGGCCTAAGGTGCGCCGGTATGAGAAGGCGGCACAGCAGAGAAATAGCGGAATCATTTTTGGAACGGTTTGGCTTAACAGGGTTTGCCCGCCGCTGGCCTGAATCGCTTTCCGGCGGAGAAGCGCAGCGTGTGTCTCTTGCCCGCACTCTTATTGTACAGCCTAAATTAGTCCTGTTTGATGAACCATTATCAGCGCTTGACGCGCCGCTGCGAAAAAGACTCGCCGCTGATATTCTGCGTATGCAGGCAGATATGGGGTTTACCGGTATTATGGTTACTCATGATTTGACTGAAGCGCAATATCTTGCTTCCCGTATAATCATCATGAAAGAGGGAAGTGTATACTGGAGCGGCGGCGCGGATCAATTTGATCCGCGTATGATGGAAAAGAGCTGATATTTCTGTTAATCTATGTGGAGCCGTTCCATGCGGTTGCATATTCGCTGTATCAGACTGTTTGTCCGCTCTGAAATAACCATCCGTTCCGGCCGGGCTTCAAACCATTGCAGTGTCTCTCTGATACCAACAGCGAATGGAATTTCGCAGACGAATGAGGGAACAAGCCGTTTAATCTTTGAATTGTCAAAAATGACACTCCAGGCTTTGTCTCCAAGCAGCGCGCCTTCCAGATAATTATCTTCATGAATCAGCACATCTGTTGGAACATGGATAATATTAGGCTCCCGTCCGACAGCTTTGCCTATCGTCTGATATATTTGATCCCAGGTCAGTACCTCGTCTGAAGTAATATGGAATGCGTTGCCGATTGCCCGCGGATTTGCGAGCAGGCCGATGAATCCTTTCGCGAAATCGCGTGAATGGGTTAACACCCATAACGAGGTACCGTCACCGTGACTGATGACGGGCTGTCCCTTTTTTATTCGCTGAACAGCAGTATATTCTCTCCAGCCGCCAATTACCAGCGGAATAACTGTATCATAGGTATGTGATGGCCGTACAATTGTTATGGGAAACTGTTCTTCTGTAAAAGCGCGCATCAATCGCTGTTCACAGTTAATTTTATCTCGCGCATATTCCCAGTATGGATTGATAAGCGGGGTGGATTCGGTAATAAAACAATTTACAACCGGCTTCTGGTATACGGACGCGCTGCTGATAAAAATATATTGTCCGGTTCTTCCCCGAAACAATTCAATATCCCGTTCTATTTCTGCCGGCGTAAACGCAATCCAGTTAACGACTGCATCCCAATACCGGCCCGCAATAGCTTTTTCTACTGCCGCGCGGTCATTGATATCACAGATAAGCGATTCAGCGCCGTCTATCTTGCCGCTTTTTCCTCTGTTAAGCAGTGTCAGCTCAAAACCTTTTTGTACACACAACCGGCTTACACTGGTACTGATATTCCCTGTGCCGCCAATAAAAAGTAACTTTAACATACTTCCAGTGTAAATCCAGTTGGCGTATCCGTCAAGGAACGTATTGAACGATATCTCAGTCTATAAACAAAAAAAATTATAATGTATTTTTGATCCGTTTTTAGTCTATTTTTGAATCAAAGATACGCTTTCTTTGAAACGTTTTTAATCTATTTTTGGGTTAAAGATACACTATTTTTGAAACGTTTTTAATTTATTTTTGGATTAAAGATGCACTGTTTTTGAAACGTTTTTAATTTATTATTAAAAAAAAGATACACTGTTTTTGAAATGTTTTTAATTTTTTATTGAAAAAAAGATACATTATAGTTCGCAGAATTGATAAAATAAAATGTTTAATCCGGCACGGAATTCTGATTTTCCGAATTATTTTCTCACAGAAATGAGCCATGTCGCTGGACTTGCTCTCATTTTTTTATCCAAAATAGTCTCTGGGGTCAATTTCGCCTACAAACCGTACTGAAATTCTTCCGTCGTCGGATTGGTCGTCTTTTTTTCTTTTCCTCTTCCCTTTCTTTTTCTCTTCCTCTTCCCTTTCACTCCAGGGGGGCGGCAGTTTGTTCCTTCTTCTTCCGTAAGGAATTGTGATAACGCAACCAAAAAGGGCTCTATGAATTCCGACATCAGTAATCCTTTGTTCCAGGATAAATAAGGTATTTTAATTGCCGGTGTTATCCGGCTTTTATCCTTCCACACGGACCCTATTTTAATAAATGAATATTCTCCCTCAAAAAGGTACACCAGTATAAGTAATCTGCAATCTTCATAGTTATTTCCACTAGCTTTATTCCATGTGTTATAGTCCTCATAGGTAAAATTCCTCAATGTGGTTATTATCCAGGTTATCCACTCTTTTTTTATGATAATAGTATTCCACAACCTTGATTTTTCAAAATGTCTTTTCTGTAGGGTGACAGGTGGTTAATACTTATTAAGACGTAACTCAAGATTCTGCTTTAATTGGGCAAGGAATTCTTTTGCTGTTAATCTTCCAAAATCATTTGCAGACATGGGGATATTAAACCAATGTTCATAATTTCCATTTCTTATTTGTTCGTCACTTCCTATTACAATCTGAGCTCCATCTGCAAGTTCATGATGTATTTTTACTGTAAATGATTTGTATGCTTCAAATGTAAAATTTATATGCCAGCCATGATAATCATAATTATCTATGATTTTAAAGTTTTCAGCATCTGAACCAAATGCTTTTTTTACCTCTTCAATCATAAAATCCAAACATTCATCTGTTGTCTTAAAATTGTCATTTTTTTCAGCTCGTTTTAGTTCATTGAATTCTTCTTTTGATGAAACTGTAATATAGTCTAATCTTTTTTCAAAAGACTTATAATTCTTTCCGTTTAATACTTGTAAATATTTCTGTGGAATTGTCAACTTTAAAATATTGTCTATGTCGTTTACTATTTCTTGACTTTCCATTGGATTATACAACTTATTATTTGTAATTTCTTCTTCATCTTTTTTGCAAGAGATTGCTTTCCAAGTTAATCTTTCATTTTTATATTCAAAAATAACATCGTAGTAATTGTAGAAATTGAATCCGAATTTGAAATGTAAAGGAGAAGATTGTATTATAGTTTTTAATTGTGATATTGTCCCAATTTTTTCTTTTAAAAGAATAAGTTCTTTAAAAGGTTCTGTAATTTTTATCATTTTATCTTCTATTAAAATTTGGTTTTTATTTTTCAACATACCAGAATCCATCCTCATTATTATAGATTAATATTTTATTTATTTCAAATTCATTTAGAAATGGATATGCAAATTCCTTACAATAAAGCTTTTTACAGAAGGATTTTAATGCAGAAGAGCTTGCCTTCATTCCCCTCACCCGAAATAATCTCTGGGATCAATTTCGCCTACAAACCGTACTGAAATTCTTTCGTCGTCGGATTGGTCATCTTTTTTTCTTTTCTTTTTTCCTTGCTTATCCTCTTTTCTTTCACTCCAGGGGGGCGGCAGTTTGTTCCTTTCTTCTTCTGTAAGGAATTGTGATAACGCGACTAAAAAGGGCTCTATGAATTCCGACATCAGCAATCTTTTGTTCCAGGACAAATAAGGTATTTTAATTGCCGGTGTTATCCGGCTTTTATCCTTCCACACGGACCCTATTTTAATAAATGAATATTCTCCCTCAAAAAGGTACACCAGTATAAGTAATCTGCAATCTTCATAGTTATTTCCACTAGCTTTATTCCATGTGTTATAGTCCTCATAGGTAAAATTCCTCAATGTGGTTATTATCCAGGTTATCCACTCTTTTTTATGATAATAGTATCCCACTCATCTGTATAAGAACTTTTTCCGTTAATCCGTAGTTCATTGTTGTCCATTTCCTCAAAATTAAATTCAAAATATGCACTCATTATTTCACCTTCCTTTTATTTCTATATTGTACCCAAGTTTTTTTTGCCCAACAGAAAATCGTACACATTGATTTTTTTTATGCCGCCCTCCAGATTTTCAAAGGGATCATCATCCATAGTTAAAATGATTCTCCTGTATCCGTCCTTGATATTTTTTAATGAAGCTGTTTCCTGCTGCAGTTTTTCTTCTCCCTGTAAAGTGTAAGCCACCTGTATATACCACTGATTGCCATCAAGAGAGCGGACAACAAAATCGATTTCCCGATTGTCATTTTTTCCGATGTCCACAATAAATCCCTGTTTTATCAGTTCAAGGTAAATAATATTTTCAAGGGAATGTGTCACTTCAATCTGGCGGAACTTCAGCTTGGCATTACGGACACCCAAATCGCTGATGTAGTATTTATTTTGTGTTTTTAGATAATGTTTTCCTCTGATGTCGTAACGCTGCACTTTATAAAATAAAAAGGAATCGCATAAGTATTCAAGATAATTCCCCACCGTATCATCGGTGATTTCTTTATAACCGTTGGATTTCAGTGTGTTGGCAATTTTATTGGCATTGACATAGGAGCCGATGTTGGAACACAGAAAATCAAAAACCGCATCCAGAATATGTTCATTGCGGATTTTGTAGCGGTCGATAATGTCCCGGTACAGCAGGGTTTCCCAAATCGAATTCAGATATTCGATTTTTTCATTCCGGTGAGAGAGCTCATTCAAATACGGCAGAGAACCGTAAAGCATAAATTCATTAAAGATGTCTTTTATATTTTCCTTTTCCGGTTGGCGGACAGAATAAAATTCCCTGAAAGAGAGGGGAAAGACTTTTATCTGAACACTTCTCCCCCGAAACCGTGTGTTAATATCTTTTGAAAGAAGTTTTGCGTTGCTTCCCGTAATGTACACATCACAGTTATGGTCCACCATAAGTCCGTTGACCAGATCTTCAAAACCGTCAACTTCTTGAATCTCGTCGAGCAAAATATAGTAGCGTTCTTTATCCCTGAACAAAGATTTTAAATGATTGTATAATTTTTCGCTGTCCCTGAAGGGTTTGTTTTTTTGGGTTTCCAGGTCGATTTTTATGATATGGCTTTCTGGAACACTGTTTTTCAAAAGCCACTCATAAAACAGGGTAAAAAGCAGATAGGATTTACCGCTGCGGCGCATTCCGGTTACCACTTTGCAGACAGACCTGTCCTTATTTGCAATCAGTTGGTTTAGATAAAAGTCCCGTTGAATTTGTTTTTCCATGCATTTATTCTACTCGAAAAACTTTGGAAAACAAAGAGTTTTTCGAGTAGATAGTTTTTCATACTGTGTAACATCTCCGGTTTCGTATTATACCTTTCCCAAAATATTCTTCTGTTTTGGCTGTGTCTCTCAGCTGTTGCTCCTTGTAGTATTTTTATTTAACCGGGGGGAATACGGCGGTGTTACACCCCAGTTTTTACTTTAAATAGCCGCCGAAACACCATCCTTTTGTTCCGTACAAATCATTATCATAAATGTCTTTTGATCCCCACTGAACTTTCACCTGTACCCAGTTGTCTGTAATACCGTCTATTGTCTCTTCCCTGCCGTTTGAAAGTATTTTTACACGTGTCCCTGCCGGCATTGTGGTTAAACTGCCAGCGGATGTACCTTCATCTCCCCGTAGCCGCAGGTTTTCCGTTACCCGGTAGACTCCGTTTACAATCTTTTTTTTCTGTATCCTTCCTCCGGCTCCGGCATTTTCATAGTCGCAGGTACCATCGGCGTGCCGCGGACCGGTGTGGGTTCAGTTTTCGTATATGTGCGTAGTTTTTTATCATTTATGGAGTATTCCGCCGTTCCGGTTTGCGGGGTTTCCCTTATATTACTTTGGGAAGGAACCGGTTTACTTTGTAATAAATCAACTGCTGAGTATTCATTTTGAATATGAGTATTTTGCATAAAATCTGCTTGGGGACCGTGTATTTGTTCTGCAATCTGTTGTTTTATCATATCAGGGATATTTGATCTGCCCGAGGTCTTAGCTTCTGATACAGGGCTCAAAATATTCATCAGATTATTTTTTTCTGCAACAAGCTCATTGCCGGAAACTGTTCCTAATCTTTTTTTGTGCTTATCTTATGAATTTGAATATATTTTCCCAAAAAATCGGGATTTAACGATAAAACTTCTTTTGCGTCAGAATCACTTTTTGCAGTGGCTACAAATTCATCAATTAGGTCTTCGTTTATTCTTATAGAAGTGTTTTCTGTAGCTTTTTCTATGAACCTTATTATATCATGTTTGTTTCCAGTATTAACTGAAATAGGTTTAACAACACTTTCTTCAGTAATTTCGCAAACGGTAAAGAGTTCTTTTACATCTTCCTTGGTTTTTATTGTGTTTTTTTTGATATAATCATTAAACAATATTGTATTTAATAACAACATTTTTTTGGCAGGATATGATTCTTTTACAGATGAAACATATTCCATTATTAAGTTTTTATCAATTTCAGCTCCCATCACTTCTTGGGTTTCCAGAAACGAGCTTAAATCATTCCTCCCTTCGGAACGCCTGCGGCGTGGCTACAATCCTTTGTGCGAGAAGATTTTTATCAATGGTGTCCGTACACACCCATTGATGTTGTCAAAGAGCTCCTTCTGTACGGAGATAGGGGGAGGGTTACTCAAAAGTTATTACCATATGCGAACCTGCCGTTTTTTCGGTTACTTTCTGTATAATCTCTTTTTTGTCATCTTCAGTTAATGGCTCGTTTTCTGGAACAAGCCAATTTTTCATTGAACTTTTATAACAGACAAAACCGCCAACTATCATTTCGCCTGCGATTCTCGCAGTTCTGCCATCGAGTTCTACGTCTATGTATGTGTTTGTTCCGGTGATTTTTGTCATAATTAGTCCTTTTCTCTGTCCCAGATTTCCTTAAATTTTAAACCTTTGATATTGTTTTTCTTAACAATATCTATAAACTCATCTGTTACAAAATAATCTCGAATAATTAATTGATTTTGTAGTTTAACTTGAAAAAGAGGTGGATAATTGTTTTCCTTAAAATAATATTGCTCAACACCTAAAATATCATTCTCAAAATACTTATATTTAGTTTTTTTTCGATCTAAGCAGTCCAACACAGTTAAATTATTTAATAGTACAAAATCGTCATTAAGCGGAACAAATCTTATATTTATTTGAGAAATGTCAGAAAGTACTGCCATAAATTTTTTATTTATGAAGAATCCTCTACAATCATAACATTCACAAATATCCCCTGCAGGATTATTAGAATCTCTATCGTATTCTAATTGAAAATCAGAAGGAATGCTTATTTCTATACCTTTATTAAACTGACGTAAAATTTTTCTATCAGTTTCTTCGTTTTTTATATAGCATCCTTTGTAATTATCAATATCTGTTTCTAAAATGTATATTTTCATATATCCCCCCCTAATTGTGAATTTTTAAGAAACCACTCAATAATTCCTTTCGGATTGTTTGTAATTCATTACAAATAAGTTTTTGAATTAAAATGTTTGAATATCTTAAATCTTCTGCTTTATCTATTAAATCTTCAAGCCGTTTTCTTACATTGATATGATAACTGTCTAAATGCCCACCACAATGCATTGCTTCGGTTGTAACAAATTCATTCTTTTGGTAAGGTAAAAATACACCATTTGCAGGTGAATTTAAATCAATTCCATATTCGTGCAAGATTGCAACACTTGCTCTAGATTTTTCTGAATTAACTGCAACAATATGATGAGCAGCATTTGGATATGGCGGAGGTTCAATTCCTGCATTTTTTAAGTTTTCTCTTAAAATTTGAGAAGAAGTTCCCCCACCACCACCTGATGTAACAATATTTTTTACACTATCATATTTACTTATTCTTTCAGAAACTGTAAGAACCTTTACATTTGGATTATGCCAATTTTTATTATAGATTTCAAGTCCAGTATCAATTTCTTCTATACTTTTTACTTCAAGATTCGAACTAAGAGTATTCAGAGCTTTATCCCACTCTCCATTCTTAATCAGCGTTTCATTAGGTTTTACATAAACAGTTCCGGCTTTTCTTTCGAAAATAACTGTTTCAGCCATTGTGTCTGGATCTATTGTTGTAATCTTTGAAACATTAGGATTCTGCATCAGTCGTGGTAGCTCAACATTTTCCCAAATATTTTCAGGTCTGAGTTTTTTTCCAACAATTGCCCTTACATCGCCGCTTACCTGCTTTGCATAGGCTGCTGAAGTATCTTCCCAGGCTTTTATTGATTCTGGTACATCAAAATCCCATTTTGGCATTTCTATGTTATTTACTTTTATTTGAGTCTCTAGTGTTGTTCCACCACATTTATTTGCAATTTCAGCTGCAACTTCATCACCAGATACAAGCCCCTTACGCAGAAACCGTTGCGGACTGGGAAAAACTTCTTCCGTGGAATATTGAAATTTCTCCCTTCCAGCTTCGAGGGGAATGGATTACTTCAACTACCTAGATTTGACGGGTACTAAAAAATCAAGAAATTTTATATTCGAATCCTAAGCAGCTGTTAGTTGCTTGCGGGAAAGCCCGTATTAAATCTTTTTACCACAGCTCTCTGCATTTACAGAAAAGACTTCATAGACTCACTTTTTTATTAACGAAACTACTGTAAACAGACAGGTCTAGTTCTTTTGCCATTATTCCTACAAGATTGAAATATTCCTATATATCCTCTGTGTCTAACAAATCTATTATTTCAAAATAGTCTGTTTGTACTCTGAGCTTGTTTATTCTTTCCATTCTGTCTGATAA